>NVWN01000003.1 GCA_002733685.1 Arcobacter sp. | reverse complement strand
AATGGCAGAATATTCAAATGAATTAAAAGAGTCTATTGATTCTGGACAAAAACTTGCCAGTTCTACGGTTGATTCTATGGATGAAATTAATTCTCAAACGCAAGCTATTGCAGATGCAATTACTGTTATTGATCAAATTGCATTTCAAACAAATATCTTGTCTTTAAATGCAGCTGTTGAAGCAGCAACGGCAGGAGAAGCAGGAAAAGGATTTGCAGTGGTTGCTCAAGAAGTAAGAAACYTAGCAAGCAGATCAGCAGAAGCAGCAAAAGAAATAAAAGAYTTAGTAGAAGCAGCAACGGTTAAAACCAATCTTGGAAAACAAAGTGCTGATAAAATGATCGAGGGTTACAATATTTTAAATACAAATATCAAAAAAACAACAGAAACAATTAATGATATTGCTTTATCTTCTAAAGAACAACAAACAGGAATTGAACAAATAAACGATGCTATTACTAGACTTGATCAAGGTACACAAGAAAATGCAGCCGTTGCTAGTGAAACAGCGCTAATTGCAGAATCTACTAGTTTAATGGCTAAAGGTATTGTTGATCAAGCAAATGAAGCTGATTTTATTGGAAAAGGAAGTGTTGAAGTACATACAGAAACTCCTGCTCCTAAAAAAGTCATAGAAGAAAGTTTACCTACTAGAAAATCGCCTAAACCTTACAGAGCAAAAAAAGCAGAAACAAGAATTATTAAAGAAGAAAAATCGGATGCAGATGAATGGGAAAGTTTTTAAACTTTCCTTTTTATTATTTWWMWWWWTTATTAATAGTTTGTTAACTTAAAATAGATAGAATTTTATATCTTWATTGAATAAAAYTCTTATTTAAAAACTATTAAAGGAAAATCTTGAATCCTAAAATWCTACCTTCAAATATTGTATTCTTTTGTTTTCTAATTGCATCYATAGCTACKCTTGGTTCTTTGTTCTTCTCTGAAGTAATGGAGTTTGTTCCTTGTTCTATGTGCTGGTATCAAAGAATCTTTATGTATCCCCTTGTGCTTATTTTTCTYATGGCTTTATTGTATCCAGATGATAAACTSTTTAAATATGCAATGCCTCTTGTWTTRATKGGKTTATCTTTTAGTATTTACCATAACYTATTGATGTTTGGAATAATYCCTGAAAGYATTGTTCCTTGTGTACAAGGTGTTCCTTGTTCRACTGAGTATATTAAYTGGTTTGGTTTTATMACTATTCCTTTTTTATCTCTTATTGCTTATGTTAGTATTTTTCTAGCGTTATATATTTCTAATAAAAAGGTTTCTTAAATGAAAAATAAAAAAATTGTATTTATCTCTTTAATTCTTTTACTTGCTGGTTTTTTTGCCGTAAGTTCGTTTTATAAACAAAATAAAGTAGAAGAATTGTCTTCTATGTCAAGTGATGGAGCTCCTTTTATTAGGGATCATTCTCCTGTTTTTGGAAACAAAAATTCAAAAGTGACTGTTGTTGAGTGGTTAGACCCTGAATGTGGTTCTTGTCGAGCTTTTCATCCAGCTGTTAAAAAAGTACTTAATGAGTATAAAGACGAAATTAAACTGGTTATTAGATATGTACCTAATCATGCCAATTCAGAATATATGATTAAAATATTAGGTGCAGCAGGAAAACAAAACTTATACAATGAAGTATTAGAAGTGATTTATTATTATCAGCCTGTATGGGCAGATCATAAAAATCCAAAACCAAAATTAATATGGACTTATTTAGAAAATGTAAAAGGTTTAGATTTGGCTAAATTAAAAGAAGATTTTAATGACCCTATTTTTATTGATCAATTAAATTTAGACAGAATTGACGGGCAAACGTTAAAAGTAAGAGCAACACCTGAGTTTTTTGTAAATGGAAAATTATTAGAAGATTTTTCTTACAAAGGTTTATTGAATCTTGTTGAATCTGAAATATACAAGAACTAATAATGAAAATTCTATTTACCTCTTTATTTCTTTTATTGTTTTTAACATCTTGCAGTGATTCAAGTAATAATGAAGCAGCGGTTGAAGTATCTTTTGATGAAAAAAAAGAAAAAAAGCGTGAGATAAAAAATGAAAAATTTACTTTACTTACGACTAAAGGTGAAAAAATTGATATTGAGATGTTAGGTAATTCTCTTATTTCAAAACAATTAAATGGCAAAGTAGTTTTAATTAATTTTTGGGCTACTTGGTGTCCTCCTTGTATCAAAGAAATGCCTTTATTTAACGAGATGTATGAAAAATATGGAGATAAATTTGAGATAATTGGTGTTTTATATGAAAGAAATAAAGATCCCAAAGAATTAGAGGCTTTTCTTACAAAACATAAAATTAAATTTCCCGTTACTGTTTCTTCTTCAAACTTTGATTTTGCAAAACGTATTGGAAATGTTCAAAGAATACCTGAGTCTTTTTTGTATTCTAAAGATGGGATTTTCATTGAGCGTTTTGTAGGTATTGTTGATGAAGTTGTTTTAAAATGGAATATTGAACAAAATAAGGATGAATAAGTAGTTTTTCCTTTATTTTGTTTCTTTCTTTTCCTTAATAAAATTCTTTTTACCAAAAAAACTTTATATTTATCTTATCATCAATATTATATGTTAAAATTATTGAAAATAAAGGTAAGATAAATGATCAATAAAGAAATAATAATATCTTCAATCTTTGCTTTAACACTTTTTTTCATGGGTTTATTTTTAATTAATAATAACAGTGAATATTGGGAAAAACAAATCAATGTATTATCAAAAAAAATCCTTCATACGCAAGCCTTAATTCTAGAAAAAGCAGTTAATAGAAGTACTGCTAGTGCTATGATCTTAGCTTCTCATATTTACACAACAAAAGGTGATATGAGTGATTTTAATGAATATTCAAAAATGATGTACCGCTCTTTTGGCGGAGTAAGTAATCTTCAATTAGCTCCTCTTGGTATTATTGCAAAAATTTATCCACTTAAAGGCAATGAAAAAGCTATTGGACATGATATTTTTAAATCTGATAATAGAAAAAAAGAAGCTTTTCTTGCAAAAAAAACGAAAGAACTAACTTTAGCTGGACCTTTTCCTTTAATTCAAGGTGGTATTGGAATAGTTGCTCGTTATCCAGTTTATCTTTATACAAATAATACGAGTAAATCGCCTAGTTTTTGGGGATTTACCTCTGCTTTAATACTTTTAGATGAGTTGATAAAAAACACTGATTTAAATTCTTTAAAAGAAAAAAATTATGAATTTAGATTATGGCGTTTTCATCCTGATACTAAAAAAATTGATGTATTTTTTGGCAAGAAAATTCTAAAAGGTAAACATATTTTATCAAAAGCTGTAAAAGTGCCTAACGGTACATGGTATTTAGATATCGTTTATACGGGCTCTTCAATTTCGAACAGGCTTTTGCTTTTCACATACTTTTTAAATGTTTTAATATCATTTCTTTTGGCATATTCTTTGTATTTATTGCTTAAACAACCACAAAAATTGAGATTGTTAGTTGCAAAAAAAACAAAAGAATTAAATATTAAAAATAAACAGCTGGAAAAAGAACATTTTAAATTAAAAAGATTGAGTAATGCACTTACGTATAACAGTAATGCAATTTTTATAACAGATGCACATGGACATTTTGAATATGTAAATAAATCCTTTGAAGAGACTACAGGTTACACGCTTGATGCGATTTTAAGAATCAAGAATTTTGTTTTTGGCAATAAACTTAAAAGAATTACTGCTATTAAAGATACCTGGACAGGTGAGGGCAGATATTATAAAAGAAATGGTGAGAAATTTTATGCACTTACAACTGTTTCAGCTATTAAAAACTCAAAAAATGAAATAACTTCTTATGTAGGAGTAAGTCAAGATATTAGTGAAATAAAAAAACAAGATCTTAAAATAAAAGAAAAAGAAATTTTACTTATACAACAAAGTAAAATGGCTGCTATTGGTGAAATGTTTGAGAATATGGCACATCAGTGGAGACAGCCCTTATCTGTTATTTCTATTTGTTCAAGTAATTTAAAACTTTTAAGAGAAATGGATACTTTAGATGACAAAGAGTTTTATAAAAGCGTAGATAATATTTTTAATAATGCTTTATATTTATCCGATACGATTGATGATTTTAGAAACTTTTTTAAAGAAGATAAAAATACAAAAAACTTTAAATTAAATGAAGTCATAACAAAAACAATGACACTTTTAGAAGCAGAGTTGAAAATATTAAACATTACTGTTATTACTCAAGTTGATGATATTGATGTATATGGAATCCCAAATGAACTAATTCAAGTTTTTATGAATATTATTTTAAATGCTAAAGAAGAGTTATTAAAAGTAGATTGCAAGAAGTATATTTTTATAGATGCATATATTGAAAAAAACAATGTCATTATTGAAATTAAGGACAATGCAGGGGGGATTAAGAATGCTATTATTAATCAAGTATTTGATTCTCATTTTACCTTTAACAAAAAAGAAGGTACTGGAATTGGCTTATATATGAGTAAGTTGATTGTTGAAGATAATATGAATGGAAAATTAAGTTTAGAAAATAAAACCTTTACTTATCAAGATAATGAATACAAAGGTGCAAACTTTAAAATTTTGATACCTCAAATACTATAAAGGAAAACACTTGGAACAAATACTATTTATTATTGTATTTACAATGATTGGAGTTTTTTTGTTTTATTTTACAAAACAAAGTAAAAACATAAAACCAAGTCATATTAAAAAAGATGAATTGATATTCTCTTATGAAAAAAGAGTAAAAGATTTTATTTCTAAAAAACATTCAAAAGAAGAAAAAATACTTTTAATTAAAACAATACATAAAGAGTTGCATAATAATATTTTTTTTGATGATGAAGAAACAAAACAAATTATTCTTAGACTTACTTCTTTATAATATGAAAGACTTAATTACTCTGGAATATTACAATCAAAGCTTAAAACAAAAAGAAGTTTTACATTTTTCACCTTCTTTATTAAAAGGAAAACCTCGTATTTCTTCTTTATTTGTAATTAAGCTTGATGGTGAATCTATGCAAGATTTGATACAAGATAAATCCTTACTTGTAGCTTCTTTGGATGTGGATACACTAAGCGATGGCTGTTTATATTTACTTGATTATGAGAATGCACTTTGGCTTAAAAAAGCAAAAAGAATTAAAAATACTTTTGTTTTTGTGAGTATAAATAAAAAGTTTTCACATTTAGTTTTTAAAGAAGAAGAGATAAGAGTTGTTGCAAAAGTTGTAGCAAGTTTTACTTCTTATTCTTAGTAGATAACTTTTACTGGAAGATAAAATTCTAAATCAAACTCTTTTTCTTCTGAGGTAAAATGGTTTTTTTTAAAAATACTATAGGCTGGATTTGTTTTTGCTTCGTATCCAGAGTTTGGTAACCAAAAATGATAAACATATCGTATAAAATTCAAGATATCCCCATACACGCCCTTAAAACTAAAAACAGCACATAAACCTTCTTCAATAATAAAAGTAGATAGAAGAGTATTTTCATTGGGCGATATTTCTATACATGCAACATAAGAACAATCCTTTAGGGGAATTATTGTTGGATTATCATGGTAAATAGCTATTTGTCTTTGTTTTGTAATATTATTTTCATAAACTATCGCATTTAGTTTTTCCCAGGTTTTAGAAATATTGTTGTTATATCCTTTATGTCTAAGATAGGTACATAAAATAGAGGGTGTTACTTTAATTTTTACTTCCAGTGCATCAAAATTTTTATTGTTTTGAAATTTTTTTAATAAAGAAGCTGAATATTCTTTATACTTTTCTTTTCTCCATTCTTTAGGAGAATAAAAAAACATTTTTTTAAAGGCTTTAATAAAAGACGAATGGGAAGAATAACCACATTCATTTGCTATTTCTAAAATACTAGAATAATTATTTGTTATAAGTAAATTGGCTGCTTTTTGTAAGCGTATAGACCTTAATTCAAAAAAAATAGTATTTTTACTCTCTTCTTTGAAAATACGATGAAAATGGTATTTTGATAAAGAAGAGAGTTTTGCTAATTCTTCTAAAGATATATCTTGAGCAATATTCTTATATATATAATAGTACGTATTATTGACAATTTTTTGCCTGTATTGTTTTGTTTCTTTTTTCATGAAAAAGTATAGCATAAATAGCAATATGGAACAATTATTTAAGAAATAAGAGTAAAGAGTTTTTTTTTATTTTTTAATATACTTATGAATAGAAAAGGATAAGAAAATGAAAAGGTCATATATAAGAGAAATATTAGATTGTATCAATGAAGATACAATCTCTTTTGCAGGTGGTTTACCCTCAAGTAATAATTTTCCCTTAAAAGAAATTCAAGAAGCAAGCAAAGAAGTATTAAAAAACGAAGAAGCTTTACAATATATGAGTTCACGAGGATTATTAGCCTTAAGAGAACAAATAGCTTTATGGTATACAAAACATTTGGGTTTTAAAACAAAAGCCAGTGAAATTTTAATTACAACAGGCAGTCAACAAGCTTTTGATATGATTGGAAAAACATGTATAAAAGAAGAAGTTATTGTACAAGAGCCATCTTATATAGGAGCATTAAATGCATATAAATTATTGGGTTTAAAATTAAAAGGATTTAAAAATATATCTTCTTTGAAAAATGTATTAAAACAAAATAATGCTTTGTATTTAATGAGTACTTTACAAAATCCCAATACGACTTCGTATAATCAAAAACAAAAAGATGAGTGTTTATTGCACTTAAAAGAATCAAAATCACTTTTAATAGAAGATGATGCTTATATGTTTTTACGTTTTGATGGAAAGATTAATATTCCTATTTCTTCTTTTTATGAAAAATCTTTTCATTTAGGGAGTTTTTCAAAAATTATTGCACCTGGACTTAGAGTAGGGTGGATACGCGCAAATGAAAGTTTACTGGATAAGGTTATTATTGTTAAAGAAGCCTTGGATTTACATACTTCTTCTTTATCTCAGCACATTATTTCTTCCTATTTAGAAAATAATGATATTTTTGCGCACTTAGAAAAAACAAAAAAAGACTATAAAAATAAAATGGAATTTATGGCTTTTTGTTTAAATAAATATATACCAAGTTTTCATTTTAATAAACCTGATGGGGGCATGTTTATATATGGTAGTTTTGAGCAAGATTCTTATCTTATTGCAAAAAAAGCCTTAGAAAAAAATATAGCTATTGTTCCCGCAAGTGTTTTTTATTATGATAATAGACAAAGTAAAGAAGCACGTTTTAATTTCTCAAATGCAAATATACAGGAGATTGAAAAAGGCATAAAAATCATTGCAAGTTTGTTATAGAATCTAATTAATTGCTCACAAATAACTATCAAAGAAACTTATTTGAGAAGTAAAGTAAAATTATTATTTAAAATTCTTAATACTTTTAACTTTTAACTGCCTTATTATTTTGATTTAGATATAATCCAAGCTTTCTTAAAATAAAAATATGCATTTTGCATACAAACAAAAGGGTGTCTTATATGAGTCTTTTTAAACTTAACACACACGGTACGAACGTGAAAACAGAGTTTACAGCCGGTTTTACCACATTTTTAACAATGATGTACATTGTTCCTGTAAATGGATTTATTCTTTCCGATGCAGGTTTACCTATGGGTGCAGTTATTACTGCAACAGCAATTATTACTATTCTTGCAACATTATTTTCAGGTCTTTGGTCTAATACACCAGTTGCAATGAGTGTTGGTATGGGGCTTAATGCTTACTTTACTTATGGTTTGGTTCTTGGAATGAAAATTCCTTGGGAAACTGCTTTAGGAATAGTATTTATTTCAGGTGCATTGTTTACCATCTTATCTTTTACTAACTTTAGAGTTTGGATAATGACTTCAATTCCTATGGATTTAAGACGCGCAATATCAGCTGGTATTGGTACGTTTATAGCTTTTATTGGTTTAAAGAACATGGGTATGATTGTTGATAATCCTGCTACTTTAGTACAATTAGGTGATTTTTCGGACTCAAATGTATTATTAGGTGCTCTTGGTTTGGTTTTAGCATTTTCTTTTTATGCGTATAAATTAAAAGGTGCATTTATTTTTTCAATAGCAATTACTTCTATTATTGCCTGGTCTCTTGGTTTATCAACTTTACCTACTGAGTTCTTTTCTCTTCCTGCTTCAATTGCTCCAATTGCAATGAAACTGGATATTGTGAGTGCTTTTACTTTGGCTTTATTCCCTGTTATTATTACTTTTTTAATTACAGATATGTTTGATACTTTAGGTACGCTTACAGGTGTTGGTACTAGAGCTAACTTATTCCAAGAAAATGATAAAAATGATAAATCATTACAAAAAACTCTGGAAGCAGATGCATTTGCAACTGTTGGTGGAAGTTTATTGGGTGTTTCAACAACAACGTCATTTATTGAAAGTGCTTCTGGTGTGGAAGCGGGTGGACGAACAGGATTAACAGCTGTTTTTACTGCAATGTTTTTTGTAGCTACTTTATTTATGTTGCCTTTATTTAAAGCAATTCCAGGAAATGCAATTTTCCCTGTACTTGTAGTTGTTGGTGTTCTTATGTTTACWGARCTTGGAAAAATTAATTTTGAAAAAGCTGGTTTTGCTACWGGTGCTGCTGCTTTTTTTATTGTTTTATTAATGCCKCTTACTTTTTCAATTACTAATGGAATWGCKGCTGGTTTTATGGTKTATACGATTATTAAACTTGCTAGAAAAGAATTCAGCGATTTAAATATTGGAATTTTAGCAATTACAGCGATTTCTTGTTTAGTTTTCGTACTACAAGGATAAGAAGTGGAAATAGAAAAATATTATTATTCATACGATGAATTTAAAGAAGATACACAAATCTTAGCAGATAAATGTAGAACATTTAACCCTGATGTAATTTTAGGAGTAGCAAGAGGTGGTTTAACCTTATGTCATCTTATAGCACAAGCCTATGATATAAGACATGCTTTTAGTATTAATTCAATTCATTACAATGGAACACAAAAATTAGATACCTTTGAAATCTTTAATATCCCAGATATGAGCAAGAGCAAAAGAGTATTAATTGTTGATGATATTGTAGATTCAGGTGAAACAATGAGAGAAATAATTAAAGTTCTTTGCCATAAATTCCCTGATACTGAATTTAAATTAGCGACTATATTTTATAAACCAAGTGCCGTTATACAGCCTGACTTTGCTGTTAAGGAAGCTACAAAATGGATTGACTTTTTCTGGGAAGTTGATATAAAATAATTTTATTGATTTTATTTTAATTTTTATGTATACTAATGAATAAATCTCTTTATTGGTTAGGTACATGAAATATATACAAAAAACGGAAGTTAGTTTAGGTATCTTTTTTATTGAAATAAAAGAAGCCAAGTTAAAAATTCTTTGTAGCTCTCCTGAAGATGTTGTAAAACATCTTATTTCAAAAAAACACATATCAAAAACAGAGCAAGGCGGCGTTATTTATGAGACGGGTCCTAATGCGATTTTATTAAATGACTTAAATGTTCAAAACCTATCTTTTACGAATCTTTGTGAATTTCCTGTACTTCAAATGTTATACAGACAAGGTATGATAATCCCCAATCATCCCAATAATGACGGTCATAAACCMATGTTAATTGGATCTACTTTRCAAGTYGATGCWCAATGTGAGTATATTTTCAAAGGRAAYTATGGCTTAAGAACTATAGAAGAAATAGAGTCCTGTGGTTTAAGTAAAAAAGAAGCCAGTGAGCTAATGAAAATAAAGATCAAGTTYGCTTTTGGAAAAATCAAAGAAACAAAYGARCTTATTGAAAAAAAATACTTAAATGACAATATAAGAATTGAAATTAAAAATGAAGTKTATATGAAAAGAATTKCATTTAATATTTTTGAAATAAGATAYAAAGATGAATATGTWATTGTTGATTTAAATTTAGAAGCWTTAGCWKMATATAAGTCTCCTTATACTTTGGGCTTTTATGATATCAAAAAAGATTATTTTTCTGTAATTCATTCAGGACAAGGAGATGGTTGGGCACTTAATTCTCCGTCCATGGCTTCTGTTATAACCTACCAAGGAAAAATATATCTAATTGATGCGGGACCCAATATTAAAGTGATTTTAAATGCYCTGGGAATAGGYTTAAATGATATAGAAGGTATTTTYCATACYCATGCCCATGATGATCATTTTGCAGGKCTTACAACACTTTTACAAACAGATCATAAAATAAAGTACTATTCTACAAAATTGGTGCGTCTTAGTGTATTTGAAAAACTGTCTTCTTTATTGTCTATAGAAAAAAGTCAATTTGAGAACTACTTTGATTTCCATGATTTAGACTTTGATACTTGGAATGATATTGAAGGTTTAGAAGTAAAAGCTGTTTTATCTCCTCATCCAATAGAAACAAATATTTTATTTTTTAGAACTTTTTTTGAAGTTGATTATGTAWCTTATGCCCATTTAGCTGATATTTCTTCTTTTAAAGTATTGGAYTCAATGCTTGGRGAAAATGGTGTTAGTGYTTCTTATATTCAAAAAGTAAAAGATGCCTATTTAACAAAAGTTRATTTAAAAAARCTAGATATTGGTGGAGGTATGATTCATGGAGATGCAAAAGATTTTGAAAATGATCAATCTTCTAAYATTATTTTAGCACAYACWGAAAMACAAGAATATTCTCAAATTCAAAAAGTAATTGGCTCAGAAGCTTCTTTTGGTTCMGTAGATGTTTTGGTTYCTTCTAATAAAGATTATTTAAGAAGAGATGCTTTYTCTTATGTAAGGGATGCTTTTGATGAAGTTTCTATTCATGAAATTGAGCGTTTATTAAATTGTGATATTGTTACTTTTAATCCAGGCACMATTATGTTAAAAGAAAAATCWGAACTKAAAGAGGTATTCTTAATWTTATCTGGAACTGTTGAAAAAATTTCTATGTTTSAACAAGTTTCYAAATATATTTATTCTGGCTCTTTTATTGGAGATGATRTTGCTTTAATAGACGATTTACCAGAAAATACGTATAGAACGGATTCKTATGTAAAAGCTTTGGTMATTCCAAAATCTGTGTATATGTATTTTATTAAAAACAATTCTTTAGAAGAATCCTTAGAAGATAAAATTACAAAACATGATTTATTAAACCGATTTGATATTTTTTCTGAATCCTTGTCGTATCAAGTACAAAGTAAAATTGTTAAAAGTTTTACTGTTCTTTCGTTTTTAAAAGGTGAGAAAATTACGAATACAAAAGATTGTTTAAATCTTGTTATAAAAGGAAGTGTAAAAAAATGTTTGGAAAAAAACAAAGAAAAATATGAAACAAATATAATTYATGAAAATGACTTTTTTAATGAAGARAATATTTTAGAAGAAAATGTTTTATTGCATGAATACAGTGCACACACAGATGTCGAAGTTTATTCTATTCCTAAGGATATTATCTTAAATATCCCTATTGTTTATTGGAATTTATATAACAGATATCAAAAATATGTAGGAAATAGTTATAATATATAGCTTTTAGCTATATATTATTATTCTTTTATATCTTTTTTATTGCAAATTGATTATAATAAGAAAAATATATAAATATTGGATAAAAAATGACTTTTATTGATTTTAAAAAACTACTCTTAGATGCGGAATTAAGTATTCCTAAATTCACTGATGTAATCAAAGTAAGTGAGAAAAATATACAAGCGTATAAAAAGAAAAAAGAAGTACCCAATGCTATTGCTTCTATTGCTGCATGTTTTGCTTATATGAACAAAGAAAACATTGATTACAAGAGTTTAATTAATGAACTCAATCTCGTGAAAAAAGAAAAAAAAGGTTCAGGTTTCTCTTCAAAAAAGAAAGAGAAAAAAGAAAAGAAAGAAAAAAACCTTCCAGACGAAAATCAAATACCCTCATAAATCATTAATTATTTTTAGCTATAATCCCTTTAATATTAATTATATTAAAGGACTAATTTGAAAATTACGAATACTACAAAGTTTATACTTCTACTAGCAAGTTTTATGATGGCAATTAATATTATTCTGGGTGCTTTTGGTGCACATGCGGTAAAAGATATTTTAAATGAATATTATTTAGCTATTTATCATACTGCTGTATCTTATACTTTTTATAATATATTGGGTTTATTTGCTCTTGCATTTATCTCAACTATTATGCCAAATTCTAAAAAAATAAAAATAAGTGCGTATTTTATTTTTATTGGAACCCTTGTTTTTGCTGCTTCTTTATATGCTTTGGTTTTTTTAGAAAAAGCAATTTTAGGTGCAATTACTCCTATTGGAGGAGCATTAATGATTATTGGTTGGTTTATTTTATTTTATGCCATTTTAAAGGACTTAAAACTTGAGCCCCTTAAATAGAATAATTAAAATTAGGGACTCAAGGGGCTTTTCTAATTTAACTACGATTATAATTTTATTATACGCTTGTGTTCTTGGGTTTAAAACCATTGGTGATGTTGAGAGCTCTTATTCATTATTCTTAGTGTTTGCAGATTATTTTGTTACTGTTTATTTTGTTTTTGAATTGGCAATTAAGATGGTATCTGAAAAGAAGTTCTCAAACTTTTTTAAATCAGGTTGGAATGTATTTGATTTTACTATTGTTTTTATAACCTTATTACCCCTTCAAGGTTCTGATTTTGCGGCAATTGCAAGATTAATGAGGGTTTTTAGAGTTTTAAGAGTATTTACCTCACGTCCTGAACTTAAAAAAATAATTGATATGTTAATTAAAGCAATTCCTTCTATTATWGATATTGTTATTTTRATGTTTATYATMTTTTATATTTATGCCATTATTGGAAATTTCTATTTTGAAGCTTTGCCTTCTGGTTTATGGAGTGATTTTTTAGTATCTATGTTAACGCTGTTTAGAGTACTTACTTTTGAAGATTGGACAGATGTAATGTATGAAGCTATGGAAGTACACCCTTGGGCTTGGATTTATTTTGTTTCTTTTATTATAATTGCTGCTTTTGTATTTTTTAATCTTTTTGTTGCTGTTATTATTGGTGAAATGCAAAAACTACAAGATGCAGAATTAAAAGAAGAACTTCATGAAGATTCAAAAAAACTGGATATTTTAATTACAGAAATGCAGGCATTGAGGCAAGAAGTAAAAGAACTAAAAGAGAATAAGTGAAAAACTTTTCTATTCTAGGCTGTGGT
Source organism: Arcobacter sp. (assembly GCA_002733685.1). Classification (GTDB taxonomy): domain Bacteria; phylum Campylobacterota; class Campylobacteria; order Campylobacterales; family Arcobacteraceae; genus NORP36. The sequence continues at coordinate 256,575 of NVWN01000003.1, read as the reverse complement.
TGGTTAGGTCTTGCATTAGCTAATAGTATAAAAAAAGATTATCATTTAAAATGCAGCGTTAGCTCTTCTTCTAGTTTAAATAAACTAAAAGAAGAAGGTTTTGATGCGTATTTACTTAACGATAATACTTTATCTTCTTTGGATGATTTTTTAGCTTGTGATATTTTATTTATAAATATTCCACCTTCTAAAGCTGAAAACTATTTGCTTTTATTAGAAAAAATTTATAATAAAATTCTTAAAAAAACTAAAGTGATTTTTATTTCCACTACTTCTGTTTATCCCAAAAAAGAAGGGGACTATACAGAAGATTTTACTCTTTTATCAGATAGCTCTAATCTTGCATTATGTGCAGAAATACAAGTCTCTAAGAGAACAAATCTTATTTTTAGATGTGCTGGTTTAATGGGATACAATAGAATTGCAGGAAAATATTTTAGCAATAAAATCCTTACTTGTGCCAAAGAAAAAGTAAATTATGTACACAGAGACGATGTTATAGCTGCTATTAAATATGCACTTAAGTATGATTTAGAAGGTATTTATAATCTTTGCTCGCCTGTGCATTTATGTAAAAAAGAAATATACGATTATAATGCTAAAAAATATGAATTTTTAAGCGTACAATTTTCTTCTAAGAAAGAATATAAAAATCGAATAATAAACAGTGATAAACTTAGAAAAGAAGGTTTTTCTTATCTTTATTCATCCCCCAAAGACTATATTTAAATAGTCATTGAAAAAAGTTTTGTTTGAGGTTTTGCATGTATTAGATGTTTATCAAAAGCCATACAAATATTTCTTATAAAAGGTCTTGCATTAGMAGGAATACTCAAACCATCTTCWTTTATATCTACAAGSCCATCRTTTTGCATTTCYTCCAATAAMGCTAARGATTCTGCCAAACTTTTTATATARCTTTCTTCMTTGTTCCAAGTGGTTTTAAAACTRCACATAATATTTAAAATATGTTGTCTAATGGATAAATCTTCTTYACTTAATAAATGCCCTTTAAAAAYAGGTAAAATACCMTCATTAACTAAAGMTGTATAYTCTTTTATATCTTTTGCATTTTGTGCAAAACCATACCAWGAATCACTAATAGAAGACATACCTAARCCCACCATTAAAAGTGTTTTATTAGCTGTATAKCCCATAAAGTTACGGTGTAGGGTATTTTCTTGTGTTGCTTTATATAAAGAGTCTGTTTYTAAAGAAAAATGATCCATTCCAATTTCGYWGTATCCCATTTGSGCAAAAAGTTCTTTTCCTATTTCRTAAAGTTCTCTTTTTATYTCATCTTTTGGYAAGTCTTTTTCATCATAACCTCKCTGMCCWARWCCTTTAATCCAAGGYACATGRGCATAAGAATAAAATGAAATTCGATCAGGTTGTAATTCTTTTGTTTTATTTATWGTATGAATCACATTTTCTTTTGTTTGAAAAGGCAAACCAAAAATCAAATCATGGCTAATWGATTTRTARCCAATTTCTCTTGCCCAARRMGTAACTTGTTCTACTTGTTYAAAACTTTGATTTCTATGAATRGCTTTTTGTACTTTTTCATTGTAATCTTGMACCCCAAAACTAACTCTTGAAAAACCCAAATCAAAAAGYGTTTGTAATTGTTCTTTTGTRGTATTSCCTGGATGTCCTTCAAAAGAAAATTCATGATTTTCATGTTTACAGGAAAGTTCTAAAATACCATCAATTAAWAKCTTTAAATTTTTTGAAGAAAARAAMGTAGGYGTTCCTCCACCTAAATGAAGCTCTTTAATAATGGCTTTTTGGGGGAATAAAGCAACATATAAAGCCCAYTCTTTTAAAAGTGTTTGTATATAGTCTTCTTCTTTTTCRTGTTTTTTAGTAATGATTTTATGACAGGCACAAAAAGTACATAAACTYTCACAAAARGGCAGGTGAATGTATAAAGARATWCCTTCTTTTTCATTGCTTTGYATAAAAGAYTTTTGAAAAGARYTKGTCCAGTCTTGTATHGAAATACCTTCTTTATTCCAAAAAGGAACAGTAGGGTAACTRGTATATCTAGGGCCTGGGATATTGTATTTTTGAATGAGTTGTTTTTGCATGTTTAACCTAAATGATTATTTTATGAAGTATAAAATAAAAGAAGATATTTTACCTTGATTTAAAACATGATTTTAGCTTATTTATTATAAAAATATAATAAATTAATATTAATTATTTAAATTAATATTAATTTTATATTTTGAATTTTTAATCGTTTGTATTAAAAGCTCTATCGCCTGCGTCTCCAAGACCTGGTCTGATATAATTATTTTCATCCAAACGCTCATCAATTTGTGCAATATAAATATCTACATCAGGATGTGCTTCTTGTACTTTTTTGATACCTTCAGGAGAACCAAGAACATTTAATGAAATAATTCTTTTTGGGTTTTTGCCTTTTAAAAAATCAATTCCATCTATTAAAGAACCACCAGTTGCAACCATTGGGTCAAGTAATAAAACAGTTCTTCCTTCTAGGTTTGGAATGTTTTCATAAAAAAGTTTTGATAAAGATGTTTCTTCATCTCTTTTCATAGCTAAAAATCCACTTCGTGCATAAGGCAGTGTTTTTAAAATACCTGTAAGCATAGGTTCCCCAGCTCTTAAAATAGGAACTAAAACCAGTTTTTGTACTTCAATCATTTGTACATCTAATGAGCCTTGCCAAGTATTGATATTTTGACTTACTGTTTCAAAGTCACATAATGCTTCTGCTGCAATTATTCTTGATATCTCTTCAATAGTCATTCTGAATTCATTAGAAGCTGTTCTTACATCTCTTAAACGGTTTACGAGATGTTTTACAACAACGTTGCTACTTTCTTTATACATATTAATTCCTATTCTTCGTTTCTATCTTCAAAAGAAGATAAATTATTTAATTTTCGTATTATACAATATAAGCCATTAATGCTAAATACTTTTTGAGAAAAATTTGCTATAATTTGAAAACTCAAGAAAAAAGGTATAGTATGGAAAAAACCGCCTACAATTTTAGATTAAAAGACAGCTTATTAGGTTTACAGTTTCTTTTTGTTGCATTTGGAGCGCTTGTATTAGTTCCAATTTTAACGGGACTTGATCCCAATGTTGCACTATTTACAGCAGGACTTGGAACTTTGATTTTTCAAGTAGTAAATAGAAAAAATGTTCCCCCAATTTTTTTAGCATCTTCTTTTGCTTTTATTGCTCCTATTTCTTATGGAGTACAAAAGTGGGGTATCGCTGGAACAATGTCAGGACTTGTTGCTGCGGGAATATTTTATGTAGTACTTTCATTATTAATCAGATTAAGAGGTAGTGGTTTTATTCATAAATTATTACCAGCTATTGTAGTAGGCCCTGTAATTATGAGTATTGGTCTTATTTTAGCACCTGTTGCTGTTAATTTAGCAATGGGAAAATCAGGAGATGGATCTTTTGTTTTAGTTCCACAAGATCAAGCTATGATTATTTCAATGTTGGCTTTATTTGTTACTATTTTTGTATCTTTAATGGCAAAAGGTGTACTTAAACTTATTCCTATTTTATTAGGAATTTTAGCTGGTTATGCGGCTTCTTTATATTTTGGATTGGTTGATTTTCAAAAAGTAGCTGATGCGCCATGGTTTGCAATGCCTGCTTTTGTAGCACCTGAATTTAATTTAGAAGCTATTATTTTTATCTTACCTATTGCAATTGCGCCTGCTATTGAGCATATTGGTGATATGTTGGCTATTTCAAATGTAACGAAAAAAGATTATTTAGAAAATCCAGGTTTAAAAAATACTCTTTTAGGAGATGGATTAGCAACATCAGCCGCTTCTTTATTAGGTGGGCCTCCAAATACTACGTATTCAGAAGTAACAGGAGCAGTTACACTAACAAAAGCCTTTAACCCAGCAATTATGACCTGGGCAGCACTAGCAGCTATTGTACTTGCATTTGTTGGTAAATTAGGAGGAATCTTAGCTACTATTCCAACACCAGTAATGGGTGGAATTATGCTTTTATTATTTGGAATGATTGCTAGTATTGGTATCTCTACTTTAGTGAAAGACAAACCTGATTTTTCTTGCCCAAGAAACATGGCGATTATCTCGATTATTCTAGTATTTTCAATTGGAGGAATGAATTTTAATTTCTTTGATATTGCATTTTCAGGAATTGGATTAGGTGCTATTATTGGTATCGTTTTAAATTTAGTTTTACCACAACCAAAACCAGAATAAATAAAAAGAAAGATTTTCTTTCTTTTTATTCTTTTTATTTAAAACCATTTTCTTTTATTTCTACACTTTTTTCTTATCCCTAATCCAGCATTTCTTCTTTTATAAATATATACAAAATATAATCAAATCTAATGAATAACTACATTCACAAAAGTTCTTCCTCTGACTTTGAGAAAGCTAAATTACTAAGTTTATTCTTTTGAGTGTGATTTTATATTTATATAATATTTTATGAGTCGAGTTTAGAGCTCGTGAAAGCTAGCGTATTCGTTTTTTTTCTTCTTTTCTTGAAAAGAAGAAACAAGAAAGCAACTGACGGTTGTTGAAGGCTTGCAGCTTCCCTCACTTGTTATTTATTGTTTCTGCCTTGCGGAACTCCCTAAAACGTGCATTAAGGCACCTTTCTTAACGGTCACACAGTCCTCAGGCTGTTTCGAAACAATAAATAAACGCTCGGCTTCAATAAAGTCAGAACAACGCTCCACGTTTTCCTTTAAAATATTTTCTTTTTTTCTTGAACGTAAAAATATATGAAATAATTAAATCTATTAATAAACTATATTCCTAACGGCTCTTCCCCTGACTTTGAGAAAGCTAAATCTTTTTATTTTTTAACGGAAAAAGGCGAGGACTGTTTGAGTGTAAAGAAATGTGCTGTTAGCACATTTTAACGAGTTCCACAGCCTAGTTAAACAATAAAAATATTTAGGAACCCGAAGGGCTTTATCATCTCGTCAGTTGCTTCTTTTTGTTTCTTTTTCTAACAATTAAGAAAAAGAAAAAAGCGCAAAGGTTACTTGTAAGAGCTCTTAATATCTAATCATTATTCTTAAATTTTAGTTAAGAAAAGTTACTAATTAGTGCCAGGCACCTTTTCTAGAAGGTTAAGTAGGTGTTTATTACCAATTACTAGGATAAGTAAATCTTATCCTATAATATCTTATTGAAGTCAATTTTATATCCAGCCTTTTTTAATTCCTTAGCTAAAGAAACATGCCAACTATCATCATTCATCTTCATATATACTATACCTCCTAAATCACCAGGAGTTTCTACATTCCCTTTCACAAGTGAACATACATTTTCTCTACCTAAATTTCCTATTAAATAACCATGCTCAAAAACAACATTTTGTCTTGCTCTGGGGCTTAAATTATCTACATCTTTTCCTCCAACATCGCATTCAGTGTATAATACAATTCCAAATGAAACTTCATCTATATAATCTTCAATCTTCTCTATTATTGTACTATTTGAACTGGCTTGTTCATGTAAAATAATTGGTTCAAATCCTAACTTTTCTATAAATCTCGCAATTTCAATTTTGGCTTCACCATCATGCCCATGAACAATAAAAATTTTATTTGTTTGATTTTTTAGTTTCTTATTCTCTATCACTGCTTCATTAGTTATTTCTATTTCTTCTAATTCATCTTCCATCGCTTTAAAAAAAGAAAACATTTTCTCAAAAATGGGTTTGTTGGATATGTTACCTTTTGAATTCTCAATTTTTTCAAAACCTTCATAAAACATGGAGTCTTTCCCAAAATATTTAATTATAAAACTTTTAACTTGAACTTTCCACGTGGTAAATAAATCATTATCAACTCTTGTTACAAATCCGTAAAGACCACTATCAGTCTGATATTTACTATTTTGAATAATAATAGCTTTTTCTGTTAGTTCCTTATATCTTATCAAGGCCTTCTCTTTCATTAGTTTCCTTTTGGTGTACAAATATTTTTAAATTATCATAATTGTTAATGCATGATTATAATGAAATAATAGATAAATTAAAAGACATCCTTATATCTCAATCAATTGGTTCTTCTTTAACCAGCTCCCTGAGTCTTTAATAGAAGAAACATCAAACATACACCCCTCGTATAATGGAATATAGCAATAAGCTATAACATAAAACAGAAATGATGAAACTTTTTAAAAGGGAAGGCAAAATAATGATTCTAAGTAAGTTAATAGATCTATGGGATGAAAATTACACCCCAGGGGCAGGAAATCCACTTTTAAGATAAAAACTTAGGCTTCCTCTAATCCTGTTAAAAAATCACTTTTAATTAAAGAAAAGGCTTCTATTCCCAAAGATACTCTAATCAAGGTATCTTCTATTCCAAGCKCGAGTCTCTCTTCTTTATTTAAATGGCGATGAGAAGAGATTGAAGGTACAACTACTAATGTTGAAACATCTCCTAATGTACTTCCATARGGGATATCCTTTGCAGCATTAAGAAARTTATTTACATTTTGATAGTCACCTTTTAATACAAAACTAACTATTGTGCCAAAATTACCTTTTAGCATTGTTTTTGCCAGTAAATGTTCAGGATGMGAGGCAAGGCCKGGATAATAGAGTTTGGAAATTTTTGGATGATCTTCAAGAAGAGCTGCCAGTTTAGCTGCATTTCTTTGTGCTTCTTTAAATCTTAAATCAAAAGTATGTAATCCTCTCTCAGCTAGCCAACAATTAAAAGGGTTAGAATTAAGTCCAAAATTTGCAATAAGCTCATCAATATCTTCAAGAAGTTTATCGTCGTTTGACCCAATATATCCTAAATTTAAATCACTATGTCCTGATAAGATTTTTGAAACAGAATGCATTACTAAACTAGCACCATGGTTTAAGGGCTTAAATCCTGAAGGCGTTGTAAAAGTATTGTCTACCATTATTAAAGCAGATGATTCTTTAGCTACTTTTACCAATTCATCAAAATAGGTAATTCTAAGTAAAGGGTTTGATTCGATTTCTACTAAAATAATTTTGGTTGTGGGGGTAATGGCTTCAGCAAAAGTACTAGGATCAGAAGAATCAAAAAATTTAGTTTCAAAGCCCATACGAGGAAGCATTTTTGTAAGCATTTTTAAAGATTGCCCATATAGCTGTTTTGAAGCAGCTATTGTATCCCCTTTTTTTAGTAAAGCTAAAAAGACACAAGACAATGCAGACATACCAGAAGCGGTAATAAACCCACCTTTGGCATCTTCTAACCAAGAAATCTTTTCTGCCAAAATCTTAGCATTAGGATTTGCATATCTGGCATAAGAAAAGCCTTCAATTTTTTTCTCGTTTAAAGCTTTTACTTGTTCAATATTTTCATAATGATACATTACAGATGCAGATAAAGGTGTACTAAGTGGAATACCTTCATTTTCTGGTATTTTGTTTCGCCTTACAATTGTGCCCTTGCTTTTCTTCATAATATTTACCTTAGTTTATTATTTAGAGATACTCATAAATTAAAGTAAATCAATATTTTATTTATCTAAATTACAAATAAATTATAGGAAAATGAAACTTAAACTTATTGAATATATTCATAAAATTATGCTTAAATTTTATATTTTAAATCCGTTTATCATATAACTATTTTGTCGGAATTTTAAGATAATTTGAATATAGGAAAATAACTATTTTGATTTTGAGCTTCTTATTTTTTCGATTATAATAATCTAAGAAAAGTAAGGGCAAAAGTTGCAGCCGCAGCCCTTACAGTTACACATAAATGTGCCCGATGAGTATATCTAAAAAGATTAAATAAGTGTCTTTAACAAAGCAAATTTACAGCCCTAAGAATGAATCTCCTCTTTTTTATAATATAACTACTCTTTAAAGAGCTCATAGAATTAAACTTTGCATTTTTTTGTCTGAGAATTCTGCGAACTTCGTGCAATAATATTTTGCAGTTATATTTAATAAGGAGTAGAATATAATCTTTTATATAATTTAAGGAAATACAATGCCTAGTAAAAATATTAATAGTGTTATCTCTGTTATCCCTGTAAAGAACTTCGAGCTTGCCCTTGAGTGGTATCAAAAGTTGTTTGAACGCGAGCCAGATCTTGTGCCTATGGAAGGTATTGCTGAATGGCAGCTTCTAGAAAACGCGTGGATTCAAGTTTCAATCGATTTAGAACGTGCGGGCAGTACAACAGTAGTTATTGTGGTAAATGACCTAGAATCAAAGTGCAAAGTTATCTTGGACGCTAATTTGCCCATTGGGGAAATTGTAGAGTACCCAGAAGTTATCAAAATGGCGGAAATAATTGACAAAGAAGGAAACAAAATTTCTTTTGTTCAGGACATTTCCAATGATCCTAGTAATTAACAAATTGTAGATTAAAATACAACAAAGCCCAGTAAGGAAGGTAGCGCGTCGTTAAAGGTAAGCATTAGAGTATGAAGTATCATCTAAAAACTTAAATATGTGTCTTTAATTTAATTATGAAAAGATACTTTTGTATCTTTTTCTATTAGCCCTTTTACATACGAATTTAATGAAACACCAATTTTTAAAGCATTTCTAACAGCTTCTAAGTGAAGTTCACTTCCTACTCTGATATTAAAAACACCTTTAAATGCTTTTTGAGGTTCTTTATTTAATAGTTTACACGTATCTAAATACTCATCAACTGCATTTTTAAAATTAATTTCTAACTCAGAAGCTGTATACGCTTCAAAAGTAACTAAATCATTAATCATACTTAATTTGCCAAAAAAACATTTATCTTCTTGTGAATATTCAACTGTACCAATATAACCATTATATTCAATAGTATTAGACATTGGCTAGCTCCTTTAATTTAATTTGTATTTGTTTTACTAGATATACTTTTAGAATATCACTTGGGTGTGGTTTGTGAAGATTTATTAATAAATCTTTTTCTTCATTATAAAACTTTACAGAAGATCCACTACCTTCTATTTTAATAAACCCTAAGGACATAAGTAAAGAACTTAGCTCCTTAAAAGTCAAATCCTTTCTTGCTGGATTTTCTAAAAACTTTAATAGTAATTTATCTTTTTTACTCATAGACTATGATACCATATTTCAGTTACAAATACAAATAGTTTAAATTGATACTTTTGTTAGTGAATCTCTAGTTTTCAAATTTAAATTTACACCCCTAAGAATGAATCTCCACTTTTTCTATAATATAACTATTGTTTAAAGAGCTAATAAAAATTAATAGAAAATCACATCTATGTAATCGGATGAAATATCATCTATTTTATATATTAAGTTATGGACTCTTCAGTCCAAATTTTATTGATTTACAAATTTAATTTTTAATGTTATAATACATCTATACATCACTACGCAAAAGGAAATTAATATGCACAGATTAAATCTAACAATAGATGAAGAGTTATATGAACAAGCAAGGGCATTTTCTTTCATTGAAAAAAAATCAATTTCACAAATGATTAGAGAAAGTTTAGGTGAATACCTTTCTAAAAATTCTAAAACAAAAGAACAAGCGAAACTAATATTAGAAGCAGACGACGAAAAAGAAATTTTAGAAATTTTAGCAAATGAAAAATTTACTTCAAATGATGATTTTAAAAGTAAATTTAATTTATGAGAATATCATACTCTAAAACTTTTTGAAAAGAAGTTCTCAAAATATGATAGAAAACTTCAAGAAAAAATATTTAGTGTAATTCAAAATCTTCCAAAGGGAGATATAAAAAGATTAACAGGAAATGATGTTCCTCCCATTTTTAGAATAAGAGTATCAAAATATAGAATATTATTTCATATGAGTGAAGAGGAAATACAAATATTAAATTTGATAGTAGAGGTGATATCTACAAATAGTTAAAGCCCACTAACAAGTTCTTTGAAATTTACACCCCTATGAATGAATCTCCACTTTTTCTATAATATAACTATTGTTTAAAGAGCTCATACAAAGTACCTTTGCGCTTTTTTTTCTTCTTTTCTTGAAAAGAAGAAACAAGAAAGCAACTGACGAGTTGATAAAGCCCTTCGGGTTCCTAAATATTTGTATTTATTAGCTAGGATATGAAACTCTCTACAATGTGCTAAAGAGCACATTGCTTACGCTCAAACAGTCATATCCTTTTTCCGCTAAAAAATAAAAAAATTTAGCTTTCACAAAGTCAGAAGGAAGAGCCTTATGAACGATTAATTTACTTACTACTCGTATAATGTTCTTTTATCTTATATATAAAAATAGAATTACACCCCTATGAATCAATCTCCACTTTTCAAAGATACAATGCTTTTCATTCCTACTATTAACATTAAGTTAATATAGGCATCTTATAATTTTCATATATAGATATTAAGGTCAACAATGAAATTATTGTTTTTACTAATAAGTTTTATTTCTTTTTCTTTTGCATTAAGTGTAGAAGAGAGTAAACATCTTTTAAATCGTACTTCTTTTTCTTATACACAAGCAGATTTAAAATTGTTTCAAAGCTTTAGTAAAAAAGAAGCGATTTCTTTTTTGATACATTCTGCTAAAGATACTAAGACTTTGGCTGTGCCAGAAGATTTAAGAGAAATTTCTTTGCCGCTTAAGAATAGAAAGTCTCTTTCACGAGAACAAAAAAAAGTATTGAGAAAAGCTCGTGTGAAAAAAATGAAAGAACTTCAAATGTGGTGGTATCAAATGATGCTTGAACCCCAACATGCCTTTAGAGAAAAAATGACACTGTTTTGGCACAATCATTTTGTTAGCTCTTACAAAGTAGTTAAGAATCCTTATTTCATGTACAAACAAAATCAACTCTTTAGAGAAAATGCTCTTGGTAGTTTTGATACTTTTTTGCATAAAAGCTCAAAAGATTTGGCCATGCTTATTTATTTGGACAACAATTCCAATAAAAAATCCCATCCCAATGAAAACTATGCCAGAGAGCTCTTAGAGCTTTTTACTTTAGGGGAGGGTAATTACTCTGAGATGGATATAAAAGAAGCAGCAAGAGCCTTTACTGGCCTAAGAGTTAATAGAAAAAAACAAATAACCCTAAGAGTAAAAAAGTTCCATGATTTTGGAGCTAAAACCTTTTTAAATCAAAGTGGAAACTTTGATGCAAAAGATATCATTGATATTATTTTAAAACAAGAGCAGGTGGGAATATTTATTGTTTCTAAGTTGTATAAAGAATTTATAAGCGAAGAGATAAATGACAGTTTTGTTAAGACTTTGGCAAAAGACTTTAAAGAATCTTCTTATGATATATCTTTCTTAATGCAAAGTTTATTGATAAGTGATGATTTTTGGAATATGAACAATAAGAGTATCAAAAGCCCAGAAGAATTAATGATAGGGCTTATTAAGAACTTAGATATTACTGTAAGTACAAAAGAACTTCGTTTTTTAATCAAATTTGGAAAAAATCTGGGACAAGAATTATTTAATCCTCCTAATGTTAAAGGATGGGAGGGGAATAAAGCATGGATTGATAGTTCTTCTTTTGTTTTAAGACAAAATTTTATTAAAAAAGTTCTCAATAGAAAACTAAAGCCTAAAAAACTTAAAGAATTAGGTATTAATAACTATGAAGTATTCCAAGCATATTTTTACCCTATAGAAAGTAAAGAAGAATATGTATTTAAAAACAATAAAAAACATTTCTCTCTTCTTTTAACAAAATCTATTTATCAATTAAGGTAAGAATATGAAAAGAAGAAATTTTATTAAAAGCTCAATTTTAGCAGCCCTTGTATTATCTTTGCCTACTTCTTTTTTAGCAAGTCCTAACAAGAAAAAAACTTTAGTTCTTTTGGAGCTTAATGGGGGAGCTGATTATTTAAATATAGTTATACCTTATAAAGAAAAGAATTATTATGATTTAAGACCCACTCTTGCATTAAAAGAAGATGAGTATTTAAAACTTACTGAAACTCTAGCTATTAATAAAGACTTGGATTTTCTTCATTCTTTGTACCAAAACAATGACATGGCAATAATCAATGGTTTGGGATACGAAAAAGAAAACTTATCTCACTTTAGAGCTATTGAGATTGTAGAGACTGGAAGTAAGAGTAATGAGTATTTAGATGAAGGTTGGTTAAGTGGTGTTTTAGAAAAAGAAAAATTATCTAAAGAAAAACCAGTACATGCAATAGTATTTGGAAAAAGAAAAAAAGGCCATCTCTTTTCTAAAAACTTAGATGTATTACAAATGAAGAACATAAGTGCTTTTTTAAAAGAAGGTAGCAGACTACAATTGGATACATCCGTTTCAAGTAATGATGATACTTTGGGCTTTTTATATAAACAAGAAAAAACAATTGAGCGTTCTTTATTGAGTGTTAATAAGTATGCCAAAGATGTAAGTGTTAGTATTGAGTTTGAAAACAGTGATATCTCAAATTCTTTTAAAGAAGCAGTAAAAATCATAAAATCACCTATGGAAGTATCTGTGATTAAACTCTCACAAAAAAGTTATGATACCCATGCCAATCAAAAAGAAAATTTATCTGTTTTATTAAAAGAATTAAATGCAGGAATTAAGAGTTTTGTTACTGAGCTTAAAACTGAAAATATTTTTGATGAGGTATTATTTCTTACTTACAGTGAGTTTGGACGACGTGTAAAAGAAAATGCAAGTAAGGGCAGTGATCATGGAACAGCTACTTTTTCTTTTGTAATAGGAGGAGGGGTTAAGGGAGGTTTATATGGAAACTACCCATCTTTAACAAACTTAAAAAAGAATAACTTGATTTATACAACAGAGTTCAAATCTTTTTATAATACAGTATTAACAAAATGGTTTTTACATAAAAATAATCGCTTTAATGCTTATGACATAATAACTTTCATATAATCTAAGAAAATAATAAATAGGATATATTATGGCAACAAAAGAACACCAATTTGATGTTACAGCAAAATTAGATTTTCAAGAACTAAAAAATGCTATTGTACAAGCACAAAAAGAAGCAAACAACAGATATGACTTTAAAGGTGGAAGTAAAGATATCGAATTTAGTGAGGGTGCAAAAACAATTACTCTTATTTCATCAAGTGATAATAAAGTAGATGCTTTATATGATATTTTATTATCTAAGTTAAATAAAAGAGGAATTCCTATTAATTCTTTAGATGAGCCAAAAAAAGAAGACAGCTCAGGGGCTAATCGAAAATATACTTACCCATTAATTGATTCTATTCAAAAAGATGAAGCAAAAATCATACAAACAGAAATTAAAAAATTAAAATTAAAAGTAAAATCTGTTAATCAAGGGGACGAAATAAGAGTTACTGGTAAAAATATTGATGATTTACAAACTGTAATGACTCATTTAAGAACCTTGGACTTAAAATCGCCATTAAGCTTTGAAAACTTCAGATAAAACAAAATGAAATAGCTAAAGCTATTTCATTTTTTTCATCATTTTTTTATCTTTCATCATTTCCATTTCTTTAACTAAAGTAATATCTGCATTTGCCATTTTATTGTGTGCAAATACTAAATCATTTCCAGAAGCACTGTTATGACAACCAATACAACCGCCTACTTTTCCTGCAAGGGCATCTTTTTTAGGACTTTGGTGTAAAGTTCCATCTGCTTTATATTTAACCCAAAACCAATCTTTATTTTTAGGATCATAACCATCTTTTTTAATCATAACSGTWACTGCTTTTAAATATTTAGCTCGGTTTTGTTCTACTTTTTYWATAGTGATRTCTTTTCCACCATAGTTTCTTTTAATAATGACTCTTTTTCCATCAATAGTACTTTCAAGCACTTCTCTTACTGGWCCATGAGGAGGKCCYCCTAAATACAAGGTTGCTGGAATTTTATTTAACTTGGCTTTTTCTAATTGCATCCATAACATTTGTGAATATTTCACATCTTTATCACTTCCAAATGGCTTMTCACTCATAGAAGCTGCAAAAGAAAGTGWGCYCATACAGGCAACTAATACTAAGGTTTTTAAAAAACTGTTTTTCATTATGTATCCTTTTATATCCAAATTATAGRAGAGTTTTGTTAAGCCTTTGTGTACATTTTTTTAACACTTTGATAYTTTGTCTTTAAATTYTTTCTGCTACAATCTTAAATAATTAAAGGNAAAATGTTTATGGAWATTACWCAAGAAGAAAGAGATGCTGTTTACAAAACTATTTATACAAGAAGAGATACCAGGTCAGAATTCTTAGATGAAGAAATTGATGATGAAGTTATACAAAGACTTTTAGATGCAGCTCATCATTCTCCTAGTGTGGGGTTTATGCAACCTTGGGATTTTATTGTTATTAAAGATAAAAAAATACGCCAAGATATAAAAGATGGTTTTGAGACTGCTAATAAAGAAGCTTCTTTATTGTTTAAAGGTGAAAAACAAAAACAATATAAAAAACTAAAAYTAGAAGGTATTACAGATGCACCTATAGGAATTTGTATTACTTGTGATCGYTCGCGTTCTGGRGATGTGGTACTTGGRMGAACTACAAATAAAGAAATGGATTTATACTCCTGTGTTTGTGCCGTTCAAACCTTGTGGTTAGCTGCTAGGGCTGAGAATTTAGGCTTGGGATGGGTAAGTATTATTCATAATGAAACCTTAAAAGATATTCTTGAAATTCCTTCTAATATTGATGTCATTGCTTATTTATGTATTGGAAAAGTAAGTTATTTACACGATCAGCCAGAATTAGAAGAAAAAGGTTGGTTAAAAAGAATGCCTTTAGAAGAAGTAGTTCATTATGATAAATGGAGCAATAAAAACAATACACGCCCAATAAACAAAAAACAAGTATAATACGATAAATAAAGGTGGGATATGAAAGTATTATTACTTGAAGACGATTTAGCTCTTAGCGATATTCTTTATGATCATTTAGAACACAATGGTTTTGATGTTTCATTAGCAACATCAGGCGATGAAGCGCTGGAATTTTTTGTAGATGAAGTATTTGATTTTGCAATCATGGATATTAATACTCCAAATATGTCAGGTTTAGAAGTTCTTAAAATTATAAGAAACGATTACAAACTAAAAACACCTGTAATAATGATAACTGCTTATCAAGATACCAAACATTTAAAAGATGCTTTTGAAAATGAAGTCGATGATTATATAAAAAAACCCTTTGATTTAGAAGAATTTGATCAAAGAATAAATAGAATTTGCAGACATTTTGCATTAAACCAAAACAATAGCTTGGATTTGGGTGGTATTATATTTAATCCAAATGAATGTGAACTAATCATCAAAAACAAGAAAGTTTCGCTTGCAAAAAAAGAAAGAGATATTTTACGTTATTTTGTAACACATAAAAGCAGGGTGATTTCTTCTGAAGAGTTATTACAAAATATTTGGAAGTATGACGAACAGCCTACTGATGCTACCATTAGAGTGTATATAAAAAACTTAAGAGAATTATTAGGGAAAGAGAGAATTACAACTATTAGAGCACTAGGATATAAGTTTGAATAAGGACGAAAAAAAAGCACTTATTAGTTTTTTATTAATTTATGTAAGTTCAACAGTGCTTTTTATTGGAATAATGCTGTATTCGTATTATACCAATGAAGTAAAAAACTTGGACAAACAATGTAATATGATAATGAGTACCGCAGCAAGTAAAATCAAAACAGATATATTAAAATCCCATATGGATCATATTGCTTATGTTCCTTCAAAAGTTAAAAACAGAAGCATTAATTATGGTTTGTTTGATAAAAATCAAAATATTATTTTCTCAAATTTAGAGTCAAATGAGATAGATTTCTCAAAAATCGTACATTATAATGGAGAGTATAATTTTCATATTTCTACTTTTGAAGATAAATATGAGAATAAAATTAATATTAAATATATTGTTATTGAAACACAACAAGGTTATTCAGATAAATGGAATTTAAAAATACTGACTTTAAGTATTTTGATTTTCTCTGCTGTTTTTATTTTAATAATTGGCTATTTTTTATCCAAACTTTTATTAAAACCGGTACGTGAAAAGATTTTACATATGGACAATTTTATTAAAGATTCTGCCCATGAGTTAAATACTCCTATTGCCGTATTATTAACCTCTGCTTCTACCTTGAAACAAGGAAGGAATACTGAAAAAATGCTTCAATATATGATTTCATCTGCTAAACAGATATCTCATATTTACAATGATATACATTTTTCCGCTTTTAACGAAATTGATGAAGATTTGAATCAAGACTTTGATTTGTCTTTAATGATTAAAGAATCGGTGGGTTATTTTAATGATATTGCAATTACTAAGTTAATCATAATAGAAGTAGAAGCTTACGAAACAATCATCTTTATGGATAAAAATAAAACACAAAGAATAATAAACAACCTTTTATCCAATGCCATTAAATATTCAAAAAAAGATTCAAGAATTTTGGTCAAACTTAAAGAAAATATTTTAAGTGTTGAAGATTTTGGTATAGGTATTTCAAAAGAAGATCAAAAAAGTATTTTTAAGAGATATAAAAGAGGCAATAATATAGAAGGTGGTTTTGGAATTGGGCTTGATATTGTTTGTAGGGTAATTCAAGAATATAATTTATCGTTAAATCTTGAGTCCAAACCTAAGATGGGTTCTACGTTTATAGTTGATTTTTCCAATGCCAAACAAATAAACAATTAGTATAAAACTAAAATCTAAGTTTTAAGTATTTTCTTCTAAAGATATGTTACAATTTATTAAGAAGTATTTTAAATTTATCTAAATAAAAAGAAGTTTTAATGAATGATTTAAAAGAAAATATGAAATATCTTAAAGATATTTCGATTTTATATGTTGAAGATAATGAAGACATACGAAATGAAATTACCTATACCCTTGAAAGTAAAGTAAAAAAACTTTTTGTTGCCTGTGATGGAAAAGAAGGTTTATCTTTATTTAGAAGCTCTACTCCTGATTTAATAATTACAGATATCTCAATGCCACATATGGATGGAATAGAAATGTCTCAATGTATAAGAGAAGAAAATACTAAAGTTCCTATTGTTATTATTTCTGCATATAATGACAGTACTTACAAACTTAATGCTAAACAAGCAGCAGTAAGTGAATTTTTAACTAAACCACTTGATTTAATAAAACTTTACATTATTATAGGCAAATTAGCAAAAAATATAATTCTTAAAAATTAAAACCTTATCGTCTAGAAAACCCTAAATAAAACACATTCATCAAAGGAAAATATTTGAAATATAAAATATTGAATAAAAAGAATATAGAAGAATATTTAATGAGTATAAAGAATATAAAAGAATACTTTGCTGGGGATGATCTTTTTATTGATGAAATTGGTAATGGAAATTTAAATTACGTTTTTATTATTCAAAGCCTTAAAGATAAAAACAAAGCACTTATTTTAAAACAAGCGGTTCCCTATTTACGATGTTTAGGAGAAGATTTTCTTTTAGGGCGAGAGCGAATGACTTATGAAATAAGAGCTTTAAAACAATTTAGAAATAATACTTCTTTGCATATTCCTTTTTTATACGATTGTAATGAAAATATGTCTACTGTTATTATGCAGTATTTAGATTCTCATATGGTTTTAAGAGAAGGTTTAATTAAAAAAAATATTTATCCTAATTTTTCTGAGCATATCACAAGCTATTTGGCAGATAATTTATTTAAAACATCTTCTTTATATTTAAGTTCAATGCAAAAGAGAAACTTATTAGATCAATTTAATGGAAATGCAGAACTGTGTAAATTAAGTGAAGATTTTGTTTTTACTTTTGCTTTCATGGAACATGAATCAAATGATATTTTATCTAAAAATAACAATGATTTTAAGGCTTTAATAGAAGATACTTTTTTTAAAAAAGAAGTTCTTGCTTTGAAATATAAATTTATGACTCAAAATGATGCTTTACTTCATGGAGATTTTCATACGGGTTCTATTATGCTTAATGAGAAAGAAACCTTCGTAATTGACCCTGAATTCTCTTTTATAGGGCCCTTTGGTTTTGATATTGGTGCTTTATTTGCGAATCTTTGTACGTCTTATGTATCGCATGTAGTACAGAAAACATCTCCTTCTTATTTGGAGTATTTATTACAAAATCTTAGTGATTTATTAGAAAAATTTGAAGAAAAATTTTTAAACTTATGGATAAAACAAGAAGAATCTGCATTACTTACTAAAGGTTTTATTAGAAATGATGAGCTGCTTTCTTACAAAAAAGAGTTTGTTTTAGGCATTATTCGTGATTCTATTGGTTTTGCAGGATGTAAAATGGCAAGAAGAATGTTTGGCGCTTCGGGTGTTGAAGAAATTAGAAATATAAAAGATGAATTACTTAAAAAAGAAGTTATGCATATATGTTTAAATATTGCGAAACGTTTTGTAAAAGAAAATAAAAACTTAAGTTCAATACAAGATGTGTTTGCGATAATAAAAGAAGAAATCAAAGCTTCTTAATCTTAAGACAATAGCTCTTAGGTATAATATTTAACAAGATTTTTTGGTTTTATACCTATGAAATATAGACTAATTAAAAGCCAATTTCTAAGTGTTGTATAAAATAAACCTTTGTTTTCCCATTTTCGTGAGGATGTGCGTACTTTTTCTTTTAAAATTTTGATTTTGTATTTTTTTTTCTTTAGTTTTTGCATCAAATTAACATCTTCCATTAAAGGAATCTCTTCATAAAATCCTATCTTTTCAAAAATATCTTTTTTAATAAAAATGGCTTGATCTCCATAAGGTAAAGACGTTAACCGAGAACGTATAGAAGCTATTTTAGAAATTAATTTTAAGGCTTTTTTAGAAGAGTCAAAAGACAAATCAAAAGCACCTGCAACAATATCATTGTTTAAACTTTCTCTAATTAAGTTAAGTGCATTTTTGGGTAAAATTGTATCTGCATGCAAAAAAAGTAAAATTGAACCACTAGCAAGGTGGGCTGCTTTGTTCATTTGTTTGGCTCGTCCTTTTTCTGACGTGATTTTTATAATATTTTCAAGGTGTATCTCTTTTATCGTAGAATCATCATTTCCATCCACTACAATAATTTCATCATTTTTTAAAGAATTATTTTCCAATAAAGCCTGTAAAAATAAATTAATTTTTTTTTCTTTATAAACGGGAATGATAATTGAAATTTTGATGATTAATCCTTTATTGTATATACTGAATAAACAAAAACTACATAGTACTTTACTATTATATCAAATGTAAATATAAGGAAGCGTTCATGAGTGATTTCTGGGAAAATAGAGTGTTATTAAAAAACAAGTTTGATTTAATTCAAATTAATATAGGAGATTTGTGTAATCTTAGTTGTAAACACTGCCACGTAGGAGCAAGTCCTAAGGGTGTAAAAAATATGAACAAAGATACTGCTCTTAAAATTATTGACAAGATTTTATCTTTGAAGATACAAACGATTGAATTTACAGGTGGCACACCTGAAATGAATGATAACTTTTTACTTTTTTTAGAAAAACTCTTTGAAGGCGGAAAAAACTTAGTAGTTAGAACTTCTTTAACTGTCTTAGAAGATGAAAAATATTCACATTTTATTGAGCTATATAAAAAATACAAAGTAAAAGTAATTGCTTCTTTGCCTTCTGTGTTTGAAGAAACGACCAGTAAACAAAGAGGAAAAGGGGTATATGATTCTACTATTGAATTATTGCGACGTTTTAATACTATGGGTTATGGAAAAGGAGATTTAAATCTTGACTTGGTTTATAACCCTGTAGGTACTTTTCTTCCAGCAGCTCAAAGTCAATTAGAGCTTGAATATAAAACTATTCTAAAAGAAAAATTTGATGTTTCATTTAATTCTTTGGCCACTATTGTAAACATGCCAATCAAGCGCTTTAAATTTGATTTAAACAAACACAAGGTGCTTGATGAGTATATGAATACTTTAAGAAGTAAATACAATGAAAACACCTTAGATAATATTATGTGCAGAAATATTCTTTCAATTGATTATGAAGGTTATGTATACGACTGTGATTTTAATCTGTCTTTAGAGATGAGAATTAAAGACTATGAGAATACCTATTTTTGGGATATTGATTTTTCTAATTTTACGCCTGAAATTTCTTTTGATTCTCATTGTTATGCCTGTACGGTTAATTCGGGTTCTTCTTGTAGTGGAGAAGTATTAAAAGAAAAAGCAGTCAATACAAAAGAAGATGAGATGGATTATCAAGAAAATGCAAAAGAATATTATGGAGAAATTTTGTCTTCTTCCAGTGATTTAAAAACATCGGCCTGTTGTACTATTGATATGATTCCTAAAAGAATAAAAGATACCTTGCCTTATATAATGGATGAAATTAAAGATAAATACTATGGCTGTGGTTCACCTATGCCAGAAGTATTGCAAGGCGCAAAAATTCTGGATTTAGGATGTGGTAGTGGGCGTGATGTATATATCTTATCAAAACTCACAGGGCAAGAAGGGTTTGTTTATGGAATTGATATGACCAAAAATCAAATTGATGTAGCAAAAAAATACCAAAACGAACAAACAAGACGTTTTGAATATAAAAAAAATAATACCTCTTTTATTCATGATTATATTGAAAATATAGACAAACATTTTGAAGAAAACTCTTTAGATATTGTTACTTCTAATTGTGTAATAAATTTATTAAAAGATAAAAAAGATATTTTAAAAAAAGTATATTCTCTTTTAAAAGAAGGTGGAGAGTTTTATTTCTCAGATGTATATTCAAACAGACGCTTAGGGCAAGAACTTAAAACAAATAAACTATTACATGGGGAGTGTTTAGGAGGCGCTTTATATGTGAATGATTTTATTACTTATGCAATAGAAGCTGGTTTTGTTGAGCCACGCTTGGTTTCTTCAAAAGAAATCGAAATCTTAGATCCTAATATTAAAGAACTGCTTGGTAATGTGAAATTTTATTCCTTGACCTACAGACTTTGGAAAATAAAAAACTTAGATTCTGTTTGTGAAGATTATGGACAAAACATTATTTACAAAGGTGGCATTGAATATTGTAAAGCAGAGTTCTTATTGGATGCCAATCATCTTTTTGAAATCAATAGACCTGAGCATGTATGTAAAAATACAGCGGATATGTTAATGAAAACAAGGTATAAAAAGTATTTTGAATTACAAGGCAATAGTAATACACATTTTGGAGAATTTAAAGCCTGTGCTACACTCGCAAGCATGGCTAAAAATGAAGAAAAAGAAAATGGGGTAGTGGCATGTTGTTAAACCTAGCTAGTTTAATATGAATAAAAATCTTCTTATTATTTTTGTAAAAGAACCTAAAAAGGGTTTTGTTAAAACAAGACTGGCAAAGAAGCTTGGAGATGAATTTGTTTTAGAGTTATATAAATGTTTTGTAAAAGATTTRCTTGTGAATGTAGAATCAAAAAACTRTGATATTAAAATGTATRTARCAGGTTCAAAAGAAAAAACACAAAAAATATTTAACTTTTCTTGYGTTTTTTCACAAGTTGATGGTAACTTRGGGCTTAAAATGAAAACAGCTTTYAAGAMTGARTTTWMATTTTATGATAAAGTAGTTTTAATWGGRAGYGATACMCCTCATATTAGASATTCTTTWATAAATGAAGCTTTTTTAAAATTAAATACAAAMGAAATWRTYTTAGGWCCWGCTKWTGATGGAGGATATTATTTAATTGCTTTTAATAAAACAAGCTTTAATAAAAATGTTTTTGAAAATATTTCTTGGAGCAGTCCTATGGTTTTTACCCAAACCTTACAAAAACTAAATGTTAAAAATTTGGCTTTGCTTGAAAATTTAAATGATATTGATGACAGTGAAGATTTACAAAGATTTTATGATGAATTTAAACACAATGATTTTATGCTTGATCACACACTACACTACTTAAAGGAAAGAACTTTATGGAAAAATTTGACGTAATCATTATTGGAGGMGGTCCTGCTGGTCTTGTTTCTTCTAAATTATTAAAAGCTTTTGGAAAAARAGTWGCTATTGTTGAAGAAGCTTTATTAGGAGGGGATTGTACACATAGTGGATGTATTCCTTCHAAAGCTTTATTAAAATGTGCGAATGTGGCATATGAAACAAAACATATCWCAAAATATGGCCTTGCTTCAAATGAAATAAAAATAGATACAAAAAATGTACTATCTCATGTACGATCAATCGTAGCAGAAATTTATTCTCATGAAACACCTGAAATTTTTGAGAAAGAAGGCATTTCTATTATACAAGGAAGAGCCCATTTTATAAGTGAAGATGAAATTAAGGTCAATGATAAAATCTATTGCGCAAACMAATACATTATTGCCACAGGTTCAAGTGCTGTTATTCCTAAAATAAAAGGAATAAAAAGTATTCCTTATTTAAGCAATTCTAATATGTTTTTACAAGAAAAGATTCCAGAATCTTTGATTATTGTAGGAACTGGTGCTATTGCTATTGAAATGGCCAGTGCTTTTAATCGTTTGGGTTCAAAGGTAAGTTTATTTTCCAGATCAAGTGGAATACTAAAAGCTTATGATGAAGAACTAAGTGGTATTTTATTAAAAGAGCTTAGAAAAGAAGGTATTTCTTTTTTTTCTAATAGCAAATTATTAGAAGTTCAAAAAACATCAAATGGTATTTCTTTGGATTATGAAAAGAAAGGAAAATGTGAAAATATCCAAGCCCAAAAAATTCTTTTTGCAATAGGTCGAAAAGCAAACACCAATATTAATTTAGAAAAAGCAAAAGTTTCATGCAAYGAAAATGGCATAATAGTAAATGAATATTTACAAAGTACTAATAAAAATATTTATGCTATTGGAGATGTRAGTTCTGTTTATAAATATACACATATAGCAGAACAAGAAGCAATTAAAGCAGCCACTAATATTGCCTTACCTATTAAACAAAAAATATCATATGAGCATGTTGGTTCTTGTATTTATGCCCAACCAGAACTGGCACATATTGGACTAAATAAAAAAGAAATAGAAAATAAATATAAAAAGAATGAATACAGCACCTATAGTTTTGAATATAAAAACTCTGATAGGGGATATACGGATGTAAACAAAGTGGGAATGATAAAAGTATCTGTTTTAAACAATGGAAAAATTCTTGCTGCTAGTATTTTAGGTTCAAGAGCAGGGGAGTTAATACATCAATTGCAAATGGCAAAAACATTTGATATTTCTTTTGATAAATTATCCAAAATGATATACTTATATCCTACGTATGCAGACATCATAAAACAACCAGCAAAAAAGTTTTATATCAACAAACTTTTAAACAACAAAGCTTTATTATTGTTAAAAAAGATTTTAAGTGTATTTAAAAGTAAAAACAATGAAAACTAGATTATTTTTTGTAGCAGTATTTATACTTTTTGTTTTTGCAATTAAATATTTTGAGCTGGACAGTTTTTTCTCTTTTGAAAATCTTAAAAATCAAAAAGATTCTTTATCTGCTTTTGTACAAAACAATTATTATTTAAGTGTTTTATTGTTTATTTCTTTATATATTTCTGCAGTGGCTTTTTTATTGCCTATTGCTACACTCTTAACCTTAAGTGGAGGCTTTTTATTTGGAAGTGTATATGGATTATTGTTTGTAAATATAGGAGCTACTCTTGGAGCTATAGCCGCTTTTAGTTTTGCACGTTATATTTTAGGCTCTAAATTGCAAAAAAAATATGAAGTACCTTTAAAAACCTTTAATAAAGAACTTGAAACAAATAAGTACCAGTATTTGTTTTCTTTGCGTTTTTTGCCTATTTTTCCTTTCTTTTTAGTAAACTTTTTATGTGGCATTACCAAACTTGATCTTAAGTCTTTTGTTATTACTACGTCTTTAGGAATAATTCCTGGTTCATTTGTTTATACTTATGCAGGAAGTCAATTATCAAGTATTAATGCAATAAGCGATATTTTCACTCAAAATATATTGTTTGCTTTTTTACTTTTGGGATTATTGTCTTTATTGCCTATATTTATTAAAAAAATAAAAGCAATGCTAAAGTAAAGATTTTTTTTTAGATAAGCCTTAGGCAAATATAAATATACTTGTACAGCTAAAAGGTATACTATGAAAAATCAAATTAAAAACTTTAAAATACAAAAYCTTGAAAATAATAATTATGTGAAACCCGTACAACTKACTTATACCTTAAATGGAATYRATAAARTATGGGAAGCRGTAGARAGTTTTTCTTCTGTTTCTGTGCTTTTRTATCATGAAGAAAAAAATGCATTTTTAYTGGTWAAACAGTTTAGAGCMCCTGTKTATTTAAATGATAAAAGYAAARAATTTACCTATGARTTATGTGCWGGACTAGTAGATAAAGACAAAGCATTAAATGTMATTGCAAAAGAAGAAATAGATGAAGAATGTGGTTACGATGTTCCTTTAGAAAAAATAGARAAAATATCTTCTTTTTTTACAAATGTAGGAATMAGYGGAGGCCTTCAAACACTGTTTTATGCAAAAATCAATGATGCTATGARAATACAYGAAGGKGGTGGTATTAATGATGAACAAATTGAATCGTTTTATTTACCTATTRATGAGTATGAAGAATTTATGTATGATGAGAGCAAAGCTAAAACCCCTGGTTTAATGTTTTCTTTTTTATGGTTTCTTCAAAAAAAACAAAAGAGTCTCTAAAACGTTTATTAAAAAATAAAATAGTAAATTTTAAAACAATTTCAAAAATATATGCACTATGAATCAAACTATTAAAGTCCTTTAAATCGAGATGAATAACTTCATTAAAGAGTCCAGCTAGCCTAAAATCTTTGCTAAAGTTAAAAGCTGGTAGTTCTTTTTATATATTGCATGTTTCTTAGAAGATAAAGAACTGTTTATAAATAATATTAAATTATTAAACTTAGCTATGAAAAATTGATATTATTACTTTCCCTAAGAGGGGAGGTTAAACAGTTTCAATTCGTTTAATTTTTTTAATATATCTATAAATAGAAGGTTCAGACATAAAAAGTTTACTTGCAACTTCTTGAACTGCTCCCTTAATCATAAATAGTCCGTATTTTTGGAGTTCAGTTATTACTCTTGTTTTTTCATTAATTGTCATTCTTTCAGGTGTCACTCGAAATTTAGCAATAACAGAATCAATTTTATCCAAGGTTAATTGTTGTGAATCGTTATTTAAATTTTCTTTTACTTCTGTATCTTGATTAATTAAAAAAGATTTTGTGAAATTTGGGAGAAAGGAAGATATCATTGAAAATGATTTTTCAAGTTCTGAATAATCAGAGTTAAGACACATAGCCCCAACAACTTCATTCTTCTCATCCCTAATGAAAAAAGTAGAAGAATATAAAACAATATCTCCCACTGTTTTTGAATTGTAATTACATATAAATGGAATATTATCTCTGGATTCATTTTTAAGATACTCTAAAATTAAATTAGTAATTCCATCTCCAACTTTCCTATTGCTAATATGTCCATTAATAATATGTATTATAGATGTTTGAAAATTAGTTAAATCGTGTATAAGTATTTCAGTATTTTCTCCAATTACATTACTTAGGAAATCTGCTAGTAGAATATATTTTTGTACTTCAGGATTCAAATTAGACCTTTATTATATTTTTAGAATTAATTATAGTAAATAATCATTATTTTGTCAATTATAATAAAAATTTATTATTATTTTTGGCTTGCAATTGGTAATGTTACATAATGTATCATAAATATAATTCATCACTTTATGTGATAATAAATATTTATGATAATAGAATTTTATTATATAATTAAAGTAAGATAATTTATTTTAAGGAAAGATATATGAACACAATAAACTCAAAAAAGGCACCTAGTGCAATTGGACCATACTCTCAAGCAACTGAAGTTGGTGGTTTAATTTATATTTCTGGGCAACTTCCAATTGATGCAACAACGGGTAAATTTTTAGGAAGCGATATAAAATCACAAGCAAAACAATCATTAGAAAATATAAAACATATTTTAGAAGAAGCCGGTACATCAATGTCAAATGTAGTTAAAACAACAATCTTACTTAAAGATATTAATGACTTTGCAGCAGTTAATGAAATATATGCAACATATTTCTCTGCACCATATCCAGCACGAGCGACTTATGAAGTGTCTAAGTTACCTTTAGATGCACTAATCGAAATTGAATCAATTGCAAAAAAATAATAAGGAAGAATATGCTAACAAATAAATTTACAAAAGTTAAACTTGCTCATTTGCCCACACCCTTAGAACGAATGCCAAATATGACGAAAAAATTTGCTGGAGCAAATCTATTTATTAAACGTGATGATGCAACGGGTTTAGCAATGGGAGGAAATAAAGCTCGCCAACTTGAATATTATGTAGGACATGCAATGAGCTTAGGCTGTGATACATTACTAACTACAGGTGCTGTTCAATCAAACCATGTGCGCCAAACAATTGCAGCAGCAAGAAAAATGGGTTGGCATGTAGAAGTTCAACTTGAATATAGAGTTGAAGGAAAAGGAAAAGAATACAATGAAAGTGGTAATGTTTATTTAGACAAACTGATGGGTGCAAAAATACATTATTATGAAGTAGGTGAAGATGAAGAAGGTGCTGATAAAGCTATGTATGATAGAGCTGAGGAATTAAAAAAAGAAGGTTATAAACCTTATGTTATTCCACTAGGCGCAGTTAACAAAACTCCTTGGGGATCATTAGGTTATGTTGAATGTGTTGAAGAGATGATTCTTCAGTCTCAAACTACAGATATAAAAATTGATGCAATTGTTCTTGGAACGGGATCTGCTAATACACATGCAGGTATTCTTGCAGGTTTAATTGCTTTAAACTGTGACATTCCTGTATATGGTTTTTGTGTAAGAAGAGATGAAGTATCTCAAAGAGAACGTGTAAAAGCAAAGACAAAAAAAGTTCTTAAAATGCTAAATGTTGATGAAAATAAATTAAAAGATGAAATGGTTAAATGTTCAGATTGGGTGTTAGCTCCTGGTTATGGATTACTTAGTGATGCAGTAACTGAAGCCATTAAAATTGCAGCATACGAAGAAGCAATTTTATTAGACCCAACATATACAGGAAAAGCAATGGCGGGATTAATTAGGATGTTAAGAAAGAATGAATTTAAAAAAGGCGAAAACGTAGTATTTCTTCATACTGGTGGAACCCCATCACTTTTTGGTTATCCAGAACTGAATGAGTAATTATATTCTTAATTTAAGAAGATGAAAAAGTAGATACTGCGTATAATAAAAGGAAGTATGTCATCATAATTTATTGATATATAATAACTGTTATTTTCAATTATACTATGTAAGAGTATTAGAAAGTGATATCTATGTTAAAACGATATACTTTTGTCTGCTAAATTATTATCAAATGGATTAGAGATTTTTAATCCAGAAATTGTTTTAGATACTGATGTACAAAATTTTAACTAAAAATAAAGTGGGATTTAATTTTGTATTTTAAGGCTAAAACGAATTAATAAAAATAATAGAGTGTAATTATAGAAGAATACAATGAAATAATACAAACTTACTGTTTGATATTATATTTAATTTTGGGAGAGAATATGGATATTTATATAATATTTTTGTTAATGATAATAGTATTTGTGGGATTTTGGATTCAAACAGTATCGGGTTTTGGAGCAATGATTTTTACAATACCTTTAACCATGTTATTAATTGACAAGTCATTATATTTACCCGTTGGATTATTAATGGCGGTATTGCAATCAATTGCAGTAGTTTACAAGGACCGAGAGCATATTTTGAAAAAAGATTTCATAATTTTACTTTCTCTTGCTGGAATTGGTGCCCCCATAGGCTTATTTCTTGGGGACCAAATAGATTCTAAATTAATGAATATTGGATTAGGTTTATTTATTATTGGGAACTCAGGATATGCTTTATATATCATTTTAAGAAAAATAAATGTAGATAGAAAGATGAAAAAATACCATTATACATTTCCAGTTATGAGTGGTTTTCTTCAGGCTGCTTATGGTGTTGGCGGTCCACTTATTGGTACTTATATGGATAAACTTACTACTCATAAAAGAACTTACCGCGTTATGATCTCTTTATATTGGATTGTTTTAAATCCTTTTATACTTATTGGTTATTTTCTAAGAGGAGATATAAATCTAGAACATGGCCAGCTGTTTTTATTTTTATTTCCTGTTGTATTATTAGCACTTTATGTAGGTAATCGTACAATTGATAAAATAAGTAAAAAAGGATTTCAGATATTTGTACATACGATGTTGGTTTCAATTGCATTTACATTATTTTTCTAAGGGAAACTTAAAATCTAATATTTATATATTAGAAGTAAAAGAATGCAAATTCAAAACTAAATTGAGAGATAATTAATCATAGAATTATCTAAGAGGTTTCTTAAGTTATAGGAGTTAAAGACTCATAACTTAATGGAAGTAAAAAGGTAAATCTGTGTAATTAGTAAAAGGTCAAACATTTTGTTGTTTGCATTTATAGTAGTCCTATTGTTTAATGCACTTGCATTACATCTAAAAACAAATAATATCCTTAACTCTAATACTCAACTTGAAGAGAAGAGAAACGTTACTTTAAATTTTCTAAATCTTAAGCATACCTTGAGAAAAATTGAAGAAACAACTTCAAATGATTTCTTAAATGAGTTAAAAGTTATTTTTAACGAAATGTTAGAAGAAATCAAATCTAATATTAAACAGATATAAACAAACTTAATGTGGCCTTTTCAAAATTTGAAGACTTTGACTCTATCCATAGAATTTCCGATATCAGTGGAAAAAATCCATTGGCTTAATAATTTGGTAATACGATTAATGAAATGTTATACAATAATTGAAAAAGTTAAATTCTCACGCTTGTTATTTATTAGTTCTTTTTCATTTTCAAGATTTTAAAGTCATAATTCCCAAGTAGAAGACTTCCCCAAAAGACTCAAAGCTAATATTCTAAGTAAAAGATAGAACAATCATTTACGATACAATTAAAAGCTCTTTTTTTGGGTATTTATCCTCTTCTAAAGACTCTTTTGAAGTTGATTTTTGACTGATTTTTATCCTAAAAAAGGATATTATTTCTTTTTTTATAAGCTCAATTCAAGTGTGCAAATTTTGGCTTATTTGATATGTAGATTTATCACTATTTATAAGTAAGTGTATTATAGAAGCTTCAAATTCTTTTGGGTATTTACTATTTTTCATTTGATATCCACTTATCGTTTATTTTAACTTAGAATAGTTTTGTCTTAATAAGTGTAGTCATCTCAATTTATTAATAACAAGAGTATTTAATTGACTACTTCTTTAATAAAAGAAAGAAGTAGTATCAACTAATTAGTAGAATAATCTAATATTTATGTTTTGGAGTAGAAATCCACATTTTTTCTATATGATTATAATGTGCATCGAGTCTTTCATGATTAGCACTTATCTTTTCATTATTTTTATAAATTTTGCCTTTATTTGTCTCGATATTGTCTTTATTGGCATCAATTTTGTCTTTATTTAGATTAATTGACTCTTGCATTTTATTCATCTTTTTTTCATATTTATATAAGATGAGATACATAGAAACTGCCATTCCACCTATTATTAACCATTCTAACATATTTAAATCCTTGTATTAAAATATACAATAGGACAGATATCTCTATTGTATATTTTTATATTATTTTACGACTTAGTTTTTTGTAATCTTTTTTTACGACGAAGTTGTATCCAAGCCATAAAAAATAGAAATGCAAATACTGGAATTAAAACAATTTGTTTAGGCAATCTATCTGTTTTTACGCGAACAGATTCAATTATCCAACCACTGTCAACTCCCGCTGTTTTAATAGCTTCAACTTGTTTATTGTTACCAGGAATAATCATTGCAACTTCCATTGGTCCAAACATATTATCAAGTCTTAGTCCTGTTTCATTAATTCTTTCTTTTCCTGTTTTTCCAGCTACTAAAGGTAATCCAAATGTAAATTTTCGCTGAACTCCTTCAATAGTTTCACCCGTAACAACAAACTCTAGTGTATCTCCTACTTTCATTTTATCTGCAACTTCAAAAATTTTAGAACCAGGGATGCTATTATACGGAGCTTGAATTTTATCCCAAATATATCCAGGTCTAAACATCAAAAATGTTACTAATAATAAAAAGACAGTTTCCCACCATTTATTTTTAACTAACCAATATCCTTGTGTTGCTGCTGCAAATAGCATCATTCCAACAATAGAGGTTATAACAACAATAATGAACTCAAAGGTACTATCAATACCAATCATTAATAATTGTGTATTAAAAATAAACATAAATGGTAACAAGGCTGTTCTTATATCATAAGTAAAGCCTTGTATTCCTGTTTTAATAGGATCACCTTTTGATATGGCGGCGGCGGCAAATGCTGCTAAGCCTACAGGAGGAGTATCATCGGCTAAAATCCCAAAATAAAATACAAAAAGATGCGCAGCAATTAAAGGAATTGCAATATCATTAGCTGCGCCCAAACTTACAATTACAGGAGCCATTAAACTTGAAACAACAATATAGTTTGCAGTTGTTGGAAGACCCATACCTAAAATTAAACTAATAAAAGCAGTAAGAAGTAAAATCAAAAATATATTTCCACCAGAAACAGTTTCAACCAAGCCAATTACAACTTGCCCAACTCCTGTTAATGTTACCGTTCCAACAATAATACCAGCAACTGCAGTTGCTACGCCAATACCAATCATATTTTTAGCACCATTAATTAAACCATCTCTTAAATCAAATATACCACCTATAATTCTTTGAGTAATATTATTTGTTCCTCTAAAAAAATCCATTAATATTTTTTGTGTTAAAACAATAAAAACCATAAACATTGATGCCCAAAATGCAGAAAGTTCAGGAGAGAGTCTTTCAACCGTCAATAACCAAACAAGTACAAACACAGGTAATAAATAATGTAAACCAGATTTTACAGTTGGTCCAACTTCTGGTAATACAACAATATCATCCTCTGGCAAATCAGGCACTTTAGAAGCACAATATACTAAGCCGATATAAGTAACAAGAATTAAAACTAATATTGTTGTTATCGTATAATCACCACCATTTTGTTTAATAACTTCAATCATAGGAGGAAGTACCCACGTTAAAAAACTTACAACCAAAATCACACTTACTAGCCCAATTAATTTTCCAAGTCTACTTAACTTATGTACCCTAGGCATGCCTTTCATATCTGCTTTCATAGCCTCTAAATGCACAATGTAAATTAAAGCGATATATGAAATAAGTGCAGGTAAAATTGCATGTTTAATAATATCTGTAAAAGGAATACCCACATACTCAACCATTAAAAATGCAGCAGCCCCCATAATTGGTGGAGTTAATTGACCATTTGTTGATGCAGCAACTTCAATAGCACCTGCTTTTTCAGCCGAAAAACCAACTTTTTTCATCAAAGGAATAGTAAATGTTCCTGTTGTTACAACATTTGCAATAGAAGAACCTGAAATCATTCCCGTCATTGCAGAAGATACCACAGCAGCTTTAGCAGGACCTCCTTTAAAGTGACCCATTAAAGAAAAAGCAACTCTAATAAAATAGTTTCCAGCTCCTGCTTGTTCTAAAAGTGAACCAAACAATACAAACAAAAATACCATTGAGGCAGAAACTCCCAGTGCAATACCAAAAGCACCTTCAGTGGTAATCCACATATGAGATACAATTTTATTTAATGATGCTCCACCATAATCACCACCACCAAAATAGGCGTAGCTTAAAGCTAACACTGCTACAATCATAAGTGGAGGGCCAAGTGACCTTCTTGTAGCTTCAAGTAAAAGTACAAGACCAATTACACTTGTAATTAAATCCAATTTATTTGGAACTCCCAATCTCATTTCAAATGCTTCTGAGTCCCATACTTGGCTATATATTAAATATGAAATCACAAAGATCATTAAAATACCCATGATCCAATCAGTAATTGGAATATAGTGTTTTGGGGAATTTTTAAAGGGAAGATAACTTAAATATGCTAAGAAAGCAGCAAATATTAAGTGAATTCTTTTAACAACATCACCATTCATCCAAGGTGATATTTCCAAAACTAAAGGGGACGAAACGTAGAGTTGAAATAAGGACCAAACCAAAGCCAAGTAAAGTATAAAGTGAGCCAATACTGGGTTTGATGGATTTCTACCACCTGATTCTACTTCTGCAACAATATCTTTTGCAGAAGTATCAAGCTTTTTTTCTTCATTCATAAAATTTCCTTATAAAAATGCATTTTTAAATTCGATAGTCTAATTCATATAACTTAATAAGATTAGTGGAGGAAGGTAATATTTACCTTGAGGTTTAAAATTAATTCTAGATTTACTAAAGTAAAAGAGACGAATGCTCTTTTACTTTAAAGAAACAGGTTTTATAAAAGACCAGCTTCTTTATAATACTTAATTGCACCTCTATGAAGTGGAGCAGATAAACCATCTTTAATCATCTTTTCTTTTTCTAAATGTGCAAAAGCAGGATGAAGTTTTTTAAATGATTCAAAGTTTTCAAATACTGCTTTAACTACAGTATAAATAACACTTTCAGATATGTCACTTGAAGTAACAAATGTTGCTGCAACGCCAAAAGTTTGTGTATCAGAAGGAGAACCTCTGTACATTCCTCCAGGAATAGTAGCAGTACTGTAATACGCATTATTAGATACTAATTTATCAATAACATCGCCAGTTACTGGAATTAAAACTGTATCACAAGTGGTTGCAGCTTCTTTAATATTACCAGATGGATTTCCTGCTGTATGAATAAATACATCGATTTTATTATCACATAATGCTTTTGAATGTTCAGCAGATTTAAGTTCAGATGCCAATTTAAAGGTACTTTTAGTCCAACCTTTGCCTTCCATAACAACTTCCATTGTTCCACGTTGGCCTGAACCTGGATTTCCAATATTTACTCTTTTACCTTTAAGATCATCAAAAACTTTAATACCAGAATCTTTTCTAGCAACTACAATAAATGGCTCCGGATGAACAGAAAAAATTGCTCTAAGCTTTTTAAATGGTCCTGCATTTTTAAATTTACTTGTACCATTATATGAATGATATTGCCAATCAGATTGAGCAACGCCCATATCTAATTCACCTGCTCTAATTGTATTGATATTGTATACAGAACCACCAGTTGATTCTACCGTACATCTAACACCGTGTTCTTTTTTATTTTTGTTAACCAATCTACAAATAGATCCACCTGTTGGATAATAAACTCCCGTTACCCCACCTGTTCCAATAGTAACAAATTCAGCACTAAATGCTGGAATACTTAATGCTGCAACTAACGCTGCTGATGCAATTTTTTTCATGTCTTTTCCTTTTTATCTCACACATGGATTTTAATTCTAAGACTATTTAGAATTAATAGAAGTGTTCTATATAAATAGTATAATAAAATAATATCATTATAAGTATTTATTATTATTAATGCTTATGACTTAAAATTATGTTACCTTTAGTATCRTGGCTGATAATATATTATCAGAATATATTCATATAAGTAATAATTCATTATGTTGTTATGACTAATTTCTGTGTTATTTACTAGTAT
Organism: Arcobacter sp.; assembly: GCA_002733685.1. Taxonomy (GTDB): domain Bacteria; phylum Campylobacterota; class Campylobacteria; order Campylobacterales; family Arcobacteraceae; genus NORP36. The sequence goes on along the minus strand of NVWN01000003.1, from coordinate 222,980 downwards.
TTAATAAAAAATTATCAAATATTAAAAAATATTTGCTCTATACCTTGTATATGATTAAATTCTAGTTGCACAAAACTTTTACAAAAATAAATCTCATTGCAATACAGTACGATATTTTGTTCTATGTAACCCTCGTTAAAAAGACTGCTTTTATTGGATAAGTTAGAATAAAAAGTATTGCTTAAATGAGTTTTGAATATTCAAGAATTTGTATAATAGCTGCAATTGTAAATAGTGAAAAAAATGTTTGTAACGTTATAATGGACGACATTAATTCCGTATTTCCTCTCAGTTGTCTAGCAAGAATATATGCTGATGGTGCAGTAGGCATAGACGAAAATATAATTAATATACTTAATGATAAACTACTTAAGCCAAGCATTATCCCAATAAAATACATGATTATAGGTAATAAAATTAATTTACAAATTGAAGATATTAAAATGTCAAATTTGACATCTTTAAAGCCTTTAATGTTAAATCCAACTCCAACAGAAAGAAGCCCCATCGGAAGTGCAGCCAAACTTAAAATATAAAATATTCTTTCAATAGGTAGAGGAATATTTAGTTTAATAAAATTGATGCTTCCTCCAATTAGACATGCAATAATGAGTGGATTTGAGAAAATTGATTTTAATAAACTTATTAAAGATAATTCAGTTTTATTTACATAGATCGAAAAAAATATTATGCAAACTATATTGATGAGAGGAATAACAAAAGTAATCAAAATAACAGAAACGATTAAACCTTCATTCCCAAATAAAGATGAACATAAAGCCAAAAAAACATATGTATTAAATCTAATTGCGCCTTGGGTTATAGAAGTAAAAGAGCAAGCATCCGTTTTTACAACTTTTTGTATGAGTACTAATATAAAAGTAAGAACTAAGATCCCTCCTAATCCAGAAATTATAAAATTTATTTCTTTCAATGCTTCTAAGGATGCATGTGAGAGTTTATATACTAATAATGAAGGCATAAGAATATAGTAGGTTAGTTTATCTGCACTTGGCCAAAAACTAATGCTTGGGAAAGAATTTCTTTTTAAAAAGTATCCTATAAAAATAAGAGAAAAAATTGGTGTTAATGCTGTTACAATATGATTCATGTCAAATTCCTTTAGTATTTATAAAATAAGTAAAAAAGTTATGAACTTTTTCACTTTAGATAACGAGATCTTATAAAAGACCAGCTTCTTTATAGTATTTCATTGCGCCTCTATGAATAGGAGCAGATAGTTCGTCTTTTAGCATTTCTTATTTTTTAAGTGATTCAAATACAGTATGAAGTTTTTTGAAGGCGTCAAAGTTTTAAAAACTGATTTAACTACCGAATAAATAACGTTTTTGGATACATCATTTGTAGTAACAAATATAGCACCCAGAGCAAATGTATCTGTATCTTTATGAGATTCTTTATACATTCCACCTGGAATTGTTGCTGTACTATATACAAAGTTATCTTTTTGAGATGTTTTACTAAAACTACTTTAGATAAGAGATATACAAACAGCTTTTGGCTCTGTCATTTCTTCCATAGAAAACTTAACACCTTCTCGTCCTAATCCAGCTGTCCCAGCACCACCAAAAGGCATAGCGTCAATACGAAAATCTGTTGACTCATTAATTAAAACCATACTTGCTTCTAATTTATTAAAAGCTGAAAAAGCTTGATTTATATCAGAGGTAAATATAGCCATATGTATCGCTCCACCAGGGGCATTACTAAAATCAATTGCATTCTTAATATCATCAAATGGATATAATATAACTACTGGTCCAAAAATTTCATGTTTACTTAACCAGTCATCTTCACTCACACCCGTTAACACTGTTGGGCTATATAAAGCTTTATTTACAGTATTTCCAATAAGAACTTTTGCTCCTTTATTGATTGCATTATCTACATGTCTTTGCACTTGCTTTGCAGCTTTTTCAGAAATCATTGTTCCCATCATCGTTTTTTCGCATCTTGGGTCTCCGTAAGTAATTAACTTAGTAGATGCTACAAATTTATCTGCGAATTCATTAAAAATTGAACGGTGTACCAAAATCTTTTGTACACTAATACAGTTTTCACCTGCAGCTGAAAAAGCACCCTTTACGCATTTTTTTACTGCTTGGTTTATATTTGCGTCGGGCATTATGATACATGAACCACATCCCCCTAATTCAAAAGATAGTCTTACGATTCCAGCGGTGGCAGCAATTTTTTTACCTGTTGCAGTTCCTCCTGTAAATGAAATCATTCGAATAATGTCATTATTAATCAACGCTTTATTTAATTCTCTTCCAGATCCCGTTATTACATTCAAAGATTTAATTGGTAATCCAGCTTCAATCAAAACTTCACATAACCGCAAAGCTGAAAGAGGTGCCATACCTGATGGTTTTAATATGACACTATTTCCAGAAGCAATAGCAGGCCCTAATTTATGTGCAACTAAATTTAAAGGATCATTAAAAGGTGTGATGGCCAAAATAACACCCAGTGGCTCTCGTTTATAAAATCCAATTTTATTTTTCCCTGATGACATACTGTCAAAGGGAATAGATTCTCCATTAAAGCTTCTTGCTTGTGAAGCAGAAAGTTGCAGGGTATTTATACAACGTGATGTCTCTTTTCGTCCTTCTTCTATAGTTTTTCCAGTTTCAGCAACAATCCTTTGTGCAAAATCTTCCAAACGCTTAATAATTAGCAGTGCCGCTTTATCCAAAATATCTGCACGCTCTTGGGCAGTTAAACAAGCCAAAATATGTTTATTTGTCCAAGCTGACGAGACTGCTTTTAATGCATCTTTTGTACTTGCATAGGGTACTGTGTCAATAAGCTCCCCTGTATAAGGGTTTGTGATATCTGTCGTGTTATCTTTTGATATCCACATTCCATTAATTAACATTTTCATGATATATCTCCTTCATTATTTATGATTTTTTAATCTTCTAGTCCTTTAGAATTTCAAAATACTAACACAAAATTATCACAATAATAAAAAATTATCTTATTGAAAAAACTAATCATTATCTTATATTTAATATATTTTGTAAATTAAATATTTTTATATATAATCTATAAAATCAAAATAAAAAGGAAGAAGAGATGGAAAACATACCTACAAATCTTGAAACACCAGCAGCTTGGAAAGGCTCAGAAATGAATTCAAGTACTCAATTATGGATATGGCAGCTTCAAGAAAATGAAAGTAAAGAACTACTTTTAGCTACAAAAGAATTTTTACAAGCAGGTGTACCTTTAGAAAATATCTCAAAATATAATTTTAAATTAACTACTCTTGGAAAAAAGCTCTCTCTTATTAAAGATGATTTAACCAATGGCATTGGCTTTAGAGTTATTCGGGGCCTTGATATTAACAATCTTACAAGAGAAGAAATAGCTACCATATTTATGGGTATTGGAGCGCATATAGGAGTTCCTAGATCTCAAAATGCGAAAGGTCATTTATTGGGTCATGTAAGAAATGTTGGTGCTGATGTAAGCAATAACAATAGTAGAATTTATCAAACCAATCAACGACAGACTTTTCACACAGACAGTGCTGATGTGGTTGCTTTAATTTGTTTACAAACAGCGCAAGAAGGAGGAGAGTCATTACTTGTTAGTGCAGAAACCATTTATAATGAGATGTTAAAAAGAAGACCTGATTTGGCCAAATTACTTTTTGAAAATATTGCAACAGATAAAAGAGGAGAAATAGAAGCAGGTAAAAAACCTTATTTTTCTATACCTGTTTTTTCTTGGTATAAAGAAAAACTCTCTGTTATTTACCAACGTCAATACATAGAATCAGCTCAGCGATTTAAAGAAGTTCCTACTTTAACTCCTCTGCATGTTGAAGCTCTTGATTTATTTGATGAATTAGCAAATGATTCAAGTTTAAATATTTCAATGCAATTAGAAAAAGGAGACATGCAATTTGTTCACAATCACAGTATGTTACATGACAGAGGATCTTTTATTGACTGGCCACAAGTAGAAAAACGTCGTCATTTATTAAGATTGTGGTTAAGTGTTCCAGAAGATAGGGAGTTACCTGATATTTTTAGTGAAAGATTTGGGACTACTACTGTTGGAAACAGAGGAGGTATTATGTTAGAAAATACCAAACCCCATGTTCCTTTAGATTAGCCTGTTTATTCTTCCTTTTTGAAAAGATAATGCACCAATTCAATTTAAATGGGTAGGTGCACTTTTAATGAAACACATAACTTTCAAAGACTCTTAAAACGATTTGCAACAAATATTTTAAAGGAGTCAAACAATTTACTTTGATATTTTTGTCTATGATAAATACAGTAAAAATTTCTTTTTATAGTGATATTTTTTAATTTAATTTCTTTTAATTGTTTTGCTTTTAGTTCTTTTAGTACTGCTACTTTTGAGATACAAGTGATTATTTCGGGATTGCTCTCTAGTAACATTTTAATCTCTTCAAAATCAGAATATTCCATGAAAACATCAAGATCTCTAGTCACATCAGCTATTTCTCTTAAAAAAACATCTCTCGTACCTGACCCTTTTTCTCTTAATATCCACTTTTTGGAAAACAGTTCATCAAGATATAATTCATTGGATAAAGATTCATCACAAGAGACTACAATTAGGTCATCTTCACATAATATTTCTTTTATAATATCTTCATCTTTACATATTATTTCAATAAAACCCATATCCAATTGCCCATCTTTAACCATTTGCATGATGCGAGCTGAGTTTATAATCTCTTTATTGATACCAATGTTTTTGTACATTGAAAGATAATCAAATATAATTTGTGGAAGGATAAAATTACCTATGGTTTTACTAGATGCAATATTCAAAATTCCAGAAATTTTTGCTTCTTTAAAAAAATTCTCGGCATCTCTTAAGGATAAAAAACTTTCATAAGTTTTCTCTTTGAAGATTCTTCCTCTTTCATTTAATACAAGTTTTTTTCCTAATCTGTCAAACAGTGGTTCTTCAAGTTTTTTTTCCAAAGACTTTATTGCCAATGAAATTGCCGATTGGCTCAATTCTAATTTACGTGATAGTTGAGATACATGGGGATTTTCACACAAGAGGTAAAATAATTCTAATTCTTTTAATGTCATAATTATCCTTATTAAATTTATATATCATTATATCAAGTTTAATATATTTTACTTATTAAATGATTTGTTATAGAATTGTAAATATTAAGAATACAAAAGGATAAACTATGGATAAAAGTGGAATCTTAAAAAAAATTGTTCTTCCCCAAATATTTTATGGAATAGTCTTGGTGGCTTCTTTTGCTATTGTTTCTACTGTACTTTCAAAAATTCCTTATATTCAAAATCTTGGGCTTAGTCCTCTAATTATTGGAATTGTACTAGGAATAGTATATGGAAATACCCTAGGAGGATATTTACCTCAAAAATATTCCATAGGAATAATTTTTTCAACAAAAAAACTTTTAAAAATTGCTATTGTATTTTATGGATTTAGAATCACCTATCAAAGTATTTTTGAATTGGGATTATCTGGTTTTGTAGCGGGTGTTTTAATTGTAACAATGACCTTTACTCTTGGTTATTTTATAGGMGTAAAACTTTTGAAACTDGATACACATACKACTATTCTAATAGCAGCAGGTAGTTCGATTTGTGGGGCGGCTGCTGTATTAGCTACAGAATCTGTTTTAAAAAGTGAAGCTTATAAAACAGCGATTGCCGTATCCTCTGTTGTTGTTTTTGGAAGTACTTTAATGTTTTTATACCCCTTTTTATATAAAATAGGATTTATTTCTTTGGATGAAAGTGAGATAGGTATTTATATTGGCGCTACTTTGCATGAAGTAGCAAATGTAGTGGCTGCAGGCAATGCAATAAGTCAAGATGTTTCAAACGATGCTGTTATTGTTAAAATGATTCGTGTAATGATGCTTGCGCCTTTTTTAATAATTTTAGCTTTGTTTTTAAAAAATAAAACAGATAAGGCCAAAAATAAAACACCCCTTTTTATTCCTTGGTTTGCTCTTTGTTTTATTTTAGTAGCTGGTTTTAATTCTTTAGATTTATTGCCTTCTACTTTTGTATACACTATTAATGAAGTAGATACTTTTRTTTTAACAATGAGTATGTGCGCTTTGGGAATGGAAACAAGTTTTTCTAAATTTAAAAATGTAGGKCTTAAACCCTTTTATYTATCTAGTATTTTATTTCTATGGCTTATTWTTGGRGGCTATTATATTACAAAGTTTTCTATTAGTATTTAMTRSCTAAAGCRCTTTTTATYTTAGARCTATAATMRTTTTTTAAAWAAGAAGATGTTTTTTTAAATTGGTTATAATACGAGTTCAAGATTAAAAGGAACAAGGTGCAGTATATWCATGACGAGGTTTATTTAACTCACTTACAAGCGTCAAAACTAAGTAAAACTAAAAATTTACAAAAACAGATATATAAACTCTTATTGGATTTAATTACAAARGGTATTTTRCAATCCATGGTAATATTATCTGATAARAAGATTTCACTTACTTTGAATGTAAGYAAAAGTCCWGTACGTGAAGCTCTTAAACGYTTRGAACAAGATGAACTTATTCGTATWATGCCTCAAAGTAAAACCTATGTWTTACCTATTAATATWAAAAAAGTAAGAAGTTCTTATMTTATAAGAGAAGCTTTAGAGTTAATGCTWATTAGAGAAGCAATTAAACACGTWACACAAGACGATATCCTAATCTTAGAGTCTTTGCTTCAAAAACAACAAGTGGCAATTAATAARGATGATATACAAAACTTTTATYTATAYGATGTKGCTTTTCATTTYCATCTTGCAAAAACRGCAAGATTATTAGATGCTTGGAGTATTTTAGAAAAAATAAATTTGCATATTGATAGAGTACGATGTCAAAAAAATGTYACTTCAAGTTTAAATGTACAGTCTATAAAAGATCATGCAGATATCTTAGAAGCCATTAAAAATAGAAATCAAGAAGAAGCCAAAAACTTAATGTCTTTACATCTTACACGTGTTATTGCTTTAATTGATAAAGAGTTAGATAAAGAATAAACTAGCGTGATAAAGAGATACCAACAGAGATTCTATTAATTTCTTTATCATAATCAATTAAACTTTCCCCATAACCAGAAGACAGTTGAACATAAGCAAAAGCATTTTTTCTAAATGCAAAAGAATAATCTATTTGTATTAAACCTTTATTCTCTTTATTAAGTTTGAAATTGTTTCTTAGTTTTAATTTTAGAATATTGTGTCGATACACATAAGAAAAATTCATTTCTCCATAACCATAATACTTATATAAATCAGGGTTATCGTCTTTAGAATCTGGAATTCTATACCAAACTTGTGGTTTAATAAACATATCTCCTACTTGAAAATAGGCTTCTGCATATATTTTATTCCATGAVCGAGAYTGTTCTCCTTCTCTTCCATTGGATTCATGCATTAAAGAAAGTTTATAHGCTTTTAAAGAGGTATRATCAAGGTTTTTATAGGGAAAYAAAATATAAAGTTCTGGTTTGTAGTTTGTTTCYCTAAAAGGKGCAGAYTCTTTGTATATCTGCCAAAATGAGGTTTGAGTGTAGGCTAAATTTATGGTTTCATTAAGAGAGAAAAAATCATATGAAATAGGTTTTTTGAATGATATCTGAAATTTAGCTTCCATATTTTCTCTGTCTTTCTTATTTTTTAAATCGTAAGAAAAAGGCAGAAAATAATTGTCTTTATAGGGATAAATATCAAAAGAAGAAGTAATCACTTGTTCAATACTTTGATTTGTTTCTTCATCTTCACTTTTGTCTATATTCTCATTAAAAAACTGTACTTGTTTATTGGTTATACTGTCTTTTTGAAGTAATTTTTTGTATAAAATATTTGCTTCTTTATATTTTCCTTGTTTTTCCAGTTCTTGTGCTTCTCTTAAAACATCATTATTGGCAAAAAGCAAAGACGAAAGAAATAGAAGCGAGTATATTTTCTTCATAGGGCTAAATATTTTCCTTTATTCAGTTCTTTTATCCTTAAAGAATAGAACTTAATTCGTGTATATCTCATTTTTGTCCTCTATTATAGCGAACAGAACTCGTATACTCTAAATTTGCAATTGAAATCTCATAAGAATAATAAATATCAACCAAAGAGCTTAGTGCTTTTGTAAATTGGACTTTAGAGGTGTTTAACTCATAAATATCATTTAAACCATTTTTATATCTCTCTTGAGATAAATACAAATTATCTTTTGCTAATGCAAGACTTTCTAAAGAAAGTTTTGTACTCTCATAGTTTTCCAATAATGAAATATATGCAGCACTTATATTTTCTTGTATTTTTAATTCTTCTTGCACTTTTTTTTCTTTATTTTGATTGAGTGCACTTTTATTTTTAAGTACGGAAGCTTTAGAAGAAAAACCTGTAAAAAAATCCCATGAAAGGTATAATCCTACAATATTTTGCTCTTTGTCTAAAGATTGTTCGTGTGAGAGCGTATTATTATAAGATGCTTTTAGATTTAGTTTAGGAAAAAACTCTGCATTTGTACTGCTTAAGGCTTCTTTATTACCTTGTATTAAGTACTCATACATTTTAAGTTCATATCTATTTTTTAAGCCTTGAGATAAATAATATTCTAGGTTTTGTAAAGGAGGGGCAATCTTTTTACTTAAGTCTTTAATATCTCGTTTTTCTTCTTTTATAAGATATCTTTCTTTTGTACCTAAGAGAGAAATCAGACTATTGTAGGCTTGTTTTAATGCGAAATTAGCTTTTATTAAATCCAGTTTTGATGTGGACAAAGAAAGTTTAGCATTTGAAATGTCAATTTTACTTTTTATGCCTGCATTTACATACTCTTGTATTCTATACAATTGTTGCATATCTATGTCAACAGATTGTTGTGCTACTTTAATCAGTTCATAATTCTTTAAAATACTAAAATATGCTTTTTTTACATCAAAACTAACTTTTGAAACAATGCTTAATACTTTTTCATTGGACGCGTTATAATTGCTTTTACTTGCTTTAATACTATAAGATGTTTTTCCAAAATCATAAACAAGTTGTTTGGCTACAAGTGAGTATGTTTTTACGCTCTTATCTTTAATAGCAGAAGAAGCTTGTTTTATATCATAAGAACTAAGATCTGCATTGGCACTTAGCGTAGGTAAATATGCAGCTTTTGAACTTGTAATATTGGCGTGTTGTTCTTCTTTAATATATTTTTGTATTTGAACAGAAGGATTGTTTTTTAATGCCACTTCAAGTAAAGCATCCAAATCCAGGCTTGTATTTGCATGTACGCTCAAACTTGATAATAGAATAAAACTAAATACTTTCATTGTTTTTTTCCTTTTTCATTTTTTTCTTTTCTCTTAATCTTTGTAAAACAACAAATAATACGGGACTTAAAATAAACGTTAATAAACTTGATACTAACATTCCTCCAAAAACTGCTGTTCCTAAAGAAGCTCTAGCTGCTGCCCCTGCGCCGCTTGCAAATACAAGAGGTAAAATACCTAAAAGAAAAGAAAAAATAGTCATCAAAATCGCTCTCATACGTAAAATAGAAGCTTTTATAGCTGCATCTACAATGCTCTCTCCTTGATCTCTTAACTCTTTTGCAAATTCTACAATTAGAATAGAGTTTTTGCAGGACATGGCTATTAGCAGGACCAGCCCAATTTGTGTATAGGTATTGTTTAAAAGACCTGCCATCATATTTGCACCCAAAGCCCCTAACATTACTATTGGAATAGGTAACATTATCATTAAAGGCATTAACCATGATTCATATTGTGCTGCTAAAAATAGAAATACGATAAAAATAGATAAAGCAAAAATATACACAGCTGCATTACCCGCTTCTTTTTCTTGTAAACTTAAGCCTGAAAAAGAATAAGACATACTTGAAGGAAGGCTTTCTTTTGCTATTGTTTCTATGCTTTTTAAAGCATCAGAGGAACTAAAACCTTCTTTAATATTATGTATACCGTTGATCGAAATACTTTGGTAAGAGTTAAAATGCGTAATACTGTTTGCACCTACTATTTCATTGATACTTAAAATAGCACTTAAGGGTATCAATTCTCCTTCTTTATTTTTAACAAAAAAACGAGAAATATCATTTTTATTGTCTCTGTATTCTTCTTGTGCTTGAATAAAAACTCTATAAGATTTTCCAAATTTAGAAAAATCATTGACATATAAAGAACCTAGATAGGACTGTAATACTGCAAATACATCGGATAATTTAATATTTAACGCAGCTACTTTATCTCTGTTTACATCAATAAAAAGCTGTGGATATTTGGAATTAAATGTGGTATATGCCATCATTATGCTAGTGTCTTGATTTAATTTTTGTATAAATTCTTTTGCATGGTTTTCAAAATCAAGTAAAGGAATATTTTGTATATTTTGAAGTTTTAATTCAAAACCTCCTACTGCTGAAATACCTGGAATAGAAGGCATATTAAAAACTCTCACATTTGCATTGTTAATACTTTGTGTTTCTTGATTGATAGAGCTAATAATACCATTAATCGATGTTTGAATGGATTTTCTTTTTTCCCAATCGTCTAAAACAATAAATAATGTAGCAGTAGATGAATCAATGGCGCCTGAAATAACTGAAAATCCAGGAATACTTAGAACATCAGAAACGCCTTTTGTATTTTGAATAATAGCACTTACTTTTTTAGTAACTTCATTGGTTGTTTTTAGTGTTGTTCCTGCTTCTAGACTTACAGAAGCCAATAATGTACCTTGATCTTCATTGGGAATAAAACCAGTAGGCAGAATTTTAAAAGCCATAAAAGTAGCACCTAATAATAAAACATAAATGACTGCAATGCTAATCCAGTGTTGAATTAATTTTCTTAAGATTTTTTCATAACGTACTTTTAGTGCTTCTAATCCTTTATCAAAAGCTTTAAAAACAGCATTTTTTTCTTGATCTTCTCTTTTTCTTTTGAGTATAGTTGCACATAAAGCAGGCGATAATGTCAAAGCATTTAAAGAAGAAATAATTACTGCAAAAGCGATAGTAGTTGCAAATTGTTGATACAGCGTACCTGATATTCCTGGAATAAAAGTGACAGGAATAAAAACAGCTAATAAAACAAGTGTAGTAGATATAATAGGTGCAAATACTTCTTTCATTGCTTTTGTTGTTGCTTCTTTTAAAGAAATATCAGGATTTTTTTCTAAATTTGCTTCAACATTTTCAACCACAATAATTGCATCATCTACTACAATTCCAATTGCTAGAATTAAACCAAAAAGAGTAAGTGTATTGATTGAAAAATTCATTGCTAAAAGAAGGGCAAAGGTTCCTACTAAAGAAACAGGAATGGCAATGGCTGGAATAATGGTGGTTCTAAAAGATTGTAAAAAGAAGTACACTACTAATAAAACTAAAACCAAGGCTTGAAATAAAGTAATAATAACTTCTTTAATAGATGCTTCAACAAATTTAGTTGTATCATAAGTGGCTTCAATTTTAAGACCATGAGGAAAGGTTTTTTCTACTTTTTTTAAAACTTCTTGAATGTTTTTTGCAAGTTCTAAAGCATTTGAACCAGGCAATTGATAAATACCAAGCATGGCTGCATCTTTATTGTTTAATCTGGCATCCCAAGAGTAGGTTTCTGCTCCTAATTCAATATTTGCAATATCTTTTAGCTTTATTTGAGAGCCGTCTTCATTTTGTTTTACGATTATATTTTCAAATTCTTTTACCGAACTTAGTTTGCTTTTTGAAACAAGAGAATATTGAAACTTGGCATTAGAGGCATTGGGACTGGCTCCAATACTTCCTAAGGCTGCTTGCAAATTTTGAGCTTTAATAGCAGTACTTACATCATTTACGCTGAGTTTTAAGTTGGACAAAATATTGGGATTGATCCAAATTCTCATAGAGTATTTTTTCTCACCTAAATTTTGTACATCTCCTACTCCTTTGATTCTTTTGAGTTCTTCAATAATATTAAGGCTTGCAAAATTGGATAAGAATAAAGCATCATGTTCCTGATTCGAAGAGGACAGGGTTAAAATTTGTAACATTGATGTTGATTTCTTTTTGGTAATTACCCCTTGTTGTTTGACACTTTCAGGCAAAGAGGGAAGGGCTAAAGCTACTCTGTTTTGAACATCAATGGCTGCTGTATTTAAGTCATAACCGGATTCAAAATATAAATTAATATTTGAACTTCCATCAGAAGAAGAGATGGAATCCATATAAATCATACCTTCTAAACCATTGAGTTGTTGTTCTAAAGGAGAAGTAACAAAACTTTCTACACTTTTGGCACTTCCTCCTGTATAAGAGGCTTTAACTGAAATCGAAGGAGGTGAAATTTCTGGAAACTGAGCTACTGGTAATATGTTTAAAGCAATTACACCAATCAAGATAATGAAAATAGCAATTACTTTTGCAAAAATGGGACGTTTGATGAAAAATATTGAAAACATTATAAGCCTTTTATATCAATAGAATTGGGACTTTCTATCCCTTCTACATTTTGTGCTATTTTTAATTTGTTAATAGCACTTATAATGACTTTATCTCCCTCTTTTAATCCTTTTTTTATAATGACCAAGTCTTTGTTTGAATAGGTGATTTCAAGTTGTCTGATTTCAATGCTGTTTTCTTCATTTATTATATAAACATAAGCTCCCAATTGGTTTCTTGATATTATTTTTGGAGAAAGTGCAATAAAAGGAATCTTATCGCTTATAAATAGTTTTATATCCACAAATGTTCCTGGGAATAAAATATTGTTTGTATTATTAATGCTGGCTCTTAAAGCAACCGTTCCTGTACTTTCATTACTAATTGTATCAATAAAATCTAAGTTCCCATACAGTTCCAAATTCTTATTGGCATTTTGTGGTATGACTTTTATCTTAGGATATTTTTCTGATTTGTATTTTTTAATCAATGAAACTTCATTAGCACTTGGATTAAAGTTTACATAAAGAACATCGCTTTGAACAATATTGGCTAAAACAGTATTGTTATTAATCATATTTCCTATATCTAAAAGAGCTTTTCCAATACTTCCTTTTATTGGCGCTTTTACAAGAGTATATTCAAGATCCAATTTGGCTTGTTTAATAATGGCTTTATCTGCGCTAATTTGTGCTTGCAGTTGTTCTTGTTTTGCGATTAACTCATCTAGTTTTTCTTTTGGAGCCAGTTCTTTTTTAACTAATGGTTTGTATCTGTTGACATTGGCACTTGCTAATTTTAAAGAGGCTTTATTTTTATTAAGAGTGGCTTCTTTTTGCAATAAAGTGATTTTATATTCGCTGTCATCTATTTGGAATAAAGCCTGACCTTTTGTAACTTTTGTACCAGGAGTAAAGAGTATCTTTTTTAATTCACCTTGTACTTTAGCTGTAATAGAAACATTTTTAGAGGCTTGTGTTTTTCCTGAGAAATTAACCCAAATAGCATAGTTTTGTTTTTTTATGGTATTAATTTTGACTTGTGTTGTTTTTTGTATTACTTCTATTTTTTTTTCTTCTTTATCTGAGCAGGCCTGAAAAAAAACAAGAGTAGAGAGTAAAGTCATTGTTAAAATATATTTTGTTGTCATTAGAACTTCCTTATTGGTATGAATTATATTAGGATAATAAAGTGTCAATTTGGTTTTATAATCAGCTTATATTTTACAAGAAAAAAGCTAAATTAGAAGTATAAAAGTAAATAGGTAAACAATTTAGTATTCTATAAAGTTATTTTATAGGCTAAAAGTAACAATAACACTGTTTTTATGTTGTAAATAAAACCTTTTATATCTTTTTTTCATCTTTCTCATTCGTTTTTTCTTTCATCATAAACAATGGGCCAAAACTCTTACTTTTAAGGCAGATCTTCTACTCTTCATTTTCTTTTTATCTGGGTATTTTATTTCGACACCCTTTGAACACTTTTTATCTTTATACTAGAGAACAAGGAATATACATGCGCATCAACAATATTATAAATACAGAAGCTGAAAACTATGTTTTTTCAAATTATAGAAATAAAGAAAATACTGAAGTTTTACAAAGTACTAATATCAAAGAAGTAGAAAAAGAAAAAGACATATATTCAAAAGAAGAAAAAACTGTTTTATATTATAATTATAAAAACAATCAAATAACAAAAAATGTAATGGATATTTTATTTGAAAAAGAAGCAGAAGAAAAACACGAATTGTCTGCGCTTTCCCTTTCCTTGTACCAAAAAAATCAAAGAGAGCAAACAAATGAAACTTTTTCGTATTATGTATAAATTTAAAACATTATTTGTGTGTGTTCTGATTACTTATTTACTTTATTTTGTATTAGATAAAGTACTATTAAATGAGAATATGTTTACAAAACATGAAGAACAGCCTGTTTCTTCCCCTTTAGTAATCTCTTTTAATGAAGATATAGAAGGTGTCTTTTTCATAGAATAAAAATATTTTTTTCTTTCAAAGAAAAAATGAATCCTTCTGATTTTATTTACATTTTTAGAGTCTATACTTTATATAGAGTTTTCTGAAAGCTTAATGACAGTTAAGTTTGCTAAAATTTTTATATAAAGGATGTCAAATGAATTACAAAAAAATGTTTTTTCCTATTGGTGGTGGAGAAGAGTTAGAAGAAAGATTACATGGGGCTATGTTGGTGGCTAAGTATTTTAATGTAAATCTGGAATTTTTACTTTGTTTATCTAATCCCAATCGTAAAATGCTCAATACCATTAATTTACCTTTAAACATTCAAGATGAAATCTCGGCCGTACTTGAAGGTCAAGTACAAGTTGAAGAAGAAAAGTTTTCAAAACTTTTCAAAAAATTGGCCAAAGATAATGATATTGAAGTAAGTAAACTTTATTATAAAAACAGAGCTTCTGTTTATTTTACAAGTAAAGATGGACTAAGAAGTGATTTGGTAAAACAAGCATCAAAATTTTGTGATTTAGTAATAGCTGCTGCTCCTCCCTTAGGTGTCTCTACTGCTACATTTGAAGCTGCTGTTTTAAACAGTGGAAAACCTGTGATAATGATTCCTAGGAATATGCAGATTTTTGATGGAAATAATATCGTGATTGGTTGGAATAATTCCCCGGAGGCCTCACGTGCAGTGACTTCGGCAATTCCTTTATTGCAAAAAGCGAAAAGAGTGCATATTGTATCTTCTTTAGAGTATTCAAAAAATGATGATAATATGAATCATTTGCTTTCTTATTTGGCATATCATGATATTGATGCTACTTTTGAAATCATAAAAACAACAAAAGTTCCAGGAGAAGCTTTATTAAATGCTGCCCTTGATGGAAATTTTGATTTAATCATTGCAGGTGCTTACGGACATAAAGGGTTGAGAGAATTGATGTTTGGGGGAGCTACCAGGTATTTACTTGAGAACTCCGTGTTACCTGTTTTTATGTCACATTAGTTATGTCAGAGTAGTTTAATGAAAATATTACTTTTAGAAGATAATGAAACACTTTCTTATGGAATATATAAAAAATTAAAAGAAAATGCTTATGTAGTTGATCAATTAAATGATGGAATGGAAGGTTTACTTGCTTTAAAAACCGGGTCTTATGATTTACTTATTTTGGATTTAGGTTTACCTTCTTTAGATGGAATTGATATTATCAAAAAACTACGCAGAAATAAAGAGATTATTCCTATTCTTATTATTTCAGCAAGAGATAAATTAGATCAAAGAATATTAGGACTTGATACGGGTGCAGATGATTATTTATGCAAACCTTTTGAATTAGACGAGGTAATTGCAAGAGTACATGCGCTCTTAAGACGCAGCAAAAACAAAAGTTTAAAAACAATTAAATACAAAGATTTAGACTTTGATTCCAAAAGCAGAACCTTACGTAAAAAGGAACAAAATATAGAATTAACAAAAAGAGAATTAAGTATTTTTGAATATTTATTGTTTAATTTAGATACCGTTGTTAGTAAAGAAACCATTGTTGAACATATCACTTCTTATGATGATGATTTTAATCCTACTGCAGTTGAAATATATATTTCAAGACTTAGGAAAAAACTTTCTTTTTCTATTGATTTGAAAACGGTTAGAGGTTTAGGTTATATCCTAAATTCATAATGAAAAAAAACATTCAATCCATTCGTTCACGTTTATTAATATGGTTAAGTATTCCATTAAGTATATTTACCATTATTTTATTTGTCTATATTTATTTTTTGGTGAATCAAAAAGTAAATGACTTTTTTGATAAAACGCTTTATGCAACAGGAAAAAGCATAGAAGACAGCATTGGAATTGAAGAGGGTGTTTTAGGTGTTGATTTGCCTTATTTCGCAATTGATTTACTCTCCTCAAATGGTGCTGGGCTAATTTTTTATTCTGTAGTTGCAAATGAAGATAATCGCTTGTTGGTTGGGCATGAGAATCTTTTTAATAAAGATGTTTTAAAAGAACAAGACAAAGTATTTTATAATACTGTATATACAGGGGTAACCTTACGTGCAGTATCTTTTAAAACATCAATAATAAAAGAGAATAAAGTTTATTATTCAAGCATTACCATAGCAGAAAGTGTAGAATCAAGAGTGTCAACTATCAATGATATTTTAAGCTCTTTATTTATCATTTTGTTTAGTGTTGTTTTTTTTACTATAATTATTTCTTTAATTGCTGTTAAAAAAGGTCTGTATCCTTTATATTTATTGCAAAAATTAATATTAAAAAGAGATTCAAGGGATTTAAAAACGATACACTTTGATGCGCCCAAGGAACTGGAAGAAATTCTTAATAGTATTAATATACTTTTAGAAAGAAGTCGCGATAATATTGAATATATCGAGCATTTTAACTCAGATGTTTCTCATCAATTACGAACACCTTTAGCTGAAATAAAAGTAAGACTAGAACTTATGTATGAAAAAGACAATAAAGAATATATTTCTTTGCTTAAGTTAGTTAATTCTATGAGTCATATTACTGAACAGCTCTTGCTTTACGCAAAAAGTAATCCCAATAGTATAAATCTAAAGCGTTTTAAAAAAGAAAATTTACGCGTGTATTGTAAAAACTATGGACTTCGTATTGCTACAAAAATATACGCACAGGGTTTTGAATTTGCATATGAAAGTTTTAGTGAAGATGTTTTTATTGATGTGGATACAATAATGTTGGATTCTATGTTGGATAATATTATTAATAATGCACTGTATTATGCAAGAGATGAAAAAAACAAAGCCATAGGTACAATTACTTTGTGTTTAGAAAAACACCATGAAACCATTTGGATTAAAATTAAAGATCAGGGAAAAGGTTTAAATAAAAAAGAATTAAAACATATTTTTGATAGGTTTTACAGAGTAGATTCCTTTAAAAGAGGTAGTGGGTTAGGACTTAGTATTGTAAAACAAATAGCTCTTTTACACAATGCAAAAGTGGAAGCACGAAGTGATAAAGGTTTAGAAATTTCTATTATTTTCCCTTATTTAAAGTCTTAGTATTGTGAGAGTAAAGCTTCTATTAAAAGTTTAAGTCCTAAAAGTAAAATAACGTATTTAAGCATTATTTTAAATAATTTGTTATTGGATTTAGCTAGGAGTTTTTTCCCAATAAATATACCTAAATAGGAGCTTAGTATTAATAAACTTATTAGCGTTAACCAAGGTAAATAATCAAAACCAAGTGATGCAAACAAGAAAGATTTTATTAAGTTTTGTGTACAAATACACCAAGCAATTGTACCAATGATTTCATGTCTCTCTTTTAAAAAAGAGGCAAGGAATAATGCAAGTAAGGGTCCCATTACTCCCATAAACATAGTTAAAAAACCTGTCAATGCCCCAAAACTTATAATTTTCATAGCACTTATTTTTACTATTTTAAAATTAGGAAGCAGACTTAGACTTATTATTCCAAGTCCTAATATAAGTTTTAAAATAAAATCAGGTAGGGTAATTAAAATATTTGAGGCCAGATAAAAACCTAAAGCAGAACCTAACATAAATAAAACATAAAATTTCTTTAAAAAGTGTTTTCTAAATAAAAAAGAACGAAATACTCCAGCCCCACCTTGTGTTAATGCATGAATAGGAATTAAGACCTGAATGGGTAAAAACTGTCCCATTGCAGCAATAATAATTAAACCTCCTCCTGAACCAATATTGGTTGAAATAATTGCTCCTATAAAACAAGACAAGAGTAATACAATAAGTTCGAATAAAGACAATGAAGCTGGAAATATATCCATTTATAACCTTTGTAAACAAGCACCTTAATGCTTGTTTAAATAAATAATTTATTTTTTTTGAGTAAATTTTTGTATGAGTTTAGATCCAAAAAGTGAAAATAATAATAATGACAGTATAACTAATGTTATAGGTCTTTCAAAAAGATATGAAAACTTCCCACCAGATATTTGTAGGGTTTGAACCAAAGAACTTTCAGCCATGGCTCCTAATAACATACCAATTACAGCAGCAGGTACCGAAAAGTGGTAGCGTCTGAATAACCAACCAATGATTGCAAATACCAGTACGGTATTAGGTCCTGACATATTTCCTGTTAAACCAAAAGAACCACAAACTGCAAGTACTAATACAGAAGGCACTAAATAGGTCATTTTTACTTTAATAATAGAAGCTAATACAGGAATTAAAAGAAGTCCTAAAATTATAAGCAAAAATACCTGCCCAAAATTAGCAAAAATAATAGCATAAACAATGTCCATTTCTTCTCTTATAAATTGAGGTCCTCCAGTAATATTATGCATAGCAAATGCCGCTAACATAACAGCTGTTGCACCTCCTCCTGGAATTCCTAGGGCTAAAAGTGTTGCCATTGAACCAGCTTCAGAAGTTGAATTTGCAGCTTCTGAGGCTACTACTCCTTTGGGGTTTCCTTTTCCAAAAGAATCAGGATCTTTATCTCTTCTTTTTGTTTCAATATAAGATAAAAGATTTGATACAGAAGAACCCACTCCTGGAACTGCACCAATTAAAACACCAATAATGGAACCTCTAATTAAAATTACAGGATAAGAAAACGCTTTTTTAAAACCTTGCACAATTTCAGAAATACGAACTTGTCTTTTACTTTCATCTTCAACTAAAAATTCAGTTTTTACGAGTTTGAAGAGTTCAGACGCCGCAAACATTCCCATCATCGCGGGAATTACAGGAATTCCATCGGCAAGTATTTCAATGCCCATTGTTCCTCTCATAACACCTGCTTCACTAAATCCTATGGTTCCAATTAATAAACCAAATAAACCTGCTATTAAGCCTTTGATTACATGTTCTCCTGTTAAAGAAGCAATAAGGGTTAATCCCCATAAAATAACAATAAACATTTCTGAAGGGCCTAACTTTAAAACAAATAAAGACATAGGTTTTATTAAAAAGAACAATAATATATAACCCAAAAAAACGCCAAAAGTTGAGGATCCAAGTGCTAAACCTAGGGCTTCATTGTGTCTTCCTTGTTTTGCCATGGGATATCCATCAAATGCAGTCGCAATAGCGGAAGAAGTACCTGGTATGTTCATTAATATTGCAGGAACGCCAGCTCCAAAACCGCCTCCTGTAAAAATGGCTGTTAAAAACAACATAGCTTGTAAAAAGTCCATATATAAAGTCATAGGTAAAAATATAGCCATGGCCATAGAGGTTTGTAAACCTGGCGTTGCGCCAAAAAATAAACCTATCATAATTCCAGGAATCACAACAAGCCAATAAGAAGGCTGCGAAAAAAGTAAGGTTAAAGCTGCTTGTGCAGCTGGTATATCTATTAAATCCATTATTTATCCTAATAATCTGTTGGAAATACCATCATAGGCATTGGGTAAGGTAACATCATAGAGAAAAAAAAGGCAATTAAAAATCCAAATACTATAGAATATCCAATAATCCATGTCCACCTTGTTTCTCCATGGAAAAATAAAAATAGGGCTAAAAATAGTACTGTTCCTAAATCAAAGCCGAGATATTCTAGAGTAATTACATATAAAGCAAATAGTATCATCACTGGTATTACAGTAGAAAAACTCTCTTTTTTTTCTTTTTCTTTTTTGTTATCGTCTTTTGATGTAAAAAAATCATAAAGACACAAACACAAAGTAATGGCGCAAACAGGAAGAATTAAAATCATATTCTCTAAAGAACTTGAAGCATTGTGTGCATCTAATGCGTACCATATTACAAAAGTTGCCAAGCATAGTATTACTATGCTATTGGCAATTCGTTCATTTGAAATTGTCATTTTATATTACTTTTTTAAAAGGTAAGCATATTCTTTGAAAATATCATAAGAATCTTTAATTAACTGGTTGGATTTTTCAGGTCCTGTCCATGTATATCCAATATTGCTTTTTTTCAAGAATTTTTGAACACCTTTTGTTGCTAATGTTCTTTTCATTGCTTGGGTTAAAATATCAAAACGTTCTGGGTACTTATTTTTAAATTTTGTGGAAACTGCAAACCCTCTCATTGAACCTGGAAAAACAGGAAGTTTAAATCCTAAAGGAGCTACTGCTTCATTTAATGTAGGTGCATCCCATTGTTTCATTCTTTTGTCTTTTACAATAGCTAAAGGACGAATAAATTCTCTTATGCTTTCACTTCCTTGGGCTGAAATAGCAATTAAATCAACTTGACCCCCAGCTACTGCTGTTCTTGCTTTTCCTCCTGAACTATAGGTTACTAGATTAAGATTTTCTAAGGGTACTCCATATTTTTTTAACAATAAATTTAAAATTAAATGTCCACCACTTCCTTGCACTACAGCTGCTTTAACCGTTTTTGGCTTGTTTTTAATTTCTTCCATTATTTCAAGCATGGATTTGAACTTTGTATCTTTATTTACTGCTATTAATTCAAAATCAAACCATTGAATATTAATAAATGAAAAATCTTCTATTTTATATTTAGCCGAGCCTGTTAGAATAGTTGTTGCTAAATAAGGTGCAAAAGTAGATCCAAAAACAGTGTAACCATCAGCTGGTCTCTTCAACACATAGTTTGCTGCAATTTGTGTTCCGGCACCTTTTTTATTAATGACCTTAATTCTTTGCTCAATTTCATCTGAAAAAAATGTGGACATTGATCGTGACATTCTATCGGCACTTCCTCCAATACCAAAACCAACAACAACATTGATTGCTTTATTAGGATAATTATCAGCTGCCATACTGGATGTCATTAATCCCAAACCTAATAGGGAAACGCTTGCTAATTGTATTGTTTTTTTAAGTAATTTTGTATACATTTTCACTCCCTGATTTTGTGATGAAATACTTTAACATACAAAGCTATCACAAAGCTTTCAAAAGTAAAAACAGATTTTAAATATCTGAAAAAAAAGTATAAAAAATAAAACTTATTTTATTTTCTAATACAAAAAATGCTATAATCGCGAAATATTATATTAAAGGTTTGAAATGTTAGTTGCACCTTCAATTCTCTCAGCAGATTTTGGAAAATTAAATGAAGATATAAAAGCTATTTGTGATGGTGGCTGTGATTTAATTCACGTAGATGTTATGGATGGGCATTATGTTCCTAATATGACTATTGGACCTGTTGTTGTAAACAGCGTTGCAAAAATTGCAACTAAACCTTTAGATATTCATTTAATGGTTGAAGACAATAATTTTTTTATTGATTTATTCTCACATTTAAAACCAAAATACATCTCTTTTCATATTGAAAGCGAAAATCATCCTCATAGAATTATTCAAAAACTACGTGCTTTAGGGATCAAACCTGCAATTGTTTTAAACCCTCATACAAGACCAGAAGAAATTGAATACTTATTGGCTGATTTAGATATGGTTTTATTAATGTCTGTCAACCCAGGTTTTGGGGGTCAAAAATTTATACAAAGCGTTGTTGATAAAACCAAAAAACTAAAAACGCTTATTAATAAATACAATCCTTCTTGTTTGATTCAAATCGATGGGGGAGTGAATGATAAAAACATACATGAGCTAAAAGATGCTGGGGTGGATGTTGTTGTTGCTGGTTCTTATGTTTATGGAGCAAATAACATAAAAGAAGCGATTTCTTCTTTACAAATCTAAGGTTTAAAAATGCGTGTAAAAATTTGTGGTATTACTAATTTAGAAGATGCACTTGCTGCAATTGAAGCTGGAGCGGATGCTTTAGGGTTTGTATTCTATGAAAAAAGCCCGCGTTTTATAGAACCTTTACTTGCTAGAGAAATTGTACAAGCCTTGCCTCCTTTTATTCAAAGTGTAGGCCTTTTTGTTAATGAAAGCTCAAAACACATCAATGATATTTGTTTTCTTTCACATATGCAGTTAGCACAAATTATTGATGATGAAAATATTACAAGTTTTGAAAATTTAAATATAAAACATATAAAAGTTTTACGTGTGAAATCAAAAAAAGATTTAGAATCTTTAAGTGATAAATTCATCTTAGTGGATGCTTTTGTTGAGAGTTTTGGTGGGGCTGGTAAAACAATCAATAAATCTTGGTTCAAGAATATTGATACGTCTAAAATGATTTTGGCTGGTGGATTAAATGCTTCTAATATTAAAGAAATAAAAGATCTTAATTTTTTTGGTTTGGATGTAAGTTCTGGGGTAGAAGAAAAACCAGGAAAAAAAGATAAGAATAAAATGATTGATTTTTTAAAAGCAGCCAATGAAAGCTAAAACTAAAAGAAAGAATCAAATACATTTAAGAAATTCTGATATTCTTGCTTCTAAATTAACTTCAAAAGATTTGCCTTTAGAGGAAGTCCTCTCTATAATTAGTACTTTTAAAAATACTTTTTTCAATTCAGCTTCCCTAGAGTTAGAGCTTTTAATCTCAAATGGTTTTCCCTTAGAAATAGAAGATGAAAAAGTACTTCTAAAAACAGCCCGTACAAGAATTATTGATCAAACATTTTGTATTGTTGATATTGAAACAAACGCTTCAAACATACAAAAGGGTCAAATAATAGAGCTTGGAGCTGTTAAATATAAAAATGGTAAAATCATAGATAAATTTGATTCCCTTGTTTACGCAAAAGACATTCCCCCTTATATTCAAGAAGTAACCAATATTACACCCCTTATGCTAGAAGATGCTCCTAAAATACAAGACGTATTAGAAGAATTTAAAATATTTTTAGAAGATGATATTTTTGTTGCACATGATATTAAATTTGATTATAAATTTATTTCAGACTCTTTTGAAAAATACGATTTGGGTGTGCTGGAAAATAGAAAATTATGTACTATTGATTTATCAAAAAGAACAATAAAAGCACAACGTTATGGTTTGGATTTTTTGAAAGACTTATTAAATATTAATATTGCTTTTCAACACAGAGCATACAGTGATGCATTAAGTACTACCTATATTTTAGAACATGCTTTGGAAAAACTTCCAAATGAAATACAAGTCAGTGAAGATTTATTGGTATTTTCAAAGTCCAATAATATTATTAACCCTGCAGTAAAACACTTTGTAAAAAGAGATGCTGTTTCAAAAAAAGAAGAAAAGGATAAAAATGTTTAATCAAGAAATATACTTACGTGCCATTAATTTTGCTGCACATTTTCATACTGAACAAAAAACACCAAAAGGTCTGCCTTATTTAACGCACCTTTCATCTGTAGCCATGGAAGTAATTTGGGCTTGTACTGAGTCTTCTTTAAAAGACGAAGATACTGATATTGCGGTATCTTGCGCTTTTCTTCATGATATACTAGAAGATACTTCTTGTACTATAGATGATATTTTTAAAGAATTTACAGAAGAAATCGCATTGGGTGTAGAAGCATTAAGTAAAGACAAAAGTTTATCAAGTAAAAAAGAACAAATGCAAGATTCTTTGAATAAGTTACTTGCACAACCTTATACTGTACAAATGGTAAAACTTGCTGATAGAATAAGTAATTTACAAAAACCACCTTCTTCTTGGACTAAAGAAAAAGCTGCCATATACTTAAAAGAATCAAAATTAATTTTCTCTTGTTTAAAAAACTCTAATATTTATTTAGCCAAACGTTTAGAAGAAAAAATGCTTAAGTATGAAGAATATCTTTAATATTTTTTTATTTTAAGATAAAGAGAGATCCTTTTCACAAATGATTTTTTTGTATTATTTCGCTATAATCAACAAAATATTTAAAGGACCTCTTTGTTACTCTATCAACCTATTAATGGCTATTGTTACAATAGTGATACCCACTTCTTATATAACTTCATCACAAAAAATTTAGCAATGTTTAAAAATGTTAAAGGGGAAGTATTAGATATTGGAAGTGGTAGCGGAATTCTAGGTTTGCTTTTATGTAGAGATAATGAGAAAYTGCASTTAAATCAGTGTGAAGTTCAAGACAGTTTTGAAAAACTCTCAAATATTAATTCAAAAAATAATAAAATTATAAATGTTTTATATAAGGGAAAATTTCAAGATATCAATTTTAATAAAAATTTTGATATTTGTGTTTCTAATCCTCCTTTTTATCATTCAAGTGTAGTAAAAACGAAGAATGAAAACATAAAAACTGCGCGATATAACGATGCTTTACCTCTTGAAGAATTTATTAAAAAAACGTCAAAAATTTTAAACAATAATGGTAAGTTTTTTTTCTGTTACGATGTTAAGCAAATAAATGATATTATTATTTTATTAAGTAAATATAAGTTTAATCTTGAAGCTTTGCAGTTTGTACATCCTAAAAAACAAAAAGATGCTTCTTTAATACTGGTATATGCAAGAAAGAAYTCTAAATCWTTAACAAAAGTTCTTTCCCCTTTATTTGTATTTGAAAAAGAAGAATTTACRCAAGAAGCATTAGAYATATATGCTAAATGTCARACSCACAGTATAAAAGTAGARATATGAGTCAAATAATTAAAAAARATGGTTTTAATTTTGCTTTTRCYCCCAGTGCTTGTGATACATGTGCAGGMAATTGTTGCATTGGKRAGAGTGGTTATATTTGGATAAATAAAACRGAAATGYTAACATTRTCWSARCATTTAAAAATARRYTTAGATGARTTAAAAGAARAATACTTRAGAAAAGTAKSKTATAAATAYTCTATWAAAGAAAAAAAAYTWRGYRCWRATAATTTTGCCTGTACRTTTTTTGATTTAMAGAAAARACAGTGCTCAATTTATGAAGCAAGACCTGTACAATGTAGAACTTTCCCTTTTTGGGATTATTTTAAAAACAATGAACAAGAGGTATTTGACGAATGTCCTGCTATAAAAAAATTATAATACTTTTTTTATTTCTTTTTGCTATTAATCTGCAAGCTTCAAAAGTATATGGAAATGAAGACAGAGATATCTTATATGCTATTGAGTATGAACGCTTAAATGATTTAAATTCTGCGAAAGTTTTGTACTTAAAACTTTTTGAAAAGAGTGATAATTACGAATATCTCCTTCGATACTTGAGTCTCTCTTTAAATCAAAAAAAGTTTAAAGAAGTAAAATATTATGCTTTAAAGAATCTTGATAAAGACAGTTTACAGTACGAACAAATTCTTAGAATATATATTATTTCACTGATAAATTTACAAGAATTTAAAGAAGCACTTCATTCTTCACGAGTTCTTTTAGCTCAAAATAAAAGTGCCTTAAATTATGAAATTGTAGCAAATGTTTATTTTGCACAAAGAAAATATAAAGAAGCAATTGAATATTTTGAAAGCTCATATATTGTAAACAATAGCCCTAAAGTTTTATTCAATTTAGTGAATATTCTTTATGCTTATGCCAATGAAAAAAACAAAGCTATTTCTTATTTAGAAACGCATATCAGGTTAAATGGATGTGATTACCTTGTATGTTCGAAGTTATTATCAATTTATCAAGAGCAAAAAAAYMTTGATGGTATYATWTCWGTTTTAAAAACAAGTTATTTTTCAAAGAACTCTAATTCTTATTATTCTAAAGATAAAACATTAAAATTATTGATATCTTATATGGCACAAAAAGATATTMACTTGGCTATTTCTTTTTTAGAAAAGMATAAGTTAARTGATGATACKTTATTTACTTTATACAAAAGAGCCAATTTATTAMCYAAAGCATACATCTTGGTAAAAAAGATTTATATRRAAAATAAAGAAATTGACTAYTTAGCRCAAATTGCTATTTTAGAATTTGAGTTAGCMAAAAATAAAAGCAAAGTTTTAAACTCTGTRATTGAWAAATTYGAARAAGTATTGAGAGTTTTAGATAATCAYGTGTATCAAAATTATCTGGGYTATATTCTAATTGAGTATGACAAAGATATAAAWAGAGGTTTGATGTATGTTAAWAAAGCYTTACTTCAAGCRCCTAAAAATGTTGCTTATCTTGATTCTTTAGCATGGGGTGAGTATAAAYTRGGKRRKTGTAAAAAAGCAAAAGAACATATGCAAGAAGTTATTAATGAAGTWGGAGAAGATGATTTAGAAATTAGACTTCATTGGAAAAAAATTAAGGAGTGCCTAAAATAATGATTTTAGATGAAATTATAGARAAAACAAAAGAAGAYTTAGAAAAAAGAAAAATTGATTTTCCYYTAGAGTGGTTAGGWAGAAGTTTAAGTGCAAATCCYTTTGCACCAAGAGATGTAAAAACGTATYTAAGAGCGACAAAAGATGAGCCWATAAGAATTATTGCRGAAGTTAAAAAAGCAAGTCCTTCAAAAGGAATTATWAAAGAAGAYTTTGATCCTTTASYTATTGCWCAAGCCTATAGTAAYGCAGGAGCWAATGCAATYTCAGTATTAACYGAACCTCATTAYTTTCAAGGAAAYCTTGAATATTTAACRGGAATTAGACGYTATGTTCCTACYCCTTTGTTACGAAAAGATTTTATAGTAGATAAGTATCAAATTGTTGAAGCTTTAGTATATGGAGCGGATTTTGTTTTATTAATAGCAAAAGCCTTGAGTACTAAAGCTATAAAAGAACTGTATGAGTATGCGCTGCATTTAGGTCTTGAAGTATTAGTCGAAATACATGATAAAGAAGATCTTACAAAAGCTATGAAGTGTGGAGCTAGTATTATTGGGATTAATCATAGAAATCTTGATACTTTTGAAATGGATATGCATTTATGTGATAAATTAATTCCTATGATTCCAAATGGAAAAATAATTATTGCTGAAAGTGGAGTTTCAAATATAGAAACCATTAAAAGATTGAGTGAAATAGGGGCAGATGCATTTTTAATTGGGGAGCATTTTATGCGACAAGATTCAATTGAAGATGAAGTAAAAAAATTCAAGAATGCTTTAAACTAAACAAGAATAAAAGCAAGAATTTACTTGCTTTTATTTTCTTAA
The DNA here is from genome assembly GCA_002733685.1 of Arcobacter sp. Taxonomy (GTDB): domain Bacteria; phylum Campylobacterota; class Campylobacteria; order Campylobacterales; family Arcobacteraceae; genus NORP36. Next base: position 195,680 of record NVWN01000003.1, on the reverse strand, counting down.
CTCTCTTTATTTGAAATCTCTTCTTCAATAATATTAATATTTGATAATAAAATACTATAGGATTCATTAAATAAATGAGGATCATTAATATTTAAATCTTTTTGTAGTTTAATGGATTTTAATGCACTTTTTACTGTTTGTATATTATTTTGTAAGTGATTGAAATTTCTTCTTTCAGTGCTTTTCATCACTTTTAAATCCAAAATTTCTTTATTTAAATTTTTATTAAGTTCAAGAAGATTGTTGTTAATAGATTGCATTCCTAGTATATTGTTTTGAAGTTTAATAATAGAAATACTAGCAAGCGTTGCAAATGCTTTTAAATACTGAGTATCCTCATCTGTGAACGCTATATAGGTATCATCTTGCATTTTATTGATTAATTGTATTACCCCAATAGTAATCATTGTTTCTGGGTTTACTAGAGGAATAACCAGCATATTATTGGATTTATATTTAAACTCTTTATCAAATTCTTTGGTTTTTGAAAAATCATATTGCGAATTTTCATAAATATTGTTAACGGTAATTATGCTTGAAGTATTGTATGCTTGTACTGCAATTAACTTTGAATTGTTTTCTAAGGATAATCTTATATTTTTTGATTTGTTTTTACTGTCATTATCTAAAGATATTAAGGTGTCATTTTGAAAGATATGAAATCTCAAATAGTCCTTTTCTCTTAAATAAATGGTTCCTGCATCACAAGAAATATGATTTCTAATATAAAACAAAAGTTGTTCAAGTAATTTATCTAAAGAATAGTTGTCTAAGTGGATGATATTATCTTCTGTGTTTATAATATTGTTTATGTTCATAATAACCCCAAATTTTATTTAGAATACTTCAAAATTCTTTAAAGGAAGGTGAATCCTTTATTTTGCACTTTTAAGTATTAATATTTAAATAAATCTTTATTTAAATAACGAAGAACCCACTCGAATCATATTTGATCCACATTCAATTGCAAGCTCAAAATCTGAACTCATCCCCATAGAACAATATCTTGCCCCAAAAGGTTTAACTTGCTCATAAATCTTTTTTGTACTTAAAAAAGATTTTTTAATCTCAAGTCTTTCTTTACTATGAGCCCCAATACTCATCACACCAATGAGTTTTATAGCACTACAGTCTTTAAGGATTGATTTATAAGCATCAAATGCTTCTTCTTCTTTAAATCCTGTTTTACTCTCTTCATTGGCACAGTTTATTTGTAATAAACATTTCATTGTTCTGTTTTTTGCCAAGAGTTTTTTATTAAGTTCATGTGCCAATTCCAAAGAATCAAGAGAGTGCATTAAGGTAGGTTTTGCATCAATCAAATTATTGATTTTGTTTTTTTGCAAATGTCCTATAAAATGCCATTCCAATGGTAACTCATCAAGAATTACCATTTTCTCTTTTAAATCTTGCACTTTATTCTCTCCATAAGCCCTTTGACCTACGTTATATAAAGTTTCTATATCTTTTGTACTTGAGTACTTAGATACTGCAATTAATTTTACAATATGATGATCAGAGACTCTAAGACGTGCGCCCTCAATTTGACTTACTACTTTGTCTAAGTTTTGTGTTGCTTGTATTTTATTCATTTTTATCCAAATAATCTAATTATATCGTTGTACATTCCTAAAGCCATYAAAGAAGCTAAAATAAGCCATCCTACAATTGTTAAGAACATAAATACTTTWTCGCTTGGTTTTTTYCTAGCTATTATYTCATAWATGTTGAACATAATATGTCCKCCATCTAAAGCWGGAATAGGAAGTARGTTAAGTACMCCTAAATTTACAGAAATCAAAGCSGTAATTGAYARYAGYGCWATWATACTAGATGAACTGGCATCTGATATYACTTTTCCAATAGTTATAACYCCACCCACTTCACTAGAAGGAATRACSCCTGAAATTAACTTTTGAAYACCTTTAAAAATCATTGAAGAAGATTGAAGSGTTTTWTCATAWGCAAAAACAAAAGACTCACTTATGCTTAAGTCCAAWACAATTACTTTAGGTGCAGGAGAAATACCAATCATTCTYTTTTTAATRTCTTCTTTGAAAATATTTTTAGCATCTAAAATTTGWGGATTTAAAACRAAGGTTTGAACTGCATTMTCTCTTTTAACATAAAATTTTAACGCACCATTTGAGTTTCTAATAATTTCACCAATATGGTTCCATTCTTTGATTTCTACATCATTAATACGTAAAATTTCATCGCCTTTTTTTAGTCCAGCCATTTGTGCAGGCGAGTTTTCTTGTACGTTTCCAATATGTGGTGCTAATGCATTTGCACCAAGACTTGCAATAATAAAGTATAAAATAGCTGCTAATAAAAAGTTAGCAAAGGGACCAGCTAATAAAATGATAATTCTTTGCCAAGGTTTTTTAGTATTGTATGAGTCATCACCTTCTTCTATTAAAGCAGGATCTCTGTCATCTTGCCCTTTCATTTTTACATAACCCCCAAGTGGAATTAATGAAAGTTGCCATCTTGTTCCTAACCATTCTTTAGCAAAAAGTCTTTTTCCAAAACCAATAGAAAATACGTGAACTTTTACACCAAAATAACGTGCAGCGGTAAAGTGCCCTAATTCATGAAAAAAAACTAAAAATGATAAAACTAGTAGAAAAGTAATAGTACCCAATATAAATCTCCGATTTAAAATAAGAAGAGAAAATAAAACATTATTTTCTCTTCTTTTGTAGTGTTAATTTTTAAAATAATCTCTTATATATTCATACCCAGAATATAACGTTAATATAACAGCTAACCATAAAAGCTCATTTGCATAAGGCCAATTCATAATTAAAAAACCTATGGCAAACATTTGTGAAACTGTTTTCACTTTACCTAAAAATGTTGAAGCAACATTTTTACCTTCTTGTGCGGCAACTACTCTAATTCCTGTGATGAAAAACTCACGTGAAAGAATCAAAAATACAGCCCAAGCTGAGGCTCTATCAATTACCATTAAACCAATAAAACCAGCAAGTACTAACATTTTATCTGCAAGTGGATCTAAAATTCCACCTATTTTTGTCATTTGATTCCATCTTCTTGCAATATATCCATCAAAAAAATCAGTTACTGAAGCAATAACAAAAATCAAACCTGCAAAATAATCAAACCACGAAGGGTGCCAAGWRGCAAAAATTACATTGTCYCTATCTACAAAAAACCACAGCATTAATGGTGCTAGAAGTATTCTTAAYACAGCCARTGCATTAGGTAGATTGTATGAATKRYTCATTATCTAAAAGTMGTYCCACCATCAACTACTATGGTTTGTGCTGTAATCCAAGAAGCATCATTHGTACACAAGAAAAAACATGCATCTGCTAAATCTTTAGGTTGCCCAATACGATTTAAAGCAGATAATTCAACTGTTTTTTGTTTCACTTCTTCATAGTTAGTAAASGCTTTTAGTGCATCWGTATCAATAGGACCTCCAGAAACAGCATTTACTCTAATACCAAATTCWCCAAGTTCTGTTGCTGCATATCTAACCATAGCTTCAACCGCTGCTTTATTWGTACCATGWCCWGCATAATTTTGWATATATACTAAGTTTCCAGTWGARCTTAAAGAWACAATAGAACCACCTGTWCCTTGTTTTTGCATTCGTTTAGCAGCTTGTTGTGCTCCACATACAAAAGCATTAACWGTWGCAGTATARATATTRTTTAAACCTCTTGGTTTTAGTCTCATGAATTTWCCATATCCACCMACAACAGCTCGTCCATAAATCATTGCATTWGAAATAAAATAATCWACTGTTTCAAAATCTTCATCAATTTTTARRAACARTTCTTTRTATGTTTGTGGYTCTAAGATATTYARRKGRTAAGCTCTKGCTTTWACACCAAATTTWTCTTCTAAATCTTTTGCAATTTCWTTTGCAATTTCTTCRTTRGAATTRTAYGTAAAAGCAATATTTACWCCTTGTKYTGCRAAYTTATAARCACATGCTTTTCCTATACCTTTRGTTGCKCCACTRATTACTAAYGTTTTGTTTGTCATTATTTTATTACCTTATATTGTWTTAATACTTCTTCTAATYTTTTCATTGTTTCTTTACTTGGTGCWGTTARKGGTAAACGATATTCTAAGGTATCTAATAAACCKGCTAAGTACATYGCTGCTTTAATKGGKATTGGATTACTYTCACAAAACAATACTTTRTTTAAWGGATATAAAAAYTCATTRATTTCTCTTGCTCTTTTTAAATYWCCATTTTGWACASAATGTACTAATTCACTTTTYAAATCAGGTAAAAGGTTAGCAGTTACAGAAATRATTCCTGTAGCTCCATTGGTTAACATWGGAAAATCAATAGCRTCATCTCCTGARATRACATGAAAACCTTCTCTTTTTGAATGAATTTCAATRGCWCGYTCYARCGAACCAGTTGCTTCTTTWATYGCATAWAYATTWGGAAKRTCATCAAATAAWCGAATRGCWGTATCTGCATTTAAATCAACACCCGTACGTCCTGGAACATTRTATAAWACRAAAGGAAKATCWACAGAAGWAGCAATTGCTTTATAATGTTGRTAYARWCCTTCTTGCATAGGTTTATTGTAATAAGGAGTTACTGATAAAATTCCATCAGCTCCTACAGCTTGTGCATGTTGTGCAAACTCAATAGCTGAAGCAGTAGCATTAGAACCAGCCCCTGCTATTACTTTTACTTTTGTTCCTTTACAAACATCAACTGCAATTTCTATACATTCTTTRTGTTCTGCATGAGATAAAGTWGCACTYTCMCCTGTTGTTCCTACTGGAACCATTACGTCCATTCCTTGATCAATTTGTCKCTGTATTAAACTTGCAAATTTTTCTGAATCTAATTTMGCATTTTTAAAAGGTGTAATAAGTGCAGTCATTGCCCCTGTCATAATTTCCATTGTTTCTCTCCTACTATTCTTTAGTATTTTTATCATTTTTTAAAATGAGTGTTGTTGAATTGTTTTTATTTAAATAAGTGTTTGCCACTTTTATTAAATCTTCTTTAGTAATTTTATTAATATCATCTTCATAAGAAAACAAGGGTTTAATATTGTCTCTTACAAAATATGAACCGTATAAAGATGCAACAGAAGAAGAAGACTCAAGTGAAAAGATAAAATCTGCTCGTGTATTGATTTTGATTTTTTCTATTTCTTTTTTTGTTACTTTTCCATTTTTTACATCTTTAATAATTTTTAAAATTTCTTTTTCAACGTCTTTTGCTTTAACACCCTCATTACAAACTGCTATAAACATAAATACACCAGGATCTTTTAGTTCCATATTATAAGCATATACTTGGTTGACTAATTTTTTCTCATCTACAAGAATTTTTTGTAAAATAGAACTTTTTCCTGAAGAAAATAATTCAGATAAAGCAGACAGTGCTACTTGATCTTTATGCTCAAAATTAGGTATATGATAAGCAATACTTAACATCTCAACGCTTGAATTCTTATAAATAATAGCTCTTTTTGCCCCATCTTGTTTAGGTTCAATTGTATGTATTTTTGAAGGAAGGTCATGGTTATTCTTAATAGAAGCGAAATGCTTTTTAGCACTTTCAAAAACCTCCTCTTTTGTAATATCTCCCGCAACAACAATAATTGCATTTTTTGCTTGATAATACGTTTTATGGAATTCTTTAATATCAGWRATRGTCCAATTTTTWATRTCGTTTATAAAACCAATAGGWGTCCAATGGTAAGGGTGGTACATAAATACATTGTTAAAYAATCTAAATTGTAAATATCCCATWGGGTTATTATCTGTTCTCCAATGWCKCTCTTCCATAACCACATCTCGTTCTGGTTGAAAYTCTTCATCTTTTAAATTAAGRTTTTGYAATAAATCAGAAAATAAACCCAAAGATTTATCCATATTTTTAGAAGAAGACTTGATATAGTAGTTGGTATAATCAAAAGAAGTTGAAGCATTATTAACTCCACCAAAACCTTTAACTATTTCGTCAAATTCACCTGCTTTTAGGTTTTTAGTTGATTTGAAATTTAAATGTTCAAGCATATGAGCAATTCCTGATTTTCCCATTACTTCATTTCTTGAACCTACTTTATAAAAAATATTTGTAGAAACAACAGAGCTGTTATTATKCATAGGTATAACTACGATTTGTAAACCATTATCTAAGGTTTGCGTAAAATATTTTGGTAAACTTGAACTCATTAATTCCCCTGAAATTATTATTAATAGTAAAAARTTAAATATAAAGAAGTGCTTTTTTGTTTTAABATTCTTCATTTATATTYTTTYATTTTTCATTTTTTAGGTCTGCTCCAATAGCATCTGATATATGATTATATCCATCTTTTTCTAAGAGCTCTAAAATTTCYTCATTTATTTTYCTMACCATKGMWGGACCTTCAAAAACCATTCCWGAATAGGCTTGAACCAAAGAAGCTCCYGCTTTAATTCTTCTATACGCTTCAGCTCCATTTGAAATTCCGCCAACAGATATTAAAATGGTTTTTCCAAATAACTCTTTTGCGATTTCTTTGAATAAAGTATAAGATTTATCGCTTAAACAAGCCCCAGATAAACCACCAAAATCTTTTGCWTCATTAACAAGAGCATATTCAATAGTTGTATTCGTAGCAATAATTCCAGCAGCTCCTGCTTTAACTGCACATTTTGATAAAGAGATGGCATTACTTACACTCATATCAGGCGCAATTTTTAAGAAAATAGGTTTTTTACTTAATTTTTTAGCCATAACAAAAAGTTCTTTGATAAAAGTTTCATTTTGTAAGTCTCTTAAATTAGGTGTATTAGGAGAAGATATRTTAATTACAATATAATCACTTATATCTTTRAATCTYTCAATAAGTACTTTATAATCATTAATTGCAAATTCTTCAGGTGTATTTTTATTTTTYCCAATATTTGCACCAATTACAATTGCATGTGGATACACTTTTTTTAAGTTCTTTGCAACTTTAAAAGAACCGGCATTATTAAAACCCATTGCATTTTGAATGGAWYGTGATTCAATATGTCTGAACATTCTAGGTTTAGCATTTCCATCTTGTGGTCTTGGTGTCATAGTACCTATTTCAGTMGCTGCAAAACCTAAAGCCATCATAGAATTAACCATTGTTGCATTTTTATCAAAACCTGCGGCTAAACCAACAGGATTAATAAATGGAATTCCTAAAATTTCTTGTTTTAGTTTTGTATTAATTATGAAGTTTTTATTCACCATATAATTATTAAAGAATCGTATTTTTGGTAAAACTTTTAAAGCAAATTCTGAAATATTATGTGCTGTTTCAGGCTGGAAGTTAAAGAGTATTTTTTTTAGGTTTTCATAGTTAAACAAAGCTATCCTTTTTTGATTTTATATTTTATCCAAAATAATGTAAATTATTCTTTAGAGCAGGGCTAAATTAGCCCTAAAAGTAAATTAAAAATTATTTCTAATTGTTTTTACTTAAATACTTGCAAGATTGTAAAGTCGTTTGTATTCTTTTGAGTTCTTAAGTAAGTTTTCTTCACTGTCCATTGCAATTATTTCGCCTTTTTGAAAAATAGCAATTTTATTTGCGCTTTTAATGGTGGATAATCTGTGTGCAATAATAAAAGTTATCTTATTCGAAGATATTTCATCAATTATTTCTGAAATAATACTTTCACTTTCATTATCTAAAGCAGATGTCGCCTCATCTAAAATTAAAATCTCTGGATCTTTATATAAAGCTCTTGCAATTGCGATTCGTTGTCTCTGTCCGCCTGAAAGATTAGTCCCAGCTTCATCCAAAACAGTATAAATCCCTTTTTCTTGTTCACATGCGAAATCATAAGCATGGGCTTGTTTTAAAGCTTTAATTACTTTTTCTTCATTGATTTCATATCCATAAGCTACATTAGAAGCAATACTGTCATTAAGAATATAAACTCTTTGCGTCACAATAGAGATTTTTTCTCTTAAAGAATCAATATTTATGTCTTTTATATCGTGATTATTAATCGTAAGTTTACCCTCTGAGGTATCGTAAAAACGAATAATCAAATTAACTAAAGAAGACTTTCCTCCACCACTGTCACCAACTAAAGCAATTTTATCTCCACGTTTTGCACTTAAATTTATGTTTTTTAAAGCTGTAAAATCATCGTATTTTAAAGATACATTATTAAAATCAATATTTAGTACTTCTTCACAGTTTAACGTACCTGATATTATATTGGTTTTATGGGCAAATAATTGATTAATTCTTTCATTCGCTGCAAGTGCATCTTGCATTTTATTGTATAAACTTGAGAGTCTTTTTATAGGAGTGTATAACATAAAGAGTGCAGTGGTAAAAGATAAGAATGATCCTGTAGTAAGTATTCCATCTATTACTTGTCCTCCTCCTACAATAATAACAGCAGCAAAACCCAAGGAACCAATTATTTCCATTACCGGAGATACTAATGCATTTGTTTTAACTGCTTTCATATTAATATTAAAGAAATTTTGATTGTGAACTGAGAAATTTCTTTTTTCTAAAGTTTCCGTTCCATTTGCTTTAATAAGTTCTATATTATTAAATGTTTCACTTAAGTGCGTAGTAATATCTGAAACACTTTCTTGTGATTTAAAGGAGATTTTTTTCATTTTTTTTGCAAGTTTACTTAAAGGAATAACTGCAAGGGGTAATACTATTAAACCGTAAAAAGCAAGCTCATAACTTTGATAAATTGCTACAGATATAAGTCCAATCATTGTTAAAACTTCACGTATCATACTTGCGATTTGATTTGAAACGGCGGTTTGAATACGATTTATATCATTGGTAATTCTTGATATTAATTCACCTGTATGTTTTTTTTGAAAAAAAGTCATATCAAGTGTCAAAATATGATGCAATAATTTATCTCTAATTATTCTTACTATATCCCTTCCTATATAAGATATGTAATAAATTTGAATATAACCACCCATACTTTTTGCAGTATATAAAAAAACAATGATAAAAGGCATGATAAAAAGCATATCTCTGTCTTTATTAATAAATATATCATCTAATAAGGGTTCTATAATATAAGCAGTTCCAGCAGTACCACTTGCTACTAAAATCATACCTATAATGGCATAAAAAAATTTGAGTTTGTAATTTTTAAAATAAGGGAGATATTGTTTGTAAAATTCTTTCATAGATGTCCTACTCTTTGTATAAGAGTAGGATTATATCTAAAATTTACTTCGTTACATATACAGCGCGTTAACGCAAAGTATAATCATTAAAAATAACATGTATACATTAATATTTATAAAGTTATAAATATAGTTTCGATTTTTTAATAGTTTAAATATTGTAAAAAGTGTATATGCTTTTAAAGCAAACAATAAACCAAGAATAATTGGTGACTGAACTTCAAACATTGCTACTAAAAATACACCACAAATTACTGTTAATAATAACCAAATAAAAGTCATTCTAACTAAACTATCAACACCAAATACTTTTGTAATAGTTGGAAAACCTGCGTCTTCATATTGTTTATAATATTTTAAATTTAAAAGCCAAAAGTGAGGAATTTGCCAGGTAAAATAAAATAAACCCAAAGCAAAGAATCTCATGTCGAATTCGTAACTTCCAGCAGATACCCATCCAATATAAGGAGGAATGACACCTAAAACTGCACCATAAACTCCTGCATAAATACTGTGTCTTTTTGCAGGTGTATACAGTAGGTTATAAATAATAACAACTGCTAAAAAAACTACAAGACCTGTAACTCCATGAGGAATATAAATAAAGAAAAAAGAGGAAGAAGTAATAATTATCCCAATTATTAATGCTGTTTTAAAACTCATATCCCCAGAAGGAATAGGTCTGTTTTTAGTACGAGGCATTAAAGCATCTTTTTTATATTCTTGTGTTTGGTTAAATGTAGATACACCCATTGCTAATAATAAAACAGCAAGATAAGGGTATAAAAGACCCATATCTATGCTGCCATTAGCAAGAATATATCCAAAAATCGCAGATAAACTAATCGTAAATGATAAAGGAAACTTTGTTAATACATATATATTCTTGATCATATTATTTCTTTAAATACTCAACAATTGCATTTACTTCATCATCAGATAATACATCTTTAAATGGAGGCATAATGTTTTGGTATCCTTCAACAATTTCTGTTTCAGGATTTTTTATTGCTTCAATTAAATATGTTTCATCAATGGTAATTTCAATTGTTTTACCATCTTTGATAATTTTTGTTTTTCTTCCCATRATRTCTTTAAAKGTAGGACCAGCTGATGGWGTTCCATCAAGYGTATGACATCCAATACAACCATTAATATCAACAACTTCTGCTCCRTTAATTGCAGGTTTAGYAGCTTTTACTTCTATACCTTTAAAATAATTAAGAACAAGAGTCATRTCTTCTTTGCTTAATGCACCTTTAAAACTAGGCATCATTCCWGCCATAAAACCTTCAACAACTTCARCATCTGGWTCATCWATTGCTCTMACTAARTAMGCWTCGTCTCTTGTTACMGTTTTAGTTACRCCATTACTTATAACTTTAACTTCTTTGTTATAAATATCTTTRAAAGAAGGWCCTGCAGATACTGTACCATCTASAGTATGACATCCAATACAGCCAGTTTCATTAAACACATCCATTGCAGTTCGCGCAGCTACTACAGTAGGGTTTAAAAATTCATCAAATTCTTCTTGAGATACAACTTTTACATCGGCTCTCATATATGCATGTCTTGTACCACAGTACTCAGCACACATAATGTCGAATGTTCCTAGTTTTGTTGCATTAAACCACAGTTTTGTAATTTGTCCAGGAACAATATCTTCTTTAATTCTAAATGCAGGCACATAAAATGCATGTAATACATCATCAAGTGGAGCAGTCATGTTTAATTTAACATCTGTTCCAATAGGAACAATTAAAGAAGAACTCTTTTTACCATTTGCATATTCAAAAGAAAAAGACCATTTTTTACCAATAACTTTTACAACAACTGCTTTATCATCAGCTGGCATAGTTCTTTGAATCTTTAAAGCATCTAATCCAATATAAAAAATAACCATCATTAAAATAGTTGGAATTATTGTCCACGCAATTTCAAGAGGAGTATTATGTTTGATATTTTTAGTATCTGTTGGCTTTGATCTTTTTTCATCGTATTGATATAAAAAGATAAACATAGCACCTATAGTAATTACAAATAAGAATAAACAAATTAGATTTACTGTCCAAAATGCATAATCAATTTCACCGGCGAAACTTGATACGCCTTCCATTCCTTCTAACATTCTATTCTCCTAAGTAAAAAAATCATTAATACTATTTCTAAAAATTGCATCAAAAGATGTAATTATAAAAAATATACTAAGCGTAATAAGTGCTATTAAAACAATCCATCTATACAATGGTTCTTCGTACTTAAGGTGCATATAATAAGCGCCAATTAAAAATGTTTTAATTACTGCAATAAACATTTGAATAGCAATAGTATTGCTAAGGTCTTGATGCATGAAATAAGGTTGTAAAAAAGTTAAAGTAGTTAATCCTATTAAAGCAAAAAATACTTTAATAAACATACTTTCTGTTAATGTTTCGTGATTTGTCATCTTATCTCCCTAATCCAGTAATGTAAAAGAGTGGGAATAAAAATACCCAAACCATATGAACTAAATCCCAATATAAAGCTACGTTTTCAAATATAACATATTTTTTTGTAGTAATAGTTCCTCTGTTCATTAAAATCAATACCCAAGTCATTAAAGCAATACCAATAATAATATGAACTCCATGAAGTCCTGTCATTGTAAAGTATAGTCCGAAGAATAAAATAATTCCAYTTTCTTTTGCATTTAAAATKTCWGAATCRGGATAAATWCCATGATGAATTTCAGCCATCCACTCAAAATACTTAATCGTTAAGAAAAGAATTGAGAAAACAATCGTAAGTACAATTTTAACTTTTGCTTTTGAAACTTCACCATTTTTAAAATTAATTAAACCCATACCCAAAAAGTATGTAGAAATTAAAAGAACAAAGGTATTAATTCCACCAAGAACAATATTTAAAGTAGCAGATGCTTCTAAAAAATTATCCGTATATCTGTAAAAGTAGAATGTAAATACTAAGAACATTCCTCCAAATAACATTAACTCTGTAAATAAGAAGAACCAAAACCCAAGTTTTGATGCTTGATAATCATCATTAAAGTCTACGACTTCATGAGGATTACCTTGTTTATCGTAGATAATTTCTATTTCACTTGAATGATCCATCTTATCTCCCTTTGTGAATTTCATCATAAAGATTATGAACTGGTAAACCATCTTTATAATCGTAAGGTTCAAAATCAATATATGGTGTATTTCTAAAGTTTTCTAATGGTGGTGGTGAATCAATTTGCCACTCTAACGTAGTTGCATTCCATGGGTTTGCACTTGCGATTTCTCCATTTTTTAAACCTTTGATTAAAACATAAGCCATAAATCCAATTCCTGAAAGTGTTAATACTGCACCAACACCAGAAATTTGATGATAAATAGTAAATTCTGGTAAATAATCAAAGTATCTTCTAGGCATACCTAAAATTCCAGCTATAAACATTGGGAACCATAGTACGTTAAAACCTATAAATATCATCCAGAATGCAATTTTAGCTTTTGCTTCATCATACATTCTTCCAACAAATTTTGGATACCAGTAATGAAATGCTGCGAACATCATGAATACAACTCCACCAAACATTGCATAATGGAAGTGAGCAACAACATAATATGTATCATGTAAGTGAGCAGTAATACCAAGTGTTGCTAATACAACTCCTGTTAGTCCTCCAATAGCAAAAGTAACAATTGTTCCAATAACCCATAACATAGGTGTTTTCATTACAATTGAACCTTTATACATAGTAGCAATCCAGTCAAAGAATTTAATTCCAGTAGGAATTGAAACAAAAAATGTTAAAAATGAGAAAGTAACTTTTGCCCATTCACTCATACCAGAAGAAAATAAGTGATGTCCCCAAACCAAGTATCCGATAATAGAAATCATTGCAGAAGAAATCGCAATTGATCTGTATCCAAAGATAGTCCGTCTACAGAACGTAGGTACAATTTCAGAAACAACACCAAATGCAGGTAAAATCATTAAATAAACTGCTGGGTGAGAATAAATCCAAAATAAGTGTTCATAAAGAATTGGATCTCCACCTTTAGCTGGATCAAAAATACCAATACCAATTGTTTTTTCAATAATTACTAAAATTAAAGTAATTCCAATAACAGGAGTAGCTAAAACTTGAATCCATGCAGTTGAATATAAACCCCATACAAATAATGGCATTTTAAAGAATCCCATTCCTGGTGCTCTTAATCTGTGAATAGTAACAACAAAGTTAATTCCCGTAAGAATACTTGCCATTCCTAAGATATAAGCAGCAGTTAAAGCAGCAATAACGTTAGTTTCTGTATTAGTACTATAAGGAGCATAAAATGTCCATCCAGTATCAGCAAAACCATTACCTACAAATAATGAAGATAAAGCGATTATTGCACCTAATAAAAATAGCCACCATGAAAATAAGTTTAGTCGTGGAAATGATACATCTTTTGCACCAATCATAATTGGTAATAAAAAGTTACCAAATATAGCAGGAATTCCTGGAATGATGAATAAAAATACCATAATTACCCCATGCAAAGTAAATGCTTGGTTAAATTGATCTGGGCTTAAAACTTGTTCTCCTGGGAAGAACAGTTCAATCCTCATTGTTAGTGCAACTAGCAGTGCTACTGCAAAAAATGCAAACATTACAATCATGTAAAGTATTGCTATTCTTTTGTGATCAATAGAAAAAATCCATTGTAAAATCTTATTTTCATGATGTCCAAAGACGGTGTGCGTCTCATCATAAAAGCTTTTGTGTGTCATTATCTCTCCTTTTCGTTTGATGGAAACGCTTACGCGTCTTTTTCTTCTTTTTCTTCTTTTTCTTTTCGTTTTTTTATTTCTTCTATTTTTCTTTTGTCGTCTCGTTTACCTGTTCGGTATACAAATACAAAAAATGCTACTACTGAAGCAAAAATAAAACCGCCGACAAATTTTTCCGCTTTAAATAAATATGTTTTACTTTCCGAATCGTAAGCAAAACAATAAAGCAAAGTATTTGCAATTGTTGGTCTTGTTTTTTCTGCGCTTGCTTCATAAATCGCAAGTTTTAAATCAAAAGGTAAGTAGGTGATACCATTTAAATACCTGCTTACTTTACCTTTTGGTGTTAAAACCATGATTGCTGCAGGATGCAAATAATCAACAACGCCATCTTTGACTCGTCGTTCATATTTAAAACCAACAGAATTTGTTATTATATCTATATTTTCCTGATTAGTAGTGGTTATAAATGACCATGCATTTGCATTAAATGGTTTTTTAAAGGTCTTAAAGATTCTGTCTTTTGTTTCTTTTGCATGTTTAAAAGTGTCATTTTTTTCAATGCTTAGGGTAATTACATTAAATTCTTTCCCTGGAATTAGTCCAATTCTAGGAATAACATCTGCAACTTCGTATAACATAGGTGAACATAAAGTAGGGCAGTTGAAGTAATTAATAGTCAAAATAGTAGGTTTATTATCTATTATTTCTCTTAGCGTTTTTACTTGATTATATTCATTTGTAAACTTTAAATCTAAATTGATTTCTTTGTCTTGTTGCTCATAAATTCCAATTTCTAGAGAAAACAATGTACAGGCTGAGACAAGTAGGGTCATAAGTACTTTTTTTAGCATAGTAATATCCTTACACTATTATTTATTGGAATAATAGCAGTAAAAATGAAAAAGTTTATTTATAAAATTAATTAATATTATTYCTTAAGAAAACTAGTCATTTTTGAAAAGATTATAAAACTTTTTAAAGCCAAATTCTTTTATTGTATAATAGAATAATACAAAACCACCGATTGTACTTGCAAATGCAAGACCAGTTGCTCCATAAGGTTTAAATAAAATTAAAGAAAAAACTATATTAAAAGATAAAGCTTTCATAGAGATTTTTGCTGCGATAAATTGTTTTTCTTGTGCATATAACCATAAAGAAAATATTTTCGATATTCCATATGGTAAAAGACCAATTAAATACATTAAAAGTATTAATGCCGTATTTACCGTATCTACTTGCGTGAACTCACCTCTTTGAAAGAGAAGTTCAACAATGAATTCATTGAAAAATATTCCAATAAAAGAGGATATTAGTAATAAAACAGACAAAATCATACTTGCTTTCTTCATTAGGCTCAAAGCTTTATTTTCATTTTTATTTTTTATAGCTTTAGCTATCATTGGAAACAACGCTACACTGGTAGCTATAGCAAATAATGCCAAGGGAAGTTGAAAAATTCTATTGGCATAATAGAGATAAGAAATACTTCCACTTATTAAAAATGAGGCTAACCACGTATCTATAAATGCCGATAAATGGGCTGTTGATGAACCCAATGTTGCAGCAGCAAAAGAATTATAAAATTTTCTTTGTGCAAATTTGATTTTATTAAAACTTAAGACTTTTAGCAAATTTTTGTTTTTCAAAGCAATAATATGTACTAATATTTGAAGTATTCCTCCTATTAAAACACCATAAGATAGGTAAAAAGTAATATCGTATTTGTCCAAATCTTTTGAAATTAGTAAAGCAGCAATTAAAGATAGATTAAGCAAAGCTGTTGAAAATGCTGTAGTAGCAAAATGATTTTTATACTGTAAAAGTGCGGCCATAAAGGTTACAACAAATATCATTGGTAAATAATAAAAATTTATAGCTAGTAAGGGAGCTGTTAGTTCTATTGTTTTATCATCAAAACCAATGGCAATAAAACTTGTTACAAATTTTGAAAACAGTGTTACTAAAAGTGATAAAAGCATGATGAAAGCAAAAAATGAAAGAAATATAGCAGATGAAAATTGTATTTTATGTTTACTTTTTGCATAAGCAGGAATAAAAGCTTGAGTAAAAGCACCTTCTGCAAAAATTCGTCTGAATAAATTGGGCACTTTAAATGCAACAAAAAAGATATCTGAATAAATATTAGCACCTAAGATGGATGCTGTTAATAAGTCACGAATAAAACCTAGAACTCTTGAAAATAAAATACCTGAACTGTTTGTAAAAATAGATTTAATAAGCATAATACTCGCTTTTTTTATTAATAATTATTTGTGCCTTATTTTTGAAAAAAGACAAATGCGCTTGTATTATATTAATTTTTTGCCCATTTTTAGGTAAAAGTGTTTTATYTTTTGMATAAAGTTTWATTTTATATTTTTTMKTGTTTTTTRTATAATACAAATAACCCTTTTTATAGTGACCYYTAAGATTGATAATAAGTTCATTTTGATRTTTCATATCAAATAAATTTATGCTTTTGGCTTGGGTGAAATACTCTWTTATATTTTCTTTYTTTTGRTGTTTTTTAATTATTCTAAAYGAGCTTATTTCTTTTAATCCATAATGTTCTTTTRTTTYTAAAACGTATAAGTYATAAGAAGATGAAAGTTCAAGYTTTTCTTTTGARTTATAAATGTATATKGCTCTTTTATTTTTTTGTTTAATTATGTAGTTGTTCTTATTTTYGTATATAACTACAGCATTTTTAATYTTWATRTTYGTAKCGTTATTTTTATATAAAGCAKCTATGCCYTTRTTTTSTTTAACTTCTTCTATTTGTTTATATGCCTGTGTGTCAAAACTGGCAATAATTGCTAGGTGATCCGAATATCCTTCTCCCGCATGTACTGTATACTTTTTCATCATTTTCCAACGATGTATTTTTTTCTTAGTAATAAGATAAGGTTTTTTTAATACCTTAAAACTATTGTTTATATAAGAAATATTTTTTTGATCAAATAAAGCTTTGGGCAATAATATATTATCCGGTGTGATTTTATTATTTCTATATATTGAAGAAAAACGTTCTGTGTATTCAAGTTCGTACCATAGGTTATAATGATAATTGTCTTTTTTGAGTATTTTATTTGAAGAGAGTAGAATATCATTTATACCTGTAATATTGTAAGAGTCATTTAAATCTTTATTTAGTTTTAGTGTTTCTTTCTCATTATAATTACTATTAAAATCTCCAAGTAATATATAATCAAGATCTTCTTGAAATTTATTTATATGATTTTTGAGAGTATTGGCATATAAAATACGAAAAGATTCTTTTTGCCTTTTTGATGGCCAATGGTTATTAAATATTTTGATACGTTTATTTTGTATTTGTATATCTACTTCTTGAATATCACGTTTGATTTTTCTTGATTTGACCTCTAGGGTATGTTGTTTTAGAATTTTATAATTACTTAATACCGCTAAACCTATGGACGATTTTTTTTGTTTTGTAAAAGCATGGTATTTATACTTGGTTCTTTTTTTTAAAGACAGAAGGGCGCTAAGGGATTCAATTTCTTGTAAAACAATAATATCCGCATCTAAGCTACGAATTACTTTTGAAATATTATTGAGTTTAATATCATGCGTTTTTTTATTCCATAAGGATGTAGTATTAGGCACATATTCTTTATATTCTGTACCATCATTTTTTAAATCAAAAAGATTCTCTACATTGTAGGAAGCAAGAGTAAATTCTTCCGCAAAAAGCACTTTTATTAATAGAATAAAAATAAACAGGGATTTAAAAATCATCTGTCATTTTACCCAATACTAACAAAAAGTGACTTTTCTTTATTTTAAAAAACTATTTTTTACTGTTTAAACGTGATTGATATTCTTGTGGGTGAGCACATACGGGACAGATTTTAGGTGGTTTTTTCCCTCTGTGTACATGTCCACAGACTTCACAAATCCATTCTTCATCTTTATTTGAGCTTAAGTGTTCTTCATCATTTTCCAATCTTTCTAAAAGCATTCTATACATGTTTTCATGCTCTATCTCTATTTTTCCAATACCCGCAAGTATTCGTGCTGCTTCTTTATGTCCTTCTTCTTTTGCAATGGCTGAAAAATCAGGATACATAGTTATATTTTCATAGGCTTCACCTTCGATTGCTTCGCGTAAGTTTTCTTTTGTATTTCCAAAGTCTTTTTCTATTGTTAAATTATTATAAAGCTTTAATTCAAGTTTAGCATGTACTTTTTCATTATTGGCAGCTCTTTGAAAATGTTCTGCAATATCTCTATAACCTTCTTTTTGGGCTATTTTTGCATAATATTCATATTTATTTCTAGCCATAGACTCACCTGCAAAAGCTTTAAGTAAAACAACTTCTGTCAAACTTTTAGTAATATTTTCCATGTCTTTATTACAACAGGATAGATTTCCTTTTCCCGTAACTTGTACTTCAACTTCACTACCACAGGTAGAACATTTATATAATTCATATTGTTTCATCTATTTTCCTTTAGGGGTTTAATATTCAATATCATAACTAAATAAGNTTATTTATTATAATATAYYYTTMTTAYYTAWGGATAATAATTATCCTTTGATAATTATAGTCCTAAAATACTTAAAGGAAAATTATTATTACCTAATAATATATATYMCTAAWTAAAYWTTTATAAAKAWKNGNCTATAWWWWTAAKWAWRWTNGTATKTRKRYKAATTTGCTATTTMYAYTKATTTATWGTATTATCGCGMYATATTGGAGTTAAAWTNATGAATTATACGAAGCTTTTAAAAGATTATAACCTTAAAGTAACCCCACAACGAATTGCTATTGTTGATGAATTACATAAACATGGGCATATGAATATTGATTCTTTATACCAAGTATTATTAGTAAAGTTCCCAAGTATTTCTTTGGCAACTATTTATAAGAATATTAATGCAATGATTGAAAAAGTATTTGTAGATGAAGTTAAGATTGAACATAAAAAATCTGTTTTTGAATTAAGTAAAAAAGATCATGCTCATACTATTTGTTCTTCTTGTGGAGCAATTGAAGATATGGATTTTTCTTTGCAAAACTTAATGAAAGAAGTAGCTTCAAGTTCCAGTTTCGAAATTGAAAAAACTTCTTTATGTTTCACAGGTATTTGTAAAACCTGTGCTTCTAAATAAAGGTATTTACCTTTATTTAGAAACCATTGTTTATAACTAAAGCAAGTACTACCATTAATACAATTCCTGCACTTCTATTATATAACCTATTTGCTGTTATAAATACCAACATTAAAGAGAGTATAACAGCAGCTGCAATATCAAAGAAATAAGCGCTTAAATCCACATTTAGAGGATTAACAATAGAAGCWATTCCTARWACCATTGTAAAGTTTGCAACATTTGAACCWATRATATTTCCAATAGCCAAATCTGCATTATTATTTAAAGCAGCTTTTATTGAAATTGTAAGTTCGGGTAAAGAAGTTCCAAAAGCAACTAAAAATAAGCCAATAATCCATTCACTTATTCCAAATTCTCTTGCAATATTAGAAGCACTAGAAATMGCAAAATCAGCCCCTCCTATTGTAAGAAGAAAACCAATARYTAAAAARAAKGAAGCTTTTCCCCAAGCAAATTTTTCNNTTTNTNATCTTCATGTGATTCTTCTACTTGATTGGATGAAATTAAAAAAGCCAAATAAGATGCCATTAAAATTAAAAATAAGACACCATCAAATGCGCTTAATTTTCCATCAATTGACATTAAAATAAAAATAAGTATAGGAAATAATGACCAGGCTGAGTCTTTTGCAAATATATCTCTGCTTGGATTGATATTTTTAGCAATCAAAAATACAGCACCTAATACAAGTGAAATATTAAAAATAGTACTTCCAATTACATTWGCAACWGCWATRTCACCACTTCCATGTAWRGATGCAGATACAGAAACRGCCATTTCWGGTAAAGAAGTACCTAGGGCAACAAGAGTAGCTCCTATAACAAAAGGWGARATTTTATAATGCAGTGCAATTTTTTCACTTTGATTGATTATAAAGTCTGCTCCAAAAACAAGTGCCGTCATGGCAAGAATAAATATTACAATATCCATTTTATTGGTTCCTTATTATTAAACTATTTGGTAAATTAAATTCTTTTATAAGTTCTTCTTCTTTGTCTCTTTGTTTTCCATTATCWATTTCATGATCATAACCTAAAAGATGCAATAAACCATGTATAAATAAGAGAGTAAATTCTTCTTCTTCTTTGTGTTTATATAAAGAAGCTTTTTCTTTTACGAAATCATAKGARATTAYTATTGAGCCAAGAGGCATATTGGGAAAGTCAAAYTCCAGKGGAAAAGATAAAACATCCGTCGCTTTATCTTTYTGYCTGTGTTCTTTGTTAAGGTCTTGCATATATGAATTRTCRCAGATAATAAGCTCTATGCTTTTATCACTAAGACTTTTTAATATTTTCTCACATAAGTGAGGTTTAAAATCGAATGTACTTTGGTTGTCAATATCAATCAAAATCTACCTTATAATTTTTCGCAATTATATCGAAAAGTTATAAAGGTAGAGATTAAAAAAATGAACTATTTTTAGGCGATTAAAATAGTTCCAGCATTTTATAAACTTCATCTACATCATAGGTAGTTAGTTTTAGTTTTATTTTGGGTTTTTTTGCAATTATAGCTTTTTTTATACCTTGGGCTTGGGCTTCTTTTAAGCGTAAATCCATRGAATATACMTCTTTTATTTCACCGGTTAAAGAAACTTCTCCAATAAAAACAGATTCTTTTGAAATAGGTCTGTCTCTAAAAGAAGARATAATAGCTGCAATCACAGCTAAATCAGCAGARCTTTCTTTRATTTTGATTCCACCAGAAATATTAATAAAAACATCATARTTATTYAAAGGTAAATCAAGYTTTTTTTCAAGYAATGCCAAAAGCATATTYAAGCGTGAAATATCAAARCCAGTAGATGAACGTTTGGGATTAGGAAAATTRGAATCACAAACGAGGGCTTGAACTTCAAGAATAAGTGAGCGAGTACCTTCAATWGCWACTGTTAAMGCAGAACCTGCTTGAGATTTACTTTTGTCAAARAACTTAGAGGATATATCTTTAGCRGACATCAAACCTTCATTKGTCATCTCAAAAATACCAATTTCACTYGTWGAKCCGAATCTGTTTTTAAAWGAACGYAACATTCTTAACTCTTTTGAAGCTTCTCCTTCAAAATAYAAAACAGTATCAACCATATGTTCTAASACCCTTGGACCTGCAATTGCACCATCTTTTGTAATATGTCCAATAATAAACATAGAAATATCACTCTCTTTTGCTTTTCTCATTAATTCAAAAGTAATTTCTTTAACTTGTGTTACMGARCCTGGGGAGCTTGTAAGATTAGTTGAATACATAGTTTGWATAGAATCAATAATAACTACTGCATAGTCTTGTCTTAAYAACTCATCTTGTATTTCTTCTAATTTTATTTCKGGYAATAAAAACAGATTTTSATGATTAGCATCYAGTCTRTTRGCYCTTAGTTTGATTTGTCCCATGCTTTCTTCWCCTGAAACATAAAGAACTTTTTTCCCATTTTTTGCAATTGAACCAGCWACTTTTAATAAGAGMGTAGATTTTCCAACGCCTGGACTTCCWCCTATTAAAGTCAAAGAACCAGGWACWATTCCTCCTCCWARWACTAAATCAAATTCKTCATTATAAGAKGAAAAACGAAYAATATTGTCTTGTTTTACATCAGTAATAGCAGTWGCTTTTATTTTTGTAGAAACAATTTTCTTGGTTTGTTCTAANANNWCTTSTTGTTGAGNNNTTGAGAGTTCAATAAAACTATCCCATCCCCCACAATCDGGRCATTTTCCTAACCATTTGCYWACTTGTGTTCCACAATGTTGACATTCAAATAAAGATAYTTTTTTTTTCGCCATAATAACCCTCTGTTTTTTCTTATTATAAGGATAATACAATATAATTTACCTAARATTAAAAAACATTACAAATAGAAATAAAATACATAAAAGAGAAAMAATGATAATTTATATCCATGGTTTTGCATCTTCTGGTTTTGGAGAAAAAGCAAAACTTTTTAAAAAGAAGTACAAAGAAGATATTTTCATACCTTCTTTGTCGTATATCCCATCTTTAGCACTTAATACCTTGGAGCAAATTATTGAAATGTTATTGCATAAAAATGAGAAAGTTAGTTTAATTGGATCCTCTTTAGGAGGTTTTTATTGTATGTATTTAGCTAATAAATATAAAATAAAAGTAGTATTAATTAATCCTGCTATTTATCCTTCTAAAACATTAGAAAAAATTGGAATGCAAACAAATTATTACGACAATTCTTTATTTGAAGTAAAAAAAGAACATTTGGATTTTTTAAAAAAYTTGGAACAAAAAAATATTAACAATACAAAGGATTTTCTTCTTCTACTTCAAAAAAAGGATGAAGTATTGGATTATAAAGAAGCTGAATTATTTTTAAAAGGAAGTAGTATGTATATAGAAGAGGGTGGAAATCACAGTTTTGAAAATATTCATAAATATTTCAAAACTATAAATGATTTTTTTAAATCTTAATATTCGTATTTATTTACAGGTGCTGGAAAAGCATCAATACTAATTACGATATTTCCTTTTACAGATTTAAAAGATTTTATATTACTGTGTTCTTTTTTAAATCTATATTCATATTCTTTATCATTTTCCCAAATTCGTAACTCTGCTTGTTCAATTTTCACTGCTATTTCATATAAAGGCTCAATCAACGTTATGTCAGCTTGAAAAGCAGTAATATGCAACATTTTTTTAGGAAGTATAAAATAACACGTATTTTGTTTCACTATTAGTGTATTTTCTTTGACAAAGCTTACTTCTTTTGAGCATGAATATTTAGAAATATTATTTTTGCTCCAATACATTACTGCATTCGCTTGCTGCACTTCAATATTCTTTATATTTTCTACGTTTGTCCAATTTTGTGTTATTTTATTTTGAATATTTTCTGCATTGTATTTACTGTAATCAAAATCATCTTGTGTAAAATATTTAAAAAGAAAAAATGCAAGAATAACCAAAGATATAGAAAAAACAGAAAGTCCTATAAAAAATTTTTGCAATTTAGGCAAAGCACCTGTTTTTTTTACTTTTCTTTCGGGATTATCTTCTAAATAAGAAAGAGCCAAAGCAGAAGCTGTTCCAAAACGTTGTATTACATCTTCGTAAGTGGCTTGACTTTCATCTATATAGGAAGATATTTCTTTAAGAATATCATCTCTTTGTTTTTTAGGAAGAAGAGATAACTCTTTTTTTAATTCACTAAGATATGTATTTGTTTTCATTATTTTTCCTTCATTATTTGATTGATACTTTTATGATGTTCTTCATAAGCAAGTAAGAGTAAAGGCAAAATTTCTTCACCTTTTTTTGAAATTGTATATTCTCTTTTGGGATGACCAGATATTTTTGGTACATTCCATGAAGAACTTAACCAGCCATTTGTTTCCATTCTATTAAGTAAAGGATATAAGGTACCTTCATTTATAGATAAATTATGTTCTTCAAAAAACCTAAGAATTGCTAAACCATGCAGAGGAGAGTTCTTTTTTAAAGACAAGAGAGTATAGAGTTCTACATATCCTTTTCTAAATTGGGTTAACCATTTTTTATAATCTTCTTCCATGTTTATCCTTTTTAAAAATATATTGTATCACATTTTACTTTGTATTGCAAAGTAAAATGTATTAAATGTGAAAAATATTTAAATGAAAGTTGGAATTTAAATTTTTATAGAAAGAATGTAATCAATGAGGTTTTAAAAATGTAGTGTAAAATAAGATTTAAAACAGGATGTAAATCCTGTTTTAAAATTAAAGACCTAAGTCTGCTTTAATTTGATTTGCCCATGCTTCTAGTCTTTCGTCTGTTAAGTCATCTTGATTGTCTTCATCAATAACCAAACCTAAAAACATATCATCAACTACAGCTAGTGATTCTTCATAATCATAACCTTCAGTTGAAGTTTGACCAATAACATTAGCTGCTTTTACTTTTTCATGTAATAAATAAAGTGATTCTGCAAAAGTATCTCCATAACCGTCTTGATCTCCAAGACCTAATAAAGCTACTGTTTTACCTGAAAAGTCAATTTCATCTAGATTGTCTTCAAAGTCTTCCCAATCTGATTGTAAATCTCCTGAACCCCATGTTGAGCTTGCAAGAATTAATTTATCATAAGATGAAACTTCATCTGTAGAAGAATTCTGTACTTCTATTAAATCAATATTGTCTTCACCTAAAATTTTTACTAATCTTTTACAAACATCTTCAGTCATACCACCGTCACTACCGTAGATTAATCCAATTTTACTCATAATTGTTCCTTTATACTATATAATATTAATTGTCGGGATAATAGTGTAATCAAATTAATATTAAATTATTATTTTATTTACACTTTTATCTTAAGATTATTTTTATAAATAATCTCTTAGTTTTTATCTTCTAAATCCTTGGTAAAAATACCATCTAATAAAGAATCTACAAAAGCATCGGCTGAAAATTCAATTAAATCTGTGGCTTTTTCACCAATTCCTACATATAAAATAGGGATTTTTAATTGGCTTGCTATTGAAAATAAAGCGCCACCTTTTGCTGTTCCATCTAGTTTTGTAACTATAATTCCATCAATTCCAATCATCTCATGAAAAGCTTTGGCTTGTGCAATAGCTGAGTTTCCTTGCGTACCATCTAAAATCATTAGTTTTTGATGGGGTGCATTCTCTTGTGCTTTAGAACATACCTTTACTATTTTTTTAAGTTCATTAGAAAGATTTGTTTGTGTTTGCAAACGTCCTGCTGTATCTATTATAACATTGTCAAAGTCTTTTGCAATACCAGAAGAAATAGTATCGTAAGCAACTGCTGATGCATCATGACCTTGTTTGGTTTTAATTATAGCGATGTCTAGTTTAGAAGCCCAAGTACTTAATTGTTCAATGGCTGCTGCTCTAAATGTATCTCCAGCACCTAGAAGTACTTTTTTATTCATAGATTTATATCTGTTCGCAAGTTTAGCAATTGTGGTCGTTTTACCGGCCCCATTAACGCCAATAATTAATTGAACAAAAGGTTTCGGAAGGTTTTCTTCTTCTATTTTAGGCATATCTGCAAATAAAGGAATTAATTTTTCTCTTAGTTGTTTTCTTGAAATAAAATTCTCAAAACCTTCCATTACTTGTTCAATCACTTCGTATTCCATATCGGCTTCAATTAGTACATCTTCAATTTCGTTAAAAAAAATAATTTCTTTTTTCTTGGGAATAATAGAAGAAAAATTAGAAACTGTTTTTTCTAAAGCTCTTGAGAAAAAGTTTTTTTGAATCTCTTTTTCATCCCTTTCTTTGGTACTTTTTATAGCTTCATTTACTGTTTTATCATCTGTTCTTAGATCTTCTTTTGTTTCCTTAATATTTGCATGAGAAATATTTTGTTCTACTTCTTTTTCAACTTCTATTTCTTCTTTATTTTTTTCATTCTTAGATGAAAGAACTTGAAGTTCTTCATTTTTCTCATTATTCTTTTCTTTTTTCTTAAAAAAACTAAACATTATTTAATTGCCCTTTGTATATCACTTTCTAACATTTCTTCAGGAACCATACCCTTGTATTTTTCCATAATTGAACCATCTTTTTTTAATAAATACATAGTTGGAATTGTTTTTATTCCTCCTAAATGTTGAGCAAAAAGCTCATTACTTACTCCATTGGTAGTTGGGTATTGAATATTAAATTCATTCATAAAAGCAAGCATTTCTTCTTTGCTTTTTTTATCTGAGACTAAGATATTTATAATTTCAAAATCATTTTTGTATTTTTCTCTTAATTTATTTAAATGTGGAAACTCCGCTCTACAAGGAGGGCACCAGGTTGCAAAAAAATTAATTAATAAGGCTTTGTTTTGATAGTTGCTAAATGTCAGAGTAT
Source organism: Arcobacter sp. (assembly GCA_002733685.1). Lineage (GTDB taxonomy): Bacteria > Campylobacterota > Campylobacteria > Campylobacterales > Arcobacteraceae > NORP36. The sequence continues at coordinate 169,756 of NVWN01000003.1, read as the reverse complement.
TTTCACTCGTAATTATTTCTAAGTTTGCGCCTCTTACCGTTGTTAAGCTTATTTTTGGGTATTTTATTTTTTCTTCTATTTTATTTTTTGAATCACAAGCTACAAATACGAGTAGGGGTATAATTGCAAAAAATGCCATGTGTTTAAACTGCATTTTAAGTCCTTTAGGTAGAATATTTATTAGGATATGAATAATATCTAAGTAAGGCTTAAATATGTTAGAAGATCACAAGGGTGATTTTAGAAAATCGTGTATAAAAAGATTAAAAATTCAAAGTAAATTACGACGTGTTAAAAAAGATTACGATGTTATAAATAAATTATATAAATTAATTGATTCTTTAGGTGCTAAAAAAGTTTTATTATATCTTCCTTTAAAAATGGAAGTTAATGTTATGCCTTTAATTAAAAGATTAAAGAAAGAGAAAAAAGTGGATGTTTTCGTGCCTTATATGCAAGGAAATAGTTTCAAAGCAGTTAAATATAGATTGCCTCTAAAAGTCAAAAAATTTGGTATAAAAGAACCAAACAATTCTTATTTGAAAAATGATATTGATTTAGCCATTGTTCCTTGTGTAGGAATTGATGCTGTATATAAAAGAATTGGTTTTGGAAAAGGAATGTATGAYAGGTTTTTTTATTCATTGAAAAATAAACCATGCATCGTATTCACACAATTAACCTATTGTAAGAGCKSRAAAATTTTATCTAATCATTACGATATTCAAGCAGATTATATTATAACAAGATAAAAATACARGRCTTTAGTGTATTTTTTTAAAACAATTTAAAGGTTTTGAGTATGGAAGTATTATTATTAGAAGGATTGGTTTTAGCAATTWTTGTTGCAGCTATTACAATCTTTATAAAAGGAAAATTTGAAAATGCAAAATTTGACATTTATACTGAACAAGCAAAAGCAAAAGCCAGAGTAATTGAGCATGAAGCACAAGCTATTCTAAAAGATGCAAAAAACAAAGCAAAAAAAGACTACGACAAAGAATTTAATACGGCAAAAAAAGACTACGATTATATGTTACTAAAAATAGAAAAAAAAGAAAAAGAATTAAATTCACATTTAGAAGAACAATTAGAGAGTATTAAAAAAGAAAAAGATGAAGTAGAAAATAACAGTGAAAAAATYAAAGTATTAAAAGAGGGTTTAGAAAAACAAAAAGAAACCTACGATACTAAAATAACGGCTGCTATAAAAGTATTAGAAAATGCTTCTGGTTTAACAATAGATGAAGCAAAAGAWTTAATGTTGCATAAAGTAAAAGAGGAYTCACGAGCCCAAATAGCTTCTATTTTTAGAAAAAAATACAAAAATGCAGAAGTGGACTGTGARTTRAGTATTAATAATATGYTWGCAAATGCRGTTACTAGGTATGCGGGTGAATTTGCWGCWGAGCGGCTTATTAATAATATTCCWATTAATGATGATGAAACYAAGGGWAAAATTATTGGAAAAGAAGGACGTAATATAAAAGCCTTAGAAATGCTTTTAGGCGTTGATATTATTATTGATGATACTCCAAATACAATTACTGTTTCTTCTTTTAATTTATACAGACGTGCCATTGCAACTAAAACAATCAAAGACTTGATTGAAGATGGAAGAATTCAACCCGCAAAAATTGAAGAAATCTATAATAAAGTTAAAATTGAATTTGGTGAAAAGATTCTTAAAGAGGGTGAAGATGTTGTTTTAGAACTTGGAATTAAAGCCATGCATCCAGAACTTGTAAAATTAGTAGGGCGATTAAGATACAGAGCTTCTTATGGACAAAATGCATTAAAACATACACTTGAAGTATCTCATTTGGCTGGTTTAATTGCAGCACAAATGGGTGGAGATCCAATACTAGCACGTCGTGCTGGATTATTGCATGATATTGGTAAAGCCTTAACGCATGACATGCCAGGCTCACATGTAGATTTAGGTGTTGATATTTGTAGACGTTATAATGAGCCTCCTACAGTAATAAATGGTATTTATGCCCATCACGGTTTTGAAGAACCTATTAATGTTGAATCTGCTGCTGTTTGTGCTGCTGATGCTTTAAGTGCAGCAAGACCAGGGGCACGAAGAGAAGTTTTAGAGAGTTTCTTAAAAAGAGTAGAAGAAATTGAACTTATTTCTACTTCTAAAACAGGYGTRCTTAATGCTTATGCTATTAATGCWGGACGTGAAGTAAGAGTTATYGTTAAAGCTACTTTGGTTAATGATGATGAAGCGGTTATTTTAGCAAGTGAAATTGCAAAAGAAATTGAAGAAAAAGTTCAATACCCAGGTGAAATAAAAGTGAATGTAATTAGAGAGTTAAGAGCTCTTTCTTACGCAAGATAAAGTCAAGGAAATAAAAGGAAGCAGATAAGAATTCTTATCTGTTTTTTCTTTGTTTTTTAACTTTATTTATCCACAAGAAATTTAAAACTATTACGCTTAAAATACTTACAAAAGAACATACAACAAATGCTCCCACATATAAAGAAGAAGCAATCTGACTTAGATCTTGATGCATAGTATCCAAAGAAAATTCAATTGCATTTTGATTGTTTAATAAAATATTCCCTAATTCATATTCAAAATAATAAATAAAAGGCATAGTAATAGGATTTGAAATCCATATTAGTACTAAGGGTATGGGAAGATTAACATTTAAAATTATTGCTAAAAGGGTAACTAAAATCATTTGAAAGGGCATAGGAATAAAAGCAATGAACATACCTATAAAAACACCTGCAAGTACTTTTTTTCTGGATAAACTCCAAATCTCTTTTTTTTGCAATAAAGAGCCAAATATTTTTAACATTTTATTGTCTTTAATCTTTTGATGGTTAGGAAGAATCTTTTTTAATGTTTTTCTTGGCACAAGATCCCTTTGTTTTTTTGCATTATAACAAAATAGTCTATAAAATATTATTGGCTAARGTTTTATTGCTGGAATAATGCACTGTATAAATAAAATATATGGGTTTAATTTATAAAAAAAGATGTATTTTTTGTTTTAGRCATTAATTTCTTCTNKTTTKTKWAAAAAGAAATTTAATATAAACTCTAATTAGCTATACTACGTAAAATTTATTTATGAAGAGAATTATGAAAAAAGAAATATTTACWACACAGATTATAGCAGGGAAATATAAAGGTAAGAAGTTAGAACTTCCTTCTTTAGATGTTACGCGTTCTTCAAAATCGCGTTTAAAAGAGTCATTTTTTAATGTCTTACAGTTTGATATTATGGACAAAGTTTTTATTGAAGCGTTTGCTGGGTCTGGGTCTATTGGTTTAGAAGCTCTTTCCAGAGATGCAAAAATAGCATATTTTATTGAAATCAATAAAAACTCTTACAATATTTTAAGAAAAAACTGTAAAAACCTTAATACCTTAAATGCGCAAATGATTTTTGGAGATACTTTTGTTGAGTTCCCAAAATTACTTACTAGTTTAAAAAATTCTAATGAAGAACTTATTATTTATATTGATCCTCCTTTTGATTTTAGAGATGGTATGGAGAATATTTATGATAAAAGTTTTGAAATGATTAAAAAYATTGAAAATGAGAATGTTTCTTTAATTTGTATRGAACATGTAACAAGTTTAGAARTRCCAGAAACKTTRGGMYTATTTACTATGRTWAAAAGCAAAAAATTTGGRAAAAGTACTTTATCTTATTTTAAAAAAGYATAATATATAATAAAATATATTATATTCCTAGGAGTTCAAGATGAGATCTTTGAAAATTATTTTTTATATGCTGCTGGTATCACTCTTTCTTAGTTCTTGTGCTTCTAAAAACAGCCCTTCTTTAAATGATACTATGAAAACATTTTATATTGAAGATAAAATAGAAGTATATAAGATAAAAGAAAAAGTTCCTTCTCCTATTACTTTTGGACTTTCTTTAGGGGCATTATTTGGAAAACACTTTTCCTTAGGTATGGGTGGAAAAGTGAATCCAAAAATGAATAATACCGATTCTTTGGCTTTAGAGCGAAGTGTACTTTTACACAAAATAAACTTAGAAAAACTAACAAAAGAATATTTCCTTGAACAAATATCAGCCCATGAACTTTATTCTAAAAGAAGAAAGATTTTTTCTGCTTATAAAATGAAACTGTCAATTGTAAATTATGATTTTGATGCTCTTTTTTTATCTGAGCTTGCGCAAGTAAAGATTTATATACAAATAGAGATTTTTAACGAATCCAATGAGCTTGTATATGAAAATATAAATMACAGTACTTATAACAAAAATTCGGATGCTTTTAAAAAAGAAGATATTTTATTAAATGATTATGTTCTTAGGAATTTATTCAAAAGTGCTATTAAAGATGCTTTARAAACACTCATAAAAAAAATGAGTGAAAATACTAAATAAGACCTACATCTTATTTAGTATTTTATCTAATAAACCTGTGGGTAAAGTGCGTTTTAAAAAGCCCATAATATAAGTAGCTTTTGTTACATAATATCTTCCTCTTGGTTTTTGGCTTTGCATTATTTTTAAAACAACATTAGCAACGCTGCTTGCTGGTAAATTAAAAGGCGTAGACTCTTTATCATCTTCGAGTCTTTTTTGTAAATCTTTTTCATATACGGTTTTAAAAAAGCTGCTTTTGATATCAATATTTTTAACAAATTTACTCAAAGCATTTTCTCTAAATTTAGAMGTAACAGGACCTGTATTAATAACAGAAAGTGTAATCTTACTTCCTATTAGTTCTTGCCTTAAAGTATCACTTAATCCTTCAATTGCATATTTGCTGGCATTATACGCGCCTCTAAACTTTAAGGATATTATTCCTAAAACGGAACTGTGTTGAATAAGTTTTCCATAACCTTGGGCTCTAAATATTTTCATAGTTTGAATGGTGAGTTCATGAAGTCCAAAAACATTGGTTTCGAATTGTTCTTTTAATACATCAACGCTTACATCTTCAAGCGCACCAGGTTGTCCATAACCTGCATTATTAAAAACAGCATCCAGTGTTTTATCTTCGTGAATAATAGAATACAAAGCATTTTGAATGTCATTTTTATTTCTAACATCTATTTTTAAAGTGATAAATCCAAGATTTTTTAAGTTTTTGATATCTTCATCATCTCTAGCAGAGGCATATACTTTGTACCCATTATCTTTGAGTGTAAGAGCTGTTTGTAAACCAATTCCACTTGAACATCCAGTAATTAATATATTTTGCATTTTTAGTCCATATTTATTTAGTATTTTTATATAAGTGGATATTATATCCAAAGCAAATAAAGCAAAGGTAAGACGTGAGAGCAATACAAAAGCGCCTAGACATAGAAGTAAAACAAAGAAATAATAGCAGTGAATTATCAAGTGATAAACCAGATCCTTTATTCATTGCACGGCAATATAAAGATGAATATATCATTTTATTATGTGCATTATATGCTTATGGAAAAGCGTCATTAATAGTAAGGTTTCTAGAAAAATTAGACTTTTCTTTRCTTAATGAAAGCGATGAAATAATAAAAAAAGAACTCTCCTCTTCYTACTATAGATTCCAAAATGCTTCTGATGTAGCASMKTCTTTCATATCGTTTAAACGGTTAAAGCATAAAGCTTCTTTAAACGATATTTTTTTAGGYGCKTATAAAAAAGAYGCCAATGTTTTAGAAGGRATAGATGCSATTATTACWGCGATTGCAGAGGTAAGTGATTATAAATCACAAGGTTATACTTTTCTGGTTTCTAAGAATTTTAAAAGAGATAAARNAGGGAANTATCAAAGAAATTGGTAATGGGGCGTATAAGAGATGGAATATGTATTTACGTTGGATGGTWAGAAAGGATGAATTAGATTTGGGTTTATGGAAGGGTGTDGATAGAAAAGATTTGATTTTACCTTTGGATACACATACSTTTAAAGTATCGCAAAAAYTAGGGCTWTTAAMKMGGAAAACCTAYGATTTAAAATCTGCTTTAGARATWACAGAATCYYTAAGGGCTTTTGATAAAAAAGATCCCATTAAATATGATTTTGCTTTRTATAGAYTAGGGCAAGAACAGATAGTATAAGAGMAGAAAAAACTTTTAGCTTTACNTTTTTTTAATACTAAATAATTAAGTTTTTATACTGTATAGTTTATWATTNGGCTGATAWTAAAAGGTRTTTWTATGAAWGAAAATAAATTAAARTTTGGTATCAARAATAAATCMTTGTTRTTTTTTTCAATGATATTTTTGATACTAATYTTTATTAGTATTTACATTGGAATATCATCTTTGTATGAAGCAAAAAAATCTACCATTAAAACTGCCAATGAATTATTAATTAATCAAACTAAAGAATTTTATTTAAAATATACGCATGCACAAAAAGAAACGTTAAAAATGCTGATAAAAAATATTGAATCAGATGTGTATAACTTACAAGATTTTACTAAAAAACTATACCTAAACAAAGATATTATCAATACTAAAAAATATTGGAATTATAAAGAGCATTTAATTCATCTATCAAATAATCAATTAACAGAAAAAACATCTGATATTTCGACCCTATGGACACCAACTTGGATGAAAGTTGATGAGCAAGTATTAAAGAAAATTGAAATAAGTTCTTATTTAAATGAATATTTTGAACCCTTATTGGATAGAAATAAAAACACTGTTGCAAACTACTTTTTAGGAACAGAGGGTTTTTTGCGTTACTACCCAAGAGTAAATATGCTGGAGTTATTTCCCTCTGATTTTAGAACTATTGATGACATTTATTTTTTACCTGCTACCCCCACGTTTAATCCTGAAAAAAAGTTGCTTTGGACACCTTTATATGAAGATCCAGCAGAACAAGGTTTAATGATTAGTGCAATTGCTCCTGTTTATATAAATGATAATTTTATTGGTGTTGTTGGAACAGATTTAACACTAAAAAATTTATTAAAAAATTTTTTAATAGAAAATAAACAAGGCTATTCAATTCTATTGGATAGCAGTTTTAAACCTATAGCTTTATCCAAAAATGCAATAAATGAAATTTATAAAAAAAATAATATTGAACTTTCCAAAAAAACATTGCTTGATTATAAATCAAACTTTAAAAAACTATTTAAAGAGATAAACAAAACAGAATCCGGTTTTGAAAGAATTGTTTTAAATAATAAAGAAATGTATATATCTTTTTCAAAATTGAAGGGCTTAGGATGGATATATGCAGATATATTATATGCAGATGAAATTTTTAAAGTCACAAAAGAGCTAAGTACTAATATAGATAGTATTATCGATAAATCTGTTGAAAAATTTCTACTTCCACTAATCTTATTTTTTGTTATTTTTGCTTTTATAATTTCCATGGCTATAAATAAATTTTTAATGCCTTTAATTGAATTATCCGATATAACAAAAATAATTGCAAGAGGTGACATTAATAAAAAAATTAAACTAGAATCAAAAGATGAAATTGGTATTTTAATTTCAAATTTTAAAGTTATGCAAAAATCAATTATTAAACAACAAAAAGAATTAAAAAAATTCAATGATAATCTAAAACAAGAAGTATTTGATAGAACCTTGCAACTAGAAGAATCAAATGATGAGTTAGAAGAGACAATCTCTAATTTAAAACAAACTCAATCTAAATTAATTGAATCAGAAAAAATGGCAAGTTTAGGTGGACTAGTTGCAGGTGTTGCACATGAAATAAATACACCAGTAGGAATTGGACTTACTGGAATATCTTATTTAGTTGATATAACAGATGAAATCATATTAAAATACAATAACAATGATATGAGTAAAGAGGAATTTGAAGAATATCTAGAAGATTCCAAAGATATACAGCGGCAAATCAACTCTAACTTAATAAGAACAGCTGCTTTGGTTCGGAGTTTTAAACAAACTTCAGTAGATCAAACTCATGAAGAAATAAGAGAATTTTATTTAAAAGAATATATTTCTGGCGTTCTATTGAGTATAAGTAATATTACAAAAAAAACAAATATTAATATTAATGTTGATTGTGATGCTGGCGTAAAAATAAAAAGTTATCCAGGTGCATTTTCACAAATCATATCAAATTTAGTGATTAATTCTATACGTCATGGTTTTAAAGAAAAAGAAAATGGAAAGATAAACATAAGTATTTTACTAGAGTCAAATAGTATAAAGTTAATTTATAAAGATAACGGAAAAGGAATACCCAAAGAGAATATAAATAAAATTTTTGAACCATTTTTTACTACAAATAGAGAACATGGCGGGACAGGCCTGGGATTAAATATTATTTATAATATAGTGACCTCAAAATTAAAAGGAACAATAAATTGTAATAGCGAAGAAAATAAAGGAATAGAGTTTGTTGTTATTATTCCTTTATTTTAATTAATTTAGTTTTTTGGGGCTGAGCTCAATTAGTAATAAACAATTATTCAATAATGTACTATGACAAAAAATGCTTAAGAGTTATACTTCCTTGTATATTAATAATATATTTACAATAAAATTTATTAGGAAAAAGTATGAATTATAAAGCAGTTAATTTTAAAGAAAAACTAAGTTTATTTAGTGAGCAATGGTCTCCTAAAGTTATAGCACAAATGAATGATTATCAAATCAAAATTGTAAAAATTCAAGGAGATTTTCAATGGCATGCGCATAAAGATACAGATGAGACCTTTATCGTTTTGCAAGGAGATTTACGAATAGATTTCAAAGATGGTCATGTTCGTTTAAACAAAGGGGAAATGTATGTTGTTCCTAAAGGAGTTTTACATAAACCTTTTGCTTTAAAGGAAGTAGAAATGATATTAATAGAGCCCTCAGGTGTAGTTAATACAGGCGATAATGAGATTAATAGTACAACAGCACAAAATGATGTGTGGATATAGTTCTAGATTGTTTAGTTCTAAGTAAAAAGATATGGTAGAAAAGCACGTCCCTTGAGCTTGATCTCCACTTCTATCTTTAAGAGCTCTTACAAGTAACCTTTGCGCTTTTTTTTCTTCTTTTCTTGAAAAGAAGAAACAAGAAAGCAACTGACGAAATGATAAAGCCCTTCGGGTTCCTAAATATTTTATTGTTTAGCTAGGATATGAAACTCTCTACAATGTGCTAAAGAGCACATTTCTTTACGCTCAAACAGTCATATCCTTTTTCCGCTAAAAAATAAAAAGATTTAGCTTTCTCAAAGTCAGGGGAAGAGCCGTCGGGAATGCAGCTTTTCTTAAGAAAAGAAGCTTAACTGTACTTATATATTTTAAGTTTTAGCTAAGAAAATTTACTAATTGGGGTCAGACCCCAAAAACTATCCTCAATATAAATAATGAACATTATCTTTATAATTATGTGAACTAAAAGGCAACAGTAAACGGTAACATTTCTCAACATGATAAAAAGTCCGTAAAATTTCCATATAAAAATGATAAAAGTACGCTTTAGAATACAATATTGTATTTAGTGTGTATTTATTATAATATATACTAAATTATTAGATAAGGATGGGAATACAAATGGAAAAGATAATCTTTTTGATATGTATGATTTCAGTTTCGTTATTTGCAGGAATAGACGGTAATAAAAAAGTAGACTTTAGTCAGTATGACAAAGTTAAATTAAGCAAGATTTTAAAGTCTATGACAAATGAAGTTTCGAAATCACTACCTATGCAAATGGATAAAATAACGACATTGGCAAGAATTTATACATATAATAAAATGCTCGTGTATGTAAAAGAAGTTGACGTCTCAGCAAATATATCTATAAGAAAATTACTGGAAACGAAAAAAGATAAGCAGGCTCTTAAAAAAGTGCTATATGAACAAGATAAAAATACTGTTTGTAATGAAGTATTTTTATCCTATCTGTTAAAAAAGAAGAATGCTATAATTGAGTACCAATGGCAAAATAAAAAAGCTATTCCAATTTTTGAATATACTGTTGAATATAAAGATTGTTTAGAATAATTTAAGACTCTAAGATTAAAGTTTAGAAATTCCGGTGACAGTATACGCATTTGACTATTTAGTTAATTAGGTAAACTGTCCCCAGAATTTGTATAAGAGCTCATACAAAGTGGCCTTTGCGCTTTTTTTTCTTCTTTTCTTGAAAAGAAGAAACAAGAAAGCAACTGACGAAATGATAAAGCCCTTCGCGTTCCTAAATATTTTTATTTGTTAGCTAGGTTCAAAAACTCACTAAAACGTGCTAAAGAGCACATTTCTTTACGTTCTAACAGTTTTCACCTTTTTTCGCTAAAAAATAAAAATATTTAGCTTTATCAAAGTCAGGGGAAGAGCCGTTGGGAATGTAGTTTTTTTAGATTTAGTTATCTCTTATATTTTTACGTTCAAAAAAAAGTGAAAATATTTTAAAGTAAAACTTGGAGCGTGGTTCTGACTTTGTTGAAGCCGAGCGTTTATTTTTTGTTTCGGAAAAAACTGAGGACTGTTTGAGCGTAAAGAAAGGTGCTTTAATGCACGTTTTAGGGAGTTCCGCAAGTTAGAAATGTAAAATAACAAGTGAGGGAAGCTCCGCCTTCGACAACCGTCAGTTGCTTTCTTGTTTCTTCTTTTCAAGAAAAGAAGAAAAAAAACGAATGCGCTAGCTTTCACGAGCTCTATAACTATAAGCACTGTTTTAATAAAATTAAAAGACTAGTACCTTTATTTAAATAACTACAATTATAAAAAGATTATGAAGTAATTAGAGAATAAGGGCAGGCACCTTTAATTTACTAAAGATCATATATTAGCTATTTAAGAACAAGCCAAATTGCATGAATTGAACCTGGAATGAAAAAAAGTAGACAAAGTAAAACATTTATAAGCAGATCTTTTCCTGCACCTTTTGTTAGAAAAACGGCAAGAGGTGGTAAAAATATTGCCAATAAAATTAAAACGATTTTATTCATAAAAAATCTCCAAAGTAAGTAGTAATTATTACATATTAATAATATAAAATATTATATTATTGTTTCAATTAATATTAAATTAAATATAAACATTGAATTTTTTATTGTTTAGTTAGGATATGAAATTCTCTACAATATACTAAATCGTACGTTTACTCACAGAGAGTGTAAGAATTAAGAGGGAGCTCATCATACCTTTAACAACACAGCTTTGATTCTTTGTTTTTTTCTTGCAATCAAGAAAGATGCCGAAACGCAGTGAGTAAATTCTGTTTTCAGTCAAAAAGAACGAATGCTCTCGCTTTCACGAGCTCTATAACTATAAGTGCTATTAAATAAAAATTAATAAAAATTGGCACCTTCCTTCAAATAACTATTTTTATTATTATCAAAAGATTATGAAGTTCTTAGAGAATAAAGATTTAAGCTAATTTGTATTTATTTTGAAGAAAAAAAACTCCTTAGCTTAAAAAATTACTTAAGTTAAATAAGAAGTTTTAATTTCCACCTTTACCTTGGAATTATTGGAGCTCATAGCTAATTTAAAAAAATTATAAACACTATAAAAAGTCGATAAATAAGATATCTAAACGATAAAATCCTTAGAATTATTAGCTAAAATTTTTTATATATATCTATTTTATTTTTCTTATTATATAATTATATAACTTATTAATGTAATTAGAAGGAAGATAATGAAAAAAATATTTTTGATTATTCTAATAATTATCGCAACTTTAAGTGCTAATATTACACCTGATGGTATAGGTGTATATGCTAGTTTGAATAAAGAAAATATAATAAAATCATGGACAATAGATTGTGAGAGTGAGTATTCAACTTCTTGTTACAAGACTGCTTTGCTGTATTACAAAGGAGAAATAGGAAACAAAGAGAAAAAAAAAGTTTTAACAAAGGTAGAGACTTATTCAAAAGATTGTAAGAATGGAATTGCTGTGGCTTGTTACAACTTAGCACAGATTTTTAATTTAGGCGATGGCGTAAAAGAAGATAAAGAAAAAGCTACAACGTTTTATTCAAAAGCTTGTGCTAGTGGAATTGCTGTTGGCTGTTATAACATAGCGCATATTTATAATAATGGAGATGGAGTAGAAGAAGATAAAGAAAAAGCTTCAAAATTTTATTTAAAAGGCTGTGATTATGGATATTTTGTTTCTTGTTACAACTTAGCGCATATGTATAGTAATGGGGATGGAGTAAAAGAAGATAAAAAAAAAGCTGCAATATTTTATAAAAAAGCTTGTGATGAGGCTTATGCAATTTCTTGTTTCAACTTAGCTATTTTATTTGACAAAGGAGATGGAATAGAACAAGACAAGAAAAAAGCTTCTAAACTTTACTCTCAAGCTTGTGCAAGTGGACTTGGTGTGGCTTGTTATAACTTAGGTCTTTTGTATGCTTTTGGTAAGGGAGTTGGCCAAAATTTAGGTATTGCAAAAGAATTATTTGAAATAGCTTGTGATTCTGGTTATTCAAATGGCTGTGAGAATTACAAAATCTTAAAAGATCAAGGTGTAAATTAAATTTATTATTCGTTTACATATTTTAAAAATAGTTTTATTATATTCTTAAGTACTTAATAATTTGAGCTTTTCTTTATCTTTTGCTATACTTATATATGAATAATTTTATAAAATATTTTTTAGTAGCCATACTATTTTTTTTTATAGGATACAGCTTCCAAGATAAATATACTGCTTCATTTATAAAAGAGATTTTACCTTTTTCTAAACTTGAAGAAATAAAAGACAAAAAACAACTGCATGCTATTGTTGTTAATTCACCTACTGTATATTATTATGGTCACAGTAAAAAAGAAGGTTTTGAGTATGAGTTATTAAAAGCCTATGCAGATGATATAGGCGTAGAACTTAATCTTAAAGTAGTTTCTACAATATCAGAAGCGTTAAAGCTTAGTAAAACAGGCTTTGGCGACATTACTTCAGCTGCGATTACAAGAACGGTGGAGCGGGAAAATGAATATATTTTTGGACCTTCTTATTATCAAGTACAACAGCAAGTTATATGCAGTCGCAAGCTTTTCAAAAAAGGAAAGTTTCCAAGCGATTTAGAGGATTTAATTGGTTTAAGTATTATGGTTGGAGAAAGTACTTCATATGAAAGAAGTCTCATAGATGCTAAACTAAAGAATCCTGATATTAAGTATGAAGTAAGCGCAGAGTTTTCCTCTAGTCAGCTTTTAGAGTTGGTTTCAAAAGATAAAATTGATTGTACGATTGCTGATAGTAATATATTTTCAATCAATCAAAGATACTATCCTTCTTTATCTTTTGCTTTTTCAATTAGTGAAAGAGAATCTCTCTCATGGGTTTTAAGAGATGATAGTGATACGCTTATAAATGATATGTATAGGTGGTTAAATACCTACATTCAAAATGGAGATATGGCAAAACTCAAAGATAAATATTATGGGCACATCAATATATTTGATTATTATAATACGGTGGTTTTTCATAAAAGAATTAAAGCAAGACTTCCCAAATATAAAAAATATTTTATAGCTGCTGCTAAGAAAAATGATATTTCATGGATATATTTAGCTGCACAATCTTATCAAGAATCACACTGGAATTCCAAGGCACGAAGTTATACAGGGGTAAGAGGAATTATGATGTTAACGCGTACTACAGCAAAAACGGTTGGTGTTAAAAATCGTTTAAATGCAAAAGAAAACATTTTTGGTGGGGCTAAATATATGGCTAAGATGATAAAAGATGTTCCCTTAGATGTAGAAAACAAAGATGATAGAATGAAGTTTGCACTTGCTGCTTATAATGTAGGAATGGGACATATTCATGATGCCAGAGTTTTAGCAAAACGCTTACATAAAAATCCAAATTCATGGTTAGATATAAGAGAGATATTGCCTTTATTAACTCAGAAAAAATACTATAGAACGCTTAAATATGGATATGCAAGAGGTGCAGAACCTGTTAAATATGTTGATGGAATAAGTGAATATGCCAATATTTTAACGCAAGCACTAAAAAAACAAGAAGAGAATTTACCTTAGCTTTAAAAAGTAAACCAAATATAATCTATACTCGTTTTTCACCTACAATTTTTCAAATATCATATTTGTATCAAGTTTTCCATAAAGCTCATATTAGTAGTACAAAGTAAGATAAGTTCTTTGTAAATCCATTTTATTTGTGAAGGTATTATTGTTTAAACAATTAAAAATCGTAAAGGTTGCCTTTTAAAGAACCTCCTTTAATCTATTATTTGATAAAAAGCAGCAGAGATAATTTCTAAAATGTGCTACAATCTTTTTTATAAATTAATTTAATATTGGAGACTAAAATGGATGAATATCAAAGTATTGCTTGTCATTTTTACGATGAATTAGAAGCAGCTGCTGTTAAAAAAGTTGTATGTACTATTGTATATCAAGAAGAAGATGAAAAAAAAGAAATAAAACAAAAAATTATTGATTTCAAAATAATAGATAAAGCAGAATACATGATCCTTGAAAATGCTCAAAAAATAAGATTAGACAAGGTTCTTTTATTTAATAATTTGAATCCAAATGATAATAAGTTTTGCTAAAAAATAAGAAGATTATATGAGTAAAAAACGTAAGATTTTAATTTTATACCTGCTTCCTTTTTTGTCTTTATCTGTTTTAGTACTTGTTTATATGCATGCTTATGGTAAATACCCTGAAGACACTTTCATAAACAGTGCTTTTTCTTTTATAATACTAGGTTTTATACTGTCTTGTTTTATAACAATAAATTTATTCTCTATGTTTTTAAATAAGAAACTTTTTTATACGGGAATAATATTTTCTATCTTTGCTTTTTTACTTGAAGTAGGCATTGTTTGTTTTTATCTTCTAATCTTTTATGATGTTTTTACTCCATAAAAGAGATTTATTTCTGTTCTTTTTTATTAATCATATTAATATTTCACTATCCCTTTGTTTTTCTTAGTTAAGTTTTTCTTTAGTGCTTTTATAAATGGCACTTAGTGATAGAAAACAAGATACTTACTTGTTTTTTAAAGAGAGATTTTCACTTGTTTATATAGCTCACAATTTACTATTGGCCTTTATTATTTTTTCTTACTTAAAAAGGATTAAGTAGAATTTTATTAGTATTATTTATGCTTAAAATAGATTATTAAATATATTATTTAGTGAATATTTATTTTTTAAAATATAAAAAATGACTACCTCCATTTTTTTAGAGACGCGAGTACTTAAGCGTTAAGAGGATAATATTACTGTAAATGATTTTAATTACATAAAAATATTATATACTTTTTACAGTTGAAAAATTTATAAAAAGGATTTTTTATCATGCTTTATATAGAATCAAAACGTTTAGGTAAAAGTACAGCAATTGGACTTTTGAGTATTGCTTTTATTATTTTACTTCAAGGAGTTTTTGGCGCGTGGGAAATGGAAAAGATAACGCATGAATCAAGTAGTGCCTTGGTTGTTTTTTCAGATACTCAAGTTGAATCTTTAACATTAAAAAGTATGTTAATTAATTTACGAAAACTCGAAAAAGACACACTCTTATACAATAAAACATCGTTTGATAAAAAAAGAACAAAAATGCGTTGGGAAAGAGCTCTTTTAGAAACAAATATGCAGTTTCTTAAACTTGAAGAAGAACTTAATGAAAGTGAGATAAAAGCAAAATCATTTTCTTCTTTATTTACTAAAGCTTTCTCTTCATATAAAAATGGAATTACTCTTGTTTTAAATAATATGTCAAATAGTTCTTCTCTTACACAATACGAAGCTTTATTAGAAATGGCTAAATATAAAAAACATATTTATGCAATGGAAGCAGAAATTGACAAAATAGTAGAACTAGCAGAAACACAAGAAATAAAAGCTATTGCAAATTTAAAAAACAGTAAAGACAGAATTTATTGGATTTTGGGACTTTCTGGTTTAGGAAGTGCACTTGTTAGTATTCTTTTAAGTATATGGATTGTTAAAAAAAACATGCATATCAGTCGTACCTTGGAACATCAAGCACTTCACGATACACTAACCGGAGTTTTAAACAGAAGAGGACTTTCTATAGTTATTGCTAATTATAAACAAGGTGGCGTTATGGCTTATTTAGACTTAGATCGGTTTAAATTAGTAAATGATTTATACGGGCATACAGTAGGAGACGAATTATTAGTTAGTTTAACAAAAAAAATTGCAATGTATTGTAAAGAAAAAAAATGTACTATATCTCGTGTTGGGGGAGATGAATTTGTTATTTGGTTCAATAATATAAAAGATATTAAAAGTGCAGGGGAAACTTCAAAAGAAATTGTTTCTTTAATTGAGAATCACCCCTTTTCTTGGATGGGACAAAAAATGCACTTAGGTGCTTCTGTTGGATTAGCAGTTGCAAACAAGGATTTTTTATTTACTGAAGTATTATCACGAGCAGATGCTGCTTGTAATATGGCAAAAATTCCAGGGAACAGTAAAGTAATGGTTTATGAAGAATCT
Organism: Arcobacter sp.; assembly: GCA_002733685.1. GTDB lineage: Bacteria > Campylobacterota > Campylobacteria > Campylobacterales > Arcobacteraceae > NORP36. The sequence continues at coordinate 153,357 of NVWN01000003.1, read as the reverse complement.
GATCCTGATTTGATTGAGATTAGAAAAGAAGAAAAATGGGCAGCAAAAATTCCACAAATGATTCTTAATGAAGAGTTTTGTTTATATGCACAACGAATTGTTCCTTTACAAAATATTGATTCAAAAGGTCATGTAGAAATTTTAATTAGAGGTATATCTAAAGAGGGAAAGATTATTCCTCCAGGCTTATTCCTTCCCGCAGCTGAACGTTTTGGGCTAATGCCAAATATAGACAGGTGGGTAATCGAAACATTATTATCAAGTAAATTAGATAAAGATATGGATTTTTCGATAAATATATCAGGACATACGCTGGCAGATAAAGAATATTTGCCAAAACTGATAAAACTACTTTCCAAATCAGGAAAAGCACATCAAATAATATTTGAGATAACAGAATCTGTTGCTATGACATGTATTGATACTGCACAAGATTATATCAAAGCATTAAAAGCTATTGGCTGTAGATTTTCTTTAGATGATTTTGGTAGTGGTTTTTCATCATTCGCGTATTTAAGAGATCTTCATGTCGATTATTTAAAAATTGATGGAAGTTTGATTAAAGTATTAACGCGTAGTAAATCAGATAAAACCTTAGTTCAAGCTATTATAAATATGGCAGCTTCTTTAGAGTTAAAAACGGTTGCAGAATACGTAGAAACGCAAGAATTAGCGGATATGTTAAATGAAATGAATGTGGATTATGCACAAGGATATGGGCTTCATAAACCAGAACCCTTAGAGAACTTGGCATCATTTAAAGAAATAAAATATAAGAAATCTGTCTTAAAATAAAGATTAAAAATTGATTTTTTGCATCATACTTACAGCACATTTTACATAATTTACAAGCACTATACATCTCTTGATTTTAAATTAATTATTCTTAAGAACTTTTTATACATACTAAACTAAAATTTTGCTAAAGTATTTAAGAAAATAATTATTGGGAGATTATAATGTTAAATAGAAAGAATTTAAAAGCAGGATTGATTTTTTGCGTACTAGGAAGTTTGGCTTTTACTACTTTACAAGCAGAAAAAATTAGAATTGGGGCTTTAAGATTTACTTCTCATGCCCCTAGTTTTGTGGCATATGAGCGTGGCTATTTTAAGGATCAAGGATTAGAAGTTGAATTCAAGTTTTTTAAGTCTGCACAACCTATGGCTGTTGCAATTGCATCAGGAGATGTGGATTTTGGAATTACTGCAATTTCAGGAGGCTTAATTAATCTTGCTGGAAAAGGTGCTATTAAGGTAATTGGAGGAGCTTTACATGAAGAAATTGGAATTGATGGACAAATGATTTTAGCTTCAAAAAAAGCCATTGATGAAGGGGTTAAAACACCTAAAGATTTAAAAGGTAGAACTTTTGGTATTACTCAAACAGGTTCTTCTTTTCATTATGTAGCTCATAAAATTGCACAAAAAGAAGGGTTTGCTAATAAAGATATTAAAGTAAAACCTTTACAAAAAGTAGGGGCAATTATTGGGGCTTTAAAAACGCAGCAAATTGATGCTTGGTCTATTGTGCCTCATATTGCAAAAGCTTTAGATAAAAGTCCTAAGATTTCTATTATTGGAAGAGTATCTGATTATATTCCTGATTATCAAGTAACAGCAGTTTTTACTTCTTCAACAAATGCAAAAAATAAAAAAGATTTAGTAAAAAAATTCTTAAAAGCATTTTCAAAAGGAATCAATGATTATAATCTTGCTTTAGTTGATAAAACAGCAGGAGAAGAAGAAGCTACAAAAATGGTCAAATTAATACATAAATATGTATATTCAAGCAAACCTTATGAAAAAGCAGCACCTTCTATTAGAAATGGTTCTATGAGAATTAACGAAGGCGCAAAATTAAATATGAAAAGTGTTAACGATCAACTGAAATGGTTTAAAGATGAAAAAATGGTTAAAAAACATATCACTATTGATATGTTAGTTGATACCAGTTTTGTAAAAACCTATTAATAGAAAAATTTATGGATTTACATATAGAGAATATTTCTCATTCTTATGAAAAACTTGATGTTCTTAAAGACATTAATTTACTCATTAAAGAAAAAGAGATTGTTTGTATTGTTGGACCATCTGGCTGTGGAAAATCAACATTACTAAGATTAATTGGTGGTTTGGAAAAACCATCAAGTGGAAAAGTTATGCAAGTAGGTGAGCCTTCAACAACTTCCTTAAATCCTTTGACTTATATTTTTCAAGATTTTGCATTATTGCCTTGGAAAAATGTCTATGATAATATTGCTTTGGTCTTAGAAAATCAYAAYTTAAGYAARARTGAAATAGATTYAATAATAAAAGATGTATTAAAAAGAACYAAATTAAGCRATTTTGAAAAAGCCTTACCCAAACAGTTAAGTGGAGGAATGAAACAAAGAGTTGCAATTGCACGGGCACTTAGTGTAAAACCTTCTGTTTTATTAATGGATGAGCCTTTATCCGCACTTGATAGTCAAACAAGAGAGTTATTATTAGAAGATTTGATTTCTTTGTGGGAAAAAGAAAAATTTACAGCAGTATATGTTACTCATAATTTAAGTGAAGCTGTACGTTTAGGTCATAAGATTGTTGTTTTAGGAAACAGACCTGGCCAAATTCAAAAAATAATAGATATAAATATTCCCTTAAAGGAACGAAAAAATCATAGGCTTGAATTGGATGAAAAACAAAAAGAATTATGGGATATGATGAGAGACGAAGCGTTAAATGCGGATAAGGAAATATTACATGCCTGAAAAAAAAGAAGTTGAATTTAGAGCAAAAGGTTTTGTATATAAGAAAATACCTTTTTTAGGTGCTTTTACTTTTATTGTTTTAATTGTTTTACTAGAAATTGGAACGAGATACAATTATATTTCTGATTTAACTCTGCCACGTCCTTCAGGTGTATTTGCCGCTTTTGTTGAATTATATGATTCTGGTTTATTGTTTGAGCACTTAATTCCTTCTTTTACCAGGCTTGTTGTAGGTTCTTGTTTGGGAATTTTCCTAGGTATTATTATTGGAATTTTAATTGCTTTGTTTTCTACCTTAAGAGCTTCTTTTTTGCCTTTGATTTCTGCACTTTTCCCAGTTCCTAAAATCGCTTTATTACCTTTGTTTGTAATATGGTTTGGTATTGATGAAGGCTCTAAATATGCATTAATTGCTTTGGGTACGTTTACTCCTACCGTAATTGCTACGTATGCAGCGGTGGATAATGTAGATAGGAACTTAATTCGAATGGGACAAAGTTTTGGATTATCTTGGATGTCCATTGTTAAAAATATCATTTTGCCTGGTTCTTTGCCTGGAATATTATCGGGAATTAGAATTTCTTTGGCTATTGGAATTATTCTTTTGGTTGCTGCTGAGATGTTGGGTGCAAGTTATGGCATAGGAGCTTATGTTTTAGAAGCTGGTTCTTTATATGATCTGGAGCGTTTATTTGTAGGAGTTAGTATTTTATCTGCTATGGGAGTATTTCTTAGTTATTTAGTAGCTTTACTTGAGAAGAAGTTATTGTCTTGGCGAAACTAAGGCTTATGTTTACAATAGTTTTTATTCAAGAGGATTAATAAACAATGCGCTTAACCATCAATCATTTTGCAATACTGTTTATTTCTCTTGGTGGATTAATGGGATCAATGTTTGGAGTTTCTTTTTTTGCTTTTATCTTTAGTTTCTTGGGGCTCTTGTGTTTTCTTTTTTCCATGCAAAAAAAAGAATTCTTTTTGTGGTTGCTTTTAGCTTTCTCATTATTATTATTGTTTCAAAAAGGCACTTTGTTAGCTTTTGAAAAAGCTTTTGTTCTTTCTTGCGTATTTGGAACCCTAATGATTGCTATTTCTTTTGTAGCTTTAGCAGCTAATAACTCACATATAAAATTTTTATTACAAAGGTTTTTTTCTAAAAAAAGAAGCAATGTATTTTCTTATGTTTTAGGGCATATATCAGGAGCACTATTAAATCTTAGCGGTCTTCTTATTCTTGTTTCATCCTTAGAAAATAAAGATCAAAAATCTTTATCAAAAAACGTAATATTAATTCACAGAGGTTTTTCTTTTGCACCCGCGTGGTCTCCTTATTCATACTTTACTCCTATTATCTTATTGACTTTTTCAAACATAAAATGGTTTGATTTAGTTTTAGTAGCTTTTACTTTTATTATTCCTATATTTGTTCTGTCTTGTTTTATTTTAAAAACAAAAGAGCAGACAAATATATCAAATGATTTGATACAAAAAAATGCTATAAAAGAAAAAAAAGCTTTAATTTATGCCGTTCTTTTTTGCCTTAGCATTATTAGTATAATGAGCTTTTCTAATATTTCTTCAAAAGTTATCATTCATTGGATTTTGCCATCTTTGGCACTTATTTGGTTAGTGCTTGAAAGTAGAAAACTTGCGGATTTTTTTAACAATACAAAAAAACATTTTATACTTACTATTCCTTCTTTGCGCTTTGAAATTCTTGCTTTATGTACGGCAGGTTTTCTTACCTCGGTTTTTGCAGATATTAATTTAAATCAATATTTAAATTATTCAGAATTTGAAACCCTGTTTAAGAATAGTATTTTCAATACAAGTTTATTGATAATTCTTATGTTTACAAGTATTGTTTCTGTTATGTTCTTAGGAATTAATCCCATACTGTTTGTAGGAATAGTATCCTGGGGTGCAAATATGGAATTATATAGCTCAATCACTGCTGTTTCTATATTAGTAGGATCCTGGGGAATGTTCTCAACGCTCTCACCTTTTGCAGCAGCTAATTTAGTTGTAGCACGAGCTTCTTCATTAAGTGGAAATATCTTGAGTTTTAAAATAAATAAAAACTACAATATTATTACGTATTTTATATGTGTAATCATAATATTGTGTTTTCATATATTAAGTTAGATTTTATTAATTGTTTGCGCATTTAGAACTGGTATAGTTTTTATATGTTTATTCTAAAGTATGAAAATTTTATTGCAATTCTATTATTACAGTTATTAATAATAACTATAATACAATTAATAATTGTATTCCTTTTTTAAGTATGTTGAATATTGGATAAAACTAAATAGATGAACTGTTTGTATGCGTGCTTATTAAATGAATAGTTCATATTCATAAATAAAATAATTTAAAGGTTATTAAGTGGGTCTATTTACAAAACTTTTTCTTACTATTTCTTTGATTATGGGATTATTTTTTAGTATTACAGTTACCTATATCATCTTTGTTCAAAGTGATTTGTTAAGCAAAAAACTGAATAATAAAATTGAATATAATAATAAACTATATATTAAACCAGTGACTCAAGCACTTTATGAGATGAATAATGAGATGTTGTTAATCACACTTACTGCTTTATATGGGGATGAAGAAATCACTGAAATTACCTTAAGTGGTATTAACTCTATCATTAGCATACATTTAAATACAAAAAATAATAACAAAAATTTAATTATTAGCAAATCTACGCTTTCTTTCAACTCTTTTGATTTAGGTGAGTTAAAAATCTCGTATACAAAAAATATAATCAATGAAAAAATTAAAAGAACTAAAGATAATATTCTTCAGTTTTCAATTCTTTTGTATTTTTCCCTTCTTATTACAATACTACCAATTACATATGGTTTTATAAAACCCATTAAAAAACTAATCGCTGTTACGACAGAAATTTCATCTGGAAATTTAGACTCGCAAATAGATATTAATAGAAAAGATGAAATAGGTTTATTAGCAAATAAATTTAAACTTATGCAAACATCAATAAAAGATCAACAATTAAACCTGAAAAAACAAATTACATTTCGTGAACTATTAATGAATACCGTTAATATTCCTATTTTAATAAAAGATAAAAAAAGAAAAATTATTGATTGTAACAGTTCTTTTGCAAGTTTCTGTGGAAAAAATAAAAGTGACATTATTGGAAAAAACATAGAATATTTATTTGGTGATAAAAATGCAGAAAGAATAAATAGTATTGATGCTAATTTGCTTGAAAAAGGCGGTTCTAATTATTCTACTATAAAACTACCAAATGCTAAAAAAGAATTAAGAGATATTATTATTTATAAAAACACCTATAAGGATGTTTTAAATAATGTAGAATGGATAGTGGGAAGTTATTTTGATATTACAGAAATTAACAAAGCTAAAGAAAAAATTGAAAACTTCAATATTGAACTTAAAAAGAAAGTATATGAAAGAACAGTGGAACTAGAAGAGTCAAACCATGAACTAGAGGTATCCCTAGAAAACCTAAAACAAACACAAGACAAATTAATTGAATCTGAAAAAATGGCAAGTTTAGGAGGTTTAGTTGCTGGAATTGCACATGAACTAAATACTCCCATAGGCATTGGAATTACTGGTTCAAGTCACTTCTTAGAACTTACAAAAGATATTATAGAAAAATTTGAAAATAAAGATATGAGTCAAAATGATTTTAAAGAGTATACAAATGATAGTTACGACCTTGCACATTTAATATATTTAAATTTGAAGAAAAGTAACCATCTTATTAAAAGCTTCAAACAAATATCAGTAGATCAAACAAGTGAAGAAAAAAGAAGCTTTGAACTTAAGAATTATATTGATGAAATCTTAATAAGTATAAACAGTGTACTGCGAAAAAGAAATATAAAAGTTATTGTTAGTGCGAAGGAGTCAATATCTTTAGATTCATACCCTGGGGCTATTTCTCAGATTATTACTAATTTGATTTTTAATTCTTTACATCATGCTTATGAAGAAAATGAAGATGGTTTTATTCATATAACATTAAGCAAAGAGAAGAAAAAAATACGTATTGTTTATACAGACGACGGTAAAGGCATAAAAAAAGAAAACCTAAGTAAAATATTTGACCCTTTTTTTACTACCAATCGAAATAAAGGTGGAACAGGATTGGGGCTAAATATTGTTTATAATATTATTATTACTCAGCTAAAAGGCCATATCTCTTGTGATAGCGAAGAAGGTGCAGGGGTTAAATTTATTATAGACTTTTAATATTGCTACTTTCGTGCATAAAATACTAAAAAAAGCTGGATATTTTTATGTTTAGAAGTATTGTTTCTGTTATATTTTATCTCTAATCATAATATTATATTTTCATCTTTCTTCTCTAAATAGTATAATCTGACTTTGTTAAGTACTTTTATTAAGAGCTTAATAAAAGTACTTCTTTTTTATATGAAAAATAATAAACTTAATTAAATTTTAAGGAATATTCAATGTTTGTTCGTTTGGTAAAAAGTAAAAAAGATGAGTAAAATAAAAAGAGTACGCTTAGTGTTTTTATCTGTTTTTTTTTGGAATACATTTGTATTTGCTAATACTTCTGAATTGTATTTAAACCTACAGTATATAAATAATAAACAAGTTTTGTTATATAAAATTATGAACTGGTGGAATATAAACGATAATGTAGATGAACTTAATCCTTGTCATAAGAAAATAAAATATGAAAGAATAGGAAATATTGAAGTAAAATATAATAAAATATCTAAAGAATTGACTTTTTTATTTAAAAATAGTTTTGCAAACCTTGTAGATATTATAAAAGAATGTAAAAACTGTTATGGGCCAACATATTTAAAAAATACATTTTTAAACAAAGACTACTTTAGACATAGTAAAGTGAAAAATATTAAAAAAGAGTTATCACAGCTAAATAAAATAGTTTTTAAAAATGTAAAACAAGCAGAAGCTAGAAAAATAATAGTCATGGAAAAGAATATATTACTTTTATTAGAAGGGAATATTGGCGGTTTGTTATTAAAGAATAATAATATCGCATTGCATCAAGCAGGTGATTTTTTTAGAAGCTGCAGTGCAAAGAAAAAAGAGGATTTTCCTATCACCTTTACAATTAGTAATCATAAAACAGGAGTAATTCTTTTAGAAAGTATTGTTATTTGGAATAAAGAATAGAATACTTGAACCTTAGTTGTTCACATGTATTTTTATTCCAATATATTCATCTTTAGTTTTCTTTTATATAACACTGCTATTGTTCATTTACTAAACTATTATGAGTACTTTAATACTGTATTAATAAAAAGTAAATGAACCTTAACCAGATTGAACCTACTTATTAAATATAGAGAAAATTTTTATTCCTCTAAAATTTAGAAGAATATCTTTCAATGTTTTATTGCCATCTTTTAAATATCTTACTTTATTAAAACCCAAGGCTTTTAGTTTTTCTAGAAAAGCAAGAGATGTAATTCTTTTTTTGGAAGAAAGAAGAAAAATACTGTCTTTTTTGTATGTATTAAAATCTATTTTTGAAACTTTAAACTCTAGTACACCTTGTGAAATACGTTGAAAGTTTTTAACGTTTACTGTATTTTTATTCCATGTAGATTTCTCTTTAAGTCCAATTATATATATGGTATTACTTTTTATCATTTTTTCCAGTTCTTTTTGTTCCATTAAAAATGTTTGATTTGCGTGTACTGTAGATATTGATATGAACAGAAATATTGTTTGTAATAATTTAATTTTCATTTTTTAACCTTTTGATATTTTTATTAAATTAATTTAATTTGTGTTATCCTAACACGAAACTGGACTTCTTACAAGTGCCAAATAATTAAAAATATTAAGGACAGATTATGTATCTTATAAATCAATCAAATAAAACTCCTTTGCATTTACAGCTCTATACACAAATAAAAAAAGACATTATTGATAATTACAAAGTAGGGGATAAACTGCCTTCTCTTAGAAAACTAGCCTCTATGTATAATTTAAGTAGAACCACTGTTGAGAATGCTTATTCACAACTTGTAGTTGAGGGGTATATTGAGAGTTATCCTAAAAAAGGTTATATAGTAGAAGACATTAATGCCAGTGTTTTTAAAAGTAATAACAACATAGAAGAAGTACAAGAAAAAAAAGAAAGTTTTTTATACGATTTTAATCCCGTAGCTCTTTGTAAAAATGATTTTCCAATTAAAATCTGGAAACGATTATTTAATAAATATATTGATGAAAGTCTTGATTTTGGATCTTATCATAATGGGCAAGGAGAAGAGGGCTTGCGCTTACAAATTGCAAAATATATTAATAAATCAAGAGGGGTTAATTGTACTGCTAATCAAATAGTTATTGGCTGTGGTTTTACGCATTCGATGGAAGTATTGGCTAAGTTATTAGATGAGAGGTATAGCACTTTATCTATTGAAAATCCAGGGTATAATATGGCAAAAAATGCATTTCTTTCTCATGGATATGATATAAAAAAAGTTTCTATAGATAAACATGGAATTAAGGTTGCTGAATTAGAGAAACAAGATTCACGCTTAGTTTATGTAACTCCTTCTCATCAATATCCAACWGGGGTTACWATGCCTGTATCAAATAGGTATAAACTGCTTKCWTGGGCAGATAAAAACGATGGTTTTATTATAGAAGATGATTGTGATAGTGAATTAAGTTATGTAAATAGACCBGTACCYTCWTTACAAGGCTTAGATAAGTCAAACAGAGTGATTTATATAGGMACTTTCTCAAAGTCCTTATCWGCRTCTTTCTTGCGTGTTAGTTATATGGTATTACCCAAACCCCTGCTTGAGATATATAAGAATCAYTAYACRCGAGTTTTTTCTACTGTTCCTTTAATGTTACAAATAACCTTGGARAAATTTATHAGTGAAGGACATTGGGATAAACATTTAAGAAAAATTAGAACCATTAATAGAAAAAAGCATAAYTTAATGAAATCTCTCTTAGAAGAAAAATTAGGGGAGAGTGTAAAAATAGAAGCACAAGGTGCMGGWTTAGCRATACTTATTAAYCCTAAKGTAGCTATGAATCTTTCYAAACTAAAAACBYTAGCAAARAAAGAAAGAATAAARCTTTATTTTGCAAAAGATGTTTGTGGAGGAGATTGGGATGCCATTAGAATGGGYTTTGCWGTTTTTARTGAARRWGAATTAGAGCCTGCATTAGAGATGTTTTCACGTATTTGGCATGAAGCAAGAGAATAAAGTGTAGAGGTGCTTATCAAATACTTTCTATACATTAGATAAAAATAATAAGGTAAAATATTTAATATAATGTAAGTTAGTTAATACTAATATTATTTATACTGCTTTTATACAAAGGTATTTTATGAATTTTATTACGGTAAAACTAAATGCACTTATATATATTTTTTCTTTTATTTTGTTTGTATTATTATTCTCATATGTCAGTTATAAATTTATTATTAATGATTCTTTGGAACTGGAAAAAAAACAAAATCTTAATAATATTAAAACAATCGTAAATAGTATGAATAGTAATCTTAAAAACATTACAAAGATAACAAATGATTATAGTAAGTGGGATGATACGTATGCATTTATGATAGATGGAAATAAGGATTATATTCATGAGAACTTTAGAGAAGGCACGAACACACTAGAACTTTTAGATGCAAGTTTTGTAATTTATTTAAATAAAAAAAACAAGGTTCTTTTCTCAAAATATAAAGAAAAGGTTTTAGAAAAGAATAATAAAGATTTTGAAAAAATACTAACAAATAAATTTATTACGCTTAACTCTACTAGTACGATAATGAAGTATAAGTCTCTTTTTATGTATATTGTAAAAGCTGAGGTTTTAAAAAGTGATTTTACAGGTAGTGTTCAAGGTTGGATATATAGTGGAAAGGTGATAACGAATAAAAACATAAATCACATATCAAAAGTATTTGAAAGTATTAAACTCTCAGAGTATTTTTTGAGCAAAGAAAATTACGAAATATCATCGTCTTTACTTACAAATATTAAATTTAACAAGCAACTGTTTGATGAAGAATTGATTAATACTATTGCTTTTTCTGATGTATTTAATCGTTTCGTATTTTCTATTATTACAAAAAGTGACAGAGAACTCATTAATAATTCTGAAAAAACAATTTTTATTCTAGATGCTGTCACTGCTTTTTTTCTCTTTATTATTACACTTGTAATTTATAAAAGTCAAAAAGTATTAATAAATTATAATAAATTACTTGAAATAAAAGTGAACAGAAGAACCAGCCAATTAAGCAAAAGCTTACGGAAACTGCAAACGAGTAATAAAAAGCTGTACACATTAGCGAATATAGATGCCTTGACAAACATATGCAATAGGCGAAGTTATTTTAATAAAAGCGAAATTTTGTTAGAAAAAGCTATAAAAGAAAATAAAACTTTTTATGTATTAATGATTGATATTGATTATTTTAAAAAAATAAATGATACTTATGGGCATGCTATTGGAGATAAGGTTTTAATTGAGTTCTGCATGATTATTAATACTGTAATTAGTGATGAGGTTTTTGCTAGAATTGGTGGGGAAGAGTTTTGTATCACCTTTTTTAATACAGAAGAAAAAAAGATTAATACAATTTCTGAAGATATAAGATTAGCATGTGAACAAGCAAGTATAAAAATAAATGACAAAAAAATCCAATTTACTATCTCTTTGGGTTTGAGTTCAAGAGCAAAATATACAAACATTGATGATATTTTATGTGTGTGTGATGAACTTCTTTATAAAGCAAAAGATGGAGGAAGAAATCGATTGGTTCGATCTTCCCCTCATTAACGCTGATAGTTTTTTAAATATCTAAAATATCAAAATAACTTAGTTCAAGATCTTTTGATAAATAAGATTGAAGTTTTTGCATAAGACCATTTTGTTTAATAAACTCAATATATTGTTGATGTTTTTCTTTATTTTCCCAAAATTCATCAATTGCCATAGTTAAACTGTCTTCATTAAAATATACTTTAATATGCTTGCATCCATTAAAAGACCTTACATTGGGAAGATTCTCATCTAAAAAAAGTAGAAATTCTTTTTTTAGACTACTTTCTACGTTTAAATTTAATACCACTTTAATACTCATATTTTTTCCTTGTTTTAAGATAAGAGTATTTTAGAGCAATAACAAAAACGAAACTACTCGAATAAGTTTAAAAATAACGTTTTTATGTCAAAGGTGATTTTTTTGTTTTTGTTTGGGAGTGATATTGTATTTATTTTTGTAGGCTTTAATAAAATGAGAGATGTTTTCATAACCTAAATTACTTGCTATTTCACTTATTGTTTTATTCTCTTCTTTAAGTACTTTATTGGCATGTTGCATTTTTAAGTTTACTAAAAATTGATGAGGAGTTGTATGGTAAATTGTTTTAAAATCCCTGTGAAAAGAGGATAAAGAACGTCCAGATAAAGTTGCAAAATCTTGAATAGAAAAATTATTGAGATAATATCTTTTCATTAGTGAAATGATATTTCTTTTATCTTTATAAGTATTATTGTAACTTAGAAAATCTTGAAGTCTTTTATGTGTATCAGTATTATCGATTAAATATAAAAGCTCAAGTATTTTAATTTCTAAAAAATCGGATGAATGTTGCATTGTTTTACTTGTATTTTTTAATGTTTTAATATACTCATCTATTGTTAAGTTAGAAGGCATTTTATAAAATATTTCCTTATTTTTGGGGCTGTGTCTGACTTTTTTTTGTTTTGACAAAAATGTTTCAATAATATCCTCATCTAAAAAAAACATATATGCCTCTAATTGTTTATTGTTTTTTATAAAATCTGATATTAGATAATTGTCTTTAGGCAAAAAAAGTAAGTCTTTTTCTTTTATTTCTATTGATTTACAATCATAAGAAGTAATGGTTTCAATACCTGCTATATTATAGATTATTACATGACTTTGAGTATAAAACTCTACATTAATTAAATTTTCATTGATGCATTTATGTAATATTCCAGTATTTTTCTTAAAAGGAAAAAGACTTTTGACTTTTGGCATGGTTTTTAAACCGTGGGGTAAAATTAAAGTCTCGTGAGAAGAATAAGTAAAAGTATTTTCATTTTTTATCATAAAAAAGTATACTGAAAAAAAGATTATTTTATTGAATTTTTGTTTTTTTATAAGCGTATTCTTTCTTATTGTTCCTTTTGTTAAAATGCAGTGAATTTACTAATTTATTTAATGATAGGTCTAAAAAAGTTAGTTTTGAACACTCGTAAATGTCTCATTTCCTATTATTTCAATATCTGCGACATCTATTTTTATGGAGGTTTTACTTAAATAATAAATCACATTTAGTAGATGCTTTAGTATTAGGTATTAATATTGGCTTCCATAAATAAATAACTTATTCTTAATTATTAGCTATTTTAAATCAATTAAAAGACTCTTTTTTTCTTTTAATTTGTACTATAATAGTGAGTAGTAAATTTTGAAAGTTATAAATGAAAATGAAAGGCAGTACTTACTAAATCCATCGTTTGTATTGCATAGGACTAAGGAATTTAGATGAAAATGTCATTAAAAGATTTTTTTGGATATTTATTAATACTATTTACATTTTCACTTATCTTAATAGTTACTTTCCCTCAAGTTTATTCCAATAATTCTTTTGGACGTATTGATAAAAAAATATTACTTGATTTTGATTTCTTAAAAAAAGAAAAAAAACCTATTATTTTACTTTTTTTTGGTTTTGTTTCCTGTGGTGATATTTGTACTCCTGCAATGAATGAATTAAAAGATATATATGGAAATATACAGAAGGATAAAGTAAGTGTTTATTTTCTTAATGTATTAAATACAACAGATAAAGAAGCGCCCGTCCTATATGCTAAAACATTTAATAAAAATTTTATAGGACTTTACTTAGAAAAAGAAGAAATTAATAAAATATCTTTAAAATTGGACTTAGCAATAAGTAAAATAAGTAAAGAAAGAATAAATCACACGGGGCATCTTTTTCTTTTAGATAAAGACTTAAATTCAAAGTATAACTTGAAGTATATTTATACAACAAGACCCTTTGATAAAAAATCTATTGCACATGATATTAATACTTTAAGTAATGAAAGGGAAGAAAAATGATCAGCTTTTTCCCTCATTTAAGTAAAACCCTAAGTACAGAAGTGAAAAAATCTTTAAAAAAAGATTATGATGATGCAGATAAGATAGCTCTAATTATTTCTTTTTTAGGTTTTTTAATTACTTCTTTTGTGACTTCTTATTCTTACGATACTTATTTTCTTGGAGTAACTGGAGGAGGAGTTTTATTAATAATAAGTTTTATTGCGTATTGTTTTTATAAAGGAAGTCTTATTTCTAGACTTTTATTTGCTATTATTTTTATGATTTATCCTGCTATTATGCTTCAACAACAACTGGGAATGATAGAAATGCATTTTGGATTCTTTTGCATGGCTGCTGTTTTAATGATATATAAAGATATTACACCCATGTTGATGTCTGCATTTACAATGCTATTTCATCATATCTTTTTGACTTATTTACAATTAAATGGTGCATCTTTTTTTGGTGAAACTCTTATGATATATTCTGTTAATTGTTCTTGGGTGATTACTCTTATTCATATAATTATGTGGGCTATGGCTTTATTGATGTATATGTTTATAAGTATTAAAAATTCACATCAATTCATTAGAATGTTAGAACAAAGTGAAGAGCTTGATAGCTTAAATAATACTCTTGAGGACAAAGTACTAAAAAGAACACAAGAATTATTGGAGCAAAAAAATATCTTTGAAACTCTTTTTAATGAGGGCTCTGATGGTTATTGTTTAAGTAAAAATAGTAAGTTTATTGCTTGCAATTCTACTGTTTTAAAAATGTTAAAATATAAATATAAAGAGGACTTTTTAAATTTAAGGACTCATGAATTATCACCAAAATTTCAAGAAAATGGAACAGATTCCCAAATTGAGAGTAAAAAGAAACTACAAGATTGTATTGAAACTGGGAGTGCAAAATTTGAATGGCTACATAGAAAATCTACAGGAGAAGATTTTTGGGTAGAAATTCTTTTAACAAAAATTATAATTAACAATGAAATTATAATTCATTCTTCATGGAGAGATATTGGAGAGAAAAAGAGATTAGAACATGAAATACAAATACAACATAAAAATCTAGAAGTAACAAATATGAAACTAGAAGCTTCTTTTAAAAATTTAGAGCGTACTCAAAAAAAATTAGTAGAAGTAGAAAAAATAGCTAGTTTAGGGACTCTTGTTGCTGGTGTTGCACATGAAATTAATACTCCTGTAGGAATAGGAATAACAGCTACCTCTCATTTAATGGAACTCACTTCAAAGATTTTAAATAAATACAAAAAAGATGAAATATCAGAAGAAGAATTTGAAGAATTTTTAAAGGACAGTGCTTCTTTATCTTCTTTAAGCAATTCCAACTTGCACAGAACAGCAGAAATAATAAATAATTTTAAACAAGTAACACTTGACCGTACAAATGAGCATAAAAGAGTATTTAATGTGTGTGAGTATATAGATGTAATTTTATCAAGTATAAAGAATAAAACCAAGAAAAAAGATATTAATATTATAATTAACTGTGATAGAGATTTAAAAATAGATTCTTATCCTGGTTTATTTGGTCAAATTATCACAAACCTAATTATTAATTCGTATATACATGGCTTTAATAATAAACATACAGGAACAATAACTTTAATTATTTCAATGAATAATGATATCCTCAATCTTAAATATAAGGACAATGGTCTTGGAATATCAAATAAAAACTTGAAGAAAATATTTGATCCGTTTTTTACTACTAATAGGGAAAATGGAGGCTCTGGCCTTGGTTTAAATATAATTTATAACATAATTAGTCAAAATTTGAAGGGAAGTATTAATTGTACAAGTGAAGAGAATAATGGTGTGCAGTTTAATATTCTAATTCCTTCGGTCAAGTACTTAAAAAAATTAAAGCTAATATTATAAAAATATCATAAACTTTTGTTACAATCATCCAAAATAATAATTTATATATTTTATAAGGATAATAATTAATGAACATATATGCTTTAATAGTTATGGCTGTACTTTTTTGGTCTGGAAATTTTGTATTGGGTAGATTGGTTAGCCCAGAAATAGAACCTATGCAATTGGCACTTTTTAGATGGGCTTTGGTTTTGATTTTATTACTTCCTTATATATTCTTGCACCAAAAAGTCATTTTTTCTGCAATCAAAAATAATTTTCTAATTTTACTTGTATTGTCTTTTTTAGGAGTGACTGGTTTTAATACTATTTTATATTATGGATTGCAAGAAACAACGGCTACGAATTCGCTGTTAATTAATTCTTCTATTCCTATTATAATTATTGTATTAAATACTCTTTTTACAAAAGAGCCTATTACATTTACACAAATAATTGGAGTTTTTTTATCAACGCTTGGGGTGATATTTTTAGTTATAAAAGGGGATATTTCCAATTTAATTAATTTTGAATTTAACAAAGGAGATTTTTGGGTTATCTTATCATCAATTACTTGGGCTACTTATTGTATTTTAGTAAAATACAAACCGAATAAATTAAAAGCATTTGAGTTTATTTCAATTATTACTCTTTTAGGTTTTATTATGTTGTTTATCATTTATTTTTTAATGGGAAATACTGTTCATTTTAACTTTTCATCTACTGTATACAGCTCTATTCTTTATATGGCAATATTTCCTTCTTTGTTTTCTTATTATTTATGGAACAGGGGAATTATGGAAATAGGTGCAAATAAAACGGGGCAAGTAACACATATTATGCCAATATCAGGAAGTATTTTAGCTTATGTATTTTTAGGAGAAAACCTAGAGAGGTATCATTTTTATGGCATTGTTTTTATAGCAATTGGTATTTACATATCTTTATTTTATAAAAGCAAAAAATCTTCATAATTCGATAAAACACAGATTATATGTATTTTATAATCTGTGTAATAAAAAATRTTTTTAATGATACTTTTTCATTTGATATTTTTATTAGGAACTTATTTTAATATTAATCCCATTTTTCCTACATTTATTTATTATATAATTTTAATCTAAGCGATATTTTTTTATTGCTATCTTAAATAAATAGGTAATTAATTATATGCGTAAAATATTATTCTTTCTTTCTTTTACAATATTTTTATTTGCAAATGAGAATAAACTTTTTTTAAATGATGAAGAATTAAGTTGGATTAAAAACAATCCTGTAGTAAAAGTGGGTGCAAAAGAAAAATGGGCACCTTTTAGCATGTATGTTAGAGGCAGACATGAAGGTTTAAGTTCAGATTATCTGAAAATAATTTCAAGAAAAACAGGTTTAAAGTTTAATTATATTTTTGATTCTTGGAATAATCTTGAAAAGAAAATTATAGCTTCAGAAATTGACATTATACCTACCGCATATTTTGATGAAAAAATAAAAAAACATGTTTATTTCTCCAGTCCTTATCTTTCCATTATTGATTACTTTTTTGTGCATAAAAGCATAAAAGCGCTTGATTTTTCAGACCTAAAAGGTTTAACTCTGGCGCTTCCTAAGGGTTATTTTCGCATTGATTTAATTAAAAAAGAAATGCCATAYTTRAAAATYATGGAAACGAAAAAYCTWTCAAGTGCTATWTCTGCAGTTTTAGAGMGAAAAGCAGATATTCTTTTTGGCTCTTATTCTGTTCTCTCCCATTTAATGCGAAAACACTCCATTTTAGAAATTGTTCCTTTTAAAGAAAATCCTTTTAATAGTGGAAGTGATTTACATATTATTACTTCAAAGAAAAAACCTATTTTAGCTTCTATCATAGARAAAACGCTTAAAAGTATTAGTGMAGTAAGTAAAAAGAAAATTTAYAATAATTGGTTAATCGATAGRACTGATTTAGAACATAAATTRAGAYTATCWAATATAGAAAAAGARTGGTTRTCAAATCATCCYGTSYTAAAYTTYGCAGGGGATCCWAATTGGTTTCCTTTTGAAGCATATGATARTAGAGGMGAGTATATTGGGGTTGTWTCTGAGTATTTAAATGARATTACAAAAGCWACGGGTTTAAAATTYAATCATGTTATTACTGATTCTTGGAATGGYACGCTTGATCTTCTTAAAAAAAATGAAATTGATATTTTATCAGATACCACCGATGCAAAAAGAGAGAATTATATTTTTACTAAGAGTTATATGGAAAAAGATATTATTATTCTTATGAATAATAAACAAGGTTTTATTCAAGGCTTAGATTCTATTAAAGATAAAAAAATTGCACTTATTTATGAATATGGTTATATTGAAAAAATAAAAGATGCTTATCCTTATATTTCTTTTGTTACTGTTAATACAATAGAAGAAGCTCTTTTAGATATCGAAAATGGAAGAATAGATGCACTGGTTTCAACTTTGCCTGTTGCTGCGTATTATATTACTAAAAATGGTTTAAATAATATAAAAATTGTAGGGAAAACAGAATTTACTACACGCTTAGGTTTTGGTATACGAAAAGAATTACTTCCTTTAGTTGGTATTTTAAATAAGATTATTGATTCTATTCCTTCACAAAAGAAATTTAAAATCATGGAAAACTGGGTGAATATTGATTATGTTGAAAAAATTAACTATAGGCTTTTTATAATCATTATTATTGTGTTATTCTTAATTTTAATATGGTTTTTAAATGTGAATAATAGAATGAACACAGAAATAAAACTCAGAATTGAACTGGAACATAATTTAAAATTATCTCAAAAAGAAGCAGAACGAGCCAATAAAAGCAAATCCGATTTTTTAACAAATATGTCTCATGAAATAAGAACTCCTTTGCATGCTGTTCTTGGTTTTACTGAGTTATTAGAAAAAACATCTCTTAATTCTACTCAAAAATCTTATCTTTCTTCTATTAGTTCAAGTGGAGATAATCTTCTTAAATTGATAAACGAAATTCTTGATCTGTCAAAAATTGAGTCAGAAAAACTACATATTGAAAAAAAACCAGTGGATATAAATAAATTGTTAAATGAAATATATAAAATGTTTTTATTACAAGCTCAAGCAAAAAAACTTGATTTTGATTTAACATTTTCAAAAGATATACCTAAACTGATTTTGAGTGATGAACAAAGAATTAAACAAATCATAATAAATTTACTGGCTAATGCAATTAAGTTTACTGAAAAAGGTTTTATTCAAATAGGAGTAGAGACAAAAAGAGACAAGAATAATAATCTTTCTCTATTAATCCATGTGCAAGACAGTGGAATTGGAATTCCTAAAAAAAATCAAGGACTTATTTTTAAACAGTTTGAACAACAAAAAGGTCAAGATGATTTAAAATACGGTGGTTCTGGACTGGGGCTTGCAATTTCAAAAAAACTCTCTTATAAATTAGGTGGTTTTATAAAGCTTGAAAGTAAAAAAAACACGGGTAGTCGTTTTACTTTATGTCTTGAAAATGTTAATTGCATTGAAGGTTTACCCATGAAAGAGCAGAACTCCTTAGAATATACTTTTAGTCCTGCAAGCATTTTAGTGGTTGATGATGTTTTTTACAACAGAGAACTAATTAAAGGTATGTTACTTGATCAACCTTTAAAAATAACGGAAGCAAAAAATGGTGCGGAGGCTTTACAGTGTTTAGAAGACAATGAGATTGATTTAATTTTAATGGACATCCGAATGCCTCTTATGGATGGTTTTGAAGCGACCAAGTGTATAAGAAACAATCCAAAATACAAATCTTTACCAATATTAGCCATTACTGCATCTGTCTTATATACAGAAAAAGAAATGCAAGAAAACTTTGGTTTTGATAAACTTTTAACGAAACCAGTTTTATATTCAACACTAATAGATAACTTAAAACTCTATTTAAAAAGCAGTGTTATTATCTCAAATAACACAGTAGAAGAAATAAACAATACTATAAGTGAAGCTTTATTAATAAAATATAAAGAAGATTTTTTTGAATTATTATGTGAGCAAGAAAATAAGAATAATTTCTCCCAATTAAAAAAACTTGCATCTAATATTTCAAACTTTTCAAAAGAAAACAAGTGTGAAATACTTTTAGCTTTATCTCAAAAATTAAAAGACGCAGTTTCTTCTTTTGATATTGATATGATAGAAATAAGTTTAAGCGAACTTAAAAACCTAAGTATTAAAAGGAAAGAAAATGAAGATTTTAATAGTTGATGATCTCAGTAAGAATATTCAGTTTGTAGCTAATATTCTCTCCACTTATAACTTGTCTTTTGCAAAATCAGGAGAAAAAGCTCTAGAATTAATAAAAAAAGAAAAATTTGATTTAATTTTGCTTGATGTTATTATGGGTGGAATTTCTGGTTATGAAACTTGTATAGAATTAAGAAAAATGAATGGATATGCAAGTGTTCCTGTAATATTTTTAAGTGGAAATACTGATTTAGACAATATAAATAAAGGTTTAAAAGCAGGGGGACAAGCCTATATTTCAAAACCTTTTACTAGCAATGAATTAATAAACAAAGTAAATAATATTCTTACTGTTAAGTAAATCACAATAGTTTTAGAAAAATTTAGTTTAAGCTTTTTTGTAAGGTTTTTGCATTTATAAAAAAAATATTTGTTTATGTTCTTCTTTTTTACTTCTTTTATATTATTTTCCCCCTTATTTCTACATTTAATTCTTTTATATTCCCTTTATTAATCCATTTAATTAGCTTATACTAAATACAGATTATTTTTTAGGAGTTAAGGAATGAGTGAGAATAGAATATTAAAAGCAGGTGATATTAAAACAAGTGAAGATGCATTAGCTTTAATAAAACAACGTAATATAAAGCGTATTAAAGTAGCGGCAACAGATATTGATGGAATTTTAAGAGGTAAGTATATTTCTATTGTTAAATTTACTTCTATACTTGAAAGTGGTTTGGGTTTTTGTGATGTGATTTTTGGTTGGGATTGTCATGATGAATTGTACGCCAAAGATTCAGTTACTGGCTGGAGTACTGCTTTTCCAGATGCGCTTGGTACAATCGATTTAAGCTCATGTAGAGAACTTCCTTTAGAAGAAAACTCTTTGTTTTTTCTTTTAGATTTTGAAGGTAAAGAAATACATGCAAAAGTATGTCCAAGAACCATACTTAAAAATGTAATTAAACAAGGAAAAGAAATGGGTATTTCTTTTGATGCTTCTACAGAGTTCGAATTTTTTATGTTTAAAGAAACTCCTGCAAGTGTAAGAGAAAAAAACTATAAAAACTTAGAACATTTTACTCCTGGTATGTTTGGATATTCTGTTTTACGAAATTCAGTTGAAAGTGAGTTCTATCATGATCTTATGAATTTATGTTTGGATATGGATATGGAGATTGAAGGTTTACATACAGAAACGGGTCCTGGTGTATTAGAAGCTGCTTTAGTTTATGATGAATTATTAAAAACAGCCGATAAAGCAATACTGTTTAAAACATTTACAAAAGTTTTAGCGCAACAACAAGGATATATGGCTACTTTTATGGCGAAATGGTCAGGAGATTATCCAGGACAATCAGGTCATCTTCATATTTCTGCTAAAGATGAAAATGGAAAATCTATTTTTTACGATGAAAATAAAGAAGATACTATTTCTGATGAAATGAGATGGTTCATAGGTGGGCAGCAAAAACTTATGCCAGAAATACTAGCAATGATAGCTCCTACTTGTAATTCATATACTCGATTGATTCCAGGTTTTTGGGCACCTACTCAAGCTACGTGGGGAGTTGATAATAGAACATGTGCTCTACGAGCAATAACAGGAAGTCCAAAAGCACAAAGAGTTGAATACAGAGTAGCTGCTGCTGATATTAATCCTTATATTGCATTAGCAGCTGCTGTAGGAAGTGGTTTATGGGGAATAAAAAATAAAATTGAACCTACTTCTTCTATTGCTGGAAATGCTTATGATGTTGATATGGGGAGAGAGTACTCTTTTCCAAAAACATTGGATCAAGCTGCAGATCGTTTAAAGAATTCAAAAATTGCCAGAGAAATTTTTGGAGATGTTTTCGTTGATCATTATTCTTATACAAGAGAACATGAAGCGTCTGAACAATTAAAAGCAATTACTGATTGGCAATTAAACAGATATTTTGAAATTATTTAAGAAGGAAAGATCATGAGCACATTTAAAACAATTAGCCCTATCGATGGCACAGTATATGTAGAAGAAAACTTGCACAGTATAAAAGATATTGATACTGTTTTAGAAAAAGCGGGTTTAGCACAAAAGTTATGGCAAGACGTAAGTTTAGAGAAGAAAAAAGAATGTATACAAAAGTTTATTGATATTTTAGTTTCGCAAGAAGATGAAATATCAGAAGAATTAACGTATCAAATGGGAAGACCAATATCACACACACCTTTTGAGATAAAAGGYTTTAAACAAAGAGCTGATTATTTAATGCAAATAGCCCAAGAAAATCTGAAAAGTCATTATCCAGAGAGTATTGAAGGTTTTGATCGTTACATAGAAAAATTGCCYTTAGGAAGAGTTTGTATTTTAAGYCCTTGGAATTATCCTTTTTTAACGTCTGTTAATGTATTAATTCCTGCTTTATTAGCTGGAAATGCTGTGATATTAAAACATTCAGCACAAACACCACTGGTTGCTAAAAGGTATAAAGATGCTTTTGAAGAAGCAGGTTTACCAAAAGACTTATTCTCGATTTTATATTTGGATCATAAAAATACTGCTTTGATGTTAGCAGATGAAAGAGTAGATGCTGTATTTTTTACAGGCTCAGTTAAGGGAGGACTTGCTGTTCAAGAAGCGATAAAAGACAAGTTTGTTCCTTGTGGGCTGGAATTAGGTGGTAAAGATCCAGCTTATGTAAGAAAAGATGCTGATGTATCAAATGCCGTTGAAAATTTAGTCGATGGTGCTTTTTTTAACTCAGGACAGTCTTGTTGTGGAATTGAGAGAATTTATGTACATGAGGATGTATATGATGCTTTTGTTAAACAATTTGTAGAAATTACAAAAACATATAAATTAGGAAACCCTTTAGATAAAGAAACTAATTTAGGCCCAATGGTGAAAACAAGTGCGAGTAATTATGTAAGAGAACAAATAAAAGATGCTTTAAGTAAGGGTGCTAAATCTCTTGTAAGTGAGAGTTTATTTGAAAACTCTAAAGAAGGAACACCTTATTTATCTCCTCATGTATTRGTTGATGTAAATCATACTATGAGTGTAATGAAAGAAGAAAGTTTTGGWCCTGTTATTGGCATTATGAAAGTAACAAAYGATGAAGAAGCAATTGCTTTAATGAATGACAGTGATTTYGGACTTACKGCATCTATTTGGTCTTCAAATGTACAAGAGTCAAAAGAATTATCAAAGAAAATAGAAACAGGTACTGTTTTTCTAAACAGATGTGATTATTTAGATCCTGCTTTAGCGTGGACAGGTGTTAAGAATACGGGACGAGGAGTTTCTTTGTCTGCTTATGTATATGACTCAGTAACCAGATTAAAATCTATTCATTTTAGACTATAAGTGGCACTTATAGTTTAAAACATAAAATTAAAATTAAAATTAGAAGGAAATAAAATGTCTAAAAGAAAAGCAACAAATTGGAATTATCCTACATCTATATGGTTTGGGCATGAACGAACAAAAGATATTGTAAAAGCATGTGAACATTTAAATATAAAAAATCCATTAATTGTTACCGATGAAGCGCTGGTTACTCTTCCTATTATTGAGGATTTAATAAATCCTTTAAAAAATGAAAATATTTCATTTACACTTTTTTCAGATGTTCAAAGTAATCCAAGTGCTAARAATGTWGAAGATGGGGTTAAAGTATTTAATGAGAACGCCTGTGATGGWGTAATTGCTTTTGGTGGAGGATCTGCATTAGATGCAGGTAAAACAATTGCTTTTATGTCAGGGCAAAGCTTAAGTATTTGGGATTTTGAAGATGTAGGAGATAATTTTTTACGTGCAAAYATAGAAGGAATTGCTCCTATTATTGCAATACCTACRACKTCAGGTACTGGATCTGAAGTAGGACGTGCRAGCGTYATTACMAACAGTGAAACGCATGCGAAAAAGATTATCTTTCATCCTTTAATGCTTCCTTCTTTGGTTATTTTAGATCCTAATTTAACCTATGGTTTACCAAAACATATTACTGCTTGGACAGGAATAGATGCTTTAGTTCATTCGCTTGAAGCCTATTTTGCACCCGGTTTTCATCCTATGGCAGATGGAATTGCACTTGAGGCTATTTCTTTAATTAAAAACAATTTAGTCTTAGCTTATGAAAATGGAAACAATGAAAATGCAAGAGCCAATATGTTAGTAGCTGCAATGATGGGTGCTACTGCTTTTCAAAAAGGTTTGGGTTCTGTTCACTCGATTGCTCACCAATTAGGAGGTTTATTTAATACGCCTCATGGTTTAGCAAACTCTATTATTTTACCTTATGCATTAAGACAAAATAAATCTGCTATACAAGATAAGATGAAAAAATTATGTGTCTTTTTAGATATCCAAAATCCATCTTTAGAGAGTTTTATTGATTATATTATTGATTTACGACAAACATTGGGAATTCCTTCCAATTTAAGTGAAGCAAAAATTAGTGATGATCGTGCAGATGAAATTGGCGTTTTAGCTTATGCTGATCCCTCAACTGCAACGAATGCAAAAAAACTTGAAATAGAAGACTTAACTGTTTTGTTTAAAGCAGCACATAGCGGTAATTACGATTTGTTAAAAGATTATTAATGAAAAAACTATTAATTATTGAAGGTAATACGGATAAAGATTCTTTAAATATTCAAAAATTTAAGGGTCTTTCTTATGTTCCTTTATTTACAAAATCCATAGAAATCCTTGGTGAATATCAAATAGATGCGCTTTATCCAACAAGAGATAATTTTGAACAAATAAGTATAAAAGATTTACAAAAGTATGATGGGATTTTGTGGACGGGTTCTGGACTTAGTGTTAATGAAACACCCCATTTTGTGCAGCCTCAAATAGAATTGTGTAAAAACGCTTTTGAATCAAAAGTTCCTATGTATGGATCTTGTTGGGGTTTACAAATAGCTGTGGTAGCAGCTGGTGGAAAAGTTTCAAGTTTTGAAGCAGGGTATGAAATAGGAATTATGAAAAAATTGACATTAACAAAAGAGGGAAAAGAACATTATTTATTCAAAAATAAGACTGAACCTATATCTTCATTTTGTGTACATAAAGATTATATAGAAGAACTTCCTTCAAACAGCACATTATTGGCGTTTAATGAGTTTTGTCCTGTTCAAGCTTTGGAAATTAACTATAAGGGTGGTACTTTTGTTGGTGTTCAATATCATCCTGAATTTGATGTCAAACAAATGTTATCAACTTTTGAACGGCTAGAAGAAAAATTAATTAAAAGCACTTATTTTAAGAACAATGAAGCGTATAACACGGAAATAACAAACATGAAAAAAGAGATTTTAAATAAAAAAGATTTTTACAACAATGATCTTTACCGTTTATTAGAAATTTCTAATTGGCTAAAAAATTTAGAAAAATAAACATATAAAAAGGAGAAAAATATTGCAAAATAAGGACGGCTTTGAATGTAATGTTCAAGATAATTTTAATTAAATAAAGGAATGAAATGAGTACAAATCATATTGATCAAGAATATTTGGCTAAAAGACAGTTAAAAAAAGGAACAGCAGGTTGG
This sequence comes from Arcobacter sp., assembly GCA_002733685.1. GTDB lineage: Bacteria > Campylobacterota > Campylobacteria > Campylobacterales > Arcobacteraceae > NORP36. The sequence goes on along the minus strand of NVWN01000003.1, from coordinate 127,821 downwards.
ATGTTGTTAGCAGGTTTAGGAATTTCCTATGTAATTTCAGGAGATTTCGCAGGTTGGAACTTCGGTATTGCAGAAGCAGGATGGGGTGGTTTTGCTATTGCTGCTGTTTTAATGGCAATAATGTATATTTGTCTGGTACTGTCTTTGGCTGAGATGTCAGCTGCAATTCCAGCAGCTGGTGGCGGATATAGTTTTGCTAGGCAAGTTATGGGACCAGCTGGTGGTTATTTAACTGGTTTTGCCATACTTATAGAGTATGCATTAGCGCCTGCTGCAATTGTTATTTTTATAGGATCTGCAGTAGAAGCATTATTGGGTATTAATGGCCCCTTAGTATATGCATTGTTTTATGCTGTTTTTATTGCTATTCATTTATATGGAGTAGGAGAAGCTCTTAAATCAATGATGGTGATTAGTGCACTTGCAGTATTTGCTATTATTGCAACAGCTGTAGCACTTATTGGACAGTTTGATGTTAATAACTTATTTGATATTGCAGTATCAACAGAAGCTTATGGGGCTAGTGAATTCTTACCTTATGGTTGGTATGGTGTTTGGGCTGCTTTACCTTTTGCTATGTGGTTATTTTTAGCTGTTGAAGGTGTTCCTTTAGCTGCAGAAGAAGCAGAAAATCCAGCAAAAGATGTACCAAAAGGAATTATTGCTGCAATGATATTTTTACTTTTTACGGCAGTAATTGTAGTATTTTTAACAGCAGGTGCAGTTGGAGCTGATGTTATTGGGAAAAGTGCAGTACCTTTAGTTGATGCACTTAGTTTAAGTGGATATTCTTCTTTAGCAACTGTTGTAAATGTTTTAGGACTTGCTGGTTTAGTTGCATCGTTTTTCTCAATTATTTATGGTTACAGTAGATTGGTATTTGCTCTATCACGTGCAGGATATTTACCTCAATTTTTATCATTAACAAGTAAGAGAAAAGCACCAACATGGGCCTTGATTATTCCAGGATTATTAGGATTTGCAGCTTCTTTAAGTGGAGAAGGGGATTTAATGTTAGGTATGGCGGTTGTTGGAGCTACTATATCATATGCATTAATGTCTTTAAGTCATATTCTTTTACGAATTAAACAACCTGATATGAACAGACCGTATAAAACTCCAGGTGGTGTATTTACTTCTGGAATTTCTTTGGTATTATCTCTTGTTGCTTTAACAGGTGTTTATGCATATGATCCAAAAGCATTTTTTTATACGCTTGTATTGTATGTAATTGGTGCTTTATACTATTTCTTATATTCTAAGAACAGATTAGTAGCAAAAACAGCAGAAGAAGAATTTGAAATGTTAGCGCAAGCTGAATCAGATTTAGGTAGTACAAACGAAGATAACTCAGATGAAACAGTTCCAGTAACTGTAAGAAACTAAAATTATTCAAATATATTCCTTATTCTTAAGGAATGTATTTTGAATATCTTGAATACTTTAAAAGTGAAGTATTTTCTATCTATACACATCATTTAAAAATAATTTTTTAAATGATGTGTTTATACTGCAAACACTTAAGATACAAATGATATTCTAAATAAAATTTCCTTAAATGATGAAATAAATATGTTTAATATTATAGCCTCAAAATCAACGTAAAAATCATACACAAGTTTTAAAATTTAATGTGAAAATACACTATAAATACATTTAATTTGAATATACTATAAATAAAAAGTAGCTAGATGAAAAAATTTAGTAGTTTGAAAATTTTATATATAGATGATGAAGACAGTGTAAGAAAAAGTGCCATTGATCTTTTAGAATTTTATTTTGATAATATTTATCAAGCACATGATGGTGTAAGTGGTATTGAGATGTACAAAAAATGTAAACCAGACATCATTATTACAGACATTCATATGCCAAATTTAAATGGCCTTGAGATGGTACGGAAAATAAGAGAAGAAGATCAAGAAACTAAAATTATAGTAATGACTGCTTTTTTAAAAACGCCTTATTTATTAGAAGCTATGGATTTGGGTTTAATAAAATACTTAGTAAAACCAGTGATTGAAAATGAATTATTAATTACTTTAAAATCATGTATTACAGATGTAAGCCAAAAAAGAAATGTTTTTAATTTAGGAGATGGATTTAAATTTGATACGTTAAATAACAATCTTTTTTTATTTAAAGAGCAAGTTTTTCTTTCTAAAAAAGAACATGTTTTTCTTAAAATGTTACTTATTAATCATGACAGAGTAGTCTCCTATTCTGAATTGTCTAATTCAATTTGGGATGGAATAATGAGCGAAGATGCCATCCGGTCTATTGTCAAAGATATTAGAAAAAAGATTACAAAAAATGTCATTAAAAATGTTTCTGGTATTGGTTATAAAATTGTTTTAGAGGAAAATTAGTGTTAAAAAGTATTTTTATTGTTTTAATCTTGTTTACTACTTTAAGTGCAAGTTATATTAAAAATATTTGGTTATTGGAAGTGGATACTATTAATACAAGTATTGAAGATATAAAAATATCAAATAACTTTAAAAAAATCACTTTACCCTTTATCAAACACAGTAATAAATCATATTTTATAAAATTTACTTTAGAGGAAGAACGCTTTAAAAACGAAGACTATATTATCTCTTTTAATTCTCTTCTTTCCAAAATACGTTTAGAAGATAAATATACTTCTTCTACAAATATAAATCTTTCTTCTCCTATAATTTTATTAAAACCTAATGATCTCTCAAAATCTTTTTTTCTGAAGCTTGAAAATAACAAGGCTTATCTCAATTTAGATATTAAGGTTTCTTCCTTAAACGATTATTTTGTAGAAGAAACATTAAAAAAGATATTTCATGGTTTTTCTTATGGAATAATTTTTACAAGTTTTCTTCTTTATTTAGTGTTTTATTTTTTTAATCAAAAAAAGAGTTATTTGTTCTGTTCCCTTACACAATTATTGATTTTAGGAATTTTGATAGTTGAAATAAATATCTTTGATAAAAATTATGAGTATTTAGGAATTATTCTTTTTTATTTATTTTCATTGTTTTCTAATCTTTTTGTTCAGTATTTTTTTCATACGAAAAAAGAACATATTTTTTTAGATAGATTATTAAAATTTGTTATTCTTATAAATACACTTCACTTATTTATTATTTTGTTTTTTGATTATAATACAATCTATGATTATATACCGTATTCTACTTCTTGGATTATATATTTATTTGTAGCAATGTTTTCTTTGTTTAGTGGAAATAAAGCTTCTTTTTTCTTTTTACTTGCATGGGCTGCTTTAATTTTAAGCTCTTTAAGTATAGAAGTGCAGCTGTTATATTTAAATAATGAACTTATTTTTAATGTAGAAAATTTAGTTTATTTTGTATTGGCTTTTGAATCAATTTTGATACTTTGTATTTTGCCATATAAATTTAAAATATTAAAAAAAGAATATATTAATCAGAGAGAAATCATATATCATCAAAATAAATTGGCTTCTATGGGTGAAATGATTGAAAATATTTCTCATCAATGGAAACAACCCCTTACTCAATTGTCTTTTATCATAATGGCTATTAAAACAGCTTTTAAACACAATAAACTTTCACTAGAATACTTAGAAAACAAAACAGAAGAAGCTTCGAATCAATTACGCTTTATGTCAAATACTATTACAGACTTTTCAAATTTTCTTAGTTTAAAAAAAGAGAAAGAATCTTTTTTTATTGTTGATGAAATCAATCGTGTTATTTCTTTGATTCAGGACAGTTTTACTTTCTTTTCTATTACACTTGAAGTAAATTGTGATGAAAATCATTTGTTGAGGAATTATAAGGGTGAATTATCACATGTAATTTTTAATTTATTAAACAATGCGAAAGATGCTTTTTCAAAAAAGAAAATAAAGAATGCAAAAATTATAATAAATATAAAAAAAGATGAAAATAATCTGCATATTTTTATAGAAGACAATGCGGGAGGAGTGGATCCTAATATCGAAAAAAAAATCTTTGAACCTTATTTTACAACAAAAGAAAAGGGCTTAGGAATAGGTTTATATATGTCTAAAAAAATAATAGAAGAAAGTATACTTGGAAAACTGTCTTATGAAAAAAAAGAAAAAGGTGCAAAATTCTGCATTTTTCTTCCCCTATCTCCTTCCTCGTAAGATTAAGGATTGCTCCTATTGTTTTTAAATAAAACTACTCTATATTTTAAAAAATTAGCGCTAATAAAACAAAAGTACTTATCATATAAAGTATTGGAATTTTAAATACTCTTAAAACAATAAGAGCTATTAATGCTTGTATTAAATCGTAATATGAATGTATGGCACTTGGATAAAGTGTTGTAATTAAAACCGCACTTAATAAACTAACAACTGCCGCATTTACTCCTTTAATTGCATTCAAAATATTCTTTTGTTTGGATATGCTTTGAAAACTTTCTTTAAAACTAAGTATAAGTAAAAAACCAGGTAAAAAAACAGCAAGTGTTGCAAGAAGTGATCCTAAAAAAACAGATTCTTTAAAATAGCTGGCCCCTAAATAAGATGCAATACTAAACATAGGACCTGGTACTGCTTGTGCAAAAGAGTAAGCAAGGATAAAGTTTTCATCACTAATAAAATGTGAGAGCTGTTCTTTTAATAAAGGAAGTACAACATGTCCTCCCCCAAATACCAGAGAACCAGCAGAAAAAAAATCACTAAAAATTTTAATTTCATTGTTTAAATAAGTAAAAAATGGAAGAATAAAAAGTAAGAATAAAAAGAGTATAAAAGGAAACAAATGAATCTTTTTTTTCAAGACTGTTTTTTCTTTTATTCTTTCTTTTAAAAAAATACTGCTTATGATCGCTGCTGTTATTAAAACAATAAATTGTACATACAAAGAACTAAAGAAAATCAATACAAGCGTTGAGCATACAAAAATGAATTTTGTTGTTTTATTTTTGCAAAAGTTTTTAAACATTGTAATTATAGCGTCGCTAACAATGACTAAAGCAAATAATTTAAGACCTGTTATTATATTAAGAATATGAATATTTTCATTTTGTGAGATATTGAATATTGCAAGTATATAAAGTAAAATAAAAGAAGGAAAAGTAAAAGCAACAAAAGCAGTAATTCCGCCCATTAAACCACCTTTTTCCAAACCAATACAAAAACCTACTTGAGAAGAACTAGGGCCTGGAAGAAAATGACTTAAAGCAACAAATTTAGAATATTCTTCTTCCTCAAGCCATTTTAGTTTTTCAACAAATGTTTTTCTAAAGTAGGCTAAATGAGCTATTGGACCACCAAAACTTACTAATCCAAGAAGAAAAAACCTGCAAAAAATATTTATTATATTATGCATATTAAACCTTATTTTAATCATTTTAAGACAAAGAGTGTAGCTTTGTTTAATTACATATGGTTTACATTGCGTTTTTAATAAGATCTTAGTTTTTACCTTAAGCTAAATAAAATCATTAAAAAATAGCTTAGATTATTTTAATAAGTATGGTTTAATCCTTCTTGGAAGATAATATTGCATATAATCATAAGGATTTGTTATGAATAAATACGATGAACTAGATGTTATATGTTCCCAAATATTAAATGACAGTGATTTAGTAATAGAAGATGATACTTATCAACGGCTTATAAAAGAAAAAGTTGTTTCAAGTATATCTTCAAAGAATGACTTTAAATCTCTAAAAATCTTCTCTCTAGAGCAAATATATTTATCTGCTATTAGTCCTTTATTACATGATATTGGTTTTGAAATTATAGATGAGTTAAGTTATAAACTAAAAAGAAAAAATACACTTGTTTATATAGCAAGATTTAATTTTAATTTAGAGAATTCCAATATTGTAAAAAAATCCCAAAAAAATATTGAAAATATTATTACGAATTCTTTATTAGATGAGTCTATTGTAAATTCAAAAGTTTTTTCGCTTGTATATAAAGAAAACTTTTCTATGCAAAAGATAAAATTAATACGAGCGATTATTGAGTATTTATCCCAAGCTCTAAGTAATATTACTTACCAAAGTATTTTACTTACACTTACCAGTCATTCTCATATTACTAAACTTTTTATTGACTATTTTATTATAAAATTTGATCCAAAAGAAAAAAGTAAAGAAAGTAAGCTCAAAAAAATAAATCTCGAAATTGATGAAGAGATTAAACTTATTCCCCAAATTATGGACGATAAAATTCTTAAATTAACTCTTAGTTTTTTACAATGTTTATTAAGAACAAATTATTTTTTTAATGAAGAAACAATTGCATTTAAGATTGATACAAAACGTTATGGAGAAAATTTAAAAGGTTTACAGCCTAATCTAGAAAATTATGTTTATCACAATGATTTTTACGGACTTCACTTAAGAATGTCTAAGGTTTCAAGAGGAGGGCTTAGATGGTCTGAGAGATATGATGATTACAGAGATGAAGTAAAATCCTTAATGATTACTCAAGATGCTAAAAATTCTATTATTATTCCTGATGGTTCTAAGGGTGGTTTTGTAATAAATTCAAAAAAAGAGGTAACTAAAGAGTATTTTGAGCGAATTTATTCTTTATATATTAATGCTAACTTAGATTTGGTGGATAATAGAATTGATAACAAAATAATACGAGATGAAAGAATTGTGGCTTATGATGAGGACGATCCTTATTTTGTGGTTGCTGCTGATAAAGGAACGGCTGCTATGAGTGATGTCGCTAATGCAATATCAATTAAGAGAAACTATTGGTTAGGCGATGCATTTGCTAGTGGAGGCTCTAATGGATACGGGCATAAAGAACTGGGAATTACAGCAAGAGGGTCTTTGATGTCTACAAAAAGATTTTTTATTGAAGAAGGCATTAATATTTATGAAGATGAAATTTCAGTCATAGGTATTGGTTCTTTAAATGGTGATGTATTTGGAAATGGAATGATTGAAAGTAAAAGTTTTAAACTCTTAGGTGCCATTTCTCAAAAAGAAATTTTTATAGATCCAACTCCCAATGTACTCAAAGCTTATGAAGAGAGACGAAGATTATTTTTTGATAAAAAATCTTCTTGGAATAAATATGATAAAAGTGTAATTTCTAAAGGGGGCGGTGTTTTTTTACGAAGCGATAAAGAAATAATCTTAAGCAATGAAATTAAAAAACTTTTGCATATAAGTAAAAAAGCACTCTCAGGAGAAGAATTGGCGAGAAAACTTTTATGTTTAGAAGTAGATCTTTTATTTAATGGGGGCGTTGGAACCTATGTAAAAGCAAGTGATGAGAACTCTTTAGATATTGGGGATAAAGAAAATGAAGCCTTGAGAATTGATGCTAGTGAACTAAAAGCACGAGTTGTATGTGAGGGAGGAAACTTAGGTTTTACCCAAAAAGCAAGAATAGAATATGCTTTAAATGGAGGAAGAATAAACTTAGATGCAATAGATAATGCAGGAGGAGTTGATACCTCGGATAGAGAAGTGAATTTAAAAATATTGTTAAATGCTGTTGTTTCTCAAGATATTATTTCTAAAGATGAAGTAAAAACAATTTTGGATTCTTTTACACAAAACATTGTTTCTTATGTTTTAAAAAGTTCTTATAAACAAGCTTTAGCAATTTCTATTGATGAACATTTTTCAAGACGATACTTAAGTGACTTTATAAAAGTGATTGAAGTATTAGAAAATAAGGTTGAGAGTTTTAATAGAAAAGCCTTTCATATTCCTAAAAATGAAAATATTAAAGAAGCCCTTGATCAAAAATCTTCTTTGGTACGTCCTATTTTAGGTTCTCTCTTATCTTATGCAAAAATTTTTATTAAAAAAATATTAATGGAGTCCACTTTAATTGACGAAAAATATTTTACTAAGTTCTTATACAGTTATTTCCCTCATTCTTTTGTAGGAGCTTACGAAAAAGACATTAATAATCATCCTTTAAAAAGAGAAATTATTGCAACTAAAATGGCAGATTTTGTTATTAACTCTCAAGGGGCCACTTTTGTTAGTGATTATGCCAGATTAGGACACGCAAAGTTTTTAATGAAAATCAAAGCATATATTATTGTAAATGAGCTTTTTGATGTAGAAAATATAAGAGCAAAGATAGAAGAAAATGACTATAAATTAAGTGCTCTTGAACAATATCGTTTAATTAATAAAGTAGAATACTCTTTATATGTAAGTACACGCTGGATGGTAAAATATCTAAAAAACAATCAATTAGATGCCAGTCATATTCTGGATCATAAAAAAGAACTTTTTGTTTTATTAAAAGAGGTGCATAAAGGTAAAATTAAAAATATTATTGATAAAGAAAATAATTTTAATTTATTTTATTCTGTAATAGAATATTTGAGATTTATTCCAGCAGCCATTAATATTAAAGAAAATTCAGTACATTCTTTTAAAGATGTAATTGTGATTTTTTATTCACTAATTCATGAATTCAAAATACTAGAAATCATTTTTGCACTAAACAGAATTAATTTAAGTAAAAAAAGTGATGCAGCTATACGGCATCAAATGTTACAGTTTATTGAGTATATTGTACTGCATTATACAAGTAAAATACTTGATTTTAAACGTCTTAATGAAGAACCTGAGCTTGCTTTTTCTTCTTTTATGGTAAACGATGAGTACAGTTTTAACAAAGTGAAATCGTATTTGGAAAGTTTTATGAATAAAGAAGAAAAAGATTTAAAAGAAATCTCAATAACAGTAAATCAATTAATGGTATCTCTTTTATAATAATTTGTAGAATACAGCATGAGATTTGAATTATCTAGTATTCAAAATACACCAATATTCTTCTATAATATCCTTAATAAAAAAAAGGATAATTATGGAATTTACGTATCATAACCCAACAGCAATTGAGTTTGGAAAAGGTCAAATTAAAGCTATTACAAAGTATATAAAAAAAGATCAAAAAGTATTACTTGTATATGGTGGTGGCTCAATTAAAAACAATGGAGTTTACGAGCAAACTAGGTCCGCATTAAAAGAGTATACGGTAATTGATTTTGGAGGTATTGAACCAAATCCTACTGTTGAAACATTAAATAAAGCAGTAAAAATTATAAAAGAGCAAAAAATTGATTTTGTATTAGCTGTTGGTGGGGGTTCAGTGATAGATGGCTGTAAATACTTGATAGCTGCTGCTTTATATGAGGGTGATGCATGGGACTTTTTAGATGGAAGTGCAGAAGTTACAAAAGCGCTTCCTTTAGGAGCTATTTTGACTCTGCCTGCAACAGGTAGTGAATCTAATGCTGCTTCTGTTATTTCAAAAAAAGAAACAAATGAAAAAAGATTTTTTCATTCTCCTTATTCTTATCCTAAATTTGCTATTTTAGATGCAAGTGTAATGAGCAGTTTAAGTGATACYCAATTAGCAAATGGWTTAGTAGATGCTTTTATTCATACCTGTGAACAATATTTAACGCTTACAAATACCTCCTTRWTACATGATGGTTATKCTCAAACTATTTTAAAAGGTYTWCGTRCMTTARGTGAGACKTGGGATAAAAGAAGAGATGAATCCTGGCAAGAAAACYTAATGCTTTTAGCAAATCAAGCKYTAAATGGTTTCATAGGCWCAGGWGTAGCWCAAGATTGGGCTACKCATATGATAGGACAYGAACTTACTGCTTTTTATGGCCTGGATCATGCYAAATCACTTGCAGTTGTRCAACCWTCRCTTTTAAGAGTGATGATAGAAGATAAAAAAGAYAAACTTTCTTTAATGGGAAAAGAAGTTTTTGGAATATCTAATGATAATGAAGCCGTAATTAAAGCAATTGAAAACTTATATGAAACTGTTGGAATTTCTACAAAATTAAAGACTTATGATATTGATGATAAAGTTGTATCAAATATTATAAGTGCTTTAGAACTCCATGGTATGACAGCTCTTGGTGAGAATGAAAATATTACTCTTGATAAAAGTAAAGAAATTTTAGAATTGGCTTTAGCTTAAGCTTTTCTAAAATAATTTGTATTCTTCAAAAGAGGCTTTAGCTTCTTTTGGTGGGTAGGAAAAATAAAGTTTAAAGTCTTTAGAAAATTGAGAAATACTTTCATAACCTACTGCATAAGCTGTATCATTTACTTGATAATTTTGCTGCGCTAAAAAATCTTTTGCTTTGTTTAATCGTATGTTTTTAATATATTGCAAAGGGCTATGCGAGGTTATTTTCTTAAAATGYGTATGAAAAGAAGAAACACTCATRTCTTCRTTTTTTGCTAAAGARGGAATATCYAAGTGTTTATTATAATTTTCATGGATATTTCTTAAKGCTCTTGATATTTTTGCTTCATTATTAGTATTCAAAAACATTTTATGCAAAAAACATGAATTTTCTCCATTAATTATTCTGTAATAAAGCTCTCTTAATACAGAGGACCCTAGTATTTTAGAATCTTCTTTTGATGATAAAATTTTTACTAGTCTTAGGGTAATATCTTCAATATTTGTATCAACGCTATCTGAAAATACTCCTAAATCGCATTTTTTATCTTTTTTGATTGTTTTTGTACTTATGTTGTCTATTAATTCATACATGATTTTTTTATCAATAGTAATTAAAATACAAATAAAAGGTTCTTCTTTTGAGGCGTGTGTTTCACATTCAAAGGGTAGGGTTGTTGGAATGACTAAATAGTTCTTATAATTGTATTCAAAAGTTTCACCTCCTAAATAACCAATCTTTTTACCTTGTAAAACCAAAACCAAACACAAATCGTAAAGTAAAGGTGTTCTTGGTGTTGACTTACTTGTTTTAAATATTTTTACATTGTTTATTAAGGTATTGTGCAAACCATCTTTTTTATAAAGAGTATTTACTTGTTTTAAAATCATATTATTCATAAGAGTCCAGATGTTTTTATATATTATACTATTTCTATAAAAATAAAAGATATGCATTTCTTCAAATAAGATGCTAAATACTATAAATATTAAAATATTAAACATTAAATGAATGATAAAAAGAAGTTTATATATTTTTTTAGTTGAAATTTGATATGATAGTTTATAAAAATAAATGGATATATATGACAGTTTCAAACAGTGCAGTTTCTTCTGCTTCTTTTACTAATAATTCAAATATAAGAAGTGCTAGACCAAATAATATTGAAAAAAATTATGATGCATCCCGAGTAGAATTAAGCACACGTGCAATTTTGAGTGAAGAATATAACAGTAATGAATACAATTTTCCTGTTTTTAATCCCGATGCTTTAACTTATACAAAACAATCCAAAATACTCTATAAACCTTAATTACCTACTCTTTTTCCCTCTCTTCTTATTTCTTTTTTGATAATTTCTATTAAAAAGGATTATTTTTAAATAAACTTTGGATATACTTTCATCAAATAAAATATGAAAGGTTTTTTGTGCATAATATAAATATTAAAAATGATAACTTATTATCTAAAACAAATATTATAGTTGCTAACTTAAATTCTTTTTCAAAAAAACATATTATTATTAATAATTTGAAAGATGAGATAAGTACAAGCTTAGTAAAACGACCTTTGTCTTTTATTAAAAATGTTATTTGTCACTGCGATTGTGTTTTTAAATCAAAAACAGCTTTAGCAATCTTTTTATTCCATTTTATTCCAAGATGTCAGTATTATTGTGCATTTTTTGCCTTTAGACGTACTGGAACTCATCCTCCTTATTTTTTCAATAACTAACAAAACCCAAATAATATAAAAACATAATTCTGTTCATAAAAAAATAATTCCGTACATACTTTGTATGGCTTAATTTGAATTATACTTAGCAGCATTATTCTTTTTATTTATTATCAAAAAATATTGTAAAAAACAAGGATAAATAATGTCAAAAAACTACTTAATAGGTTTTCCAAGAATTGGAGAAAACAGAGAATTAAAAAGAGCCTTAGAATCATACTGGGCAAATAAAACCACTTACAATGACGTTTTAGAAGTAGCTTCTTCTTTAAAAGAAAAACATTGGAAAGAACAAAATGCAGCTGGAATTTGTTATATTCCTTCAAATGATTTTTCTTTATACGATAATATTTTAGATACGTCTATTTTATTAAATGTGATACCAAAACGTTTTGAAGCTTTAGAAAACGAAGAACTGTATTTTGCACTTGCACGTGGAACTAAAGAAGCACAAGCTTGTGAAATGACAAAATGGTTTAATACAAACTACCACTATATCGTTCCTGAATTAAGCAAAGATACAAAGTTTAAACTAAACAGTAAAAAAGTTGTAGATGAATTTAAAGAAGCAAAAGCTTTAGGAATTAAAACTAAAATTAACCTAACAGGGATAATCACTTATTTAGGACTTAGTAAAAGTGTTGATAACGAAGATGTTTATTTGAATGTAAATAAAGTCTTGGACTTATATGTGGAATTATTAAAAGAATTAGATACCTTGGATGATAACTTAGTAATTCAATTTGATGAGCCTATCTTTGTTAAAGATTTGGATTCAAAAGTTTTGTCTTTAATCAAACCTATTTATGATACTTTGAGCAAAGTGAGCAAAAATATAAAAATTGTAGTATCCACCTATTTTGAGCATTCAAATGAAGCCAGCAAAATTTTATTAACTACTCCTATTTGGGCTTTGTCGCTGGATTTTATTTATGGCCTTACGAATTTAGAGATTTTAGAAGAATTTAAAGCTTCTAATAAGGTTCTAATTGCTGGAGTAATTGACGGAAGAAATGTATTTAAAAGTGATTTTAATGAAAAAGTAAAATTATTAAATACAATAAAAACTTATATTAAAGAAGAAAATTTACTTATTTCTACTTCTTGTTCTTTATTACATGTGCCTTATACACTTGATTTAGAGGATAAATTAAACAGTGAAGTTAAAGAATGTTTGGCTTTTGCAAGGGAAAAATTAAATGAAATCAGATTGCTTTCTATTATTTGTTTTAATAAACGTTTAAACCAAAAAGACCAAGAAGAAATTATTAAGAATAAAGAAATAAGTGAAAATAGAAAAAAATCTTCACAAATTAACAATAAAGATATTCAAAAAGAATTGGATTCATTAACGTTACTTGAGCGAGTAGGGGCTTATGAAGAAAGAATTAAAGTACAAAAAGCATTCTTTAAATACAATGATTTAGCAACTACGACTATTGGATCTTTTCCTCAAACTCCTGAAGTAAGAGCAAGCCGTTTAGCTTATAAACGAAAAGAAATATCTAAAGAAGAATATGAAAATGATATGAAACAGTATATTAAGGATTGTATCGCTTTTCAAGAAGAAGTTGGTTTAGAGATTTTAGTTCATGGAGAGCCTGAGAGAAATGATATGGTTGAATATTTTGGAGAACAATTAGACGGTTTTGCTTTTTCACAATATGCTTGGGTTCAATCTTATGGGAGTAGATGTGTAAAACCACCTTTAATTTATGGAGATGTTTCTCGTCCTTCTGCTATGACTGTATCTTGGAGTACTTATGCACAAGAACAAACACAAAAAATTGTAAAAGGAATGTTAACAGGTCCTGTTACTATTTTAAATTGGTCTTTTGTAAGAGATGATATCCCAAGAAGCGAAGTATCAAAACAAATTGCTTTGGCTTTAAGTTATGAAGTAGATGATTTACAAAAAGCGGGAATTAAAATGATTCAAGTAGATGAAGCTGCTTTTAAAGAAGGATATCCTTTACGAGTCAAAAACATAAAAGAGTATGAATCTTGGGCACTAGAAAGCTTTAAATTAGCAGTTTCTAAAGCGCAAAAAGACACTCAAATTCATACTCATATGTGTTACAGTCAATTTAATGATATTATTACTACTATTGAAGAAATGGATGCAGATGTTATTACTATTGAAACTTCACGAAGTGGGAATAAACTCTTACAAATCTTTAAAGAAGTAGGCTATAAACAAGAAGTAGGACCTGGAGTGTATGATATTCATAGCCCAAGAGTTCCTAGTGTAGAAGAAATAGTAAAACAAATTAATTTACTTAAAGAAGTTCTTCCTGTTACTCAATTGTGGATTAACCCAGATTGTGGATTAAAAACCAGAAAATGGCCAGAAGTAAAACAGAGTTTAAAAAACTTAGTACAAGCCGTAGAAATAGTAAGAGCTCAAAAAAGTGCCTAAAAAGAAAGAAAGAATATGCCTAGCATATTCTTTCTCTTATATTTAATAAAGTTTTACAAACCATTATTTAAACATAAATCATTGTTACTATAGGATATTTTGAATTATGATAGCCTAATAATAAATCCAAATCTTCATTTCCATACTCTTGAATATCATGTATTAAATCATAAGAAAGTTGAAATTGTTCTTCTTTATTTCCTTGAAATACCAGTACCATTTTTCGTAAATTTTTGAGCATTGATAAATCGCAATTTGTTAAAAAAGAAGTATTTATTTTTATATCATGTTCTTTTAGAAAAAATTTCAAAAATGATTCTTCTTCGATATGTACATTTATATTTTCATTTATTTTGGTAAAATATTCTGAAGTAAAAAAATCATTTTTAAGTAAAGCTTCACAGTTCTGATAATTAATAGTTTGATTTGCGTTCATAATTAATCCTTTTTCACTCTCTATAAACAAGTTTAGTCTAAAAACATTAGAATTAAATAATACTGTAGATTATGTTTAATTTTTAATATTAAAAAGCTATTATTAAAATTATTTTTAATMRYWKYMAGTNAKAWTWMTAAACTTAATGTAAGGATAAAATCTAATTGTGGTTTTTTAGGGACTTACTTATAAATATTATCTCAAACTTAAATTAAATAGTCATTTCTTATAATAAAGTGCATTATTATAAAAAATTAATTATCCACATAATGTTAAGAATTTAATGATATAATCATTAAATAATTTTTACAAATAAAGGTTTAACTTGAATCAAGAAATACAATTAAATAAAGATACTATGATTGTCTCTGAAACAGATGAAAAAGGTATTATTCTATATGCAAACGATGACTTTTGTACAATTGCTGGTTATTCAAAAGATGAACTTATTGGTCAAGCACATAATATTGTAAGACATAAAGATATGCCAAAAGCTGCTTTTAAAGATTTATGGGAACATATGAAAGCAAAAAAAGTTTGGAACGGTATTGTTAAGAATATTACAAAAGAGGGCAATTATTATTGGGTAAATGCAACTGCATATTGTGTTACTAAAAACAATGGCGAAAACAGACTGCTTTCTGTACGTGTAAAACCTACAGCTGAAGAAATAAACAATGCTATTGCATTATATAAAACATTAAATTAAGGATTATCATGTTTTTTTCAAATAAAAAAGAGATAAAAAATATACTTGAATTTTTAGATAAATTTGAATTGTATATGAAAAATGAGACAAATAGTATACAAGTAAGAAATGAAGTAGAAAATAAAAATTTACAAGCTATAGAAGAAAAAATAGCAAAAATTGCCTCTTTATATCAAGATCAAAAAAAATCAGATTTGCAAGTATATGGTGAGATAATGATTGCTTGTGAAAAAGTTTCAGATGGGTTTACAGATGATAGAATTTCTAGTATTTCAAGTGATGCAAAAATTAATTACATTTCTAAAACGCTAAATAAAATGTCTTCAAAAATTGATAATGCTGTTGGTGAAGTATGTGAGAGATTGCATGAATATGAAAACCAAAATTATATGAATAATGTCAAAGAAGACCTTTTTAGAGGTGGAAAACTTTATGATTTATTGGTGGGCGTTAACTCTTTACGTACAAAAGTGACGATAATGTTAAAAGACAATTATAAAGATGCACTTAGAGCGCAAAATGATTCTGAAATTTTGTCTAGCGAATCAAGTGAATTATCTCTTTCTGCTATTGAACAGGCAAAAACAATTGAAGAAACATCGGCTTCTATTGAAGAGATTGCTGCAAATATCTCTCAAAACAGACAAACAACTAAAGAAATGGCATTAATTGGACAAAAGGTTCAAGAATCCTCTTCTTTGGGAATTAACTTGGTTTCTCAAACACTTACGTCTATGGATGAAATTAGCATTGCAACAAAAGAAGCTTCTGAAGCAATTTCTATTATTGCTCAAATTGCTTTTCAAACCAATATCCTTTCGCTTAATGCAGCAGTAGAAGCAGCAACAGCAGGGGAAGCGGGTAAAGGTTTTGCTGTTGTTGCCCAAGAAGTTAGAAGCTTGGCTAATAAATCAGCTGAAGCTGCAAAAATTATTGATAATTTAATGAATAATCTTACTTCCAAAACAATTGAAGGAAAAAATACTTCACAAAATTTAGTAAATGAGTATGAAGTACTTAATGAAAATATAGATGAAACCTTGCGTTTAATTAGGCAGGTTGAAACAGCGTCCCAACAACAAGAAATAGGAATTACGCAAATTAATAATGCTGTTTCTCAAATAGATTTATTGACTCAAAGAAATCAAAAAGTAGCACAGAGTGTAAATGACATATCGTTAAAAAGTTTGAGTTTAGCAAATGAAACAGTTTTTAATATGGAAGAAGTACAGTTTGAGGGGAAAGAAAAAATTTTTATCTAAATAAATAAGAGAAAGTCTCTTATTTATTATATAACAGTACCATCTTCTAAGATAATTTTGTCTCTTCCTTGTGTTTTTGCTTCGTATAATAATACATCGGCTTTTTGAATAGCTTCTTCATAGGATTCATGATCATGTCTTAATACTACTCCTGCTGAGAATCTAATATTWATAGCATCTTCTTTATAAATAAAATCATTTTCATGAACAATACGTTTTATTCTTTGTAARTAGTGTARTAAATCATCTTTACTATTRTARTGAACAATACAAACAAATTCTTCTCCACCATATCTTCCAATGATATCAATTTTTCTTGTTTGTTTATGTAARATTCTTGMRAAAGTRGATAAAACTACATCTCCYGCATCATGWCCGTAAGTATCATTTATCTTTTTRAAATGATCAATRTCTAAAAATACAAGAGCATAAAAAACWGAATTTCTWTCRTAGTTACTTTCRAAATTYTTAACTTCTACTTCATAAGCTTTKCGCGTTAATAACTTGGTTAAATGATCATATTTACTYTCTTTTTTKACATCATCTAATTCGTGTTTTAACTCACTAATYTCTTGTTCTAAAGCATTRATTTGACTTTTTCCTGAATTAAAGTTTTTMCCTACTTTYAKCATTTCATCTTCAATAGAACTTGCTGCATCAATTAAYTTTGATTGTAAWKYAGAYAATTCACTTAAATYATTTGTAYTCATGTTAATKGATTGYARTTTTCCYTTAATATTGGATACWGATGATGTTGTATGRTCAGAACTGGAAATAGCATCATTTAAATATTTYCCCATTAAWGTAACMARTTTAGCAATGTCTTCTGTTTTTTGTTTAACTATTTTTTTATCTRCTTCATATCGTTGATTAATAAAATCTTGCATTTCTTTTTGAATATCRTCTTCAAAWATYAATGCRGGTTCATTTCCRATTTTTAAAGAAAACTTGGATAAAGARTCATTTAATTCTAAAGAAATYGAAGGRGTTAGYGCMGTGCTCATKATSGCRCTAAGATTAGACATRTTTTTTCTKGATATTCTATTTAATAATAAAGGAATTAAATCTTCTATTGTTTCAATATTTCTGTTTTTAATTTCATTTCGTTCTGCTTCACTTAAGCGCTCAACTAATTTTTTAAACTCAGAACATTCTTTAGCAGAAAATTTATATTTTTTTGAAACGATACAAAATTCTTTATGATAATTATTGGGTGTTGCTGCTTTGCCTTTTGTACGTAAACCAATTAAGGTATCTTTTACAATTGGGTTTATATCTTGCATTCTTTATCCTTCTATATTCTCTAATCAATAATATTAAGAAAGTAGTTTTTTTACCATTTCATTGATTCTTTTTCCATCAGCAGTTCCCGCAAATTTTTTACTAGCAGCTCCCATTACTTTTCCCATGTCTTTTAAGCTTGTAGCATTGAGTTTAAGAATTATTTCTTTCATACCATTTTCAAGTTCTTCATTGCTTGCTTGTTGTGGCATGTATAGTCTAAATATATCTATTTGTTCTTGTTCAATATCAATTAAATCTGTTCGTTTTGCCAGAGTATATTGAGTAATAGCTTCTTCTCTTTGTTTGATTCCTTTTTGAACAAGTTTGATAATAGAGGCATCATCAAGTTCAATTCTCTCATCTACTTCTATTTGTTTAATCATAGTATTAATAGTTCTGATTGAATCTCTTTTTACTAATTCTTTTGCTCTCATTGCATCTTTTAAATCTGATTTTAATTGTTCTTTTAATGTCATTGTATTCCTTCAATAGTATTTAWATTATTTTATTRTAACTAGTATGTATTTAAGTTATTTTAGTATAACAAATTATGCGTTAAAGCATTCATATAACTCTTCAAGTTCTAAAAATTGTTCTACTTTTTTCTCATAAAKTTCTTCTGTTTCTTGAAGTTCTTTAGATACTGCTATTAAWCCTTTTTCTTCGTAACAAGAGGCGTCTAATAAACATTTATTAAGAAGYTCYATCTCTTTTTCYAAGCTYTCAATTTCTTTTGGTAAGTTMTCATAAGCACGTTGTTCATTATAAGWGAATTTYTTTTGTGTRKTTTGTTTTTTWWSWRCAACAATCTTTTCTTCAATTACCAATTCTTTTTCCATTATGGCTAAGTCTTTTAGTTCTTTCTCAATTTCTAAATATTCACTGTAAGGTTGTAGGCTTTCCATGATTTCGCCATTGTATCCTTTAAAAACAAAAAGTTTTTTAGCAAGTTTGTCAACAAAATATCTGTCATGAGATACAAAGATCACTGCACCTTGAAAAGAATCCAAGTACTCTTCTAGAATATTAATGGTAGGAATATCTAAATCATTTGTTGGCTCATCTAAAACCAAACAATCGATTTTTTGCGTAAATAACCAAGCAAGAGCTACTCTGTTTTTTTCGCCCCCACTTAATAAGCCAATCTTTTTCTCCAAATATTCTCTTGGAAACAAAAAGTTTTTTAAATAACCATAAACATGTTGGCTTCTTCCATCATTTAACTCAACTCTATCCCCACCAAAAGGACAAAATAAGTCCATTATGGTTTGATCATCACTAAGCATATCTCTGTGTTGATCAAAGTATCCTACTTTAAAATCACCTTTTTTAAAYTTGCCTTCATCAACAAAAAGTTTTTCCATAAATATTTTTAATAAAGTGGATTTTCCTGTTCCATTTGGTCCTACAATAGCAATAGTGTCTTTTTGTAATATTCTAGTAGTAAAGTCTTTGATTAAAAGTTTTTTGCCTAAGCTTATACCTATATCATCTAATTCAAATAACATCTTTTTTCTGTTTACTGTTCTTATATCTTCAGAATTAAAGGATTTTTGTTCTCTTTGTAAATCAATAGTCATTTTTCGTATATAAGAAGGATTGGATTTTACTTTTTTCTTTAATTCTAAATAATTGTCTTTTCTTAAAACATTTCTTTTTCTTCTAGCAGTAACACCTCTTTGCATCCAATGCGCTTCACGTTTAAACAAACGAATCATATTATGATGGTCTTTTTGCATATTTGAAAGAAGTTGTTGTTTTTCTTCTAAATAACTGGTATATCCACCTTGGAATTTTCGTAAAACTCCATCATCTATTTCAATAACAGAAGTAGCAATATTATCAATAAAATATCTGTCATGAGAGATAAATAATAAAGTGAATTTAGCTTTTATTATGAGTTGTTCTAAAAATTCAACCATATATACATCCAAATGATTCGTAGGCTCATCTAAAAGTAAAACATCTGGTTTTTTAAGCAATAATCCAGCCAAAGAGACTCTTCTTTGCTCACCCCCACTTAAAATATTCACATCTTTATTTTCATAAGGTTTCAAATGAAATTCTACTAATACTTTCTCAATCATAGTATCAATATCCCAAGCATCATGATAATCAAGATAGGTTGCAAGTTCACTTTGCCTTTCAATTAAACTCATATTCTCATAATCTTCATTAAGTAATTCTGTGATTTTTTCATATTCATCACGTGTTTGTTTAATCTCAACGAGTTGTTCTTCAATCGCGTCTCTTACTGATAAATTTGCTTTAAATTTAGGCTGTTGTGCGAGCATTTCAATTCTTAGTTTTTTATCAATGGATTTTATTCCTGAGTCAATTTCCACTTCACCCGTTATAATTTTCATTAAAGTAGACTTTCCTTGTCCATTTTGGCCTAAGAGGGCAACTCTTTGTCCTTCCAGTAAAGAAAAGTTTGCTTCTTTTAAAATTATTTTTGTTCCATATTGTTTATGAATATTTTGTAGGTCAATCATTGCCATGTAGTTATGTTCCTAAAGTAGARWGGKATTTTMTTTTAAAAAYATAATAGCAAAAAACGCATTAAAAATTGAATAAAAKAAGGMGGAWAAATATGAAAAYAYKGACTTKRACTTTATWAWAAATRMAAAGMTTYAAGAATGAAGTAAAACTTCTTTATCACGTKMTGARTCATCATARGGRTCTAAGTGAATATTWATAATCCATGTTTTTTTTGCATCRATTTTTRCAATAGAARCTTCTATTCTATCACTTACTCTRTGSGCATTTAATAAGGTGATTTGYGAATTAAGAACMARATGWACATCTACAAAKATTTGATTAGCGGCTTCTCTTGTTTTTAATAAATGRAAATCAKTAATTTCTTTTTCATTTTTTATTATGTTTTCGATTTTACTAACATCTGTATTRTTAATKGATTTGTCTAATAAAACAAAAAAACCTTCTTGTATTAAATCRTAGGAAGAATAAATAATAAACAAAGCAATAGCWGARCCTATTATAATATCAGCAATTTCATAACCCGTTAAYTGCACAACAAATAAAGAAAATAAAACAGCTAYATTTGTATATACATCTGTTTTATAATGTARRGCATCTGCTTTTATTACCATWGAGTTTGTWYTTTTTGCAACTTTATTTAAATACAATACTARAAAAATGGTAATAAAAAGRGATACAAACATTAAAATAAAAGATTCTGTGATATAAGATGCTTTTTCTTGTRARTKRTATTTTAYATAAGCTTGRTAAAGTAAATAAAAACCAGAAAAAGTAATGATAAGGCCTTCTAATAAAGAAGCYAAAGCTTCAATTTTWCCTCGYCCATAATTRAARAATTTATCYGCAGGTTTTTCAGAATTTGAAATAGCAAAAAGATTAAAAAGWGAGACACACATATCTAAAATWGAATCAATAGCAGAAGCTAAAATWGCAAGKGATCCWGAAGCYARACCMAYRCTWARTTTTATAATACTCAATAATAAAGCAACACTAGTTGATACTATTGTTGCTTTTTTTTGAGGTGACATTGTTTAAAAAGTTTCTTTTATAAAACGTTCAATTCTTTTAATACCTTCTTTAATGGAATCTAAATCCGTTGCAAAAGAAAATCTAAAATAACCTTCTGATCCAAAAGCAAGACCAGGAACAACTGCAACTCCTTCTTTTTCTAATAATAAAGAACAAAATTGTACAGAATCATTGCTAATATTTTTAATATTTACAAATAAATAAAAGGCACCTTCTGGTTTTAAACAGGATACGTTATCAATAGAATTAAAAGCCTTAACGCCATAATTTCTTCTGTCTTCAAAAGCTGCATTCATCATTGCAATTTTTTCATCTGCTTTACCCTCTAATGCAGGTATTGCCGCATCTTGAGTAATTGAATTAATATTGGATGTGCATTGACCTTGTAGTTTAGTCATTGCTTTTACTAAGTCTTKATGTGGTGTTGCTAAATAACCAAATCTCCATCCCGTCATTGCWGCWGATTTACTTAAACCATTAATGGTWACSGTTCGTTSRAACATATCTTGTGATATTTGAGCAACTGCTGTGAATTYTTTWTTRTCATAAATGATTTTTTCATACATTTCATCAGAAAARACTAAAATATCTGTACCTTTTAAWACATCAGCCAAACTYTCAAGTTCTTCTTTTGAATAAATRGAACCTGTTGGRTTTGAGGGRGTATTTAATAATAATATTYTTGTTTTATCWGTAATYGCTTCTTTTAATTGTTTCGCYGTAATTTTAAAGTTWGTRCTCTCATTGGTATCAATAAATACAGGAACTCCATCCGCATATTTTACTTGTTCTGGGTATGTAACCCAATAAGGTGCTGGAATAATTACTTCATCTTGATCTTCAATTAATACTTGAAATAAGTTAAATAATGAATGTTTTGCACCGTTAGATATCAAAACATCTCCTAATTCATAATTTAAACCATGATCTCGTTTTAATTTAGTAATAATTGCTTGTTTACAGTCTTTAATACCATCAACTGCTGTATATTTAGTATGACCTAATTTTAAGCCTTCAATTGCAGCGTCTTTTATTACACTAGGTGTATCAAAATCTGGTTCACCCGCACTAAAACTTAAGATATCTCTACCTTGTTCTTTTAATTCTCTTGCTAGTGCTGTAACAGCCATAGTCACGGATGGTGACAGATTTTGCATTCTTTTTGCAAATTTCATTAGTCTTTCCCTCTATATAAATTTATACTTATGTTATAATCGTGATAATAGCTAAAGCTAACTTAAGGATTATATTGTACTTTGATGTTTTAATATCTAATAAAACAATACGTGTTAATTTGGAGTATAAAATACACTTAAAAAACGTTTACTTAAGAATTCTTAACAAAAATACCCTACATATCAAAGCCCATAAATATTTTACTTTAAATGACGCTAAAAAACTACTTATAAAAAAAGATAAATGGATTAAAAAACATTTAGAAAACTTCTGTAAAAATGAGCTTTTAGAAGATGAATATTATTTTTTAGGGCATATTCATAAAAAAGAAACGCTTGCTTTTGATGAAGAGAACTATTACAAACAAGAGGCCAAAATCTTCCTTCCCGAACTGGTTGATGAATATGCCAGTAAAATGTCTTTATTTCCTAGTGCTTTAAGTTTTAGAAAAAATAAAAGCAGATGGGGATCTTGTTCTTATAATAATAGGATATCTTTAAATACAAGACTTATGAAGTTTCCTTTGGATGTTATTATTTATGTAATTATTCATGAACTTGCGCATATAAAACATAAAAACCATTCTAAAGACTTTTGGAATGAAGTAGAAAAATATTGTATTAATTATAAAAGTTTGAATGAAAAACTAAAAGAATATTAATCTTTTCTTTTCTCTTTTTTAATAAGTTCTCTTATTTCTTCAAAAGTTTGATGCAGTATCTTATTTTTGGTATTGTTGTCAAAATAACCATTGGAACGCTCTTTATATGAGGGGCTTTCTTGTTTTACTTCTGTATATTTTTTATCAACTTCATTGCTTACGAAACAACGAATGTCATGTATGTCTTCTAGCTTAATTATTTTTAATAGTGCTTTTATATCTTGTTTGTTATACTCAAATTCACTTTTATATACAGGATGTTTTAGAACAAAATACAGTGTTTCGTGCTTTATGTAAGCAAATTTTACTCCTTTTTTTAATCTGGGAGGTAAAATTGAAATCAGTTTTTCTAAAATCATATTTGTATTCAATTTTTTTAAATGAGGTTGTTGTTTCAAATGTATAAGAATATCATCAAGTTTTTTCATATTTTAATTATATCAGGTTTCGTATTAGTAAGTAGTGGTTGTGGGTATAAAGGTCCACCTGTTTATAGTAATGATGCACATAAAGTTAAAAAATAGTGGTTTATGACTATTTAATAATTGGAGCAGGTCTTGCAGGACTTAATGCTGCAAGACTTATTCCTAAGCATAAAAAAGTGCTTATTATTTGTAAAAAATCTCCTTGGGAATGTAATACTTTTTATGCACAAGGGGGAGTTGCAACCGCACTTAATGAGGCGGATATCCCCGTACATATTAATGATACTTTAATAGCAGGTGTACATCATAACAATGTAAAAGCAGTTGAAATATTATCTCGAAATTCGCGTGCTTGTATTGACGATTTAATCAAAGAAGGCCTTGAATTTGATTTAAATGCACAAGATAAACTCGCTTTTACAAAAGAAGCAGCACACAGTATTCCTCGAATTCTACATGCGGATGGAGATGCAACAGGAAGAATGATGCATGTGTTTTTACTTGAAAAATGTCATCATCCAATTATTACAGATGCAGTTGTAAATGATTTATTAATTCAAGATGGCATTTGTTATGGGGCAAAATATTATGACAGTGAAACGAGTGAGAAAGTAGTATATGCAAATAATGTAATTATTGCTTCTGGGGGAATTGGCTCAATTTATAAATATCATACAAATTCACCTGCGGTTGCTGGTGAGTTACAAGGTATATGTTTAGAAAAAAACATAGAACTTAAAGATATGGAAATGATGCAATTTCACCCTACTGTTTTTAAAGGAACCTCCTATGCCAGAAAACCTTTATTAAGTGAAGCTTTAAGAGGTGAGGGTGCTTATGTTGTAGATGAAGATAATAAAAGATTTTTATTTGATTATCATAAAGATGGGGAATTAGCACCAAGGGATGTAGTTTCACGCTCAATTTTTGATTATAATGAAAAAACAAATAAACAAATATATTTATCTTTTGAAAGCTTTGACAAAGAATTTTTTCAAAAAAGATTTCCAAATATTTACGCAAACTTACACGAATTGGGATATGAATTACCCTTTGAGCGAGTTCCCATTTCACCCGCTTTTCATTACGCTATGGGGGGAATTAAAATTGATTTAAACTCAAAAGTTGTATCTTTTAAAAATCTATATGCCATTGGTGAAGTTTCTTGTTCTGGTTTGCACGGAGCAAATAGATTGGCATCAAACTCTTTGTTAGAGGGACTTGTTTTTTCTAAAATTGCAATTGAAGATTCTTTAAAAAACAACTTTAAAATATCACAAAAAAAGTATACAAAGAATGTAAAGTTTTATGTGAGAAACAAAGATATAGATAAAAAAATTAAGAATAATTTAAGAAAAATAATGTGGGAAAGTGCCAGTATTTCCAGAAATAAGACCGATTTATCAAAATCTTTACAATTAATTGACAATTACTTGACATATGACCTAGGAAGACTTCTCTTCTTAAGGCTTCTTACGGCAAAATCTATTCTAGAATCTGCTTTAAAAAGAGAAAAATCTCTTGGAGCACATTATATTAAGGAGAATTAATGTTTAAAGTTATTATGTCATTGCTACTTTTCTCAGTAGCAGTATTTGCAAGTGAAAGTTCTACTGGTGCTATTCCAGATATTACTATGACTTGGGCAGGATTATCAGCACTATTTATATTTGCTATTGGTTATTATTTTGTTGCAGCTGAAGAGAAATATGAAATTGATAAAGCAAAACCTGCCTTGTTTATTGGTACGTTTATGTTTATGATTGTTGCTTCATATTACGCCATAAATGGTATGGATATGGACTTGGTTCATACTCAAGCACAACATCTTATTTTAGAAATTGCTGAAATTTTCTTTTTCTTATTTGTAGCTATGACTTATATTGAATCATTACTTCATATGAGAGTATTTGACGTTCTTAAATATAAACTTGTTTCAAAAGGTTATACTTACAGACAATTATTCTGGGTAACTGGARTYTTRGCATTCTTTATCTCTCCTATAGCAGATAACTTAACTACTGCRTTGATTTTATCAACAGTGTTAATTACTATTGAAAAAAAGAGAAAAGATTTCTTAGTACCTGCTGCAATTAATATTGTTGTTGCTGCWAATGCTGGTGGTGCKTGGTCTCCCTTTGGTGATATTACKACACTAATGGCTTGGACWGCAGGAAAAGGRACTTTTGTTGATTTCTTATTCTTATTCCCAGCTTCAATTCTTGGATACATAGTTACAGCAGTTATTCTTGCTCGTTTTGTTCCTACTGATATTCCTCCTTTTGATGCAAGTACAGAAGAAAAACCTAAAATGGCAGAAGGCGCTAAAGTTGTTATTTTCTTAGGAATATTTACAATTTTCTCTGCTGTAATGTCTCATCAAATATTACATTTACCTGCTATGTGGGGAATGATGTTTGGATTGTCTATTCTTAAATTGTATTCTTATGGTTTAAAGAAAAAATATGGGGTTGACCATTTTAATATTTTTCACTCAATGTCAAAAATTGAAAACAATACCTTAATGTTTTTCTTTGGTATTTTAGCAGCAGTTGGTGCTTTATACTTTATTGGATGGTTAGGCTTAGCAGTTGTTGTATACAACCCAGATGTATTAGGTCCTACATGGGCAAATATTGGTGTTGGTTTCTTATCTGCKRTTATTGATAATGTTCCTGTWATGTCAGCTGTATTAAAAGCAAGTCCAGTAATGGGACTAGATCAATGGATGTTGGTTACTTTAACAGCTGGTGTTGGTGGATCTTTAATTTCTTTTGGATCAGCAGCTGGTGTTGGTGTAATGGGAAAACTGCATGGTATTTATACTTTTGGTGCACATATGAAGTATTCATGGACTATTTTAATTGGATATATCGTATCTATATGTGTTTGGTATGTTCAATATCAAATCTTTGGAATTGGAGCATAAGCTTTATTTCTTTTTTAAAAAACCTTGTATCTTTGATGCAAGGTTTTTTTTTGCTTTTAAATATAAATAATTAAGTGTTTGTATAAAATAAATTAACATACTCAATATACCTCCCCATAAATACGCCATTCTTCCTTTTAGCAAAGATAAATGGACTTTTAGATATAATCCCGATAATAAGAAAAAACTTAAGATAAAGAAAAGGAATTTGTTTAATGAAACATGTACCAATAGTAGTATTAGATTTCGGTAGTCAATATACACAAATCATAGCTAGAAAATTAAGAGAAGCTGGAGTTTATTCTGAAATTGTACCTTATAATGAACGAATTGAAGATATCATGGCAAGAGCGCCTAAGGGTATAATATTATCAGGTGGTCCTGCTTCTGTTTATGCAGAAGGTTCTTATCACCCAGATGAAGAAATCTTTAAATTGGGTTTACCAATTTTAGGAATATGTTATGGAATGCAATTAATTTCCCAATTCTTTGGCGGTTCAGTTATTCCTGCAACCTCACACGAATATGGAAAAGCAAAACTTAAATTTGAAAAAGAAAGCCCTTTGTTTAAAAATTCAAACGATGGACAAATTGTATGGATGAGTCATGGAGATAAGGTTGACGAATTACCTTCTGGTTTTGAAGTAATTGCTACAAGTGAAAATTCTCCATATGCTGCTATTGCAAATGAAGATGAAAAAATTTATGCTTTTCAATTCCATCCTGAAGTATATCATTCACAAGAAGGAAGTATTCTTTTAAAGAATTTTGCAAAAAATATTTGTTCKTGTGAATCTACTTGGAATATGGGTTCTTTTGCAAAAGAACAAATTAACTTAATCAAAGAAAAAGTTGGAAATAAAAAAGTTCTATGTGGTGTATCTGGGGGTGTTGATTCATCTGTAGTTGCAACACTCTTAGCAGAAGCAATTGGAGATCAATTAGTATCTGTATTTGTTGATAATGGGTTATTACGTGCCAATGAAGTTGAGCAGGTTCAAGCTATGTTCAAATTAAGAGGTGTTCCTTTAATTACTGTTGATGCAAGTGAAAAGTTTTTAACACGACTTGAAGGTGTAGTTGATCCTGAGAGAAAAAGAAAAATYATTGGYGAAACTTTTATTGAARTATTTGATATAGAAGCAAAAAAACACGATGGTATTGAGTTTTTAGCACAAGGAACTTTGTATACAGATGTTATTGAATCTGTATCTGTTAAAGGACCTTCCAAAACAATTAAATCACATCACAATGTTGGGGGATTACCTGATTGGATGACATTTGAGTTAATTGAGCCATTAAGAGAAATCTTTAAAGATGAAGTAAGACTTTTAGGAGCTGAATTAGGTCTTCCTACTGATATGCTTGCAAGACATCCTTTTCCAGGACCTGGACTTGCTATTAGAATCATGGGTGCTGTAAATGGTCCTGATTTAGAAATATTAAGAAAAGCAGATGTTGTTATGTTGGATGTTTTACATGCTACTGGTTATTATGAAAAAACATGGCAAGCCTTTACTGTTATGCTAAATGTAAAATCTGTTGGAGTAATGGGTGATAATAGAACCTATGATAATACTGTATGTGTAAGAATAGTAGATGCAACAGATGGAATGACTGCTACTTTTGCTCATATTCCTCATGATATCTTAGAAACTATTTCAAGAAGAATTATTAATGAAGTAGATGGAATAAACAGAGTTGTTTATGATATCTCTTCAAAACCACCTGCTACAATTGAGTGGGAATAAATATATATCAACACTTAGGAAGAATGTAAGATTACATTCTTCTTTAATCTACTTCTATTTTATCATCCTTTTATCCTTTTATATTAATTAATTCTATAAACTAATTTTTGTATTAAAATAAAGATTGTTTTATGTATAATGTAAAAAATAATTTTAATAAGGTCTTTTTTGAACAATAAATATAAGTTTTTTATACTGCTTATTTTACTTCTTCTATGTGGTTTTTCTTTTGCTTCATTTATGAGTTATAAAATGGCATCAAATCTTGCAAAACGTGATTTAAGCCTCTATTCATTACCTTTAAGTAGTGATAATGTATATTCAGAAATTCAAAGAGATTTATTAAAATCAAAACTTATCTCTTCTTTAATGTCAAACAATACATTTTTAATTTCTTGGGCAAAAGATAATAAAAATAATATTGAAGAAATTAAAAAATATCTAAAAACAATTAAATTAAAATACAATACGTCCAGTAGTTTTTTCGTTTCTTCTTTAAGTGAAAACTATTATTACGAAAAAGGAATTTTAAAAACAATTAGTACCAAACAAAATGAGGACAAATGGTTTTATCGTTTAATGAATTCAAACAATGATTATGAAAGTAATATTGATGTTGATATGGCAAATAACGGTGAACTAAGTATCTTTAGTAATTATAAAGTAAGAGATTTAGAAGGAAATTTTATTGGAATTACAGGTGTTGGTATTGAAACCTCCCATGTATCTGCTTTATTAGATACCTATAAAAATAAGTATAATCATGAAGTTTATTTTGCTGATAAAAACAATAGTATTATAATAAAATCAAAGAATTTAGAAAAAGCAAAGAACCTTCATTTTAAAAAAATTATTTATGAAAAAATTAATGATTTTAAAAAAAACAAAAACAGTATTCTTGAATATGAATATTTAGGAGAAACCTTCCACTTAAATATACGTTTTATTGAAGAATTGAATTTATTTTTATGTATTGAAGCAAAAGAACAAGATGTTTTAAAAGAAATAACTAATAATTTTTTGATTAATATTGCCATCTTTATTTTTATAATAATTTTTATTATGATGAGCATTATTTATTATATTAATAATTATCAAAAATACTTAGAGTTTTTTGCTAAAAAAGATACTTTAACTGGTCTTTCAAATAGGTTTGATTTTGAAAATATTTTATTACATATTTTTTCTTCTGTAACAAAAGAAAATAAAAATATGGCATTTATTCTACTGGATGTGGATGATTTTAAAAGTATTAATGATACTTTTGGACATCAAATGGGGGATAAAATACTTGTTATTATTTCAAAAGTACTAAAAAATTGTTTTTCTTCTCGTACTATTCTTGCACGTTGGGGTGGGGAAGAATTTGTTGTTGTTTTAAGAAATACAAATAAAGAAGAAGCCTATTTTTTAGCAGAAAAATTAAGACTTGCCATTTTTGATAATAAAGAAATTTATGCTTTAATTAATAAAAAAATGAGTGTAAGCTTGGGAATTGCAGTCAAACAAGATACTGAGAACAAAGACGAACTTTTTTTACGTGTAGATAAAAACCTATATAAAGCAAAAGAACAAGGCAAAAATCAAAGTGTAATCTAGTTGTATTGATAAATTTATATTCTCTTATTTTTGCTAAATAAAGTAAGAGTCCTTTCCTTGCTAATCAAAGCATTAATTAATTTCTCCTTTTTTTCCATAGAATAAGAACTGTTGACTTGATTCTTAAAATAATTAAATAAAATTATACGTTTTAAGAAGACTTGTTTTTGATTAAACTATTTTTCTTATCATACATATTGCAAACTTAGAATTTTTAACGCGTTTTATACAACAACTTTCGGATAAAACGTTTTGAAAATATTTTGCCACTAAGTGATATAATGATATAATGATATAATGAATATGCCTCGTTCAAATTTAGAATACTTATCTATAAATAAAAGTATTGATTATATAAACTAACAGTACTTAGAAAATAATATAAGTATAGTGTTTATAACTAAAAGAAGTGATGGTATCCTTATAAAAACAAATAAAGTTTTAT
Source organism: Arcobacter sp. (assembly GCA_002733685.1). Lineage (GTDB taxonomy): Bacteria > Campylobacterota > Campylobacteria > Campylobacterales > Arcobacteraceae > NORP36. Next base: position 97,531 of record NVWN01000003.1, on the reverse strand, counting down.
ACATTAAAAATATCAAATACGAAGAAATAAAAGGAAATACATGAATATGATAAATACGAACAGTGACATTATAATATTTGGAGGACATGGAGACTTGTCTTTTAGAAAATTGTTACCTGCTTTATATCATCTGTTTAATGAGAAATATTTAGACGATTCAAGTAGAATTATAATTGTTACACGAAAAAATATAACGCACGAAGAAAATATTAAATTAATCAAATCAAAATTACAAGAGTTTATTAAAGACGATGGTTTTTCACAAAATAATTTTAAGGCATTTGAAAAAATATTGTTTATTGAAAAAGTAGATTTTACTGATAATAGCACCTATTCAAATTTAAGTAAAACCCTGCAAGACTCTTCTAATACAAACAGAATTTCCTATCTTTCAACAGCACCAGATTTTTTCGCAGATATTTGCAAAGCCTTAAGTGAGTGGAAGTTAATTACAAAAGACAGTAGAGTAGTACTAGAAAAACCTATTGGAAGAGATTTACTTTCTTCTCAAGCTCTTAATACAGAAGTTCTTAAATATTTTAGCGAGCGACAAATATACAGAATTGATCACTATTTAGGAAAAGAAACAGTACAAAATATTCTTGCTTTGCGTTTTTCAAACAGATTTATCATGCCTTTATGGGATGCATCTAATATTGATCATATTCAAATTACTGTTGCAGAAAGTGTTGGGGTTGAAGGGCGTTGGGCTTATTATGACCAGTACGGAGCGATGAGAGATATGATACAAAATCATTTAATGCAATTGCTGTGTTTAATCGCAATGGAACCACCTTGTTCTTTAGATGCTGACAGTGTAAGAGATGAAAAAGTAAAAGTTCTTAGGTCTTTACGAAAAATTACTATTTCTGATATATCTTCTCATACCGTAAGAGCACAATATAAAAAAGGTATTAGTGAAGGCAAAAGTGTACCTGGATATTTAGAAGGTGAGGGAGTAAGTAATAGTAAAACAGAGACTTTTGCTGCTATAAAAGTTGATATTGATAACTGGCGTTGGAATGGCGTTCCTTTTTATATTAGAAGTGGAAAAAGAATGCAAAAGAGAAATTCTGAAATTGTTATTCAGTTTAAATCTGTACCTTATTCTATTTTTAAAAACAATGATGCTTCTATGCCTGCTAATAAACTTGTTATTACTTTGCAACCAGAAGAGAGTATTACTCTTTCTTTATTAAATAAAGTTCCTGGGTTAAGTGATAGTATGAAAGTCCAAGAAGTAAACTTAGAATTAAATTCTCCTYTWGARACWAAAAGAAATCATGAAGCTTATGAACGCTTGATTTTAGATGTTATTCATGATAATCCAACACTGTTTATGAGRCTTGATGAAGTGGAAGCAGCATGGAAATGGACGGACTCCATTATAAAAGCTTGGGAAAAWGAYATWAGTCCTATGAAAAGTTATGCDGCAGGTTCAAATGGTCCCAGTGCAGCAGTGCAGTTAATAGCAAAAGATGGAAGGGCRTGGAATGATGAATAAASTTAATRMTTTTAAAAGCAAAGAAGAACTACTTGAAARTCTTTCTTCAAAAATTATTTCTGCTTTAAATGCAGGAATTTTAAAAAATGGAAAAGCAAGTTTATTACTTTCAGGGGGAAGTACCCCTAAACCCTTATTTGAAAAATTAAGTAAATGCGATATTGCATGGAATAAAGTAAATATTGCTTTAGTGGATGAGAGATGGATTGATGAAGAGAATAAAGACAGTAATGCTCTTTTGATTAAAACTCATTTATTAAAAAACTGTGCAAAAGAAGCCCATTTTGTTTCTATGTATCAAAAAAACATAAAAGCACAAGATTCTGAGCTTATATGCTCTGATATTTATAAAAAAAATCTTTTTCCTTTTGATGTACTTGTATTAGGAATGGGCGAAGACGGACATACGGCTTCATTGTTTCCAAATAATGTAAAACTAAAAGAAGCGTATGATGATAATAATCAAAGTTTATGTGTGCATATGAGACCAGATACAGCACCTTATGATCGAATGAGTTTAACAAAAAAAGCTATTCTTTCTTCAAGAAATATTTATTTGCATTTTGAGGGTTCAAAAAAGAATGAAGTTTTCAAAAATGCTTTAATACAAGAAGATATATACACAATGCCTATAGCTTCAATACTTAATCAAAAAGAAAAAATGGTGGAGGTTTTTACACATGAATAAAATAATTTTAGAAATCACAGAAAATATCATAAATAGGTCTAAAAAAAGTCGCTCAATTTATTTAAAAAGAGTAGAAAAAGCAAAAACAAAGGGAGTTAATCGTACTTCTTTGGGCTGCAGTAATTTAGCCCATGCAATGGCACCTATGAATGACAAAGAAAAAGAATCGCTTAGAGGTAGTAAAAATGCCAATATAGCTATTATAACGTCTTACAATGATATGTTATCAGCACATGAGCCCTATAGTGTATATCCCTCACTAATTAAAAGAACACTTATGCTTGAAGGTGCAACGGCACAAGTTTCAGCAGGTGTTCCTGCTATGTGTGATGGGGTTACGCAAGGGCAAGAAGGAATGGAGTTAAGTTTATTTTCAAGAGATAATATTGCAATGGGCACTGCTATTGGTTTATCTCATAATGTATACGATGGAGCTGTTTTTTTAGGAATATGCGATAAAATTGTTCCTGGATTATTAATTGGGGCTTTATCTTTTGGACATTTACCTGCTATGTTTATTCCAGCAGGTCCAATGACCTCAGGTATATCAAACAGTAAAAAATCTCATGTACGACAAGATTATGCAGCAGGAAAAGTAGATAAAAAYACCTTATTAAAAGTAGARTCSGCTTCTTATCATAGYAGTGGTACTTGTACMTTTTATGGAACAGCAAATTCCAATCAAATGTTATTAGAAATGATGGGAYTACAGCTTCCTAATGCWTCTTTTGTTAATACCAATACACAATTAAGAGATGTWTTAACSCAAGAAGCCTGTAAACGAATTTTAAAAATGACTTCTTTAAGYGATAATTACACCTGTATAGCAGAYATTMTTGATGAAAGAAGTTTTGTAAATGCTATTGTTGGWCTWATGGCAACYGGAGGATCTTCWAATCATACKATACATATWATAGCTATGGCAAAAGCAGCTGGAATTGTTATCAACTGGGATGATTTTGATGCTATTTCTAAAGTAACTCCTTTATTATGTAGAATGTATCCAAATGGAAGTGCTGATGTTAACCACTTTAGAGATGCAGGAGGAATGAGTGTTGTTATTCATGAGCTTATTGAAGCTGGTTTRGTTTTTGAAGATGTTCAAACAGTAGTAGGRAAGGGTTTRAARAAYTATATAGTTGAACCCRCCTTAGATAATAATCGTTTAGTATTTACAAAAGGKCCTAAGGTTTCAAGAGATWTAAATGTTCTTTCTTCTTATGCCAAACCTTTTTCTAAAGAAGGGGGATTAAAACTCTTAAAAGGKAATATTGGAAGATCGGTTATTAAAACATCGGCTTTAAGAGAAAATCACTTATATATTAAAGCACCTGCTCTTATTTTTTCTTCTCAAGATGAATTGCAAAATGCTTTTAAAGAAGGAAAATTAGAAAAAGATTTTGTAGCGGTGGTTAAGTACCAAGGGCCTAAATCAAATGGAATGCCTGAACTTCATGGTTTATTACCTGCTTTAGGAGTCTTGCAAGATAAGGGTTTTAATGTAGCAATTGTAACAGATGGTAGAATGTCTGGGGCTTCTGGAAAAGTACCTTCAGCTATMCATATGGTWWSWGAAGCTGCAAAAGGGGGAGTTATCTCACTTATCCGTGATAATGATATTATTTGTTTGGATGTACTTAAGGGTGAGTTAMATKTAGAAGTTACGCAAGARGAATTATCTAATAGAAAAGAAGAAAAAGTCGATGTCTCTCATAATGTATATGGTTTTGGAAGAGATTTGTTTTCAAGTGTAAGATATTGTATAAGTAGTGCTGAAGAGGGTGCTTCTATTTTTGATTTACCTGGAGAAGAAAAAAACTAGATAAAATAAGATTACAAATTAAAAAGAAAAATTTTACAGAATATGAAAAGCAAAAAAGAAGCCTTAGTAAAAATGAGAGAGAAAGAGTTAATATGAATGAAAAAAGAGATAAACTTTTCAATAAATTAAAACAATTAAAAGAACAAGTAGATAAAAGTACAATCAATGAAATGTTTACCTTAAATCCAGAACGATTTAATGAATTTAGTACTTCTTGTAAAGATATGGTTCTTGATTATTCAAAAGTACATATTGATAAAGCAATCAAAAAGACATTAATTGAATTAGCAGGGGTATGTAAACTAGAAGAAAAAAGAGAAGCAATGTATAGAGGGGATAGAATTAATATCACTGAAAACAGAGCGGTATTACATATAGCTTTAAGAAATCAGTCCAATGAGCCTATATATGTTGATGGAAAAGATATCATGCCTGATATTAATGAGAGCTTATCCAAAATGAAAGCTTTTTCTGATGGTATTAGAGAGGGGAGTATTTTATCTTCTTGTGGAAAAAAATTCAAAAATGTTGTTAATATTGGAATAGGAGGATCGCACTTAGGACCTTCWATGGTTACAAAAGCTTTAAAACCTTACCATGATGGGCCAACMATTCATTTTGTATCTAATATTGATTCTTCACATATATACGATGTTTTAAATACGCTTGATCCTAGTGATACTCTAATTTTAGTTGCTTCAAAAACCTTTGTTACTATTGAAACTATGACCAATGCAAAAACCGCATTAAAATGGATGATAAAAGGGGTTGGAGAAAATGGTGCTAAAGAACACTTTGTAGCTATTTCAACCGCTCATGAAAAAACAAAAGAATTTGGAATAAAAGAAGAGCGAGTATTTGGATACTGGGACTGGGTTGGGGGACGATATTCAATTTGGAGTGCTATTGGTTTAGGGGTAATGATTGCCATTGGTATGAAAAACTTTACAGAGTTTTTAGAAGGTGCGTATGAAATGGATCAACATTTTAAAAATACTCCTTTAGAAGAAAATATACCCGTACTCCTTGCTTTGGTTGGTATTTGGCATATTAATATCTGTGATTATTCTACACGTGCTCTCTTACCTTATGATCAGCGTTTAAGTTCTTTTCCTTCTTATATTCAACAATTAGATATGGAAAGTAATGGCAAGAGTATTTCTTCTAATGGGGACAGTATTCATGTACGAACAGGAGCAGTTGTTTGGGGTGACGCAGGTACCAATTCACAACACTCGTTTTTTCAGTTATTGCATCAAGGTTCAGAAATAGTTCCCTGTGAATTTTTAGTAGCTGTTAATAAACATGAGAAAGATATGGATGAGCACAATAATCTTTTACTTGCAAATTGTCTGGCACAAAGCCAAGCATTAATGGCAGGAAGACGCTTGGATGAGGTAATTAAAGTACTTAAAAAAAGAGGTGTTTCTCATGAAGAAGCGATTCGTTTGGCACCGCACAGACAATTTAAAGGAAACAGACCTTCAACTACCCTAATGTATAAAAAATTGGATCCAAAAACACTTGGAAAAATTATTGCTTTATATGAACACAGAGTTTTTGTAGAAGGTGTAATATGGGGCGTAGATTCTTTTGATCAATGGGGTGTTGAACTTGGAAAAGAATTGGCTACTGAAATGTTATCTTTAGTAGTAGGAGATAAAAAAGTAAATGAAGAAGAACTGGATTCTTCAAGTGCTGGTTTGTTAAAAAATATTTCTAAGTGGAGCGAAAGTCTTTAATTTCGACTTAGTTATTTCTATATATAAATTGACTTTAGTAATTTAGATATAGAATTAAACGTAGAGAAGAAAATCTTCTCTGCGTTATACGACTGCAAGTATTAAAACTCCATACAAACCCGTAAAAAGTAAAAGTACCGATTTTAGTATTCTTGTTTCTTTTTTTTCTTTTCTAAAAAGAAGTAAATATAAAAGAGCTAAACAAAAAGATAAAATAAATGCTTTTTTTGAACCTATCTCAAAAGAATATTCTTCATAACTTTTATAAGGATTCTTCTTTATATTAAAGGTATATGCATAATCAAAAAATGTTTGGTACAAAGAACTTACTTGAGGAATGCCTACTTTAAATTCATCAAGATAAGAGAAGTTTTTATCAAAAACAACAGCATAAATATACTTTTCATCTTTATAACGAATGAGTTTATTCACAGCATTTGCATAAATCTCAAGTTTCATAGTATTACTATCGTAGTATTTTAATGGTAATTTAACAAAATTATAATTCTTATACATAAGAACATAAGCATTGTTGTTTTCATCTATTATTAAACCATAAAATTCTTTTTTTCTACTTTCAGAAATTTTGATTTGTGTGATTTTTATTTTTGAATCATAAGAAACATTTTTAATGAACAGTTCATCATCATATCTTTTTAAATGAAAAAGTTTGTTTTTGTTATCAAGAACAAAATACCCTTCATCTAAAGGTTTCATATTGCTTGTTTTCCCTGCAATTATTTTAGCTGGAAAAGAAAAACCTTTGTTTTTTAAAGCAAGCGTGTATTGCTTACTTAATTCTATATCTTTACTATTATCCTCTGAATCATAAATACTAAATTCTTGGTCGAGATTAAACATAAGGTTAGGGAAAGAAATAATTCCTTTTTTACTGCTTGGATTAAATAAAGGATAAAGTGCTACTTGATTTATATTTTCATTTACATTGTTATACGCAAACTTAAAACTTTGTCTTGCTTTTTTTATCGTTTTTTTATCATAAGAAATACCATCAATTACAATAGGTAGTTTTTTTTGTATATCTAAGTTTCTCCAATAAATAAATGGTAAGGCTTTTTCATACTCTTTTAAACTAAGTTTTTCATTTTTGTCATTTCCATATATAAAATGATGATAACCTAAGTGTTGTTTATACATAAATTGTTTTTGGGGTGCAGAATAAAATACATAAGTAGCCAAATCAATATTTTTTGAAAGGGCTTTTGTACTATAGGGCAGAAAAAAACTAAAAGAAGTTAAAAACAATACAAGAAAAATAAGAAAAGAAAGTTTAGGAATAAAACTTTTTTCTTTCAACAATGAATAATGCCCATTTTTAAAGCGATATAAAGAGAGTAGAGGCATAAATAATGATAATACAAGCAAAACAGTTAAAAAAGCATAAAGATGGTTATATCCTTGATATTTGTCATTTAAGAAAAAGAATGAAACAATCATAATCATTAAAACACATAAAAAGAATTTTCTTTTAAAATAAGGTTCTATCATAATTGCAACACAAAAAGTATAAACGACAAAAGATGCTAATACCCAAGGAAGAGCAGTTTGTATTGAAGATATTGCAATTAAAGAAGGATAAAAAATAGATGAAATAAAATATAAACACAATAATAAAATACTATTTACTAAAGCTAAAAGTAATAAACCAACACTTAAATATAAAAAAACCATTTTATTTTGATTGATAGGTAAATGAAGAGGAATTCTAAACTTCTTTTTATGAATTTCAGGAAGAAACTGCGCCAGTGCAATTACAAAAGCAGCAAAAGAAGGCAGAAATTTAAGAACATCATAATAAATATTCCCAATATGCACCGCTTGATACCATAACATACTGTGTGGCTCTATTTTAGTAAAATTTTGTAAGGTACTTATATATAAATACAATAAAACAACAATAAATAAAATTACTAAAGTGAAATAGATATATTTTATTTTTAAAAACTCTTTTGATAAAATAGCTTGAAACATTAATATCTCCCCATTAAACCAATAAAAGCATCTTCTAAATTGATTTYTTTTCTGTTTATATGTGTATKATTWAGCTGTGCAAAAACATTATGTGAGGCTTGYAGRTTTTTAAGTACTTCTTGTTCATTTTCATAAGAATAAAGTCTTAGAGMATTTTTAGATACTTCTATATTTCTAATAACATCACTTTTAASCAAACGCTCAATTTCCCTAATYYTTAAATYATTAGGAAGGGTAAAATCAAGGGTATAGGATTTAAAGTTGTTTAATAAATCATCTAAGTTTGTTTTTAATATTTCGCCACCCTTATTAAGTAGAATGATTTCATCAATTAAGTGTTCAAGGTCTTGAACTACATGAGAAGTAACAAACACCGTTTTTTGCTCGCTTTTGACAAAATCATGAAGATAATCTAAGAATAAGCGTCTGTAACCTGCATCTAAACCCATAGAATAATCATCCAGTACCAATAAATCAGGATCTTGAGCAAAAATKAGACCAAGAACTACTTGTGACCTTTGCCCATAAGACATATTAGATATTTTATGTGTTTTTGGTAATGCCAATAAATCCATTAAATCATAATAAATATCYTTACGCCATTTTTCATAAAAAGGGCTATAGAATTTTTCAATTTGTTCAATGGTCATAAATTCAAAAGTCTGATGCCCTTCATGTAATAAACCAATTCTTTTCCTGGTATTTTCACTTAAAGATGATGAAGGTTCTCCAAAAATTAAACATTCTCCCCCAAGTGGTTTTAAAAATCCCATTAAGATATTAATTAAACTGGTTTTTCCTACCCCATTTTTACCTAAAAGTCCTACGATTTGACCTTTTTTAACAGTAAAATTCAAATCGTCATAAATCTTTTTTTTCCCGTATGCATGGCTTAGGTTTCTTACTTCAATTACATTTTCCATTTTAGGAATCACTGCATTTAGTTTTAGTAGTTTTGCTTTTCTCATCTCCACAACCACAAGAACCGCAACCCTTACTTTTAAAAAGAGACTTGTAAATATAGCCTAAAGCAAGTGCTAAAATAAGGCCTGTAAAAATATATTCTTCTATGCTCATTCTACAATATCCTCCCCTTTTATAGCTATTTTATGACCTTCTCCTGCATCAAAGTGAACAGTATAAGCGCCTTGAGGTTTTCTAAAAACCACTTCGCTGTCTTCGTTCATTCTGGTTTCCATAATGCTTATTTCATTTTGTTTAATAAAAAACAAAATACCACTTGCTGAACTTCCGTCGGAAAAACCACCTTCGCATACAATATTTTCATCCCCGTTGTCAAAACAAGACATGATTGCTGTGTGTGCTTGTGCAGAACTTAGAAATAAACTAAGTGAAATTAAGATTTTTTTATACATATATTTCCTTTTTTTTTGAATTAGGGATTAAGCCTAAGAGGATAGTGATTAAAATAACGGTGAAATAAAAGAAGGTCATTGTCTCTAGACCACTTAACGAGTAGGCATTTCCAACATTATTTACTAAAATTGCTGCGAATATCCCTAAAGTTATTGGATAAATAGTTGCAAAGATCATCCATTTATAAGAATTAGTTTGAACTTTTATCATAATCATAGTTGCAATACAAGGTGGGGTTAAAGCCATAAACACAAGAATAGCTATGGCACTTACTTGTGTATATAAATTTGAGCTTGCAATTGCATTGTTGTTTCTAGAATTAGTGGCATTATTGTTTTCATATAAAGCTCCAATGGTAGCAACGGAGCTTTCTCTTGCTGCAAAAGAGCTTAAAAATGCTACATTAATTTTCCAGTCAAAGCCTGCATATTGSGTAAGTGGAACAAAAAATTTCCCCATCATTCCTAAAGCAGAGTTTTCAACTTTTTCATTTTTAAGRTTTCTAAAAAGTGCTTTTCGTGCTCTTATGAATTTTYTAAAGGCTTTGTTTATTTTTCTTGCTTCTTTRTCTCGTTTGGGTTTAACAAATTTAAARAAGAYWGGATTCTTTTYWATATAWSYWGCATCAATACGTTTAGCTGTRYTTTTATTTGTTGTATTCATACGTTTWGCTCTGTAGGTATTGTAGTAGTTGATATAGKYYTTAAAYTCACTTTTTTCATCAATATGTGAAAGRTAMGWATTTGTTTGRATTCTTTKATAAAAATCTTTTTGCATTTTAATGGCTTGKGYATCAAAAACTTCTTTTTTTTCTTTTGAAACCCCTGGMACTTGTATTAATACAAATAATACMACAGCAACSGCTGCTACAATRGTTACAATCTTTTTAAGRTAAAGCCAAATYCTGTCATAYACTTTTATTAATATACCTCTTARMGTAGGCAGATGATAAGAAGGAAGCTCCATAATAAAAGGAGTTGTTTCATAAGAAACAAAAAGRCTAAGTGAGAGAATCTTTCCTACACTTAAAGCAATAAAAATAGTTACAGTAGAAATTAAAAACATAATAATTGCCATRTCTTCTTTAAAAAAAGCTGCAATGATAAGSGTATAAAAAGGTATTTTTGCAAGGCAATTCATTAATGGAACGGTAAGCATTGTAATCATTCTTGCTTTTTTATCATTCATTCCTTTTGTTGCCATAACTCCAGGAACTGCACAACCTCCTGCAAAAATTCCACCTAAAACCAAAGGAAGAGTGGACTCTCCATGTAAACCAAAGCGTGAAAAGAGTCTGTCYARRATAAAAGCCATACGAGGCATGTAYCCTACATCTTCTAAACATGCAATCAAAAAGAAAAGTATTAAAAATATTGGCAAATAATTAAGCAAAGCATTAACACTGTTCATCATCCAAATGGCCAGTTGTGTAATATAAGGAATGGAAGTAATATTCTCATTTGGGAAAAACGAAATAACAAGGTTTTTTAAAGCAGCTAAAAGAGGCCAGGTATAATTTGTAAGTTCGTAACCGTAAACAATTGAAAGTTGGTACAATAAAAATATTATAAGTCCTAAAATGGGTAAAGCTAAAAATCTGTTTAATACAATAGAATCAATTTTATCACTTATGGTTCTTTTAGAATTACTTTTTTTTGTACATACTTTAAGCCATTCATCTGCTTTGTCATATCTGGTTCTTACAATATAAGAAGAAGCAGTAAGTTCATACTCTTTCTCAAATAATGCTGCCTGCTCCTTTAGGACATCAAGAATTTCTTTAGATTCTACTACATTTTCTTTTACATAATCAAACATTTGTTTGTCTTGCTCAAAAAGTTTAATACTAATGTAAAAAGAAGAATGTTCAAGCTTTAATGGTTCGATTAATTTTTGAATGATATTTACATGTTTTTGCAAATTTTTATAATCAATAACATTTGAGATATGAGCTTCTTTATTATTATCAACCTCAAGTATTGCTTTTTTTAGCTCATTTATTCCTTCTTTTTTTGATGCTACGGTTTGAATTAATCTTGCATTACACAGTTTTTCTAAACGCGTAAAATCAAATTCGTAGCCATTTTGTATTGCTACATCAATCATATTAAAAGCAATTATCATAGGTTTTTGCATATCAAAAAGCTGCATACTTAAATATAAATTTCGTCTTAATGTTGAAGCATCTACTGTATTTAAAATAATATTTGTATCTTGCTTTAAAATATAATCTCTTGTGATTTTTTCTTCTATTGAAAAAGATGAAAAAGAATAGGTACCTGGTAAATCAATAATAGCAATCTTTTTATCATTAAAAGAAAAAGAGCCTACTTTTTTATCAATAGTTACCCCTGGGTAATTTGAAATATGCTGTTTTACATTCGTAAGCATATTAAAAATGGTAGATTTTCCACAGTTAGGTTGTCCTACTAAAGCAACTTGAATATTATTCATACCTAACCTTAATACACTTAGCTTCTTGTATTCTCAAAGTAATATAATAAGATGAAATTTTTACTTCAATAGGATCATTTAAAGGGGATTTTCTAATTAGTTTTATTTGGCTGCCTTCAATAAATCCCATGTCATAAAATTTTTTAAGCAAAACTCCTGAGGTGTCTAATTTTGTTATTAAAGCAGTTTTATTTTTATCCATTTGATCCAGGGTCATTAGTTACCTTATGATTTCTGATATAATACCCTATTAATGAAATAGATTATCAATATTATTAACAAAATTTAAAGAAAATAAGAAATTTGTTCTTAAGTGCTACACTATTGATACAGTCGAGTTATTCATCTTATAAATATTTTTTATATCTTGCTTGTCATGTCTGTTTTTTATGCAAATAAAATTTAAGATAAATGTTATTTGCATTTAAATAATATTAAGGAAAAAAATGAACCACTTAAATAAATTATTATTTGTACTTCTTTTTGTTACAAATTCAATGTTTTCTCATATGCTTTGGGTTAATGCTTTACAGTCTAAAAATTATAGCCCTTCTTCCGCTTCAGTTAGTATTGGATGGGGACATACAACACCTATTGATGATATGTTAAATTCTTATAATGGAAAAGTAAATATTAAAGAATTTACTCTTACAAGTCCTGATTTGAAAAAAATAAACTTAAGAATTCCGAGTTCTTCTTTAGCAATTGTTAAACTAAAAACAAAAAACTTTGATGTTTATGATTACGATATTGCTTTGCAAAAAATCGCCTTTAATGAAAAAAGTAAAGAAGGTGTGTATATACTAGAAGCAAAATCGCAAGAAACACATTTGCTTAAATATATTGATACTAAAAATCGTACACGTTTAAAATTTACCAGTATTGATAAAACAAAGAATGTTCAAGGTGTTATTAGCTCACTGCAAGGAAAAAGAACTGCAAAAGCATATATTACTCTTGGAAAATGGAAAAAAATAAAGCCCTTAAAACAAGGATTAGAACTCATTCCTTTAAATGATTTATCTAAGGTAAAAGTAGGAGATTTACTTAGTTTTAATGTATTATTTTATGGAGAGCCTCTTACCTCTACTTCTAGTATGGAATATATTACTGCATCAAGTAATACTTTTGGACAAAAAGAAAAGTTTTCTTTACTTTCATATATTGTTGATGGAAAAGCACAAATTAGAGTTCAAAGTAAAGGACAGTGGCTTATATCTACTACTCATAAAGATGAAGTACAAAACAACATAAAATTAAAACACTTAAAAAATAAAGTTAAAACAATAGAAGAAACAACAACACTTACCTTTATTGTTCACTAAAGAAGAACATTAATATTGGAGATATAAGGTATTTTTTAAGAGAAAAAGATAACTTTATATTGAACAATGATGGTTTTATATTTAAGAAAGATTATTTAAAGAAGGTTTTTTATGGTGATCACGATTGGAGTTGAACCAATGGCCGCTTCGATGTCAACGAAGTACTCTACCTCTGAGTTACGCGATCATACTAAACAAAAGTCTAGATTTTATTGTGAATGATATCAGCTAAACTCTTAATCAGCGCTTATTATAAATTTTCTTTTTTATTCTTGTGGCAAGAACAAATCCTTCTTATGACTTAAATGTATGATGTATTTTTTTAAGAAGGCATAAAAATACAAAAATATGTTAATATTATAATATATTAAATTATTTAATATAAGGAAGATTATGAGTTATTGGCAAATGCAATTAAATAAAGAAAATGACGATGAGTTTTATGATATTAAGCAGCTTCTTATAGAAACAAGAGTTATCGGAATGGATTATAATGAAACAAATGCTAAAGAAGTTAATGAATTCGAAATTCTAATGCATAAAGGTGACATTGTACTTATTCGAAATTATAATAAAGCCATTGCACTTGTTCAAATAACTGGATTATTTAATGACTTAGGACGCAATAAAAATAAACCTAATTTAGATTGGTTTCGTTTTAGAAGACAAGTTAAGGTTCTTGTTTTTCTTAATAATAAAGTACTTCCTTTTAGCGTAAATAAAAAAGTGATTGAATGCATTCAAGAGGATAATAATTCTTCTTTTGAATATATCCACAAGTTTTATTTGAAAAACAAAGAATAAAAATAGCATTTTCATCTAAGATAAACATTAATACAATATAATACTTTTAAAAATAAAAGATCTTTTTATATGAAAAAAACTGCTTTACTGCTTTGGTATAAAAAACACGGAAGGCATGAACTTCCTTGGCGAAATACAAACAATGCATATCATATCTATTTGAGCGAAATAATGCTTCAACAAACACAAGTTAAAACGGTACTTGAGCGATTTTATTTCCAGTTTCTAGAAAAATTTCCAAGTTTTGAAAGTCTTTGTGCTGCAAAAGAATCCGATGTCTTAAAAGCATGGGAAGGATTGGGATATTATACCAGAGCCAGAAATATTCATAAAACTGCTAATATAATTCAGAAAAAACTGCCTTCAAATGTAAAAGAATTATTAGAACTTCCTGGTATTGGTCCTTCTACTGCTAATGCCATTGCCTGTTTTGCTTTTGGAAAAGAAGTGCCTATTTTAGATGCTAATGTAAAAAGAATTTTATACAGATATTATAAAATAAAAACTGCAAAAGATAAAGAACTTTGGCTTTTATCTCATAAATTATTTTCTTCTTATAAAAAACATGCTTATGCGTATAATCAGGCTTTAATGGACTTAGGGTCACAAGTGTGTACCAGTAAAAAACCTTTATGTACCCTCTGTCCTTTTAATGAGGACTGTGAAGGAAAAAATGAAGCAAGTTCTTATCCAGAAAAAAAGCCAAAAAAAGAAAAAGAATTAAGAAAAAGACAGCTAGTAATATATAAATATAAAGATAAATATGCTTTATTCCAAAATGAAAACAATCTTTTAAAAGGTTTATGGAGTTTTAAACAATACCAGGTTTTAAAAGATGAACTTTATGATACTTATTTGGGTGAAATCAAACATGAATACAGCCATATATCCTTAAGAGCAAAAATATACCTACGATGTGTTTCTAAAGATCATTTTAAATCATGGTTTAATAAAGATGAAATAAGTGCGCTTGCATTAAGTAAGATTGACCATAAAGCATTGGCTTTAGAAAAAAAATACAATGAAGGATAAACGTGAAATATATAAAAATAAATGAGTTTTTTCATGATGTTTTTGGAAGAAAACAAAGTGTCTTAGAACTTATTGCAATCTTTGTTTTTTCGCTTGTAGCTACTTATTTTATTTATAATAATTATTCAGATGATACACAAGGGGTACTTAGCTGGAAAATTATTGCTGCTTTTATCTTAGTAGCTGATATTATGGCGGGTTGTATATCTAATTTTACTTTTTCTACGAATCAGCATTATGTAAAACAATCAAAAAAGCGACTTTTGTTTATTTTATTTCATATTCATCTTCTTGTTATTTCTTTTTTATTAGATGCTTATTTTGCCTATGCTTTCGTTTTTACTGTTTATACAATAGGTGCAGCTTTTATAGTGAATGCATTGATTGGAAAAAGAATTCAGCGTTTTATTGCAGCTAATTTGATGTTTTATGGGCTTATTATGATTTTATATTTTTCTTTGCCTTTATGGTTTATTCTAATTTCCTTGTTTTTTATGATCAAACTGGTTTTTTCTTTTTCTGTAAATCATTATGAACTTTTTATTTTAAATAATAATTAATAAGCATCTTTTCTATAGTCATTTCACAATTTTTATTTAAAATAACATAGAATACAATTTTAAATAAAAGCTAAGTTTTTAAGTTTTAGTAATGATATTTTAAGTAAAGTAGATGATAAAGAAATATAGGTATAAATATTTTACTAAGAATAAACTTGCTTTTTTTAAAACGGTATCAAATTTAGAAGGATTATTATGAAATTTAAATATATTATTTTTATTTTTTGCATCTTATTTGTAAATGTATATGCACAGTCTCCTGTTTGGAAAATATCAAAAAATGGTTCGCATCTTTTTATTGCAGGAACAATACATTTATTAAATAAAAATGATTACCCATTACCAAAAGCTTTTGATTATGCTTATAAAAGATCTTCTACAATTGTATTTGAAGCAGACACAAATAAATTTTCACAGGCTTCTTTTAGACCTTTGATTTTAAGAAAAACCTTGTATTCAAAGAACAAAACGTTGGAAGATTATTTGGATTATAAAACACTAAAAGAATTAAAAGTATATTTAAAAAAAGAAAATATACCTTATTCAAATGTAGCCAAATTTAAACCAGGTATGTTAAGTATTACGTTAATGATGCAAGAATTAAAAAAACTCTCACTCCTTGGTATTGGCGTGGATGAATATTATTCAAAAAAAGCCTTAAAAGATAAAAAGAAAATAAAATTCCTTGAAAGTGTTTTTAAACAACTGGACTTTTTAAGTAATATGGGCAAAAACAATGAAAGTGCTTTTGTAAAATACATGTTAAAAGATTTAAATAATATAGAAAAAGAATTTTCTTTAATGAAAGAAGCATGGAGGCAAGGGAATAATGAAGCACTTAAAAAAGTTTCTTTAGATTCTTGGAAAGATAAATTTCCTAAACTATACCACTCCTTATTAATTAAAAGAAATAAAGCATGGATGCCCAAGATTGTAAAAATGCTTGCGAATAAAGAAGTTGAATTTATTCTTTTTGGGGCACTTCATTTAGTAGGAGAGCATGGTGTATTAAGTCTTCTTGAAAAAAAAGGTTATAAAGTAGAAAATATTAACTGATAAATATATAGCATAAGATGAAAGTCAGATATGAATTAAATTTTTAAATAAGAAAAATAAAAAAGTGCCTTGTAAAATACAAAGCACTTTTTTTTAATCAAATGTTCTAACAAGAGAACACGTTTTATCATATTGTATAAAACTAACTAGGAGAGCATCAACTCCTGTGTTTGTATTTTTTCTGTCTTGTGTAGGATCTGTTTTTGTTAGGTAATCTAATAGAATTTTTTCTCTAATAGTTTGTCTTTTTTTAAGATTTTCATTTAAGGTATCACTTAAATTAACAAATTGTTGACTTGATATATCTGCAATTCCTCCAATTTTTAAGCCAACACCAAATAGATTTAAGCTTAAAATTTTACCAGCAACATCTTGTTTGATGTAGTTATATTTAAATTTTTCAATAAATTGTTTACAATTATTGTCAGAAATATAAAATAACTTGTTAATTGCGCTGGGAAGATCTTCTTTAGCAATTTTCATAATATTTTTTTTACTAACTGTTGTGTATCCTCTACAGATGTTTTGATTTATATCTTCTTTTTTAGTGTATAACTCTTCTTCTGGGTCAATACATTGATATAAATCTGCTGATTCCACGTTAGGGTTCATATCAATAAAAGTAGTGGGCTTGGTTCTTAATATCTTTTCACTGTAACACCCAGTAAAAAACAGTAGCGGTAATATACTTAAAATTGTAAATTTTGCAATACTCATAATATCTCCTTATGATATTTAGTACTACAGTATAGCATATAATAATATTCTATATTATTATATATGTAATTATTTTATGCTTTTTTTATTTTCTTATTATATTTATAAATGATTTAAGCATATACTTTCTATACTTTTATTAAAGGAATATAATGAATGAGTTTTACCCCATAATTGAGCCTTATAATAGTTTTTTGTTAAATGTTGATTCTTTGCATCAAATATATGTGGAAGAATGTGGAAATAAAAATGGTCAAGCTGTCGTTTTTTTACATGGGGGTCCAGGAGGAGGGTGCTCTAAGAATGACAGACGTTTCTTTAATCCTTTGGAGTACCGAATTATATTATTTGATCAAAGAGGCTGTGGGAGATCACTTCCTCATGGATGTTTAGAAAATAATGAAAGCCATTTTTTAATTGAAGATATAGAAAAAATAAGAGAGAAACTCAATATTGATTCCTGGCATGTTTTTGGAGGCTCTTGGGGGTCTACTTTATCTTTATTGTATGCACAAGAACATGTAAAAAGAGTAAAGAGTTTGGTTTTAAGAGGTATTTTCTTAGGCAGAAAAACTGATACTGCTTGGGCTTTTGATCAAGGTCCTGCTGTACGAATGGTGCCTGATTATTGGGAAGAGTATTTAAAAGCCTTGCCTCCAAGTTCTGAAAAATCTTTTGTTAAAAGAGCTTATGAGGTTTTAACAGGAGAGAATAAAGAAGCAGCTAAAAAACTAGCTAAAGCTTGGAGTAAATGGGAAATTTCTTGTGTAACTCTTGTTCCTAATGAAACATTTTTAGCTGCTAATACTAATGATGAAGCTTCTTGGACACTGGCCAGGCATGAAGCACATTATATGGTGAATGCATTTTTTATAAAAGAAAATCAAATTCTTGAAAATTGTTATAAAATCCAAGATATTCCTACTTGTATTGTTCATGGGCGTTACGATATTGTTTGTCCTTTTGATAATGCATGGTTATTGCATAAAGAATTGAAAAATTCTAAATTGTTTATTGGTTTAAGTGCAGGACATGCTTCAATTGAGCCAGATAATATTCATCATTTAATTGCTTCAAGCAATCAAATGTTAAACGTAGAATAAAATGAAAAAAGATGCTCAAATTATCATTTTTGATGATACTTGTATTTTTTGTATTAAAGCTGTTAATTTTATTATTAAAAGAGATAAAAATAAGGTTTTTTATTTTGCAGGCTTTAATAGTAAAAGTGCAAAAGAGCTAATTAAAAAATACGGCCAAGAAGAACAAGGAAATAAAAGCATACTATTAATTAAAAGTGACAAAGCCTATAATAAAAGCAGAGCAGTAAGTCAAATTGCTCTTTCTTTGCCTTTTTTGTGGCCTAGCCTTATTATAATTGATATCTTCCCATTGTTTTTAATGGACGCTTTATATATGTGGGTATCAAATAACAGACACAGGTTTTTAAAAAAAGATAAATTCATTAAAATTAATAGCTCTACTCATCTTCTTTTTTAATACTTTCAATTTTTTTGTTACAAATCTTAAAGTTTTATCATATAAATAACTATATATATTATAAGTAAATGTACTTTAAGTTTACTTATAATAGAATTCCGTGATTTTTTAATAAGGTGAAGTAATGCAATTATATTTTTTTCTTATGAGCTGTATTTTAGTCGCTGTTGTTTTTACAGTACATGCGTTTTTGGATGGTTCACGTATCACAGAACCAAGAAACAATGAGTATGAATTTCCTACAAGTCCAAAGTTTTTAGCATATTTTTATTGGAACTGCACTTTTCTTTTTATCCTTAGTATTAGTGCTTATTTATATTTGATTTTTCACTAAAATTTATTTTATAAGTTTGATTACTATACTATATGGACAAACTTTTAAGGATTTTTCATGACACTTATTGAAATAATGACTTTTACTTTTGTTGCAATTCTTTTAGTGGTATCTCCTGGTCCAAATGGCCTTTTACTTGCAAAAACTGTACCAATATCTGGCAAAAATGCTGGTTTTGCTAATATTGCTGGATTTATCTCTGCTTTTTATTTACATGGGGCATTATCAATTCTTGGAATCTCTGTTATTTTGACATCTTCTGCTGAAGCATTTTTTATTGTAAAAGTGTTAGGGGCGTGTTATTTAATATTTATTGGAATAAAAGCATTATTTTCTTCTTTTAAAAATCAAGGTTTTAAAAATGTAAATAATACTAAAAAGAAAAAGAGTACTATCAAAATAGCCTATTTAGAAGGTTTTTTAACAAATGCTTTGAACCCTAAGGTCTCAATGTTTTATTTGGCTGCTTTTCCTCAATTTATTCCAAATACTGAAGCTTCATTTTTTTATGCTTTTCTATTAATCACGATACATGTTTTTTTAAATACATTTTGGTTTTCAAGTATGATTATTTTACTTTCAAAAATAAAAACAAAAAATAAAGATTCTTTTGTACAAAGATCCTTTAGAGCTTTTACAGGTATTGTTTTTATTGTTTTTGGTATGAAACTTTTAAGCTTTGAAAACAAATAATACTTAGTATATTTTATTTCTATTTTACTTTGAGAAATTATTTATGATAAGAACTATTTAAAAGTTTCTTTTTAAGATGCTTTTTATTTATTTGTAATATAATGATACTCAATATCAATAAAGGAAACAAATGCAAGCATTCTATATATTATTTTTAGCAATCGTTGGTTTTGGAGCACTTTCAATTTTTTGTATTATTATTTTTGATAAAATGGTTTCAAAAAAGAAGTCTATTGTAAAAAAAGAGAAGAATATATTTTTTAATTAATTTCTTTTACTTATATAGTTTATATTGAATTTTTTAGTTAAAATTCTTTATAAACTTTAATTTAGGCTCTTATGAAAGATATATTATACTTATTTACTGATTCTAGTGTTAATCCTCAAACAAAAATTGCTTATGGTTCTTATCTTTATTTAAGTGAAAAACAAATCAATGCTAATGATACGAGCTACTTAATTAAAAACAAACGTTTTTCTAATACTTCTTCTACTTTAGCAGAATTACAAATACTGCTTTTTGCTTTAAAAGAAAAAGAATTAAGTTCTTACACCCTTGTTATTTATACCGATTGCCAAAATATTATTGGTTTAAATAATCGAAGATCTAAGTTTGAACAAAATGATTATTATTCAAAAAGCAATAAAAAAATTAAAAATCATTTATATTATAAAGAGTTTTTTACTCTTTTTGATGCAATAGATTGTTCTTTTATAAAAGTTAAAGGTCATAAAAAAACAGCAGAAAAAAGCAGTATAGATAGAATTTTTTCTTTGGTTGATAAAAATGCACGAGAACATTTACGAAGTGAGTTTTTACAAGAAAAGTGAAGTCCAATATAATAATATAAAGATTGGCAAAATTAATGTATAATACATCGTTTTTTTAAATATACAAATATTGTATTTTTTATATTTACGAAAAAAGAAACTATTGAAAAGACATAATTATGACAGAAATAGAAAAAATGAAAAATGATTTGGAGCCTTTAAGACAAGAACTTATTGCGCATGATTTATATAAAAATGTGGATTCAGTTAAAAACATTCAAGTTTTTATGAAAATGCATGTATTTGCAGTTTGGGATTTTATGTCTTTATTAAAATCTTTACAAAGAGAATTAACAAATACAAATGTACCTTGGACTCCTAAAGGACATAGGTTATCTAGGCGTTTAATTAATGATATTGTTTTATGCGAAGAAAGTGATTTTAACGAAAACAATGAAACTATGAGTCACTTTGAAATGTATATTGATGCTATGACTCAAGTAGAAGCAAATACTTCTGATATCAATACCTTTATTGATAACTTAAATGATGGAAAAACGTATCAAAAATCTTTAGAAATTGCAAAAGTAAATGAAGAAATAAAAAAATTTATTGATTTTACTTTTTCTGTAATTAATACYAAAAAATCCTATTTAATTGCTTCTGTATTTACTTTTGGACGTGAAAATTTAATTCCAGATATGTTTGTTGAAATTGTAAGAAAATTCAATAAAAACCCTCAAGCTGGTCTCTCTAAACTGGTATATTATCTTGACAGACATATTGAAGTTGATGGAGAAGAACATGGACCTATGGCTTTAAATATGATTAGCGAATTATGTGAAGGTGATGAAGAAAAATGGAGTGAAGCAAGAGAAGTTTGTAAAGAAGCACTGCTTCGTAGAATTAAATTATGGGACAGTATTAACGCTTGTATTTTAGAAAACAACTAGATTAAAAGTATAAACATTTTGTTTATACTTTAATTTATAATCATTTTTAGGATATTTGCACTTAACATTATAAGTAAAACACTAATGAGAACCTTTTTAATAAAAGCTTCTCCTCCTTTTATTGCATAATGACTACCAATATATGCTCCTAATGCATTAGCAAGTGCCATTGGCAAAGCAATACTCCATAAAATTTTTCCTGCTGCAAAAAAAGCAATGGCAGAGCCTATATTAGTCATTAGATTAAGTGGTTTGGTTGATGCAGTTGCTACAATATAATCAAGGTTTAAAAACCTCTTCATAGATATGGTCATATATGTACCCGTCCCAGGTCCTAATAATCCATCATAAAAACCAATAGGTGCAGTACACAGTATGATTTTTTTCTTGCTAAGTTTCTTTTTCTCTTCTTTTATTTTAGTGCTTTTTTTAAGTAAAAATAACAAAGCAATAGGAATCGATATTAAAATAGCCCAGGCAATTATCTCATCACTTAAATACATTACTAAACTGGTTCCAAAATAAGAAGCGATTAAACAAGGCCCTAGAGCAACCCAAACTATAGTAAAAGACATTTTTTTACTCATGGCATATTTAATACTTGCCATTAATGTACCAAATAAGCCTGCAATCTTATTTGTTGCTAGTACAAATAAAGGAGGAATTCCACTTAAGAGTAAAATAGGTACTTGAATCATACCTCCGCCTCCTGCTATTGCATCAATGTAACCTGCAACAAAACCTGTTAAAATAAATATTATGTACCATGTTAGACTTATATCTTCTAAAAACTCCATTAAAAACCTTTTTATAGAATAATATGTGAAGAATATCAAAATTTGTCAAAAATGTCTTGTACTTTTTTGACATTTTTTATAAAATGTTAAATAAATTAAATATATAGGTTAATTATGAAGATAGAAGAGCTAAAAGATATTATTTTTAAAAATGTACAAAATACTAATGAAGAATTTATACGGCTTTTTCACGGACGTGGGAGCTATTATGATGCCTATGAATATCTTCTTCTTGATTCAATGAATAAAATATTGTTCTTGAGTTTGTATAAAGAAGAAAAAGAAGAAAAACAAATTATTGATTTAGTAGAAGAACTGTATCATGCAAAAAATTACGAATGTTTTATTGTTCAAAGACGATATTTAAATAAATCACCAAGTATGATAGTTTTGGGTGAGTTAAAAAAAGAAGAGTTCATTTATGAACTTGGCTTAAAATACCAAGCACATTTTTTAAACAATCAAAATATGGGTTTTTTTTCTGATATGAAAATAGGGCATGATTATGTTTTAAATAACAGCAAAAATAAAACAGTGTTAAATTTATTTGCTTATACCTGCGTTTTTTCTGTTTGTGCAATAAAAGGAGGGGCAACTAAGGTAGTTAATATTGATATGAGTAAAAGTGCTTTAAATATTGGAAGAACAAATCACAGACTTAATGACTTAGATCTTAAAAAAGTAAAATTTTTGCCACATAATATACTTAAATCTTGGAATGCAATTAAAAAAGAAGGGCCTTATGATTTAATTATAATTGATCCTCCTAGTTTTCAAAAGGGAAGTTTTGCAGTTAGTAAAGATTATGAAAAAATTATTAAGCGTTTGAATGTTTTTGCTAAAGAAGAGTGCATTATACTTTCGTGTTTAAATGCACCTGAGCTTAAAAGCGATTTTATTAAAGATCTTTATTCAAGTCTTGCCCCAGAATTTAGCTTCAAAGAACGCTTAAATATAATGAGCACTCATCCTTGTAAGAATGAGGAAAGAGCTTTAAAAAACCTTATCTTTGTTAAAAAAGGAAGAACTTAAAAAGCATTTTTAAAAGAATTGAATATAATTTCTTCTTTAGATGTTTTTGTATTAGCATTCATAATGACATATAAAAAGTCTTTATTTAATACTTGTATATAAAAATGTTTAACATATTTATATGAATGTGATTTGTTTACAATAGGATAAGCATATTGTTTAATGAAACTAACTTGCATTAACATATACGTAATAAAAGTAACAAGTAAAAATACTTCGACAAAAGAAAGCACAAGCGCAAAGGTTTTTCTAATTTTAGAGCTGCTTATAAATTCATTGGCAAAAGAAATAAAATATTTAATAGAATAAAAAATTATAAAAAGATTAAGTAAAAAAGCAATTAAAAGCAAAACAGAGTTTGTATCGGCATAAATAATATGCAGTTTTTTTAGAAAAAAAGCAGTTGAACTAGATAATTTTGCAGAAATTGTAATTAAAAACAGAAGCTTAAAAAAATCAAAAAACTTAAGATAATAATATTTTTTATATGCGTGATATGTAAAGAATAAGATGAGTAAAATAAAACTTAGGTCAATTAACCTGTAAAAATTGATTTCCATTGAATGCCTTGTTTGATATGTAATATAAAATTATATCTAATGAAGTTTATATTCTCTAATAAAAATAAAAACTACTAATTATATTGAACGATTAATTAATCTTTAGGCTCATGTTTTTTCTTCCTTGCTCTTGATAGTATCTTTTTTTGTAATTTAAAAAATTTCATTTTATTTTCATCTGAAATATCTACAGTCGTATGGTCAATATCTTCTCCCATGTGTACATTTAATAAATCACTTTTTTTCATTTTTAGAATTTGTGAGGGGAAAACGCTTCTGTGTCCTGTCATTAAAAAAGAAATAACACAAGAAATAGCAGCATAAGGTGCAATCTCTACGCCAAAGAGCTCTACAGCCATAATAGTGGCCGCTATTGGTGCATTTGCAGCACCTGCTAAAACAGAAACAAAACCAATAGCAGAAAAAAATGCAAAATGATCCCCAATCATAGTTGCAAATAAATTTCCACTAGTGGATCCTACAAAAAATATTGGTGTTAATACCCCACCACTTCCACCTGCTGCTAGGGTTAAAGAAGTGAAAACTGTTTTTAATAAAAAAGCATACCAAGGTATTTCTGCTGCTATACTTGCGTCTGAGAAAAAAGAGGTATTAATGGTTTCAAGGCCTAAACCTAAATAAGCTTCTCCAAATATAAGCGTTAGACCTATAAGAATCAAACCTCCTAAAAAGGCTTTTAAATATACATTAATTTTTATTTTTGAAAAAGCAAACTCACTCTTTTTTAAAAAGGTAATTAAAAAATCAGATACAATACCAAAAAATATCCCTGCAAGTACTACTTGAAAAATCAAAGTAAACTCCAAGTCAATACTTTGAGAAAATCGCATATTAAAATAAGTATAGTCCATACCTAAAAAACGAGCAGTTGTAAATGCAGCAAAACCAGAGATAAAAGAGGGAAGTAAAACATTGTACATAATAATACCAACAATTAATACTTCCACTCCAAAGATTGCACCTGAGATGGGTGTTCCAAAAACAGATGCGAAACCCGCAGAAATTCCACAAATTACCAGCACTTTTCTGTTTTCTTTTGAAAACTTAAATAAATCAGCAATAAAAGAAGCAGCCCCTGCACCTATTTGAGCTCCTGGACCTTCTTTACCTACAGAACCTCCTGAAAAGATAGTAACTACAGTAGCCAGAAGTTTCACAGGAATAATAATGACATCAATTTGCCCATGTCTTTTATGAATGGCTTCAATTACTTTTTCTGTTCCATGACCTTTGGCATTTGGTGCAAAAGTTTTTACAAGCCATACCGTAAACATAAAAGCAAAAGGAAGGGTGTAATAATAGTTAAAACTCAAGAGTTCTCTTGAATCTTCTGCTGCTTGTAAGATGGTTAGAAATACAGTTACAATAGCACCAATTACAATTCCAATTAAACTTGAAATTAATAACCATTTAGAAATAGAGTATAAAATAATAGATTGTTCAATAATGTGTTTTTTCATGAGTGTTACTTAATAGTTTTTCAAATTATAGTTTATCCTGACTTAAATTAAAGCCTAAAATCAGTGATATACGAATAATTTTCTTGTAATTTAAAATATTTATAAGAATATAGATACTTTAAATATCTTAGATATATAATTCAAAAATTTATTTGTAAAATTGTTTTATAATTATTTAGATATAATCTTTTAAAATTTAATAATAAGTATGATATTGAATCAATTTGAAATTACCCAAGAGATACAAAACTTAAACTTAGAAAATATTCATAAAGAAGTTTTTTGTTACAGTTATGACATTCGCAATATAAAAACACTTATACGTAATAACGTAGATGAAAGCAGTGAGTCCTATATGGCGGCTTACAGCAGTTTTAAAGGTGAAGTATACGAAAACATAATTTATGAGCATTTATTAAGATATGCACAAAATAACGATGAGATTACGCGATTTGTTTTAAAAGGTCCTCATCAAAATGCAGATCATAGATACAAAAAGAATGGTTTATTAATTAACAAAAGCGCACAAATTGTTTATAAATCTGTTTATAAAGACATTTCAGAATTTGATGCCTTGTTTTTTACCAAAGAGGCTTTGTATTTTGTAGAAATGTCAACATCTAAAAAAACAGTGTCTTTAATTAAAAGACTTGATAAAAAATATGCTTTACTAAAAATACTATTTCCTTCTATGCAAATTAAATCCTTAATTGTATTAACAGAAGGTTCTTTGGGCATTAAAAAGTTTCCTTCTTTTTGTACGGTTTGGCTTACTAAAGAATTGGACAATGAAATTTTGTTAAAAAATATTATTTTCAAAAAAACAAAGTATAAAAAAATCGATCCTCCCACTGCTAAAAAGTTTATAGAAACATCTGTTATTAAATATAAACAGTTTGTTTATTTTCAAACCTTAGAATGGATTTTAAAAAATACCCGTTTTAAAGATTCTTCAAATATTAATTTGAACTTTTTTAAATCTAGAGTATTGGGTCTTTATTTTGATATTTTTACAAAACTGTACATTGGTTTTATAAGTACAAAAGATTTTAAGACTGTTTTTTCTGATTTTAAACTTGAAGCAAAAGATGATAGAGTACTTGTTACTATTGAAAAAATCAATACAAAAATATATGATATTGTTTATTATGTAAAAGAAAAAAACAATAAACTAAAACGAATTTACATTAAAAATATGAATGAAGTAACTATTAAAGACAAAGAAATTGATGGTTTTACAAACACAGAAGTTAAATATTTAATGAAATATGTTTTTAATGACACACATTCTTTAAGTATTGAAAATATCAAAAATATCCAAAGCCTAGAAAATGGCGTAAGTTTTGTTAAGATAAAATAGTGAAAGCTTTAAAAGAAGTAGAAAGTAGTGATTATCTTAAACTTCTTTTTTTAAGCTCAATTTGGGCTGGAAGTTTTATTTGCATTGAACTAGCATTAGAAAAATATTCTTTTTTATTTATTGCATTTATTCGTATTTTTTTTGCTGCTTTGTTTTTTCTTCCTATTATTTATTTTAAAAAACTCTCTTTTCCTAAAGATTCCAAAACATGGGGTATTATTATACTTGCCGCTTTGTTAAACAACTCTTTGCCTTTTTCTCTCCTTGCTTGGGGACAACAATATATTAATGCAAGTACTGCTTCTATTGTTTTAGCTGTGGGACCTTTTATTGCATTAATATTGTCGCATTTTATTACAAAAGATGAAAAATTTACTTTTTTTAAACTTTTAGGTGTAGCATTGGGTTTTTTAGGAATAGTATTATTATTAGCAGATGGTTTTAACAGCGATAATAATAATGCTTTTTATGGGCAAATTGCAGTTTTATTTGCAAGTATGGGCTATATTGCTTCTGGATTATTATTAAGAAAACTTCATAACACTTCTAGTATTATTACTTCAAGTTCTATGTTTTTGTCCGCCTCTCTTATTTTACTTCCTTTTGTTTTGTATTTTGATACGTTTATCTACGAGAGTTATTTAAATACTGCTTTTTATGCTTTGATTTTTTTAGCGCTTATTCCAACAGCATGTGCTTCTATTATTAGAATAAAAATAATACAAAGTGTAGGAGTTCAATTTATGTCCTTAGTTACGTACTTAATTCCACTGTTTACTATTTTTTGGGCTTTTGTTATTTTTGATGAAAGCCCAAAAGACATAACGTATATATCATTGTTTTTGGTTCTTTTAGGTTTATTTGTAAGAAAAATAAAAATTAAACGGAAGATTTTTTAAAGGGTTCTTTATATCTGATTTCATTATTTGGAATACACTTGACTTGATACTTAACCATTTGAGTAAAAGGTTCTAAAAATCCTTCTAATTCCTTGTTTTTTATATTTTCGATACCATGAATGTTTAAAAGTTCAAGTATACATAAGGTTGATTCCATGGTAGATAAACAATAATGTGCGGGTTGTGTTTTGAATATAAACTGTGAACTTTTATTGTGAGTGAAACTCATTCTTGGCAAGCGTGCTAAATTCTTACTTACTCTTAACATTTTTTTTGAACAGGCCCAAGTAGAATCAATTAAAAATAAAACCAAGTTTTTATTTTCTTGGGGTTTGTTTTTATTTAATAATAAACTCTCATGCCCTGGGTATAAAATATAACAAGCATTGTTTGTATCATCTATTAATTCATTAATTCTTTTATTGGCTGTAAAATCTATGCCTATATGAATTTCGGAATTTTCTAAAGACTTATGCGTAAAATGTCCACTTCCATTTTTAGTTTTTCTGAATTCTTTTGGATGCATTAATAAAATAAATTTTGTATTGCTTGATATTTTATTTATGTACTTACACATACACGTAAGCATAGGTCTGTAACAAGAATAACAGGTTTGTCTTTGATCTAACAAAAAAGGCCTTTTTTCTGGAGTATAGCAAAGTTAGATAAAATTTACTTTAATGAATATATGATAACAGTTCTCAATATTGTTTAAGTATTAAAATGTTAGAATAACTTAAATAAAAAAAGGAGAAACTATGAGTGATAATATTCTAATAAATAGAAATAATATTGAATTTAATCAAGAACTTATTTTAAATGTTAAAAATGATTTTACTTTTAAAAAATTATTGTTTATGGGTTCGAATGTAAATACTAAATTTGATGAAGGTTGGTGCTTATTATTTGAACTGATTTCAACTAAAACACAAGATAAAATTAAAGACATATTAATATATGGTGCAAATATCAATGTAAGAGATGATAATGGTAGAAATGCTTTGTATTGGGCAGTATTTTATAAAAATTTATCTGCTATTGCTTTATTAATTGAATTAGGTATTGATTTAATTGTTGATATTAATACTAAACTACATGTTATGCATTATGCTGTATATAAAAACAATGCAAAAATGATTAAAACCTTATTACGTGCAGGACTAAATATCAATCAACTTGATTTAGTAAGATCTACCCCTTTGATTTATGCTTTATTGTATAATAAAACAAGAGTAACAAATTATTTAATATCCAATGGTGCGTGTTTGACACATGAAGATAATTTGGGAAACTCAGTAAAAAGTTTGGTAAATAATCTTAATCTAAAAGTTAATATAAATATATAAAACATTAGTTTTTTAAAATTAATGTTTTATTTTTGTATTGATATATTTTCAATAAAATAAACGATAAGAAGAGCGCAAAACTTAAGCGAATTATTATTACTACTGTAAAGTCTGCTCCAAAAATTACAAAAAGCATGGTATCTTCAATAATAGCATGACAAATCATTAAAAAATTACTTACATAAAATAAATCTTCGCGATTAAGGGATTTGTTTTTTGCTTCATTAATTAAAATACCAGCCCCATAAGTAATACCTAATAATATACCAACTCCCAAAGAAAAACTTTTGGAAATATTTTTTTTACTATTTTTGACAAAATCTCTTGATTTTATATAGTCCATAAGAAAAATCAAAGCGGTGATAAGTACTATAATTTCTAATGAAAGTATAAAAGAAGAATACAAAGAACCTATGATTAAATCATTGAATGTACTGTAGGTAGTTTGTTCAAATACAGAAGTACTTAAACTTGCTTCAAAAAATGAAGCAGGTAATTTACTGGATAAATAAGCTATAAATAAGCCTGCTGTAAAGCGTAATAAATAAGAGTAATAATTTGCAATACCAAGTTTTTTCATAATAATGCCTTCTACAATTAAAGAGTGACACGTTCCTAAAAAAATGGCTAAGACAGACCACTGTTGAGGATTTAAGTCCAAAGGTGCTGCGAATGCAATTGCTGCATATAAATTAAGAAATATACCAGAGATAATAGCTAAAGCTGCTTCTTTAGGTAAACCCAAAATAGAAGTAAAGGGTTCAATAATAAAAGATACGTAGGAGAGTACATTAAAATAGTATAAAATATCTGCCAAGATATAAATAGGAATAACCAGTTTTAAAATTATAAGAGCACTTCTAAAAGAAGAGTATAGAGTATGTTTAATATTCAAATTATTTGCCTTTGTAAGTTGATATTGGATAATATCATCTTAAAGAAAATGTGTCTTGTATTATATTGACATTAAAAATTTTAGAGGGATGAATATTAAACTTTTATACGATTCAAATAATAAATTTTATGCTCAAGTAAAATACAGCGAAGAAATTTTTTCAAATTATTCAAAACATTCGCATGAAACCTTGAATATTACAGCTCTTAAAGAAGGTTGTATGGAAGTTGCTGTGTATTTAAAAGAAACACAATATTTAAAACCAAAACAATTGTGTTTTTTTAATCCACAAGAAGTACATTTGACAAAAAATATGAAAAAAAGCTCAAAAGGCTATTATTCTTTGCATCTGGATAAAAAATGGTGTATTAAAATACAAAAGCAAATATTTAAAAAAATGAAACTTTCTTATCTTCCCATTTCTTTAAATATCTTAAGTATGGAATCTTATTATGATGCTTTTGTTTCTATGTGTGATAGAGTGTTAAGAGAAAAAGAATCATCTAGTATACACAATGAAGTTTCTTCTTTCTTAGGAAAGATTTTTACACATTATTGCAAAGAAATCAAGAATGAAATAAAGCGTAATGAGAATAATATTCCCTTAGAAACAATAGAAAATTATATTATGGAAAATATTAATGAACAACTTAGCTTAGATGATATTGCCTATGAAGTAGGGTATAATACTTCTTATATAATAAGAGCATTTAAAAAAAAATATGGACTTTCTCCCCATGCTTATATGATTAATAAAAAAATAAATTGTGCCGAAAATATTTTAGCCAAGAACTCAGATCTTAATGTAAGTGATATTGCTTATGAATTTGGATTTTGTGATCAAAGTCATTTTACAAGAAGTTTTAAAAGAGTTTTTGGAATTAGCCCCAATACTTATAAATAAAATGACTTCTTAAGTGAATATTTTATTGATATTAAAAGAGAACTTAGATATATTTTAGAAAATTATTACTGGGGTAGAGAATGGATTTACGAGATCATAGACAAGAATATGCAAAAATGTCTTTGGAGTTAGAAGACTTAGATAAAAACCCTATTGTTCAGTTTGAAAAATGGTTTGAAGAAGCTACAGCATCAAAGGTATCTGAACCAAATGCAATGACACTAGCAACTGTTGGAAAAAACTTATTACCATCAATTCGTATTGTATTGTTAAAACTATTTGATCAAAAAGGTTTTGTGTTTTTTACAAACTATGGAAGTTCAAAAGCAAAACAAATTGAAGAAAATCCACAAGCTGCTTTGCATTTTGCATGGTTAGGGGTTGAACGACAAATAAAAATTGAAGGTAGAATTGAAAAAATTTCTACGGCTGAATCTTTAAAATATTTTTTATCACGGCCAAAAGGTAGTCAAATTGGGGCTTGGGTATCTCATCAAAGTGATATTATTTCTTCACGCTCTATTTTACAAAATAAATTTAACGAAATAAAGAATAAATTTTTAGAGGGTTCTTTGCCTTTTCCTTCTTTTTGGGGTGGTTATGTAGTGAAACCTGTTAAAATTGAATTTTGGCAAGGTGGAAAAGACCGTTTACATGATAGGTTTGAATATACTCTGGAAAATGATAAGTGGATAATTAATCGTTTAGCACCCTGAATTATTATACAAAATGGAAATCACTTAATCTAGATTTAAGAAATGTACAGATAGAATTATTTATTAAGTTATCCTCAAGGAGCATCTAATGAATGAAATAGGATCTGGAAATAATCCCTATGCAAATGCGTTTAAAAACTTTACAAATGCAATGTCAAAAGAAGGTAATTCAAATCAAGAATCAAGTGCAAAAAATCAAGAGACTTACTTTAAAGCAAGTTACACTGAAACATCTATAAATTTATCGATTTCAGATGAAGGATTTAATCTATCAATTAGTATTCGGTCTTTTGAATTTTCAAGTTACAATACCAATAATCAAAGTATACTTGATAAAATTCTAAATGGAAATCAAGAAGCGTTGGATTTTTTATCTGGTAAAGATGCATTTTCTTCAAATCTTAAAGAAATGGGATATGAAGGAAAACCTATAAGTGAACTGGGTTCAGAGGAAGCACAGGAATTATTAGATGAAGGTGGTTTTTTCTCTATTGAAAAAACTTCTGATCGAGTATCTTCTTTTGTTTTCTTAATAGCAGGAAATAATATCGATGCCCTACAAGAAAGTAGAAAAGGTATTGTTCAAGGTTTTGAAGAAGCCGAAAAAATGTGGGGTGGAGAACTTCCAGAAATTTCCTATAAAACACAAGAAAGAACACTTGCACTAATAGATGCTAAAATTGCTGAGCTATTAGGTACAAATGTAGAAGAAGATATTAAAGAAGAAGAAACAAACTAGTTTCTTCTACAAGTCTTTTTCTTTTCTTTTTGCTTTCATTTTATTTAAAGCCAGTTTTCTCATATCTGCAGTAATATCACTTTCATCCATAATTTCAAGACCTAAGAGTGTTTCTATACAGTCTTCAAGAGTAAGTATTCCCTCTGTTTGGTCATAATTATCAGATACTATAAACATATGTTCTTTTTTCTGTATAAAAATGTTCATTGCTTTTGCAACAGGAATATTTTCATTTAACGTAAAAAAATCATTCATAATAGATTCAATTTTTACATTTTTGTCTTTTATTGCTTGTTTAAAGATTTTTTTTGTCATTACAACACCTACAATATTGTCAATTGTTCCCTCATAAACAGGTACCCTTGAGTATCTATAGGTCCGTTTGTCTTCAAGAATATCTTTTATTATAGTTGACTTTTCAATAGCATAAACAACAGACCTAGGCGTTAAAATATCTTTTATTTTAACATCGTGTAATGTTAAGGTATTTTCTATAATATCTGATTCTAAATCTCCAATAATTCCTTCTTCTTCACTTAAAAGTGTAGAGTGAATTAATTCTTCTCTTGAAATTGAATCACTGTTGTCATTTCCATTGGAAATTTTTCTAGTAACAAATTGTGTAATCATAATAATTGGATAAGTAATAAAAATAAAAATATTAATTATCCTGGCAGCTAGTGGTGCTAATTGTTTCCAATAGACTGCTCCAATTGTTTTTGGAATAATTTCTGCCAAAAATAAAATTAAAAACGTTAGTACAATTGATACCAGTAAAACATAATTTGAATCATTTTGAAATACATGTTGCGCTTGAACACCAATCGCAGTTGCACCTAAAGTATTTGCAAATGTATTGAGTATTAAAATGGATGCAATTGATTTGTCAATATCTGTTTTAAGTGATTTTAGTAAAGTCCCAGACGTTGGGTCCTTTTTTTCTAAAACTGAGATGTATGCTACATTAGTAGATAATAAAATTGATTCTAGTACTGAACATAAAAATGAAATTGTAATAACAAGAACAAATAATAGAATTAAGATATCCATTTTGTCCTACTTCTTCGTAAATATAAACTGTGCCTCTGGGGAACGTCCAAGTTCTTCTCCTAAATAAATTAATAGCTAATAATAGCACAAATTAAGTAAATTAAAACAAAATACCTAAAAAAAAGTA
Organism: Arcobacter sp.; assembly: GCA_002733685.1. Classification (GTDB taxonomy): domain Bacteria; phylum Campylobacterota; class Campylobacteria; order Campylobacterales; family Arcobacteraceae; genus NORP36. Next base: position 64,301 of record NVWN01000003.1, on the reverse strand, counting down.
CTTAATTTGTAAAAAAATCCTAAAAGATGTATAATAGTTAATAAGCCTTTTATAGGAGGATGTCATGGAATTTGGATTAGTAGCTAAATTACAAGAGTTTCAGTTTAACTCATCTGAAAAAGTACAAAAAGTCAATGAACTTAAAGCTGTACAACCTTTAAAAGAACATAATGATGTTGAAGAAATATATACGAATGAAATTTCATCCCTTGATAAAACAAAGGAAGTTTCAAAAACCGAAAATTTAAGTACAAAAAACTATACTGAAGTGGTTTTATCAAACTTGAATTTTGGATTTAATGATGCCAGCAAGGATTTTTTTGTAAAAGTTACAAGAGGTACTGCTGAAAACAAATATCCAACCGATGAAATGATGAGATTGAAAGCATATTTAATACATGAAAATAAACAAAATATATCTTAAGAATTTAGTGTTTTATTTTTTTGCTCTAATATTTGTTTTGCTAAGATAAATCTGTCCATATTCTCTAATTCTATTTCATCTAATAAAATTTTATATTTTTCAAAAACTTTCCATACTTTAACATAAGCATGTGGTCTTTTTTTTATATGAAGTAATGCCAAAGCAGTGGCTCCATTAATTAGACCTTGTAAAGCTTTAGCATGTTTTTTCATTTCTTTTTTTTTATACAATTTCCAATCGTCTTCTAATAACTCATGCGCTTGTACAAATTCATTTTTTTGAATGGCTTGTATAAATAAATCAATAGCTAAGGTCTTAGTCAATAAAAGTACTTTTATATAAATTCTCTACTTTTGTTCTTGCCCAGGGAGTTTTTCTTAAAAACGTAAGACTTGATTTAATGCTAGCATCGTAATTAAAACAATTAATATTAATGCGTTTTCCAAGTTCATTAAAACCATATTCTTTTTCAAGAGCTATAAGCATTTTCTCTAAGGTAATACCTTGCATAGGGTTTGTATTATTATTCATTTTATATCTTTATTTTTTTTATTTTTTGCATACTATTGTGCCAATTCTGCTTCTAAGTAATACCCAGTATATGAAGCTGTTTTTTTATGATTTGCAGCAATATCTTCAGGTGTTCCAACTGCTACTATTTTTCCACCTTTACTTCCACCTTCAGGTCCCATATCAATAACCCAATCAGAGTTTTTAACAATATCTAAGTTATGTTCAATGACTAAAACAGAATTTCCTAAATCCACTAAATGGTGTAATACTTTGGTTAATCTATCAACATCAGCAAAATGAAGACCAGTCGTAGGTTCATCTAAGATATAAAGTGTTTTCCCTGTATCTTTTTTACTTAATTCTTTTGATAATTTAATTCTTTGTGCTTCTCCACCTGATAAAGTAATAGCATTTTGTCCTAAAGTAATATATCCCAAACCTACATCACTTAAGGTTTGTAGTTTGGCATGAATTTTTGGAATTTTAACTAAAAATTCTAAAGCTTCATCCACACTCATATTCAATACATCAGAAATACTCTTTGTTTTATAATTGATTTCAAGGGTTTGAGGATTATATCTTGAACCATGACATTCATCACACTTAACCATAATATCTGGTAGAAAATGCATTTCAATCTTGATTTGGCCCTCTCCTTGACATTTTTCACAACGTCCGCCTTTTACATTAAAAGAAAAACGTCCAATTGCATAACCTCTTAATTGTGCTTCTTTAGTTTTCGAAAATAACAGTCTTAACTCATCCATTAAACCTGTATACGTTGCTGGATTTGATCTTGGAGTTCTACCTATTGGACTTTGATCTAGGTAAATTACTTTATCTAAAAGCTCAAGCCCTGTAATTTCTACTCCATCTACTTTATTTACTTTTCTTGCATTGTTTAATAATTCTTTTGCAACAGGAAGTAGGGTTTGTAATATTAAAGAAGATTTTCCACTTCCAGATACTCCTGTAATAGAACATAGGGTTCTAAGAGGAATTTTAACATTTAAATCTTTTATATTGTTAATAGTAACATTTTTTATTTCTATAAATGTTTCACAAGGTCGGTCATGTTTATAATCAATTTTTTTAGCGCCTGATACATATTTTGCCGTAAGTGTTTTTGCTTTTAACATTTGTTTATAGGTTCCATCAAAAACAATATTTCCACCAAATTTACCTGCTTTTGGTCCAATATCAACAATATAATCTGCCGCTTTAATTGTTTCTTTATCGTGTTCTACGACTATAACTGTATTTCCCTTTTCTTGTAAGGCTATTAATGTTTTTATTAATTTATTCGTATCTCTTTCATGTAAACCAATTGAAGGTTCATCTAAAACATACAATACACCCGTTAAACCAGAACCAATTTGTGAAGCCACTCTAATTCTTTGGGCTTCTCCTCCTGAGATACTTCTGGCATCTCTACCTAAAGTAATATATCCCAAACCAACATCAAATAAGAAATAGATTCGTTCTTTAATTTCTTTTAAAATAGGAACAGAAATCATTGTATCTTGCTCGTTTAAATACGCAAAATTCTTTTTATCTTGGAAAAAAGTGTGAGAGTCTTCTATTGGAATTGATGTTAATTCACAAATTGATTTACTCGCAACTTTTACAGCCAAAGAAGAAGGTTTTAATCTGTGACCACCACATTCTGAACATGTTTTTTCTGTCATGTATTCAGCCATTTCTTTTTCATCTTTAATCATTCCATAGGCAATTTTTACAACACCATCCCATTTTCTGCTTAATTTGTGGTTTTTCCAAGTAAATTTTACTTCTTCAAACCCTCCATGATAAATGGCTTTTTTCTCGTGTTCTTCTAAACTTGAAAAAGGAACAGTAATATTTATATTAGCCGCTTGACAATAAGCAAGTAACATTTTAAAATAATAGCCTTTATTAAAACCATAAATAACTTTAATCGCACCTTTTTCAATAGATAAGTCAGCATTAATAATTTTCTTCATATCAATGGCATATCKTATTCCTAAWCCATCACAAGAAGGACAAGCGCCTTTAGGTGAGTTAAAAGAAAAAGAYAAAGGTTCTAAGGGYTCAAAAGATATTTTACAAGCAAAACATGCCATRTGTTCAGAATAATGGTGATGTTTTTCACACATTACATCTTCATGATTAATTACTTCAATYTCAAGTTCWCCAAAACTYTCTTTTAGACCTTTTTCWACATCTTGRGCTATTCTTTGTCTGTTYTCTTCTTTKACRCCCACTCTATCAATTACRACTTTWATWGTATGCATTTGTGTTTTTGCTAGTTCTATGTCTTCATCAAGTCTAACCATAACACCATCAATCATAGCTCTTACATAACCCTTAGCTCGTAAAGATTCYAATAAATCWGCAAAAGTACCTTTTTTACGGTTRACTAGRGGTGCTAAGATAACAAGTTTAGCAYYTTSKGGTARKGTKAGTACTTCTTCAATAACATCAGAAGCACTCATTTCAGAAATAGGATCTCCACATTGATGACAGTGTTGCTCACCTACTCTTGCATATAAGAGTCTTAAATAATCATAGACCTCAGTAATTGTTCCGACTGTTGATCTTGGATTTTTAGAAGTGGTTTTTTGATCAATTGCAATAGCAGGTGTTAGTCCTTCTATGCGCTCAACATCAGGCTTAGCAATTTTACCTAAGAACTGACGTGCATAAGCAGATAAAGATTCTATATAACGTCTTTGTCCTTCTGCATATAACGTATCAAAAGCCAATGTTGACTTACCTGAACCTGATAATCCTGTAAAAACAATAAGTTTGTTTTTAGGTATTTCTAGGTTTATGTTTTTTAAGTTGTTTTCTCTTGCGTTAACTATTTTAATTGTATCTTTCATCACCATTCCATTGAAAAAATAAGTGTGATTATATCATAAGTTATTTAAGACAAAAAGAATATTACATTTTGAAAGATTATTAGTATAATAAAAGATTAAAGAAKCATACGCTATTTTRTTTATTAMTTACTTTWKAGGAGTTACTATTTACTTATGAATATTATTAATAGCTTGAAAATACAAAATGAAACTTTTTATTTTTACGACTTATCTTTACTATATAAAGAATATGAATCTTTATTGATTTTGCCTATTGTCTTAAAAATTCTTTTAGAGGCCAATCTTAGAAAAGCAAAAGATGAAGAAGAATTTAAAGAAGTATTGCGTGTTTTTCTAGGAGAAAAAACGAAGGATATATATTTTTATCCTTCACGAATCACCTTTGAAAACCTAGGTTGTATAACTACCTTACTTGATTTAGCAGATATGAGAGAAGAAGCGTCAAAACGTAATAAAGACAGCTCTATAATAAATCCCTCTGTAATGCTTGATATACTTTTGGATGATTTCAGCAGTAAAACTTTGAATAATGACGCTTTTGAAAAAAAATATGACTTGTATACTTGTATTAAATGGGCTGAAAAAACATTTTCGAAACTAAGAGTAATTCCTCCTGGAAGTGGAATGAATCATGATTTGCATTTAGAATATCTTTCAAGTATTATACACCTAGAACAAAAAGACAATAAGAATTTTATTTATCCAGAAATGTTGCTTTGTCATAATTCTTCAAATGTTATGCATAATTCTTTAGGTGTGTTTGCTTACAGTCTTGAAGAAATACAAGTCAAAAAAGCTATTTTCTCTTCTTCTTTTTGTATCAAACTTCCCAAAGTTCTTGGTATAAATATTGTAAAGGAACTTAAAGAAGGTGTGGATTCAAATGATATTGTACATGCTTTATGTATGCGCTTGAGTACTTATGATCTAAAAGGAAAACTTATAGAGTTTTATGGAGAAGGACTTCACTTTTTAAGTTTAGAAGATAGGGCAATAATACTAAAGTTATGTCCAAAATACGGAGCCATCTCTGCTTTTTTTGCGATTGATGACAAAAGTATTTCTTATTTTAACAAAACACGAAAGAATGAAGATTTTGCAAAAATTATTAAAGTATATTTAGAAAAACAAAAAATGTATTTTAGTCAAAGTGCCTTAAGATATGATGAAGATATGATTATTGACTTGTCAAAACTTTCTGTTATGGTGTCTTTTTTAGAAAAACCGTCTACTTTTTTTTCTTTAGATGAATTTCACTTAAATAAAGTATTGAATGAGGGAAAAAAACTTCATGATTACGATATTGTTTTTGCTAGAATTTCTTCTTGTATTTCTACTTCTAATCCTTATATTTTAATACACAGTGCTTTATTAGCTAAAAAGGCTTATGAGTTCGGGATTAGAATTAATTCTCGTATTAAATGTAGTTTAGAACTTTCGTCTTTAAGATTAAAAGAATATTTAGTAAAACTGGATTTACTGAAATATTTTGAATATTTGGGTTTTTTTATTATTATTGCAGAATCCAGTGATATTCCTTTATTCCACTTAGAAAAAGATATAGAAGAAGACATAAAGAAGTATCATTTAAAAGCCGTTTCCCTTAGTTCCCAAAAAGATGAAAATAGCACTAAAACACATACACTTGTAAAAGTTAATTATCTAATGTCCCCATCTTTACTCATCTCTTATGCTCTTCTTGGGAATACAGCTTGTAATATATTAGAAAGTGAAATTATGAGTGTTTCTGATGAAAAAATTTATTTAAAAGATATATGGCCTAGTAATGATTTATTGAAGGAATATTTAGACAAACTCGATTATTGTATTTATAAGAATATTTATCAAAATGTTTTTTTAGGAAATGAACTTTGGCAGGCCATTAGCTGTGAAAAAAAAGACCTATATCCTTGGCCAAAAGAATCGATTACTTTACAATCGTTAAATGTGTTTCAAGAACAATCCCAAGAGAAAATAAGTATTGATAAAGCAGGAATACTCTTACTTTTAGGAGATAATATTAAAAGTGATGAGATATCACCCTTAGGTCAAATACCTTTATATTCAGAAGCAGGTGAGTATTTAGAAAAAAAAGGYATTAAATCTTWTGCTTATAATACCTTTTTRTCTCGAAATKCAAATGCACAAGTGATGRTACGTGGARGTTTTGACAGTGATACTTTATGTAATAAAATGCTTTTYAAAGAAGGTGCTTTTACRAAAGATTATGAGMGTTTGGAAATAATATCAGTCTACGAAAAATCTCAACGTTTTTTTAAAAAGAAACAAGCCTTAGTTATTTTTTCAGGAAAAGAGTATGGAGAAGGAACTTCAAATGAGTGGGCAGCAAAAGGTACTGCATTATTGGGCGTAAAAGTAGTTATAGCAAGCTCTTTTTCCCCTTTGCATAGAAGAGATCTTATCTCTTACGGTGTACTGCCTTGTGAATTCCTTGGTGAGGATATTAAAAGTCTGGCTTTACAAGGAAATGAAATAGTGTCTTTACACTCTTTAGGCGATACTTTTATTAATGAAAAACTTGATTTAACAATATATACAAAAGATAAAACAATTTCACTGAAGGTTTTATCACGCATTGATAATGAAGAAGAGTTAAAATACTATAAGGAGGGAGGAGTTTTATCCTACTTGTTAAATAAGATATTAGACTCAAAAAAATAAATTCTGTTTCCTAAAGTCAATAGACTAAAAGAAAAAATGTTTACTAAGTCTTAATAATACATTTTATACAGCATAGAAATTAAAATCAGTAAATATAAGCTTAATATATATTTTTTATAGGAAACAAGATTTGTTAAATGTTTAAGTTTTACACCCGCATAAACCCCAAATAATGAAATTCCTCCAATAATTATACCTTCTTGATATAACATTTGAGAATTACTGCTTAAAGATATAAAACCTGCAATTGAAGAAAACATTACAAAAAACAAAGATAAAGAAGTAGCTGTTTTTAAATTATAATGCATAAAACCAACTAAAATTGGCGTCAACATAATAGAACCACCCACTCCAATACTCATAGCAATCATTCCAATACAAGAACCAATTAAAATTAAAAAACCTTTAGAAGGCACTTTTTGTTTTTTGTTATGAACAGCAGGTGTTTGTAGTATTTTTAAAATTGAAGCTACCAAAATTGTAAGAAAAAGATATTTTAAGCCAGCGTTTGAGATATTAGAAGTAATAAAATAAGATAAAAAACCTCCTATAAAACCACCTATTCCTAACATGACTCCATCATAAACAATATCTAGTTGTTTTTTTACATTTAAAAAAGATCCATAGGTGGAAGAAAAAACCATTTGAAGAATAGAAATTGCAACCGCTTCTTTCATTACAAAACCAGAGATTAAAAGCATAGGAACAAGAACCATTCCTCCTCCTACCCCAAAAAAACCTGATACTAGTCCTGTTATTAGACCAAAAATAAGCAGTTCTGGGATCATTTTTTAATAGAATTCATGGCCGTTATGAATTCTTCATAAATAGATTCCAAGTCATGATCTTCTGTAGATAAATCTATATCATCGTGTTTTTTAAGAGCATGTTCTAAAAGTGCTACTCTTTTTAGTAAATATTCAAACATCTCTTTATTAATATCGGGTAAATCTGCATGGTTAAGTTTGGATTTATTACAGCAACCTCTATTAATGATTTTTGCAGGAACTCCAACAGCAGTTGAGTCATCAGGGACATCGCAAATAACTACAGAGTTAGCTCCAATTCGAGAATTTCTTCCCATAGTAATATTTCCAAGTATTTTAGCACCTGAGCCTATAACTGTATGTGCTTTTACAGTAGGATGACGTTTTCCTTTACTCAAAGAAACTCCACCTAAAGTAACGCCTTGATAAATAAGAACATCATTCTCAATAATGGCAGTTTCCCCAATTACAACACCAATTCCATGATCAATAAATACGCGTCTTCCAATTACGGATGCTGGGTGAATATCCATATTACATAAAAACTGTGTAATTCCCATAATAATACGACCCAATATTTTAAAGTTATTTTTATATAAGCGGTGGGCAATTCTGTGATTTATAATAGCCCAAACACCTGGATAGTTAAAAACCAATTCAATATTAGAATTTAATGCAGGATCATTCACTTTTGGTACATTAAAATCTTCTTTGATTTGTGCCCATAAGCTAATAGCTTCATTGTCATTGGAATTGTTTTGCTCAATTTCCTCAGAAGTGTTTTCATTTATATCGTTTACTGTTGTTTCCACTTTGCTTTTTTCACTAGTATTATCTGCGCTCATTTTTTTAGTCATATTAACTTCCCGTTGTTTTTAAATATGAATTTTCATTCAAATATTTTTGTAAAATACCATAATGAGTATCATCGAGTTTGTTTTTAAAAATATTTTTTATCTTAATTGTATCATAATCTATATCTTCTAAGATATCAATTATTTTTTGTGATTCAAGTATTTTTTCACATTTTACCTGCTCATTTTTAAAAACCACATTAATCTCTGTTGGATGAGAAAATAAGTTATGACGCATTCCTAAGATGTCTTGGTAAGCCCCTACATTAAAAAAAGCCAAAAAATATTCTTCTTTTGAAAGATCAACATTATGTAAGTACAAGGCTTTGTTTGCATCAAAAGGAATTTCTCCATCAGAATCACAGGTAATATCCCATAAAGAAGCAGAACGTGTAGGTTTTTTATCTAAATGCGTTAAGGGCATAATTGGAAATTCTTGATCTATTCCCCAAAAATCAGGCAAAGATTGAAAAATTGAAAAGTTTAATAAATATTTTTCTTGTATTTTGCTGTCAATGCGTTTTAATTCTTCATAATCATTTATTTCTAAAAACGAAATGGCTTTTTTAATAATAATTTGAGTTAAAACTTCTGCATTTGATCTGTCTTCTAAATCAATATATCCTAAATCAAAGAGTTTAAGTAAAGATTCTAAATGATCAATACTATCATGCATAAATTCTAAAGCTGTTTTTTCATTCATATCTTCATAAAGTTCTAAAAGCTCTATAATTAATGGAGGATTTTGCTCTTTTAAGCGTAAATTCTTTTTATCGTATTCTGCTGAAAAGAGTTCAAGTACAGGGGTAATTAGTACAGAAGAGGAAGCTGCAATAAAACGACCTGATTCTGTGAAAATATTAGGTTCTTCTACGCCTTTTTGTTTTGCAATATTTTTGAGTGTAAATACAACATCATTAGCAAATTCTTGTAAATTATATTGAGTGGTTCTTTTGTAAGCAGAATATTCAACATTTAAACCCCCTCCAATATTAATGGCTTTTAAGTTTTTCGCACCAAGTTTTTTAAGTGCTGCATAAATATGCCCGGATTCTTTTAAGGCTTTTTTTAGAGGTTGAATAGAGTTTAAAGCAGAACCAATATGAAAATGAATCATAGATAAAGCATCAATAATATCGTGTTTTTTTAGCATATCAAAAGCGTCCAGAATTTCTGTTGAACTTAAACCGAATTTAGAATCAATTCCTCCTGATTTTGCCCATGCTCCTCCACCTGCATTAAAAAGTCTTAAGCGTAAGCCAATATTAGGAAGTTCTAGTTTAGATTCTTTTTTTACTGCTAAAATAGTTTCTAGCTCATTTAAACCTTCAATAGTAATAGTAACATCATGCCCCATTTTTTTTGCAATAAATGCAATATGAATCATTTCTTTGTCTTTAAAACCATTGATTGTAATGGGAGAGCCAATGTTATTATACGTCATGGCTAAAATCAGTTCTGCTTTACTTCCTGCTTCTAAACCATAAGCATAATTTTTCCCTGCTTCTATTAAAGGATGTAAAAAATTGGGCAGTTGATTTACTTTTAAAGGAAAAACTGCATTAAAGCTGCCTTTATAATCGTATTCTTTAATTGCATTATCAAATAATGAAAAGAGAGTATTTATTTGTTTTTCAATTAAATGTGGAAAACGAAATAATAAAGGGCCTTTAAAGTCTTGTTTTCGTATTTCTTTAACAAGAGAGTATAAAGAAGGTTTGTTTTTATAATTAATACATAGTTTATCTTTTTGTATAATAAAATTATCATCGCCCCATATATCTATACCATAGTTATTCAAGTTTAAAACTCCTCTAAAGAAATGTTTTTTTCAGTACCTTGTTTCATGTCTTTTACATAAATACTATTGTTTTTTATTTCATCTTCACCCATTAAAGCAATAATACTAGCACCTTGTTTTTGTGCTAATTTAAAATGTTTGTTAAAGTTCTTGTTTTCGTATTCTAAGTGTGTTTTTTGTGTTTTTCTTTTTTTAGAAGCAATTTGTGTAAGAATATTTTGTGCTTCTTCACTCATAGCCCCTAAATATAATAGGTCTTCTTTTTCTTCATCTTTTTTAATTAATTCTAACAAGCGCTCAATTCCCATAGCAAAACCAATTCCAGGCGTTGCTCTTCCACCTAAGTATTCTACGAGTTTATCGTATCTTCCACCTGCAGCAATAGTACTTTGAGCTCCAATTTCATCCGATTTGAATTCAAAAGCTGTTTGGGAATAATAATCTAAACCTCGTACTAAATTAGTATCAATTAGATAATTTATTTTATTAAAATCAAGAATTTCTTTTACTTTATTAAAATCACTGTCACATTTTTCACATAAATTATAAGTAATTTTAGGCGCATTTACAATAAGTTCTTGACATTTCTCATTTTTACAATCCAATACTCTCATTGGATTTATAAACATTCTTTTTTTACAGTCTTCACATAATTCTTCTTTAAAAGGTGTGAAATGATTAATTAATTGTTCTTTATATTGTGGCATACAGTTCTCATCACCTAAAGAGTTTAAGTGTAAAGTAAAACCAATTCCAAAAAAGTCTAAGATATCTTTTACAAGCATAATGATATTTGCATCTTCATAAACACTGCTTATTCCAAATACTTCACAGCCAAATTGGTGAAACTGTCTTAATCTACCTTTTTGCGGTCTTTCATATCTAAACATAGGTCCATTATAAAACCATCTGTATGTTCCCCCAGCTCGGTCACATTTGTTTTGCACAAAAGAGCGTACCACTCCAGCAGTTCCTTCAGGACGTAAACAAACATCATTTTCACCTTTATCAATAAATTGATACATTTCTTTATTTACAATATCAGAACTCTCACCCACAGAACGTTTAAATAAAGCAGTTTCTTCTAAAATGGGTGTTTCAATATAAGAAAATCCATAGTTTGCTGCAATTCTTGCTGCATGTTTCGAAAAATAAGTAAAATCAACACTTTCTTCTTTTACTATATCTTTCATTCCTCTAAGACTTTGGATAATTTTTTCTTTATTCATTTATAAATTCCTCTATTTTTAACTCAATTTCTTTAATACTTAATTTTGCATCTATAAAAATATGGTTTAATTTTAATATTTTGACTGTTTCTTTCATTCTATTTTGAATATTTAAAAGGTATTCAATCCCTCTTAATTCTATTGCATCATTTTTCTTTTGGCTTAATCTATGTATTAGTTCTTCTTTACTTAATTCCAATAAAATAACATGAGATGGCATTATATTAGACGTTGCAATTAAATTTAAATCTATTACTTCTTGTAAAGGAAGTAGTGATGCATATGCAATACCTGAAATAACGGATCTGTCAGAAATGATAGTTTTACTTAAATTCTTTTTAATCACTACTTCAATATGTTCAGCACGATCAGCTAAAAATAAAAACATTTCTGCAATAGGAGAGCTTGCTTTTCCACTTAAAGCTAATTCTCTAAGTGTTAATCCAAGTTTTGTTCCTCCTGGTTCTTTAGTAAAAATAGCATTAGGGTGATTTTTTTTTAAAATATCTAATTGTGTTGATTTACCAGCTGTATCAATACCTTCAATAACTACATACATTCTTTTACCTCTTTAGGAACTAAGTGACAAAATTTTCCTTTAAAACGAATCAGCTCTCTAACAATAGTAGAAGATACAAAAGCATTTTCCAGTGTTGGCATTAAATAAAGTGTTTCTAAGTCTTTATTAATTGATGAGTTAGCATATCCCATTTGCAGTTCAAATTCAAAATCTGAAACAGCACGTAAACCTCTAATAATAATACCTATTTCCAGTTTTACTGCTAAATCCACCAAGAGAGTATCAAAACCAATAACTCGTACTCCATCAAGATCTTTAGTAGCAACTTGTGCAAATTTAACTCTTTCTTCATGAGAGAACATTGGATTTTTTCTTTCACTTTTTGCTACAGAAATTACTACTTCATCAAATATCTTTGCTGCTCTTTTTATAATATCCATATGACCATTTGTAATAGGATCAAAGGTTCCACTATAAATCGCTTTTTTATATGAGGCTACTTCTTTAAAGTTACTGTACATCATTTCTCCATCTTGTAAATAAATTGTGCTCAATTTTTAATAAATCAAACCATTTTCCAATAATAAAATCTTCCATAGCTTCAAGGCTGTCTTGTTTTGAATAATAAGCAAGCATAGGTGGTGCTATTGTTATTCCAAGACGTGATAGTTTTAACATGTTTTCTAAAACAATAGAGGATAAAGGTAATTCTCTGGGTGCTAGAATAATCTCTCGTTTTTCTTTTAAAGAAACAGTAAATGCTCTTGTTATTAAACTGTCACTTATGCCACAAGCACATTTTGCAAGCGTATTCATTGAACAAGGCAAAATAATCATTTTGTCTATTTTAAAGGAACCAGATGCAATAGGTGCAGCTATATCTTTATCTTTGAATATTCTTAGATTTTCTCTTTTTAGAACGTTTTTATAAGAAACATTATTCTCATGTTTTAATGCAATCTTTGCACTTTTTGAAAGCACTACAAATGTTTCTATATCTAAAGGAAGATGTTCTATAAATTTAAGCGCTAAATTAGCACCGCTTGCTCCTGTTATTGCAACAATTAATTTCAATTAAATAGCCTTTTTTTATTTAAAGGATTTTATCTAATTTTCACTTTATATTCAAACCGTTTTTCTAAGTAAATCGTGCATCTTTTCAAAAACAAAACATAAAAAATAAAATCCTTGGATATGAGCCCTATATAAAGAAGAGAATCTTTAGTAAAAAAGCCAACTTCAGTACATTATTTAAGCTTACTTTAAAATATTATAAGTTAACATTATGTATTACATTTAATAGAATATATTATACAAAAAGTCTAATATATATATTAAAAGTAAAATTTTTGTTAAAGGCTTAACCATGTCTAAATTTATTTCATTTGTCAGGTGTATTGAAAATAATGAGCAATATACGGAAGCGCAAAGATCGGGTATTAATAATTATGTTGACTTACATAATTTGAAGATATCAAGTCAAGTTGAAATTCAAATCAACTCAACAAAAGATGAAAAAAATTTGCTTCAACTTTTGGAAACATGTAAAAAAGGTTCAACAATAATCGTTTATGATTTAAATGTTTTTGGTCGAACAATAGAAAGAATTTTAGAGATTGTTAAGTTCTTTTTAGAGAGTGAAATCAGAATAATTGTTATTAAACAAAATCTGGATTTATTAGCCGATTCAGATATGTTAACGCAAATGATTTTGGGTGTTATTTCTATGACAATTATGCTGGAAAAAAACCTAATGAGTTTAAGAACAAAAGAAGCATTAACTTTGAAAAAACAAGAAGGTGTATCTTTAGGTAAACCAAAAGGCACTATCCAAAAATCGAAGTTTGACAAACAAAGAGACAAGATTGAAGAGTTATTATCTGTTGGACTGTCAGTACGAAAAATTGCGAAACTTCTTGGTTATTCAAATCATATAGGTTTAAATAATTATGTAAAAAAAAGACTAATAAGGGAAAAAGTTCAACAGAACTCTTATGATATAGCTAGTTAATCTAGTTTATTTATACACATTATTCTAAAATAATCATTTTTTTTGGAATAATGTACTTACTTTCACTCACTTTTTAAACAAAACTTCACTTCTTTTTATCTTTTTATAATGAATTAAATTTTTTAGTGTAAAATGTCTTTCATAAAAAGCATTTTAAAACTTTTGGTTTAATGCTTAACACATGGAGATATATTATGAAAGTATTATTAATTAAAGATGTTCAAGGTACAGGTAAAGCTGGAGAAGTAAAAGATGTAAAAGATGGATATGGGAAAAACTTTTTAGTTGGAAAAGGGTTTGCATTAATGGCTACACCTGATGTACTTGCAAAATATGAAGAAGATAAAAAAATCAGATTAGAACTTGAAGCAAAAGAAATAGCACTTGCAAATGATATTGCGACAAAATTGTCTTCACAAAATTTTACTGTTTCTCATAAAGTAGGAGCAAATGGACATTTAATTGGTTCTGTTACGAATAAAGAAATAGCTGAAATATTAAAAACACAAGCATCAATCACAATTGATAAAAAACAAATTACATTAAAGTCAAAAATCAAAAGTACAGGTATTTTTGAAGTTGATTGTAAATTAGGACATGGAATTCATGGACTTGCTAAAATTGATGTTATAGCAGCTGTATAAATGTTTGATGCTACTACGATACTCGCTTATAAAGGCCAAGGTGAAGCAGTTATAGGAGGAGATGGACAAGTTACTTTTGGAAATGCTATTTTAAAAGGTAATGCTACAAAAATCAGAACCTTATATAAAAATCAAATTTTAGCTGGATTTGCTGGAAGTACGGCAGATGCATTTAATTTATTTGATATGTTTGAAATTCATTTAGAACAAAGTAAGGGTGATTTATTAAAAGCAGTCATTGCTTTTTCAAAAGAGTGGCGAAAAGACAAACTATTGAGGCGTCTAGAAGCAATGATGATTGTATTAAATAAAAAACACATTTTTATTTTAAGTGGAACTGGCGATGTAGTTGAACCAGAAGATGGGAAAATTTGCTCCATAGGTTCTGGTGGAAATTTTGCAATCTCTGCTGCACGTGCTTTGGAAAAACATGCTTCAATGAAACCAGAAGAACTGGTACGTGAGTCTTTAATGATTGCTGGTGAATTATGTATTTATACCAACCAAAATATTAAAATATTAAAAATAGAGGACTAAATGAATTTAACACCTAAAGAAATAGTAGCCTATTTGGATGATTATATTATAGGTCARAAYGATGCTAAAAAAACAATTGCTTTGGCTTTAAGAAACAGATACCGACGTATGCAATTAAGCCCTGAACTACAAGAAGATATTATGCCAAAGAATATTTTAATGATAGGAAGTACAGGRGTAGGAAAAACAGARATTGCTAGAAGAATGGCAAAAATGATGTCYTTGCCTTTTGTAAAAGTKGAAGCAAGTAAATATACTGAAGTAGGTTTTGTTGGACGTGATGTTGAATCTATGATAAGAGACTTAGTTTATGCCTCCCATACGTTAGTAACAAAAGAATATGAAGAAAAAATAAAAGAAAATATTGAGTATGAAGTTAATAAATTAATTATAGAAAAACTTATTCCATCTTTGCCAGAAGGTGCAAGTGAAGCTACTAAAGAATCTTTTATAAAAGCCTATAATAAAATGGAAGARAAACTACTMTCTGGGGCATTRGATGATAAARTWATTGAAATTGAATTGCCTAAAAAAASWCATATTGAAGTAATTGATTCTAATTTACCTATTGATATGAGTTCTATGCAAGAAGGTATTAATAAACTTTTAGGCGGCATGAATAAAGATAAAATAAAAAAAGAAATAAAAATAAAAGATGCGAAAATYGTTTTAAGAAGTTCTGCAAGTGATAAACTCTTAGAYCAAGATTCAATTAAAGCAGAAGCKTTAAAACGWGCYTCTAATGGGGGAATTATATTTTTAGATGAAATTGATAAAATAGCATCTTCAAAAAATTCTCAAAATCAAGACCCCTCAAAAGAGGGCGTTCAGCGTGATTTATTGCCTATTGTAGAAGGAAGTGATGTTCAAACAAAGTTTGGAACAATTTCTACAGATCATGTTTTATTTATAGCTGCTGGKGCATTTCATGTTTCTAAACCCAGTGATTTATTRCCAGAACTTCAAGGACGTTTTCCTTTAAGAGTAGAATTAGAAGCCTTAAATGAAGAAGCTTTATACAAAATATTAAAAAATACAAAAAATTCTCTTTTATCTCAATATCAAGCTTTATTAGGGGTAGAAAAAGTAAATTTAGAATTTGATGATGAAGCGATAAGAGCTTTTGCTTCTTTTTCTTTAAAAGCCAATGAAAAAACGGAAGATATTGGAGCAAGAAGATTACATACTGTTATTGAAAAAGTTTTAGAAGATATTTCTTTTGATGCAAATGAAAGGGCGGGTGAGACTGTTTGTATAACAAAAGCTTTGGTTGAAGAAAAACTGAGTGATATCGTAGAAAATGAGGATATATCAAGATATATCTTGTAGATTTATATATCTTGTGCTAAAATAAAATAACTAAACTTAGGAGATCATATGAATATAGTTACATTTTGTGATGTAGACGACTCATTAATTGAGGCAAAACACAGCGTTGAATATTTTCCCAGTGGAAGTTCAGGTAATGCTGAAATTGCGATACTAGATATTAATACTATTTTTGATTTTGAAGAAAACAAAGTTGCTGCTTGCACGGAAAAATATGTTTCAGTAGCTATTGTAGAAGATGAAAGTGATTACGATGCTTTTAAAAATTTCGGAATTGATGCTTGGATTGAAAAAAGTCAGTTAAGTGAGATAAATGGTTTAATAACACTCTTAGAAAAAAGGTTTTTGTCATAATAATAGATACTCATTGTCACTTAGACAATCTTAAATATATTGAYGATGTGGACGAAGTTATACAAAGAGCACTGGAYAAAGGGGTTAAAGCTTTTTTAATTCCTGGTGCYGATTTTAATGAYCTKCCTCGCTCAATCGCTTTAGCTAATAAATAYAAAGAAGTTTTTTTTGCAGTAGGTATTCATCCTTATGATATCGAATCTTATGATGAGAAAGTTTTAGAAGAATTTATAAATCACCCTAAATGTATAGCAGTTGGAGAGTGTGGTTTGGATTATTTTAGACTTCCAGAAGATAAAGAAGAAAAAGAAAAAAATATTGCTTTACAAAAAAAAGTTTTTATTGCACAAATTGAGTTTGCAAAAAAAGTAAAAAAACCTATTATTGTACATGTAAGAGAAGCCTCACATGATTCGAGAGAAATTCTTGAACAATACAATGCAAAAGAAGTAGGGGGAGTGCTACATTGTTACAATGCTAGTCCTCATCTTCTTCCTTTAGCCGATCATGGGTTTTATTTTGGAATYGGYGGWGTACTTACTTTTAAAAATGCWAAAAAACTTCTAGAWGTTTTRCCTTTAATMCCTAAAGATAAACTTTTAATTGAAACCGATGCCCCTTATTTAACRCCTCAYCCTTTTAGAGGAAAAAGAAACGARCCCATGTATACAAATGAGGTTGCTTCAAAAATGGCAGAAGTACTTAATATGGAACTTACMTCTATAGAAGATTTATCTACAAAGAAYGCTAAAACCTTATTTAAAGACTTTAACATCATAATTTAGATATAATATCCCTTATTTTATAAATAAGGGCATATTTGAAAACCATATTCRCTATTTTATTTCTCTTACAAAGTGTACTTTTCGCCACTTTAATTGGCCCAAACGTTGAACTTAGAGATTTTGATGTATTAGAAGAACTTGATATAGATAAGTCCTTTATCACAGATTATAATTTGCAAAAAACGTATAATTCGCTTTTAGCAAAAAGCAGTCAAAAAACATACCTTAGAAAATTAAATGATGCTTCTTTATTTGTCCCAAAAATCAAAAAAATACTTAGACAAGAAGGTCTTCCTTCAACATTTATTTATTTAGCAATGGCTGAATCTTATTTCACTATAGATGCTAAATCTTATGTTAATGCCAGAGGTATTTGGCAATTTATGAAACCAACAGCCAAACAATTTGGTTTAAAAAATAATCTCTATTTAGATGAAAGAATGGATTTGGTTAAGTCCACTTATGCTGCAAGTAAGTATCTTAAGTATCTTAAAAAAAGATTTGGAAAATGGTATCTTGCAGCTTTAGCTTACAATTGTGGAGAAGGAAGAGTTATTGAAGCAATAACACGCTCTACTATTGATATGTATGAAAAAAAATATGGTAAAAAGAATAAATATTCAAAAGATATTAAAAACTATAGAAAAACCATTGCTGCTTTTACTAGAAAAAAACTTCCTTTTTCAAAAATACATGCGATTTATAAAAAAGTTACAAAATGGGATGTTAAACCAGATATTTACGACTTATTAGTTGTTCAAAAGAAAATTAGAAGACAATACTTACCCAATGAGTCAAGACATTATTTAAGAAAAATAATTTCATTGGCAATGTTAAATAATCACAGTTTTATTAGCAATGATGACAATGAACACTTGTTAAATATGGGTGTTTCYAATACMGTTGCTACTGTTAATATTAAAGGGGGWTTACATTTAAATAATGTYGCACATACTATTGGTATGAGACCTATGGACTTATTTAAATTAAACAGACATGTAAAAAGAGGAATTATTCCTCCTTATTATAAATCTTATCCTATTTATATTCCTTATAATCTTTTATCCAGATATCAAGCCAATAAAAATAATATTAAGAATACACGTTTTGCAATTTACAAAGTAAAATCTGGAGACAGTTTATACGCAATTGCAAGAAAGTATAAAATTCCCTATTCTTTAATTAAAAAACAAAACAGCTTAAAATCGAATAGACTAAGAATTAAACAGCGATTAGTAATTCCTGTTTTAGCTTCAAGTATTAGAGCTTCTTATGCTAAAAAAAGAACGCATAAAGTACGCTCAGGAGATACCTTGATATCTATTGCAAAATCTTATCGAATTTCTTTAAAAAAATTAAAAAAAGACAACAGATTAAAAACATCTATGATTAAAATAGGAGATCTCATTGTTATTAATAACTAAAATATATAAATATTCTTTTTTGGCACTTGCGCTTAGTTTGTTTATTTCAGGCTGTACAAGTAAGGTATCAACGCGTTCTTATGATTATAATAATAAAAAATATGTAGAACATGTAAAAGTCAAAGATTCTAAGATAAGAAATTCWAAAGCAATGCAYAGAGCAACMATGCGTTCTTATGTAATTGCWGGAAAAAGATATTATCCTACGCTTGCAAAAGTAGGAGATACTTTRCATGGAATYGCTTCTTGGTATGGACCTAATTTCCATGCTAAAAAAACATCCAATGGAGAAGTGTATAATATGTATGCACTTACAGCAGCTCATAAAACATTGCCAATGAATACCATTGTTAAGGTTTTAAATTTAGAAAATGGTAAAAGCATTATTGTACGAATTAATGACAGAGGTCCTTTTGTTACTGGAAGAATTATTGATTTATCGAATAAAGCAGCCCATGCTATTGATATGGTAAAAAAAGGAACAGCTAAAGTACAAGTTGATATYTTAGGTTTTAATGCACGAATAGCWAGAACSSAYGAAGAAAAACAAGAAGTAGCAAGTGTATCTTCTTATTATGTTCAAGTGGGAGCATTTTCACGRCATGAAGGTGCYMTWRTTACRAAAAGAAAATTTAARTTAATTTTAGAAAACAGATACGATGTAATTATTAAAAAAGCCTCTTTATTYAAAGATAATTTAAACAGAGTGTGGATTTCTGGTTTTAAATCRCTKGATGAAGCAAATGATTTTAAAGAGAAAAATGGCTTAAACASTTCRATGATTATTGCGCAATAGGAAATTATATGACAGAATTAAATAGAAAAACAAAAGAAACAGATATTAAATGTAAAATAGATATTCAWGGAAATGGTACKTCTWYTATTAACACAGGAGTRGGTTTTTTTGATCATATGTTAGAAGCWTTTTCAAAACACTCAGGAATAAACTTAGAACTTAGCTGTATTGGCGATTTACACATAGATGCWCATCATACSGTTGAAGATTGTGGAATTGTTATAGGAAAAGCTTTGAAAAAAGAGATTTTYCCTATTGAAGCAGTTGAGMGATATGGAAATGCAACSGTTGTTATGGATGAAGCTTCAACTACCTGTGCRCTKGATTTATCYAATAGGCCTTTTTTGGTTTATGATGTAAAAGTATTGGGAAATATTTCYACCTTTGATGTTGAACTTGCWGAAGAATTTTTTCATGCTGTTGTTATGAATGCYGGAATTACTGCRCATATWATAAGYGATAGAGGAAGAAACAAACATCATATGCTTGAAGCYTCRTTTAAAGCTTTTGCWGTTGCCCTAAGACGTGCWTTAGCACCTAATCTTAAAATWGGAATTCCAAGYACTAAAGGGGTYYTATGATTGARTTATTGGTTTTTGATATTGATGGAACYTTAAGTGATGGWCAAATTATTTATAGCAATAGTGGRGATGAACTMAAAGCYTTTAGYGTAAAAGAYGGTTTAGCTATWTCTACTTGGACCAAAAARCTTGGRAAAAAAGCGGCWATTATWACAGGACGAAATTCTYTWATTGTTGAAAAACGTGCMAAAGATTTAGGTATTCAGTATYTGTATCAAGGTATTCATAATAAAGATGAAATTCTGGAAGAGATTTTAAAAAAAGAAAAYCTTACSTGGAAAAATGTAGCWGCYATTGGGGATGATTTAAATGATTATAAAATGCTTAAAAAAGCRAAACTCTCTTTTGCYCCTAAKGATGCTGTTYTTGTAATAAAAGAACTRGTAAATGTKGTGTGTGAAGCAAAAGGTGGGCAAGGAGCAGGTCGAGAAATGATTGAGTATATTTGCAAACAAGATGATTTAGAAGAGGATTTTTTAAACGCATGGCTTTAAAAATATTTGTTTATACACTTTTAGTATTTTCAGGACTTTTTCTAATAGGAGATGTTCAAAATAAAGAAGAAAAACAAATTACAAATGATATTGCTTTACTTAGTTTTAAAAATGCTACAATGTATACACTAACAGAAGATAATATTTCTAGAGTCGTTTATGCTAAGGAAGTGTACAGATATAAAAACAGAGATATTATGTATAATGCAAAAATTATTTTGACAAAAGCAGATACGAAAATAACAGATGTGATTAAAGCAGATATTATTGTTAAAAGAGCAGATAAATATCATTTTACAAACAATGCCAGTTTTCAGCGTGAGAATTATCTTTTTATTAAAAGTGATGAATTTTTATACGATGCAAGTAAAGATATAATTTCGAATACAATAGATTATTCGGGTTATTATTATAATAATACATTAAAAGGGAAAAGTTTTTATTTTAATAATACCAGCAGTATTTTTAGATCAAAAGCGGTTCATTTTGAGTTAGAAAGTAAAAACAACTAAGGAATTTTATGAGATTTTTATTAATATTTATTTTTGTGTGTACAAGTACAATCTATGCACAAACATCTAAGCTAATTATTGATGCCAAAACATTTGAAGCAAAAGACAAAGAAGGCCTTAGTATTTTTACTGGAAATGTTAAGTTACAAAGAGGAAAAGACAGACTGTTTTCGGATAAGTTGGTTATTTATATGACAGCTAAAGATGGAGATAAAGCAAGAACTCCTTTGCGTTATATAGCAACAGGAAATGCAAAGTTTATTATATTTACAGAAGATAAACATTATATAGGTACGGGAAAAAAGATTATTTATTCTCCTCTAAAACAAGAATATAGAATTTTTGGAAATGGTACTTTAGATGAACAAATAGAAGGAACTAAATTAAGTGGAGAAGAGATTTTTATTAATTTAACAACAGGAAAAGCCAAAATAAAAGGTACAAATAAAAAACCTGTTCGTTTAATTATTAATATTGAAACAAAAGAAAGTACAAAAAGTACTAAAAAAACTGAAAAAAAAGAAACAATAAAAAATACTGAAGAAAAAGAAACAGTAAAAACAATAGAAAGTACAAAAGAGAAAAAGTAATGAGAATTATAGAAGCAAATTTTTTAGAATCCGCACAAGGAATAGATGACTCCCCCAGTCCAGATATGGCAGAAATTGCCTTTTTAGGACGCTCAAATGTTGGAAAATCATCTTTATTAAATACCTTAACACATAGAAAAGGTTTAGCCAAATCTTCTTCTACGCCTGGTAAAACACAGTTAATTAATTATTTTAATATAAAATTTAAAACAGACAATGAAGAAACACCGCATTTATATGCGCGTTTTGTGGATTTGCCTGGTTTTGGTTATGCAAGAGTGTCTAAAACACTTAAACAAGAATGGAATAAAAATCTTACTGCTTATCTTGAGCAAAGACCTTGTTTACAAATATTTGTACACTTAATTGATGCCAGACATAAAGATTTAGCCATTGATAAAAATGTAGACGCTTTTTTGAAATCAATAAAAAGAGGCGATCAAATTATTATTAATGCATTTACAAAGATTGATAAACTAAAACAAAATGATTTGGCAAAACTAAAAAGAGAAAATCCCGATGGAATATTTGTTTCTAACTTGAAAAAAAGAGGTTTAGAACAATTACAAAATAAAATTACGGAATATCTTTTTGGAAGTTAAGTTTTATAAACCAAGCGTATTAGACATACAAAGTATGCAAGCTTTGGTAAAAGCAGAAGTAGATTCTGGAACCATACTTTTAAGAACACAAGATGAAATGGCTACAAATATTAGATCTTACACCTGTGTAAAAGTTGATGGGGTATTGGCTGGTTTTACTGCTTTGCATATTCATTCACCAAAACTTGCAGAAGTACGCTCTTTAATTGTCGATGAACAGTTCAGAGGCTTAAAACTTGGATTTAAATTGGTCGAATCTTGTAAAAAAGAAGCAAAAGAGCTTAATTTAGAACAGATTCTATCTTTAACCTATAAACAAGGTTTTTTTGAAGCTTTGGATTTCAAAGAAATTAATAAGTCAGCTTTACCAGAGCACAAAATCTGGGCAGATTGTGCACGTTGTAAACATTTCCCTGTTTGTGATGAGATTGCTCTTCTTTACACCCTCTAAGAGTCTTTAAAACTATAAGTTCTTTATATTAAAGAACTTATTTAAAACTCTGGGCCAGATTCCCTATAATTAGTGTCCATCCATCAATTACAATAAAAAAGATTAGTTTTATGGGCAGGGATATCATAACAGGTGGTAACATCATCATTCCCAGACTCATTAAAATAGATGCWACAATAATATCAATAACTAAAAATGGCAGAAAGATTAAAAAACCAATYTCAAAAGCTGTTTTAAGCTCACTTACTATAAAWGCAGGCATTAAAATAGTTAAAGAYACATCATCWATATTTTTTGGATTTTCTTCTTTTTTTATTCTGTAAAAWAGGGCCAAATCTTTTTCTCTTGTATTTTTAATCATAAATTCTTTAAAAGGTTTAACTCCTTTTTCAAAAGCTATTTGATAAGAGATTKYTTCRTCCATATAAGGAACTATYGCATCATTCCACGCTCTTTTYCCATAAGGTTCCATAATAAATACMGTCATGATTAGSGACAAAGATATAATAATTTGTGTKGGAGGRGTTTGTTGTAATCCCATAGCYTGTCGTAAAAGRGAGAAAACAATGATTAATCGTGTAAACGATGTGACCATTAAAATCAAGGTAGGTGCTAAAGCTAAAATAGCCAAAATGATTACAATATTTATTGTTTTTACAAATTGTGCAGGTTCATCAATAGCAGAAACAGATAAGTTAATAAAAGGTGCTTGATCTGCTGCAAAGAGTGAAAATGATAATAAAATGATAGATAAAATAATTTTCAAAAAAATTCCTAAATATAAATATCTGAATATTAACCAAAAATTCATTAAAGCTAAAGAAAATATCAATAAAATATAGATGTTACAATTAATTTTATATTTTTTGTTTATTAATTAAAGAAAAGTTTCTATTAGTTTTATAAATATTTATTAAAAAAAGGTTTATTATGAAAAGAATTATATTTTTTATTATGTTTGYATKTATAAGCASTGTRTTTGCTGATAAATTACAAGAYATAAAAGACAAGGGTTTTTTAATTGCKGGYGTTAAATACGACTTTAAACCYTTTGGTTTTATTAAYGAARAWGGAMGARTAGAYGGTTTTGATATTGATTTARTWAAATATATTTCTTCWAAACTKGATGTTGATRTACGTTTTAAACAAGTWACATCAACCAATAGAATTAAACTWCTAYTAAACAATGAAGTTGACTTGGTAATTGCATCTATGACWCATAAGTTRRGCAGAGAYAARGATATTGATTTTTCAATTTCATATTTTTTTGAYGGCCAAGCAATGTTGGTTCTAGAWAAWGATRCKCGCAAASATTAYASCGAWTAYGAAGGYGCAAAAATTGGGGCYATWAAWGGGGCTACTTCKGGAGGAAATTTTAAAAAAYTRCTTCCTTCTKCTAAAATGATTTATTATAATGAATAYCCWCAAGCSTTAAGAGCYYTAAAWGCTGGYTWTTTRGATGCWATTACTACKGATTTGGCYTGGTGTACMTTACAAGCTATTGAGAGTAGGGGAAAGTTYAAAGTATTGGAKGATATTTTGTCTTATGAACCTTATGGTATTGGTGTAATAGAAAATGAATCCAATTATTTAGATGAGATTAATRAAATACTACAAGATTCTGTACTTGATGGAACCTATGCWAATMTTTATGAAAAATGGTTTRGAAAWCTTCCTTCCAAACTACCAGAAGTTTGGCCAAGATAAGTTTTAGTCTGCTTCTAAATAMCCAAGTTYAATCATTYTATTATAAATYTTTGAGACAATTTTTCCTCCMGCRCTYCCWCCATGACCTCCATGCTCAACRATAAGAGTAATGGAGTATTTTGGRTTTTTRAAAGGRGCRTAWGARGTTAACCAGGCATGTGATCTGTGAAAATAAGCCAGTTCAGATTCTTTCATTCTTTTTTTCTCAGATTGYGGAATAGAAACAACTTGTGCKGTTCCTGTTTTCGCAGCCATTTTTACTTTTGAGCTTCTTGTATGCCAATAWGCAGTTCCTAGTTTATGRTTAGCCACATCATACATTCCRCGTCTTACCATCTTAAGATAACTTTCATTCATTGGAATTTCTATTGGTTCTTCATAATTGTTTTTATTTAARTGRGGTTTTGGTAATTTCCCTGTTGCTAAATAAGCKGTRTAACGTGCTACTTGWATAGGTGTTGTYAGGGTATATCCTTGACCAATAGAAGAAATAAGTGTTTCTCCTTTAACCCATGATCTATTATATCTTTTACTTTTCCATTCTTTATTTGGGTTGTTTCCTACAAACTCATTGATTTGATCAATACCTGTTTTTGCGCCAAAGCCAAATTTTTTCATGGTTGCAGATATTTTGTCTATTCCAATTTTTTGAGAGCCTTTATAATAAAAAACGTCACAGCTTTCTCTCAGAGATTTTCTAAAATTTACTTTTCCATGTCCATGTTCTTTCCAACATCTAAAGTTTCTATTTCCTAAAGTTACAAAACCTTCATCATAAACAGTATAAGAAGGACTCACTCCATTTTCTAAAAAAGATAAAGCAACTCCCATTTTCCAAATAGAACCAGGAGGATATAAACCATTTACAATTTTATTGGTAAAAGGGTGATTAAAATCATTTTTTAAAATATCCCATTCTTTATACGATATTCCTCCCACAAAAATATTATTGTCAAATTCTGGAAAAGAACCTGCTGCTAGTATTTCTCCATTATTGACATTCATAACAATAATWGAACCACTTTGATTKCCAAAGAGTTCATGMACRTAAGCTTGTARTTTTATRTCAATACTWATTTGTATATTATTGTCTAAAGATACATTTTTTTCATCAAGTAATTCAATTTCTTTATTTAAAGCATTTACTTTTACATCTTTAAACCCAAGTTTCCCTTGTAGTTTTTCATTGTAATACTTTTCTAAACCATTTTTTCCAATGATTCCTGAATATCTTGACATTGAGTTTTTCTTGATATCTTTTTTAGATGCTTTTCCTACATAACCTATGATGTGTGAAGCAACTTTTTTATATGGATAATGTCTTTTTACTGCTGATTCTACCTTTAGTCCTTGTGTTGCATTAAAAACAGTGTATTTTCCAAAAAAATCATCATAAGGTATGTAATCAACAAGTTTTACATAATTGTGTCTGTATGCAGAATCTAATTTGATATATTTTTTCAAGAGTTTGTCTTTTTCAAACTTTGGAAAGTGTTTATTTATAAGAGCTAAAAGTTTTAATAAGCGCTTTTTGCTTTTTTTTGAACGTAAATGTGGTTCTATATTAATGGAGAAACCAAGGTTATTAATAGCAAGAGCAACACCATTTCTATCTTGAATAATACCTCTAGAAGGTACTTTGTAAATTCTTTTTATATAGTTTTGTTTGGATAATTCTTCATAATAAGTATTGGATTTAATACTTAAAAAATATACTCTTGCTAATAACATAAAMGAKACAGCCACAATAAAGATAATTATATAATTTAATCGTTTCATATAAATAAACCTACAATAATAAGATCAATAATAATATTGAGTAAAATACTAAAAATAAGACTAAAAGAAATATCATTACTTAAAGAAAACAAAACAAGCGCAGAAGAATAAAACCACAATACATGAACATAATTACTTACATTTGAGAAAGAAACAACACGTATTAAGTTTGGTAGGACAAAAGAATGTGAAAAAAAAGCCAATAAAGACAGTGAAAAAGGAGTAAACCCCATATTGATTTCTAAAAAAAGAAAGCTTATTACTATTAAACCTAATGTGTAATATTGTTTGTTTTTTAAACTTTGTTCAAAAGCTAAAAAGATTATGCCAAGGAACATAATAGATATAAAATAAATGGAGGACAGTATATTAACAAGAACAGCAGCAATACAAATAAAAAAAATAATAATAGGTATGTTTAAAATACTTTTGTGCATTAGTGGTCTTTTTGTTTTTTGATAATTATAGCGAAGAAAATTTAAAGCAATACATTAAAAATCTAAAGTTTTTCTATTTTTCTTTGTGTTTTTGATTTAATTCATAGATRTAAGAGAATATCTCYGCAACTGCTTTATACATATTATTWGGAATCTCAGTATCTATATCTATTTTACTTAAGAGTTCTATTAAATCTTCATCTTTTTTAATGGGTAAATTATTGGCTTTTGCAATTTTTATTATATTATTTGCTGTTTCTCCTTTTCCTTTTGCRATTATTCTTGGTGCCATRTTTGAAGAKGAATCGTATTGTAAAGCGGCTGCTTTTAAAATCTTTTTTGAATTGTCTTCTTGCATSTTAAGCCTTTATATCTAAACCAAGAGAAAGTTCATTATAAGAACTTAAATACAAGTTTTCTCTTTTATTTTTATTTTGTGTTTCTTCTAAATCAAGGATTTTAATATTATTAGGTATCAAACCTGCTTTATTAATGGCTTGTTTTAGGCTTTTAATTTCTTGATTAAATAAGTTTCTAAAAGAATTTTTTTGTGCATATAAGGTAATGTCAAGTTTGTTTTCATCGTACAATGCTAAGAGAATTCGTAAGTCTCCCAAATCTTTTAGACTTAAATTTATTTCTACAAAAAAACGATCTTTTTTTATTTCTTTATAAGAAATAGTCCCTTCTTCTAACATATCCCATACAAAGGGAAGATAAATACTAGAACTTTGCGTACTTAAAGACAAAAGTTGCTGATATTCAATTTGTACCAGAAGTTTATCTATTTGTTTAAGTGCCTCTTTTGATACATTATGTGAGAGCATATCTTCTTTCATCATTAATAAGCTTGCTTTTAAATCCTCTTTTATTGCAGGTATGTCTTTATTGTTTAGATTTTTATTATTGTTATTTAGATGTTCAAGCTCTTTTAATACCTTATAAATATCTTGCTCTTTTCCAAAAGACGCAATAGAAATAAAGTCTTTGAGATTTTTAATTAAGGAGTCAAGAGAAGTAGAATTAGCAGAACTATTGTTAAAGATTGTATTGTTAAGTTTACTTGTTTCTACAAAATCTTGCAAAGAAGAAGAAAAACTTAATTTTTCTGTAATATTGACTAAATCTACTTTGTTTGGAATATTACTTGTATTTAATATATTCTTTAAATTATTTATATGGGTTTTTAATTTGGAAAAGGAATCATTTATACTATTATTTATTTTGATTTTTACTGTTAAATCTTCTTTGGGAATACTGTTTTCATTTCCAAGTATAGTTTTTATTTGCTCAAGTATTTGTTTGGAAGGGAAATCAATTTTTGTTTCGATTATTTTAATTGCGTTTAATAAAAGTTCTTTACTTGTATTCTTCATTGGTATTTGTATGTCATTGTTTTTTTCAATGGCTTTATTAGAGATTATAGAATTATTTTCATTTTTTAAAGGAATATTTTTATCATTAAGTAAAGAAACATTTTTACTGTTTTCTTGTACTTGTTTTAAAAGAAGTGGTTTTTGTATTTCCTCAGTATTTTTTTGGGCTTGTTTTAAAAGAAGTGGTTTTTGTATTTCCTCTTTTATTAGTGTTTTGATTTGAGTAATATTGTTTTGAAAGTTTTCTTTCGTACTCGTACTTATTTTATCAAAGCTTGTATTTAATAAATTTTTACTTTGTTTTTGAATGTTTTCATTTTTATTTTCTGTGTTTGTTTCTATATTTTTAATTAATGATTTGATATTTGAAAAAAGATTTTTATTTTCTAGCTGTGTGTTTTTTTCTAAAGTAGAAATAATATTAAGTAAAACTTCTTTTGTAGTGTTTTGCGTAAAAGTAAAGGTATCTTTTTGTAGAAGTTTGTTTATTTCTTTGAGTAAATGCGTTTTATCAATCACGCTGTCTTTTGATAACTCTGTTTTTAAGTTGTTTAATACTTCTTTTGTTTGTTTCTGTACTTGTGTTTTTTCTTCTGTTATTTCTAGGTGATTATTTTGTTTTGATGTTAATAAAGAGATGTTTTGACTTAATTTTTCTAATTTACTGTTTAGTTCTAAAACATTTTTAAGTGGAGAGCTTTGATTTATATGTGTTAATTGGCCACTTATTTTTAAAAGTGTTTGTTTTAACACTTCTTTAGGAGTATTTTTTGTAGTTAATAAATCTTCAATATTTTTAGATATATTTTTTGCTTCTTTTGAATCATTGTTTTTTAATGCCCTTTTAATTTCATGAAGTACTTCTTGTACCTTTGGAAGTAAATTATTTGTTTTGTTTAGTTTTGATAGTTTTGATTCTAGAAAAATTCCAGAATTATCAAGGCTTGTTTTAAGCGTTTTATTATTTACTTGAGTAATATCTTTTAAAAAAATTTCTATATTTTTACTGTATTTGTTCAAACTTGGTGTTTTTTCTAAGTGTTGTGAGAGTTGTTTTAAATTGCTAGATATAAGTCCTAAGTCTTTAAACACAGAAGAGTTTTTCAGTAATTTACTAAGGTCATTTGAGCTTTGATTATTTTTGCTTAGTTTTCCAAAGAGGTTTTTTAAAACATCTTGTACATTAGAAGCTGCTTTATTACTTAAACCTTTTTTATCTGCTTCTTGTAAGGCTTCTTTAAGTACTTTATTTTCATTAGGAATGATTATATTTAATAATGAATTACTTGAAATGAACATAAAATAGTATAACATAATAGAAAAGTATCTGTGCGAAAATTCTTATAACAAAGAATCTTGGATTAAATTTTATTTGCTATAATAAAGAAAATATAAGATCTATTACTTTGGAGAATGAATGAACGTAACAATTTGGCACAATGGCTCATGTTCAAAATCAAATGCAGCCTTRACTTATTTAGAAAATAAGAACCTAAACATAAGAATTATTAAGTACTTAGAAAATACACCAAGTATCCYAGAWATAGAAARYTTTCTTAAGCTCTCYGGGATGAAAGCAAAAGATTTATTTAGAAGTACKGAAYCTTTATATGAGGAACTAAAAATTGYTTCTATTTTGGATGAAAAAGAATTGATTMRYMTTTTAAAYKCAAATGCYACACTTATTCAGCGTCCKGTRATTATTACAGAAAAYGCWGCWGTAYTAGCRCGYCCTTTTRAAAAATTAAGTGATTTAATTTAATGCAAATTGAAGTTCATGAAAAACAAAAAAGAATAAAATATATTCGTGTTTTAGAAAAATTTTTAACAAGAACAATGAGTTTGTTACGCTTAGAAAATTTTGATGAAGATTTATTTAAAAAAAGATGTATAAAAAACTTCAAAGATTTATCCAGAGCTGAAACAATGGACTTAAATTCTACGTATTATACGCATTTAAAACGTTTTATTGAAAAAGTAATGTATTACGTTTATTTAGAAGAAGAAGATGATGGTTTTGAGATAGCTGATGAAGATAAAATGCAAAAYCTTTTATTAAAAGAAGCCAATAATCTGCAAAAAGAAAAAAACAACAGTTCTTATAGAAAAGACAAGCATAAAAATGCAAAATTTGATGATGAWTATTAATGAGTGATGAAAAAACGTTTAAATTATCAGGAGTTTTAAAAAGAGTACTGTATTTTAATGCAGAAAATTCTTAYTGTATTGCTGTKTTAGAAAAYGATCAAAAAATCTGTGGTATTTATGTAGAYACRGATATYGAAAAAATCMTWGGGGAAGAAATCMTACTTACWGGTAATTGGATTACTCATAAAAAGTATGGAATTCAATTYGCTTTTGATACGCTTGAAATAAAAGAAGCAGAACTGTATTTCTTTTTGACAAAAATTGTTAAAGGWATTGGYTCWAAAACAGCCCATATGCTTTTGGACAAATACAACGAAGAAGAACTGGTTAAAATCTTTAATGAAAATCCCAATGAACTTTTAAAAATAAAAGGMATATCYGAAAAAAAAYTAAAGRTTATTATTACTTCTTGGCAAAAGTTYCAGCATTTAAGRGAACTGGGWACATTTTTAGCCAAATATGGRGTTACTTCYAATTTRATTACCAAAATTTATCAGGCWTWTCCTGAAGTAGAYAATTTAATTGAAAAAATAAAWSMWAAYCCTTATATYYTRATTRAYATWAAAGGYATAGGTTTTAAAAGAGCGGATGAAATTGCGCGYTCMATTGGTATTGATGAACGTTCTTCTTTTAGAATTATGGCRTGTATGAATTATACCTTAAGAGAATACTGCGATAACAATGGAAACTCATCWATTGATAAAACACATTTATTTACACTCTTAGATGATTCTTTACGKTTTAGRAASGAAGAAGTTTTATATGAAAAAGCCTTAAATAAGATGTTAGGGGATGAAGAAATTCATCAAACAACACTTAATCGTTTCTCTCCTTCTATTTTATACAATGCAGAAAAAAGAATTTTAGAATTTTTTAAACAAAGAGAAGAAAACAAACAATTAAAAAAAATTGTCTCAAATTTTAATGAGTACATTACAAAAAAAGAGAAAACCCTGGGWTTTATTTTRAGCCAAGAACAAAAAGATGCTGTTGAAYTWGTMAATGAAGGGCATACCACACTTTTTTTAATAGGATATGCAGGTACTGGAAAATCTACTTCTGCTAGGGCCCTTTTAGAGTTATTAGAAGAAATGTTTTCTTATGATGATATTATTACTATTGCTTTAAGTGGTATTGCCTCACAGCGTATWTCKGATACTACKGGKTATACWTCTTCAACCATTCAGTCTTTGTTAATGAAAAATAAAGAGAAAGATTTTTTTGAGCAAAAAGTKATTCTTTTGGATGAAGCATCTATGGTAAATTCTATTATGTTTTATAAAATYATTTCAAAAATTGCRGATGATACTATTTTTATAATTGTTGGAGATGATGGACAGTTACCTGCTATTGGTGCTGGAAATATTTTAGCAGATTCTATTAARTATGAATTAGCACCYATTTGTAAATTAACAAAAATTTACAGACAAAATGAAGATCAAGCTATTGCWCTTATTGCAAACGATATACGTCAGGGTAAAGTACCCAAATATAAAGAAAAATATGAAGATTTTTCATTTGTGCCTGTTTCAATTGATAATTATTATGCTGCTAAAAATTCATATTCATCTAATGATTTCTCCGAACTTAGACAAGATAATACTTCTTTGATCTTACAAAACATAGTGAATATTTCAGCAACATATATTGAAGAGTTTTATAAACTAATTAAAAATAAAAACATAGGAAAAGCCTTAAGTTTATATCAAATCATTACCCCTATGAAAGCTGGTGTTTTAGGGGTTGAAAATTTAAATCGTCAACTCCAAGCCATCTTTAATTTTTCAAAAGATAAATCTTTTCTGGGAAAAATGTATGAATACAAACTAAGAGATAAAGTTATACATGTAAAAAATGAGAATATGAAAGCTCAAAGYATGAGTATGTATAAAAGTGGTTCTTCKGATTTTTTACAAAAACGCGTTTTTAATGGGCAATTGGGTTTGATTATTAAACTTGATTTTGAAGAAAGTTTATGTATTATTTTATACCCAAGTGATGACATGGTTGTTTTTTATCGTTTTGATGAAATGGATTCTTTATTRTCWCTTGCTTATTGTTTAACCATTCATAAAACCCAAGGTATGGAATATGAAAACTCWYTMATWCCTATGACTTTTTCTCATTACATMATGCACAATACAAAATTACTTTATACWGCAATTACAAGAGCAAAAAAGATGTGTTATATWGTAGGAGAAGARGATGCMTTTAAAACAGCATGCAAACGAATWGARAGYACAAAAAGAGAGTCTGTTATTAATGATATTTTRCATTTRCARCATAAGAACAAAACTTTCTTACTTTAAANGCATAATTTAACGAAAAAGCAAGAAATATTCATGTAACATRACTAAAAATTTTTAGAGGATAATGTTTTATGATAACTTGGATGCAAAAACATAAAAAATGGTTAGTTGTAACCATCTGGATAAGTACAATCGCTTTTGTAGGCGCTGGATTTGTTGGTTGGGGATCGTATGATTTCGGGAAACAAAGTGCTTCTGTAGGAGTGGTAGGGGAGAGAGAAATTTCAGTTGATGAACATCAACGAGAATACTCTGCTTTGTATAGACAATATGCAAGTATTTTTGGTGAGCAATTTAATGATGAAATGGCTAGAACATTAAAACTGTCAGATGCAGCTTTGCGTTTAGCAATACAAAAAAATCTTATTTTGTCTTATGCTGATTCTTTAGGATTAGGTGTAACACAAGACGAAGTAATTAAAGAGCTTTTATCTATGAATGCTTTTTTAAGCAATGGGACATTTGATAAAGATACTTATGTAAGAGTATTGGCTCAAAACAGAACAACACCTACTGTTTTTGAAGAATCAATCAAAAGAAATATTTTACTTCAAAAAGTAGAACAATTGTTTAAAGTTAAAACCTCAGATGCTCAAATTGAAAGTTTAAGTTCATTAATGTTTTTAGAAGATGAAATTAATATTGAAGTATTAGATATTAATAACATAGCTCTTGATTTGGATCTTAAAAAAGTTGAAGATTTTTGGAATAAAAATAAATTTGATTATTTAAGTGCGCAAGCCTATGATATTTCAATAACAAAAACAGCTTTACTTAATAATAYTTACAGYGATGAAAAATTAAAAKCAGARTTTGAAGTAACAAAATATGATTTTAAAAAATCTGATGGTAAATTAAAATCTTTTGMTGAAGCWAAAACAGATGTAATTCGTGCTTTAAATGTAAAAGCTACGAAAAAAATYGCATTAAARAAYTAYTTAAAAGCAAAAAAAGCAAAAATTGATTTTGAAGCAAATGTTCGWGTACATGAAGAYAGCTTRGATTATTCTGCKAGTAATATWAAAAAAYTAAGTGATGCRGCTATTGGMKCATATATTAAACCCTTTTTAAATAARAATGARTATATTTCTATTAAAATGAAYAAAAAAATTGCRCCAGAGCCTTTATCGTATGAAGATGCAAAAGGAAGAGTAACTCCTGTTTATATTCAAAATGAAAAAAAGAATCTYTTGAAAAAATTRGCRMAAGAYAGATTAAAAGATTTTAAGGGTGAAAATATTGGTTATGTWTCAAGAAACGATGTAAACAAAATTAAGCAACTTAATGCACAAGAAGCACGAACATTCTTATCTTCTTTATTTATGCAAAAAAATAAAGAAGATATAATTGATTTAGGGTCTAAAATTGTTTTATACCGAATCAATGATTCACGATTAGTWAAAACAAATGCACAAGAACAGCAAAATGTTAAAAATTCAATTGTTTCTTTGTTGGACAATGAATTAATGAATAACTTTGTTCTTGAATTAGAAAAGATTTATGAAGTTAGATCATCATTAGATCACACAACTGCACAATAATTAAGAAGGAAATGATTTGAATAAAACTCTTTTAGCATTAGATATTGGTTCTTCTGTTATAACAGCAGTTATTGCAAAAAATGATTTGGATCTTAAGATAAATATCTTAGGTACAGGAATTGAAGACAGTTATGGTATTAATAAAGGTGCCATAATTAATATTGAAGAAGCATCTAAYTCAATAAAAAATGCAATTTCTAAAGCMAAAAGAAGTACGTCAAATCMAATAGAATCTACAGTKGTTTCTGTTTCAGGGGCCCATACTAAAGGTATTCGCTCTATGGGATCRGTAAATGTTCCCAATGGMGTAATTACTGAAAATGAAATTAACCAAGTKTTACAAATGGCTTTATACAATGCMACAATAGTTCCTGAATATGAAGTTTTACATGTAGTTCCAATTGCTTTTAAAGTAGATGATTCAGGGGATGTTGAAAATCCTTTGAATATGAATGGYGCTAGATTAGAAGCTTCTGTATATGTAGCAACGGTTAAAAAAACRGCTTTRACAAATATYAAATCWGCCCTAAGACAATCAGGCYTAGAAATTTCTAATTTTGTATTGGATTCTTATGCAACGGCTTTATCCGTACTAGACCAAGAACAAAAAGACTTYGGAGCCATTGTTATTAAYATGGGTGCMACAACAACAGAAGTRGCTTGTTATAARAACTCATCTGTAATYTTTAATGATTTTGTACCTGTTGGTTCMAATCATATTACAAATGATTTATCTGTTATGTTACATACYCCTCCTAATGCTGCTGAGATGTTAAAACTTAARTATGGAAAYTTATTACCTACTGTTCTTAAYGATGAYYTGGCTATTAAAAAAGTTAAAATTCCTCGYATTGGGGATGAACAAAATACTTCTGAAGTYTCTTTAGATTATGTACAAACAATAATACATGCAAGAGTAGAAGAAGTTYTGATTCTTATTAAAGACAGACTTAAACAAAGTGGTATTCAAGAAMGWATTGGTGCTGGTATTGTTTTAACGGGWGGGCTTAATCAATTAAAAGGAATYAAACATTTATCTTCWTTGGTATTTGAAAAYATYCCTATTAAAGTATCYAAYCCTATGAGTATCAAAAATGGTTATATMAATTTTGAAGATCCWACTYTRTCAACTATWGTTGGTTTATTRTTTTACTCTTTAAATAATCGTGCTGGTTTTGAACTTGATTCAAATAAAGTGCTTAGAAAACAGMTTGTATTAAAAACTAAAGTTCTCAATCAAAACATGATGAGYAAAGAACTTCATGAAAAAGTTGATRTAAAAGAGCGMATAGTTGAAAAAAATACTATAAATGARCAAGARACTTTATTACCTAAGCTTTCAAAAGACAAAAAAGGAAGAGGAATTWCAAGTTTCTGGACCAAAGTATCGGAGTGGTTTTAATGAGTGATAATTTATTTAATGTAGAAGATATTACGGTTAAAATGCCTACCCAAACCTTATCTGATAATGTTGCAAAAATTTCTGTAATAGGTGTTGGGGGTGGAGGTTGTAATATGATTAATCATATGATAACYGAAGGAAGCCATAAAATTGATTTGATTGTTGCTAATACGGATTTACAAGTATTGCATATTTCTAAAGCTCCTAAAAAAATACAATTGGGTTTAAAACTTACTAAAGGTTTAGGCGCTGGWATGAAACCAGAAATTGGAAGAGATTCGGCKGTTGAATCKTATGAAGATATMAAAAATACACTAAAAGGYGCTGATATTGTATTTATTGCTGCTGGTTTAGGWGGMGGTACTGGAACAGGAGCTGCTGCTGTTGTMGCAAAAGCTGCYAAAGAAATWGGAGCGCTTACTGTYTCTGTTGTTACTAAACCYTTTACTTGGGAAGGTAAAAAAAGAGCAGGGCTTGCTAAYTTRGGTYTKGAAGAACTTAAAAAAGTAAGTGATTCTATTATTGTWGTTCCTAATGATAGGCTCTTGGATATTATTGATGAAAGCGTTGGAATGAAAGATGCTTTTAGAATTATTGATAATATTTTRTATCAAGCRGTAAATGGAATGAGTGAAGTTATTCTTAATCCTGGAAATGCAGATATYAATATGGATTTTGCTGATGTAAGAACTATTATGCAACATCGYGGAATGGCACTTATGGGTATTGGRMGRGCYAAAGGCGAYAATGCWGCTATTAAAGCCTTAGAAGATGCTATTGARTCACCYTTATTRGATAAAGTCTCTTTAAGTGGAGCTAAGGGGATATTAATTCACTTTAATATTCATCCTCAAATTTCTTTGTTTGCTATTAATAATGTAATGGAAAAAATCCATGAAACCATAGATTCAAATGCTGAGATTATTTTTGGAACAACTTCTGATAAAACCTTGGAAAAAGACGAAGTAAAAATTACTATTGTAGCAACAGGTTTTGAAAGTATTAATGTTTCTAGTTCAAAAAAAGATGAAGAAAATACACCCAATAAAACAAAAATATCAAGCGATGATGAAAACTATCTTGATACTCCTCCTTTAATGAGGGATTATGTCGTTCAGTATAGTTTATAGCTTAAAAAAACTATACTTTATTCTTCAAAAACAATCATATCATAAGAGCTTTTTTTAACAACTAAAGCTTTTGCTGATGGTACAACGGCATATTTATCAATATTTTTAAATTTTTCTTTGTATCCGTCCAGCTCTTTTTCTATGTTTTTGATTTTTTGATTTAACTGAAGAATCAAATCAACTCCTGCTAAATTAATACCAAATTCTCTTGTTAGGGTTAATATATATTTTATGTGGTCAATGTCTTTTTGAGAATACAAGCGTATTTTCCCATTGCTTCTGGAGGGATTGATAAATCCCTCTCTTTCATATTGTCTTAAGGTTTGAGGATGAATACTTAATATCTCTGCAACGGCAGAGATTAAATAAACGGGCTCAGTATATGCTTTATTATTCATCTTAAGCTTCTGGTAAAAATTCTTCTAATTGTTTTACAAAATCTTCATCCATATCTTCGATTTTTGGTAAAACAATATTTGCTTTTAAAAACAAATCCCCATTTACAGATGTTTTTCGATTAGGAACTCCTAATTCTTTAACTCTGAATTTTTGATTTTGTTTGGTATCGCTTGGTACTTTTAAGGTAATGTCTTTATATAATGTTTTTATAAGAACTTTTCCCCCAAACAAAGCAGTTTTCAAGGGTATATCAAAATCTCTTAATAAAGTAAAATCTCTTCTTTCATAAAGAGGAGAGGGTGCTACATGTATAAGAATAAGTAGATCCCCTTTTTGTGATCCATGGGATTTTCCTTTTCCTTTTGCACGTATTTTTTGCCCATCTTTAATTCCTTTGGGAATTTTAATATCAAAAGAGTCATGATTTAAAGAGATATGATGATTACCTCCTAAAATTGAGATATCAAAAGCAATAGTGATTTGCGTATTCATGTCCAAATCTGGTTCAAATCCACCACCAAAACCGCCACCAAAGCCTCCACCAAAACCGCCTTGATTTCCAAACATTTGTTTTAGAATATCATCTAGGTCCCCAGAACCTTGATTTTGTGCAAAATCATGAAAATTCTGTCCTCCAAACATAGAATCACCATATTGGTCATATTGAACTTTTTTTTCTTTGTCACTTAATACTTCATAAGCTGCATTGATTTCTTTAAATTTTTCTTCTGCGTCTTTATCTTTATTTACATCAGGATGAAATTTTCTAGCTAGTTTTCTATAGGCTTTTTTAATTTCATCAGGTGTTGCATTTTCTTGTATTTCTAAGGTTTGGTATAAACTTTTTGACATAATTATCCTAGTTATAATATATTCGTTACTTTTTTTTATAATAAGCGCGATTATATCATAAGCTTGAGTCTTAGTCAATCAAGGTTGAAAAAATTACTTTTGTTTTATATTCTAACTAAAGGAAAAGAAATTGTAAAACAAGCTCCTAAATATGAGGTGTTATTGTATGTAAATTCTTTATTCTGTACGGATAACATACCTTTCATACTTAACTCAATAAGTTGATGTGTCATATATAAACCTAAACCTTTTCCTTGGTGCTTGTGTTTTGTAGTAAAATAAGGCTCAAATATTTTTTTTATGATATTTTTTTCTATGCCTAAAGCATTGTCTTTAATTTCAAGGATAATTTCATTATTTTTAATATAAGTATTAATGAAAATACGTTTTTCTTCTATTTTATTATCAATTAAAGCATCATTTGAATTGTTCAGTATATTCAATATGGCTTGGGATAATTCATTGGGATAATTGGTTAATTCAATACTATCGTCTAAGTTTGCAATAACTTCAATGTAATTGGTCCTTAAGTGGCCTTCAAGGATGGATAAATTGGTTTTTATATTCTTACTTAGGTTAAAGAGAACTTTGTTTGTATCCCCTTTTATGAAGTTTTTAAAATCATTAATGGTTTGAGATAAATGATTGGTACTTTTTACAATAACATCAGTAGCATCATAAAACATTTTATCTTCTAAGATATTAAGCTCTTTTTGTATTTTGATTCCAGAAGCAGCTGTTGAAATGGTACTTAAAGGTTGTCTCCATTGATGAGCAATATTTTCAATCATTTCTCCCATTGCAGCCATTTTAGATTGTTGTGCTAATAATCTTTCTTTTGTTTTTAATTCACTAATATCTAAAATAGTAATAATTTTAATTTTTTTACCATCTTTATTAATAATCTTAATTTGTACCAAAGCATCAAAAATACCTTTATCTCTTTTGGTCATTTCTAATTCAAAAGGTTCATCAATAATAGCTTCCATAATATCTCTTTTTGTATAAGAAATTAAATCATTTATTGCATGTTTTTTGGTTTCTTCTTCATTTTTATAAGAAAAAAGCTCAATGGCTTTTTTGTTTACGTGGGTACAGCTATCATCTTCAAATAAAAATATGGCTTCCATTGTTGTATTTAATAATAATTCAATGGTGGTATAAGAACGTAAGAGTTCTTCTTGTGATTGTTCTAATTCCGTATTTTTATTTTGTAAATCTTTTTGCACTTGTTTTAGTTTAAAATTAGATTCACATAAGAGTGTATTATCGTAAATATACAAAACAGCAATATCACTGTCTTTATCATAAGGCATGATAGTAATAGCTTGTTGCATGGAATCAAAAAACTTAGAAGAGATATTATTTAGAGGAATATCTAATAAATAACGATTTACTTCAGTATTGTAGAAAGTCGGAGAATTAAGGCTTAAAGATGTTTTTATTTTTCTTTTTAGTTTGATTGTATTAATATTTGGAAAAAAATCTTCTATCTTTTTATTTTTTATTTTATTGAAAGTAATTTTGGTACGGCTTTCTAGCCATTTATTCCAAAAAAACACTTCTAAATCTTTATCTAAGATTATTATTCCATTATCAATAGTATTACAAATATATCCAAAATCTTTTATTTTCATTAGAGCTCATCTAAAATTTTATTAAGAAGTTTTTTAATTGTTATTATTGATTCATCGGTTGTTAAAATTAAAAACTGCCCATTAATGTTTTGTTCTTTAAAATTGATATCAGTAGAAACAATGATTATTTTTTCATAATCTTTTGCAAAACGATTATCCAAATTAATAATGGATTCTAATAAATCAACACTGGGAGGTGAAAAACTAACAGGCGCATCAAGTTCTTGTGAAAACTTTGAAATAGTAGCAGAAGATAAGATATTCGTAATTTCTAAAATAATATCGAAGAGTTCATTGTCATCAATTTCATCTTCTTCTAAACCAAATTGTAAAGCAATATTTTTTGCAGATATTTTATCAATAATAAAAAGATTTTCACCTGTTATTTCTCCATTAAACTGCTGCACTGAGACAAAATAGGGCGTATTGTCTTGGCTTTCTTCTTCTAAATAATTATACAGTTCATTTGCATTAATTATTTTAATTCTTGGAATTCCAAGTTCTGCATGGGCATTTAATATTTCTGTAATAGAAGCTGTTGCACTGCCATAAGCTATATTCATTAGCTCTTGTAAACAGTCTTGTTCATCTTCATTTAAAATAAGTTCATTCATTTTAGCTCGTTTGTAATTTATTAAAAATATCTTGCATTTTTTCAGCAGTTATAGGTTTTTTTACAAAATCAAAAGCACCTTCTTTTCTTACTCTGTCCATAGAACCTTTTTGAATATCAGCTGAAATAATAACTACACGTGCGTTTTTATTGATTTTTTTGATTTCTTCTAAAGCTGTAAAACCATCCATCTCAGGCATAGTTAAATCTAGAAATACCAAAGAGGGTGATTGTTCTTTGTATAAGGAAACTGCTTCAAGTCCATTTTTCCCAGTAAAAATTTCATCTTCTTCACCAGTATGCGCTTTTAGGGTTTTTAAAAGCATCTTAATTGCCATTCGTGAATCATCAACTACTAGTATTTTCATTATTTAAACCTTATTTATTTTACATTAATATAATATATTACAAGATTTTAGGTTAAATTAACTTGTAATTTATACTATAATTABAAAATTAAAAAAATACATAAAAAAATACATAAAAAGAAGAAAAAATGTTACTAAAAAATGAATGGACACAAGTAGAGTTACTTAAGAATACAAAAGAACTCAATCAAAAAGGAATAGAAGTAGTTCTTGTAGATACAATTTTAAAACCAATGGCTTCAATGCCTTGTATTACGTATAATCCATATGAAATGAATACCTATAAAGAAGGTACTGTTTTTGTATTTTATTGTGATACTGGAAAAACAACTATGAGTCGTTTGGAATTTTACAGAAAAAAACTTCCTAATTAYACCTGCATTAGTTTAAAAGGYGGAAGAGCTTATTGGCGWCCMAATTTTCAAATTTTAGAGGAATTAGATAAAAACATATGAAAATATATGACTATGTAATTATAGGAAGTGGTATTGCTGGCTCTTGTATTGCAAATGAACTAAAAGATGAAAGTCTTTTAATTTTAGAAAAAAATCCTAAAAATGCCCAAGGTGCA
The DNA here is from genome assembly GCA_002733685.1 of Arcobacter sp. Taxonomy (GTDB): domain Bacteria; phylum Campylobacterota; class Campylobacteria; order Campylobacterales; family Arcobacteraceae; genus NORP36. The sequence goes on along the minus strand of NVWN01000003.1, from coordinate 23,268 downwards.
TCTGGAGCTGCCGGTGCTTTTTTAAATCCGCTTTTAGGCAAAAATAATAATTTTAAAACCTTAGTCAATGAGTGTTTATTGTATGCCAATACTTTTTATGAAAAACTTATTCCTGAATCTTTTTTTAAAGTTGGTGTTTTAAGAATTCCTAAAAATGAAGAAGAGCGAAAAAAATTTGAAGCTTTCAAAGAAGAAAATGATTTTGATTATATTCCAAAAAAAGATGGTTATTTTTTTGATGTTGCTTCTCATGTTCTTGCAGTTGAAGTATGTAATGCACTTATAAAAAATATTGAAATAAAATGTGATTATGATGTGAAACATATAAATTTCAAAAATGAATTATGGCATATTAATGATGAAATATTTTGTAAAAATCTTATCCTTACTACAGGAAAAGACTGTAATTTATTTGATGAAAAATATATTAATATACGCCCAGTTTGGGGTGAAAAAATAGATATATCCAGTACAACTTGTATACCATATAACACTCATAAGGCTTGTTCTGTATCTTCTTCTTTTAAAGTATTAGAAGAGGGCAGTTATAAAATATCAATTGGTGCTACACACCATAGATTCACGACTTATGAGGAAGAGATAAAGTATCTTGAAGAACTTGATTCTTTCAATAAGACTTATACACATAATGATACAAAATGTCTGCAATCTAGTGATTCTGTAGGCTTGTTAGAAAAAGCCAATGATATACTGCCTTTAAAAGATGTTAGAATTCTTGATATTAAAAGAGGTGCAAGAGCTTGTAGTTTTGATTATCTGCCCTTAATAGGACCTGTGATTGATTCAAAAAAAACACTTCACTCTTATCCTTATTTGAAAAAAGGAACAAAAGTTCCTTCTTCAAAATTTAGTAGATATGAAAAGTTATTTATATTAAATGGTTTAGGTGGAAGAGGTTTTGTTATGGCTCCTTATCTCTCTAAAATATTAGTTGATCATATTAAAAACAATACAGAATTGCCAAATGATATTACCTTGGATCGTTTATTTATGCGTTGGGTTAGAAAAGAAAAATAGTTTTATATTTTAAATACTTTAAAAAAATAATTAAAAATTAAAAAGGTTATAAATGAAAGATACAATTAAGATAGTAGTTTTTGGTCTGGTTTTTTTTGCAGGATTAGTATATCTTACAGCTCCAGAACCTCCTGTTAAAAAAGAAGATTTACATAAAGAATTATCCACTAAAAATTTTAAAGAGAAAATTTTATTGGCCAATGAAAGTGAAATTAGTAAAAAAGACTTGTTTAAAGAAAATGAAAAAAGTCTTATAATAATAGGGAATCATGATTCTTTATCTGTTGTTTCTTTATTTGATTCTTTGTATGATGTTTCTATTCCTGTTGTAATAGTTGCTAATGTTTCTGCTGCCCCTTGGTTTATTAAAGAATGGGTTCTTCCAGAAAAACTCTTAAGTTTATCTGCACTCTCATCGTCAAAAATGGTCTATGATAAAGATGGAGCATTTGTTAAAGCACTTAATCTTAGATCTGCACATAAACAAGAGTTTATCGTTTATAGAGTTGAAAAGACAGGCTTAATTAAACGTGTATACAGAGGTTTTGTTAAAAAAGATGCTATTGATGGTTCTATGAATAAAAAAGAGATTAAAGAAGCTTTATTGCCCATACTTGACTATATAAAATAAGATTATTAATATGATGAGAAAAATGTAAATGAAATGTGATGTTTGGGAGATAAAAGATAGAAAGTAGGGATAGTTTACACTATCCCAAAAAAAACATTATACGATTGTAACGTTCTCTGCTTGTGGTCCTTTTTGACCTTCACCGATTTCGAAAGTTACTTTTTGACCTTCTTCTAAAGTTACTCTTTCGTAACCATTTGAATTAATTTGTCTAAAGTGTACGAATACATCGTCTCCACCCTCTTCTTGTTGAATAAAACCATAACCTTTTTCACTATTGAACCATTTTACTGTTCCGTTAACTTGAGTTGCCATTGCAATTCCTTTTTTTGTAATATACCTCTGTTAAGAAGTAGTCGAAAATATAAAGTGAGATATTCTTTTTGGTAACTGTAGAACTGCTAACGGAGGGTCATCAATAATAAGTATTCCAAGATGAAAATCACAATCATCTTTCATGCAATTATTCTAGCTAAAAAATTTAATAAATGCAAGGATTTAGGTATTAATATTAATTTTTTGGTTATTTATAAGCTATTTTGTAAAAGATTATTAAAATAATACAGTCACTATTGAGTGATAAAGTACTTTATTATTAAATGAATATTTCTTATAATTTTAGTTTTGAAAGAAAAAACCAGATATATCTATCTGGTTTTTTTATTAAGTAGAAACTATGCGTTTATAATTGAATTTAATGTCGTAGATGGTCTCATAGCTTGTTCTAATGAAGTTTCATTAGGTAAATAATATCCACCCATATCTATAACTTTACCTTGAACAGCTAACAATTCTTCGCTTATTTTTGTTTCATTGTCATTTAAAGAAGCAGAAAGTACTTTAAACTCTTTTTGTAAGTCTGTATCAGCATTTTGTTTTGCTAATTCATCCGCCCAGTACATAGCTAAATAGAAGTGAGAACCTCTGTTATCTATTTGTCCTGTTTTTCTAGAAGGAGATCTGTTCTCATCTAAGAAAGTAGAAGTAGCTAAATCAAGAGTAGTAGCAAGTATTGCTGCTTTTTTATTATCTTGAGTATTTCCTAAATGCTCTAAAGAAGCAGCTAAAGCCATAAATTCACCTAAAGAATCCCATCTTAAGTGATTTTCATTTGCTAATTGTTCAACATGTTTAGGAGCAGAACCACCAGCACCTGTTTCAAACAAACCTCCACCTTTCATTAATGGAACAATTGATAACATTTTAGCCGATGTTCCTAATTCTAAAATTGGGAATAAATCTGTATTATAATCTCTTAAAACATTTCCTGTTACAGAAATAGTATCTTTTCCTGCTCTCATTCTGTCTAATGAAATTTGAGTAGCTTTTACCGGTGTTTCAATAGAAATATCTAAGCCTTTAGTATCATGATCTTTTAAATAAGCATTTACTTTTAAAATCATTTGTTCATCATGTGCTCTTTGTGGATCTAACCARAAAATTGCAGGAGTWGAAGATAATTTTGCTCTATTAACWGCTAGTTTAACCCAGTCTCTAATWGGAGCRTCTTTAACTTGACACATTCTAAAAATATCTCCTTCTTCTACATCAAAAGAAAAWACTAYTTCAGAAGCTTTATTCGTAACAACAATTTTACCTTTAGCTGCTGCTTGGAATGTTTTATCATGTGAACCATATTCTTCTGCTTTTTGTGCCATTAGTCCAACGTTTGGTACCGTTCCTATAGTTGTAACATCAAGAGCACCATGTTTTTTACAATCTTCAATTACTGTTTTAAATGTTTGTGCATAACATCTATCAGGAATCATTGCCAAAGTATCTTCTCTTTGGTCATCTTTGTTCCACATTTTACCGCCGTCTCTAATCATTGCAGGCATWGAWGCATCAATAATAACATCAGAAGGTACATGTAAGTTAGTAATTCCTTTATCAGAGTTAACCATAGCTAGGGGAGGTTGTACTGCATAAACAGCAGCAATATCAGCAAGAACACTTTCTTTAGTACTTGCATCAAGCGTTTCTAATTTAGTATATAAATCACCTAAACCATTGTTAAAGTTAACGTTTAATGAAGCAAATAAATCTTTATTTTTAGAAATTAATTCTTTAAAATATACTTTTACAGCAAAACCAAACATAATTGGATCTGATACTTTCATCATTGTAGCTTTTAAATGAAGAGATAATAAAACACCTTCTTCTTTTGCTTTTRWRATTGAAGCTTCATARAATGCTTGTAAAGAATTWGCACTCATAGAGGTTGCATCAATAATTTCACCWGCTAATACAGCTGTASWWGCTTTTAATACTGTTTCATTTGAAGAAGAATCTAAGAAARMAATTTTTAAATCATCTGCTTTTTCAAATGTTTTTGATAAYTCAGCCCCATAAAAGTCATTTTCATGCATGTGTAAAACATTTGTTTTACTGTCMTTTTTCCACTCACCCATTGAATGAGGATTCTTTTTTGCAAAGTTTTTAACAGCWCCWGGAGCACGTCTGTCAGAATTTCCTTCTCTTAATACTGGGTTAACWGCWGAACCTGTRATTTTTGAATATCTTGCTTGAATCTCTTYTTCTTCTTTAGAAYTTGSAKTATCTGGRTAAGAAGGAATATCAAAACCTTTTTCTTGCAATTCTTTAATAGCCGCTTTTAATTGTGGAATTGAAGCTGAAATATTTGGTAATTTAATAATGTTAACACTTGGATCTTGAGTAAGTTCACCTAATTGAGATAATTGATCTTCAATTTTTTGATCTGCTTTTAAATTTTCTGGGAAGTTAGAAATAATTCTTCCAGCTAATGAAATATCTTTAACTTGCATTTCAATTCCAGAGCTTTTTGTAAAAGCTTTAATAATTGGTAAAAGTGAATACGTTGCTAAAGCAGGTGCTTCATCAACTTTRGTATAAATAATTTTTGACATGTTTTCCCCTATGGATTAATATTGGGATATATTATCATTTTTAGGGTTTATTTGTATTGAAAAGTAACAATTAGAGGTGTAATATAAATTCTTGTTTCTTTATTTCCCATTATTTTTTCAAAAAAAATTGAAAAAATTATTTTACTTTAGACCAAAGTGTTTTTATTTGATTTTGTTTATCACTTTCTTTTATAAACACACTGGGTTCTTTTTGTATTTTAATTATTGTTTTAGGTTTTTTCGCTTTTATTTTTTTGGCTCTTTTCTCAATTCTGTATAAATTTATATTTTGAACATGGGTTTTATACGTAGTAGMRAAACGRTGTGCTCCTGTTTTTTCATTTTTAACAAAATACAAATAYTTTGTTTTWGMAGGRAAAATAGCTGCTTTAATAGCATCAATACTAACAGCAGATACRGGATGAGAAGGAATRCCYYTATTTYTGTAGGTATTRTAAGAACTTYTRTCTTCTYTTATTCTTTTTGCAGTGACTTTTAYATGAGAGTATTTCCCATAATTAAGCGTTCCATCCATTTGYARATRCATRGATTTTTTTAAACGGTTRTAAATCACMGAAGAGAYAATAGGCATCTCTTTTATTGAAGCCGATTCTTTTTGAATAACAGATGCAATACTAAGATATTTRTACCAYTTGTTTTTATCGTAYTCYCCAAATATTTTTAAGGCCATTTTTTTATATTTTTTATTGCTTTGAGAAAAAAGATAAAAAATCAAATAATCTTCTTTCATACCTAAGGGAAGTTTATAAGTCTCAGCTAAGATATTCCCGTCTTTTTTAAAAGCAACTTTATCATAAGCATTTTGTAACTTATTTAAAGAAAGATTCATTTTTGAAGCTAAAAGACGTAAAAAAACATAAGATGTTTCGCCTGGAATTAAAGTAATGGTTTTAAGAGCAGCTTTTGAAGTCGTTAACTTATATAAAAAGTCATATTTTCKCATRTAATTTTTTTCTAAATCTATCCAACCACTCTGTGGATGACCCATWACTYKRATGATTGTTTTRTCAATAATATTTAGGTCATACCCACGGTTGTTTAGATACTTTATGGTATTATTGGAACTTCCTTTTGGTATAAAAATCACTTTGGTGGTACTTAATGGAAGCAGTACATAAATTAATATAATAATAAGTGATACAAGGGTTATTTCAATAATGTTAAAAAATATAATTATTTTTTTTGCTACAGTCATATCAATAATTTTAGTCTTTTTGTTTTTTTTATTTAAAGGCATCAGTGTTAATTCATTCTCTTTTGGAAATATTTATATTTCATCATTGTATTTAAAATTGGATAAAAAACTCATTGTTAAAATAGATGAATTGAAAATTAACAAAACATCCCAGAGTAAAACCTCTTTGGATTCAATAGCTAAAACCATTTCATACTTACCTAAAGTACTCTCTTATTTTCAAGAAATAGACTTAAAATCTTTGAAAATAAATAACAATGAAATTTTAATACATTTTTCAAAAGATAAAATTCTTTTGGACAATAAATTTATTCGTTTAAGTGCGAAACCTAAGTTCTTTGGAAACAATATTTTACTGTCTTTAGATGAACTATATTTAAAAGATTATAAGTTATTTTTACAAGGTACTTTAAAAATCAATAGCAAAAATCAAACCTTAGATTTAGTAAGTGCTTTTAAATACGACAAAATAGAAGGACATGTTAGCCTTGAAGCAAATCAAAATGATATCAAAATCCTATTAAGTACAAAAGAGATGGATGATATTAAGTTTCTTAAGAGTTTATTTAGAATAGATGATATTGCAGAAGCGTGGATGTACGATAATATTAAAGGGAAAATCACCTTAAATAATCTTTTTGTTAAACTCGATGCAAAAACTTTTATGCCTGATGAAAAGAGTATAAAAGGGGATTTAAGTATTAAAAATGCKAAAGTSATGTTTCATAAAAACYTGCCAAAAGYAAAATCTAAAAAAATTGATATTGTATTTTCAAAAGGWGAYTTRCATATTTATTTAAATAAAGCCACRTACTTARATAAAAAGATTTAYGGTTCTTCTGTRATYATTGARAATCTTAGCAATAAAAAGGGTCTKGTTAAAGTAAATATAAAAGCMAATACTTTATTAGATAAAGATATTCTRGACATTACAAAAGCKTTTAATGTAAATATYCCTATTATTCAAACAAGTGGCCTTACTAAAGCAGATSTWAMTATTAATGTTTCTTATGATGCAAAAATACCAATAGATATACAAGGTGTTTTTGAAATACAAGATGCAAAAATGAATCTTCAAGGTTTTGAATTTTTTGCAAAAAAAGCCTTGGTACTTTTAGACAACCATATTCTTAAAATAAAAGATGCACAGGTTAAAGTGGATTCTTTGTTAGAAGCACAATTAAATCTTGATATTAATCTTAGAAAATTAAATGCTTCTGGAAATACTGTATTAAAGTATTTGAAAATACAAGGAGAAGAAAAAGATTTACTGTCTTTAAAAAATAAAAAATCTTCTATAAAAGTGGATTTTAAAAATAAAACAAAAATCACTTTCACTGAATTAAAGACAGATATTATTCTAAATAAAAGAACGCATATCTTACTTCATGACTTGTCATTGTTTAAAAATGATTCTTTTTTATTAAAAGATTTAAATATAAAAGCAGGGAACTTATCTTTATATATGAAGAATGAAAAAGATATTAACTTTGAAGCTTTTCTAAAAGGAATTAATTTACCCTTAGTAAATGACGGCATAAAAGTAAAGGATCTGACTATAAAAGGAAGATATAAAAATGATGATCTTTCTATTTCTGCTTTGGAAAATAAAATAAAGATATTTCAAAAAAACAAACAAACAATGCAAATATCTTTAAAAGACATGGATTTCCTAATTTACGGTCAAAATGGAAATAATMCAAGTAATATTGATTTTATCTTGGATAATATCAATTTATATATAAATAAAGATAGTTTTTATAATTTAAATACAATGAATGTTTTTTTGAAAAATGATAAAATTACTTTTGAAGGTTTGGTTTCAAACTTAGATATTCCTTTGTTTAAAAAAGGAAAAAAAATTGTTAACTTAGAAATACAAGGCGAATATGCAAACAATGATTTTTCTTTTATTACTAAAGATAAAACAATAAAATTAAAGATTCTTGATAATGAAAATATGTTTTTAGATATTAAAAATCTGGATGTATATTATGATGACAAAAAAACCAATAAAAGTATTTTTACTAGCATTACTTTAAAAGCAGAAAACTCAAATATTCTTTTAGGTCAAAATAAAAAAGTTTTAAGTAAACGATTTAAAATACTTCAAAACGAGGAAGAGTTCACTTTTAATTCTTATTATGAAAAATCAAGTATATATTATAAAAAATCTAAGAATAATAAAGTCATTGTAAAAGCTATAAATCTAAATGATGCATTTATAAATGCTTTTTTAGATAAAGATATTGTAAAAGGAGGAATCTTTGATATTTCTGCTKCTGGWASCCCWWSRCAATTAAAAGGACACGCTACAATACAAAATACAAGTATTAAGAATATGGCAGCTATTAATAACCTTATTATCYTAGTTAATGCAAGTCCTGGACTTATTAATCCTCTTTTAGCTATTCCTTCMGTMYTAGAGTTAGTAACACAAAAAGGTTTTGATGTTCAAGGCTATAAAGTAGTAGAAGGTGATATTGATTTTACTTATGATGTTAACAAAGAAGTATTAAATATGACAAAAGTTTTCACCAAAGGAAACTCTGTTGATTTTGATGGAGAAGTTAGCATGGACTTTAAAAAAGATGAAATCAAAGGAGAAATGGATGTTATTTTTATGAAAAGTTATTCTTTGTTAATCAAACATATTCCTTTGATTAATTATATTTTCTTAGGAGATGAAAAAAGAGTGGATACAAGAGTTAGTTTAAAAGGCAAAATAAGTGATCCTATTATTGATAGTAATTTGGCACAAAACTCTCTCGCTGCTCCTTTTAATGTGATAAAACGCCTTATAACTTTGCCACTTAAAGCAGTAGAGATGTTTATTCCAGAAGATAAAGAAGAAAAAAAGTAAGATATATATCTACACTTATTCGTTTCTTAATACATCTATTACATCAATTTTTGTGGCTTTTGAAGCTGGGTAATAAGAAGATAATAGAATAATAACAATTGCACCTGAGATAATAGAAACAAAATCAATCATACTTAAATCTAAAGGCAATTTAGATGTTCCATATACATCAGCAGGTAAAGAAATAATATCAAAGTTGTCTAAAATCCAAATACCAGAGAATCCAAGGCCAATACCGCAKACAATACCYGCAAAACCTATAATAATCCCAAGTCGTAAAAAGATGGCTTTGATTTCTTTATAAGAGGTTCCCATAGATAAAAGCAGGGCAATTTCTTTTCTTCTACTCATTACTGTCATTAACAAAGAAGATATGATATTAAGAGCAGCTACTAATATAATAAGCAATAAAACAATAAATAAAGCTTTTTTCTCCATTTGCATAGCAGCAAAAAAGTTTCCATTTTGCTGCCACCATCCAATAATACCAACAGAAGTACCATCCAGCTCTTTTTGTAAGCGTTTGATATCTACAAATGCATCCTTAGAATAGATATGAATACCGTCATAAACGTTTTTATCTTTTCTTAGGATAGTTTGTAGGCTTTCTATTGTTGTGTACATATAAGACTTGTCATAAGCATTTAAACCTGATTTAAAACTGGCTTTGTATTTAAAGCGTTTCATTTTAGGAAGCATAGAAAAACCACTTGGATTTAACGAAGTGAAATACACAGTTGCTTTACTGCCTTCAAATAAAAGCAAAGAATCAGAAATTCCAGCGCCTGTAATGATTTCATACTTCTTAAGCTCAATACCATCTACTGCTTTTTTAAAAATAGAGTTAATTCTTTCTTCTTTTTCTTTTATTACTCCAAATAAGAGYGAGCCTGACATTTCTTGGCCATTTTGTATCATTGTTTGTGCWGATAAATAAGGTGAAAAAATTAAGTCWGGAAATTTTTGCTCTAAAGWATTTAAAAGTTTTTTATTGACAGCTGTTTCGTATTTTGGATAAATAGATAAAGGATAGTTCATTGTAAAAAGTTTTGATTCAAAATCTTTAATAGTACCATTCATAATGGCCATGGTAATAATTAAAACCATAATTCCAATACTTACCCCAATAAATGCCAAAATAGCACTTATTGAGATGAAAGGGTTTTTTTTATCGAACCTGAGATATTTTTTGACAATGAAGTTTATGAGTTTTGTATTCATTTAATCTCTTGCAGCTAAACCTTTTTTAGGTCCGCTTTTACCACAACATTGTTTGTATTTTTTACCTGAACCACAAGGRCAAGGTTCATTTCTTGCAATTTTYTTCTCRATAAKTACATCTTGATCAAAATTAGTTGAAATGTTTTCTTGAGATTCACTCATTTCTTCTTTTAGTTTATTTAATGCTTCATCTTCTTTTGCTTGAAGTTGTACCGTAAATAAAACTTTAATAATCTCATTTTTAATAGAAGCAATTAAATCTAAGAACATATTATAAGACTCTTTTTTATATTCTACTAAAGGATCTTTTTGATTATATCCTCTAAGTCCTATTCCTGTTTTTAATGTATCCATAGAGTATAAATGTTCTCTCCAGGCATTATCAAGAATTTGTAAGTATAAGATTCTCTCAATTTCGCTTTTTTGCTCTAACGAAGCCATTCCCATTTTTTGTTCATATACTTCTTTAATGATTTTTGAAAGTTTATCTTCTAATTCTTGATAAGATTCTTCTTTAATATCTTCTTTGGTGATAATTAAATGCAGTTCTTCTTGTAATTTTGTAATTACATAATCAAAATTAAAATCTTCAGCAGGCATACCTTCTATGATTTCTGCATTTGCTAATAAAGTAGTAATGTATTCTAATCTGTTTTCATCCAGTTTTGCTTCAATAGCAAAATCAGGATTTAACAAATCATTTCTAAAAGCATATATTACTTTTCTTTGTTGATTAGCAACATCATCGTATTCAAGTAAGTGTTTTCTACTCTCAAAGTGCATGGTTTCCACTTTTTTCTGTGCATTTTCAACTGCACGTGTAACCATACCAGATTCAATGTGCTCGCCTTCTTCAATTCCAAGTCGCTCCATAATACCTTTGATTTTTTCAGATCCAAAAATACGAAGTAAATTATCATCAAGAGATAAAAAGAATTGAGTTTCACCAATATCTCCTTGCCGTCCTGAACGTCCTCTTAATTGATTATCAATTCGTCTTGATTCATGACGCTCTGTTCCAATAATTGCTAAACCTCCAAGGCCTAGAATCTCTTTTGATAATTTAATATCAACTCCACGTCCAGCCATATTTGTAGCAATTGTAACAGCGCCTTTAAGCCCTGCATCTTCTACAATCTTTCCTTCTTTTTCATGCTGTTTTGCATTTAAAACAGTATGAGGAACTTTTGCTGCTTTTAAAAGCTCATGTAAGTGCTCAGATTTTTCAATAGAACCTGTACCTACAAGAACTGGTTGACCTTTTGTATTATATTCTTGGATTTTTTTACAAACCGCTTCAAACTTTTCTCTTTCACTTTTAAAGATTAAGTCATTTCTATCATCTCTTGTAACAGGAACATTTGTAGGAATAGATACAACATCTAAATTGTAAATTTCAGCAAACTCAGATGCTTCTGTTTGTGCTGTTCCTGTCATCCCTGCAAGTTTTTCATACATTCTAAAATAATTTTGGAAAGTAATATCTGCTAAGGTTTGAGATTCATCTTGAATAGAAACATTTTCTTTAGCTTCTAATGCTTGGTGAAGACCGTCTGAAAATCTTCTACCTTCACTTAATCTTCCTGTAAATTCATCAACAATAATTACTTCATTGTCTTTAACTACATAATCAACATCAATTTCAAAAATATAGTTTGCTTTTAAGGCTTGATCTAAGTGATGAGAGTATTTAGCATTATCAAGTGAATACAAGTTATCTACTTCAAAGAGTTTTTCTGCTTTTGAAATTCCATCATCGGTAATTAAAATAGCTTTGTTTTTTTCATCAACAATAAAATCTTTTGTATGTAYTACTTTTTCATCGCTRCTCTTAGGCTCAATAATCTCACCTTTTTCYARAGTAAGKGCTATTTTATTAGCTTGTCCRTAATCAATACCTTTTTGATTYGTAGGTCCTGAWATAATTAAAGGTGTTCTTGCTTCATCAATTAAAATAGAATCTACTTCATCAATGATTACAAAACTGTGCTCTCGTTGAACTTTTTCTTCAATATCTAAMGTCATGTTTGAACGTAAATAATCAAAACCAAACTCATTGTTTGTTCCATACGTAATATCACAGTTGTATTCTTCTTTTCTTGCTAATTCATCTCTGATATCAGCAGTAATAGTTCCAATAGTAAAACCTAAGAAGTTATATAAAGGTGCTAATTCTTTTGCATCTCTAGAAGCHAGGTAATCATTTACCGTAACTACATGTACCCCTTTTTTAGSAATAGCATTTAAAACAACAGCAAGAGTAGCTACTARMGTTTTACCTTCACCTGTTTTCATTTCAGCAATTCGTCCATCATTAAGAACCAAACCACCCACAATTTGTACATCATGATGTCTCATTTGAAGCGTTCTAATACTTGCTTCTCTTGTAATTGCAAAGGTATCGTATATTACGTCATCTAATGTTTTATTGTTTTCTAAAACATCTTTTTTAATATTTTCAAACTCTTTTTGTAATTCATCATCACTTAGTTTTTTATATTTTTCTTCTAAAGCATTTATCTCTTCTACTTTTTTAAGATATTTTTTTACTTCTTTGTCATTTTTTGTACCAAAAATTTTTGAGAAAATATTTAACATAAAATTAATTCCTTTTTGTTATAATCGCAGAGATTATATAGCAAAAAAGGTTAAAATATGTTTTATAAAGTACTTATTATCAATGTTTTTGTAATTATTAGCTCATTACAGGCCCTAGAATTTAAAAATTTGAAATCAATTCAAGCGGATTTTAAACAAACAATTATAAATAATGCCGATCARCGYATCATTTACAGYGGAAAACTYTTTATAAAAGAACCCTCAAGAATTCTTTGGAAGTACGAAGAACCCATCATTAAGAATGTTTTTTTAATTAATACTATGGTTATTATTGATGAACCAGAATTGGAACAAGCCATTTTTACCACCCTTAATTCTGAAGTAAATTTACTCGCCCTTCTAAAAAGTGCTAAAAAAATATCAAATGAAAAATATGAAGCAGAAATTAATGAAGTTATTTATACTTTTTTAATTAAAGATAATAAAATTGATAAAATTGTTTATAAAGACGAGTTAGACAATAAAGTAAGTATTGAATTGTTTAATTCTGTATACAATGAAGAGATAAAAGAAAGTATTTTCAAATTTGTTGCCCCTTCTTATTACGATATTATTAGAAAATAAGTTAATTTTGTTATACTTCGTTTTTAGGTACGGCAGATAATAGCTTGATTAGCTTCAAGAGGAAAGTCCGGGCTGCAGTGAAGTATGGTTCCATTTAAAGAATGGCTGGGGTAACCCAAGGGACAGTGCAACAGAAAGTAGACCGCCAAGATTTATCTTGGTAAGGGTGAAACGGTGGGGTAAGAGCCCACCAATGTTTTAAGTAATTTTAACAGTTATGTAAACCCAACCAGCAGCAAGAAGAGATGGTATTTAACTTCACGTTTTATGCTCTTCGCAAGATTGTTTAAGTAATTTAACAACTAGACAAATTATTATCCACGACAAAACGCGGCTTACGCCGTGCCTAATCAATATCTCCTCATTTTTCAATCCAATTTAAAAAATATAAATATTTCTAATATATAAGCCTTTCAAGTGCTAGAATTCTGCATTTACTAGTTCATCATTCTTTATTAAAGAGCTCATACAAAGTGACCTTTGCGCTTTTTTCTTTTTCTTAGTTGTCAGAAAAAGAAACAAAAAGAAGCAACTGACGAGTTGATAAAGCCCTTCGGGTTCCTAAATATTTTTATTGTTTAACTAGGCTGTGGAACCTACTAAAATGTGCTAAAGAGCACATTTCTTCACGCTCGAGCAGTCCTCGCCTTTTTCCGTTAAAAAATAAAAAGATTAGCTTTCTCAAAGTCAGAGGAAAGAGCCGTGAGGAAAATTGTCTTACTTCATAAACACTTTTATTTAAGTTTTGACTAAGGAATTTACTATTTGGGGTCAGACCCCTTTTCTTCCGGAATATCGTAGCCATTTCTTACCACCAGGGGTAAGGGCGTAATTGATTATCTCTTTGTTAAAATTTCATTATGTTCAAAAAAACCTATATTTGTAATTATATAATTGAGTATTAACATACGACTTTCTTCTGATAGTCCTGATAAATAACCACCTCCTAATTGTGCCAACCTATTTAACACTTTCAATAACTGATTATATTCTTCCCATCCTCTTATTCTAACCATTTTATTAGTTATCTCTTCTGTCTGAAAAGTTATAATCCAAGGAGAATTTGACTTTTTTAAATCCTCAAGTTTTACTAAGAATTTATTTTTAAAATCTCCGTTACTTTCTTGGACAATAAATTTTTTCATTCGAAAAGGAACAGCATCTTTACATTCAACAACTCCAATTGCTGTGTATAACTTTTTATCAAAACCATCTATTAAACTATTTGATTTGAAAATATACTTAACATCACTCTCTTTTATATTTAAACTAAAATTTAATCCCAGTCCTATACTGAAAATTTCAAATCCAAGTTTTGCATTACCACTTCCCTTTAGCATACACTCAAAATCGTTTACTGATAGTAAATAATTATAAAGTTTACTATCAGTAATTTTAAGCTTACTTTTAATTTTTTTAGTAACAGTTTTTATAAAAGTTTCATCGGATACTGATATTACATTCCATTCTTTATTAAACATTTTTACTAAAGAACTATCACTTGGGTCTAGAATCGAAACTTTATTTTTTTGAACATAAAATTTTTYTAGACGAACTTTTTCTTCTTTAGGTAATAATGAATTTTTTATTATATTTCTATGAAGTATAGCATCATAAAAACCTTTTGTTTTTTCTCCTGTAATTTCTAAATAATTACCACTACGACTACCCAAAGTTAATAACTTTTTCTCATTTAATAATGTTGCATACTTTTGATGAATTATAATAGGATAACTAGCAACTGAAATAGCAAGTATTTTACCATTTGATTTAACTAATAAGTCTTCTCTAACCAAACCTCTTGTACCAAATYCTGACACTACTGAATAATAAGATTCAATCTGTGTAGTTTTCATATTGCGAATAAACCTCTTTTCGCTTATTTTAACTCTAGTACCTGCAGGTAAGTACCCAATTAAACTATGGACTAAATCATTATTTTTAAGTTTATTAGGTTCAAAGCTTAATAAGAACGCACCTTTCTTAACTAATCCAAGATTGATCTTTGCACTACATTCTATAAATAATAAACAAAGAAGAAGTAATTTTATTAAATTCATAATTTTCCTTTTAAAAGTAAAGGGGACAGGCAACTTTAACCCTATTTAAAGTTGCCTGTCCCCTTTAACCCTTTAACCTTATTTTACGCCAAGTTTTTGTTATCTTTTATAATAGTTGTTCTTTAATTATGCCTTCTTTAAAAATAGACTTTTTTGTACCTAGTTGTAAATATTCAATAACACCCACCAGTTCTTTAGAAAAATCTATTTCAATTGAACTTTTATGTGATTTAGATATCGAATACTCACAAAAATAAGAATCTATTTTAAATTTTATATCTTTATAATAAATAAATGCATTATCAAATTTTTCATTCTTAGAAAAAATACCAAATTCTTCACTTCCAAGTGTTGTTAACTTATTTGATAAATCAAATAAAGAATATTTTTTATTTCTATCTATATCTTCAATGAAAATTTCATTATTTAAACCAGACATTGTAAGTGGTTTAGAAATGTCTATATCTGTATTTTCATTAATCCAATCACCATTGATATGAGGCTCAAATTTTGTGATCTGTGCTGGCATATTCATATGAATTGCTATATTTATAATCTTTAAAAGTGAATTTCCATCTTTATCTTGCCAATCAGAATCGTTTTGTTCTCTTATGATTAGTAAATCAATTTTATTTTTTTCTGCTTTTGTCTTTGCTCCAGATTGATAACCTTTTTTCGTTGCGAATACAGCTCTTAAATCAGGTATATCACTTATTTTACCAATTAGTGCATCAATTTTATCAATTGATATATTTGAGTTATAATCTTTACATTCAATAATAGTTTTATAGATTAACCCACCAAATGAATATTCCCAATATAAATCAAACTCTCGTTCAATACCACAGTTATCAATAATTTTTTTGTTTAGTTCAATTATTATATTTGTTTGATTAGTAATCTGTTCTGCATCTAGTAAAGCTTGCTGTAAATTAGCTACAAATTTTTCATAATCTCTGCCATTATTATATTTCAAAAGATTTCCTTATATTTTTAAGATAACATTTTACTTCAGCGACGTCCGCGTTCGTTGCGAGGTTTTGTTATATTTTTCTACTATTAATAATTTAGTATCGTGTACCCATTATTTTAAAAATTCTGGGGATAATATACATATTTAACCATTTAGTCAATTAAGTATACTGTCCTCATAATTCTAAAATAACATAGCTATTGATGGTACTTTTTTTGAAATTTTTATAGCAATATTTCCTAATTCAATAATTCTATCCTTCAATTGTGCTTGAGAAAGATTTGCGCTTGATGCTTCTTTTACAACAGTAATAAGTTGCTCATAAATTTCTGAATCTGTATTATCAGGAGTAATTTCATCTATTTTAGCTTTTGATAATCCCATTAAACCATTTAATTCATTACTATATTTACCTTCAAATTCTTCTCTGTTTTCTAGCATTTTTTTTCTAAGTTTTCTTTTGTATTCTTCTATATCCATAATATTTCCTTTTTATTATTTTTACTTTTTTAACACTTTTTCAAATTTTTCAACAATAGAACTGAATTTTTCATTTCCATTTTCTGCTTTTATCATTAGCTTGGCAATTTTGTCAGACAACTCAGCAACATCATTACCTACATTAACTCTTAAATCTTTAATATCAAACTTTTCTAAAATCTCATTTTGTGTTTCATGAACTTTTGCGACAGAAGCTAAGTGTCCTGTTACTATTGAGTTTGCATAATGGATTTGTTCATATGATTTATTAATATTTAACAATACTGTTTTATATTGTTCTTCTATTGGCTTTAATTTCAACTTACGATAGAATTCAACTTCCTCTTGTATAATTAACAAAAAAGCTTCTATTTTTTCAATTGATTTAACCTGTGTGTCCTTAGTAGAACCATCTTTACTTGCTAATTCAATGGCAGTAAGTAATTCATTTTTCAAAATTTTATCTGATAGAGTTTTTTGAATATTGTAAGGTAAATAAACTTTATCGATAAAATTGTTAATATCCTTAATTAATGATTTATAATATAAATCAACTAAAGCTATATGAGATTTCTTCATAATTGATAAATCTCTTCCAACCGTTACAGATAATTCTACAGCTTCCCTTGGCATTTGAGAACACCCTGTAAATAATATTATACTAAATAAACTAATTAGAATAAAATTTTTCATATTTAACCCTTTATTTTATATTCTGTCTATCAAATGCAATATATTGCAACTTTTCCCGATATACACTCATTGAATGGTCTGCAGGTATACTTTTAAATGACATACTTTTAGTAAAATATGCTCGAATTCTTTTTAAAAAGCTAACCGAATATAAAAGTTTTGCATCTGCGTATTTTCCAGACTCAATATTAGTTAAAAACCTCATATATCCAGCATGTGTATAACCACCGTAGTTTGATTCAAGTTTTTTACTCAATGAATCACCTACACTTGGAATAAATTTTACTAATAAAGATAATATATCAATAGTATCACTTCCAGGAGGAAGCATAGTCACTGGATCAGCTGAATTTACCAATCTGTAAACAGGAGATTTAATTCCTAACATCCATTCTTCATTACCAACTCGAGGAGAACCATATGTATAACATGCAGCAAGTTCAGGATGTTTTAGTTTTTTTGTGGCTACAGTTGCTAATGCACCACCTAGACTATGACCAGTAATAAATAATGGTTTATCTTGAAGTTTTTCATTAATATAATTTTGTATATCGTTATGAACTTCATTAAATGCATTTTTAAAACCTCGATGAATTTTTCCATCAGTTTCACATTGTGTTTGTTTTGCATTCAAATCAGCTTTTATATCTGCAATACTCGTTGTTTCGGTACCTCTAAATGCCAAAACATAAAATTTATTACTTGATACTACCATTGCTTGAGTACCATTTTTATCAAATGTTTCTGCGAGTTTTAAATCTAAGACTTCTAATTCTGATATTAATTTATTTTTTTCTTCTTCACTATCATAAGCTAATAACTCAATTAATTTATATATTGATTTAGATTTTTTCTCATTCAATAAAGATGTAACATTTTCGATAAGTCTTTTTTTTGTTTTATCTAACAATGGTTTATCAAACTTAATATAAGCCAATTCTGATAAACACGCCATAATCATGGATGTCCTATCACTATATGCTTGCCTATATGATGGTATATCTTTAGCCAACAATTCTTTTATATTTTCAATCTCTTCTTGTGATTCTGCAATTATATTCGACATTTTCATCCTTTGAAAATTATGGTGACAGTTTATATACTTAACTAAATTGGCCAAATATATATACTGTCGCATAATTTTTGGTCTTTCTGTTTTGTTATATAACGTTTGACTTCAGCGACGCTCTACAAATACTTGTTATATCAATTAATTTAACATGACCACGGGAATGTATCACTTTTTTTTCTATTGTTTTCCCAATACATAGGCTGTAAATTATCAAGATTATCAGAACCACCTTTTGAAGATGGTTTTATATGGTCAATTTCCCATCCATATTTTGTATTTGTATCGCCATGTTCTGAATATTTCATAACATTACCACAAATATCATATCTCCATATTTTTTCATCAAATTCTTTTCCCTTTTGAACTACTTTTTTACCTTTGTTCCATACAGATCGTTTACCTTTTTCTTCTACACCTTCAAATGGGTATTTATATGAAATTACACCCAAATTACACCCCTGAGGTTGAATCTCCACTTTTAGGAAGAATTACACCCCAAGGGTGTAATTTTTAAGAGCTCATACAAAGTGACCTTTGCGCTTTTTTCTTTTTCTTAGTTGTCAGAAAAAGAAACAAAAAGAAGCAACTGACACATTGATAAAGCCCTTCGGGTACCTAAATATTTTTATTTGTTAACTAGGCTGTGGAACCTACTAAAATGTGCTAAAGAGCACATTTCTTTACGCTCGAACAGTCCTCGCCTTTTTCCGTTAAAAAATAAAAAGATTTAGGTTTCTCAAAGTCAGAGGAAAGAGCCGTGAGGAAGATTGTCTTACTTCATAAATTAAAAGTGGATTTCTTACCCCTGGGGTGTAATATTGTGGGGTGTAATATTGGGTGTAATATTTTATACTCATCCGCACAAAAGTAATCGGCACTAAAGGATTGGTACTGTTTATGTTTAGAAGTACTTAATGATTCAAGATATTGATTTAGGTAGTTTTTCGATTTTTCTTCCATGATATCCACTTTACTATTTTAAATATAAAAGTTAATGGGGACAGTATACCTATCTAACTACTTAGTCAATTAAGTATACTGTCCCAAGAATTTCTATTATTTTATATTATATTTTTTGAAATAACAACAATAATAAAAGAAACAATAACAAATATTATTGGTACAAAAATGGCTTTTAAATAATTAGATTTAGATGGATGTATTTTTTTTAGAAAAAATACTACAATAAAAAAATAAATAAAACCTAGCCCTGAAAATAACATAATATTAGTACCTATCCAATTTAGAATAGTTACCGGTTGTTCGTGATTTAATTTTAAATCAGACCTTATCAAGAAATAAATTCCCAATGAAAAAAATATTAATGCTAAAACTACTCCCATATATTACTCCAATAATTAATTTTTAAAAACAAATAAAAGAGGCACCCCTTTACTTGATTCAAATGAAATGGTGCCTTCACTTTTTATTTAGCATCTTAGTCAATTAAGATACTGTCACCAGAATTCTTACTTTTTAATTATTTTATATACAAAGAAATAAAATTTTTTAAATTAATAAGAAATAAATTCTTAATATCATTTTCTAAAGAATTTATTTTACTCTGAGGTATTTTTTTATCAGGATCTGTCCAAATTTTTTCGCTTGTATAATTTGCGCTGTTAATATAAATTTTTGTATTCTGGATTTTATTTTTATTCTTACTAATAACATTAAATACGAAATTAGATGTTATATATTCAGTATTGTCAAAAAAAGCAGAAACTGTACGTTGTAATCCAAAAACGGTATTATATGTCAAATTTCCATTGACCACATGAACCCATCTTGCTGTTTCTGATAATTTTTCGATATAAATAATCACGTCATAATTTTTTGAATTAAATAAGTCAATTATTCTATTTTTTATTACAACATTATCAGGATTAAGGTTCGAATTATAGTCAAAAACTCTGTCGTTATATCTAACTTCTATTAAACTAGCACCCATTAATAGTGGAGAATGAAAATTATAGGGACTAATGTGATCATGATATAGTGAAAAGATCAAATTATCCTCAATGACTACATTACTTATATTTTTTTGTTTTAACAATTTAGTGAAATTACTTAAAATATATTTATCGTTTTCCCATGTCTCAACAACATGGTATTGCCTTTTATGATACATTGGATTGTCTTCATAAGAAGTAAATATATTTCCTATGTTAGATATTAAAGCAATTTTTTTATTACTTAAGTCTTTAATTTTTTCTGATTTATACACAAAAGAATAATTATTAGAATACAAAAATATTTGTATTAGACATAAAATAATGAATTTATTTAACATTTATACACTCCAAATTACTATTTAACCATTCTTTTATTTGTAGATTTCTATTTATATCTTCATCAGAATAAACACTTCTTGAATTATTAACGTCCATGATGGTAATTACAGATATCAAATTATAGTATTCATTCTTTTTTTCATACATCCGTATTTTTTTATAATTTTTTCCAATTCCATTTTCAACCAAGATATCTCTATTATTGTTTTTATAACATTGTTTAAATTTTTGTATTAATACTTCATCACTATACACATAACTTGCAATCATTGGTTTTGAAAAAACAATAGCTTTTGGTCCTATACATCCAGAAAATGATAAGATAAATAGAACAATAACACACTTTGAATAATACATCAGTCTCCAATATTTAATAACTTTTAAAATTATATAGTATTTATTATTAAAAGTTTTACTTTTTAATAGTTTGAACCAAATTAATGATAAAAACCTTTTATTTTAACTCCGAAACTACATACTAGCAATTAAATAATTCTAGTAAATGTAATTCTAAAACTAGTATACAAAAACTGCGTCACAGTTTGCGTCACAAAATTAACATTTTTTGATATTTGGAAAATATAGAAAAGTTTTGTATTAAATTTAAAAGGGAAAAAAATATCTGCATTGGAAAAATGCTTTTTTAGTGTGAGATTTTAGATTTAATCAAGGCGGTTAAGAAATTTAAAGCGCAGTGTACACCAAGTACAAGAGTTTTTACTTTATGCCATAGGGCATAAAGTAAAGACGAATCATTTAATTTTTCTATCCAACGCAGAGTAAAGCAAAAAGATGATGCTTTACTCCACCTTTTTTTTAGTGTAGGTCTGCGTTTAGTTTTACTTCTCTAGTAGATCTCATAGCAATAGTTTGCCCTGTACTTGAATTAACTCTGAAATGTACTCCATTAACACCTAAAAAGTCCATTCCTTTCATTACTTCTTTAATCTCTTTACCAGGATTAATTTCTGCAATTGCAGATACTGCTTTTGCACTTAAAGTAATTTTTGTACCTGGTAAGATTGTAATACCTGCATCTAAGATACAAGAATCACCAATAGCTGTACCTGTACAAGAATTAGCACCTAATAGTGTATTTTCACCAATTGAAACAGGAATACCATCTGTTCCAGAAAGAACACCTAARATAGAAGCTCCTCCTCCAACATCAGAACCAGCKCCAACAATAGCAGAWGAAGAAATTCTTCCTTCWACCATAACAGCACCTTSGGTYCCTGCGTTAAAGTTAATATAAGAAGCTCCTGGCATWACAGTWGTTCCTGGTGCAACTTGTGCTCCAAATCTAACTTTTGAWGTTTCTAGGATTCTTGTATTRTCTGCTAAAATWACRTGAGATAATAATCTTGGRAATTTATCAACAAAAGAAATTTCTGGATATYTTCCTGTTAATTTTAATGAAATTTCATTTTCTCTTAACCAATCTAATTCTACAGGTTCGTTTCCAACCCATGCACAATTGTGTAATTGACCAAAAACACCATCAAGATTTAATGAACGTAAAGGTGCTTTTCCGTTTGATAATGCATATAATTTTAAATAAGCAGTCTCTACACTTTTAACAGCAGCGTCTTCAAAAATAAATACCACTTTATAATCATCAGGTGTCATACCAGCATCTATTGGTAAAGAAGCCAATTGAGAGATAACTTGTACATTTTTGTGAGCATCTCCTTTAGCATCAGGAATAAAGGGTCTAAATGCTTCTATACAAGAAGTTAAAAAATCATCGTTTAAAGAACAAACCAATTCAGATTCACTTGTATTTATTTCAATACCTGAATCTTTAAGTGCTTTTAAAAATATAGCTGCACTTCCTTGGTTTTCGTTCCAGTTAACCACAGGGTACGTTGCTTGTAAGATTTTATCAGGGTTTAATTGACCTCTGTCAATTCGTGTAATTCCAAAACCAATTGGGTCTTTATACCAAGCCTCTGCTTTAATACTTATAACTAATTCTTTAAATTCTTTTTGTGTATAAATCATTTTTTCTCCTATAATATTCTTTTAATTTGCGCGATTATATCTAATTTTGCATAAATTTCTTATGAGATTGTATCCATATCAATGATGACAATATTTGAGTTTATACTGTGTAAAGCATTTAAAAGTACTTTTACTTTTACAGAGCGTAAAATTATTTCAAAACGATATTTATTTGCGATTCTCTCAATTACGCAAGGTCCAAAACCAACGACTTCTAAGTCTTGCATGTTTTTGAAAAACCTTACATTAGCATGCATTTCATCTTGTGCTTTTAATCCATTACTTGATGCAAAAATCACTTTTGCCATTTTTAAAAAAGGAGGATAAAAATCTTCTCTTACTTCTAATTCTTCTTTCAAAAAATCTTCATAATCAATATTCTCTAAATGGTGTTGGAAAAAATGGGCATTTTTACTTTGCACAATTATATCCCCCTCGCCTTTTCTTCCACTTCGTCCAGCTATTTGTATTAATAAAGACAAAGCGCGCTCACGTGCTTTATACGAATTCATATTCAATACAGAATCAATACCAAAAATAACAGCCAGTTTAACATTGTGATAATCATGACCTTTTGATAACATTGTCTCAGTAGCAATGCTTTTCCGTTTAACTAATTCTTTTGTATTTGGCCATATTTCATTTATAAATG
>NVWN01000014.1 GCA_002733685.1 Arcobacter sp. | reverse complement strand
ACCTTAAGTTGTTAAAGATCATCCGTCTCTCGTCTGTCACTTTAAAGTGTCACACTTGATTTGGACGGGAATTATAGGAGGTTTTGGCTTCTTTGTCAAGGGATGAAACATAAATGTAGCTTAAATGTTGAAAGTTTTTATTATTCGCTTTTTTTAAGCCTTTTTTATAGGCGTTTTGGTGTTATTATAAATTTTCTTATTATTTAAAATACAGAGGGGGACTTTTATTCTGATATTAAGGACACATAAGCAGTAGTATTACGAATAACAATTGTAGAAGAATCATTGTTTTTATGAATGATTTTCAAATAACAATCTTTTTTAATTTCGTTGTTTTCATTTTGATTGGATAAAGAAGCATAAATCTTTCCAGAAGAAGAAAAAGAAATCTGTCCCAAACTTTTTGTTTTATTACATGAGAGTTTAATTTCTTTAATATTATAATTTTTACTAAGTAATACGTGTTTGGATCTGTTCTTATGTTCTTTACAAAAAGAAGTAGCATATAAGTATTTAGAATTAAGTGCATCTTTTAAAGTCTCGCTTTGGTTTGCATGACCTTTCATATTTAAATCACTAAACATAATATAATAAATACCACCTATACTTTTATTACAATTTAAAAATTTTAGTGTCCATCGTTTTTTATACCATTTATCTTCATAAGAATATTTATTGTCAATTAACGCTTGGTATCGAAGATTTTTAAGATGCAAAACTAAGTGTTTGCTTACTGTTTGTAAATCATTGTTTATATAGTTTATTTTTGCAAATATTAAAAAACCACTCATAATTACTAAAACAAAAAGTAATTCTAAAAGAGTAAAACATTTTTTCATTTAATATAATACGTTACTATCTCTTTGTTTTTATATTTAAATTCAAATTTAAATTTATATTCATCTTTATATACTTCATTCGTAGTCAAATAATATTTATCACCTGAATCTATTTGATAAAAATTCAAACGTTTCATAATTTCTTTTTCATCTGAATAAACATAATTCACATTATTTTGTTTTAAATATACAGAAAGCTCTTTTGCAAAACTGTATTTATATACAAAGTGTCTTTTACTTTTTTCTAAAAATAAGTAAATTGGTTTATTATAAAAAATGACTGAATAATTCAACAACAAAATAAAAAAAACAAAGATTGCCATGAAATAATGAAAGCGTCTGAAAGCAGGAAGCCTAACTCTAAAGGTGTGAAAAAAAAGTTTTACCATTAAAGGCATAGCAATTATTACAAAAGGAGCAAAATCTTCAATATACACTTTTTGTCTAAAAGCAAATAATAAAGAAAATAC
Source organism: Arcobacter sp. (assembly GCA_002733685.1). Classification (GTDB taxonomy): domain Bacteria; phylum Campylobacterota; class Campylobacteria; order Campylobacterales; family Arcobacteraceae; genus NORP36. The sequence goes on along the minus strand of NVWN01000014.1, from coordinate 91,123 downwards.
CAAAGCAACAAAAGAAATATACCAATAAATTGATCTGTAGCCTTTTACAGCAATACGGTATTGTGAATAAAAAAAATAAATAAACATCAAAGGTGAAAAAACAGACGCATAAATAGCAAAAGTATCTAATAAGTGCCCTCTTGGTTTTCCACCTGTATCAAATCCGTATATACTCATGGACGCACCAAATAAAATTAAAGAGATGTAAAAAAGTTGATTGTATTTTTTTTCAAAAGCATAAAAGAATAAAGCCAAATACAAAATTGCAAAAGAGTTATCAATTAATAAACAAAAGAATAAAATATAATAATTGTGTTTTCCATATACTTTATAGTAGTATAAATATAAAAGAGTGAAAAATAGAACAATTATTGCAGTATTAACCAATATTGCTGCAGATACCATTCCAGGCAACATCATAAAAAGTACAATATTAATAAAACGATCACTTTCATATTTAAAATAATCTTTTGTTAATACATACATTAAACAAGTACTCATTGCATAAAAAAATACAAAAGGAAGTCTTAATGCGATATCACTTCCAGGAAAAAAATGCAATAAAGGAAAAGTAACAAAAGTTAATAAAGATTTGTTATCTAAAACATTTAAGGCTTCTTTATAAGAAATACTTAAAGTACTTGCTACATAAATTAAAGCACTTATACTAAAACAAAATAAGATATAAAATAAATATTTATAATTTTTGTCACTTATATTTGTTTGCATCAAACTACAACTTTAAAAAATTATCAATCATTTCATAACCATATTCACTCATGATTGATTCAGGATGAAATTGCACCCCATAAATTTGTTTACCTTCAATTTCTAAACTCATCATTTCATTATCATCAAGCGATACGGATGTTGGAATAATAATAGAAGGGAGATCCACATTTTCTACACTTAAAGAATGATATCTTGTTTGTATAAATGTTGCTGGTAAACCTTTAAAAATTGCAGTCTCTTTTAATACTTTAATTTTGGAAGTTTTTCCATGCATCATATTTTTTGCGCGAATTACTTTTGCACCAAATACTTGAGCAATACTTTGATGCCCCAAACAAATACCAAAAATAGGTAGTTTATCGGAAAAATACTCAATGACTTCTAAACAAATTCCTGCATCATTAGGAGTAGAAGGGCCTGGAGATATTATAATTTTTTCTGGATTTAAGGCTTCAATTTCTTTTATGTTAAGTTCATCATTTCGTATAATTTTTAAATCAGCCCCAAGTTCTTTACAATATTGAACAATGTTATATGTAAATGAATCGTAATTATCAATCATAAGAATCATTAGTAGTTCCCTCATCTTTATCTAAGTAAAGTTTATTATATTAATTATTTGCATTATATCAAGATAAAGTTAAATAAGAATTTTTTGTTTTTCATGCAAAGAAGTAACAAATTTGTAAACATAATGATAACCATTACTACTATTAAGATTAATTAAAGGTAACTTTCTTTATCATGCCTTTATATAAAAAAAAAGGAAACTTATGTTTAAAAAACTTGTATTAAGTTCATTAGTATTAGCCAGCTCAGTATTTGCAGCTAACGAGGTAAATGTATATTCGCACAGACATTACGACACAGATAAAACTCTTTTCAAAATGTTTGAAGAAAAAACAGGTATTAAAGTAAATGTTGTTAAAGCAAAAGCTTCTGCATTAATTAAAAGAATTGCTTCTGAAGGTGAAAACTCACCAGCAGATATCTTAATTACTGTTGATGCTGGAAGATTATTTCAAGCGAAATCACAAGATTTATTACAATCTATTGAATCTGATTATTTAACAAAAAATATTCCAGCTAATTACAGAGATGTAGATGGTAAATGGTTTGCATTAACAAAAAGATCAAGAGTAGCTGTTTATAAAATTGGTTCAGGTACGGATCAAGAATTATCTACTTATGAAGATTTAGCTAATCCTAAATTCAAAGGTCAAATTGTTGTAAGATCTTCTAATAACATTTATAACCAATCTTTATTAGCTGCAATGATTGAACATCATGGTGAAGCGTATGCATTATCTTGGGCTAAAGGTGTAGTTGCAAATATGGCAAGAACTCCAAAAGGTAATGACAGAGCACAAGTTAAAGCAGTTGCGAATGGAATTGGTAAAATAGCGATTGCAAATACTTATTACATTGGTAAAATGGTTAATAACAAAGACAAATCTCAAAGAGAAGCTGTTGCAAAAATGAAAATCTTTTTCCCAAAATTTGAAAAAGGTGGAACTCATATTAATGTATCTGGAGCTGGAGTTGCAAAATATGCACCTAATAAAGCAAATGCAATTAAATTCATTGAATTTTTAGCTTCTGCTGATGCTCAAAAATTATTTGCGCAAGGAAATTATGAATATCCTGTATTAGCAGGTATTGAATCATCTCCTTTAGTAACATCTTGGGGAACATTTAAAGAAGATAATATTTCTATTAATTCTTTAGGTCAAAACAATGCAAAAGCAGTTAAAATATTCGACCAAGCTGGATGGAAATAAATTTAACGGATTTTGACAATTGAAATATTTTAAAAAACTAACAATAAGTAGCGGTATTTTAACCCTACTTATTGCTTTACCTGCTTTACTAATTTTAGTAAATATACTTAGCCCTAATACTGAAAACTGGCAACATCTTAAAGATACAGTTTTGAGTGAGTATGTTTTTAATTCATTGTATATTATGTTTGGTGTCGCATTTTTAACATCAATTATAGGTTTTACTACAGCTTATATAACAACAATGTATAGCTTTACTTTCTCAAAATTCTATCACTACGCATTAATTTTGCCTTTTGCTATTCCTACTTATATTATTTCTTATGTTTAYGCAGGAATGTTTGATATTACAGGTTCWGTTACTATGTTTATTCTTGATTTATTAGGRAAAGAMAAYATTACCCAAGTTTATTATATGGATATTATGTCAATWSAAGGYGCAATACTTGTAATGTCTTTGGTTTTATATCCTTATGTWTATTTAATATCAAAAACCTATTTAATAGCWGAATCTGCTTCWATTATTGATGCYTCTAAAACAATGGGWTTAAGTCCYTTTGATAYSTTTGTGAAAGTAATTATTCCWATTTCACGCCCAGCAATAGTAGCTGGAACTATTTTAGCTGTTATGGAAGCWGTGGCTGATTTTGGRGTKGTTGATTATTATGGWGTKCCTACTTTTGTAACAGGAATATTTAGAACCTGGTAYGGWATGGGHTCTGTKGAAGATGCATCWAAATTAGCATCTATGCTAATGTTATTTGTTTTTACCTTAATCTTTTTAGARCGTTTTCAAAGACGYAATATTAGATACAGATCCTCAGGAAAAGATTTYGCACCTATTTSTAAAACACCTTTAAAAGGGAAAGCAAATGTATTCGCTTTTATTATTTGTTTTATACCTGTATTTATGGGTTTTATTCTTCCTTTAGCKCAAATGACWCAYTGGTTTATTTTRTCTTATGAAGATGTAATTGAYGAAGATTTTATTCGTATTTTACTWCAAACCTTAAGTCTTGGYMTTGGGGGKTCACTTTTAATTACAATGCTTGGTTTTATATTTGTTTACAATGTRCGYTTACATAAAAATAAAATCAGTGATAATTTAACWCAAATTGTYAAATTRGGKTATTCAATTCCWGGAGCAGTAGTTGCAGTTGGAGTATTRAGTTTTTTCTCACATATAGATAATGCATTTAATATTTTTATTTCRGGAAGTATWCTTTCTATARTTTTTGCTTATTGTGTTAGGTTTTTAGCAATTTCTATTAATAAYTAYGAATCTGGWTTTTCAAAAATTCCACAATCTTATGATGATGCMTGTAAAACWATGAGCATAAGTGAAACAGGAAAATTAAGAACCGTYATTTTCCCACTWATAAAAAAYTCTGCAYTKGCATCTTTTATAGTTGTMTTTATTGAAATAATAAAAGAATTACCWTTAACAATGATTTTACGYCCTTTTAAYTTTGATACCYTAGCTGTRTATTCKCATGAACTTGTAGGWCAAGCTCAATTATATGAATCTTCWGTWCCAGCTATGTTTATTGTTRTTTTRGGAATTRTWTCKGTYTTGTTAYTGGCTAAAAAAATGATAAAGGATTAAWATGCTTGGAATCTSCCTTAAAGAYTTCTCRATAGCTTTTGGTAATACCCAAATTCTAAAGAATGTATCTTTTGATGTAAAAGATGGAGAAATTGTTACTATTTTAGGWGCSAGYGGTTCTGGAAAGAGTACAATATTACGCTCAATTTCTTCTCTTGAAGATAAGTATAAAGGGGATATTTATTTACATACGTGTTATTTAAAGAAAAACCACAATTCATGTGCAACGCAAGATATTGGTTATATTTTTCAAGATTATGCCCTCTTTCCTCATTTAAATGTACTTCAAAACATAACATTTGCAYTAAAAGACATAAGTAAAAAAGAAAAAGAAATACAAGCWGATAAACTYTTAGAACTCTTTGATTTAARMGARCATAAATACAAACAAATACATGAATTATCAGGRGGACAGCAACAAAGAGTTTCAATTGCCCGCGTAATTGCTTATAAACCAAAAGTTCTTYTACTGGATGAGCCTTTTTCAAATCTKGATTCAATTYTACGAAATAAAACAAAAATTTGGTTAAAAGGTATTATTAAAGAATTTGGWTTTTCYGCWATTTTRGTAACCCATGATAAAAAAGAAGCCTTRAGTATTTCAGATAAAATTGCTATTATTCAAAAYAAAACCATTGTTCAATTTGGAACACCAAAAGAGYTRTTTWCTAATCCWRTTAATAAATATGTTGCWAAYTTTTTAGGAGATATTAATGAATTACCAAAAGAAATTCTAAAAGATTTTGATTTAAAAAATAAAAACAATGATGATCTTATTGTAAGAGTTAATAAGACCTTCCTTACAAAGAAAAAAAATGAGCATAAACTTCGTTTGCTTGATATTTCTTATTGTGGGGATTATTATGAACTGTCTTTGGAGTTTACAAAATATAATAACTATGTAATAATTATTAATGTAGAAGACCTAAATGGTTACACTAAAGAATCTGAACTGTATTTAGATATAAAAAAAGAAAATCTGATTTTAATTAAACCCTAGMGCTTGKAAGAGRARTCTCTTACAAGTGCCATTTTTTCTTAAAAGCATCRTCAATATTTATAATTCCACGTTTTTGTAAAGARTCCAAYACTTCTTGCGTACAATCAACATCATCMGGCCATCTTCTTTTAAAATTATCCATTGTATTTTTATTWGTRGCATCAATRCAAATAGTATTYTCATGAAAGAAAATATCTCTGTTTGAATCAATATTATTAACAACTCTCCAWARCAACATATATTCATTGTTTAAATCRTTTTGATTCTTTTCATCAATAATGATAAGTATTTTAACATGAGCWGATATTTTTTTRATATCYTCAAATAMTTCTTTTTGTGAACGTTGTTTATCTACMGTTATAATAGTAATYGGATTTTTAGTATCTAARAAATATTGTTTTAATTCTTTWATTTCRGAACTYATAKTTTGYAGTTTYTTTAARAGYTCTTCATCACTTAGTATCTTAATACCTAATTCTTTAACTTCTTTTCCCGTACAATCRAGTCCTAATTTTCCTCCAAGAGCAAATCTTGGGCTTGAATGATCMARAGCATCAACAACMCCTCTTGTTATTAATATTTCTTCTATATCAATTCTRTTTAATATRTARCGCGTTAAATCYTCRTGAGAAGTWAGWKCWGGTGCATCWTGATTAACAAAAATKGCATGTTTTACAAAAGACATTTGTCCAACRCCCCAAAAAGCATGCATCATTTGTTGAGCGTGRCCKGGATAAAGYGTTTTAATTTTGGCAATAATTAAATTATGATAMACACCRTTTTCWGGCATATAATAATCWATTAAATCAGGGCAAGTAGTTTGTAATAARGGTARGAATATTCTCTCTGTTGCATGYCCCATATATTTATCTTCTAAAGGTGGTTTTCCWACAACYGTTGCTAAAAATACWGCATCTTTCTTTTTTGTAATGGCGGTAACTTCCATAAAAGGGTATTCTTCTTCAAGGGTATAATATCCCGTATGATCTCCAAAAGGACCTTCTATTTTCATTTTTGAAGGATCTACAAAACCTTCAATWACATAATCATTATCAACAGGAATAGCTATATCATTMGTAATACTTTTAACCAATTTTGCATTTTTATTTTTAATAAAACCGTAAAGCATTAATTCAAAAACTCCAATAGGTAAAGGTGCTTGTCCACACCAAATATACATAGGATCKCCWCCAATTCCAATMGATACAGGCATTTTTTTACCAGCTTCTTTATATTCRTGAAAAAAGTGATTTGAATCTTTATGTATTTGCCAATGCATTCCTAGYGTATGATCATCATATACTTGWAGTCTGTACATTCCTARATTTTTCATYTCTCCATTTAAAGAAGTAGTATAAACTTGCCCCATAGTAATAAAAGGACCKCCATCTTGTTCCCAMGTAGTAAGTACTGGCAAATCACTTAATTTAGCATCTTTTCCTAARWRTACMAYTTCTTGACAAGCAGCTTTTGCTTTTGAAACTTTTGGWATGGTATTTTTTARTGAAAAYAGTTTKCCAAATAAAGCAAATTTATCACCCAAGGTTTTAGGYGGTTTCATTTTAAGYAAAGAYTCTATCTCYGCACCTATTTTATCTCCATCCCCTATAAATAATTCAACTGCTTTTTCATTACAAAATACATTCATAAGWACWGGTTCATCAAATTTTTTATTGTTTTTTTTATCTATTACATTYGTAAATAATAATGCTTTTGAATCTTTAGTTTTAACTTCTATATAYGCAATATGTGGAATTTCTAAGTAAATATCAAGTTCATCGTCAATAATTCGTAGTAAGTCATGTTCTTTTAGCAGTGCAATTGCTTCTTTCATGGTTTCCCTCTTTTTAAAATATTTGTTATTCTATCTTATTTTTTATTTTATTTGCTATAATTCTATTAAGTAAATCTCTACATAGGAAGAATGAAATATGTATAATTTTGATGAAGAAATAGATAGAAAAAAYACTTCTTGTTTAAAACATGATGTWATGAGCGCTTATTTTGGTGAKTATAARGATTTACAGCCTTTATGGGTTGCAGATATGGATTTAAGAACRCCTGATTTTATAACMCAAGCAATGRSTRAAAAAATMSARCATGGTATATTTGGGTATACCAGACCCACTCAAACACTTAAAGATGCWGTTGTTGCATGGATGAAAGACAGACATAATTACACAATAAAAGAAGAATACCTTACTTTTGTTAATGGAGTAGTTCCTGCWTAYAGTGCWGCWATTGAAGCATTCTCAAAWGAAGGKGATGAAATAATTGTGCAAACTCCTGCTTATTATCCTTTTTTTAATCATGTTAAATCTAATAACAGAGTATTAGTATGCAATCCATTAAAAGAAAATGATGGTTAYTATACTATGGATTTAGAAGACTTTGAAAATAAAATTACAGCTAAAACAAAAATTCTTGTTTTATGTTCCCCTCATAACCCAGTWGGAAGAGTRTGGAAWAAAGAAGAACTAAGTGCATTGGCWAAAATTTGTATTAAACACAATATAAAAATTATTTCTGATGAAATACATGCAGATTTGGTTTTTGAAAAGTTCACTTCTTTRGCTTCAATTTCAGAAGAAATTGCMGATATTACYTTAACACTTAACTCTGCTGGAAAAACATTTAATATTGCAGGTTTAAAYTGCGGTTATGCWATTTGTAAAAATGWARAAATGAAAAAAAKCTTTGATGAAGTKGTTACAAAAAGAGAAGTAAATGCTATTAATTTATTYGGATTTGTTGCTCATGAAGCAGCATATACAAAAGGTCATATTTGGTTAGAAGAGTTAAAAAACTACYTACAATCTAATATTGATTTTACKTATGACTTTCTAAAAAGTAACAATTCTAAAATAGAATTTGTTAAACCAGAAGCTACTTATYTGCTTTGGTTGAATTTTARAMAGCTTAATAATACTCATTCTCAAATAAARCACAGACTACTTGGAGATGCGAAGGTTGCCCTAAATGACGGAACTACCTTTGGAAAAGAAGCAAAAGGTTATTTTAGAATAAATATTGCTCTTCCAAGAGCTCAACTTAAAATTGCCCTTCAAAAGATTGTTACGAATCTACACTAATTCACTATCCCTTGGGATGGTGAATATTACAAAAATTCACAATAAACAATATAGTTAACAATTCTATTATCCATAAAAGAAAAATGGCATAAACTTATAGTACACTTGGATAAATAAATTTATTAATGGATAATGCATATGTCAAATGAATTAGTATTAGCATCTATTGTCTTTGTTTTAATTGGTATTATTTTAGTTGGTGTATTTTTCTCAACTAGAAAACTAGGACCACAGAACAAAGAAGACCTTGCTAAAAACACAGTATATGAATCAGGTGTATCAAACCCTGTTGGCGGAACTAACTTACGATTTTCAATCAAATTTTACCTTGTAGCAATCTTATTTGTTTTATTTGATGTGGAAATTATTTTTATGTTTCCTTGGGCTGTAAATATAAAAGAACTTGGATACCTTGGTTTATTTGAGATGTTTATGTTTATGGGACTATTGTATGCAGGATTAATTTATATCTATAAGAAAAAGGCACTATCATGGGATTAGGAGCAGAAGCAGCACTTGGTGATACCGTTGTTACRACGAGATTAGATCAAGCAGTAAACTGGGCGAGGTCATATTCTTTATGGCCAATGGTATTTGGTACGGCATGTTGCGGAATTGAGTTTATGTCTCTTGCTGCATCAAGATATGATTTATCTAGATTTGGGGCTGAAGTAGTAAGATTCTCACCAAGACAAGCAGATTTAATGATTGTTGCRGGAACYATTTCTTATAAACAAGCACCCATTCTTAAAAAAATATACGATCAAATGTGTGAACCTAAATGGGTTATTTCTATGGGAGCATGTGCCTGTTCTGGTGGTTTTTATGATAATTATACAACCCTTCAAGGAATTGATGAAGTTATTCCTGTTGATGAATATGTGTCAGGTTGTCCTCCAAGACCAGAAGCCGTTTTAGATGCTATTATGAGAATTCAAGAGCGCTGTAAAGCTGAATCTGGAATAGTTGAGCGAGTTAGTACTTTCAAAGGAATCTTGGATGCATAACAGAGAGATTATAGTTTCTAGTGATAAAATTAAATCTACTATTGAAAATTTAAAAAACAAAGAAGATTTTAATTTATTATTAGACATCACTGCAATTGATTATTTAAAATTCCCTGATGTTACACCTTCACGTTTTGCTTTGATTTATGTATTAAGAGACAGAACCTTTAAAAAAGAAGTTATTGTAAAATCTTATGTGGATGATCATAATTTAATTGTTGATTCTATAACAGATTTATATTATGCAGCAGATTGGGCAGAAAGAGAAGTTTATGATCAATATGGAATTAAATTTAGAGGTCATAAAAATCTAAAAAGAGTTCTTAACCATCACCAATTTGTAGGCCATCCTTTAAGAAAAGATTATCCAATAACAAAAGGGCAAATCTGTACAGAAACGCATGATTTAATGGATGAAATGACTCCTTTATTAAAATCTTACGGTGTAACTGATGAAGATATGGAAGAAATTATGTTATTAAACGTAGGACCTGCTCATCCAGCAACGCATGGAACAATAAGAAACTTTGTTGCTATGGAAGGTGAAAGTATTCTTGCTTGTGTAACTGAAATTGGTTATTTACATAGAGGCTTTGAAAAATCTTGCGAAAATCATACCTATAATCAAATCATTCCTTATACTGACAGGTTAAATTATTGTAGTGCTATTTTAAACAATATTGGATACTCAAAAGCAGTTGAAGATATGCTTCAAATTGAAATTACTCCACGTGCAAAAATGATCAGAATAGTTACAGGTGAATTATCACGAATCATTGATCACCTTGTTTGTAATGCAGCAAATATGGTAGATTTAGGTGGATTAACAAATTTTTGGTATTTATTTGGACCAAGAGATTTAACCTATGATTTATTTGCTAAATTAACTGGTGCTAGACTTACCAACTCATATACAAAAATTGGTGGCTTGCAGCATGATTTATACCAAGGTTTTGAAGAAGATTTAGAAGCAATTTTAATAAATACGGAAGAAGCAATTGATAAAGCCTTATCTTTAATTGCACACAATAAAATATTCTTAGACAGAACACAAGATGTAGGAATAATTAAAGCAGACTTTGCTATAAATGCAGGAATTACTGGCCCTAACTTAAGAGCAGCTGGAGTAGCCTTTGATTTAAGAAAAGACAAACCGTATTACGGTTATGACAATTTTGATTTTGATGTGGTAGTTGGTTCTCATGGGGATGTTTATGACAGAGTTATGTGTCGTTTCGAAGAAATGATACAAAGTATAAGAATTATTAGACAAGCTATGAAAAATATGCCCTCTGGTCCTATTAATGTAGATCATCAAGGTATTGTTTTACCTGCTAAAAAAGATGTTTATACAAATATTGAAGGTTTGATGAATCAATTTAAAGTTACTTTTGAAGGAATTAAAGTACCACAAGGTGAATACTATTCATCTACTGAAGGAGGAAATGGAGAACTTGGTTTTCATATTACCTCTGATGGAAGTGGGACACCTTATAAAGTTAAGTGTAGACCACCATGTTTTTATTCACTTGCAGCATTTCCACGAATTGCTGAAAAAGGTATGTTAGCAGATGCTGTTATTACAATGGCTTCAATGAATTTTATTGCAGGGGAGTTTGACAGATAATGAATACTTTTACTTATACAAAAGAAAATGAAGAAAAGTTCCAGATTGAACTAAAAAAATATCCAAATTCAGATTCTATGATGTTACCTGCTGTTTGGTTGGTTCAAGACCAATTAGGATGGGTAAGTCCTGAAGCTATGATTTTTATAGCTAATAAACTTAAAAAAGCACCCATTGAAGTACACAGTTTTGTATCGTTTTATACTATGTTCAATTTAAAACCTATTGGTACGTATCATATAGAATTGTGTAAAACACTTTCTTGTATGATGATGGGATCAAGAAACTTAAAAAAATTTATCAAAGATACTATTGGTATTGATCCAGGTCAAACAAGTAAAGATGGAAAATTTCACTTATCTGAAGTTGAATGTCTTGGTGCCTGTGGTGGAGCTCCTATGTTTTCTTTAAACGGAGCTTACCATGAAAATCAAAGCGTTCAATCTTTGGAAAAACTTTTAAAGGAATGTAAATAATGTTAGTTAAAGTAGTAAGTAAAAACTTCGATATAGCAGATTCACATACTTTAAAAGTAGCACGAAAGTGTGGTACTTATGATGCAATTGATGCAATGTTTAAAATGAGCGCTGATGATGTTACGGAAGAAGTTGTAAAATCAGGCCTTAGAGGAAAAGGTGGTGGAGGAGCTGCTTGTGGACCTAAGTGGAAAATGATGCCTAAAAATGATCCAAGACCAGCATATTTAATTGTAAATGGCGATGAAAGCGAACCAGGTACTTTCAAAGACAGGCAAATTTTCGAGTACGATCCACATTTATTAATTGAAGGAATTATATATTCTTGTTATGCTATTAATGCCCATGCTGCTTATATTTATATTAGAGGTGAGTATGAATGGTTTATTAATAGATTAAATAAAGCCATAGATGAAGCCTATGAAGCAGGTATTATTGGTGAAAAAATCATGGGACATGATTTCAAACTTGATATTACTATTCAAAGAGGAGCGGGAGCTTATATTTGTGGAGAAAAATCTGCACTTATAGAATCTCTGGAAGGTAAAAGAGGGCATCCAAGDTTAAAACCAAAACAAAAAGAATGTGADTGGTATTTTGGAAACCCDGCAACTGTTAATAATGTAGAAACCATTGCAACAGTACCTTTTATTGTAAAAAATGGTTATGAAGCATATACAGCTCATGGAACACAAAAATCTCCCGGTACTATGTTATTCGCAATGAGTGGCGCAGTTAAAAATCCAGGTGTGTATGAACTTGCTTTTGGTAATAAAATGATAGATTTCATCAATGATATAGGTGGAGGAATGAAAGAAGGGAAAAAGTTAAAAGCTTTAATTCCTGGAGGATCATCTTGTCCCATCTTAACAGCTGATGAAGTTAATAATGCGGTATTAGACTATGAATCAATGTGGGATATTGGGTCCACATTGGGAACTGGGGGAATGATTGTAATAGATGATTCTCAAAACATGGTTGATGTAGCAAAAAACTTAATTGAATTTTATCATCATGAATCGTGTGGACAATGTACACCATGTAGAGAGGGTACATCTTGGATTGATAAAATTTTGGCTGAAATTTTACAAGGAAATGGGAAAGAACAAGATCTAGATACACTTTTAGAAGTATGTGATACGATGAATGGTAAAACTATTTGTGTTTTTGCACCAGCAGTTAAAGATATCATTAAGAGTATTGTTATTAAATTTAGAAGTGAATTTCTAGCAGAATTTAAAACAAATTAATAGGAGAATAAATGGCTAAAGATACGTTTACATTAACAGATAATAGAAGTGGTAAAAGTTATGAATACAGTATACTACATGGTACAAGAGGACCTTCTGTAGTTGATATTAGAACATTCTACAAAGATTCAGGAATGTTTACTTATGATCCAGGTTATACATCTACTGCTGCTTGTGAATCAAAAATTACTTTTATTGAYGGRGAAAAATCTGARTTAAGATACAGAGGTTATGTWATTGCWGAYYTWGCTGGTAAAAARTCTTATTTAGATGTRTGTTATTTAYTAATGACWGGAAAACTTCCAAATGAAGAWGAATCAAAAAACTTTGATTTAGAACTAAGACACCGGTCTTTTTTACATGAAGGTCTTGTACGAATTTTTGATGCTTTTCCAGATCATGCACATCCAATGGCTACACTTGGTGCTGCAACTATGGCACTTGCAACGTTTTATAAAGAACATCTAAATCCTCAAGGGGAAGAAGAATTCAGAGAAATGAGAAGAAGAATTGTTGCAAAAATGCCAACAATTGCTGCTATGGCATACAGAAATTCTATTGGAGTTCCTCCYATTTATCCTGATGTTGACAGATATTTCACTGAAAACTTTTTATATATGATGAGAGCWTATCCTGGTGGAAAAATGAAAAACYTAGGAAATGGTTTAACRGATGAAATTAAACAAGTWGAAGTAGATGCRCTTGATGCMATYTTTACTTTACATGCKGATCATGAACAAAATGCTTCAACTACAACWGTAAGAAATGTAGCTTCTACTGAAGCCCATCCTTATGTTGCAATTGCWTCTGGKATWGCTGCWYTATGGGGAGCTGCACATGGTGGWGCTAATGAAAAAGTAATGGATCAATTAAGACTAATTGGTGATGTTAAAAATGTAGATACTTACATAGCAAAAGCAAAAGACAGAAATGATCCCTTTAGACTTATGGGATTTGGTCACAGAGTTTATAAAAACAGAGACCCAAGAGCTGAAAGTTTAAAAGGTTTACAAGATAAATTAAGAGAAGAATTAAATCTTGACTCTAAATTATTAGATATTGCTGCTGCTGTTGAAGAAGCTGCWTTAAAAGATGAWTATTTTATTAAACGTGGTTTATATCCAAATATTGATTTTTATTCTGGTGTTATTTTAACAGCACTTAGAATTCCACCTGAAATGTTTACTCCTATTTTTGTTATTGGAAGAACAGTTGGTTGGATTACTCAGTGGTCAGAATTAAAACAAGATCCAACAACAAAAATAGCACGTCCTAGACAATTATATACTGGTAAATAAAAAAGCAAACAAGGAAGATAACTGATATGAGTGAAATGGTAAAAATAATAATTAATGATAAGGAAATGGAAGCAGAAGTTGGTAGTTTACTAATTGATAAATTATTAGATGAAAATATTCATATTCCTCATTTTTGTTATCACAAATCCCTTGGTAAAGATGGTAATTGCCGAATGTGTATGGTGGAAATCAAAGGTCAGAAACGACCTCAGATTTCCTGTGATACTTTTGTTAGYGCTGGTATGGAAGTATCAACTSTTAGYGAAAACATYATGCAAGTAAGAAAAGATATACTTGAACTTCARTTAYTAAATCATCCCATTGACTGTCCAACCTGTGATCAAGCAGGRGAATGTAAATTACAAGATTTTTATATGGAATCTGGTTTTTACAGCTCAAGAATGGAATTAAATAAAAAGAATCATGCTAGAAAAAGAGAAGACTTAGGTGCTAATGTTATGTTAGACCAAGAAAGATGTGTCCTTTGTACAAGATGTGTACGATTTTGTTCTGATGTAACAGGAACAAATGAATTAGGCGTAGTAGCAAGGGCAGATCATTCTGTAATCGCAACTTTCCCTGGAATGAAATTGCATAATCCTTATGCAATGAATGTAGTAGACTTATGCCCAGTTGGAGCACTAACTTCTAAAGATTTTAGATTTCAACAAAGAGTATGGTTTTTAGAATCKTTTAAAGCTATTTGTAATGGCTGTTCTAAGGGCTGYAATATAGATGTAGACCATAGAAAAGAAAAATACAAAGATGATATTATTTTTAGATTYAGACCCAGACATAATGATGCYGTAAATGGTTATTTTATGTGTGATGAGGGAAGATTATCGTATAAAAAAAATCAAGAYAATAGAGTAGAARTWGCATTAATTAACAAAAAAGAAGTAGAAGARAATACTGCTTTAGCTGTTTTATATAAAGAACTTTCTACTAATAAAAACTCATTAATTTTAGTAGGACCTAATTTAAGTTTAGAAGAACTAAGTAATACTCAAGCTTTTGCTAAAAGTATAGGCGCTAATATTTCTGGATATTCACCTACTTATATAGATGAAAGTTTTGGAGATGATTATTTAAAAGACAATGATAAATCTGCCAACAGAGCAGCGTTTTTAGAATTAGGTATTTCTCAATCGAAAGAAGACTTTAACGCTTATCTTAAAAGTTCAAAACTAGTCGTAGTTTTAGAAAACAATTATTTTGATGAAAATTTAAAAGAATTAGACCAAAAGAAAATAATCTCATGTTTTGCAAATATTTGTAMWACSGTYGAACATTCAAGTGTTGTTATACCAATGGCATCCTTTTATGAAAAAAATGGAACCTATATTAATAAAGATGGAATCAAACAAAAAGTTATATCTGGTATGAATAAAGATAAATATTTAATGAATGCTTCTAMTTTAATAGAAAATATTCAATCWATGTTAGAAAAAGGAAATATATGAGTAAAGCACCAATAATATTTATTATTGTAAGTTTACTATTAACCATAGGATATGCAATATACTCTGTAGCATCAGCAATGGCATTAGTGTCGATTGGAGTTATTGTTGTAAATATACTATTGGCTGTTGTTTTAGCAGTGGGACTTACTCCTGTTTTTGTATGGTGGGAAAGAAGAGTTGCTGGTTTAATTCAAGACAGATTAGGACCTAATAGATGTCACATTGGTGGTTTTAGATTAGGTGGTGTTATTCAAAGTATTGCAGATATGTTAAAACTTGTATTTAAAGAAGATTTTACACCCTCTTTTATTAAATAYAAATTTTTATTCACCCTAGCACCTGGAATTGTATTTATWTGTTATTTYTTAACTTTTGGKGTTATTCCWTTTGCAGATAATATTGTACTTGATGGTATWTCACATCAAATGCAAGCTTTGCCAATGAATATTGGRATTATGTGGTTTATTGCATTYGCTGGATTAAGTGTATATGGRATTATTTTAGGTGGATATGCTTCWCAAAGTAAATTTGGACTTTTAGGTTCAATAAGAGCGTCTGCTCAAGTTATATCTTAYGAAGCAGCTATGGGACTTTCTYTWATTTCTATGCTWTTAACKTATGGTTCWATTCATTTAAATGATATGGTTGTAGCTCAAGGAGATTTATTATTTGGATTTATTCCAGCCTGGGGTATATTTATGCAACCTTTAGCTTGTATTATATTTATTGTAACTGTATTTGCAGAAACCAATAGAGCTCCCTTTGATTTAGCAGAAGGTGAATCAGAAATAGTTGCTGGGTATCATACTGAATATTCAGCTATGCGTTTTGGTTTATTCCAAGTTTCTGAATTTGCTGCTATGAGTGGTGGGGCTGCTATTATTGTTACAATATTTTTTGGTGGATATCAAGTTCCTTATTTAAATACAGAAGCATTAAAAGAGCATATTTCTATTATTCTAATGGTATTGATGGTAGTGGTTCCTCTTTCACTTGTAATGTTTACAGGCTGGATTAAAAAGAATAATGTATGGCCAGATAAAAATGATATCAGATTTAGAGAAACAGCTATTTTAGTAAAAATATTTTTAGGAATGGCTTTCTCTCTTTTCGTTTTATTAGCTTATTTGGCTTTTACAGGTTTAAGTGCTAATGGAACAAGTATAGCAGTCACAATTTTACAAGTAGCTACATTTTTAACGAAGTTCTTTATGATGGTACTTGTATTTATGTGGGTACGATGGACGCTATTGAGAATTAGATATGATCAATTGCAAATGCTTGGTTGGAAAATATTATTACCTTTATCTTTATTAAACATAATAATAACAGCAACCGTAATAGTAGTAGGACAGTAAAATGGGAATAAAAGTAGTTAAAAGACATGGTAGTAGTCTTAAAGATAAATTGTATCTACCAGCAATCTTTGGGGGAATGAAAACAACTTTTAAACATTTCTCAAAAAATCTTAAAGATACCAGTAAAATTATCTCTATGTCTTATCCAGAAGTTCAACCTGCTGATATTACAGATAATTACAGAGGGGTTCATCGTTTAACAAAATGGGATGATGGAAGTGAGAAGTGTGTTGCATGTTATATGTGTGCAACTGCCTGCCCTGCTGAATGTATTTTCATAGAAGCAGAAGAAAGATTTGATGATAAAGCAGAAAAAAGACCCACTGCTTTTTCAATTGATTTATTAGAATGTGTTTATTGTGGATACTGTGTAGAAGCCTGTCCATGTGATGCAATTAGAATGGATACTGGAATATTTTCTTTTGTTGCAAGCAAAAGATCAGATTTTTTAGTAGACAAAGAATATTTAATGAACAACGAAAGAGGAAAGGATTTCCCTAATGATTGATATTGTATTTTTAGCATTGAGTTTTTTTGCTATTGGTGGAGCACTTGCAATGTTATTAAACCATAATCCTATGTACAGTGCACTTGGATTATTAATTTGTGTTTTAAGTATTGCAGGTTTATTTGCACTCTTAAGCGCAACTTTTCTWTTCATGGTKCARCTTATYGTTTACGCAGGGGCAATTATGACTYTRGTAATCTTTTTATTAATGTTTTTAAATATAAATGAAGAAGAYATGCCAAAAGAACCTAATAAACATAAATATATGATATTAGCAGCAATTGTAATGATTCCTTTTAATTTAGTAATTATAAAAGCTGTTTCAAACCTTCCAAATGCTGATTTATCAATAGTACCAGAAGGTTTTGGTGGTATTAAAGATGTAGGAATGCATTTATATACCGATTGGCTTTTATCTTTTGAACTTATTTCTATTTTRCTTTTGGTTGCTTTAATTGGTGCCGTAGTCTTAGCTAAAAAGAAAAAATCAAGAARGGCTGAATAATGATTTCTTTAACATCTTATGCTTTTGTTTCAATGACTTTATTCACTATTGGTGCAATAGGCGTTGTTTCAAGAAGAAATGTTTTCGTAATATATATGTCAATTGAGTTAATGTTAAATGGAATMAATTTATTTTTAGTTACTTTTGCACGATACCATATGAATTTAGATGGACAAATTATMACAATTATGGTTATAGCAATTGCTGCTGCTGAAGCTGCAATATTTTTATCTGTTATTATTTTACTCTTTAGATCTAAAAAATCTTTAGATACAGATATGTTTACAGAACTTAAAGACAAGGAGATCAAATAATGGAATCTGGTTTAATTATTTGGATTATTTTAGCTCCATTATTAGGTGCTTTATTAAATGGCGGATTATACTTTTATCATATAACACAAAGAGCAATACCTCAAAGATTGTTTTCAATCATAGGAACATTTAGTCCTATTTTAGGTTTTGTTTTTACATTCATTTTATTTTTAAATATGAAAGAAACAGGGAATGTTTACTCTCAAGATTTATTCACATGGTTAGAAGTTGGTAACTTACATATTTCAATGAAATTATTAGCAGATAATTTGTCTATTTTTATGGCAATGTTTGTTACTTTTGTTGGTTCTCTAATTCATATTTATGCCATTGGTTATATGCATAAAGATCCTGGATTTGGAAAGTTTTTTGCGTATTTCAACCTTTTCTTAGCGTCTATGTTAATTTTAGTATTAGCAGATAACCCTATTGTCTTATTTATAGGATGGGAAGGCGTTGGAGTTTGTTCATACTTACTTATCAAATTCTATTATGGAAAAGCAGAAAATGTTAAAGCTGCTAATAAAGCCTTTATTGTAAACAGAGTTGGGGATTTAGGATTTTTATTAGGAGTTGTTACTTTATTTTTTGCAGTTGGAGAAGGAGATATGTCTTTTTCTTCATTAGAAGCAAATATTGGAAATGCAAGCCCTGAACTTCTTGCACTTTCAGGTGTTCTTCTTTTTGTAGGAGCTATGGGTAAATCTGCTCAAATTCCTTTATTTACTTGGCTTCCAGATGCAATGGCAGGACCTACTCCTATATCTGCATTAATACATGCAGCTACTATGGTAACTGCTGGTATTTATATGGTAGCAAGATTTCACTTTTTATATGAAGGTGTTGAAGGTGTTGGAATTTATATTGCTTATGTGGGAGCGGCATCTGCACTTTTTGCAGCAGTTATTGCATGCAAACAACAAGATATTAAAAAAATACTTGCTTACTCTACTATGAGTCAATTAGGTTATATGTTTATAGGTGTGGGGCTTGGATATTATTCATCTGGATTATTTCATGTTTTCACTCATGCATTTTTTAAAGCTATGTTATTTATGGGTGCSGGTGGTATTATTATTGCWGTWCATCATCATCAAAATATTTTTAARATTGCWCAAGAAMGMGTTAATCTTCCTATAATTTCTGCTACTTTTTTRGTGGGAGTTATWGCTATTTCAGGTATTCCTCCTTTTTCAGGATTTTTCTCCAAAGATGCTATTTTAGCGGCCGCTTTTGCAGAAGGTGAATATTTAATTTGGGCCGTAGGAATGTTTACTGCTTTTTTAACTGCTTTTTATATGTTTAGATTGTATTTTRTACTTTTYRTAGCTCCTAATAAAAAAGTAGGAAACCCTTATGTTTATACCTCTAAAACAATWACTATTCCTTTAGCTATATTRGCCCTTGGTGCAATTGGTGCTGGATTTTTAAAYCTWCCTTCTGTTTTATGGGGWGARCATTTAGTTGATACWTGGTTACTTCARCTTAACTCAAAAGTATTRCAYATGTCCCATCTAACTGAGTGGATATTAATGATTTTATCTGTWGGAGTTGCWAGTGCTGGTATTTATGTTTCATATAAAAAATATGCWAACTTTGATGTATTTAAACCAGAAAGTGAAGAAGGGCTTATTGCTAATAAGTTTTATGTAGATGAGTTTTATGATAAAACATTGGTAAAACCAATACAAAAACTTTCTGTTTTTATTGACAAAGTGGTTGATACAAAAATCATTGATGGTTTTATTATGGGTACTTGTAATAAATTTGTTGAGTTTGGTAAAATAGTTGGTACCTTACAAACTGCCAATGTTAGATTTTATGCTGCTTTCATGCTTGTTGGTATGAGTAGCATCTTTATTTACTTATATATTTCTTTAGGATTGTAAAAATGAGTGCTGATATTTTAACCTTTATAATATTTCTTCCCGCTGTTACCGCATTTGCTTTAATGGTAACAACAAAAAACGTACAAGCAGTAAGAAATATTGCTTTTTTATCTACTTTAGCAATTTTAGTGCTTGTTTTAAAACTATACATTAGTTTTGAACCCCAAGCACAAATGCAATTTGTAACCAATACACCWTGGATTGTAGAGTATGGTATTAGATACTATATTGGAGTAGATGGATTTTCGTTAACTATTTTAATGATGATTGCTATTTTAATTCCTACTGCATATTTATTATTGTGGGATGGACGAACAAAAGGATACTGGATCAATATGTTATTGGTTCAAACAGGTGTAACAGGAACCCTACTTTCTTTAGATATTGTATTGTTTTATTTTTTCTGGGAAGTTATGTTATTACCAGTCTTTTTAATGATTGGTATTATGGGAACAGGAAATAAAGTATTTACAACGATTAAAGTTACAGTTTATACTATGGGTGGTTCTTTATTAATGTTCTTAGCCATTATGTATTTAGGGGTTGCTTATTTTAATGAGTTTGGAGAATGGTCTTTTCAATACGATAAATTAACAGAAATTACAACGCTAAGTCATACTGAAARACTYTATTGTTTTTTTGCATTTGTTATTGCATTTGGAATAAAGATTCCTTTATTYCCTTTACATACTTGGATTATGGATACSTATAAAAATGCTCCTACYGGAGCTGTATTTTTATTATCTTCAATTATGGCAAAACTAGGAGTGTATGCAATTGTACGATTTATGATTCCATTATTTCCAGATATTTATGTTGAGTTCTCAACGTATTTTGTATGTTTAGGTCTATTTGGTCTGGTTTATTTTGGAATCGCAGCATTAAAACAAGATGATATGAAAAGAATGTTTGCGTATTCATCTGCCTCTCACCTTTCTTTTATAGCAGCAGGAATATTTTCATTAAATTCTTATGGGATTAATGGAGCTTTATACTTAATGATTGCACATGCAATGGCAACAGGAGCCTTGTTTTTATTAGTAGGATTAATTCACTATAAAACAGGATATAAAACAATATCTGATTTAGGAGGACTTGCAAAACAAGCCCCTATTTTAACATTTGTATTTGCCATTATGTTATTTGCAAATGTTGGATTACCAGGAACAAATGGTTTTGTTGCTGAGTTATTAATTATCTTTGGAATTTATGAATTTAATCATACCTTAGGGTATATAGCGGGTTTTACTGTTGTTATTGGGGCTTCTTATATGTTATGGATGTTCCAGAGAGCAATATTACAAGACAGAGTGGGTGAGCCCTTAAAAATGAGTGATTTAAAAATGAAAGAAATTATTGGTTTTGCACCATGGATTGTACTTGTATTTTTAATGGGAATTGCGCCAGATTTATTTATTGATAAGTTTGAACCAACAGTAACATACTTTTTAGATGATATATTAAAAATAGGAGAAGTGAAATAATGGAAGATTTAATACCATTTATACCAGCAATTACTATCTTAGTTGGTGCCCTTACTTTGATGTTTATGTCTTTGAACGAAACACTAAAAACAAAACATTTTTTAATTGTTTCAAGTCTTTTTTTAATTATAGCTTTGGGAAATTCTTTTGTTCCTTTTGGAAACTTATATACATCAAGACCTTTTAATCACATCTTTAATGATGTTTTGATTTTTGATAGTTTTTCAGATTTTTTCCACGTATTATTAATTGGGGGGACCTTATTCACTATTTTAATTGGTGAGCATTATTTCCAAGCTAAGACTTATTTCAAGGGCGAGTTTTTCGCTATTTTATTATTTGCATTATTTGGAATGATGATACTTGCAAATGCAAATGAATTAATTACTGCTTATATTGCTTTAGAAATTGCATCTTTTTCTGTTTATATTATGGTTGGATTT
Organism: Arcobacter sp.; assembly: GCA_002733685.1. Classification (GTDB taxonomy): domain Bacteria; phylum Campylobacterota; class Campylobacteria; order Campylobacterales; family Arcobacteraceae; genus NORP36. The sequence continues at coordinate 69,290 of NVWN01000014.1, read as the reverse complement.
AATACAGAAGACTCTAAAAGAGTTGAAGCGATATTTAAATACTTAGTACTTGGTTCTTTTATTGGTGCTTTTTATTTATTAGGAACAGTATTAATTTATGGAGCAACAGGAACTACTAACTTTACWCAAATTGGTGAATTTATTGCAACAGAAGGRAATAATTTAGACCTTGTRTATATTGGTATAACTTTATTATTATTTACTTTTCTYTTCAAAATTGCTTCTTTTCCTTTCCAATCTTGGGTTCTTGATGTATAYAGAGGTGCACCTATGCTTATTACTGCRTATATGGCATCMGTATTTAAAATTGCAATCTTCTCTTTATTTATGAGAGTTTTCATTAGTGATTTTGCACCTCTTCAAGATTATTGGGACAATATCATTTATGTACTAGCAGTAGTTACTTTAATTTTTGGTACCTGGTTAGCAGTTACTCAAACTATTATTAAAAGAATGCTTGCAGCTTCTTCTATTGTACATACAGGSTAYATGTTAATGGCYTTTTTATCATTGGGRCAAAATATTGCKTCTGCTTATGCAACTATGTTTTATTTAATTGCGTATTTACTCTCAGCAGTAGGTGCTTTTGGTTTAATTTCTCATATTATTTCAGAAACAAAAGTAAGAGTTACTTTTGCTGATTTTAAAGGTCTTGCTCACGAGCGTCCATTTTTAGCAGCAATGATGACTATTTTCTTATTCTCACTTGCAGGAATTCCTTCAACTATTGGGTTTATTGGTAAGTTTTACGTTTTTACTGAAACTATAAACGCAGGATACACAGCACTTACAGTACTGGCTATACTTGCAACAATTGTTTCAATCTATTATTACTTTAGATTAATAGCTATGATGTACTTTTACCCAGCAGCATTAACCTGTGAAATAGAAGGTTTTAATGATAAAAGAGTTTCCACTTATGCGGTAGCTTTTATTGCTGCTTTAGTTGTTTGGGGTGGAATTGGTTCTGCAATTGTATTTTTTATTCCTGTACCAAATATTGATGCAATTATAGATATTTCAAAAATTGCAGTTGAGTCTTTATTCTTAAAGTAATACTGTGTTGTAAGGTAACAGTCCTTGCATAACAATTTACATAATAGTGACTTTTACTCTCATTTTAAAGCCCATTAATTTGGGTTTTAAATCTAATACCGTACAAGAACTGTACAGGAACTGTAAAAATATTGTACATCTTACAATGCTGTTTTAAAAGCACTTTTGAGGTATAATGTTGCTTGCAAACAATTTTCATATAAAAGAAAGGATGTCAAATGAGTGACCTAATAGAAGGCTATATAGGTGTAACCGTTGAAAGAAGAAAAAGTAGAACCCCTGCTAAACTTGATTATCTACAAAGTGCTACAGGACTAATTCTTGGTTTATTTATGTGGGGACACATGTTACTTGTCTCTTCAATTTTAATTTCTAAAGATTTTATGTATCAAATAACAAAATTATTGGAAGCCAGTTTTATAATTGATGGTGGAAGCCCTTTATTGGTTTCTGCAACTGCTATTGTAATATTTGCAATATTTATTACCCATGCAGCTTTAGGAATGAGAAAACTTCCAGCTAACTTTAAACAATACCAAGTGATGAAAGCACATGCTAATCACATGGATCATGAAGATACAAAATTATGGTTTACACAAGCCTTTACTGGTTTTTCTATGTTCTTCTTAGGTTCTATTCATTTATTTATAATAATGACTAACTCCGATCAAATTGGACCTTATGCATCTGCTGATAGAATTTGGTCTGAATGGATGTGGCCTTTATATATTCTTTTATTATTAGCTGTTGAATTCCATGGAACAATTGGTTTATACAGACTCTGTATCAAGTGGGGATGGTTTGATGGAACTGACCCACGTGCAACAAGAATTAAACTTAAAAAGATTAAAAAAATATTGACTGTATTCTTCTTAGTATTAGGTTTTGTAACCCTAGCTGCTTATATGAAAATTGGTTATGATCATGCACCTAATAAAGGTGAAAGATATGTACCTAGTGCACAAATAATAGAATATACAACTACAAATAAAAGGCTTGCATAATGAAAATAATTTACTGTGATGCGCTCATCATTGGTGGAGGACTTGCTGGTTTAAGAGTCAGTGTTGCTGCACAGAAAAAAGGGCTAAATGCAATTGTTTTATCATTAGTACCTGTTAAACGATCACACAGTGCTGCCGCTCAAGGTGGTATGCAAGCTTCTTTAGGTAATTCTAAAATGGCAGATGGTGATAATGAAGACTTACACTTCTCAGATACTGTAAAAGGTTCAGATTGGGGATGTGATCAAGAAGTAGCAAGAATGTTTGTACATACTGCACCWAAAGCTATTAGAGAACTTGCAGCYTGGGGAGTTCCATGGTCTAGAGTTAAAGAAGGCGATCGAGAAGCTGTAATTAATGCTAAAAAAACRACTATTACAGAARATGCAGACAGACATGGTCTTATTACATCAAGAGATTTTGGTGGAACTAAAAAATGGAGAACATGTTATACAGCTGATGCTACAGGACATACTATGTTATTTTCTGTTGCAAATGAAGCCTTAAAAGCCAATGTAGATATTAGAGACAGAAAAGAAACTATTTCATTAATCCATGATAATGGAAGATGTTATGGAGCAATTGTAAGAGATTTAATTACTGGTGAATTAGAAGCTTATGTTTCAAAAGCAACATGTATTTCTACAGGTGGATATGGAAGAATCTTTAAACAAACAACTAATGCAGTAATTTGTGAAGGTACTGGACAAGCCATTGCATTAGAAACAGGAATTGCTACTTTAGGAAATATGGAAGCTATACAATTTCACCCAACTCCTATTGTTCCTTCAGGTATTTTATTAACAGAAGGGTGTAGAGGAGATGGTGGAATCTTAAGAGATGTAGATGGTCACAGATTTATGCCAGATTATGAGCCTGAGAAAAAAGAGCTTGCTTCAAGAGATGTTGTTTCAAGAAGAATGATTGAACACATTAGAAATGGAAAAGGTGCACCTTCACCATATGGAGATCATCTTTGGTTAGATATTTCTATATTGGGCCGAGCTCATATTGAGAAGAACTTAAGAGATGTACAAGAAATCTGTCAAATCTTTAATGGTATTGATCCAGCAGATGAAGGTAAAAAAGGWTGGGCRCCWGTWCTTCCTATGCAACATTATTCTATGGGTGGAATTCGTACTAAAAAAACAGGAGAATCTCAAACRYTAARTGGTTTATTYTCTTGTGGRGAAGCWGCTTGTTGGGATATGCATGGATTTAACCGTCTTGGAGGAAATTCAGTATCTGAAACAGTAGTATCTGGAATGATTGTTGGAAATTATTTTGCGGATTATTGTATAAACAATGATATTGAAATTAAAACAGCAACTGTACAAAAATTTCTTGATCAACAAGATCARTATTTGAATGAKATTTTAGCTTATGATGGRTCTGAAAATATTTTTAAAATAAAAAATACTATGCAAAACCTTATGGATAATAAAGTAGGAATTTTTAGAGATGGTGTAAGGTTACAAGAAGCAGTAATAGAATTAGAAGAATTATTAGTTAAAACCAAACACATTAATGTTACTTCTAAAGAAAGAGTAGGAAATCCTGAGCTTGAAGAAGCATACAGAGTTCCTAGAATGTTAAAACTTGCTCTTTGTGCAGCTCATGGTGCATTAGCACGAACAGAATCAAGAGGCGCGCATTATAGAGAAGATTTCTTAAAAAGAGATGATGAAAATTGGTTAAACAGATCTATTACAACTTGGCCAAACCAAAATGATACTAAACCCACACTTACTTATGAAGAAATTGATATTATGAGTATGGAGTTACCTCCAGGTTTTAGAGGATATGGAGCTAAGGGCATGATTATTGAAAATGAATTATCTGCTGTAAGACAAGAACAAGTTGATGAAATTGTTGAAAAACTTGAGGCTGAGGGTAAAGACAGGCATGAAATACAAGATGCATTGATGCCATTTGATTTACCTATGAACTATAGACTGTTAAATGAAAGAGTAGGAGATTTATAATGAGTATTGCAAAAGGTAGAGAAATAACTATTTCCGTGCTTAAGTTTAATCCACGAGCAAAAAGTTCTAAACCAGGATTTGTGGATTATATAATAGAAGAAACACCAGGAATGACACTTTTTATTGCTTTAATGAAAATTAGAGAAGAATATGATCCTGATTTATCATTTGACTTTGTATGTCGTGCAGGAATTTGTGGTTCTTGTGGAATGATTGTAAATGGGAAACCCGTACTTGGTTGTAGAACATTAATTGCTAATTACCCTACAGGGAAATTACAAGTAATGCCTATGCCTGCATTTGAATTAATCAAAGATTTATCTGTTAATACTGGTAAATGGATGGATGCTATGAGTGTTAAAGTACAATCATGGATAGTAACCAACAAAGAAACTGATATCTCTAAACTTGAAGAAAGAGTTGAGCCAGAAGTTGCTGATGAAGTATTTGAACTTGATAGATGTATTGAGTGTGGAATTTGTGTTGCATCTTGTGGTACAAAACTAATGAGACCTGACTTTATTGGGGCGGTTGGGCTTAATAGAGTAGCTCGTTTTGAAGTTGATCCTCATGATAATAGAACAGCAGAAGATTTTTACGAATTAATTGGTGATGATGATGGAATTTTTGGTTGTATGTCGTTAATGGCATGTGAAGATCACTGTCCAAAACATTTACCATTACAAAGTAAAATTGCTTATTTAAGAAGAAGATTAGTAGCACTAAGATAAAAAATGGTAGGGAAACCTACCATTAGCTAAAAATAAAAAAAGTTAATTATCTTTAAGGTAATTAACTTTTTTTATTTATATAGTAAAGATATAAGATACAATAATAAAATCAAAAAATTATGGAGAACAAATGGGATTAAGTAATGACTACTTTTTATTATACCATGGGAAAAACATAGAACAAACAAGTACCTACGAAACTGCTGATTATAAAAATACTGAAGATTTTTTTGATATTTCTGCACTTATTTTAAGTGCCAATAGAAAAGACTATGAAAAATTCATACAATTAGAAAGTTTTAAAACTCTTCTGTCTTTAATTACTAGACGTGAAATAAAATCCTTAGATGATTTACACCAATGCCAATATTGTTTATTGCAAAGCATTCAAAATGATACACAAAAAGAGCATATTGATAAATTGCATTCTGCTTTTGAATATTTAAAAAATGAAAAAATCATTAATGAAGCCAATTATAATAAACTTATCTCTTTATTTGATCCTGAAGAACTGGGTGTTTGTGATGAAATAGATGTAAGTGATGATATTGTTATTGAAGAAAATCTCTCTTTTCAAGATAATAAAATACTTATTGAAGATTTAATTATAGAACTAAATGATGTATTTTCGTCAGAAGACTTAAAAAATGAACTTGCAGACTCTTCAAACTATTTAAACAATCAAAAATTTTCAATTGGAATTACTGGTGTTATGAATGCTGGAAAATCAACTATGTTAAATGCATTAATGGGACAAGAAATTCTGGGCTCAGCCGTAGTTCCTGAAACTGCAAATTTAACAATAGTTAAATATGGTAAACCCAGTGCAAAAGTTTTTTATTGGAATAAAAAAGAATGGGCAAAAATTGAAAAAAGTGCGAATGAAATAGCATCAATCAAAGATTTTATAAATGAAACACATAAAATCTTTGGAGATAMACTTCATAATATTATWAAAGAAGAATCTTTTTGTGAAAATGTAGATATCCATAATTTAGCTGCTTATACTTCAGCAGAAGCCTCAGGTAAAAAATGTAATTTGGTAAAATATGTAGAATTAAAATCAGATTTAAATTTTTTAAAAGATGGTATTGAAATAGTTGATACCCCTGGTCTTGATGATCCAGTAATTCAAAGAGAAGAAATAACAAAAGAATATTTAAGTACTTGTGATTTAATGCTTCATTTAATGAATGTAAGCCAAAGTGCAACGCTWAAAGAYGTWGAATTTATAATTGATGCTTTGTTATACCAAAACGTTAGTAAACTATTAATTGTAATTACAAGAGCMGATACKGTTTCWAAAAAAGAGTTRGATGAAGTAATATCTTATACAAAAAAATCCATTAAAGCACAACTTAGYAAACARAATAAAGATTCMTCTTTAGATTATATTTTAAAAAGYATACAGTTTATTCCTATWTCTGGGAAAATGGCACTTTTACAYAGAACAGGAARAGCACAAGAAGCMAGAGAYGCRGGTTATGAATTAGAACAAACAGGWATTTTRGAAATTGAAGAATAYTTRCATGAAACCYTMTTTGGAACWGGTTCMTCAAAATCWGAACTWATWATAAGAAGTGTTAAAAATAAACTCTTAAAAACAATTGATAAAGAAATTAAATCWTTTAATTAYGAACTTATCTTACTWGGAAAATCAAAARAAGAATTACAGAATGATTTACATGATTTTAATAAAACGAAACTAAAAAATGAACTTGTATTTAAAAATATGAATTCTGATATTCTTGGGTATAAAAATGATGCAAAAACATATATACAAACTTTAGAGACTTTTTTAAGTAATGAACTTTTGGATCTGCAAAAAATAATAAAACAACGTGTATTCTCAGATGTAAAATATTCTTTTGAGAAAACAAAAAAACGTCCTTTRGGCGARCGWATAAAAGTAATTATWCAAACAGCGATTAAAGATGGAATCATAGATATTATTAGAGATTATAGATATAAGTTTATCAAAAAATCAGAAAGTATAGGCGAAGTTTGTGAACAAAAATATCAAGATTATGGTTTTTCAATGGGACATAAAAATGATAATTTTAATGCCATGGGTTTTTTCCAAGATGATTTTAAAAGTGGTTTTTTAACCGCTTCAAATGAAGTATTAATTACAAAAATTTTAAAAGAAGTGTTAAAAACAAAAGCAAGTAAACTCAATGAATTTGATAGAAATATTGAAGCCTATATTAAAGAAGAATTTGGCAGCATWGAAGAGAATATAAAAAAKAAAGCRAAAGAAGTTTCMCTTATTTTAATGGAKAATTTTTTTACTGCTTTAGTAGAACCTCTTAAAACATTTGAAGAACGCCTAAATAAAGATGTTCAAGCCTTAGAAAAATCATTACAAACCTTTGAGAATAATGAAGAGAATAAAGATGAAGAAACAATTCATATTCATAAAAGAATCAAAAAGCTAGAAACTATTTCTAAAGGAATCAAAATATGAGTATCTTAAATTCTTTTGTGCTTGAGTACAATGATAAATATATTCAAAAAGATCTTGTATATGAAGAGGGACTATTAGGAGATATAAATAAAATATCTGCTGCTTTATTAGACGATGTTTTTTTGCCTTCGGTTCAATTAAAATCTATTTTAGATAAACAATTAAGACGGGCAAGATACCCTATGGAAGTCGCAATTACAGGGCAATTTTCTTCTGGTAAATCAACTTTTTTAAATGCTTTGTTATCAAGAAATATATTACCAACGGGAATCACACCTGTAACATCAAAAGTGAATTTTATTAATTATGGAGAAGAATACAAACTAAAAATAACCTATTATTCAGGTGCGCAAGAATATGCGAGTATTGATAAAATATCTGAGTTTACGGATCAACGAGAAGATGAAATGAAAAACATCAAATATCTAACTCTTTATGCACCTATGGATATTTTAAAAGAAATCTCTTTTGTTGATACCCCTGGACTTAATTCACAATCACAAAGTGATACAGATACAACAAGGAAAGTATTAAGAGATGTTGGAGGTATTATTTGGTTAACGCTAATAGATAATGCAGGGAAAATGTCTGAGTCTCAAGTACTTGAAGAATATATGGAGAATTTTAAAAATAAATCTTTATGTGTACTTAACCAAAAAGATAAATTCACCCCAGAACAAATTGAAACAACTACTGCTTATGTAGAAAAAAAGTTTTCTAAATATTTTGCACAAGTCACACCAATATCGGCAAAAATGGCACTCGAATCAAGAGCTTCACAAAAAGAAATTCTTATTCAAGATGAATATGAAAAGATTGTAAAAAGTTTTAAAGATGAGTTAAAGAATCATGAAACTCAAGATCTGGATTTTTTTGAAGAATCTTTTTCAAAATACCATGAAACTGTAGCTAAAATAGAAAAAACGGATGCTTCTACTAACAATCAACAACTACAAGACTCTAATATTCAAGAAGTACTGGATTTCATTGAAAATACTATACGTCCTCAAGCACATGAAGATAAAGAGTTTGCTATTAAAAAAGATTTAAAAGGTATTTGTGATATCTTAATTAAAGAATACTCAACTATTATTGGTGTTTATGACAGTCTTATTACTATTTTAGAGGATTCTGATGAAATATTAGTGGCTTTTGATAATATTTACAAGGTATATTCTAAAGAATTATTTGGAATTTATAACTCCCTTGAAACAATTATGGAAAAAATATCCCATGAAACATTTAAAAATATAAAAACAGTAAAAGCACATAGATATGAAGAAAAAACATCCTTTTTATCTAAAGATGATTTTGAAAAAATTGAGTATGATACCTACTATATTGATTCCAATAATGTGTACAAAAACTTATTTTATGATGATCAAACCATTGATAAAATGTTTAAAAAAACGATTAAAGAGTTAAAAAAAATTGAGATTAATACAGATGAAGCCTATAGAAATGTTTACAGAATTTTAAAACACAATGTTGCTAGATGGCAAGAGCCCTATGAGTTAATACGAAAACAAAGAGAAATAGCTTCTGATTTAGAGTTCTCTATGACAAGGCATTTTGCTGCAAAAGTATATGAAAATGTTCTGGTTAATTATCACCGAGCTATTTTAGAAAATATTTCTGCTTTAAGAAAAAAGTTTGCATATTTTAATGGGGCATTATCGTATTCTTATATACAAACTACACAAGCTACCATTGCTCATTTTGAACAACAAATTGCAGAATCCGTCATTTTGTATGAAAAAGAACCCACAAAATTTACCGTAGCACATCCAAGAGAAGATGAAATACTAACCAAACTAAAAGCCAATTTTGCATTTGAAAAAATTGAAGATTTTTTAACATCAAAACGTAACTATCTTTATAAAATAATTAAGTATTCAAAAGAACAATATTTAGAAATCAATGAAAAAAGTATTCTTTTTGTAAAARMTAARAAAGAAAACTATATWSAAAAAATAAGTGCTTTRGAAAAAATAAGAGATGAWATTTAAAAAGTTTTAAAACTYATTTTYTAAKAGAGATAATATTTTTTTTATAAATATATCTCTTTTATTTTTTTGATTATAAGCATTAAACCATAAAAGAGATAAAGCTAAATATATAATTTTAAACAAATATAGTTTATTTATATTGCAACTTTGTTTATTTTTAAAATACTGYTTTAAAAATGATTCTTCCTCTTTTTTATTAAAATCATATTCAATAATAACATTYGCTAAATCAAARTACTTATCATTCAMGCAWGAATATTCCCAATCAATTAGTTTTACYTCTTTATTAAATAATATATTACCTTGRTTTAAATCATTGTGACAAAAAACCAACTCAMKGSKATAATCYKTAATAGCRSAGAAATAAAAATCYAGTTTACKAATTGTCTCTTTATTTAAACACTCTTTATTATAGTTTTTATATTCATTTTGTAAATCAACTGSYTKGGWCCYTAAGTTAATACKGTGAAGCKTASWTAAACACAGAACCAARGAASWCATGTCTTTWTTAGATAARGTCTCTTTATGCACACCTTCTATGTAATCACAGAGCATTAAATCAGCATTAGAACTTAGRAAATATGCTTTTGCTGCAAGTTYGTTYTSATATGCAAGATTTTGRTGGAAAAATTCATTTTTTCTATTGATAGAAATTTTTGTATTTAATTCTCTAAGMAGATAAGTCTTTTTYTTRSTATWTARCAAATAATTTGTATTGCATAAGCCTTGATTATKYAATAGCTTTAATTCTAGAAGTTTTAYGTCTTTAAAAAAATCTAAATCTTGAATTTTAGAAATATCTAKCATAGTATGTATCTTATTTCTTTTATAATAAAATCCTAGTCTTTATTTAATTTAAAAGCGAAAAATACGCTAATTATTAGCATAATACTAAGATAGATATACGCGTCATCTGGCATTTTAGTCCTTTTTATAATTTAATTATATAAAAATTTTACATAAAAAACACTTTTTGTCTGGACTTTAATCATTTATAAAGTTATTTAATGTTTAAATAATAAACTATATTATTAAAGGCAGACAGTGCAAAAAATTAAAAATTTTTCTGATCAAGATATTCTTTATATTAAAAATCTAATGTTAGTAGAAAAAGAAACAAATAATACTAAAGTAAAAGATGTTTCAAGGCTTAAAAAGAATACAATCTTAGTTCTTACATCCATTGTAGCTTTTATCCTATGTAATTACCTTTATACATAAGTTAATACATTTTTTATTTGGAAGATGAAAATACATATAATGCATTTTTATCATCACTTAATATCTTTATTCCACTATCCATTACAGTATCACTAATAGGTATTTATATTCTGAAGAAGTGAGCGTCTCACACATAAAAGACGCTCACATTAAATAAAATTTTTTAAGCTAAACTTCTAAAGATGTTTTATGTAAATATTCTTTAAAGGATGTGCTTTCTTTTGGATCTTCTTTGTAGGCATTTATTAAATCACTAATGTAATCTAATAATTTTGAAGCTTCGATTTTTGTACCTATTTTTTGTGCAAAACGGCTTAATTTTTCGCCTTCTAAATTTCCACCTAATATTACTTCATACCCTTCAACTCTTTTCCCCTCATCATTTCTAACCTTAAGTCCCATAAAACCTATATCAGAAATTTGAGGGTGTGAACAGGCATTTCCACAACCAGAAATTGCAATAGTAATGTTTTCATCAAAATTAGGGAATCTATTTTCTAATTCAACTAATATTTTTTTTGAAAACTCTTTTGTTTCAGTAATACCAAATTTACAGAATTCTTTTCCTGTACATGAATTTAATCTTGCTCTAAAAGGACTTGGTTTATAAGGATAACCCAAAGCATCAAATTCATCTGCTAAAGCTTGTGCATCTTCATCTTTTACACCATAAACAACAAAATTCTGCGTAGCTGTAAGCGCTAAACCTTTTGCATTGTATTTACTTAAGATTTCATACATGGCTTGAAAATCTTCTCCAGCAACACGGCCTGAATTTGTAGCAAACCCTATATACGATTCGCCTTCTTGTTTTGCTTTATTAATTCCAAAATGATTTCTATGCTCAAAAGAAGTAATTTTAGGTTCTTTTTCACCAACTTGTAAAGCATAACCCAATTTTTCTTCAATTTTGGCTACAAATTTTTCTAAACCCCATTCATTTACAAGATGTCTTACTCTTGCTTTTCCACGATTTGCTCTGTTTCCATGTTCTCTAAAAATTTCAGCACAAACAATTGCAATTTCTTGAACTTGTGATTCTTTTACATAACGATTGGCTCTAAATGCAATTTGCTTAGATTTGGATAAACCTCCACCTACACATAAATCAAACAATACCTCATCATTTTCATCTTTAAATGCAGTAAAGGATATATCTTGTACTTCGTGTGTTGGACAGTGACAGGCACATCCAGATACCCCTATTTTATATTTTCTTGGAAAATTACAAAATTGGTCATCATTTTTATCAAAATAAGCGTCAATTGAGCGAACCAAGGGACTGGCATCAAAAATTTCCTTTTTATCAATTCCTGCTACGGGACAGGACATAATTGGTCTGGGACCATCACCTGATGCCATTCTTGATGTTAAATTAACACTGTCTAAGAGTTCAAAAATTTTAGGGATATCTTTTATTTGAATAAAATGAAACTGAATATTTTGTCTTGTTGTAAAATCAACCAAACCTTGTGCATATTCTTGACCTATTTTTGCCATAACCCTAAGTTGTTCCAAATTCATAGTAGTATCAACTAATTTAACACGTTTCATGAAATATTTTTTATCTTCAAGTTCATCATTATTTATATGTGGATACATTCCATACCACTTTAATAATCCAATATGTTCATCACTTAAAGGCGTTCCACCTTTAGCTTCTTCAAACATATCTTCTACTACATGTAAAGGGTTTCTAGAAGCTTTTAGTATTTCTAGTTTTGATAATTCTTTGCTCATTTTTTCTCCACGATTAACTTCATTTTAAAAGCATTTATATTTACTATACTGCATTAAAAAAAAAGTGTCTTATTTTATATATATTTATAAAGAATTATATTATTCAAATGCTTTAAATGTAGAATTTTGGGAGATTTAATTTTCTAAGTGTAGCCATTAGCTACACGTAATTTAGTCAAGATTAATCTAAGTTCATTTTTAAACACTTAGCAATGCTATTAGATGTCTGCTCTAAATTGTATTTTGCATTTTGTTTTAAAAGAGAAAAACTTGAATTAATGGGAGTGCAGTCAAATACAATATCTATGCCTTTTTTCAATATTAACTCATAACCTTCGCCTAAACAACCTGCAATTACAATTGTTTTAATCTTGTGTTTAGAACTTAGTTTGGCAAGACCCATAATTGTTTTTCCCTCTAAGGTTTGTTTATCTATTTTGCCTTCTCCTGTAATTAATAAGGAGGCATTTTTAATTTTATCTTCAAGGTTTAAATTTTCAAGGACCAAATCTATACCAGAGACTAAAGGAGCTTCTAAAAAAGAAAGAAGTGCAAAACCTAAACCTCCAGCAGCCCCTGCTCCTTTATATTTTGAATAGTCAATCTTAAATGTTCTTGCACACAGTATTGCAAAAGATTCTAAACTAGAGTCTAGTATTTTAATCTCTTCTACACTGGCACCTTTTTGTTTTGCAAAGATATAAGAAGCACCCTGTTCTCCACATAAAGGGTTTTGTACATCGCAAGCCACTTCTATAGTAATATTTTTAAACGTTTTATCTAAAGCACTTGCATCAAAAGCAATAATTTTAGATATATTACTTGCATCACTTTTTATTTCTAGCTTATTTTTATCATAAAACTTCACACCTAAAGCCTGTAACATTCCGATTCCTGCATCATTAGTAGCAGATCCACCTAAACACAATATTAGGTGTTTTACCCCCTTATGTATTGCATGCAAGATAAGTTCTCCAAAACCATATGTTGAACTTTTCATAATATTGCGTTTTTCTTCTTTTATGTGTTCTAAACCACTTGCTGCAGCCATTTCTATTACAGCAGTATTGTTATTATTGATTAAACCATAAAAAGAGTCAATATTTTCTCCCAAGGCATTTTGAACCCTAGTTTTAACTAAAGTGCCATTCATTGAATATATCATAGAAGAAACAGTACCCTCACCTCCATCCCCTAAAGGAGATAAAATATAAGTAGCTTCAGGAAAAATACTTTTAAAACCATTTTTAATACTTTTAGCTACTTCTATTGCACTTAAGCTTTCTTTATAAGAATCAGGAGCAATCACAATTGTCATTTTATACCTTCTATCAATTTAATAATTATATTACAAGGATTCATATTAATCTTTGTATTCAAGATAATATAGTATACTTAAGTATATAACTCCTTAACAATACAATATATTTTTAGCTCCAAAACATCCTCTGATATAGAATATACCTTGTACAAACTAAAAAATGATATTATTCTTAATACTTTTGAAGATTTTTACAAGAAGTACACAAATATACAAGGAAAAAAAGATCAATAATTTTCTGCAACATTACCCACAAAACATAATTGATGATGTTAATACTTTAATCAAAAACAATCAATTGGATAAATATTTAAAAAATAAATATAACTCACAACATCAAATCACTTCAGATAAAGCTTTGTACACCTATGTTAGTAAGCTTAAAAACATGTATTTTAAAAAATATAACTTACATAAGGTTCTTTTTGATTCAAAAATCAATGTTATTAATAATGCCTTAGGTTTACATACTTTTATTTCTCGCGTTCAAGGCAATAAATTAAAAGCAAAAAATGAAATTCGTATTTCTCATATTTTTAAAGATGCTCCGAAAGAATTTCTTGAAATGATTGTAGTTCATGAATTAGCCCATTTAAAAGAAAAAGAACACAATAAGCCTTTTTATAAATTATGTCACCATATGTTAGATAACTACTCTCAAGTAGAATTTGACTTAAGACTGTATTTATTTAATGACAATCTTAAGAAAAAAAATAACACTTAAATAATGTATATATTTTAATCTTATTTTGCATATAGTAATTATATATTGCGACTTTTATTATTTAGGCAAACAATGAAATTATTTTTTTTATTCTTTATATTAGCCATACACTTATGCGCTATTGACAAAATCAATGTTGGATTATATGTACAAGAAAAAGTAAATATTAAAAATATTAAATTTATTACCAGTGTTGTAGAAAAATCTATTAATCAAAATAATAAAAAAGTAAATATAAATATCAAGACTTATTATAATCCCAAAAAAATTCTAAAAGATTTTAAACAGAATAAAGTAAAGGTAATTCTCTTAAGAAGTTATTTTTATTTTAATAATAAAAATAAGCTCTCTGGTGAATTCGATACAAAATGGCATTTGCAATTTGGTAAAAGTAAATATCAACAATACTATTTAATTGCTAATAAAGATGCTAATACAAAAGACATATTTAATAATAAAGATAGCTACTCTATTATCACCCATGCTGGATATATGAACTCTCAGCTATGGTTTGATTATTTAAAATATTCTAAAACAAAGAAAACAAAGAAAAAATTTAAATATATTTATACTAAAAAATTCAATCAGCTAAGCAGTAAAGTCTTTTTTAACAAAAAAAATCTTTCTGTACTCAGAAAAGAAGATTATGAAAGTGCTCTAGAACTTAATCCTCAGTTAAAAAAAAGAATAAAAATAATATACAAATCAAAAACTATATTTTCCACCTATATTGCTTTCACACATAAATCCTTAACAAAACAAGAAAAAAAGAATATTTTTGATTTAGCAAAGAATATTACTAAAATTTTAGATAAATCTAGAATTACTGATAGCATGGAAATACTTTTGATTCCTTCTGAAACCCAAGATGATTTTATTGAACTTGATTCATTTTTTTCCCGATATGAGAAGTATAAAAAAATTTATTTAAAGAAAAATTAAATTCCCTTTATAAAGATTTACGCACACTTAATCATAATTTTGTTATTCTACAAATTATTTTAGGAGACAAAATGAATTTACATGAATACCAAGCCAAAAACCTTTATAGAAAATATGATATTCCTACGACCAAAGGAAAACTATTAACTCATCCAAGCCAATTGGATAATATTTTAAATACTATTGGAAAAGATAAGTGGGTTATTAAAGCTCAAGTTCATACAGGAGGAAGAGGAAAAGCGGGAGGAGTGGTAATAGTAGATTCAAAAGCAGAAGCGAACAAAGAAGTAAGACGCTTACTTGGTTCTAAACTAGTAACGCATCAAACATCAAGCGAAGGACAGAGTGTCAATTCTATTTATATTGAAGAACCATGTGAAATACTTCAACAAATTTATTTGGCTTTTATAGTTGATAGAACAAGCTCAAGAATTATGATTATAACGTCTTCGCAAGGTGGAATTGAAATTGAAGAAGTAGCTAAAAATACTCCKGAAAARATYYTAAAAAATACTATYAACCCAGTAGTAGGAATTATGCCTGCTCAATGTAGACAAATTTGTGAAGATTTAAATTTGGATAAAACACTTTCTTCTCAAATGATAGACTTAATGCAAAAGACCTACAAAATGTTTGTAGAAAATGACCTCTCACTTGTTGAAGTAAACCCACTTGTTGTTACAAAACAAGGGTATTTAATTTGTTTAGATGCAAAAATACAAGTAGATGATTCTGCTTTATACAGACAAGAAAAAATGAATGAAAGTAGAGACGACTCTCAAGAAGATGAAAGAGAATTAAAAGCTTCCAAATTGGATTTAAATTATATTTCTTTAGATGGTAATATTGCTTGTATGGTAAACGGTGCTGGATTAGCAATGGCCACAATGGATTTAATTAAAACCTACGGTGGTGAGCCTGCTAACTTCTTAGATGTAGGTGGAAGTGTTAATGAAAAACGTGTTATTGAAGCTTTTGAGATTATTTTAAGTGATAAAAAAGTTAATGGTATTTTAATTAATATTTTTGGAGGAATWGTACGTTGTGATATTATTGCTTCTGGAATTATAGAAGCTACAAAAGCTATGGATATATCTSTTCCTATTGTTGTAAGATTAGAAGGTACCAATGCAAAAGAAGGTTTAGATTTAATTAAAGCYTCAAARTTRAATATTTATGAAGAAAATGATTTAGATAAAGCCAGTAAAAAAATCATTGAATTAACACAAGGATTAAAGTAATGGCTATTTTAATTAATAAAAATACACGCGTAATTGTTCAAGGATTTACAGGAGCACAAGCTAGTTTTCATTCAAAAAACGCGCTTGATTATGGAACAAATATTGTTTCAGGTGTGGTTCCAGGAAAACGTGGTCAAAAACACTTAGGTATACCTATTTACAATACCGTTGAATGTGCAAAAAGACTAACAGGTGCAAATGCTTCTATTATTTATGTACCTGCTCCTTTTTGTAAAGACGCGATTATTGAAGCTGCTGAAAATGGAATTGAAACTATTGTTTGTATCACAGAAGGAATCCCAACTATTGATATGTTAAACATAAAAGCAGCCATTGATTTAAATGGCGCTCGTTTAATTGGACCAAATTGTCCTGGTATTATTACCCCTGATGAATGTAAAATGGGAATTATGCCTRCTAATATTCATCAAAAAGGYTCMGTTGGAATTATTTCACGMTCAGGAACACTTACTTATGAAGCAGTTTACCAATCAACAAARGTTGGTYTGGGGCAATCTACTTGTGTAGGTATTGGKGGMGATTCAGTACCAGGAAGTGATTTTATTGATATCTTAAAACTTTTTGAAGAAGATGAACAAACCAAATCTATTATTTTAATTGGTGAAATAGGTGGAGCTAAAGAAGAAGCTGCTGCTGAATACATTAAATCTAATATTACAAAACCTGTTGTATCTTATATTGCAGGAGTAACTGCTCCAAGAGGAAAAAGAATGGGTCATGCAGGTGCTATTATTGATGGAAGTGCTGGAAGTGCAGAAGATAAATACAGAGCCCTAGAAAATGCAGGAGTAAGAACAGTACGAACGATTACAGCTCTAGGACAAGCATTATTAGAAGTTCAAAAATAAACAAACAAAATGTAACAATAAAKGAATANTTGTTACATTTTNTCGCCCTTTTAAACATTCTCAAACAAATACWASYAASAAACAAGATTTYYAAGGACATTTTTTTTACACAACTGTGTAAAAAGTAAACAGTAAATTTACTTCTAATTAGACTTAGGAAGTATTATTTTATTTTTATATTGATTTAACACAAATTGTGAGAAAATGTGGGAATTTAAATAAATTAACTCGGAGATAACATGAAAGCATCAGCTCTATTTGTAAAAGCTTTAGAAAACGAAGGTGTAGAATATATATTTGGAATTCCWGGWGAAGAAAATCTTGATTTTCTTGACTCTATGAAAGATTCAAATATTAAACTAATATTAACAAGACATGAACAAGGTGCTGGTTTTATGGCCGCAACTTACGGTAGACTTACTGGTAAAGTCGGTGTTTGTTTAGCAACACTTGGCCCTGGAGCTACTAACTTTATAACATCTGCTGCTTATGCACAATTAGGTGGTATGCCAATCCTAATGATTACGGGTCAAAAACCTATTAAAAAATCTAAACAAGGTAGATTTCAAATTATTGACATTGTTAATTTAATGAAACCTGTTACTAAATATGCTAAACAAGTTGTAAATGGAAATAATATTCCATCTATGGTAAGAGAAGCTTTTAAAATTGCTACTGCTGAGAGACCTGGGGCTGTTCATATTGAATTACCTGAAGATATTGCAGCTGAAGAGTGTGAAGATAATATTTATGCTGTTAATCCTGTACGATACCCAAAAGCAGATGAAACATCAATCGAAGATGCTGTTAAAATGATTGAAAATGCTAAAATGCCTTTAGTACTTGTAGGAGCAGGAGCAAATAGAACACGAATTGGTGATGCTTTAAAAAACTTTGTTAATTCTACGGGAATTCCTTTTTTCTCTACTCAAATGGGTAAAGGTGTAATTGATGATGGTCATGAATTATGTTTAGGAACAGCTGCTTTAAGTGCAAATGATTTTATTCATTGTGCAATTGATCGAGCTGATTTAATTATTAATGTTGGTCATGATGTAATTGAAAAACCACCATTTTTCATGGAAAATGATGAAAATTCAACTAAAGTTATCCACTTAAACTTTTTTCCATCAGAAGTTGATGATACTTATTTCCCACAATTAGATGTAATTGGAGATATTGCTTCAAATGTTACTTCTTTAACTGAAGCAATTACAAACCAAGATACTTGGGAATTTGATTATTTTAAAAGAGTAGTTAAAGAAGTAAGAACACATACTTCTAAATACTTTGAAGATACAAGATTTCCAATCTTACCTCAAAGAGCTGTAAATACTATTAGAAAACAATTAGCAGATGATGATATTCTTACTTTAGATAATGGAGTATATAAAATCTGGTTTGCAAGAAATTATGATTGTGCTAAACCAAATACTTTATTATTAGATAATGCACTTGCTACAATGGGAGCTGGACTTCCTTCTGCAATGGCTGCTAAAATGGTTCACCCTGATAAAAAAGTTGTTGCTGTTTGTGGTGATGGTGGATTTATGATGAACTCACAAGAAATGGAAACTGCAATCAGATTAAAACTTAACTTAACTGTTATTATTTTAAATGATAATGCATACGGAATGATTAAATGGAAACAAACAGGAATGGGATTTGAAACATTTGGATTAGATTTAGGAAACCCTGATTTTGTTAAATATGCAGAAGCATATGGAGCAAAAGGATACAGACCTACTTCTTGTGAAGATTTTGAAAAAACATTAAATGATTGTGTAAATTCTGATGGTTTACATTTAATTGACTTAGCAGTTGATTATTCATTAAATCACTCAATCTTATTTGATTTATTAGAGAAAAAAGAGTGTATTTTATAATCTAAATACAATATTACATATATAAAATTCACAATTGCATGGATGAAATCTTTAGATTTTCATTTGTGCAATTGTGCTTTAAAAAAGGATAAAAATGAGCACTATTGAAGTTACATCACCATTTGATGGTAGAGTTGTTGGTACAGTAAAGTTTTCTTCAGTTGAAGAAGTACAAGGTGCTATTGATTTAGCATATACTACATTTGAAGATCACAAAAATGCCCTTCCTAAATACAGAAGAGTAGAGATTTTAGAAAAATTAGTAGAAATTATGAGCTCACAAATCGAAGACTTAACCATTCTTTGTGCATCTGAGGGTGGAAAACCTTATATGGATTCTAAAGTAGAAATCCAAAGAGCTATTAATGGAGTTAAACTTGCAATTGAAGGTTTATCATCATTTGAAGGAACTGAAGTTGCTATGGGTCATACTGCATCAAGTGCAAATAGAATGGCTTATACGTTTAAAGAACCTATTGGTGTTGTTGCTGCTGTATCTGCTTTTAATCACCCATTTAACCTAGCAATTCACCAAGTAATTCCGGCACTTGCTGTTGGATGTTCTGTTATTATTAAACCTGCTACTCAAACACCAATGTCAGCTCTTAAACTAATTGAATTATTAGCTGAAGCTGGATTACCAAAAGGTTGGGCGCAAGCAGTAGTTTGTGACAGAGTTGGAGGAGAATTATTAGCTACTTCACCTAAGATTAATTTCTTAACGTTTATTGGTTCTGGTAAAGTTGGTTGGTATTTAAATTCTAAAGTTGCTAATGGAACTAGAGTTGCATTAGAACATGGTGGAGTTGCACCTGTAATTGTTGAAAAAGATGCTGATATTAATGAATTAATTCCTGCTTTATCTAAAGGTGGTTTTTACCATGCAGGTCAAGTTTGTGTATCTGTTCAACGAGTATATGTACATAAAGATATTATTAATGAAGTTGCAAGTAAATTAAGTGAAGCTGCATCTAAATTAATCGTAGGAGATCAATTAGACCCTAAAACTGAAGTTGGTCCWTTAATTAAYCATAATGAAGTAAACAGAGTKGAAGAATGGGTTAATGACGCTGTWKCWAATGGTGGTAAGATTTTAACAGGTGGAAAAAGAATTTCTGATTCTTTATTTGAAGCTACTGTTATTTTAAATACAAGTGATGATGCAATTATTTCTAARAATGAAATCTTTGGRCCAGTTGTTTGTTTATATACTTAYGATGATATWGAAGAWGCATTTGATAGAGCAAATKCWTTAGATGTATCTTTYCAAGCTGCAATCTTTACTAAAAAYATTGATACTGCWTTATTAGCAGTTAAAAGATTAAGTGGAACTGCTGTTATGGTTAATGATCATACTGCATTTAGAGTTGATTGGATGCCTTTTGGAGGAGCTAAAGCTTCTGGATTAGGAATGGGTGGAATTCACCATTCAATGACTGAAATGTCAAAAGAAAAATTAATGGTATTAAAATCACCYGTATTATAATATAAATTAATTTTWAAAAARGCAGAGNYTAWCTCTGCYTTTTTTTATGCATTTTTGCTATACTCTYTTATGAAATTCTTATTAATTTTTWCACTCTTATTTACTWCCTTATTCTCAMAAAAYTTAGAAATGAGAAAAGATTTTTTATTMGAAGTAATAGAARTACCTGTTTATAAAAAACGTTTTCCTGCTTATTTAAAWAARCTTTGYMAAAAAGATAYTTCWTGTTTAAGRSARAAAATACTAAATATMAAAACMTGGTCYACWACAYCWAAAGATAAAAAACTMKYAAAACTACTAAAAAGAAGACTCAAAAAYATAGAAATCAATGMTGAGTATTTTWATAAAATACAAAAYAAAGTTCTTMAAATATTYAAARATAAAAAGATTAWGAACAAACAATATCTTWSTATYGTAGAYTTATCAAAACAAGTTCTTATTTTAGTKGTWTATGAAAAYRATTCTATTAAATACATAGGCTCRGACCTWGTTTCWACWGGTGATATGTACAGAGAAAGAGAAATAATCTTTGGAGAAAAYCATTATTTTAATACTCCMAGTGGTTTSTTTAAAGCACATAGAGGCTGGCGYTCTGTWGGAGATTTAGGTTCKGATAAAGTATCTTTGGGYTATGGRAAAAAAGGAAGATATATYTTTTATTTTGGTAAACAAAAATCAAAAAGGTTTAATACWTTTAGARCAAATAAAACAAAGATTATAAATGAAGATAATTGGAGTATTRTWAATGATASTTTACAATTAGCTATGCATGCACAYGAAAGYTCTTAYCCTAAAGGAAAAGCRTATTCYCATGGMTGTATTAGRCTTAACAATGAAACAAATATATTTTTAGATAAYAATCTGTTTTTACACAAAAAAAGYATTGTAAATAATAYMTGGAAAAACCCCTATTCACAYSCTCCAAAAGAAATWAAATACAGTTCTTATATAGGTCAATAYTTATTAATAGAAGAAAGTTTCAATTAGCGTGATAAAAANYTTATTATTTATTAGAGATATAGTATNANNTWAWNYTTAATTTKAAKMAAAGAAAAAAAATGAATTTAACACACAATCAAAAAAAWGAATTTCWWGAAAATGGKTTTKTARTTCTTAAAAGTTTTGCRCAAAAAAATACCTGTGATGATATATTAAAACAAGCACAAAAAGAACTTGATGAAAAAATTGCACCGTATGAAACAGAGCAAGAATATTATAATGAAGTAGAGAGTTCTGTAACACTTAGACGTTTACGTCAAGTATATCAACGAAATGATTTATTTAAATCATGGATGGAAAATCAAGAAATTTTGCCTATTTTAGAAGATTTACTTCAA
Organism: Arcobacter sp.; assembly: GCA_002733685.1. Lineage (GTDB taxonomy): Bacteria > Campylobacterota > Campylobacteria > Campylobacterales > Arcobacteraceae > NORP36. The sequence goes on along the minus strand of NVWN01000014.1, from coordinate 47,271 downwards.
GATAAAGTGGTATTAACCCTTGCACATCATAATTCAATAATGACCAAACAAGCCAAAATTTCTACTGTGACATTTTGGCATCAAGACAGAAGATATTGGAATTTTAAAAACGATGATTTAATATCTGTTTGGTTATGTTTGGATGATGAGTATTTAGAAAATGGTTTATTAGAATTTATTCCAGGTTCTCATAAACTGAATTTTGAAAAAGATCAGTTTGATGATAACTCAAATTTCTTAGATGAACATCCAAAAAATAAAGAACTTATTAAAAAACGCGTACATCAAAATCTTTATAAAGGCGATGTTGTATTGTTTCACTGTAAAACACTGCATCATGCTTCTAAAAACATGAGCAAKAAAAAYAAAATATCTTTTGTTTATACGGTAAAAGCACTTTCTAATRATGCTATTAAAAATACACGAAGTGATGACAAAGAAATTCTACTCTCACATTAAGAGTAGAANTKTTCTATTTTACTAAAAACTTYCCTATTTTTTTATCTTTRTATATTTTTTYATGWGMACAAACTAYTCCATGTAAAGCTATATAAATTCCTTTATCTACTYTTGCATTTAAAAATCCATAAGCAGAAGCAAAATTCATAACAGCCTCAGTAGTATCGATACTCATAGGTATCATAGCACCAGTAATAACAATGTTTTTGTCTTTTATGCGTTCATCTAAATATAAAGCCGTTTCATTCATAGTATCTGTTCCATGAATAATGATTATATTTTCATTTTGTGATTCTTGAATATTTTTAATTATAATATCTCTGTGTTTATCTTTTATCTCTAAAGAATCTAAAGCTAAAATATTTTTTACTTCAAAATCAATATTGTGTGTCCAGTTTAATATTTTTTCCAAAGAAAAAGCATCATCTCTAACATCTAATGCCCCTTTTATTAAATTGTATTTTTTATTAAATGTTCCACCTGTATTTATAATAGTGATTTTCACTTATTTTCCTTATCTCAACATRTTTTTTGGTAATAATAACTCATCTAATTCATCTTGTGTAAACAGTTCTTGCTCYAGYACCAARTCATAGACTCTTTTTTTTGTTTTAAGTGCTTCTTTWGCTAAWGCAGARCACTTTTCRTATCCTAAAATAGGATTTAAATACGTAACWATWGTAACTGAGTTTAAAACATTTTCTAAACACACATCTTCATTAGCCGTAATGCCGTCCACACACTTATCTGCAAGGGTTAAAAAAGAGCGTCTCATTATATTAATAGAAGTAAAAAGTTTATATGCAATTAAAGGTTCGAATACATTTAATTGTAACTGACCTCCTTCACAAGCCATTGATATAGTAGTATCAGCCCCTATTACTTCATAAGCTACTTGATTAACAACTTCWGGAATAACGGGATTTACTTTTCCAGGCATTATTGARSWMCCAGGYTGCATGGCTGGTAAATTWATYTCATTAAAACCAGCACGTGGACCTGAACTTAAAAGACGTAAATCATTACAAACTTTAGATATTTTGATAACTACTCGTTTTAATATTCCAGAAACATGAACAAAAACACCCGTATCTTGAGTAGCTTCAATTAAATTACCTGAATTATCAAAGTCAACGCCAGTAACTTCTTTTAAATGTCTAATAACAACATGACGGTATTCACTTTTGGTATTAATACCTGTTCCAATAGCAGTAGCTCCCAAGTTTATTTCTTTAAGTAAAGCTTGTGCTTCTCTTAATCTAAAAACATCTTCTTCAATCATAACAGCATAGGTTTTAAATTCTTGACCCAAAGTCATAGGAACAGCATCTTGAAGTTGCGTTCGTCCCATTTTTATAACATCTTTAAATTCTTCAGCTTTTTTATCAAAACTTTTTCCTAAATAACGTAAAGAATCTTTTAATTTAAAAATCAGTTCATAAAGAGTAATTTTAATAGCAGTAGGATAAGCATCATTAGTTGATTGTGAACGATTAACATCATTATTAGGATGAATGATATGATAAGCCGCCCTTGGATGACCTAAGATTTCTAACGCTCTATTAGCTATAACTTCGTTTGCATTCATATTAGTAGAAGTTCCAGCTCCTCCTTGAATAGGATCAACAATAAACTGATCTACAAGTTTACCATCAATTATTTCATCACAAGCCTGTACAATTGCATCTTTTTGCTCTAAGGATAAATCCCCTAATTCATAATTAGCTAAAGCACAGGCTTTTTTTACTTTTCCCAAAGATTTAATAAAATTAGGAAACAAAGAGATATTTGTACGTGTAATATCAAAATTATTCTTAGCTCTTAAGCTTTGAATTCCATAGTATGCGTGAATGTCTATATTCATTTCACCTAAAAAATCTTTCTCTACTCTAAATGCATTTTCCATTTTTACCTCAAAATTAATTTATTTTAATAGCTAACAATATGTTTTCAGATGCGATTATATTTAAAATATCTTAAAAATATTCACAATACTGGGACTAGTTTTTTTCTTTTTTTATACTTTAAGTTTATGATTGAATCTAAAGCATAAAATAAAACTAAATTATTTTTTCTAAATTATGGGGGGTTGGTTGTTTGTTAAAATCCAAAGCCACAATAACCATTTCTTCTACAATTAAAATGATTTTATTACTCGTTTTATTTTTAATTTCACAGCGTACTGTAATGGATGTTCTTCCAACTTTTACAAGTTCAGTACCCATAATCACAATATCTCCAATATTAGCAATATTTTTGAAAACGACTTCTGACATTTTTACTAAAGCAATTTTACTTGTTTTTAAAAGATTGGTTGCAAAAATAATAGCCTCTTCATCAATCCAAGCCAAAGCCATTCCTCCAAAAAGAATTCCTGCCGCATTTAAGTGAGGATACATAATCATACGTTGAGAAGTATATTCCACGTTGAACCTTTATATTTAATTTTTTCTATATCTGTAATTTGTTTAAAAAAACAATTCATAGTTTTTAAGGGTGTTTCTAAAAGAATCAAATTCTTTTTGTTTTAAACCTTTTTGTTTTAAAGCAATTTTTACGATTTCTTTATTATATGCAAAAGCATCTTCATCATTAATATATCTTTTAATATCTATCCATTTACATTCTAATATTTCGTGTGTATCTTGAATATTAATTTCGCTTGACAGTGCTTTGGCTATGCATAAAATATATAAATTGCTTTGATTAAATTGATGTGGAAAAAAATGTCCTAAAGAAACAATACTCTCAAACACTACATCTATTCCTGTTTCTTCTTTTACTTCTCTACTAACAGCAGAGGTAATTAATTCTCCATCATCAATATGTCCTCCTGGTAATTTAAACCCCATATTTGAGTATTTTTCTTTTACTAATAATACTTCATTTTTATCATTAAAAACGACTACACCCACGCCTAGAGTATGGTTTGAAGCTGTTGGAATAATAGAATTTTGTATTAATTCTTTTACCAATAAAATCTTATTTTTTTCACAGGTATGAAAAGTAAAACCTAATTTGGTTAAAATAGGAATATAAGAAGATTGTTCTATGTCCAAAGGAATCCATAAGAGTTTTCTTTTTTCTTTTGTTAAAGTAAAAATTAGCTCTTCAATGTTTTTTTTAAAATCTTTTTTATCACAAATTATTTTTTTATTATCAAGCGTAAAACCATTGTATTTATCTTCTTTCAAAAAAAACGTTTTATATTGAAGTGCATCATTTTGCATTTAAATCCTTTAAGTATTCATATAAATATAAATCCTGTTTTAACTCTTTTAATGTTTTTAACTCTAGACCTTCTTGAATCCAAGAAACAACATTATGCTCTATTTTAATGGGTTCTAAAAGTGTATTTTTTTGTTCTTCACTTATTTTTTGATGTTGTATCAATAATTTCAGATGAGATAAGATAGAAACAAGTCCTAAGTCTCTAATTTGGGACACTTCATTTAAACTTTTATTTTCTTCTAATAAACTTAGCGTTTCTAGATATGTTTTTGTTAATTTTTTAAGCTCTACTCGATCTTTTAATTTATCTTGGAATTCTTCTTTAATACTAAGACATAAATTTAAAAAAACTTCTCCATACTTATCATATTTTACTTGCCCTATGCCATTAATATCTAACATCTCATCTTGTGAGCTTGGTAATTTTGAACAAAGTTCTTTTAAGGTTTTATCACCAAAAATCACATACGCAGGGACTTCTTTTTCATTGGATAATTCACGTCTTAAACTTCTAAATTTTTCAAATAATTCTTCATCAAAAGAAAGTTCTTCCTCCACAAGTTCTTCTTTTACGCTTTGTCCCATTTTATCAGAATCAATAAAAACTTTTTCTTTTGATTTTAAAATCTCAAAAGCAGTAGTTGAAAGTTTAAGCACTCGATACTCGCCCAAAGAAATCACATCAGAGTCAATTAGTTTATCCGCAATAGCAATCCATTCATTTTTGTTTTTATGCTCCCCAATTCCATAAACAGTAAGTTTATCGTGATTCATATCTAAGAGTTTCTGATTTTTTGAAGCCCTTAAAATATCTATAATATGATTTAATCCAAAGCGTTGTTCTGCTCTGTAAATACAAGATAATAGTTTTTGAGCATCAAGAGTAATATCTATTTGTTCGACTTCTTCTTTTGTACAATTATCACATGATGTTAAACAGTGATCAATCTTATCATCAAAATAAGAAGCAATAATAGTATGGCGACAATTATTAGAGATACAATAACGGTACATTTTTTCTAATTTATCTAAAGCAGTACTTTTATAGGCATTATCCAAACCATCATTTATTTGTATTTTTCTCTTAATCTCATCGCTTTTAGAATACAGTAAATACACATAAGACAAATCTCCATCACGTCCAGCACGCCCTATTTCTTGATAATAGTTCTCCAAGGTTTTAGGCATAGAAGTATGAATAACAAAACGAATATTCGACTTGTCAATTCCCATTCCAAATGCAATAGTTGCAACTACGATATCAATTTTTTCATACACAAAATCATTAAACACTTCATTTTTAATCTCGGAACTTAATCCTGCGTGATACGCTTTTGCTTTATAACCCTGTTCATTTAAATATTTTGATGTTGATTCAGTTTCTTTTCTCGTAAAGGTATATATAATTCCACACATTCCTTTATGCGATTTTAAAAAAGATAGAATCTGATTCTTTCCATTAGATACTCGAGGTTTACAAGAAATAATTAAATTGTCTCTTTTTGTTTTGGCTCTGAATTCTTTGGCATTGTTTAAACGCAAAGATGTTTTCATATCTTCTTGTACTTTATACGTAGCCGTTGCTGTAAATGCAGCAATAGAAGTATCTGGAAAAAACTGTTTTAATCTGTCTAGGTTTCTGTACTCTGCTCTAAATTCATGTCCCCATGCAGATACACAATGGGCTTCATCTATTACAAAATAATTAATATCAACTCTTTGTAAAACACCTACAAAATCATTAGAAGTAAAACGCTCAGGTGCAACATAAACAAATTTCAATTCATTGTTTAACAAAGCTTGTAATATTTCATTGTTTTCATTAGGAGTTTGTAGAGAGTTAATCATTGAAGCTTTTATATTTAGATCTTTTAAGGCTCTCACTTGATCTTGCATTAAAGCTATCAAAGGAGAAATCACAACAGTAACTCCTTGCATTAATAAAGCAGGCAGTTGATAACAAAGTGATTTTCCTCCTCCTGTAGGAAGAATAGTAAGTACGTCTTCTTTTGCAATAATAGCATCAACGACTTCTTCTTGAAAAGAGCGAAAGTTTTCGTGGCCAAAGGTATTTTTTAATATTTCATATTTATTTATCATAAGAGATATTAACATAATTTGTATTTAATATATTGCTTTAAAAAATTTAAAATTGTTATACTTATACTTATTTTAATAAATATTTAATTAACTATTTTCTTTATTTAAACTAAGTGTATTTAAGTTTTTYAGTTCTTTATTAACRAGATAATTTAATGARTTYTTRGTAAAASTWCCATCTTTTTTTCTTTTTCCTGCTTCAATACCCATAAGAAGTTTTATTCCATCRTCWARATGATTAATAGCATATATCTTAAATTGACCTTTTTTCACAGCACTTAGAACATCTTCTTTTAACATCAAGTTTTTAACATTTGARGCAGGAATAATAACAGCAGAASAAAAGTTCTCATCTTTTAATTTACAAACATCRTAAAAACCTTCTATTTTTTCATTAACCCCKCCAATWGCTTGCACATCTCCATTTTGATTAATTGATCCAGTAATAGCAAAATTTTGTTTTATTTTTATTTTAGAAATAGAAGATAAAAGAGCATAAAGCTCAGCCAAAGATGCAGAGTCACCATCAACCACACTATAAGATTGTTCAAAAACCAATGAAGCACTGAGACTTAAAGAAAAATCAGGAGCATAACGGGAAGCTAAATAAGAAGATATAATTAATACCCCTTTTGAATGAATAGAACCAGAAAGATCAACTTCTCTCTCAATTGTTACAACGCCTTCTTTCCCGACCCTCGTTAAACATGATATTTTCATAGGTATACAAAAAGAATAATTTCCAAAATCTATTAAAGCAAGACCATTTATATGTCCCACTTTTTCACCTTTTGTATTAATCTGTATTGTTTCTTCTTTAATATGCGTATAAACCTCTTCTTTTATTCTCTCTTTTCTATATATTCTTTCTTTTAAAACATTTAATACATCTTTTTCATTAATCGTTTTTCTATTGTTTTTTTTGGCAAGATAATTGGCTTCTTGTAATAAATCACCAATAGCTGAAAAATCACTTGATAAATAAGAAGCATTGGAACAAAGCCTTGAAGAAAATTCTATTATTTTACAAAGCGCACTTTTCCCAAGTGTTAATAATTTTTTTTCCTTGCTTATATTTGTGATAATATTTACATATAAAAGAGTATTCTCTTTGTTCCTTTTTATTTTGTCCTCAAAATCTGCTTCTATTTTAAACAATTCTTTAAAATCTTCATCATTAAAAAAAAGCAAAGAATAAATTTCTCGCGAACCAATCAAGATTATTTTTATATCTAAAGGAACACTTTGGGGACTTAAGGAAAGTAAACTTGTATAACCCATTGATTCTTCAATACTTTCTAAATGAATTAAAGAAGATTTTAACATTCGTTTTAAACCTTCCCATGCATGAGGATTAGATAATAAACTTAAAGCATCAATAATTAAATAACCTCCATTTGCTTTATGCAAAGAACCCGCTTTAATTAAATTAAAATCTGTACTTATTGTTCCCATATGCGATATATGTTCAATTCTTCCAAATAAGTTTGCATAACGTGGATTGTCTTCRTAAATAATAGGYAGGGATTTTACYTTCTCATTATTYACTAAAATATTAATATTATATATATCRAAKGAKATTTCATGTTCCAGRTTTTGTTTTAATACACTTTCAAAAGCATTCAGTATATTTTCATTTTCTGTTTTTACAAAGTACCTATAGTGCTCTAAAATATCTTTTTCTACATCCGCTAAATAAAGAAGAACTTGTTCATAAGATGAAAATTTTTCTGCTAAACTCTGCATGGATTTTTTAAGAATTTCTTTTATAAAAAGTTTGTCTAAGTCATTTATTTTTTCAAGAAATTTATTGCTTAAGTCTAATTCTTCTTTTGAATTTTCATCGACTTTTTCTTGGTATTTAATAATATTTTTTTCGAGTTTGTCTCTTTGTTTTAAAGCCAAAGCACTGTATTCTTCACTTGTAAAAAGTTTTCCTTCTTTTAAAGAAGCTATAACAATCCCATTGGGTGTATCAGATATAGAAATATTCTCTTGCAGTGCTAAGTTTTTTAATTTATTAAAAAGTTTGTCTTGTTCTTCTTTTGTATATTTTTCTAGGGATTTTTTTTGATTTAGATATTTTTTTGATTTTAATACTTGTGTTATTTTGATTTTAAGATTTTCAACCAAGTTTAACATGGATTTTTTAAAAGATTTTGCCAGTCCTGCTTTTAGTTTTATAATTATAGGTTTGTTATCATCATTAAAATTATTTACATAACACCAATCATAAATATTTTTGCTATTTTTACTTTTTGTTTCTAATATTTTTTTAATAAGTGAATGTTTACCTCTTCCTTTTTCACCCATAACAAAAAGGTTAAAGCCCTCTTCTTCTATTCCAAGAGCAGTATCAATTGCACTTAATGCTCTTCCTTGTAAAATTATTTGATTTGTTTTTTTGACTTCTTGGGTATTTTTAAAAGAAAATATTGATTTATTACATTTATTGTAAAGCTCTTTGATTTTTAGTTCTTTTATCATAATATATCCTTTAGGACATGCTAAGTCTATATTAAAGTATAGCAGTAAATAAATATGATACTAATAGAAGAAAAATAAAAAATAAGATTAATATTTTTTATTCTTTGTTGCGTTTTTTGTTTTAAGCCAAATTCTCTAACCAAAGATTTGCCATTGCGCTGGCTTGTTTATGTCCTTTCATATTTTGTGCGCCTATATTTCTTTTTAAACAAAACTCTTTATCCTCATTAAATATTGAAAAAGCGAGTGCTCTGCCACCCATAATAATATTACTTGTTTTTTTTATTCTTATTTTTGTAAAAGATTCAAAAGCCTGTGATAAGTTATTTTGATTTTCTTTTAAACAATTAGCCAAATGCCATGCATCCTCTAAGGCTTGACAAGCTCCTTGTCCAGACGTTGGTAAAGCAGCATGTGCACAATCTCCTATTAAAATAACATTATTTTTATGCCATATAGAAAGAGGATCATGATCATGTACATATATTTTATTTATTATTGAGTCTTTAGTATTTTGAATAATATCCTGAATATTTGAAGGCCAGTCTTTAAACGCATGCAACAATTCATTTTTATATAAAGAAGGGTTTTTTCTTTCTATATTTTTAGCAGTGATTCCACCTGCCCAATAGCCATGATTTTTTGAAAGAGGGACAATACCAAAACGTTTTCCAATACCCCAATAATCACATACACTTAAATCAGAAAAAATATCATTCTTGCTTTTAATAATACCTACCCAGTTTATAAAACCTTGATACTTAGGTGTATTATCACCCTTTACATATTCTCTACTAAGAGAGTTCATTCGTCCATCTGCCCCAATAATAACATCGGCTTTGATTATTTTCTTATTGCTAAATTTTGCACTTACAAGATTATTATTACTTACAAAAGAAAGTAAGTTATGATCAAAATGTATGGGAATCTTTATTTCATTAATTTTATTATTTAAAATACGCATTAAATCATAACGTAGAATAGATAAACTGGGATAAGACATCATTTCATTGATTGTAGTTATATCTATTGTTCCAAGGGCTTCACCTTCGCTTGAAAAGCGCTTCATTGAAGTTACTTTCCCAGCTACATTAAGAACTTCTTCTAAAAGTCCCAACTTATCTAAAATATTTGAAGCATTAGGCCAAGATACAATACCTGCCCCAATGTCTGTTAGGGAAGAACTTCTTTCAACTATTTCTACATTAAAACCTTGCAGTTTCAAAGATATTGCAGCACTTAAACCAGCGATTCCAGCTCCAATAATAAGTATATTCACCTTATTTTCCTTGATTCTAGTCTCGTGTATTCATCATCCAAATTGAGAAAATATCCAAATAAGTCCAGAAAGATTCTTTTAATTCTTCACTTAAATTACTCTCTTCTAAAAGTGTTGCATACGCTTCTAACCAGATAACTCTTGCAGCTTGATCAATTTTAAAAGGAGAATGTCTTGCTGCCATCATTGGTCTTCCTCTGTTTTGATCAAAATGTCTTTGACCTCCACAAATTTGTATAAAAAAATCAGAAGCATGTTTTACTGCCATTTCTATTCCAGCATCATGTGGTGGAAATAAATCTTTTATCTCTGAGTGTCTTAATATCTCATAATGCTCTTTAGTCAAAGCTCTCATACCATCTTCGCCAAGAACATTTAAAATTTCTGGATTAGGTAAAGTAACATTGGGTCTAACTCCAACTATGCCTTGTGTGATTTTGTATTCCATAATTAACCTTTTTTTGTTCTAATAATTTTCTTCAATATATCAAATACTTAGTATTTTTTGCATTAAATTATTGATATTTTTGTTTTACTTTTTATCCCAAGCTATAATTGCCCATTCTACGTAAGTATCTTCTTTTTGATTTTTTATATTGCTGTGATAATATTGTTCTAAAAGATTTTCTTCTTCTTGGTTTAATGTTCCCAAACTCCAAGTAACAGAAATAAGAAAATCTCCAAAATTTTTATAGCTAATATTTCTAGCTTCACTTTTTATAAAGTTTAAAGAAGCATTAATTCCCATATTATATAAGATGTTTAAAATATATATGTAATCAGGTTTTTTATTAATGTYTTTGTTYAAAGYTTTTAAAATATCCAAAGATAAAAAACTTCCTCCTACTTTATAAGAAAGTACGACTTTTTTAAGCGCTTGATTGTTTAGTTTTTCTAAGGCTTTTTGCATGTTTTTYACTTCCATAGARCGYGATGCAATAACTAAGTCTGTTTTAGGAACCTCATCCCAATCATCGTACCATGAAAGATTAAAGCTTTTGATATTTGTGCATTTTTCTTTTTTTGCATTCTTATGTAGAAAATCCAGCATTTTATTTGAAAAATCCAAGCAGTAAATATTTTTAAGTTTTTTTGATAATAAAAGAGATAAGTTGCCAACACCGCAACCAACATCTAAAGAAGAATTTATTCCTTCTAGTTTTATGTGATTTAAAAAGTTCTGATTGTAAATTGATTTATGAATATTTTTATTCATAGAGGAAGCTTTACTGTTCCAAGCCTCTTTATTTTTGGCTTGAAAAGTAGTTTTATTTTTTTGTTCTATATACATTTCATTAAAATTAATTGTTTCAATTTGCATAGATCTCTTTTATTTTTTAAATATTTGAAAGCCTATCATTGGATAAAATAATTTTATGTTTATACATATTGGCTTTAATTACAATATCAGAATACTCTACAGGATTATTGTATTTATCAAAAGAGAGACGGTGCAAAGATAACAACGCATCTCTTTCATTGATATCCAGTTTTTGCGCTTCTGTATTACTTGCATTTTTAGCTTCTACTGTTTCTTCCGCATTATAAAATTCAATTTTATATTCATCTTTTAAAAAAGTATACAAAGATTCAATATTGAAATTTTTCTCTATATTGGGAACAGAATCAAAATCCAAATAGTTGCACATCAAAGCAAAAGGAACATTATTTAATAAACGTGTACGTTTAATACATAATAGTTTGCTACATTTAAGTAAATCTTTTACGTAATGTTCTCCTTCAATAATTAAAAAGTGAAGAGATTCTGTTTTTATGATATCTTTTTGTTTAGCAAGTCTTTGTGTTAAAGAACCAATAGAATTTGCGTCGTATAAAATTTTATGTGCTTTAACAAAGGTACCCTTCCCTTGTTTACGCTCTAAAACATTGTCTTTTTCAAGTACTTCAATCGCTTTTCTAACCGTAATACGGCTAACTTCATACTGCTTTTCTAACTTAATCTCTGCTGGGATCATGTCCCCAACTTTATAATTCTCTTTAATATCTTTTAAGAGTTTATTTTTTAATTGTGTATATAAAGGTATACCATTTTTATGAAACAAATTATATGTCCTTGCGTTCTAAATAAAACTGTTTTTGTTATGTTGTATTAACATTATAACCTATTAAACATTGAAACAATGTTTTTGGTATTTTTCTTATATTTTATTCTTAACTTTTAAACATAGAGCTAATATTTTTAGCTTCACTTCTAATATCATCTAAAGACATAGTTGCTGTATTAACCATCCAAGATCCACCTAAACACACAACATTTTTTAAGCCTAAATATTCTTTAAAATCTTTTTGTCCTATTCCACCTGTTGGGCAAAAAGATACATCTTCAAAGATATTCGCATAAGCTTGAAGCATTTTATAACCCCCTGAGTTTCCTGCATGAAAAAATTTTTGGAAAAATATTCCTTCTTCCATTAAAGCAATTATTTCACTTGGTGTTGAAGCGCCTGGCAAATAATTCATATTAATTCTTTTTGCTTCTTGTATAAGTGTTTTTGTAGCTCCTGGACTTACTGCAAAATTACATCCAATATCTTGAACTTGCGTTAATTGCTCTTTTCTTACAATAGTTCCTGCTCCAACATTAGCAGAGGGGAATTCTTTGGCAATAGCTGCTATACACGCCATTGCATTTGGAGTTCGTAGAGTAATTTCTAAATTTGTTAAACCTTCTTCTACTAATACTTCTGATATTTYYAARCTTTCTKTTACATCATTAAATGTTAAAACAGGAATTACGGGTGAATTTTTAAAATCATTAATCATTTTTATCCTTTGGCATAATTGCGCCTTTATGCATAATTACTTTTGCAGCTAATTTTTTGGCTTTTTTAATAGACTTGTTAACACTTTTTTCTTTTAACCTTGATGCTAAGTACTGCCCATTAAAAGAATCTCCTGCAGATGTTGAATCTACAATGTTTTTTAATTGTTTTGTTTTTTTATGAACAGTTATTCCATCATAATGACAAACAATATCTTCTTTTCCGCAGGTAATTATAATTTCTTTTATTCCTGCTTCTAAAGATTTTTTTATGATATCAGAAGGTGTGCTTGCGCCCCACAAATCAATCTCATCATCTATAGAAGGCAAAAATATATCTGTATAATTAACTACTTGTTTGTATATTCTTCTTGCATCGTCTTGATTCTTATACAACCTTGGACGATAATTCGAATCAAAAGCTATTTTAACACCAGCAGCTCTTGCTTTTTTTATGATTTTAAAAAGATTTTCTCTTCCTTTTTCACTCATTATTGCCAAGGTAATAGCTGAAAAATAAATTAAGTCAAAATTTAATAAATCTTTTGATAATTTATCTAAGCTTTGTGTTAAAAACAATTCTTTTGCAGCAGCTTGTCCTCTCCAATAATCAAAACTTCGTTCACCCTTATGTGTATCTATGATATATAAACCTGGACTTTTATCTTTTAATCTGTCTACATATGTAGTCTCTAAATTTTCTTTATGAAAAAAGTCTAACATTTGTGAAGAACGGAGATCTTCACCTAATACTGTAATGTATTCTACTTTTGCATTTTTTAATGATCGTTTTAAATATACCGCACAATTAAAAGTATCTCCACCAAATGTTTGTTTATACGAGCCTGTTTTATCTTGGTACAGCTCTACCATACATTCGCCTATTACTGCTATTTTAATCATTCTTATATTTCCTTACACTTTTCTATTTATATTTATATTTTATAATGGATTTTTAACATAGAATCTCTCTAAGTAACCCTTGTTTTCTACAAATTTGATTTTAAAATAGTAACACTTTACATTCCTTGATTTAAAAGGATGTTTTACATATAAAATATTAAAGGTATTTAAATATGATGCATCTAATTTATTTAATTTGTTATGTTATCTTATCATTATAATCATTAAGTTTTCTATAAGTAATTACTTGAAATCAAATTGTATGTAATGTTCTTCATAAACTAGATTACATCATCAAAAGAACATTTAAAAATAACTCTACCTATGACTTTAAAATCGCCTAAGTCTTCAACTGGTATTTCAAAGGTTTCATATTTATCATTATCAGAAATTAATCTTACTTTTTTATTTACAGGATTTACTTGTATTCTTTTAATATAGGTTCTGTTTTTATAAACAACTAAATACATAATACTGTTGTATAATTCTTCATCTGCTGCAAAAGTACTAATAAAAACTTTATCCCCATTGTTAATAGTGGGACTCATAGAAGAACCAACAACGGTTACCATTTTTAACTCATCTAATTTTTCGCCTTCTGCAAAACGGTCAATTATATTTTGAGATACTGATAAATAATGTTTGTCTTTTAAATGTTCTTCTACTGCTAATATATCAATATGTTTATGCTCTTTATTAACAAAAGAATTAATCACAACATTGTCATCTTTATTTTCTTGTCCATACAAATTATCACTTTTAATTCCTGCAAGTAACCAATCTAAAGAGATACCTTTCTTAAGACATAATGCAATCAATAATTCATAAGGTATCTTTTCTCTTCTAATCCAAGTTGAAAAAGTTGCATAATTCACTTCAAGTAAATCACTTAAATCTTTGGATTGACTTACATTAAAATATGTCATCAATCTTTCTATAATGGCAGAAAAGCTTGTTTTATTTTCATTATAACTCTCTATTATTTTCATTTTTGCCTCTTTTAAAGTATTTTATATTCGTATTGTACAGTAATAAGTGTAAAATTGAAACAATATGCATATTTTTTATTTTAAATATTCATATTTGAGTATTTTGTTTAAATTAAATGCAATAATTTAAAATGTTATGTTTTTATTCATTAAATTTATCATAATTTAAAACAAAGTTTAATTTTTGAATATATAACACAATAAAAACTTTAAATATGAATAATAATTACATTTTTTTTGTTCATTATAGGAATGATTCTACATTTTTAAGGTTTTTTATTTATAAAAGGAGTAGAGATGTTAAAGAATGTTAAAGAAATCTTTGGAAACATTAGTGAAGCTATTAGTAAAGTCAATGCTATTGTTATTGTCATTTTAATGATGATTTTAGTTATTGATGTATGGATTGGCGTTTTGGACAGATATATATTTGGCTGGGAAATTGCATGGATTGAAGAAATGGCAAGATACTTCATGATCTGGGCTGTTTTATTGGCAGTACCTTGTGCTTTGGCTAAAAGAGAACATATAGGACTTTTTCTGGTCTTAAATAAAATGCCAAGAGCCTTAAGAGTTCCGGTACTAGTAATTCTAGACATTATCACTTTTATCTTTTTTCTTATCATTTTTATTTATGGGCTTGATTTTGCGCAGAGTGGAGCTTCTAAATATGTTGACTCTATTATAGGAGTTACTATGTTTATTCCTTATCTTAGCATTCCAACTTTTGCTTTTATTTCATGTCTACAAGTTATTTGTACGGGAATAAGGGATTTTGGAGATATTCATGTTTATGATTTAGATGAAAAATCGCATAGGAGTTTCACATGATTGTTTTATTTACTTTTTTTRGYCTTTTAATTTTAGGTTTAAGAATAGGTGTTGTAGTWGGRATTAGTGGAATTGTTGGAATTATGACTATATCMGGTTTTGATTTTATGTCTGTWGTGCCTCAAAAAATATTCAATGGTTTAAATCTYTTTCCCTTTTTAGCCATGCCATTTTTTATTTTAGCAGGTGAAATTATGAATCATATTGGAATTACAAGYAAAATAATTGCTTTTGCAAAYGTRCTTGTAGGACATAAACCAGGAGGATTAGCCCATGCAAATATGATTTCTTCTGTATTTTTTGCAGGAGTTAGTGGGGCAGCTACCAGTGATGCGGCCGCTTTTGGAAGAACACTAGTACCAGCCATGGTAAAAGCAGGTTATGACAGACCCTTTGCTTGTGCAGTTACAGCAGCAGGTTCAATTATAGGCCCTACTATTCCACCTTCTGGTTTAATGGTAGTTTATGGTTCTTTAATGGGAGTATCTATTGGCGGTTTATTTGCAGCAGGTATTCTTCCTGGTATTTTAATTTGTATTGTTTGTATGATGGTAATTACTGTTGTATCAAAACGTAGAAATTTTCCAATGGCTGCAAAAAGAGCTTCTTTTAAAGATGTTATGCATGCSTTRAAAGAAGCTTATTTAGCACTRATTATGCCTTTGATTATATTRGGTGGAATTATATTTGGCGTTTTTACTCCAACAGAAGCTGCTTCAATTGCTGTTGCTTATGCYCTWATTTTAGGCGTTTTTGTATATARAAATTTAAGTTTTTCTGCTTTGTCTTCTATTATTCTAAGTACCTCAAGAATTTGTGGAGTAATTTTCTTAATTATTGCTTCTGCTTCTATTTTAGGTTGGTATTTAAGTTTTGAACAAATCCCTCAAGCTTTAACHTCTGCAATTATTGGGATTACAGAAAACCCTTATTTGATTTTATTACTGATTATWGTGTTTTTACTTGTGGTTGGAATGATTATGGATATTACWGCCATGTTAATTATTTTAGCGCCTATTTTAGTGCCHATCACGGCTAGCATTGGAATTGATCCCTTACATGCWGGTATTATTTTTGTTCTTGCTTTAAATATCTCTCTCATGACTCCTCCTATTGGAGCTTGTCTTTTTGTACTGTCTTCTGTTACAGGAGAGAAAATGGAGCGAATCGCTGCTAGTTTATGGCCATTTTTAATTGTAGAAATAGCTGTATTGTTTTTGTTTGCTTATTGGGCAGATTTTGCTTTATTTATTCCAAGGTTATTGGGATTTTTATAAAAAATTAAATTTATAAGGGAGGAAATATTTACGTTGAAAAGAGATTGTGAAGCGAGATGTTAACTCTTTGCTTGAAAAGAATAAAAAAGGAAAAAAAATGAAAAGAATAGTAACAAGTGTATTATTAACAGGACTTATGATTAGTGGTGCATATGCACAAAAGACAATTAAATTTGCBCATGACAATAAAGAGGATGTATTTGAAAACCCTGCTCATGCTTTTGCAGGTACATTTAAAAGTATTGTAGAAACAGCAAGTAATGGHGAAATTAAAGTTGAAATTTAYCCTTCAAATCAATTGGGTTCTTCAAAAGAACATTTATCAATGACAAGAAAAGGAATTATACAAGCAACCATCACAAGTGTAGGAGCAATGGCATCATCTTACCCACGAATTGGAATTATTGATTTGCCTTTTGCTTTTAACTCTTATGTTGCWGCTTATAGCGTTTGGGATGGTGCWTTTGGAGAAGCAATGGCTTCTGATATGGAAAAAGAATTAAAAGATGTAAAAGTACTTGGTTTTCCTGATACGGGTGGTTTTTTTGGAATTACGAATTCAAAGCGCCCTATTAAAACATTAGAAGATTTTAAAGGTATAAGAATTAGAACTATGACTCTGGCTTCACATCAAAAAATTCTAAACTCTTTAGGTGCTCAAGCGTATCCATTATCGTGGGCTGAAGTATATACAGGTTTACAAACAGGTGTAATTGATGGRCAAATGAATCCTATTCCAACGGTAAGTTTTGCCAAATTTTATGAAGTACAAAAGTACTTAACAGTAACGAATCATTTATTCACGCCTTATACTTTTACTATGAATAAAAAATTCTATKCCTCATTAAATGAAGATGAAAAAAGAATTATAAACAGAGCTACAAAAGCYGGAATAATAGCAGGTCGTGGTGTCTCTTTAGCTATTGCAAATTCTGATTCAAGAGGTTTAGCATTYTTATCTACAAAAATGGAAGTGTCTTCTTTAAGTGCTAAAGAACTAAACAGAATGAGAGCRGTKTCACAACCCGCAGTAAAAAAACTTATTGAAGAAAAATACGATGCAAAAGCGAAAGAACTTTTAAGCGTATATATCCAAGAAGTWGACAAAGCAAATAAAAAATACTAAAAAGATTAAAAAGAAGCATATCTYDTATGCTTCTTTTTTTATAGATYATCCTACAAAAACACCATTTTCACTCTTTTTTTCTAATAATTAATATTTCAGGTTTAAATAATTCAGGCTATTTACATTTCAAAATGAAATAAATTACTGAAAATAATTTTCATTATAACAAATAAATTAACAAAATGAATTCATCCTTATTATTAAAAGTTTCAATTTGACACATAATTGATATTTAAAGGTTGAATTATTCAATTAATCTTTTTTTTTGCGGTTTTAATGTCATAATTGAATATATATTTACAATCAGATATTCATTTAATACTTTTTTTTAAGTTAATATGAAATTTTGAACCGATATAATATTTTAAAGGATATTTATGAAGAATAACAAAATCAAATCTTTTCATTTTACAGAAGTTATCGTACCCGCAAAAGAAGGCATGATATCAAGTAAGAGTATTAATAAACCCTTACATATGTTACCTGTGATAAAAAAAGCAAGTGATGGCTGGTCTGCACAGTTTGATGAACTTCCGAAACTAATTGTTCGAATGGAATTAGAAAATGGAATTATTGGTTTTGGTGAGTTCTATAGAGACCATAATATGGACTTAGTTAARARYATCGCACAATCYCTTATTGGTGTTAATTTAAGTGATTTRTCTTTAMGAAAACTTCCTATTGGTTTGTACAGAGAATATGACGGGTTTGAGTGTTGTATTTGGGATGCTTATGCTAAAAGCCATGACTTACGAGTWGTTGATTTATTAGGAGGACCATTACAAGATAAAGTAAAAGTTGGTTCKTGGTCRTCRCATAGAGAAGTAWMWGAAGTWGGWGCAGTTGCYAAAAAYTTTGCAGATATGGGATATGACAGTATTAAGTTTAAAGCTGATTTAGAAGATGATGTAGTAGCAACGTGTGAAGARATTAAAAAAGCWGCWCCTAATATGACAGTAATTTTTGATCCCAATCAACGATGGGAAAACTTAGGYGAAACTAAAAAAATTGTAAGAGAYTTAGAAAAAGTAGGAAATGTTTTTTGTTTAGAAGATCCTATGCCTTTTTGGATGATTCAAGATTAYGCAAGTTTAAGAGAATTCACAGATATAAAGATTGTTAGACATGTCTCTTTACCWTATATTTATCAAGGTCAAAGAATTCATGATGTAATTAATATTTTAAATCACAGATCAGCAGATGGTTTTAACTTTAATGCAGGMCTTGCAAAATTTCAACAACAAGACTTAATTGCAAATGCTGCAAATATGTATTCTTGGCATGGATCTGAAATTGATTTAGGTATTTTAGAAGCAATGTATATTCACCAAGTAAGCGCAACTCAAAATTGTATTTGGCCAAGTGATATTTTTGGAAGACTCATAAGAAGTCATGATTTATTAAAAACACCACTAAAAATAGAAGCACCGTATGCTTATTTACCAGAAGGTTTAGGTTTGGGTATAGAACTTGATGAGGAGGCTATAGAATCATTTAAGACCAATGAATTATTTGTTTCATAAAATTGTTTARGGATGTTTTTTTTGGCTAGAAAATATCCCTTATATTTTGTGATTGTTGACACTATTGTCGTATAATTAATTAAAAAGGAAGATTATGAAAAAAAGTATTTTAAGAGTATTAACWGGAGTTTGTGTTTTATCTACATTAACTTATGCTTCAACATTAAGAGTATCTGTTCCTGCATATGCAGAGAGTACAAAACCTGCATTTGAAAAAATTGTTGCAGACTTTGAAAAAGCAAACCCAGGAATTGATGTTAAATTAGAAGTAGGTTCTTGGTCATCTTGGCAACAAAAATTACAAACTGATTTTTTCTCTGGTGGAAATGCAGATTTAATTTATTCTACAAGAGCTTGGGTTCCTACTTATGCTGCTGCTGATAAAATTGTTGCATTAGATTCTTATCTTTCTAACAGTGATAAAGCACAATTTCCAGCATCACTTTTAGAAGCTGCAAAAGTAAATGGAAAATTATATGCACTTCCTAGTGTAACATCTGCTAGAAACTTATATGTAAACTTAGATTTATTAAAAAAAGCAGGTGCTACAGTTCCTACTACTTGGGCCCAACTTCAAGAAACTGCTAAATTAGTATCGCAAAATACGGATGCTTATGGTTTCGGAATACAAGGAAAAGAAGTTGAAATGGAAAAATATTTCTATTATGCTTTATGGAACTTTGGGGGTTCAGTATTAGATAAAACAGTTGGTGGTACTAAGTCTGCTCTTAATTCTCCTGCAGCATTAAAAGCAGCAAACTATTATAATGATTTAATTAAAAATGGTTATTCTCAAAAAAATGTAACCTCTTACAACAGAGAAGATTTACAAGAATTATTCAAACAAGGTAAATTAGCAATGATGATTACTCATGGAGTATTAGCAGAGCAAATTTCAAGTGAAGGTCATAACATTAACTTTGTACAAACGGATGTACCAGGTATGGTTAAAGGTAAAAAAGGAATTACATTAGGTGTAATCGATGCAGTTCATTTATCAAAAAATTCTAAAAACAAAGAAGATGCTGTTAAGTTTTTAATGTTTTCTGTTAAACCTAAGTACCAAGCAGATTGGATTGCAAAAGCAAATCTTTTACCTGTAACAATTGAAGCTGGAAAAGACAAAGCATTTGAAGCAAAACATTTACAAGCTATGATTTCAGCTGTTCCAAATGCAAAATTTGCATTTATTCATGCAAAATCAACAAAAATTATCGACATTTTAAGAAATGAATTACAAGCAATTTATTCTGGTAAAAAAACTCCGGAACAAGCGCTAAAAACAGCTCATAAAAAAATCAACAGAGCAGCAAGAAAATAGTTATGAATAAAAAATCTTTAAAACCACTATTATATATAGCCCCAAGTTTTTTACTTGCATTTATTATTATTTCTTATCCGATTATTGATTTAATTAGATTATCTGTAAATGATGTAGGAACCTTTGGTGACTTAAACGGTTTTATTGGATTATTGAATTATCAAGATGTATTTGAAGATGAATTGTTCTTTGAAGTATTATTAAGAACACTTTTTTGGACAGTAAGCGTAGTTTTAGGAACGGTAATTATTTCCGTTCCTATTGCTTTAGCACTTAACGAAGATTTTTATGGTAAAGGCATTGCTACTACTATTATTATGTTGCCATGGGCTATTTCTTTAGCTATGACAGCAGTAATATGGAAGTGGATATTAAATCCAGAGTATGGAATGTTAAACAGCGTTCTTTTATCATTTGGTTTGATTGATGAAAATATAGGCTGGTTAGCAAATGCTAGTACTGCTTTTCCCATGCAAATTCTTATTGGAATTTTAGTTTCTATTCCTTTTACTATATCAATATTAATGGGTGGATTAAGTTCAATTCCAAGAGATATATATGAGGCTGCTTTTTTAGATGGAGCTTCATACTTTACTAGGTTAAGAACATTGACTTTACCTTTATTAAAACCATTTATAAACATTGCGATTGTTTTAAATGTAATATATGTCTTTAATTCTTTTCCAATAATTTGGATTTTAACAGAAGGTGGACCTTCTAACTCTACAGATATTCTGCCTACTTATCTTTATAAGATGGCATTTCAATATGGAGAGATTGGTTTAGCTGCTGCTGTTTCAATTATTATGTTGTCATTATTATTAATGTTTACCTTTATATATGCTTATGTAGCTATGAAAGAAAAGAAATGAAAAAGAAAAAAATAATTAGAACCATCATATGTTGGTTGGTATTACTTCCTGTAATGCTTACTGTTTTATTTCCCTTTGTTGTAACAGTATTAACGGCTTTGAAACCAAGAAATGAATTAACACAAATTCCACCTAGTTTTTTGCCAAGTGAGTTTCAATGGGGMAATTTTMTAGARGTTTGGSAAAATACAAATATTGCAAGYTCYCTTMTTAATTCTTTGTTCATAAGTACAGTAGCAACTGTTATTGCTTTGGTGGTTGCAGCRCCTTGTGCTTATGCTATGACACGTTTTGATTTTAAAGGRAAAACWGCYTATAGATTCTTTTTACTRGTAACRCAAATGTTATCWCCAATTGTTTTRGTRCTTGGWTTATTTAGAYTWATGGTKTAYATGGGTGTTGTRGATTCACTTGGCTTTTTATCTGTTATTTATGCTGCTTTTAATATTGCTTTTTGTGTATGGATGCTTCAAAGTTATTTTGAAACCATTCCYAAAGACTTRGAAGAATCAGCATGGATTGAWGGCGCTAGTCGTTTTAGAAGTTTATTAACMATCTTCTTACCTCTTGCACTTCCWGCTGTTGTAATTGTTGCCATGTTTACTTTTGTAAAYTCMTGGAATGAATTTATTATTGCYTTYTCWACAYTAAGAGATAGTTCTTCTTAYACCATTCAATTAGGAATTATTGAAATGACGGGTTATTATTCAGTACGATGGGATTATATTATGGTTTCAGTAATTATTGCAACYATTCCAGTAGCMATWYTWTTYGCKTGGTTACAAAAACATTTAGTGGGCGGATTAACCTCTGGTTCCGTRAAATAAGTNAAGGAAAANAAATGAGATTTAAAGATAAAGTTGTTGTTATTACRGGAGCTGCWGGTGAAATGGCACAAGARATGACACGTCAAGTTATAAAAGAAGGTGGTTTTGTWGTGGCTCTTGGTGTTAGAGCKYMYACWTTAGACCCATTTTTAGAAGAATTAAAAAAAGAAAAYTTATTAKCATWTAARCGCGTAATTGCAAATATTTCTAATCAAGAWGARATAGAAAATATTATAARWGAAGTAATAAAAGARCACAARAAAATTGAYATTTTAATCAATCATGTAGGYGTTACTAAAGCAGAAAGTCTAAATACTACAAGTGTTCAATTATGGAAAGACGATATAGAAATTAATATWAATGGAACTTTTTATATTACCAATGCATGTTTAGTGCATATGAAAAAAGCCAAACAAGGAACAATAATTACTATTGGTTCTGTAAATTCAGATCGCTGTGTTGGAAATCCTGCTTACAGTGCTTCAAAAGCTGCACTCATACAGTATATGAATGCTATTGCTACTGAATATGGACAATATAATATTAGAGCCAATACGGTAAGTCCAGGCAGTGTAAGAACAAAAGCCTGGGATTTTAGAATAAAAAATAATCCAGARACATTTGATAATTTATTAAAATGGTAYCCCTTAAAACGAATTGCTACACCTGCTTGTATTTCAAAAGCAACACTGTTTTTAGCAAGCGATGATGCCTWTTGTATTTCAGGGGTTAATTTAAGAGTRGAYGCAGGATTAAGTGCTGGKRTTGCGCCTTTTGCAAAAGATATTACATCTGAAAGTTTTGGAGTTTAATATGGGAACAATGGTATTAAAAGAYATTAAAAAAGATTATGAGGGAGTACAAGTACTTCATGGTATTAATGTTGATATTAAAGAAGGCGAATTTATTGTTTTAATTGGTGAGTCAGGTTGTGGAAAATCAACTCTATTAAGAATGATTTGTGGTTTAGAAGAAATTTCTTCTGGTGARTTAATCATTGATGGAGAAGTAGCAAATGAARTAAGTCCACAAAAAAGAGATATGTCTATGGTATTTCAATCTTATGCTTTATATCCACATATGAGYGTATATGACAATATTGCTTATGGTTTAAGAATTTTAAAAATGCCWAAARRTGAAATTGATCAAAAAGTWAGAGCCGCAGCAAAATTATTAAATATTSRTGATTATYTWGAYAGAYTACCTAAAAATCTCTCAGGGGGGCAACGCCAAAGAGTTTCTATGGGAAGAGCAATTGTAAGAAAACCTAAATTCTTTTTGTTTGATGAACCCTTATCAAATCTTGATGCAAAATTAAGAGTTGTAATGAGAAATGAAATAAAATCTTTACAAAAAAGATTAAAAACAACCACTATTTATGTTACACATGACCAAGTAGAAGCGATGACTATGGCAGACAAAGTTGTATTAATGGACAAGGGATATGCCATTCAAATTGGTACTCCTGAAGATTTATACGACAGACCCAATTGTATTTTTACAGCTACCTTTTTAGGAAGYCCTAATATTTCTTTAGTAAAAGGAAATGTAAAGTTTGTGGAAAATATTCCTACTTTATTAACRCAAGATGGYACTCGTTTTGCAYTGAATCCTGAAACAAGTCTCAGTGAAAATCAAGAAATYATTTTAGGAATAAGACCCAGAGATTTTCATTGTGTTAACAAAGATGAAGGTCTTAAAGTAADTATTAAAATYCATGAATATACAGGTGCTGAAAATGTRATATATGGRCAWATYGGAGAAAACGAAATCAATATTGCMTTTTCAAGAAAAGAAATATTCGATAAAAAYAAAGATTTRTATGTTACRTATGATGTTAAAAAAACACATATATTTGAYTCMAAAACAGAAAAAATAATTAACTAAAGGAAAAATATGGMCTATGATATAAACCCATTTTCAAAAAATGATAAAGACAGATACAGTATWTGGGAAAAAGTAGTAAGARTAGATATTGATGCATTTTTAGCACAAGAYTGGTCTATGTGTGAAAAAGATTTTCACGAAGAAAACTTCATGGGAATAGATGCCAGAAAAAGTGCCAATCCAGATTCATGGTCTCTTACTTATGATTCATTAGAAACCTATAAAGAAGACTGGTTAAAACAAGCAGCTGATTTTGCTTCAAATGTTTATAAAGAAGACAAAAGAGAAASMTTATTTAATGCAACTACHTTAAGAGACATCGAAATHAAAGGMRAATCAGCTGTWTTRCATAAAAAGTTTGATGGTKCTATTACCAAACTTGATGGAASWGTAGAGCCYATTTTATGGCAAACACTTTATAAAATGCGAAAAATTAATRRKGAKTGGAARATTATTGGTTTYGTAGGWTATATGCCAAATCCTATGGGYGCWAATACYRTWACAATTGCAGAWAAAAAACCYAGTTTTWSYGTRCCTGCTGGKGCCTCWCARCATAAAACAGCKGGTCCYTATTCTCCYGTTTTAGWAGTWGAACCWTCWAAAATWGTTGTTATTTCWGGGCAAGCWCCWATTGATGTWGAAGGAAATGTCRTAGGWGATACAATAGAAGAACAAACAGAATTTACAATTAATGCYTGYAAAAAACAGTTAAATACAGCTGGCGTTGGATTAGAAGATGTATTTAAAGTAAATGTTTGGCTKACTGAYTTRGATGARTGGCCAAGATTTAATAAAGTTTATTCAAGCATGATGWKYGAACCTTWTCCTGTACGAGCRGCTGTTCAAGCAGGATTATTATATACCTTTAAAGTAGAAATTGAAATGTGGGCGGTAAAAAAATGATTTGGAAACACTTAACTTCAAAAGAAATCGGAAATTTGGATAAAAGCATACCTGTTATTCTTCCAATTGGTGCAATTGAACAACATGGACCACATTTAAACGTGGAAACAGATACTTTGATTGCAGAATATTTTTGTYWWGAATTAAACAAAGARATAGAACAAGAGGTATTRATTTTACCTCCTTTRGCWATWTGYTCWTCTGAGCATCATATGGARTTTCCAGGWACRYTAAGYGTAWSYCATGAAACAYTWATAGCTTATGTWAAAGATGTTTTAARYTCAGTTTCTAGAAATGGYTTTAAAAATATTATTATTTTTAATGGCCATGGRGGRAATCAAGCTTGGGGTTCTGTTGTAGTTGAAAGTTTTGGAGTTAAAAATCCAGATTGTAATTTAGCCATTATGACTTGGTGGAAAATTGCWTCWAAAGAACTYTTTGAYATTACWGAAACWGGMTTATTTGGAGTAGGWCATGCTTGTGAATTTGAAACTTCKTTATTACARTATATTGAAGGYAATAATGTAMGAGARAAWGARATWGTAAATGGKCCWGTTACMACWACTTTTGARTGGGCAGCMGCTGATTTAATTAGAGGYTCACGGGCWATGTTACACAGATCTATGAAAGAATATACTTCTAATGGTATTTATGGAGATCCAAGAGTWGCTTCAAAAGAAAAAGGAAAACGTATAGTAGATGCTGTAATGAARCGTTTTGTACCTATGATWAAAGAYATGAAAATGCCTTTARAAAACGACTAGRATTTATAATRCAKACAGGGGAGAATGATAAAGAATTATTTACAGCCCTAATTGGTGAKGTAAKGGATCATATYAACTTAAGAAATCAATTCTTAAGTCCCCAAATTAAAGCTTTKAATCCAAAAGCAGATTTSTTAATTGGAAAGGCCMTGACTGTTTTNAAATAGATGTTTTTTAAAACAATTAAATCACTAATATTCACTAATAGGAATAATTATGTCAGCCTTTATATTATCACAAATACTTATAGGGATTTCTATTTGTTTTGGACTGATGTCATTTCAATTTAAGCATAGAAAACAGATTTTATTTTGTTTGTTTTGTTGTTCAGTATTGATTGGATCTCATTTTCTTTTATTAGAACAATACACAGCTGCCGGATTAATGGTTATTTCTGCGATAAGAACTATTGTAAGTATGTACATCACTTCAAACAAAGTGATGTTGATTTTTTTACTTTTAGGTACGGCAGTAACATTTTTTACTTACTCTGGCTTATTAAGTATTCTAAGTTACATAGCAGCTTCTTTAAGTACTATCGCTTCATTTCGCAAAGACGATAAGCACTTACGTCAAATAATGATGTTTGCCACGTCTTTTTGGTTGTTAAATAATTATCTAGCGAGTAGTCCAGCTGCTGTATTAATGGAAATATTATTCTTAAGTGGTAATTTTTTTGGCTACTATAGGCACTATCTAAAACCTAAAAAATTCAAGAATCAATAATATAGAAAAAAATAAAGAGTTTACTCTTTATTTTTTGCTTTAGAAATGGCTTCGTTAAGTCCATTTAAATACGTAATTCCAAGAGCTCTGTCGTATAATCCATATCCAGGCATACCCTCTTCTCCCCATATCATTCTTCCATGATCGGGACGTATATGTCCTTCGAAATTAATATCATTATAGGCTTTCATTATTTCATAAATATCTAAAGAACCATCACTTGATAAATGCGAACTTTCATGAAAACTTTTTTCACTTTTGCGTTTTACATTTCGTACATGGGCAAAATGAATTTTTCCCTGAGCTCCAAAATCTCTTATCATAGAAGGAATATCATTGTCTTCATTTGGCCCCAAAGAACCAGAGCAAAGAGCTAAACCATTATAAGCAGAAGGAATAATATCAAGTACTCTTTGTAAATTTCTTGCACAGGTCATAATTCTTGGAAGTCCAAAAATACTAAAAGGAGGATCATCTGGATGTATTGCCATTTTAATGTTGCAGTTTTGGGCATAAGGAATAATTTCTTTTAAAAAATATTCTAGGTTTTTCCAAAGTTGTTCTTCATCTACTTTTTCATAGGCTTTAAATAAACCTTCAATTTTATCCAAACGCTCATTTTCCCAGCCTGGCAAGTCCATATCATTTGAATCTTTTTTTATTCGCTCAATGAGTTCTTTTGCGCTAAGGTCTTTTAATTGCTCATAATCAAAAGATAAAACCGTAGATTTATCCTCTAATTCTTTTGCAAGTTCAGTTCTTGTCCAATCGAATATTGGCATGAAATTATAACAAACTGTTTCAATACCAAATTCAGATAAATTTTTTAGTGTTTCTTTATAGTTTTGTATGTACTTATCTCTTGAAGGTAAACCCAGTTTAATATCTTCATGAACATTGACACTCTCAATAATTTCTAAACGTAATCCATGTGCATGTACTTCATCTTGTAAGTTCTTTATATCTTTTTTTTGCCATACTTCACCTACTGGAATATCTACTAAGGAACTAACTACTCCAGAGATTCCAGGTATTTGTTTAATATGGGCTAAAGAAATTACATCATTTGTTCCATACCATCTGAATGTCATTTTCATATTAAATTCCTTGAATTTCTTATTTCTTTATATAAAACTTTCATTGATTCTTTCGTAGCAAGTCCTGCATCAACGCTTTGTATTTTAATTTTGTAAAAATCAAGAGCTATAGTATATAAATCATTTAAAGAAGAAGAACCCACAATAATAACGTCCTTGCATTCAAATACTTTTTTCATTTCTTTAATTTCATTTCCAATAATTATTCCAGAAAGAAAAGAATACACATTATGCTCACCTATAATAGAAGCTTGTGCTCGCGCTTGAAAAATTTGATTAAGTAAACCAGTATTGGTAAAAGATAATTCCAAACCTTTTGTAAAACTATCTTCGTTTATTACATGAGATGAAATTGATTTTGCCAAAAGACTTTTTGTACTTAATAAATTAAACACTTCTCCTGTCATATTGGTGTTAAAATCAATAATTTTTTCATTTTTTACTTCTACCCATTTAGAATGAGTTCCAGGAAGAATGAACATTGCATCTTTTTTATTTAATAATTTTAAAGCACCAAAAATTTGTACTTCTTCTCCTCTCATTAAATCAATTTTATTGTTTTTTAAACTTTTTACACCAGGAACAATATAAATATTTTCTTTTATATTAGGAATTTTTACGAGTTTTGTGGAAAGTAAAGATAAAGAAGCATCACAGTGTACATAAGGAGTTTCTATCCAACCATTCATGCTTCCAACCATTCCAGACATTATTATAATGCTGTTTTCTTCTAAATGGTCCTTAAGAATATTAATTAAATACGCATGAAATTCATTTTTTTGGACTTGTAACATTCCTTCATTTGAAGAAATACTGTGAACTTCTTCAAGTTTTTCATTTAGAACTTGTGCTCTAAAATTACTCGTACCCCAATCTACTAATATTAGTTTAGACATAATAGTTCTTGATTGCTTTAACAAAAAAATCTGCTTTTGTTTTAAGTAAGCCTAGGTCCATAGAAGGTTTATATAAAGAACTTCCTAATCCAAAATATTCCACTCCTTCTTCTAATAAAGTAGAAATATTCTCCTCATCTACTCCACCTACAACAACTAAAGGATATTCAGAAGGTAAAATAACTTTTATATCATTGTAATAAGCAATACCAAAACGTTTGAAAGGAAAAAGTTTTAAAGATTGAGCTCCTGCATTAATTGCAATATATGCTTCGCTTGGAGTTAAAAATCCAGGGCTTGAAATGAGATTTAATTCCCTGCTTCTTTTAATAACTTCTGCATCAACATTCGGAGAAATAACCAAAGAGGCACCTGTTTCTTTTAATGTCTCAACATCTTTTACAGTACATACAGTCCCAGCACCAATAAAAATATCCTTGTCATTTTTATATTCATCCACAAGCATTTTAATACTTTTAAAAGCATCAGGAGAATTTAAAGGAACCTCAATTATTTTAAATCCACTTTTAACCAATATTTTTGCCACCCCTAATATTTCAGAAGGTGTAATACCTCTTAAAATAGCAATCAACCTAGTCTCGTCTAAAACTTCATTATAAGTCATCTTTTTCCTTTTTTATTAATAGTGTATTTTATAGTTAACAATTTCTCTAATTAAACCCTTTGTTCCAACAAACTTATTTTTTAATATTGTAACGCTTTTTTCACCCATAGATACTACGGGATGTTCTACATAAGAAATATCAAAATTGTTTAAATAAGAAGCATCTAGTTTGTTAAAAGAAAAAAGTTTTATATCTTTACCCACTCTTAAACCATGCTCTGAAATTGCTTTTAAACAGCCAATTGTAATTTCATTTGCACACGAGAATATCGCTTTTGGTAGAACTTTCTTTTTTAAGATTTCTCTTGTTAATTCAAGTCCACTTTGCATAGAAAAATCACCTCGGTAAATATTACTTTCTTGGCTTATTATATTATGTTTATTCAAGGCTTCTTTATACCCATCTAAGCGTTGATTCGAATTTAAACTGTTTGTCGTTCCTGCAATTATGGAAATATCTTCATAACCATCATTGATTAATAAGTTAACAGCATCATATACTGCATTTGCATTTGATAAAAATACCCCTGAATTCTGAGAAGATGAAATATCTCTGTCAACTAAAACAAAAGGAATATTATATTTGTTCAGTTTTAAAATTGTTTTAGAGGATTCTTTTTCTTTATTTCGTGCGCGAATTAAAATCACGCCTCTTGTTTGTTTTTGAAGAATTGTATCCACTGCATCAAACTCCTCTTCAGGTTTATCATGGGTTAAATAGAGGTTTAATGGTAATTCCAAAGCTTTTGCTTGTTTAACTATACCTTCAAGTATTCTTGCAAAAAAAGAGTTAATAACATCAGGCATAATCACTGCAATTTCATCTTTTTTTAAAGCAGGAGTATAAGAACTATTGTATTTATGATACTCCAGTTCTTGAGCAATTTTCAATACTTTGTTTCTGGTGTTTTCTTTTACTAACTCTGGTGTATTTAATACCCTTGAAACAGTTGCAATTGAAACATTTGCCAATGCTGCTATTTTTCTAATTCCCATAATTTTCCCTTTAAGAATAACTTATCATATGTAAATCTTTTCATAATTAATTTTATCATTATTATCATAACATTTACTTTAAGTGCGATTTTAACAGTAATACCGTCTCAATAACTAAGCTATATTTAAGTTATAAAATGTAAAGATGTAAAGAATGAAAAGTATTTTCTGTAACAGCGTTACATAATTAAATATGATGCCACACTCAATAAATAATTTTCATTAGGATTATACATGAATCTTTTTGTTGCTCAAATAATATTTATTAATACCATCTTATTAATAAATATATTTAGAGTTAAAGTAGATTAAAGTAACTATAAATGGAAGATAGAGATCTTTAATCAAATATTTTAAGAGGAAAAAAAATGTTAAATAACAAAAAAAATTTAAAAAAAATGATTGTTGTAAGCTCGTTTGCACTTATGTTATCTTTGTCATCATTAGCAAATGCAGCTGAAGTCTTTAAGTACAAATTTCAATCTAGTGATAATTCAGGTAGCGCAAATTACAAAGCTCAGCTTGCATGGGCAAAGAATGTAAAAACATTATCAAATGGTGCATTACTTATTACAATGATGCCCGTTAATGCTGTTGTAAAACATACTGAAACACTTGATGCAATTTCCACAGGCGTTCTTGATGGCCATGTTACTGCACTTGGATATTTTTCAGGTAAGGATCCTGCTTTTGGTCTTTTAGGAAATACAGTTGGAGCTTGGAGTGATGCAAATGAGCTTTTACTATTTATGGAACATGGTGGTGGAAATGAATTGGTTACAGAACTATTAGCACCCTATGGAGTAACACATTTAGGTTCATCAACCACGGGATTAGAAGCTTTTGTCTCAAAAATACCTTTGGATGGTGTTGAAGATTTAAAAGGCTTGAAACTTAGAGCTCCAGAAGGTTTAGTCCAAACAGTATTTGCAGCAGCAGGTGCTTCACCTGTTAATTTACCAGGTTCTGAAGTATTTACGTCATTAGACAAAGGTGTGATACAAGCAGCTGATTACACAGTACTTTCTACTAATGATGAACAAGGTTTACATAAAATTGCTACCCATCCAGTATACCCAGGATTTCACTCCCTTCCATTAATTAATATTTCTTTAAATACAGGTAAATATAACAAATTACCAAATAATTTGCAAGCAATTTTAAAAACTTCTGTTATTGAATTTTCAAGAGATATTGTCTCTACATTAAAATTAAAAGATTTAGTAGTTCTTGCCAAAATAAAAAAAGATCCATCAATCACTATTCATGATTGGTCAAGCGTTGAGAGAAATAAATTCAGATCAATTGCACAAGGAGAATGGAAAGAGTTTGCTAAGAAATCTCCAAATGCACAAAAAGTATTTGAAACACTTAGTTCTTTTTTAAGTAAGAATGGAATGTTATAATGTCACATAATAAAAAGCAAAACGCTTTTTTAACTCTTAACCAATGGATTATATCCATTGGTAACAGTTTGAGTATTCTTTTTTTAGTGTGCACATTAATAATCGTTATAGAAATTATTGCACGTTACATTTTTAATTCTCCAACAATATGGGTACATGAAACAACTGTGTTAATTAGTTCATTTCTTTTCTTATATGCTGGTTCTTTTACCTTGGCCAATAATAAGCATATACGAATAGCAATGCTACATGACCTACTTTCTCCTACGTTAAAATATTATGTAGATAGTTTTGTTTTAGGTATTTGTATTCTGTATTCTTCTTTAATGGTATATGCTTCTTACATAGTCGCACAAAAATCACTCTTTACTCCATGGGGAACGTTTCGTATGGAAACAAGTGGAAGTGCATGGGATCCCGTAATTCCAGCACTTATAAAATCATTTTTATTTTTAGCATTATCTCTAATGCTTATTCAATTTGTTTTACAATTTATTCAACATATAAAGGAAAAAAAAGATGTTTGAAATTCTCAATATATCAGGCATGGGTATTGAAGCAGGTAGTATTTTACTTTTAGTAATGATGATTGCTTTGTTACTAACAGGAATGCCCTTAGCTTTTGTAACAGGCTCAATTGCCATATTCTTTATAATATTTTGGGTTGGTCCCAATGCGATAACACTTCTTCCAACTAGAGTTTATAGTTTTATAACCTCATATGTTTTTGTTTCTGTTCCGATGTTTATTTTGATGGCCTCAATATTGGATAAATCAGGAATTGCAAAAGACTTATTTAATGCCATGAAAATAGTAAGTGGAAAAATAAGAGGTGGAGTGGCTGTTCAAACTTTATTTTTAGCTGTGTTTTTAGCTGCAATGTCAGGAATAATTGGAGGAGAAACAATTTTATTAGGATTACTTGCTTTACCTCAAATGTTAAGACTTGGTTATGACAAAAAATTAGCAATTGGTACAGTTACTGCAGGTGGTGCTCTTGGAACTATGATTCCCCCTTCAATTGTATTAATCATTTATGGCTTAACTGCAAATGTTTCTATCAGTGATTTATTTACAGCATCCTTTGTACCAGGTATAATGCTTGCTAGTTTTTATATTATATATATTTTGGTTAGATGTTATTTAGATCCATCATTAGCACCTAATGAAAACTCTGACAATGAATTTACCTTACTTGAAAAAGCAAAAATACTAAAAAGTGTAATTTTACCTGTATTGGTTGCCTTTTCTGTTTTAGGTAGTATTTATTTGGGTATTGCATCTGTTACAGAAGCTTCTGCTGTTGGTGTTATTGGAATTGCTTTATCTACGTATTTAAGAAAAGAATTATCATGGAAGCTTTTGAAAGAGGCATCTGTGCAAACTTTGCAAACAAGTGGAATGATTATATGGATTGGAATAGGTGCTAGTGTTTTAGTTGGCGTATATAATCTTATGGGTGGAGTAGAATTCATTAATAATTTAATTTTAGATTTTGGAGGAGGAACGCCTATCTATATTATTTTATTGATGATGGTAATACTATTTTTTCTTGGTATGTTTCTTGATTGGGTAGGAGTTGCTTTGTTAACTATGCCAATTTTTGTACCAATTATCATCCAAATTGGTTATGATCCTATTTGGTTTGGAGTTTTGTTCGCAATGAATATGCAAGTTTCATTTTTATCTCCACCTTTTGGACCTGCTGCCTTTTATTTAAAAAGCGTTACACCTCCTGATATTTCA
Source organism: Arcobacter sp. (assembly GCA_002733685.1). Classification (GTDB taxonomy): domain Bacteria; phylum Campylobacterota; class Campylobacteria; order Campylobacterales; family Arcobacteraceae; genus NORP36. The sequence continues at coordinate 14,218 of NVWN01000014.1, read as the reverse complement.
CTAAATGAAATATTTGTTGCTGCATTTCCATTTATTGCTTTACAAATACTTGCGCTAACACTTTTAATTACTTTTCCACAACTTGCACTTTGGTATCAATAATTCAAAAGATAAAAAAAGAGCTTATTGGGGCTCACAGTCAAAATACATATCTAATAGCTTAATTCTTAAGCTATTAGATATAAACTCCAATAATACTAAAGAAATACTCTTTTTTGATAAAGAAACAAAAAATAGAATTAGATAGGAAAAAAGATGAACTTAAATAATAAAGTAGTTATTGTAACAGGTGGAACCTCTGGTATTGGTTTAGAAATCGTTAAAGAAGCTCTTAATAAAGGGGCTAAAGTAATGATACATTCTTCTCATAATTCAAAAGATAAAGCCATAGCTTTATGTAAAGAATTAGGAGAAAACACCTCTTATGTATGCGCAGATTTATCAAAAGCAATTGAACTTCAGCCCATTGTAGATAAAACCATTGAGGTGTTTGGAAGAGTTGATTCGTTGGTAAACAATGCAGGAGTTTTTCCTAGAAATACTATTTTAGATATCAATTATGAAGATTATGATTATATTATGAATGTAAATTATAAAGCTCCCTTGTTTTTATGCCAAGCAGTCATCAAACATTTTATGGAACATGAAATTAAAGGCTCTATTGTAAATATGGGTTCTATTAACTCTTATTGTGGGCAAGACAATCTTCTTGTTTATTCGTCCTCTAAGGGTGCATTAATGACAATGACACGAAACTTAGCCGATTATTTAGGCTCTTATGAAATCAGAGTCAATCAAATAAATGTAGGTTGGACCCATACAGATAAAGAAAATGAAACACAATTAGGCGAAGGAAATCCTAAAGATTGGTATAAAAATATTAATAAAGCGTTTGCACCAAGGGGTACTATTTTAGCACCACAAGAAATTGCAAAACATGCTATTTTTTGGTTAAGTGATTACTCAATTCCTGCAAATGGTTCTATTTACGAAGTAGAACAATACCCAGTAATTGGAAGAAACAAGATTAATGCATAAACTTACCTTTATTCCTCATTCTAAATGTATTTTAGGGGAAGGTCCTTTATACAAAGAAAATGAAAATTCTTTGTATTGGAGCGATATAAAAGATAAAAGAATATATAAATACGATTTAAATTCAAAAACASTAGAACAYTTYCAATTNNCAAAAAAMMWAKKKNNTCTTTTGTTTTTACAAGTGAAAATAAATTACTCGCAACTACTAATGAAGGGTATGAGTATTTAGATTTAGAAACAAAAGAAATTAGCCCCTTAATTAATCCTGAAGAGGAGTTAATTAATAACCGTTTTAATGATGGAAAATGCGATGCAAAAGGCAGATATTTTGCAGGAAGTATGGACAATAATGAAGAAAAAATTACTGGTTCTTTATATTGTTTAGATAAAAACATCTGTGAAAAAAAAGAAAAAGATTTGTTTATTTCTAATGGTTTGGGTTGGAATAAAAACTCAAGTAAGTTTTATTTAACAGACAGTCCCAAAAGAGTTATTTATGTTTATGATTATGATTTGGAAACATCTACTATGAGCAATAAACAAATCTTTGTTCGTATAAAAGATGAAGATGGTTATCCTGATGGTTTATGCCTTGATGAAGAAGATTATATTTGGTCAGCTCATTGGGCAGGATCAAAAATTACACGATATAAACCCGATGGTTCAATTGATAAAATAATTGAACTTCCTGTTCCCAATGTAACTTCTTGTTGTTTTGGAGGAAAAGATTTTAAAACACTTTTTATTACAAGTGCGCAAAAAGGTCTCAGTTATGAAGAACTACTTGCATCCCCTTTAAGTGGAAATACATTTATATTAGAAACAAATGTAAAAGGTCAAAAGCCTAATTTATATCAACATTAATTTGAAAAGAGAAAAAATGGATAAAAATAGAAAACTATTTAAGTACCGAAGTCAAGCTTGGTTTGATAATCAAAAAGACCCTGGAATGACTGCTTTATATTTGGAGCGCTATTTAAATTATGGATTAACAAGAGGTGAGCTTCAAGGAAACAGACCTATTATTGGWATWGCWCAAACGGGAAGTGATTTATCTCCTTGTAACAGACACCATATAGAATTAGCATCAAGATTAAAAGATGGAATAAGAGATGCAGGAGGAATTCCTATTGAGTTTCCTACCCATCCCATTCAAGAAACAGGGAAACGCCCAACAGCAGGATTGGACAGAAACTTATCTTATTTATCTATGGTAGAAACTATTTATGGTTATCCWCTTGATGGGGTAATTTTYACCATTGGTTGTGATAAAACAACWCCTGCTGCKTTAATGGCAGCAGGKACTTTAAATATWCCTTCTATAACATTTTCTGTAGGSCCTATGTTAAATGGTTATCATAAAGGAAAACTTTGTGGTTCAGGAACTGCTATTTGGCATGCACGAAAAGAATTTGCCAAAGGTGAGATTGATTATGATGAGTTTATGGACATAGCCGCWGCTTCTGCTCCTAGTGTTGGCTATTGTAATACAATTGGAACAGCCACTTCTATGAAYTGYCTTAGTGAAGTTTTAGGAATGTCTTTAGCKCACAGTGCAACCATTCCAGCGCCTTAYAGAGAAAGAGGTCAAAATGCCTATGAAACRGGAAAACAAATTGTATCTTTGGTRAACAAAGAYATAAAACCCTCTGATATTATGACAAAAGAATCTTTTATTAATGCTATTGTTGCTTGTACTGCAATTGGAGCTTCTACAAATGCACCTATTCATATTAATGCTATTGCTAAAAGTATTGGAATTACAATTACCACTGATGATTGGCAAGAATATGGTTATAAAATTCCACTCTTATTAAACTGCCAACCYGCAGGAAAATATTTAAGTGAAGAYTTTCATCGTGCAGGAGGTTTGGGTGCTATTATGAATGAGTTAATTAAAAAAGACAAAATTCATTTAWMTACYTWTACWGTAAATRAGAAAACAACCCAAGAAAATTACCAAAACTCCAGTATATTAAATGAAGATGTCATAAAAACATATGATCACCCTCTTTTAGAAAATGCAGGTTTTTTAGTAATGAGTGGAAATTTATTTGACTCAGCTATTATGAAAACTTCTGTAATTGATGAGAAATTTTTAAAAGATTTTATTCATGATGGAAAAATTGAAGGAAAAGCCGTTGTTTTTGAAGGCCCTGAAGATTATCATGAAAGAATCAATGATGAAAGTTTAAATATAAATAAAAAATCAATTTTGTTTATGCGAAACTGTGGGCCTTTGGGTTATCCAGGTTCAGGAGAAGTTATTAATATGCTGCCGCCTGATAAACTAGTAAAACAAGGGATACTTGCCCTTCCAACGCTAGGAGATGGAAGACAAAGTGGAACAAGTGCTAGTGCCTCTATTTTAAATGCAACGCCAGAAAGCCATGCAGGTGGAGGTTTAGCTATTTTAAAAACAGGAGATGATATTCTAATTGATTTAAATCAAAGAGAAGTTCAAATGTTGGTTTCTAAAGAAGAGATTATGGAGCGTAAAAAAAACCTAGTCCTTCCCCGATTAGAAAATGAAACACCTTGGCAAGAAATCTACAGAGATTTTGTAGAAGGATTAGCAGATGGAGCATGCTTGAAGTTACAGCAACCTTATACTAAAATACTTGATACAAAATGGTTTGCAAGAGATTCTCACTAATATTTCTTTTGMCMAATAAAGGTTAAAAATGATTTATGARATAAGTAATAATATATATGCACTCAAAGTTGATTCCCTTGGAGCAGAACTTATTTCTGCTTCATATAAGGGCGAAGAATATTTACATCAAAAAGAAAAAGTTTTCTGGAACAGAAGCTCCCCTGTTTTATTTCCGATTGTTGGAAAATTAAAAAACAATAACTACAAATACAATAATAAAAACTATTCTTTGCCTATTCATGGCCTTGCAAGACACCAAGAATTTACTTTTATAAAACAAGATAAAAACACTTTGGTATTTTCTTTAAAAGAAGATGACTCTTCTTTAAAACATTATCCTTTCTCTTTTTGTTTRCAAATTACTTATACATTAAAARAAGAYTCTTTTGAWATWAACTATGAAGTMWSTTCRAASGAAGATATTTTATTTTCTTTAGGCGCTCACCCTGCTTTTATATTAAAAGCAGAAATTGATGAGTCTTATTTRGAATTTGARGAAAAAGAAAATCTTGATTTATTGTGTTTAAATCTAGATAATGGTTGTATTTCYAAAACAAAAAAAGACTATYTAAATTCTAAGATACTTAAACTAGAAAAAAAYATYTTTGAAAAAGATGCTYTSATTTTTGAAAATATAAAATCAAAAAAAGTATCTTTGAAAAACACTAAAAATGCTAAAAGTGTTAGTATCTTTTATGAAGGTTTTCCTTTTATTGGTTTTTGGGCTCCTATGAATGCGGATTTCGTTTGTTTAGAACCTTGGTGTGGTATTGCAGATGATGACAATACTAAGTATATATTTAAAGACAAAAAAGGTATTATTTCTTTAAAAAAGAATAAACTATTTTCAAGAACTCTGGGAATTTCTTTTACTTAAGAAACATCCAGTTCTTCAKTRTTCTCTTTWATAAATAATATATTAGAAATTAACAAYAGTTTTTTRCACAAATGRTAGGTTGTTGAAGCATCAGATATTARRGARGATGCCATTTTYGCATTGATTTTATTTTCTCTWATAAGTGAGTCAATTTTACCATTACTTAAAATATCYAAAGCAGCTATATGYTCATTTATTTTATTYAAYTTRTTGGTTTTTTTYTCRAAACTGTATTTATCATTTGYYAATAAATCTATTTCTTTTAAAGCATTAGCAAGTCCCATACGYAAAACATTGTATTCGTTTTTKATAAAAGTATTTTTTGATTTTAAATATAAAGAAGTATTTTTCTCCAATTTTTTCACTTCTTTTACTCCATTAATAATCTCTTTTGCAGCAATTTTTAATTTGAATACTTTATGTATATCTTCTTTATTCATGTATTTTTGGGATAAAGAAGCAAAATGCATAATGTCCCCATATAAAGATTTCATATTTTTATTATAAATATTGTCTAAATAAATATGYTTATTCGATTTTTGAATGGTTTTTTCTAARTTCTTTTTACCAAAAACATCCGATTTATGTAAAGAAATRGTATGTAAAATAATCTTTTGYGAACTYTTATATAARTGAACCAGTTCATTTTCTAAAGCTTTTAAAGAAATTACGGGCACATCTATTAATTCTTTTGATATAAACTTAGGTTTATAGGTAGCTTGGTATTTTTCTTTAATAAGCAACTTAGAAAAATATTCAAATTTAGAAATAAAAGGACTTAACACCACTATGCCAATTAAATTAAAAAGTGTGTGAAAAAGCGAGAGTTTAATAGCATAATTATCATCGTTTATCCCAAAATATACAGCAATAATATCAATAAAATCTTTTAGAAACACTAAAAATACTAATGCAAACAATGCTGTTATTACATTAAATAATAGATGTACCAAAGCCAAACGTTTTCCATTTAYATTTGAACCAAGGGAGGCYAAAACGGCAGTAAAAGGAGTTCCTACATTAACGCCAATAGTTAGAGCAATAGCATTATCATAAGAAATTTGGCCTAATGCAAGGGCAGTAATTATAAGTGCCATAGAAGCAGCGCTTGATTGCATAATAATAGTAGCAAACGCACCAATGAGAGCAAAAATAATAAAACCCAAATAACCATCAATTATGTACAAAGAAAAATCGATATTTCCTTGTAAATTTTCAAAACCACTTTTCATATAAAAAATAGCTAAAAAAACGAAACCCAAACCTAAAAGTACGTTGCCTATAGCTTCATAGGTTCTTGTTTTAAGAAACGTTGCTAAAACACCTAGAATGATCATGGGCATTGCATAAGAAGAAATATTTAATTTTAAACCCAAAAATGCAACCAACCATGCTGTTGTTGTTGATCCTAAGTTTGCCCCAAAAATAACGCCAATGGCTTGGGATAAAGTTATGATTTTAATACTTAAAAAAGAGATAATTATAATAGATATCAACGATGAACTTTGGACTAAGGTAGTTGCAAAAAAACCAGTAAACATTGATTTTGGTAAAGAATTGGTCGATTTCTCTAAAAAAGCTTCTAAATTATTGCCAGAGAACAATTTAAAACCTGCTTCCATAAATTTCATACCAATAATAAAAATGGCAATACCTGCAAAAATAGTTTTCATATTTTCATCTGAAAACAAAAAATACGATATAAATAAAATACCTAAAGGAAGTAAAACAATTTTAATTCTACTTTTTTCAATAATCGTATTTATTCCCATCATTTCAATCCTTTTATTATACAAATAAAGCGAATACTTATAAAAACTACTTATTATTTCTCTGCATTTTAAAAATAATTGTTTATATCTTTAATTAAAGTGTTTTTATATTACACATAGCCTTAATCTTTTTCTTATTGTAACTCTTATGTAATTTAAAAATTTTATACTACGTGCAAGTCATTATNATATTAACATGATAAGGTTATGATGATTAAAAGAATATAAAAAAAAAGAATTACTTCTATATTTTATATACAATAGCTACAAAAAGTTGTAATATTGACGCAATTATTGTAAAAAAAAATTTCTTTAAGAAAGTTTTAAAATTCTATACGTCATTATAAATCATAACATTAGAATGTTATGATGTTAATATTCATGTATTCGAATTTCTATAACTTGCCTTATTATTTTTTTAAATAATATACAAATTAATGACTCATAAAATTTATATTGGATTAGATTTTATTTGAAATAACGATACTTTTGTGTCTTTTTCTGCCACAGAAAAAGATAAACCACTTTATTGTCAAGAGACAAGATCAATTGGAGAAGAATATGAAAAAAACCATTTTATTAAGCGCTGGATTAATTGCTTTACTTTCAAGTACAAGTTTACTGGCACAAGATACACTAAAAATACTAACGTGGAAGGGTTATGCACCCAAAGCTTTAGTTGAAAAATTTGAAAAACAAACAGGTCTTAAAGTAGAACTTACGTATTCAAATAATGAAGAAATGATTGCAAAACTTAGAGCTACTAGAGGAGCTGGTTTTGACCTTGCACAACCCAGTCAAGATAGAATTTCATCTGTTCAAAAAAAATACAAAATTTATCAAGCTTTAGATTATTCTAAAATAAAAGAAAATCAAATTATTGATTCTATGTTAAAAGCAGTAAAAACGAATACTAAAGTTAAAGGTGAATCTTATGCCGTTCCTTTTAATTATGGTACTTCTGGTTTAATTATTAATAAAAGAATGGCTCCAAATGCAAGTGATTATAGTGATTTATTGAATAAAGAATATACAGGAAGAATTACATACAGATTAAAAAGACCTACATTATTAGCAGTTGCACTTTCAAAAGGTATGGATCCATTTTCTAAGTATAACGATACAAAAGCATATAAAACAATGATGGAAGGCGTAGCTAAAGATTTAATCAAAGCTAAACCTTATGCTAAAAACTATTATGCAAATGGAGATGCTTTACTTGAACTATTACGAACAGGTGAAGTATATGTAGCAATGGGTTGGGATAATGGYGGATGGAAACTTCAYAAAGAGAATCCAGATATTGACTTTGTWGCTCCTAAAAGTGGTGCTTTAGGTTGGATTGATACTTTTGCWATYCCTGCAAAAGCTAAAAATGTTGAAGGTGCTTATAAATGGATTAACTTTATGTTAAAACCAGAAAATGCAGCATWYTTTACRAATAAAGAGAGTTATGGAACWGCTTCWAAAGGCGCWAATGAATTTTTAAATGCYGAAATTAAAGCAAACTTTGAACGTTCTTACTCAAAAGCAGACCTTGATAATATCAATTGGTATCCACCAGTACCTGCAAAAATTGAAAAATTAGAAGGTAAGTTATTAGATAAAATYAAAGCATCAAGATAAAAAAAGAGGGTTTACCCTCTTTTTCCAAATTTATGCAATATAAATWGCGTTTRTATTGCATAAATTTGTTTATTATAAACAAAGGGAATGAATGAAGAATGTATTAGAAATAAAGGATTTGCAAAAACAATTTGCAGATCATAATGCGGTAAATGGTATTGATTTTGTTGTAGAAGAAGGWAAGTTTTTTTCAATTTTAGGMCCCTCAGGATGTGGRAAAACTACWCTWYTRCGWATGATTGCTGGTTTTTTAGAACCAAGTTCTGGTTCTATTTTAATACGAGACGAAGAAATGATTGGAATTGCTCCTAATAATCGYCCYGTAAACTTAGTTTTTCAAAACYTGGCACTTTTYCCTATGATGAATGTTGAAGAGAATATTGCTTTTGGATTAAAACGRAAAAAACTATCAAAARAAGTGATTGMRSAAAAAGTWGCTGMTATTTTAGAAAAAGTTCATTTAAAAGGTTATGGRAAAAAAGAAGTAWCACAACTCTCAGGAGGACARARACAACGTGTAGCAATTGCTAGATCACTTGTATTAGAACCKTCTATCTTACTGCTTGATGAACCTTTAGGAGCKYTGGATTTAAAACTRCGAGAAACWATGAAAATTGAACTTAAAAAACTTCAAAAAGAATTTGGWACGACTTTTATTTATATTACYCACGAYCAAAGTGAAGCTTTAGTAATGAGTGAYAAAGTAGCTGTTATGAACAATGGAGTWTTTGAACAAATTGATACACCMAAAAACCTATACTCAAATCCAAAAACTTCTTTTGTAGCTGGTTTTGTTGGAGAATCTAACATATTCCAAGGAAAATTGATCAAAAARGATACKGTAGTTTTAGAGAATTCTTTAGAGTTAAAGGTWACTTGTATAGAAGAAATAAAAGATAMTTGTAAAGTATATATAAGGCCCGAAGCTATTATATTAATGCCWGARMAGGAATTAAGTGATTTAAATCGTTTTAGCTTAGATATTAAAAGTATTTTATTTGATGGTTCTAATACAAAACTTCTAGCAATTATTCAAGGTACAAAAGAAGAAATTCAAGTATCACTTCCCCAAAACAGACAGTTTTCTCATATTAAAGTAGGAGATACAATAGAAGCAGCCGTACATTTTAATGACTGCAAAACATATAGGGCATAATATGAAAAATGCAACATCTTTAGGTTTTTATRTTTTTTTAGTGCCTATTATTTTATGGTTGGCTTTATTAATTGTAATTCCGCAAATTGAGCTCTTAATTATGTCTTTACGTTTTGAGAACGATGATGAAATAATGGTTTGGAGTTTYGMAAATTATAAAGARTTTTTTAACAATGATATTTATTGGTTGACTTTTTTAAGAACAGCAATGTATGCWATWTTTGTTACTTTTTTAACCTTTATTATTACYTTYCCTATTGCTTTTTATATYACMAAAATAGTAAATAARCGYTACAGYGCTTTTTTAATTATACTTTTRCTTTTACCTTTTTGGGTGAGTGAACTGGTACGTRTTTATGGWTGGACAATACTGTTGCGAGAAAGTGGTGTGATTAACTATTTTTTACARAGTATGGGATTTACTAGTTCAGGTATTGAATTTTTATACAATGATGCGGCYATGATTATGGGACTTGTTTATACTTCCATGTTGTTTATGGCTGTGCCTTTAATTTCTTCTTTAGAAGGCATGGATGATTCATATATAGAAGCAGCDCATGATTTAGGCGCTTCAAAACTAACAATATTCTTTAAAATAGTTATTCCTTATAGTGCYTCWGGWATTGTATCTGGTTCTATTGTYGTTTTTATGTTAACACTTGGAAATTATTTGACCCCTAATTTAATGGGAGGTAAAAATTCTTTATGGTTTACAGAACAAATCTATAATGAATTTATTGCTTCTTTAAATTGGAATCAAGGTGCAGCTTTTGGATTTTTACTTTTGGCTTTATCCTCTTTTATTATTTGGTTAGGTCTTAAACTTACCAAACAAAACCTATCTAAGGCTCTGTCATGATTCGTACTCTACCTAATTCAAAAGCTTATTCTATTGGTTTTAAACTTTATGTTATAGCTTTTTTTATTTTTTTATTTGCACCTTTAATGGTTACGTCCGTTTTGGCTTTTAATGATTCTAATTTCCCATCTTTACCATGGAATGGTTTTACTTTGGACTGGTTTATAAGTGATACAGAAGAGCGCCTTGGAATATTAAAAGATACTCAGAATCTATTGTCTATTTGGGTTTCAGCTCAAACTGCCTTTTTTGTATCTATTTCCTCATTAATTATAGGTACGCTGGCTGCATTTTTATTTGAAAGAGAACACTTTAGATACAAACAATTTTTATTCTTTTTAGCCCTAACACCTTTAGTTATTCCAGGTGTTATTTTAGGAATATCTTTATTATTGTCTGTTAATTCTACGGGTTTGTTTTTAGAAGATAATTTTGCTTTAGACTTAGAGATTTTACGCCCTAGTTTTTGGTTAGTAGTATTGGGACAATTTGCTTTTATTACTACTTTTGTATTATTAGTTGTATCTGCAAGACTTAAGAAGTTTGATAATTCGCTGGAAGAAGCAGCCCTTAATTTAGGTGCTAGTAAATTTCAAAGCATTCGTTATATAATTATTCCTTTTTTAAAACCTGCTTTAATAGGAGCTGGTGCCGTGGCATTTTTAATGAGTTTTGAAAATTTTAATACTACTTTATTTTTAATTGGTTCTGAAACTACTTTACCCGTAAACTTATATTTACAAGTAAGAGATGGAAGTACTCCTGTTATTAATGCTATTTCATTTTTACTTATTATGGGAACCTCTGTACTTGCTATCTTAAATTTAATTTTTTCAAAGAAAAAATCATGATAGGGTTTTATGATGCGCTAGAGAACAAATCCAAGCTAATTGCAGCACATAGAGGGTTTAGGGCAATTCGTCCTGAAAATACTATGAGCGCTTTTAAAGCAGCTCTTGGAAAATGTGATTTTATTGAATTTGATGTAACCTTATGTAAAGATGGTATTGCTGTTGTTATTCATGACAAAACCTTAAAACGTACATCTAATATCATTAGAAATATAAAAACACATAAAAAAAAGAAAATACATGATTTTACCTATGAAGAATTATTAATGCTTGATTTTGCTTCTTGGTTTATAGAAAAAGATCCTTTTGATACTATTAAAGATAAAAGAGTCAATAAAAATGACATCAAAGCAGATCAAATTCTTACACTAAAACAAGTATTAGAGTTTTGTAAAAAAAAGAACCTTTTAGCAAATATTGAAATAAAAAATATGAAAAAAACACCTTTTCATAAAAAAATAGTCAAAGAAATCATAAAAGTAGTTCAAGAAACACGTATGCAAAAAAAGGTACTTTTATCTTCTTTTAATCATTCTTATTTAAAAAAAGCAAAAAAGATTGCGCCTTATATACATAGAGCCGCTTTGGTTGAAAAAAAACATCCAAAAGATTTATTGCTTTATCTTAAAAAACTAGATGTCAAAGCGTATAATTGTGAAGATTCTTTGGTTGATAAAAAACTGGTAAAACTTTTAAAAGATGCTAATTATAAAATAAATGTTTTCACTGTTAATAATAAAAAGAGAAAAAAAGAACTTTTTTCCCTGGGAGTTGATGCTATTTTTACGGATTTTTTATAAACATAAGATAAGATGCAATTCTTAATAAAAAACTTGTAGAAAAGTTAAAAAATGCTAATTATAAAGTAAATGTATTTACCGTAAATGATGAAAAAAGAAAAAAAGAACTTTTTGATTTTGGAGTAGATGGTATTATTACGGATTTTTTATAAAAGAGTAAAAATAGAATTATTTTACTCTTTTAAATATTTGTTACTTTATCACTAAATAACATTATTTTATGTTTATACATATCTGATTTTATCACCAAATCAGAGTATTCGACTGCTTTTCCTTTTTTATCAGAAGACAATCTATGAAGAGATAAAACAGGAGTTCCTTCTTCTATTTCTAGCTTTTTAGCTTCTGATTTATTTGCAGCTTTTGCTTCTACTGTTTCTTCTGCTGTAAAAAACTCAATATTATATTCTTTTTTTAAGTAAGTATATAAAGAATCTTCATCTAATTTATGTTCTATATTAGGAACAGTATTAATATCAAAATAATTAATCATTAACGCAAAAGGGATTTTATTTAACAATCTTGTTCTTCTAATACATATAAGAGTTTCGCATTTTAATAAATCTTTTACAAAATGTTCATCTTTAATTATTTCAAAGGTTATAGATTTAGTACTTAAGAATTTGTTTTGTTTTGCAAGTCTTTGTGTTAAAGAACCAATAGCATTTGCATCATAAAGAATTTTTTCTTCTCTTACGAAGGTTCCTTTCCCTTGTTTTTTAACAACAACATTACTTCTTTCTAATTCTTCAATAGCTTTACGTACAGTAATTCTAGAAACCTTATACATAGCCTCTAGTTTACCCTCAGCAGGGATAAGATCATTGACTTTATAATTACGTTGAATGTCTTCTAAAAGTTTTTCTTTTAATTGAAGATAAAGAGGTATACCATTTTTTATAAACAAAAGTCATATCCTTTTAAATGCTAGCACCTAAAACTAGTAAAATCAAATATATTTTACTAATCGTGCTTTAGTCATGACATTATAACATTATTTATTTACTATAGGATACTTTTATTTCTAGAGTGTATTTAAATTTATACTTTTTTTAAATACACCTATTTATGCAGTTGTTTTTTTATAAGTTATTGTTTAATATTCTAAGAGCAGTTGTTTTTTCATTTTCTTTTTTCTCATCGTTCCAYTTAAAATACAAAGCCATTATATTAACAACTGTATCTAATGATTCTTTTGCAGCATCTTTATCTATTAGTGCTAAACTTGTTCTTCTTACTAAAAAATCCAAGGGTTTTTTAACAAATTCATATTCTAAACAATACATTAATTCAGCATGTGTATAAAGATAGTTTTTRTTGATATACTCATTTTTATTCCCAGAAGAAAGAACCAAAGAAGTTTTATCACCATACAAAGAAACWAGATGTTGAAATGTTTTATCTTCATTATTATKRTCTTTTTTGAAAGARTCAAAATTTTCACTTCCAATTAACTTTAATTTTTTTGTAAAACATTTATTTTTATTTAAATCAAACTTTTTATCAAGATAATCTACTACTTCTTGAGACATTTTTCTATACGTAGTCCATTTCCCACCAATAATACTTACCAAACCAGATTTTGAGCTGGTAATTACATGATCACGTACTATTGTTGATGTATCCGCATCTTTAGGTGGCGCTACCAAAGGTCTAATCCCACACCAAGAAGATAAAATTTCACTCTTATTAATTTTTAATGAAAAATATATTTCTAAGTGTTTTAAAATATATTCAATATCTTTATCACTTACTTCTGGTCTTTCTTGAAGTTTTGTACTTTCATCCGTAGTTCCTACTAAACATTTTCCCATCCAAGGTAAAATAAATAATACTCTTCCATCTTCCGTTTTAGGAATCATTAAACCTTCACCTAAAGGCAAGTATTTTTTGTCCAATACAATATGTATCCCAGAACTTAAATCCAGCATCTTTTTTGCTTCTTTATCATCTAAGCGTCTAATATTATCCGAAAATACGCCCGTAGCATTTACAATCATGTCTGCTTCTACTGTGTATTCTTCATTATTGATTTTATCTTTTATTCTTAAACCACTAACTTTTTCATTTTCATATAAAAAACCAAGAACTTCTTGATAGTTTTTACAAACAGCTCCGTGTTTTTCCGCCGTTTGCAAAAGAGATACATTTAGTTTACTGTCATTAAATGATCCATCATAGTATTTAACACCACCAACTAAACCATCTTTTTTTATAATAGGAAAAGAGTTTATCATGGTATCTTTTGAAACAATAGAAGATCTTCCTAGACCTTTTTTTCCTGCAACTAAATCATATAAAGTTAAGCCAATAAACATATACGGCAGTTCCCACCAYTTATATATAGGAGTAACTAGTGTTAATCTTGAACATAAATGCGGTGCATTCTTAAGTAAACGTGATCTTTCTTTTAAACCTTCTTTAACCAATAAGAACTGATCTTTGTTTAATTTTTTTACTGCTGCTTCTAAATAACGAACACCGCCATGAACTAATTTAGTACTTCTTGAGCTTGTACCTTCTGAAAAATCATTTTTTTCTAATAATAATGTTTTAATTCCCCTAGAAGCTGCATCCAATGCT
>NVWN01000031.1 GCA_002733685.1 Arcobacter sp. | reverse complement strand
CCAACAGCTGTAGATTCACCCATTTCATCAATGATTTTTTTAAGATGTTGATAAATTTCAGAAACAGCTCTTAGCCCTTCTTTAAAATCTTCAAAACCAACAGGAATCATCATATATTCTTGAAAATCAACAGAGTTATTTGCATGTTCTCCACCGTTTATTACATTAAACATAGGTACAGGAATAGTCATTGCATTTGCTCCACCTAAGTATCTGTATAAAGGAATATTTAAAGAAGCAGCAGCAGCTCGTGCTACAGCCATAGATACACCTAAAACTGCATTAGCACCTAAAGTTGCATAATTAGATGTTCCATCTATATCTTTCATTGTTGCATCAATTTGGGCTTGATTAAAAGGACTCATACCTAATAATTCATCAGATATTTTTGTATTTACATTATCAACTGCTTTTAAAACACCCTTACCCATGTAACGATTTCCACCATCTCTTAGTTCTAGAGCTTCTCTTTTACCAGTACTCGCACCACTTGGTACAATAGCACTTTGTTTAGTCCCATCACTTAAAACAACAGTAGCTCTTACTGTTGGGTTTCCTCTGCTGTCTAATACTTCCTGCGCGTATACATTGTCAATAAATATCATACTTTCTCCTTTATTTATTTGTTTTATTTAAATTTAAATAATATGTGATTTCGCTCTCATTTAAGATTTTAATGATATTTGTAGAACCAGGCATTCCAACTGGGTAACCAACGGTTGCAACATAAGGACCTTTTTTATCTAAGATTCCTCTTGTTTCTAAATCTAAAAGCATTTTGGCAATCATTTTAGTTGACTGTCCTTCTTTAATAGTAGATATTGGATGAACGCCCCAAGTAATTGTTAAAGAATTTAAAATTTTATGTTTATGAGAGAAAGCAAAAATAGGAGTTTTTGGTCTGTATCTTGACATTCTCATTGCACTTTGTCCAGAAGCAGTTAAAGCAAGAATACCTTTTGCATGAATATTATCTGCTAATTTTGTAGCAGTTGATTGAATAACATCAAAATAATCTAAATAATCCATTTTATATTGTTTTTCGTAATTATAAATTTCTTCTGTTTTTTTAATAATATTACTCATTGTACTTACTACATTTATAGGATCATCTCCTATAGCACTTTCTTCTGAAAGCATTACAACATCTGTTCCATCTAAAACAGCATTGGCAACATCTGAAATCTCTGCTCTTGTAGCTCTTTCATTTGTAGTCATAGATAAAAGCATTTGTGTTGCTGTAATAACAGGTTTTGAAACGGCATTGGCTTTTTTAATTAGTGTCTTTTGAATAGTTGGAACATCGTAATAAGGAACTTCTATTCCTAAATC
Organism: Arcobacter sp.; assembly: GCA_002733685.1. GTDB lineage: Bacteria > Campylobacterota > Campylobacteria > Campylobacterales > Arcobacteraceae > NORP36. The sequence goes on along the minus strand of NVWN01000031.1, from coordinate 18,899 downwards.
ACCTCGTGCAACCATTAATCCATCACTTGCATCTAAAATTTCATCAATATTTTCAACCGCATCAAATTTTTCAATTTTAGCAATTAATTTTCCCTTATACCCCTTTAATAAAGCTCTAGCATTAAGCATATCTTCTTTATTTTGCACAAAAGAAATTGCAAAATAATCAACTTTATTCTCAACTCCCCAAGCAATATCAATCTTATCTTTTGCAGTAATTACATCAATATCAATTACCGTATTAGGAAAATTTATTCCTTTTCTTGAGCCTAGGGTTCCATTGTTTTCTATATTTGCAACTACTTCTACTCCCGTTTGAATAACTTTTGCTCGAATAGTTCCATCATATAAATAGATAAATTCACCTTCTTTGACTTTATCTAATAACTCAGGGTAATTTAAAGATACTATATATTTTTTATCTTCTTTTTTATATCCAACAATCTCATTTTTTACAAAAGTGATTTCATCTCCTTTTTTTAAGTTGAAATCTTCTTTTAAATCTCCAATTCTTACTTTTGGGCCTGAAATATCTTGTAGAACACCTACTACCGTGTCAAGATTTTTCATAGCAATTCTAATATTGTTTAAGGTTTTGGAATGATATTCATGTGTCCCATGCGAAAAATTAAGACGAAACATATTAGCTCCAGCTTTAATTAATCCCTCAATAATTTCAACGCTATCACTTTTTGGTCCTAAGGTTGCTAGAATTTTTGTACTTTTATTCATTTAATTATCCTTTGTTTATATTAGCTATTAATCCAATATTTCTTGTTTTTTTTCTTTTACTGATTTAAGGTAATCTTTATATTCAAACTTTGCAAAGTATTCCAGATATTTATCTGGAATTAGAATAATATTTTTACTACTGTATTAAATTTAATATAAGAAACTATACGAAAATAAAATCAAAAAAAAGTCAATTTGATAATATTTTTCAAAAGTGGTGTTACGTGATATATAGGGCTTGGTATGTGATTTAGAAGGAATACAACGTGAGTTATAAGTGGAATTATGTGATTAAGAAGATAAAGATTATTATGCTTATTTATTATTTATACGAATATCATTTTTACTCATAATCTTATATTTTTATAGTCATTTTGAAGTTTCCTTTTTTTGTATTTTTTGCATATATCTCACCATTAAACTTTCTCTCAATTATAATTTTTGACATATACAGTCCAATGCCACTTCCATATTTTGTAGTATAATAAGGTTCAAAAATATTTTCAATATTATCAATTTCAACCCCTCCACAATTATCTTGAATATGAATAAAAATATTTTTATTAACTACTTTTGAATATATTTTAATATGTGGTTTTTTTATTTCTCTTTTAAAAGAAACTTCTTTAGCATTTGATAATATATTTAAAATCACTTGAGAAAATTCACTAGAGGAACCTTTTATTTTTAGTGATTTATCAATTTTTACTTCAACACTAATATTATAATAAGATAAAGATGCCTGTGATAAACTTATAGCATGYKYAACTGAGGAATAAAAAGTAAATACTTCTTCACTGGTATTTGGTTTATAAAATTCTTTAAAATCATCAATCGTTTTTGACATATATTCTAAAAGATCATTTGCTTGATTTATTCTTTTTGTTAAGTATTTTTTATCTAAATCTTTATAATTATAAGCAGATTCAATATCTAAAAAAATTCCAGATATATTTGATAACGGTTGTCTCCACTGGTGAGCAATATTAGCAATCATTTCTCCCATAGAAGCCATTTTTGTTTTTTGAATTAATAACTGTTGAGAATTAGTAATTCTTTTATGATATTTTTTAAACATTCTTTCTATTTTTTTTGACATAAAATATGAAAAAATAAAAAAAATAAATGARACAAACATCATATTYAATATTARRGARATTATTTTTTTATTTAARTTGACATAAGCCGTTTYTCTCTCTTTATCCAAAATATTTTTAATAAAATCTAAATTTATTCCAACACTAATAAACGTTTTATTATCYGATAAAAAGGACGAATATATTAACTTATTATCATATTCATAAAATACATTACCTTTATAAAAACTTTTTTCYAATACATTTTCAATTGCAATTAATTCTGTTTTRTTTGTTTKTATATTTTTTTCTAATATYAATTTAGAATAGTTTTTTGAACTACTTAGACTCATAATATCGTATATAAATATAAAGTTATTATTACTTARTTTTTCTTTATATATTTTGTCTAGTATTTTTTTATGCAAAGAGTGTTTTGTATTTAAATATTCGGCAGTACCWATTATAATACCTAATTCTTCWATTTTTACAGAGTATGTGATTTTTTTAGAAATTTTATGATTCTTAGGTACAAACCAATTGTATTCAGTAAAACCATTTTTTGMTATTATCTTTTGTACAAATTTTTCACCATCWATATCCTCTAGGTCTATATAATTCCTGTTTATACTTAAGCTATCATTTGAATTAAATAARAGCGTTCCATCATCTTTAAATACAAAAAAATAGTAATCCTTGTTTAAWGATATTTTTTTTATAGCATCAAGTACCGTTTGTTTTTTATTCTTATTTGTATTTTCTAATATCTGTTTTAATAATTCTACAGTAATTGTAGTTTGATTTTTCACTCTTCTTTTAATTTGAGHTAATCKTAAYTTTTCATCAAATTTTATATCACTAAGTAAATTATCAACAGCTGACTTAATAGTCGTTTTTTTTCTTTTAATWAGGGTTTCTTCGTATGTTTGCAAATGTTTCTGGAAACCATCTATTTCAGAACTTATTAATATAAAAGCGATAATGCTTGTAACAATAATTACGAGAAAAGTTGAGCTTAAAAGAATAACTTCTTTTATTCTTTTTTCTTCTTTTAATTCAATATCAATATTTATCAATTGTTATTTCCAGTTTATATCCTATATTTGATATATTTTTGATTGTTTTCTTGGGTATCTTTTTTCTTAATAATCCAATGATTGTACGCAAGGATTTTAAACTCATATATTCATAACCCCATATTTCATCTTCTATTTGTTCATAGGAAACTATTTTATTATGTTGTTTAACTAATAAAGATAATAATAATAACTCCTTTTTTGATAATGCAAGTAAGTTATTTTCTAAGTAAAATTGAGAATCTAAATAATCAAAATAAAAATTTTCGCATAAATATATTTTTTGATGAATTTTTTTTATTGCTTTTTCTAAAGCAGGTATTAAATTYCGATTAGTTAAAGGTTTTATTAAGAAGCGCTCTAAATTTAATTCTAYGGCCTCWAGTARRTACTTTTCRTCRSAATATGCTGTWGCAAYTATAATTTTTACGTTCTCRTCTTTTTCTCTTATTTTTTTTGAAAGTTCWATTCCATCCATTATTGGCATTTTTATATCAGTAAGTATAATATTTGGTTTATTTTCAATATAGGATTTATATCCTTCTTCACCATTAGAAGCTATGTAAACATTTTTAAACATTCTTTTAAACATACTAAAATTTATATCTCTAATACCATCATCATCTTCAATATATAAAATTGAAAAGTTCTTRAACTTATTTGTCATTAAATCTCTCTTCTTCGATATCTTGTCGAGTATAACAAAAAAAAATGTTATACATATTTCATATATAAATGCATCTATATTTTTGTATTTTCTTTATTTATGTTTTTTTTGATGATTTTTTTAAGTAAACCAGATTTTTTTAATGAAAACCAATTTTTTTCTTTTTTTACATCATTCTTGTTAAAAAGTTTTAATCCAAACTCAGGTAGTTCAATTCTTTTAATTCCCGATTTATCAAGTATTAATCTGGCTTTATGATAAGATGTCTTTTCTTCTACTTTGAATTCAACAACTATATTTACATGGTAAACTTTACTCCCATATAAACTGCCATCAGATATTCTATATAATGGAACTTCAGACATATCCATTTTTTTCAAAAATTTGCTAATATCAAAGCGCATAATATTATGAATACCAACTACTTTATTATTATAATGGCTTTGAATATTTTTATTATGTAAAACAATATTTTTTGTATACTTAAAAACATCTTCCCCTAAAAACCATGTTGATAATCTATTMGGAACACCTTTTAAYCTTGTMKCAACAATTTCTTTAGACAATTTATCTTTATTAATAAATCTCATTTTTTCTTTTATAAAAGCAAAAAGGCTCTTTTCTTCTGTGTCATATATTTTTTCTTTAAAATCATAGGTACTTAATTCTATTTTTTTATCAAAATGATTTCTGTATGCTTCTTTAATTCTATCTTTAAACATATAACTAACAACAAGTGCTACAAAAAATGATGTTGTAAAGTTGCCATACTTTTGTTGTGTTACAAAGATWATAACGGTTGTAAATATCATAGATATTCCAGCTGCYAWTGCATAATARAACTCTTTAACTCCMGCYCCATCTTCTTTTCTATTCTGATATAAATATAATACRCTRTAAAAGTATTTYTTAAATACTGAATACCTAAATATAACTTTTTCATTTACATATTCATCMCGTGAAATTACAGGAAATTTATTTGTTTTRCAAAAGTTTATCTCWGYATTTATAAGTTTCACTATTTCATTAATTAAATCATTATATTCATTTCCAAAACTCTTTAAATGAATATTTATTTCAAATAAGTATTGTTGTGTAGTTAAACTTAAATATTCAACCATAGATTGCATTAAATAGGACAGTTTTTCATCATTTTTCTTTACTTTAAAGGATGATATTTCTTTTTTAATATCATCAAATTCTTTAATTCTTTTTATAAATAATTTAATTCTTTTGGGTTTAATTTCTTTATTTTTTATATCCCTATTAAAACCTTTTAAATAAGATACATAAGAACAAACAGCTAGTTTCATTTTGTGTTTTATAATACTTTTTTCACTGGTATTATTAATATTTTCTTTTAGGGAAACTAATAAGGTTTTTATTTTCTTTTTTATTATTCCTAATTCATTTTTTGGAGTTATTAAACGTATATAACTTACATGATCATTATAAAAATCTTTGTTTGAATATGTTGAGCTATTTATACTTAAACTTTTAGGAATAAAAAAATATATATTAATACTATAATTTATTTTTTTTGTATCTTTTTTAGTAAGATATCCGGTCCTAATCTCGAATTGATTAGGGCTAGATATCTTTATGAAATTCTTTTTTTCCATATTAAACTGCTTTTTGGGTTTTTCTCTTATTCTTAAAATGAGATACCACTGGTTGTAAAAATAACACAATAATAATTACCCATAAAATCTGTGCGGTTACTGAGTTAAAGAAAATAGCATAAGAACCAGAAGAAATAGTCATGGCTTGAGTAAAACCATTTTCTGCAATTGGACCTAAAATCATACCAAGTATAATCGCACTTAAAGAAAATTTCATTTTACTCAAAAAATATCCTCCAAGAGCAAATATTAACATTACCCATACGTCAAATAAAGAATTATTAATCGCATAGGAACCAATAATTGCTAAAACACTAATAGAAGCTATTAAAATGGAAGTAGGTATTTTAGTTATTCTTGCAAAATAGGGTGCAAAATACAAACCAACAATTAAAAAGACAATATTTGCAATAAACAGTGATAAAATAAATCCATAAGTAATAACACCATGTTTAGTAAATAATTCTGGTCCAGGAATTAATCCTTGAATCATTAAACCACCCATTAGTGCAGCAGATACAGTATTTCCAGGAATTCCTAAGGTAAGTAAAGGAACTAAAGAACCACCAACACAAGCATTATTTCCAGCTTCTGCAGCTGCAATCCCTTCTGGATTACCTTTTCCAAATAAACTTTTTAATTTAGATTTAGATCTTGCAACATTGTAAGATAAGAAAGCGGCAATAGTTGCACCCTCACCTGGAATAATACCAACTACTGTACCAACTACTGTACCAATGGCAATAGGTTGTGTCATACCTTTTGGCATTGGTTCTCTTTTTATTTTATCAAAATCTGTACTTTGATTTTTTGCAGTATTGGTTTCCCCTGTCAAAGCTAACATTTGAGTAATAGAAAACATACCAATTAAAGCTGGCATAAAATCAATACCATCATACAAATGATAAATATCCATTGTATATCTAAGTGAACCAGTCATTGGATCAGTTCCAATCAAAGCAATAATAAGACCAATTAGTCCTGACATTATACCTTTTGCAACACCACCCGTAGCAACAGAAATAACACCAGTAAGCCCCATGAGTGCTAATAAAAAGTACTCTGGAGCACCAAATTTAAGAGCAAAATTTGCTAAAATAGGAGCAATTGCTAAAAGGACAACAACAGAGAAAGTACCACCAATAAAACTTGCTACTACTGAAACTTTTAAAGCCATTCCACCTTTACCTTGTTGGGAAAGAGGATATCCTTCAATAGCAGTTGCTGCTGCTGCTGGGGTTCCTGGGGTTGATAATAGTATTGCAGGAATAGAACCTCCATACATTGCACCTGAATAAACACCACCCATAAGGGCTAAACCAATTAATGGTGGAAACGAAAATGAAATCGGTATTAAAAGGGCAACTGCCATTGTAGCAGTTAGTCCTGGCATACCACCAATTACAATACCTGATATAGTACCAAGTGTAATAGCAAGCAAAACATCAAAAGACATCATTGCTTGTGCAGCTTCTAATAAAATCATATTTAAACCTTAAAAAATTGTTATTTCTGGAAGTATTATCTCAAAACCTACTTCAAATAGAAGATATACAAATAGTGTTATTCCAATCGATATTATTAATGATTTAATAAATTTGTTATAATCCATTAGTCTCATTGTAATAGGYAARAAAATCAATGTTGAAATAATAAATCCAATATACTCCATTGAGAATACATATACTGATAAAGATACAATAAGTGATAAAAATCTTTTAGGACTTTTTGTAAATTCAATACGCGAAGAATTTGAGATAGCACTTATGATAAGTTGAACTAAAGCAGATAAACCTAATAATATGGCAATAAAGTTTACGTATGCTGAAGTACTATCTGTAGCAGCTTGACTAACAGATAGACTTACCGAATCAGCACTACCATAAAGTAGTACTGAGAATGCTATAAAAAATATACTTGTAATAATTTCTATATATTTTTTATTCATAGTTTTTACCAAGGAGACTTATCATAAACTTTTTGAGTGCTTATTTTTAAATCTTCTAAATATTGTGTATATGAAACTGAATCTCTAGGGTCTAAGAATATAAAACTTTTTGCAGCTCTTTCTTGAAAGTCTTTATCTGCAACAACTTTATTAAACAAATCAGTAATTTTGTCTGCTATGTCTTTTTTTACTTTAGAATTAATAACCATACCTCTTGTAGCAGTCATTTCAAGCTTAATACCTTGTTCAAATGAAGTTGGGATATCTTTTGCTACAGCTGCTCTTTCTTTAGATAAAACAGCAATGATTCTAGCTTTTCCTGCATTATGGTTTGACAACATTTGAGAAAGATTCATAAATGAAACTTCAACATGATTACCTAAAATTGCAGTTTTTTGCTCAGTTGAACCTTTTGTTGGTAAAAGATTGAATTTAACACCAGTTAATTCTTCAAAGTTTTTTGCAGCTAAAAAGTCATCACTACCTATTCCATTTACAGAAGCAGTTATTTTTGAAGCTTTTGCAGCAGCTATTAAATCATCTAAGTTTCTGATTTTACTCTCTGAATTTACAACAACAATACCTGGGTCTTCTGCTATATTACCGATTACTTTGAATGAATCCATACTGTATTTTGCTTTAGTAGATACAATATGCGCAACAAATTGAGGCGTAAACATTAAACCAAAAGTATGTCCATCCGCTTTTGCTCTTTGTGTTGCAGAGAAACCAATAAGTCCTCCTGCTCCTGGTTTATTAACAACAATAAAATCTGAATCTTTCCAATACTTTTTAGCAGTATCAATAAATAGTCTTGCAGTTGTATCTGTAGAACCACCTGCTTTTGAAGGAACTATTAACTTAATAGTTTTACTTGGATATGCTGCGAAACCACTTGTAGCCACAACGGCACACAACAATATTTTAGAAATTACTTTTTTCATATTTAGCCTTTTTGTTTAAGATAAAAAAGTATATAAAAAATAAGTCAAAAAAAAGTCAATTTTATACTGCCTAAAATTAAATACTCTAAACTTTATTTACTTAATAAAAAAACAAATGCTTCAAATAATTTAAAATGTTAGTGCGAGTGATGTTAAGTTACTGAGGATTTAGAATTAAAGGTAAGACTTTATGTATAAAATTAGAGATAAGTAAAAAGAATATAAGATCCAGTTGCAAAAAAAGGAAGTTTTATTTAATAATATAAAAACTTTATTCAAGTATAAATGTAATTTTAAACTCTGTTCCCACATCTAGCATGGAGTTACATTTTATACTTCCTTTTAATTTAGACGTAACAACATTGTATAAAATATTTAAACCCAAACCACTGCCACCTTCTTCTCTTGCTGTTGTAAAAAAAGGATCATATATTTGCGATAAATGTTCTTTTTTAATGCCTACTCCGTTATCACTGTAGCTAATAATAACACGTTTGATATCTTGTTCTAGGTGTATATTAATAATGCCTTCTTCTTTATTCTTAAAAGCATGTAAGATAGAGTTCATTACAAGATTCGTAATGATTTGAGAAATAGCCCCTGGGTAAGAAGATATTATTATTTTATTTTTACATATTACATTTATTGTATGTTTTGTTTTTTTTGTTTTATTACGAATACTTAATAAAACTTCTTTTACGTACGCTTCTAAATCAAAAGTACGTATTTCCTCACTGCTTTGATCCACTGCAATTTGCTTAAAACTTTTAATTAAATCAGCAGCGCGTATTAAAGAAGTAGTTATGGTATTGGCTAATTCATTGGATGTTTCTAAATAAAGCTCAAAATCTTTTTCATCCAGTTTATTTTCTTTATAGGACTTTTTAATATCTTTTGTAATATCACTAAAATGTGTGATTCCCATCAAAGCCAAACCTATAGGAGTATTTATCTCATGAGAAACTCCTGCTACTAAAGAACCTAAGGATGCCATTTTTTCACTTTGAAGTAAATGTTGATGACCTTGTTTGGAACTTGAAATTAAGTTCTGTAATTCTTTATTCGATTCTTCTAACTCTACTGTACGTTCATACACCGTGTGCTCTAAATTAGCATTTAATTTTAGAATCTTATTTTGAGCTTGGCTAAGTTCTGTAATATCAAAAATTGAACCTTCTATGGCTGTTAGTTTATAAGAAGAGTCATAAACACCAATACCTGTTTCATAAACTGTTTTAATTTCATCATTAAACGTTTTTATTTCATATCGTATATGATAGGGGCTTTTATTTTCAATTGCTGTTTTAATTTTTTCTTTATACTCTTTTTTATAAGAAGGCAAAATAATATCTAAGTAAGAGGGTTTTGATTCTAAAATTTGTTCTTTGGTATAGGCAATTAATTCAAAAACTCCTTTACTTAAATACTCAATATCATCAAAATAAATATTTTTACTTCTGTATACAATAGCTGGCAGATTATCCAGCAAAGAAACAACTTGAGCTTCACTTTCTTTAACAATAATGTTAACATCCTCAATTTGTAATGTGTTTTTTTTCATTTTAAGCATTTTATTAATCATAAAAATCATAAAAAATAAAGAAAAACTTATAAAAAAGAGTAAAAAAGTAAATACATATTCATCTTCATGAAAAAGATTATGTCCTATTTCTAATTTATTTAATATGATAGAGTCTTTTGGAAAAACATCTCTATAGATATTAAAATCAGAAAGTTTTTGTTCATTAAATGTAAATATCCTTAAGTCGTATTTTACAATTGATTTATCTAGAATATTTCCTTTTAACAATACTTTTATCAATAAAGCATAACTTCGTCCCAACATTTCATTGGAATAATCCAAAGATCCTAAAAAACTATTCTTTTTGAGTTCAGAGGAAGACATAGTGTAAACTAAATTATCATCAAAGAGAGTTTTGAAAATATTTTGATAATTTTTTATTTTTTTGCCATTTATAAAATTGAAATTATAAATAATAATAATTGTATCTTCTTTTAATGCATGTATTTCTTTTCTTATGTTTTGAAGACTAGTGCTCTTACTAAATTCAAAACTATAATCATAATCATTTAAGAAGATATCTTCTTTTATCTTTTTTAGTTTATCTTGTGTCTGTTTTTTTTGATCACTTAAGATGTATATGTGATTAATATTTTCATGGTGATCTTCAACATATGCAATCATTTTATGTATGCTGTTCTCTTCTTTGATAAAAGAGAATTTACTATTTTTATCATCAAAAACAATATTATTAACTTTTGAAACAATAACTTTTGCATTAGGAAAAAGTTTTTGTTTGTATTCTCGTAAAAATTCATAGGAGATTTGATTAGTAGCAAGGACTAAATTAATATCAGTATTTTTGTACTTATTTAAATAAAATTTACTTAATAATTCAAAATACTCTTTTTGTTCAAAATTATTATAGTTTAAATACTCATTGTATAAAATATAGGGCAGTTTAACACCCTCTAATTCTTTTTCAAGACTTTGTTTTATTTCAAGCGAATTTTTATTTAGATTATCATTAGAATAAAGATTTAAAATCCCAAAAACCTTAACTTCAGGTGTATTATTTGCAAAAAGTGTTCCCAGAAATATGATGTATATAACAAATAATTTAATTTTTATGATATACCCTTTAATATTTTGCATCATATAATATTATATAACAATTTAATAAATTATTCAATTATTTTTTATTAGCTCTTTTATTAAATCTTTTGAAGATAATAAAGACCCAGAAACAATTAAAAAACAAGCCCAAAGAATACTATCATTAACACTCGCAAAAGAAAAAACAATCAATATTAATGTAGATAATAAAGGAATAAGATAAGCCAAAGATCCAAGAAGTTTTATATTCCCTTTTTTTAAAGCATGATCCCAAAGGTAAAAAGCACCCCCAACAGGACCTAATCCTAAAACAATCGCAGCTAAAAATTCTACCAAACTGGGGAATACACTTTCTTCAAATAATAAATGACAAACTAATGCCAATAAAGAAGTTAACATACAAAAACCGCTTACACTATAAGTAGGTATTTCATGAAAGGTTTTCGAAATAACAGAATAAGAAGACCATGTAAGAGCAGCTGCAAAAGCAAAAGCATAACCATACAAATACTGCCATTCAAAATCAAAACTGCCATTTTTACTTAATAAAATAACAGCTGCAAATAAACCCAATAATGAACCCAAAATATGATGCCATTTGAGTTTTTCATTGGGTAAAAAAGCGGAAAATAAGACAATAAATAAAGGCCACAAATAATTAATCAAGTTTGCTTCAAGTGCTGGCGCATTTTTTAACGCAAAAAAATAAAAAAAATGGTAACCAAATAATCCAAAAACACCAATTACCCAGACCTTAAGAGGAATTAAAAATAAATCTTTTATGTTTTTTTTGGCTTTTTTAAGCATTACATAACCAATTAATGAAGAAACAAAAAAAGAGATACTGACCAATTCAAAGGGAGGTATATCACCCGTTAGAACAGTAAAAGCAGCTAAAGTAGACCATAAGATAATTGCAAGTAAGCCTGTAAAATTACCATTTTTTCTCATAACTATTCTTTACATTTTATTTTACAGTAAAAAAGAAAAATCTTTGTTTACTGTAATTTTATATAAGGGTTTTATTTAAGCGATATTAGTAAAAACAGATTGAACATCTTCATCGTCTTCTAATTTACCAATTAACGTGCCAATCTCTTCTAATTGTTCTTCACTAAATTCTTGAGGGTTATTTGAAATTCTTTGTAAAACAGCTTTTGTCAATTCAATATTCAATCCTTCAAAAGCAGTATTTAATGAACCAAAGTCTTTATAAGAAGATGTAACAATTACAATTCCATCTTCTTCTTCTATTTCTTCTAAACCTGCATCTATTAGTTCTAATTCTAATTCTTCAATATCCATATTTTCTGGTTTGCTGAATTCAAAAATAGCTTTTCTATCAAACATAAATTCTAAAGAACCAGTTGGCGCTAAAGAACCACCATTTTTATTAAAAATAACTTTAACATTTGCCACTGTTCTGGTATTGTTATCTGTTGCAGTTTCAACAAAAATCAAAGCTCCATGAGGACCTTTTCCTTCAAAGTTAACTTCTGCAAAATTTGTTGAATCTTTTGCACTTGCTCTTTTAATTGCAGACTCAATATTTGCTTTTGGCATATTTTCAGCTTTAGCATTTAAAATTGCAGTTCTAAGTGCTGAATTCATTTCAGGATCAGGAACGCCTGCTTTTGCAGCCATAGTAATTGCTTTTCCTAGTTTAGGAAAAATTCTTGACATTGCTCCCCATCTTTTTAATTTTGATGCTTTTCTGTATTCAAAGGCTCTACCCATCTTAACTCCATTTTRTCAATAATATWAATTTATGCGATTATATCAGGTTTGTAATAATAGTTGTATAAACCATKYTTTTATCTMARCAATATTTACRTTTTAATRAAAAGATTTCTTAAATAAAAATAACTTTTTGTTTATTGTAAAAKCAYAGTTCTTAATAGTATTTCTTATTTAATAAATAAAATATGCGWTTTTAGCTTAAGAATAAAAAGGCTTTATTTGGCAAAAGTAAATTATAACTATTATTTTAATACAATTTGTATATCAAATAATAAGGGTCAATAATGAATGTAATAGCTGAAATCTCTATTTTTCTTCTTGTAGTTTTTGTTGCTTATGGAATATATTCTTGGTCTACTGATAAAAGAAAAGAAAATAAAAAAATGCAATTTAAATAAAAACTGTTAATTATTTTGTTAAAATGTTTTATGAAAAATTTTAAACAAATAATATGTCTTTTGATCCTAACTTCAAGTTTRTACGCYAATGTACCCACCTTTAAAGTCCAYAATACAAGCGCCAACAACGCACAAACAGTATTAATWACCATAAATACAAAGAATAATATAAATGATGTRAAACTCTCTTTAAATAAATTACATTTARATTTTYTWAAAAATCCTTTTAAAAAAAATGAGTATTATTCTTTATTACCTCTTTCTTATTAYAAAAAAATAAAAGAACATCGAATTATTTTCTCTTATGTAAAAAATAAAAAAAGAATATTTACTTCTGAAAAAATAATTATTACAAAAGGCTTATACAAAAAAGAAATAATCAAAGTAAATAAAAAAAGAGTAAGTCTAAATAAAAAAGACAATAAAAGAGCAAAAAAAGAATATAAACAAGCCACTAAGATTTATAAAACAGTAAATAAAAAGATTTTGTGGAAAAAAGATTTTATACTTCCACTTAAGAGCAAAATAACAAGTCCTTTTGGAACAAAAAGAATTTATAATGGTTCTTTAAAGTCGTATCACTCAGGAACAGATTTTAAAGCCATAAAAAATACAAAAATTTTAGCAGCAAATGCAGGTAAAGTTGTTATTTCACAAAATAGGTTCTATGCTGGAAATTCTATTGTTCTTGACCATGGACATGGAATTTATACGGGTTATTACCATTTATCTACTTTAGATAAAAAAGTAGGAGAGCTCGTAAAAAGAGGTGAACTTCTTGGCTTATCAGGGAGTACAGGAAGAGTAACAGGTCCACATTTACATTTTTCTGCCAAAGTACATGGTATTACAGTTGACCCCTTACAATTATTAGAAGTACTCAATATTCTAAATAATTAGTTTATTCTAATTCTTTGTAGGCTTTTTTAGCTTTTGCTTCTTGATATTGTGCCGCTTTATTATTGTAAGAACTTCTATCTTTAGAAGTACAAGCAATAAAAATAAATACTATAAAAGAAATACAGAAGATATTTTTTATCATTTTTTATCCTTTTAAATATACTTAATATCTTCAAGTGTACACTTGTTTTTTATAATATTTTATTAAATAAAGTTTTTTAAGCTTTTATTCTAGTACAATTCAAGAAAAAGACTTTTAATGAAAAAATATATTCTCTTTGATAACGATGGAGTTCTTGTAGAAACTGAAATTTGGTATTATGAAGCCAATAAAATAATACTAAAAACATTGGGTTTGGATTTAGAACTGCCTTATTATTTAGAAATTATGGCCAAGGGTGGAAATGCTTGGCAACTGGCTTACGAAGCAGGAATTTCTGAAGAAACAATTGTTCCTTATAGAAAAAAAAGAGATCTTATTTACCAAGACTTTTTGCAAAATAAGAATATAGAAATTCCTGGGGTAACAAAAATACTTGAAGCCTTGAGTAAAAAATACAAAATGGCTGTTATTACAACTTCTAGAAGAGTAGACTTTGATCTTATTCATAAAAACAGAGGCATTATTAAATATATGGATTTTACTTTATGTGTAGAAGAGTATGAAAAAGCAAAACCTCACCCTGCTCCTTATTTAGCAGGTCTAAAAAGATTTCAAGCCGCAAAAGAAGAAAGCATAGTAGTAGAAGATTCTCAAAGAGGATTAAGCTCTGCTTATGCTGCTGGAATTGATTGTATCATGGTAAAAAACGATTTCACCTCTACACATGATTTTTCAAATGCCCAATATTTTATTGATAAGCTAAGTGATTTAGAAGAACTATTAGAAAACAAATAACACCAGCAAAAGAAGAAGAGAAAAAAAATGTTAAAAATTAGAAATATACTGTATTTTTTCATACTCATGTATTTAGCAGGAGGAATATATTTATATATTTTTCAAAGAGATTTTATTTATTTTATACAAACAGAAATAAAACATAATGCTTTAGTACAAAATATCAAAATAGACAAAGAAAATATTAAAGTAATAGTTATAAACCCAAACAAAAACAAAGCCATTTTATATTTACCAGGCAGAAGTGAAACAGTTGCTAAGAGAATTGATGCCTTTAAAAGTAACTTCCCCGAACATACTGTGTATTTGCTTAACTATCGTGGTTATGGAGGAAGTTCAGGAAGTCCAAGCGAAAAAAACTTATTTAATGATGCCAACGTTATTTATAAAAAAATACAAAAAGAGCATAAGAATATAATACTTATAGGAAGAAGTTTAGGAACAGGAATCGCTACTTATTTGGGAGAAAAGTTTTCTTTTTCTAAAATAATATTGGTTACCCCTTATGACAGTATCGTAGGTATGGCCAAAGATAAATATCCGTTTTATCCAATAACTTTAATTTTAAAAGATCATTATAATTCTCTAAAAAGAGTTAAAAACATTAGAAGTAAAACCTTAGTATTATTAGCAAGTAAGGATGAAACAATAAAAGCAAAATATTCAAATAATTTAATAAAAGCTTTTAATCCTAAAATACTTACGGTTAAAACAATTAAAGACTCAGGTCATAATAATATTATAAAAAAAGATGATTATTTTAAAGAAATCCGCTTATTTTTAGCACAATAAGGGAAAATAATTAAACGATTTAAAGCTTAGAAATAGCCTAAAATGCTGTGATGTTTATAGATGATTCTTTTTATCTCTTTAAGAAAAGATTGTTCTAAGCGAAAATACTTAAAACTGAGGCTATTTTTATCTAGTACAGTGGTCATATAAGACTCCTTGTTCAAAGATTATTAAAACTTAATTATTATAGCCTCAAAAACAAAGTAAGTCAATTTTTTCTATTCTTTAAATATTTTTTTAAACGCTCTACCCCTTCTTTTAAATGTTCTATATCTCTTGTATAAGCAAAACGCAAATAAATATTGCTCTTGTTTTTTCCAAAATCCAAACCAGGCGTACAAGCAACTTGAATATTTTTCAATAATTCTTTTGCAAAAGAGAAAGAGTCATTCGTATATTGCGATACATTAGCCCATAAATAAAAAGCTCCATCGGGTTTTGCATCTATATCAAAGATTTCATTCAATTCTTTATATAAATAATCACGTCTTACTTTAAATACATCTTTTAAGTTTGTCAAATATTCATAATCAAAGGCTTGCATTGCACCATATTGGGACAAAGTTGGAGCTGATATAAATATATTTTGTGCAATGATTTCTGCTTGTCTGACATATTTGGGAGGAACAATAATCCACCCTAATCTAGCACCTGGCATACAAAAATATTTTGAAAAACCATTTATAACAAACACATTTTCATCAAACTCTAATGCAGTATGAGCGTTTTCTTCATACGTTAAACCATGATACAACTCATCAGAAATAAAAGCTATCTTGTTTTTTTTGCAGTATAAAATAAGTGCTTCTAAATTTTCTTTTGTGTAAATATTCCCAGTAGGATTAGCAGGTGAGGATATTTGCAGTGCATCCAGTTTTTGATCTTCTAAATGTTTAGGTGTTAACTGGTATTTAGTACTTTTATCTATATTCATAAATACAGGTTCAATATCAAGCATATGCGCAAAGTTTTTATAACAGGGATAAGAGGGGTCACTTAAACCCAAACGGTGTTTGTACTTTAAACTCAATGTATAAGCCACCAAAAAAGCCCCAGAAGTCCCAGGAGTAAGTAAAATTTGATTTTCGTTGATTGTTACATTGTATGTTTTTTTATAATGTTCTTTAATTTTAAGCCTTAAGGCTAATAAACCCATAGACTCGGTATATGAGAAACAATTGTCATTAATTGCTTCATGCAAAGCTTCTTTTACTTTAGGACTAGGAGCTAAGTCCGGTTGTCCAATTTCAAAATGAATAGCATTGGGATATTTTTGGGCTTCTCTTACTATGTCCATTACAATAAAAGATGTCATATTTTCATAACGCATTATTTTTCTCTCCCTAAGATTTAAGAAACTTCCTCTTAAGTGGTTTTAT
Organism: Arcobacter sp.; assembly: GCA_002733685.1. Classification (GTDB taxonomy): domain Bacteria; phylum Campylobacterota; class Campylobacteria; order Campylobacterales; family Arcobacteraceae; genus NORP36. Next base: position 2,089 of record NVWN01000031.1, on the reverse strand, counting down.
TTTAATTATATCTTCTTAATCTTTTCTATAAGCTCTTTAACCAAATAACTTAGCTAAAATTCAAAAAATAACAGCAAAAAGACAAAGGCAAAACATGCAATACTTTGGTGAACTACAAACAAAATACGAAGAAGTATTTCTTACACGTTCGTATATGTACTTTAATCGTGAAGATGAAGAAGAAATCACAGTAAAAGACTTAAAACAGAAAATTAAAACAGCAAAAGATCGAAAAAAGAATATCATAGGTACTGTATATATGTACAACCCTATTATTACACCAATGGGATTTGATACAACAAAGTTTTTATTGGACCAAGAATTTGATGCTTTTGATGAACTTATTGAATTAAAAGTTGAAAATTATATTACGGCTTACAAACAAGCAATGAAAGACACCTGTGTGGGAAAAATAGTTGAAATTAAAAACCTCTTTAATTTAAATGAAAAACACATAGACACTCCTTCTTTATTAGATAAATTTAATTCTGATTTAGAAAAATACATGTCGGCACAAAATACTGAGTTTGACAGAGATTTAATGTATTTAGATGCAGCAAACTTTATTCCAAGTGGTAAATTTGTTCTTTTTGCTTGGGGTGAGAAACTTAATAAAAAAGAATTTCCAAGTATTTATGATTATGCACAAACCGTTTATGATCACACCGTTAAATTGGGTAAAAATATTGTTTTTGTTTATAAAAAAGAAAAAACAATAGAGGGTTCTATTGATTTATTACAATTTCCAACACCTATGCACAATGTAAAATACAAAACAGACATCGCTTTTGCTCTAAAACTAGCATTTAAAGAATTTCCTCCAACAACAGCATTTTATTTATAAGGCACAAAATGAACATTCCATTAATAAAAATCCGAAACTTTAAAAACTTTATTGACGCATCAAGCTCATTAAAAGAAGAAGAAGGTAATAATATTTACCTTATTATCTCAGCTATTGAATCTTACTATGAATTTGTAAGTGAATCTTTAATTCATGGAACATCTAGAAGTAAAACACAATTTAAATTACTTCAAGAACTAGAAGCTACAAAAGTAATTACTTTTGATGAATTTAAAATTATGGATGAAACCAGAAAACTAAAAAATGATTTAACACATAGACTGGATTTTTTACCTGATTTAAATACTTATCATAATTTTAATAACAACTGTAAAATTGAAAATATTCAAAAACCAAGTGATGAAAAAGACCAAGCTGCAGTTTTAAAAGCCTTAACCTATTCTTTAGTTTCTGCTTATAAAAGCATCGATAAAAAGCTTTTTCCCTTAGTTGAAAAAGAATTATCGTAAAATTACAGTTTTATAGCCTTTATCCTTAATATCTAATGTTATTTTAAGGATAAAACGTTATTATTCCAAGCAACTTATTTAAGAGTAAGTTACGTGATTGGGGTATCGCCAAGTGGTAAGGCATCAGCTTTTGGTGCTGACATTCTCAGGTTCGAATCCTGATACCCCATCCATTTTAATGTTAAATAGTAATTCAATCAYGGGGAGGTTGGAGAGTGGTCAAATCCAAGGGATTGTAAATCCCTCGCCTACGGCTTCGAAGGTTCGAGTCCTTCTCTCCCCACCACTTTAATAGTGGCTCGATAGCTCAGTCGGTAGAGCAAAGGACTGAAAATCCTTGTGTCGACAGTTCGATTCTGTCTCGCGCCACCATTTGAATTTATTTAACATTATATTTTATATTACTACCATTAAAAATGCGAGCGTGGCGGAATTGGTAGACGCGTTGGACTTAAAATCCAATTCTGGTTTCAGAGTGTCGGTTCAATTCCGACCGTTCGCACCACTATTAGAAATAATAGTAAGCCTAAGATAGTTTTTTAACTGTTTTAAAAATTAAAGTTTATTCTTTAATGCTGATGTAGCTCAGTTGGCTAGAGCAGCTGATTTGTAATCAGCAGGTCGTAGGTTCAACTCCTATCATCAGCTCCATTTTATAAAGAACTGGTAATCTTTATAATCTTATTTTTACCACAAGTTAAGCGGGAGTAGCTCAGTTGGCTAGAGCCTCTGCCTTCCAAGCAGATTGTCGCGAGTTCGAGTCTCGTCTCCCGCT
>NVWN01000030.1 GCA_002733685.1 Arcobacter sp. | reverse complement strand
TTTGCTTGTTTGCGCAATCTCTGCGTTGAAGTTTAAAAATCATGCGTCATGTACTTATCGTACACTCCTTATGATTTTTAAACTTCGCCTTGACCTTACAAAAAACAATAAATTCTTTTACAATATTTCAAGAAACCATTATAAAGTAGAAAAATGTCTAAAATGACCAGATCTAATCGAATATTATTTGAAGTTATGAAACAACACAATTTAAGTATGTTCCCGAAACAAGCGAAAAAGAAAGTGTTTAGTATAGTAATAGATAGAATTAAAAGAATTTTTCGAGGTGTTTGATATCGTGTAATAAAATAAGAGCTATTCTTTCTTTGAAAAATAGACCCTCATTATATAAATTGATATGTTTTTTAAAATATGAAAGATAAGATTATTTAAGTATCTCTAACTCATCTGTATATTTATGTTCACAATATGGCTCATATGAGGCTTTGTATACAGCATAATGAGAAGTGCCTTTATGACCATCAAGAGCTTTTTCATCTCTCCATGACTCTACTGCTGAGAATTTTTTTCTGTTATTTTCATATTGAAAAATATCATAAAAGATACAACCGTCTTCTTTTTTTGAAGGTGCTACCATAGCAATTAATAGTTCTTTCATTTTATCTTCACAGCCGTCTTTTGCTATAAAGGTTACTTTTTTTGTAATTGTCATGATTTTTCCTAGTATATGAATTTAAGAATAAGTTGGTAAGTTCCTGCTGCTGCTAGTCCTGCTGCAACACCTGCTAAAAGATCATCTCCCATAACACCCCAACCACCTTTTACTTTTTGATCTATTTTACCAATTAAAGAAGGTTTCCAAATATCAAAGAGTCTAAAATATACAAAAGCTAAAGCGCCCATAATATAAAAATTTTCATCAGTAATGCCACAAATTGAAAGTGCTAACCACATACCAGCCAGTTCATCTATTACGATTTCTTTACTGTCATGCTCTCCTATTTCTTTTTCATAAATATCAATTTGTTTTATTGCTATTGCAGTAATCAATATTGATAACATAAATAAGGTTGAATCAGGAACAATTTTTAGAAGTAACATCCCTAGAATAAGAGCAACAATACTTCCTGCAGTTCCTGGAGCTTTTGGAGTTAGACCTGAGTAAAAAAGTGTTAAAAAGAGTTTTCTCATTGTTTTGCCTGTTTCTTTTTTTCAATACCTAGTTTTTTTCTTTTTTCCCAGAGAGATTTTCTTGAAATTCCCAGTTTTTTAGATAACTCAGTATCGGGGTAATTCCCTTGAAAAGTTAAAACCATAAGTTTTACATATTCATTTATTGTCATAATATTATTGTTCATTAAAGAAATATTATTTTGCATGCATGATATTTTTGAGAAAGGGAAGTCTTCTTCTTTTTCAAGAGAACAAATAATTGCTTTTCTTCCATCTAAAAGGGCATTTAAATTGTCTTTAGAAGATTTTTTAAGTACTTGATAGTCTGTAATGTATAAAAGCTCTTTAGTGGGTTTTGCTAAGTCTTTTTGCCATGTTGGGGTATCGGATAAAGAAATAAATTTAATAGCCAAATCAAATTTTCGTGCAATTTCAAATACTACTTTGTCTGCCATTTTTGGAGAATTCGTTGATACTAGTAGAGGAAAAGTATGTGAAAGTTGAATATTAGAGATATTTACATCTTTAAAATTGAATTCTAAATAAGCTCTTAGCGTGCTAAGTTCTTTTTTAACACTTTGCCATTCTTTATAATGATAAATTTTACGTACAAGTTCATCCATAATAAAAGGTTTCATAATATAATCTTTGGCACCTTCTTTAATAGGATCAGTAACCGTTTCATCAGAAATATAAGATACCAGTAATAAAACAATAGCATGTTCTTTGTATTTTTTTATTATCTCTTTGCATTGAGAAGAAGGCAAAGATGTCGATAATAAAACAATATCGTAATCTTTTTCCATGTTAATATTAGTTGATTCGATAAAGTCACATAGGTGACCATCATCCAATAATCGGGAAACAATTTTTTGTGCCAAATAAACTTCATTTTCTATTATTAAGATATTCATGTATTTTTCCAATCGTAGTATTTTAAATTAGCAGTACATAATACTGTAAGGCCTTCTTTTCTGCCAACAAATCCCATCTTTTCAGAGGTTGTTGCTTTGATATTAATGAACTGTGGCTCAATATTTAATAATTTTGCCATTGAAAATTTAATATCTAATTTATGAGGATTAATTTTTGGTATTTCGGCCAGTATTGTTAAGTCAATATTGATTATTTCATATCCAACACTTGTAATAAAGTCTAAAATAAAAAGAAGTAACGATGCTGAATTGGCATTTTTATATTGTGGATCATTGTCTGGGAAAAACTCTCCAATATCACCAGCGCCAACAGCGCCTAAAAGAGCATCTATTACAGAATGAATTAAAACATCTCCATCAGAATGTGCTTTGAATCCATAAGAACAAGGTAGTTTTACACCACCTAAATACATCTCTTTATTATCTTCATAAGCGTGAATATCAATTCCAGAACCTACAAAAGTATTTTTAGAAGGTCCACCTAAATAATCAAACTCATTTAAATCACTTAAAAAAGTTAGTTTTTTACTTGAATAAGAACCTTTAATATAAAAAACACTTTCATTAATATTTTTAATTGCAGAGCTGTCATCAGTAAAATCTTGTGTATTTTCTAAGGCTTTTCTTAAAATACTTGTATTTGATAATTGTGGAGTTTGTATAAGTTTTACGTGTTTTCTATCAATTGTTTCTTCATTAAATATAACAGTATCATTTACATCTAGTATAGGAACAATGCAGGCTGCTTTATCTTTATTGTTAAGTAAATCTAAAATGACACTTTTGGGAACGCCTGCTCTTGCAACATCAGTAACCATTACATATCTAGAGTCAACTTCTAATAAAGCATTTTTCATTGATTCTTGTCTTGTTTCCCCACCTTTTACAAAGGTTACACTTGAGGAGAAGTTTTTCATGTAATTTAGTTCATTTGGATGAGAAGTAACAATTATTTTTTTAAATTCGTAATAAGAGGAGATACGTTTTGTAACATTTAACCACAATGGCTCATTATTTATACGCAACCATTGTTTTTTAATTCTGTGTTCAAACCTCGAAGAAGTACCAGCACACAGAACTATTAGCGTAACATCAGTCAAAAAAGCCCCTTGTGTAAAAAAGTTACATATTATAGGCTAAAGTTACTTATATTTGAGTTAAGCTTCGTCTTCGATCTTGGTTTTAATACCTTCAATAGCAGATGATAAAGCAGCTACATCTAAGCCATATTCTTTACATTTTTTTAATCCAAGCTCCACATTATCATCACTTAAAGGTGCCGTTAAATTGGATAATATTTTTACAATTTCAAGAATTTGTACTTTTTCTTTGAACCCTGTAGGTGCTTTATCAGGATGACCAACATAACCAATTGCAGTTACTAAATTAGGACTTAGTTTCCAATGTTTAAAAATATTAGCAGTAATGGTAGAACATGAATGTCCCACTAATGTCCGCTCTAATGTAGCTAAGTGTTTACCTTGCGCAATACCTTCTTTAAATTCTTCTTCTTTTTCCAGTTCTATAATTAACTCAGCAATAATAAATTTTCCTGTTTCTTGTAAAAAAGCTGGCAATAAAAGTTCTTCTTTTAAATCAAAGTTTGAAGCTCCTAACCATTTATTAACAATTGTAGAGGATAAATTACAAGAATTTAAAAAAGCATCAATTCCTACACCATAAGGTTTTAAATCAGATTTAATTAAATCTTGAACCACCGTACCTAAAGCAACAGAGATGGTAAAATTAATACCAAGTAAATTAATAGCACGGCTAGGGGTTTCAACAGCAGATCTAAATCCAAACATCGCAGAGTTTGCAACTCTTAATAATGAAGTAATAATTAAAGGATCTTGTTCAATAATTTTTAATAAATCTAAAGGTTCTTTTTCTGGCAGAGATCTAAACTCTTCAATCTCTATTACACTTTTTGGTAAGGGAGGAAGGGAGTCAATTTTATCAATGATCATATCTTTCATAGTAATATTCCTTTTTCAATGTTAATTAAATATGGTTTTTCTTTTTTTAGTGCTTGACTTAGTGTTAATCTTGAATTATATAATAAACTTTCTTTGTTTGAAGAGGTAATAGCAATAGTAAAGTTTAAATCAATGTTTTTTTCATTGTTTTCAACTTTTAAAGAAAACAGTCTATTAAGTATTTCTGAAAAATCAATTAATTTTGGAAACAAAATACTTAGAGTAAAGTCATCAATTTTATATATGGTGGAATCTTTTACTATCTCTTGTATTCTTTCTTGTAATATGCATAAGTACTTATCTTTTGCTTTAAAACCATATTCTTTAATAACTATTGGCAAAGAAGCTACATAAATATCAATCAAAGCAGGTGTTTCATATTCATAAGTGTCAAGGTCATCAATTAGGTTTTGCTTATTTTTTAAGTTATCTGTTTGAAGTGAATCAAAGTTTTTAGCTTCCAAATTGCCAATAATATTATTGATATTGGTAAGAATAAATTGTTTATTATTTTTTAGAAGCTGTGAAAAGGCACTTTCGTAAACAGCAGGAAAAATAAATTCAATAGAATATTTATTTAATAAAGGCAGTTCATATGTTTTGTAGCCCCTATCTAGAATATCTGAGCTTTTATTGTTTAATCCTACAATTCTAACGCTTGATAAACCATAAAATAATTCTTCAGAAATAAGTGAAGATAATTTTTTCTCAATGTCTACTTTGGTAATATTTGTATCAAAAATAACGCTTTGTGTAATACTTGAAAGTTCACTTGAAATTATAGCCTTGTGTTTTACACTGTCAAATTGCATACACTTTTTTATATAACTTTTCCCAAGATTTAACAAAATATCATCTGTTAGATTGGCATTTTCTAACTTAAGTTCTTTTGCATGAAAAGAAGCAAAATTTAACAATAGAATCCTATTTGCGTAAACATATTCATTTTCAAGAATTTTATAACCGTTCATATTAATAAAAATAGTATAAATATCCTTTGCTTTATTTATTGATGAAATATTAGTTTTTGCAGATAAATACGTTACTAAATCAATATATATTTTAGAATATATTGATAAAAGGTGGGATGTCTTTTTTTGTTTTTCAATATAAGAGAATGTTTTATGAATAAGCTCCTCAATATTTTCTTTACTTGGGGTATGAATAAAATAATTGATTATAATATCTATGGTTTTTAATTTAAAAAACTCATAATAATCATTTTTTATTAAAGGAGACTCAATTAAAATCTCTGCAATACTTAAATATTTATAGTCTTCAATTTGATTTGAAAATAAAAGAATATCATGCACAACTTCCAGATTTTTTATAATATACTTATCATCACTTTTTATAAAGTTATCTATTAAATCTTTATGGTTATTTATAACTTTTTCATAACTTTTTACTTGGTACTTATAAATAAAATTATCTAAGAGCTTATTTTTGAAAGATTCTTCATCATCGAGAAGCTCTTTTTTTAACAATAAAGAAAACTTTTTATTGTATAAACGTATACATTTTTTAAAATTTTCAGTTTCAAAATAATCAATATCATCATAACGAGAATCTAACTTTTGCAATAAAACTAAAAGTAAAAAAGAGGCATTACTTTTAAATATAATAAACTCTTCTTTTTCATCTCTTTCATCAAAATTACATTCTTTAGAGATGGTATAACCATCAACTTGTTTTTCCAAGTTTAAATAATATTCATCGATAATATATTCTATACTTTTGTTTTTGGTTGAAATATAGGGTAAGTGAGCAAAATAATATAAAAGCATACCAAGAGCATTATTAAGTGAAGTAAGGTTTTCTTTACTCAAATTAACAGTGTATTTTAAAATGTTGATTGTCTCAGTAATAAGATTTAGAATAGGTTGAATGGTTTTTTTTCTTGTTAGGTCAGTTGAATTTATAATACAAAGTTTTTGAAGAACAAAAATAAGTTGTTTATAACATAAAAAGGTTCCTAAAAAAGACGCTTTATTTTCTATCTCTTCATTTAAAATACTTTCGTAATCTCTAAATAGATTTCCTAAGTTATCAAAATTATAGGTATCATAACTTGTAAAAATATTATAGTTTTTACCCATAGACAATAAATTGATTATCAAAGTGACTTCTCTAAAAAAAGTAATACCTTCATTTGACATAAGTGCATCTGTTTTTTTCTTTACATATGCATGTAGAATGTCTTTAAACTTTCCATTGTATTTTAAAACATCTTGAATTTCTTTTGGGATGTCTTCATTAAAATAATATAATTTATTGATGTAAGATATCAAAAGTAAATAGTTATTATCATCAGACTCAAGAAGCTTGTCTTTACTTTTATTAATATCAAAAACTTTAAGAATTTCGAAAACTTCGTTATTATCAAAATTATTTTCATATTGGTCACTAGATAAGAAGGTATAAGTAGAGTTATTAAATGCTTTTTCATCAATTGTCATGTGAATCATCCATTCGTTTTTATACTATTATATTAGAAAGTAACTTATATAAATAATAAAGTAAAAAAGATAACATTAATATAAAACCTTTTTGATATAATCAAAAGATTTTTAAAAAGATTATAAAAGTTACATAATAAATAAATATACAAAAAAAACTATTCAATAAGGCTTAGAATGAAGACATTTTCCCAAGAAGCTTGGGCTTCAATTGATCAAACAATTTACAAAGATATTTTARATTTGGATTTTGTAAAAGAACTAATGTTAGGTACTTTGGATAAAAGYACCTTTGAGTTTTATATTAAACAAGATAAATTATATTTAAATGAATTTAGAAGAATTCTTACAATACTCTCCTCAAAACTTATMAAKGAAGAAGAAAGCAATAATTTTTTAATTTAYGCTAAAGATATWATGGATGTWGAAAAAGARCTGCATGAAGAGTTTTTRGAYTTGTTTCAAGCAGATGAAAACTTAGAAGCAAGCCCTTCTTGTYTWTTATATACAGGATATTTACATACYATTGTKAATACTTCWTCTGTAKSRGTARTWCTTGCRTCTRTTTTGCCTTGTTTTTGGATTTATCAAGAAGTRGGRGCATATATATTAAARCAYCAAAATAAAGAAGATAATATMTATCAAGCTTGGATTRATACYTAYGGMAGCAGTGAATATGAAAAAGTAGTTCAAGATGTSATWRTTATTTGYAATAAACATGMNCAAAAWKSTTYMNAAAGAYGAAAAARATCARATGTTACAAGCATTTTATAAAGCTTCYMARATGGAATGGTTATTTTGGGACAGTGCTTATAAAAAAGAAAAATGGCCTATTTAAGAATACTTTTTAAATGATTACTTTTCTTCATCTTCTTTGAAAATATTAATAATTATTGCATCAATAAGGTAAAAATTTCTTTACCTTGTGCTATGATAAGGTGATAATACGCATAGTTCTTAATTAAGACAAAAATTATCCTAATTAAACTATAATAACACAATTTTTCATAAGGATATTAATATGGCAAGTATTGCAGATATTAAAAAAGAGTTAGAAAAGGTAATTTATCCAGGCTTTTCAAAATCCATTGTAGAGTTTGGATTTTTAAAAGATGTACAAATTAAAGATGATACTTCTTGTGTGGTAATTTTAGATATTACATCAGCTGCACAAGATGTTGAAATGAAATTAAGACATGAAATCACAGCCTGTCTTAGCAACATTGGATTAACAAGCGTAGAAATTTCTATGAATAAACCAGAAGAACCAAAACAACAAAGTAATTCAGTGAGTGGTAGCAATATTGCACCACAAATTAAAAACTTTGTTATGGTATCTTCAGGAAAAGGTGGGGTTGGAAAATCTACTACTACAGTTAACTTAGCAATAGCAGCTGCAATGCAAGGAAAACGAGTAGGTATTTTAGATGCAGATATTTATGGTCCTAATATCCCTCGTATGATGGGTTTACAAGGCCAAGAAGTAGAAGTAGTTGGAAACAAAGCCAAACCTTTTAAAGCTTATGGCGTAGATGTTATGTCTATGGGTTCTTTAATGGATGAAGGTCAAGCATTGATTTGGAGAGGGGCTATGATTATGAAAGCCATTCAACAATTATTAAGAGATATTCTATGGGGCGAATTAGACATCTTGTTTATTGATATGCCACCAGGTACTGGTGATGCTCAATTAACGCTTGCTCAAAGTGTTCCTATTACTTGTGGAATTAATGTTACAACACCACAACATGTAGCGCTTGATGATGCCAGAAGATCGCTGGATATGTTTAAAAAACTGCATATTCCTATTGCTGGAATTGTAGAAAATATGAGTGGATTTATTTGTCCTTCATGTGAAACAGAATCWGATATTTTTGGAAAAGGTACTTGTGAAGCAATTGCAAAAGAGTATGATACTTTTGTTTTAGGAAACTTACCTATWGAACCTGCKATTAGACTAGGTGGGGATAATGGAAAACCTATTGTTTTTTGTGAACCCAATTCAGTAACAGCAAAACGATATATGATGGCAGCAGAGAAATTAATTTCTTTTGTAGATGAGGTTAGTGAACAAGCCGAAAATGCTTCGATTCAACCTACTACTGCTCCTGGCGTATCTGCATGTTCAACTACTTCAAAGGCTGCAGTTGCAGCACCCGCACAAGCAAGTAGTTCTGGATGTTGTGGAGGTGGAGCAAATCCAGGAAGCTCTGCTGGTCAAACCAAACAAGGTGGATGTGGTTGTAATTAATAGGCTGCAGGTGTAGCACTAAATATATTATTTACTTCCTAATAATAAAAAGGGAAAGAGTTTTACTCTTTCCCTTTTTTTATGCTTAGTTTCTTTGATTTTAAATCTCAATAGTAAATTTAGCGCCATTTTCTGTATTTTCAACAAAAATCTTTCCCTGCATACTGTTTTCAATAATCATTTTACTCATATAAAGGCCAATACCTGTACCACTTGATTTATGTTTAGTAGTAAAATAGGGGTCAAAAATTTTATTGAGAATAGATTTGTCAATACCTTTTGCATTATCTTCAATAGAAATATAGGTTTTATGGTTTTTTTGAAAAACAGATATTGTAATTAAAGGGTTTTGTATTTTTCTTAAAATTAAAATATCTTTTGAATTAGAAATAATATTTAACAAGGCTTGCGAAAATTCATTTTTAAAAGAAGTAGTTTTTATATCTTTTTTTTCATAAACAGTTTTAACTTCAATAAAAGAATTTTTTAAAGTAGAATCAATTATAAATAAAGCAGAATCCAAGCACTCTTTAATTAAAAAAGTCTCTTTTTGTTTTTCTGGTTTAAAATAGTTCCTAAAATCTTCTATCGTTTTTGACATATAATCAATAATAGAAACAGAGTCTTGTATTTTTTTATTAAATTTCTCTGGCGTTAATTTTCCTTTTTCTTGATACGCGTCTAAATACATAAAAATAGCACTTAACTGCATTAAAGGTTGTCTCCATTGATGCGCAATATTTCCAATCATCTCGCCCATCATGGCAAGTTTTGATTGCTGAATTAACATTTGTTCATTCTTTTGTTTTTCTTCTAGAGCTTTTTGCTGTAATTTTAAGCCTTTGGTAATTTCTATAGAAATTGTTTTTTCTAAGTTTTTATTGATTTGTTTTACGTCATATTCATTTTTACTAATTCTATTAATTAAATAGTTTAAATAAAAATTAACTAAGATTGCTGCGAAAACAAATAATAATAAAGAAACGATAAGAGAATTTTTGACCAAAGATATATATTCATTTTTTTCTTTTGTAACATCAAGAAAAAAAACAGCTTGATACTCACCCTTTGGTTTTAAAACCTCTAAAGCTAGAATTTTACTGATATAGAACTTATCTTTTATTTTTTTAAGATCTTTGTGTTCTTCTCTGCAGTTTTCAAGTAAAACAGAAAATGTTTCATTATTACGATTCTGCTCTAAATAAGTTTCAAGCAGGTTTTTGTTTTTATCTTCAAAATATATTACACCTTCTGAATTATTATACATTTTGACACTTTTTAATAAAAGTTTTGAAGTGAGAAGATAATCAACTCTGGCATAAGAAGATTTTTTGCTTTTAAGTAAATAAGATAATTTTATATAAATATGATTCTTTCTTTTTGTAAAAGAATAGCTGGGGAAATGTATCTTATTTTTTGTTATAAGAGTGATGTTAATGTCTTTTAAGTATGCGTTTTTGTTTTTGAACTTTGTTAGAAGATACTTCTCATAGTTTTTGATTTCTGTATTTTTTTTCTCATCAATTAAGTCAAATAATACATCATTTTCTAGGTAAAAATTTAAGTTTGTATAAGAATTCTCTAGTTTATGCCTAAAAGTAGAGTAAAAATTATCTAAAGTATTTTTATAATTGTTTTGTAATAAATATAAATAAGATTTATTAGAGCTTTTATTTTGATAATAAAGGGTTAATAAAAGTATTGAAATTAAACAAAGAATAAAAAAGAGACTCTTAGTTTTCATTGAAAAATTAAGATTTTTCAAGTTTATATCCTGTTTGAGAAATATTTATAATTAAGTCTTTTGAGGTTTTTTTTCTTAAATCTTTAATGAGAGATTTAAACGCTTCTTTGCTTACTTCTATATCTGGCCACAAATGATATTCGATTTCTTCATAAGAAACAATGTGAGGTGTATTTTTTAATAAAAGGTTTAATAACAAAGACTCTTTTTTATTTAAAATAGTTATCTGTCCCTCTTTTTCTATGCTTTTAGCTTTTATATCATAAGTGATATTCTCTTTTAAAAGAATCACATCATTTAATTTTGTAGAAATAAGATCTAAACATTTGTTCAGTGCATTTTCCAAGGCATTTTTATCAAAGGGTTTGACTAAATATTTTGTAATATACAGTTCTACAGCATTTAATAAATAATCTTGTTCGGTATGTGCGGTCATGATAATTACAGGGGTAAAAAGGTCTGTTTTTCTAATTGTTTTTAAAACATCCAGTCCATTTAGTTTGGGCATACAGATATCTAATAATAAAATATTGGGTTTGTATATAGTATAAAGTTCTAAGGCTTCTTTTCCATCTTTAGCATAAATGACTTTGTTTACATACAGTTCAAGTACTTCTCCTACTGTTTGGGATATTCCTTCTTCATCTTCTGCATAAAGTATAATTAAGTCTTCTAATTTCATATTCCACCAATGTCAACAAAAGCCTAAGCTTTTGTTATTATATTTTTTTTGCTTCTAAATCAACAGTAATAGTGATTTTATCACCCACTATTAAGGAACCCGTTTCTAAAAGTTTATTCCATGTTAAACCAAACATTTTTCTTGATATTTTAGTTGAAAAAGATAAACCTAATTTAGTATTTCCCCAAGGATCTTTAACGGTACCATTATTTTCAAAATCCAAAATGACTTCTTTGCTTATACCTTTTATTGTTAATAGAGCTTTTGCTTCATCTGCATTTACGCTTAACAATTTAAATGTTATGTTTGGAAAAACTTTCTCATTAAAAAAATCTTCTGATTTAAGATGTCCATCTCTTTTGACATTATTTGTATCAATAGACGCTACAACTACCTTAGCACTTAGTTCTTTAAACACTTTTGTATCTTCATTATAGTCAATTGTTGCATCAAAGTTTGTAAAACTTCCATATACATTTGAAATAGCCATGTGTTTTACTTTAAACGAAATCTTTGAATGTGCTGTATCAAGTTGGTAGCTTGATGCAAAAACAGATGATCCTAGTAGTAGTAAACTTAGTAATAATTTTTTCATTTCATATCCTTAATTTTTATATTAGAAGTATAAAATAGTAATGAGGGAAAAAAGAGGGATTCAAAAGCTTTAAAACAAAAATATATAAATAATAATCCCCCTTTTTTCCCTCTTTCTTAGATTAAAGTAAAATAAAAAGGATTTACATGAACAACTTAAAGAAAATAATTTCATCTATGGTTTTATTCTCAACCCTAGTAGTTGCAGATACCTTTAAAACAAACATGGGACAACTGGAAATTATTCCAATTAATCATGCCAGTACGCATTTGTCTTGGAATAATAAGAACATTTTATTGGACCCAGCAGGTGGAGTTGAACGATATAAAAACTTCAAAAACATTGATTTGATTCTGTTAAGCGATATTCATGGGGATCATTTAAATGCAAAAGTATTAAATCATGTGGTAACTGACAGTACTAGAATTATTGCTCCAAAAGCAGTTATTGAAAAACTTCCTTTTAAACTACAAAAAATGGCTACGAGAATAGATAATATGGATGTACTTAAAACCATGGGAATTAAAATAGAAGCTATTGCTATGTACAATCTTCCCGAATCTAAAAAAGCCAAACATACTAAAGGTAGAGGAAATGGATATGTTCTTACATTTGCTAATAAAAGAGTTTATTTTTCAGGAGATACAGCAGATATCAAAGAAATGAGAGAATTAAAAAATATTGATATTGCTTTTGTATGTATGAATCTTCCTTATACAATGTCTGTTTCTTCTGCGGCATCTGCTGTTTTAGATTTTAAACCAAAAATTGTTTATCCTTATCATTACAGAGGAAAAAAAGAGGGAAAAAGTTTTATCTTTGATACAAAAAAGTTCAAAAAAACAGTAAATTTTAATAATAAAAATATCAAAGTAGAATTAAGAGATTGGTATAAATAACAAGAATAAAAAATAAACCTATAATTATAATTTATTAGGCTCATTTTTAGTACATCTTTGATATATTTATTGAAATTGTTTAAGGACAAAAAATGGATATGCAAAAAATAGAAAAACTCATTAAAAAATTCTCCCAAGAAAGAGATTGGGATAAATTTCATAATCCAAAAAATCTAGCCATGGCTTTAAGCGTTGAAAGTTCCGAGCTCTTAGAAATATTTCAGTGGTTAAATGAAGAAGAAGCTTTGAAATTAAAAGATAAAAAACTTGAG
Source organism: Arcobacter sp. (assembly GCA_002733685.1). GTDB lineage: Bacteria > Campylobacterota > Campylobacteria > Campylobacterales > Arcobacteraceae > NORP36. Next base: position 10,283 of record NVWN01000030.1, on the reverse strand, counting down.
CATTTAAAAGAAGAAGTTGCGGATGTTGCTGTATATCTTTTACGAATTTGTATGTCTTATGATATTAATTTAGAAGAAGCCATTGTTTCTAAGATGAAAAAGAATGAGTTAAAATATCCTCTTAATGATAAAGAGGGAAAAAGTATTGATTATTCTAAAAAGTTCTAAAAATAAATAAAGCCTAGGCTTTATTTATTTGTTCGTGCATTTTTTTCATCAATGCCACTCATTCCAAATCTTCTTGTTAATTCTTGTTTTACACGATCAGGACTAATGTTTTTAGAAGCAAGTGCTACTAAAACATGGTAAGTAATATCGGCTGCTTCAAAAATGATTTCTTTTTCATCATTGTCTTTAATCGCAAAAGTAAGCTCACCTGCTTCTTCCACAATCTTTTTAAGCATAGAGTTTTCTTCTCCTTGAAGAAGTTTTGCGGTATAAGATTTTGTAGGGTCGGTATTCTTTTTTTCTTGAATAGTATGGTATAAGGTATCAATTACTCCATACGCTGCACTTGTATCTACTTCTACTTCTGAAATAATTTCATTGTTTTTAATATTGGTAAAAAAACAGGATTTTCTTCCTGTATGACAAGCTACACCTGTTTGATTTACTTTTAATAAAATAGTATCGTCATCACAATCCAATAAGATTTCAACAATATCTTGAATATGACCAGAGCTTTCACCTTTTTTCCAGATTCTTTGTTTAGATCTTGAAAAATAATGAGCTATATTCGTGCTTAAGCTTAGCTCTAGCGCTTCTTTATTCATATACGCTAACATAAGTACTTCTTTTGTACTTGCGTCTTGTGTGATAACAGGAACTAAACCTTGCATCTTTTCCCAGTCTATTTTTTTAATACTCATATTTTTCCTTAGAATTTGGATTTTATTTCTATTTGTAGACCTTCAAGTTTAAGGTTTTTGTTTTCTTTATCTACTTTGATATTGGGTGTAATTGTAAAGTTGTTTTCTTCTTCTTTTTCTTTTATTATTTTTAATTGATTTTGAAATTCCAAAATATCATTGGGTTTTAGGAGTTTTTTTTCATCAAAAACATTCTTTTTTAAAAAAAGTAAATTAAGTTCAAGTTTTTTAATTCGTAAAAGCAGTTCTTTTTTTTCTTCTTGAACTTGTTGATATTTTATTTTGAAGTCATCATTTGTTTTATTGTTTGTAACTAATGCTTGTTTTATATTTTGAGCGTTTTTTTTAAGGTCCATATTTTCTTTATATAAAAAAATAAAAATAAAAGATAAAACAAGAATTAGGGCAATACGCATTAAATACCAACCAAGGGAAAAATCCCTTGATTAGAAATACTAGTTATTAATAGAAGCATCTCTTGCAGTACTTTTAGTATCAACCCAAATATTTGGAGTAGATCCACCAGGTGTTAAGAAAATTTTAGCATCTTTATTAACTTTAAGTGCTTCATTAAATTTACCTTGAACTTGAATTTGCTCTAATTTTAATAAATTAGGAGTTAACGATTTAGCAATTGCAATATTTGCAGCTGCTTGTGCTTTTGCTTCAATAGTAATAGCATCTGCTTTACCTTTAGCTTCAATTCTAATCGCTTGTGCATTACCAATTGCTAATGCAGCTTTTTTCTCAGCTTCTTGTTTAGCACGTGCAACTTCGTATTTAACTCTTTCCGCTTCTTGATTAGCAATTTGAACTCTTTCAATTTGTTCTCTGATTTTATTAGGAAGAATAATTCCTCTTAATTGAACAGACAATAAATTAACAGGAGAGTTTACTAAAGCTTCAATATCTGCTCTTACACCATCTTCAATTTTAACAGCGATTTCATTTCTTTTTGTAGGAAGTTCTTCAGCTGTATATACTCCAACTACATTTCTTACGATATCACGTACCACTGGGTTAATGATTTTATCTTCCCAAGAAAGACCGTAAGTAGCAATAGTTTGAGGTGCTCCATCAGCTGTTAGGCTGTATTGAACCGTTAATTCAATAGAAACAGGTAATCCTCTTGCATCTAAGATATCAATAGCAGGATTTAATCTAATACCAGAACCAAAAGATGTAGCTTCACTAATGTTCTTATAGTTCATTAACCTAACTTTTGTATCAATTAAGATAACTTTTTGGAAACCAGGAATGAAAAAGTGAAATCCAGGAGTTAATGGAATTTCTTCATATTTACCAGTAGTGATTTTAATCCCTACTTGTCCAGATTCTACAATTACAAAAGGTTTGAAAATAAATAAAGCAGCTACGATTGCAATTACAACGTAAATAATTCCTGCTTTTTTTCCTAAATTTTTCATAAATTCAGGTGGCTCAAAAGGGGGTTGAAAGTTTCCACCACCGCCTCCGCCATTTCCACCGTTCCCACCATTGTTAGAACCACCACCGTTCCCGCTTTGTCTGTTTTTAAAATAATCATTATCTATTGGCATTTTATTTCCTCTGTTTGTTGTTTTCTATTTTCCATAATATTTCTTACGAAATATAAGAACTGTAAACCACTGTTTACAATTCTTATAATTCTTCTATTTTACAAAAACTAAGCCAATGCTTAGTTAATGTAAGTTAAATCTTTAATATATTTAGGGTTCTTACCAGCAACTACATCAAAATAAGCACTTTGTAATTTTTCTGTAATAGGACCACGTTCRCCTTTTCCAATAATTCTCGCATCTACTTCTCTAATAGGAGTAACTTCTACAGCAGTTCCTGTAAAAAATGCTTCATCTGCAATATATACTTCTTCTCTTGTAAGTCTTCTTCTTTCAACCGTATAACCCATATCTTTTGCCAAATCAATAACAGTCATTTGTGTAATTGATTCTAAAGAGTTGTCATTTGGAGGGGTAATAATAATACCATCACGTACAATAAAAAAACAAGCTCCAGATGCTTCTGCAATATACCCTTGATCATCTCGCAATAGTGCTTCATCATAACCAGCATCAATAGCTTCAAATTTAGCCATTTGTGAATTAAGATAATTTGCAACTGCTTTTGCTTTTCCCATTCCWGAGGTATTMGGATTTCTTGTCATTGAAACAATTTTTACACGAACGCCTTTTTTAAGACCTTCTTCYCCTAAATAAGCTCCCCATTCCCAAGCTGAAATAGATACATGAACAGGCGCTTCTTTATGGTATAAACCCATAACTCCATAACCCAAATAAACCAAAGGCCGAATATAAGCACCCTCGAACAGTTCATTTTCTTGTAAAAGTTTTACTTGTGCAGCATTTAATTCATCTTGTGTAAAAGGAACATCAATAAGAGTCATTTTTGAAGAGTTTAATAAACGTTTAGTATGTTCTTGAAGTTTAAAAATAGCACATCTTCCATCATGTGTTTTATAAGCTTTTGTACCYTCAATTGCACCATTTCCGTAGTGTAAAGTATGGCTTAATACATGAACTTTCGCATCTTTCCAAGCTACGAGTTCACCATCCATCCAGATGTATTTTGCTTCTGTCATTAATGTTCCTATTTCACCCTATAAGGTATTTAATTTTTGACTAATAGTTTATCTAAGTTAATATTAAAGATAAATTATGCAAAAGGAAGGAAAATACTCAGGTATTCCTTTATTTTGTAAAAAGAATTTTATTAATTCCCAGACCCATTAAAGCTTTTTTAAAAGCCAAAGAAGAGGATACGTCCGCATTTTTAAAAGAACTTGAAGACCTACCTACAAGATTAAATACATGAGTAGAAAGTATTTTATCACCTGAAGATATTTTAAGACTGATATTGGCTTTTGAAATAAACCATGCTTTGTATTTTGAATGATTTATTAGCGATGTGATATCTACTTGTACATTTGAAGGCTTTGAGATTTTATAATCATTTTTATTAAAAAAAGAAGAAAGTTGGTTTTTGTAAGCTTTAATTTTTGAATGTATTGAAATATTAATCTTAGCTATTAGAGTACTTTTTTCATTTAAAATAAGATTGTGTTTTTTTATTTCTTTTTTGTAATTAAAATCATTTTTTATAGCATATAAAATATAGGCTAAGTCTTTTGCTTCTTCTAATTGTTCTTCAAGAGATGAAATGTTTTTTATTTTTGCAAGTATACTTTTATTTTCTTCTTGTAATTTACTTGTGATATTGTTATTTAATGTTTCTAAACGATTATAATGTTCATCAAAGAGTTTAGCTCTGTTTACTTGTACTAATACATAATATTTATTATCAAGAAAAACATTTTTTATGATTTTTGCATTGTTAAATTGAAGTTTTTTGGTTTGACTTATTATGTTTTGAACTACTGTTTTATTGTAGTTATTATTTGAGCTTGTTTTTGTGATATCTGTTTTAGAACTTATTTCTACACTTAAATACGCAGAAACATTTTTTAAGGCTTGATTTTTAGCAACTTCTAGGGAATAAGCAGAAGATGTTCCATAAAAGTTATGTGCATCAACACTAGAAGAGTTTAGATACCAAGAAGGTAGAACAATATTTTTTTCAGGTTTAGTACTTGAAACGCAAGCGCTAAAACTTAAAAGAATAAATAATACAAAGAAAATATTTTTAAGTGACATTAAAAACCTTAGTGAATTTTTTTAACAATTTGAAGAAGCTTCAAGTCTTTAGCTTCGCCTTCATTTATTACTAACCAAGAGCTATTGTTTTGAATCTCTTCGCTTGCTTCTAAAATAACATTAATCCTAATAATATCACAGCTTTTTTTATTGCTTAAAGGGTCTGTGTTTTCTTCAAGGCTATATACTTGAAATAAATCTCCACTTTTTATATCGTGATTACTTCCATAGGCAATTTGTGCAATTATATCTTCTTTGTTTTTACGTAATTGTTTAATATACGTAGAAGCAGAAAAATACTGAGAGAATTTTCTTTCCAAAAAAGGAAGGGATTTGGAAAAAGATTTTTTAATTCCACCAATGATTTCTCCATAAGTAGGCTGTGAATTGTGTCCTAAATCGGCATTTCCTCTTATGGTATGGGTAAATTTAATAGCACCTGTGCTTACCTCTATAATTTTTACGCTCAAAGAAGTCTCTATGTTTGTACCGTCTGTAAAAGAAGTTAATACTCTTAATGCTGCGCCAAAAAATTGTAGTTCTTCATTTTTAGAATCTTTTGTTATGTCATGCACTGCTTGGGATGCACCTGAGAAATTACTCATATGAACACGTACATAATTTAAGGAGCCAGTTACTAAATAYTGCACTCCMGAGCTTAGTCCAAATTCTACAAGAGAAGAAGGATCTAATAAACCMGAATCTTGTAATTGTAACTCAGCATCAACTTTGCTAGCATCTTCTCKTGTAAAGAGTTCATTTCCACCTGCTTTTAATAATAAGTCTTCAATTAAAGGAACAAGGGCAGATGATAATTTAGGGTCAACAAAACGTTTTGTACTTGTTTTTTTTGTTTTTCCTCCAAGGCCTGCAAAAGTTGGACTTAAKCCAATACCAAAACCAAAAGAAGAACTTTTATTATTTGTTTTGGCTTTTCCATAAGTGGTATTATTGGTAAAATTAACAACAGCTACTTTTGCTAAGTCTCTTTGCAGTAATATTTTACATACAGGGCTTAAAACTTCTTTTATAAAAATCTTTTCTTTATAAGAAGATATATTAAGAGTAGWAGAKAAACACCCTGTAAAAAACAATAAAAAAGAAGTTGCAAGTAGAGTGTGTTTCATTTAGTTTCCCGATATTTTTGTCATTGTAACCAAAGCTGYATTATAGAATATGTATATTAATRAAAATACAAGGCCTTTAATTAAATGWTTTATAAAAAAGATTATATAATACTAATAAATAATTATATATTAATTGAATAATTTTTAAAWATTAAGTGAAAAGAGYRAAAATGAATCAACAAGAATTTTGGAATAAAAAGTTTGGAAAAGAAGATTATTTATATGGAAAAAGAATCAATACTTTTATCAAATCTGTTTGCGAACAATTTTCTAAAAATAAAGAAGTCTTATGTGTAGGAGAAGGAGAAGGTAGGAATGCTGTTCATTTAGCCAAGCTTGGTTTTAAAGTATCTGCTCTTGATTCTTCGGATCTTGGTTTTGTAAAGTTAAATGCTTTAGCAAAAGAGCAAAATGTAAAAATCAAGAATATTTGTAGTGATATTAAAGAATGGAACAGTACTGTGAAATATGCAGCCATTGTTATGTCTTTTTTTCATATTGAAGATGAAGATAAAAAAAGTGTTTTTACCCTTTTAGAAAATGCCTTAGAAAAAGAAGGGTATTTAGTATTAGAAGTATTTTCAAAAAATCAAATCAATTATTCTTCAGGAGGACCAAAAGATACTGATTTACTTTATGATGTAAAGGGGCTAAAAGAAATATTTAAAAACAGTACTATTCATACACTAGAAGAAACTCTTACCACCTTAGATGAAGGAAAGGGTCATCAAGGAGAAGCAAGTGTTATWCGCTTGATTTTACAAAAAAAMTAAAAAAKWYAGKRTTTKACKAATCCCAAGTAAATCACTTTTTATTGCTTAACTAAGGCTTAATYGMTTTTTATCTATAATCGCAATAATAAATACCTANATAAANGTGTGGAWWATGWTAAATAAAATTCAAGAACTAATTAAAAAKAAAGTATTAATAATTGATGGTGCYATGGGTACWCAATTRCAAAATGCAGTTATWACASCWGAWGAATGGATGTGGAAAGGCGAAGATTTAGATGGTTGTAATGAACTWTTRAAYGAAACTGCCCCTCAAATCTTACGTACTATTCATGATAATTATGCTGCTGCAGGTTCCAATTTAATTACTACAAATACTTTTGGRACTATGCCTTGGGTTTTAGATGAATACGATATAGGGGACAGAGCGTATGAACTTTCACGTTTAGGAGCAGCTCTTGTAAAAGAAACATGTGTGAAATTCTCTACTGAAGATCAGCCTTGTTTTGTACTAGGCTCTGTAGGCCCTGGAACTAAACTTCCTTCTTTAGGACATATACATTACGATGTTATGTATGAAGGGTATAGAGTAGTAGCTAAAGGTTTAGTTGATGGAGGAGTAGATATATTTTTACTTGAAACCTGTCAAGATCCTTTACAAATAAAAGCGGCACTTCATGCAATGAATGATGAAGCTTCTCATATTCCTGTTATGGTTTCAGTAACCATTGAGTTAACAGGAACGATGTTAATAGGAACAGATGCTGCAACCATTGCTGCTATTATGGAACCTTTTAATATTTTATCTCTTGGTTTCAACTGTGGAACAGGGCCTAAACAAGTACAAAAACATGTAAAAACCTTATCTCAAAATTCAAGATTCCCTATTTCTGTTCATGCCAATGCTGGTTTACCACAAAACAGAGGGGGCGTTCCTTATTATCCAATGGGACCTGATGAATTCACTGCCATCCAAAAAGAATTTTTAGATGTCAATGGAGTATGTTTTTTAGGTGGATGTTGTGGAACTACTCCTGAGCATATTAAAGCCTTGAGTGATGAGGTGAAAGATTCAAAACCCAAAGAAGTTTGTGGTTTTCAAGTAGCTTCTTTAGCTTCTTTATTTGGCACGGTTTCTTTAAAACAAGATCCTATGCCTATGCTTATTGGGGAGCGTTCCAATGCAACAGGTTCAAAAGCTTTTAGAGAATTATTAAAAGCCAATGATTATGAAGGAACCTTAAGTGTAGGACAGCAACAAGTACGAGCAGGAGCACATATTATTGATGTTTCTGTTGGTTTTGCAGGACGGGATGAACGTTTTGATATGGATCAAGTAGTGGCTTTATATTCTCAAAAAATTCCTCTTCCTTTAATGGTCGATTCTACGCAAACCTATGCWCTWGAAGCAGGTTTAAAACAAATAGGTGGAMGWGCTATTATTAACTCTGTTAACCTAGAAGATGGGGAAGAAAAGTTTGATATTGTATGTTCTTTGGCTAAAAAACATGGAGCTGCGCTTGTTTGTTTGGTTATTGATGAAGTGGGAATGGCAAAAACAAAAGAAGAAAAATTAAGAATTGCAGAGAGAATTTTTAATTTATGTATTGATAGACATGGTTTTAGAGCTGAAGATTTGGTTTTTGATATGCTTACTTTTACTATTGGTTCAGGAGATGATGAATACAGAACAGCTGGTGTTGAAACCCTAGAAGCTATTAGAGAATTTCAAATATTACATCCTACTGTGGGTACCACTTTAGGACTTTCTAATATCTCTTTTGGTTTGGATATTAAAGCAAGAGCGTATTTAAATTCTATTTATTTAGATTATTGTGTAAAAGCTGGACTAACAACGGCTATTGTGAATGTTAAACATATTTTACCTCTTAATAAAATCTCAGTAGAAGATAAAAAAGCTTGTGATAATTTGATTTTTAATAACCACGATGATGGTGACCCTTTATTTGCTTTTATAGATCATTTCTCAAATGTAGAAGATCAAGAAGAAGAAAGTGATGAAGTATATCAAGCTTTAAGTCCTAGATTAAAAGTAGAAAAATTACTTTTAGATGGAGATAAAACCCGTTTAATTCCTTTAGTGGATGAATTAAGACATACAATGAGACCAGAAGTTATTGTAAATGAGTGGTTAATTGATGGTATGAAAATTATTGGAGTTTTATTTGGTTCGGGGCAAATGCAATTGCCTTTTGTTCTTCAAAGTGCAGAAACAATGAAAGCGACAGTAGATGCGTTAAATCCCTATTTGCCAAAAGAAGAAAAAGCCAGTGAAACAGTCCTAGTTTTAGGAACAGTTAAAGGCGATGTTCATGATGTTGGGAAAAACCTTGTAGATATTATTTTATCTAATAATGGATTTAAGGTTGTTAACATAGGAATTAAAGCCAGTCTTCAATCCTTTTTAGAAGCAGCAAAAGAACACAATGCGGATGCTTTAGGAATGTCTGGTTTATTGGTTAAATCAACAGCTGTTATGAAAGAAAACCTAGAAGAGTTAAAAAAAGAAAATATAAGTATTCCTGTTTTATTAGGGGGAGCTGCTTTAACTAAAACGTTTGTTAATGAATATTGTCGAACCATTTATGATGGCCCCATTTTTTATTGTAGAGATGCTTTTGATGGTGTTATTTCTATGCAAAGAATTGAAAAAGGGGAATTAAGCAATACTGCTTTAGCAGCTGATTTAGTTGAAGATGAAGTAATCGTTAAAAAAGATGAAAAAGAAATAATCATTCCTCCTTATGAAGAAATTGACTTGCCTTCAAAACAGCCTTTAATTGTACCCCCTATGTGGGAGAGAATTACTAATAATGAAGCAGTTAAAAATCAAGATTTAATTTTTTCATGGATTAATCACCGAGTATTATTTAGACAACGATGGGGATATAAAAGAGGAAAACAAGATCCTAAAAAGTTTAAAGCCTATGAAGATGATACTGTTTGGCCTTTATATGAAAATTTAAAAGATGAATTAATCACGAAAGAGATTTTTGACCCTATTGCTATATATGCATACTTTCCTTGTATCTCACATGATAATAAACTGTATATCTTTGGAAAAGAACATATCTATAATAATTTAGAAGAAGCACAAAATGTTCCTCCTTTAAGCAAAGCCATAAAAGTACTAGAATTCCCAAGACAAAAAAGAAAACCTTTTAGATGTTTAGCAGACTTTTTTGCTAATGACAGATTAGATGTAGTTTCTTTTACTTTGGCATCTTCTGGACTTAAAATCACAGATTATGAAGCAGCTTTGTATAAAGAAGATAAGTATACAGAGTATTTTCAAGTACATGGTTTAGGAGTAGAGTTTGCAGAAGCACTAGCTGAAGTAATTCACAAACAAGTAAGATTAGACTTAGATATTGTTCACAAAGAAGGTCATGCCCTAAGAGATGTACAAATGAAACAATATACAGGGTGTAGATATTCTCCTGGTTACGCAGCTTGTCCTGAGCTTGAAATGAATCGTGATTTCTTCGATTTATTAAAACCAGAAGAGTTTGGTATAGAATTATCAGAAACATTCCAAATGCATCCTGAGCAAACTACTTGTGCGATGGTAGTTCCTCACCCCGATGCTAAATATTATAATGTGTAAGTAAATAAGCCTAGGCTTATTTACTTACATTAATTCTCTTATATACTTAATCTTTTAATCCTTCTTATTCTTTATTTTCACATAGTAATTTAATCCTTAGTATCTCTTATTATTTTTTTCAATAACAAATAACACTATAAAGACCATAAAAAAGGAGAAAAAAAAGCGAATAATAAAAACTTTCAACATTTAAGCTACATTTATGTTTCATCCCTTGACAAAGAAGCCAAAACCTCCTATAATTCCCGTCCAAATCA
>NVWN01000013.1 GCA_002733685.1 Arcobacter sp. | reverse complement strand
ATTTGTAATTGCACTTAATGTTGTACTTACTGCTCCAACTGCAATTGTTGCGCTTAATACTCCACTTGTTGCATTTGCTATTGTATTTGTATCACTTGCGGAGATTGAACCTGCAATATTTACAGCTACTGTTGAACCTGTAATTCCTAAAGCGCTTGTAATATTTGCAGCACTTGATCCTATATTCGCAGCTGCTTCTGTTACAGTTGTAACAGTACTTACATCGAAAGTATCTACTTTTGTATTTAATGCAACTAAGTCTGTTGCATCGACACTTGTATCATTTGTTGTAAATGTTATTACATCATTGTTATCTACATTTGTTATCGCATTCAATGTCGTACTAACAGCTCCTGTTGAAATAGTAGCGGTAACAATTCCACTTGTTGCTCCTGCTATTGTATCAACATCATTTGCTGATGCTGTATTGTCTATACTTACTGCTTCATTTCCTAAGTTTGTATATGAAGACGCATTTGTTGAATAAATATCAATTAACTCAGAAGCATCTCCATTTATTGTGGAAGCATTTATGGTAATTGTTTGATTTGTTTTTGTATTTAATGTAACTAAATCAGCTGCATCAGTTGCTGTATTTGTTACAGTTAACGTTAAAGCATCATTTGAACTTGCATTGTTAAGATTACTTACTAAGTTTGATGCACTGTCTGAAATTACTACTGCTGTTACTACTCCACTTGTTGCATTTGCTATTGTATTTGTGTCACTTGAGCTTATTGTTCCTGTGATTGTTACTGCTTCTGTTCCACCTGTAATAGTTAATGCATCTGTAATATTAACAGCACTTACACCTATTGTTGCTGCTGTTTCTGTGATTGTTGTAACTGTATTTACTCCAAACACATCTACTTTGTCATTCAATGCAACTAATTCTGTTGCATCTACACTTATATCATTTGTTGTAAAACTTATGATATCACTTGTAGCTACATTTGTAATTGCACTTAATGTTGTACTTACTGCTCCAACTGCAATTGTTGCGCTTAATACTCCACTTGTTGCATTTGCTATTGTATTTGTATCACTTGCAGTTGCAACATTTGTTACGCTTACCGTTTCATTACCTAATCCAATTATTGTTCCTGAACCATATGAATTAACTAAGTTCATGCTAGTACCTGTTAGTATTGTAATATTTGAAGCATCTACTGTTCCTGTGATATCACTATCTAAAGTATTTAAAGTTACTGATACGATTGATGTATCTGTTAAAGTTACTGTACCCGAGGCACCACTTACAATTACTCCTGCTAATGTTGAAGCAGAAGCTGTTAGTGTTACGCCAGCAGCGACATTTACTGATGAATCTTGAAAATTCCCCGTAAACGTTGAATCTGCAATGAAATCTATAAGTTCTATTCCTGATAAGTTTAAATTCAAAAAGTCTTGTGAACTATCACTATTTACTTCTACTGTTATATTTCCTGCCCCAGTTACAGAATTATTACCTAAAATATCATCACTTAAAGTTAACGTAACAGTACTATCAACACTTATATTTGAATCACCTAAGATTCCTGTAAAGGTAGAATCGGCTGTAAATTGTATTGTTTCATTATTAGGGGTATTTAAGTTTAAAATACTTGAATAATCTTCTGCACTAGAAGATGATACTTCAATTATTACAGTACCAGCACCATTAACAAGTACAGAACCATCAGTAACTTGAGCCTCACTAAGAGTAAGTGTTCCACTGTTTACTGTAATAATATCTAAAATACTATTTACACCATTAATATCATGAGATGTTAAATCTATCGTATTATTACTTATTAAAGTAACTGTCCCTGTGGCTGTTCCTGTTTTATTTATTGTTATATTATTAAAATCATGATCACTTGATAAGGATGTAGCATTAATAATTAAACTTCCTGTTCCTTGAAGTTCAATATCATAGATCTCATCATCTAAATCTGTTGCAGTTAAGGTAAGAGTATCTCCATTTTGTACTACTATATTATTGAAGTTTAATAAAGTAATATTTGATAAGTCTAAGTTTCCACTTAATGCTAAAGTATCATTTCCTGCTCCGGCATCTAATGTTTCAATTCCTGTAGTAGACGTTAAAGTGAAGGTATCATTACCACTTCCAGATACGATTTTTTCAATATTACTTAAAGTATCTGTATTTGAACCTTCATTTACTGTATGAGAAGTTCCCGTTGATGTAATTATTAAATCATTCGTACTACTTGAATAATCTACCATATCAATATCATTTTTACCATCAATTGTAATATTAGTAATTGAATCATTTGAAATAACATCACTTTGGTTTGAAAGAATATAATGTTCAAAACCAGAGATAGTATCTTGACCATCACCTGTTGCAGTCCCAGCTACAATATTTATACCAACAGAAGAGGTTGCGCTTTGATAAGATAAAGTATCATTTGAACCACTTCCACCTTCTAAACTATTATCATCAGCGCTTCCAATTACAGTATTAGCACCTGAATCAGAAAGTCTTACATGTTCAATTCCTGTAATTCTATCCGTTCCAGCTGAGCTTGTTGCAGACGTATTTCTTAAATCAACGCTTACTCCATCAACATTTGTATAATCAAGCCAATCATTTCCTGTCCCACCATCAATATCATCTCCATCTGCAAGTGAAATAATAGTATCATTTCCCGCACCAGCTTTAATTATATCTTCCCCTGCTTTACCTTCTAAAGTGTCATCTCCACCGCCACCTGTAAGTTCATTGATTAAGTTATTTCCAATGATATAATCATCAGCAGTATTAGAACCAATAATATTCTCTATATCTTTTAATGTATCTGTACCATCAAATGCAACTGTAAATTGTGATCCATTGTCTAATAAAGTAATATCAATTGAAGTATTCAAAGAAGAATAATCAACGGTATCATTATCAGCTCCCCCATCAAAAAGGTCATTTCCAGCAGAAGAAATAAGTGTATCATTTCCACCTTCACCATAAAGTAAATCATTTCCAGCTTCACCATTTAAAATATCAGCAGCAGCTCCACCATAAATTTCATCATCGTTTCCACCTGCATTTATTACATCATTTCCATTTTTACCATAAAGAGTATTAACCCCACCATCACCTGTAATATTATCAGCTTCTGAAGAACCTATAACATTTTCAAAACCAGATACAACATCTGTTCCGATATCATTTCCTGTAGCACTTCCATTTGCTAAGTTTACTGTTATACCTGATGTTGATTGGAAATAAGAAAGGCTATCTGTTCCTGTATCAGTACTTGCATCTCCTCCGTATAATAAATCATTTCCAGAGCCACCTTCAATGATATCATCACCGTCTCCTCCATAAATAGTGTCATTTCCTAATCCACCGTAAATATAATCATTTCCAGCTTTTCCATCAAGAATATTTTTACCAGCACTTCCTTTAACATAATCATCATAAGTACTTAGTTCAAGATTTTCTATACTATTAAGTGTAGTTAAATAGTTTACACTTCCACTGTTAAAGGCTATAGTTGGAGTTGCTGAGTTTAGATTTATTTCGTATTCATATGAAGATTGATAGTTACTTAAATTTAAGTCCAGATTTGTATTAGCATCCCCTGCAGTACCAGTAACATTATCACTTAAAATAACAGTATCATCCCCTGTTCCTCCATCAATATAATCACTTCCTATTGATGTAGTAAAAGTATCATTTCCTGCATCTCCATATAAATCATTGTCTTCATCGCTTCCAGTTATAACATCATTATAAGCTGTTGCTTTAATATTCTCAATATTATTTACATCTTGAACATTTCCAAAAGAATCAGTTACATTAGATGTAGCAGTAGTAGAGTTTGACAAATCAACTATTACACCTTGAGTCCCACCTTTAAAGATTAAAGTATCTTCTTGGTTCCCTCCATTAATAGTATCACTTCCATCTTCATCATAAATAATATCATTTCCATCTCCACCTGATAAAACATCATCACCTATTCCACCCCAAATAGTATCTTCTCCAAGTCCACCATGAATAGTATCAGCTCCACCATTCCCTAAAATAGTGTCATTCCCTTCATTTCCTGATATAACATTGTCTTTTGAATCTGCACTCATAATATCATTTAAGTTACTTAATGAATAGTTCTCAAAATCTACTGTTCCATCATAATAAAGGTAATCTGTATTACTCCCATCTGAGATTTCAAGAAAAGAATACGTTCCATCTGATAAGGTCGATAAACCTTCAATATTAATATTTACTATACTTGTTGAATAAGCAGTGCCATCGATATTTGTATTTTCTAAAATAATTGTATTTTTTTGCCCTGTTATGTGTGTTCTGTAATTAAGTGTATCTGTACCACTTCCACCTATTAAAGTATCATTTCCTCTTGTTGCATGAGCAACATCATTTCCAGAACCTAAATCATAAACATCTGATCCTGATCTTCCAATAATTTGATCATTTCCATCATTCATAATAAAAGTATTCGCGTTATTTGAACCCCAGATAGTTGTACTAGTTGTAGCCCCATCGCTTTTATCAATAATGTTTTCAATATTGGAAATCGTTGAAGCTCCAATTAAATTATTAGCTAAATCAATTGTTACAGTTGGACTATAATATTCTAAACTAACCCAGTTTTTTCCACCTTCCCCATAAAGATTATCAGAACCTGATGAAAGATAAATAGTATCATCTCCATCCCCTGCTTTGATATTATTATAACCGGATGTTCCACCTAAGATATCATCTCCTGAACCTGAACGAATATTACTTATTTCTTTTACGTAATCAAAATTAGTAGGACTAGAGGCATCTATTACTTTTGAATAACCAGAAATAACATCACTTAGATTAATTATTAAATCTTGTGAAGAAGTAGAATAATCAAGCGTATTGTCACCAGTGCCTCCAAGAAGAGTATCATTATCTAATCCACCACCTAAAGTATCATCTCCAGAACCTCCATAAGCAATATCATTAGCACCATCACCTGTAAAGATAGTATCGTTTCCAAATTCTCCATATAAAGTATCTGTTCCACCTAAACCATAAATAATATCTTTTCCATGATATCCTTTTATAATATTGTTTAGATTATCACCTGTTAATTTATCGGCATTTCTACTTCCTTCAAGATTTTGGATTAAGGTAATACTTGTTTCTTCATTTCCAAAACCATCGTTAAGAATTTTTCCTTGGCTTAAATCTACTTCAACATTAGAAGGTTGATCGGGATCAGTATTTGTAGTATAAAAACTAATTGTATTATTACCTAGTCCACCATCATAAGTATCAATTCCTTTTCCACCCATAAAAGTGTCATCTCCAAGCCCACCAATTAACTCATCAGCTCCATCGTAACCATATAAAGTATCATCTCCATCATTTCCATCTAAGGTATTATTAGCATTGTCACCATGAAGTTCATCGTTTCTTGTACTTCCTTTAATATTTTCAATATTATAAAGTGTTGCATTACCAGATATTCCTGAATCCACTGATCCTGTTCCTACGGCATGATTAGTAGCTGTACTTAAACTGGCTTTTAATCCATCATTAACACCTGAAATTGTATTCAAGTCTTCTAAATAAATCCAATCTCCGCCACTTTCATTACCTTCACTTCCATCGATAAAATCAGATCCAGATGTTACGAAGATTGTATCATCACCCTCACCTGCTGTAATATAATTTGTAGATGTATTTCCTTTTAAGATATCATCGTGTGCAGAAGCGGTGATATTATTAACCCCAGTTACTATATCTTGTGTACCAAAACCATCATCAATTACTCGAAAATCATTTGCAGCTAAACTTAAGTTTACATTTATTCCCGCAGTTGAAGTAAGAAAAGTTATACGATCAAATTCAGTTCCACCATTAATAATATCATTTCCAGATCCACCCTCAATACGATCATTACCAGATCCTCCATTTAAAACATCATCTCCTATTCCACCATTTAAAACATCATTTCCAGACCCTCCATTAAAGGTATCATTGAAGTTTGAAAGAGGCAAAGTTGTAATTCCGGCATATCCATTAAAAGTATCTGCTACACTTGAACCATTTATTACTTCAATATGATCGTTTAAAGTATCTGTTCCAGCAGAACCAGCTACTGTGATAGTTCCAAAATTATTAATATCACTTTGATCCCCTAGGGTAACTGTAATCTTATTTGATGCCGAGTTTGAATAATCAGCGCTATCTATTCCAGCTCCACCAAATAAAGTATCATCCCCATCATTGGTATCGCCTTCTAAAATAGTATATTTAAATAAATCATCACCATCTCCACCATCTAAGTAGTCATTTCCAATTCCACCTATTAACTCATCATTTCCTGCTTCACCATAAAGAGTATCATTACTTGCTTTTCCATAAATGGTATCATTTAATGCTCCTGCCCAAATAGTATTTACATCATTATTTCCTGTTATACTATCTGCAAAAGCTGTACCTATTATATTGTCAATATCTTCAATATAATCCTCAACTAACGTTGAACCATTTGTATAACCGTTATTAGTTGCTTTTTCATCTAATAAATTAATAACTATTTCATTTGTAGCAGCAGAATAATCAATAGTATTTACACCTTCTCCACCATAAATATAATCAACACCAATAGAAGCAATAAAAGAATCATCACCCTTATAACCATCTAAAGTATTAACAATACTCTGATCATCGCTTCCTTTTAAAATATCATCATTTTTTGTTGCTTTAATGCTATTGATACCTTCAAGGTTATCTGTATTATTTGCACTTAAAGTTGTCCCAATAATTGAAATTTCTTGTTCATTATTTGTAGCTATATTGTTGTCATCTTTTGATAAGTCAGCATTAATAGCTTTTGAGTCTGTTATATAAGAATAATCAACTAAATCATTTCCATTAGCGCTGCTATCATCACCACCATAAATAATATCCCCATCTAGACCACCTAAGATGGTATCATTCCCAGCTTCACCCATTAAAGTATCAGCTCCTGCTCCACCTAAGATAGTATCACTACCAGAACCTGCTTTAAAAACATTAACATTATCGTTTCCAACAAGAACATCTGCATTTATAGATCCGATTATATTGTCAATATCATATAATTCATCTGTTCCTTCACCTACAGATTTTTGAAGTGCTAAGGTAATACTTTGTTCCTCTGATAATAAAATAGTACTTGTAGTAGCAGATAAGTTTACCTTGATATTATTAGAAGCTTGGCTAAAATCAACTACATCTGATGAAGTATCAGTACTTGAAGTATTTTCTTCATTTCCATAAATAATATCATCTCCTAAACCACCTCTAAATGTATCAGCTCCTGTTCCACCAATTAAAATATCACTTCCAGCATTTCCGTATAAAGTATCATCTGATGTTCCTGCTTGTATTTTATTAGCATCAGAATTTCCTATGATAATATCAGCTGAATTTGTTCCAATGATATTTTCAATGTTTAAAGCATATTCTTTATTTCCAAAACCATCATTTTGAACAGCATATGTTGTGTTATCTCCTAAAGTTTGAGTTTTGGATAAATTAATATCAATACCTTGCGTTCCAGCTGAGTAATCAATAGTATCTGAACCATTCCCTCCATCAATATAATCAACACCTTCTAATCCAGCAAAAACATCATTTCCATTTTTACCTTCAAGTGTATTATCATTGTTATCCCCAGTAATATTATCAGAAGCAGAAGAACCAATTACATTTTCAATATTTACTAAAGTATCTTCTTTCCCACTTGATAGAGCTGTTCCTAAAGCACCATTTGAAGTATTATTATCTGTATCTAAGTTTACTGTTACCGAATTATTTCCTAGGTCTGAGAAATCAACAGTATCTTCATCACCTCCACCATCTAAATAATCAGCCTCTGCTCCACCGGAAAGAGTATCATTACCAGCTCCTGCAATAATACTATTGGCTTGGGAATCACCGAAAATAGTATCTTCATGAACTGTTCCAATAATATTTTCAACTCCATCTACAAATTCTTTATTTCCAAAACCATCGTCTTGAATTCTATAAGAACTAGGACTTGAACTGCTTTGAATTGCACTTAGATCAACAACAATTTTTTGAGTTCCATCAGAGAAATCAATGGTATCGATTCCAGATCCTCCAATAAACATATCACTGCCATTTAATCCAACCAAATAATCATTTCCATCTTTTCCTATTAAAGTATTAGCGCCATCATTTCCTTTAATATAATCATCTTTATTAGAACCTGTAACATTTTCGATATTTTTTATTGTATCCGTACCAAACTCATTATGTATTCTTTGAGCAGCTGTATCACTTAAATCTATTTCAATTCCTGAATAAGCATCACTTCCTGATGTATCATCTCCACTGCCATC
The DNA here is from genome assembly GCA_002733685.1 of Arcobacter sp. Lineage (GTDB taxonomy): Bacteria > Campylobacterota > Campylobacteria > Campylobacterales > Arcobacteraceae > NORP36. The sequence continues at coordinate 114,661 of NVWN01000013.1, read as the reverse complement.
AACATCTCTTGTATCACCTGAATCATCTAAGATTTCAATACTTGAATAATCTAAAGTATCTGAAGTTCCATTGATAATACTAGTACTGTCATCATCCCCATCAATATAATCATCTCCAGCACCTGCATAAATATAGTCATCACCTGCACCTGCATAAATAGTATCATCTCCTGCAAGTTCGTAAATAGTATCATCTCCTGCAAGTCCTGTTAAAGTATTAGAATCATTAGTTCCTGTTAAGATATCTTCTTGTCCTGCAATATCACTACCTATTAAGTTTTCAATAGAAAGTAAAGTATCATATCCGCTGTCTGTTCCAATTGCAGAGTACCCACTTAAGTTCGCATCAACGGAAGTACTAGAAGAGCTATAATCAGCAGTATCATTTCCAGCTCCACCTTCTAATCTATCATCTCCAGCTCCACCTATTAAAGTATCATCTCCATATCCACCATACAGTGAATCGTCTCCTGCTCCACCATCTAATATATCATCATAAACTAAAGAAGCAGAAGAATCTTTATCATCTCCATAAATAATATCGTTATCAAGTCCACCAAAAAGTTCATCCTCACCTGCTCCACCATAAAGAGTATCAGTTCCAGAAGCCCCAAATATACTATCATTTCCATCAAGTCCATTTAATATATTGCTCTCATTATCACCTGTAATAATATCAACTTGATTTGTTCCGATTACATTTTCTATATTTACTATTGTATGAGTAGCAGCTCCAATATTTACAGTAGTTATTTGATCATCATTTAAAGTAATATTTACGCCAGCACTTGAAACTTGAGAATAATCAAGTGTATCACTTCCTCTATCCCCGTTAGTTTCATCACCACCATCAATAGTATCCCCAGTAAAAGATGTTCCTACAAAAGTATCATTTCCTTCATTTCCATTTAATATATCAGCGTCTGCCCCACCATCGATAAGGTCATTTCCTTCTCCACCATCAATACTATCCGCTCCAGCAAGACCGCTTAAGGTATCATTTCCGGCAAGACCTTTTAAGGTATTTTTATCTACGCTTCCAATTACCTCATCATTGTAAGCTGTTGCTATTACATTTTCAATGTCTTTTAATAAATCAGTAGAAGTAGTAGTTCCGCTTACATTAGCACTTGAAAAACCACTTCCGTCTACTGAACTTAAATCTAAAACAAGTTTAGTAGCTCCATTTGAACTATAATCAATAGTATCTCCATTGATTTCACTTCCTTCTCCAGCTTCTATTTTATTATTAATTCCTTCTTTTGTAATAAAAATATCATCATAAGAAGAGCCAATAATATTTTCAATACTTAAAAGCCTATCAACAATAAAATTAGCATCTGTTGCTTTTTCTTCATTTAAATTAACATCTACTCCTGCTAATAAATAATCATATTTAACGGTATCAATTCCAGATTTTCCATCAAGGATATTAGCTAAATCATTTCCAGTCATAGTATCATCACCACTTGTAGCAGTGATATTTTCGATATTACTTATCGTATCGTTATTTAAACCATCCGTTGTTCCTAAGTCATTGTAAACAGTAACTACAGATGTTCCAGAATTTTGTAAAACAACTTCAATTTTATTATCTACATCACTTAAAGCAGAATAATCAATCGTATCACTTAATCCATCATTTGTAGTTAAATCTCCATCTATTGTATCCGCCCCATCACTAGCATTTGTTGCATAAAAAGTATCATTTCCAGAATTACCTATTAATTTATCATCTCCATCTCCACCATAAAGAGTATCTTCTCCACTTCCACCTTCTAAAGTATCAGCTGCGCTATCATCAGAAGTTCCACTGCTATTATTTCCATATAAAACATCATCTTGATCTCCACCTAGTAAATGATCACTTCCATCATTACCAATTAATGTGTCATTCGAACCTTGTCCATAAAGTGTGTTAATCGCACTGTTTCCAACGAGAGTATCTCCTTCAATATTGGAACCTTTTACATGTTCAATTCCATAAATACTATCTGTTCCTTGATCTTGTGAAGTAGCAATACCTGCTGTAGCATAATCATCTTCTAAAGTAACAGTCATTCCTTTAATAGCTTGAGTATAATCGATTAAATCATTTGAACTACCATCAATTAACGTATCTCCTGCGTAAACAACATCATCTTTATTATCTGCTGCTTCAAAAATAAAACTATCTGCACCAGCTCCTCCATAAAGTGTATCTTTACCTATTCCACCATGAAGACTATCATCCCCATCTCCACCATAAAGATAATCATCACCTTCTTTTCCATAAATAGTATCAGCCCCACTACTTAATGCATCAGATTCACTTCCACCATAAAGATAATCTCCGCCATTTTGCCCATAAATTAAGTCATCTCCACCTAAACCTTGTATTTTATTTAAATTTATATCTCCCGTTAAGGTATCATTTTGATGAGAACCTATTAAATGTTCAATGCCAGAAAATTCATGACTGTATGCTCCAATGTTTACATCAGCTCCGGTTTCAAGATTAACAGTAACTCCTAGTCCACTAATACCACTGTAATCCAAAGTATCATTTCCAGCCCCACCAATAATTTCATCTCCTCCTGCATCAGCTACATCTAAATCTGAAATTAAGAAAACATCATCTCCTTCTCCACCTTCTAGTTTATCTGCACCCATTCCACCTTGTAAAGTATCATCTCCTGCATTTCCTATTAAGGTATTAGCATCATTATTTCCACTGATCGTATCATCATTTGATGTTCCTGAGATATTTTCAATACCATATAAACTGTCTGCATATAAAGAAGAGTCATCACTGTCTAATCTAATTTCTGCACTAGAATAATCATTACTAGCTGTATCTGTTGTAACACTGTTTAAATCTATAAGTAAATTATTATTATCATTTAAACTGTTAGAATAATCTAGCATATCTCCTACAAAATGACTATCTGTTCCAATCTTTCCACCATAGATTAAATCATTTCCTAAAGAACTTACAAAAGTATCATCTCCTGCTCCTCCTTGTAAAGTGTTAATGACAGAACTACCAGCAATAGTGTCAGAAAGATCTCCTCCAATAGCATTTTCAATTGAGATTAATGTATCACTATCGTTTGAATCAACAAAAGCTGTACCTAATTGTAAATCCAAACTAACTGATTTACTGCTTAAATATTCATAAGAAACAGTATCATTTACCGTGATACCTTCACTTTGACCTTGATAATACCCGTTAATAACATCTACTCCGTCATTTCCACTAAGTGTATCTTCTCCTGCTCCACCTTGAAGGCTATTAATTTCACTGTTAGCAAAAATAATATCATTTCCAGAACCTCCAATAATATTCTCAATATTTTTGATAATATCATTGTTTGTAACTGTTCCATCAGCAACAGTTACTTTCCAAGAATCAGCCGATGAACTTCCAACAAATATATCTGTTGCCACTTGGCTTAAATCAAGACTAATACTATTTGTTAAAGCACTATAATCTGCAGTATCACTTCCACTATCACCATCGTAATAATCACTACCATCATAATCTAAGGAAACTACAGTATCATCGCCACTTCCTAAATAAACAGTATCATTCCCACTTCTAGCCATGACATAATCATCACCTATTTGAGAAGAAATTATATTTACGTCATTACTTCCATAAATAGTATCACTTGCATAATTAGAACCAATAATATTTTCTATTCCATAAAGTTCATCTGTTCCTTGACCCTGATTACCTGCTGCTCCATCACTTCTTCCCTCTTCTGCACCACCAGTTGAGAGACCTCCACTTAAAGAAACATCTAAATCTATACTTAAAGACTCAATAGCATTTGTATAATCAACTGTATCATTACCAATATCAGCGCTTAAATCACCACCATATAGTTTATCATCACCAGTACCACCTGTTAAGGTATCATTTCCAGCACCACCTAGTAAAGTATCTGTTCCAGAGCCTCCAAGTAAAGTATCTGCTCCATCATTTCCTTCTATATAATCAAAACCAGCGCCTCCAGAAATAATATCATCTCCTGCATTACCAAGAATAGAATTATTTTGATCATCCCCTTTAATACTGTCACTGTCTTGTGTTGCAGAAATATGCTCAATATTTAATACTGTATCAAAACCACTTTGCCCTCTTACACTAACACTGGCTTCATTTGTAGAATCTAAACTAACTTCAATACCTCTAGTAGCAGAGTTCGCATCATCAGCAATTATAGAATAATGAACCCAATCCCCAGATCCGTCTCCACCATTAATATAATCATTGCCATCATCAATCCAAGTATCTAATGTCCCGTCATTATTAGAATCCGTTCCAGCAATAAAAGTATCATTTCCTTCGCCTAACATAATCGTATTATTTTCAGAGCTACCTATAATAGTATCATGTCCTTGTGAGCCTATTATATTCTCAATATCAATTATTTTATCACTATCCCCTGTTTGGACATCTTGAAATTCACTGGTACTTAAGTTTACATTTACACCTGAGGTATAATATTCATAAGAAACAGTATCTACACCTGCTCTTCCATCTATCGTATTAGTAATGTTATCTTCATTCATTTTGAAAATGTCTTTTGCACTTCCACCTATTGTATTTTCAATACTATTAAGAGTATCAGTTTCAACAGAGGTGCTTGCTGTATTGTTTTTAAAATCAACAGTTACTGATGTTGTTTTTTCAATATAACTTGCAGTATCACTTCCTATTCCACCAGATAAGTGATCATTTCCTTCTCCACCACTTAAGGTATCATTTCCAATACCACCATCTATATAATCATCACCTTGGGCGCCACTTAAAATATCATCTCCAGCTAGACCAAAAATACTATTGTCATCATTTGCAGCTGTTATTGTGTCATTTCCTGCACTACCCGTTATATTTTCTATATTTACTATATAATCTGTAGTTGTTTTTATTCCATTTTGATAAATATCTGCTTCATAATAACCATCAGTGCTATTAACCTCTCCAACTTCTGTAGATAAATCAATAACTACCTTATCGTTTTCTTCATCACCTACATCAACATGTATAGCAGCATAACTAATATTATCTCCATTGGTTTCGTTTCCTTCATTTCCATCAAAGGTATTGGAAACAGAAAAATCAGAGATAAAAGTATCATCATAAACAGAACCAATAGCATTCTCAATAGAATTTAATTCATCACTTCCTTCTCCAGAAACAAGTTGAGAAGCAAGATCTACTGTAACAGCAGTTAAAGAACTTGCATATGTAACGGTATCACTTCCCTCTCCACCATATAAAGAATCATCGCCTAATCCACCAGCTAATAAATCATCTCCATAACCACCATATAAAGTATCGTTACCATCTCCACCATCAAGGCTGTCATTTCCACCACTAATATTAGTATTTAAAGAATCATCACCATAAAGAAGGTCATTTCCTAATCCACCTAGAAGTTCATCATTTCCTAGTCCTCCATATAAAGAATCTTCCCCCTCTTCACCTTTTAAGATGTCATTATCACTTTCTCCATAAAGAAGATCAATTCCTGAACCACCTTTAATACTGTCGTTTCCAGATCCGCCAAATAATGTATCTTCCCCATCACCTGCTCCACCTAATAATAAATCATTTCCAGAGCCCCCATAAATAGTGTCATTCCCTTTTCCACCATCTAGTGTTTCATAAACACCTGAGTTTGTAGCATTATTAGTATTATCTCCACCTTCTATATAATCATCGCCGTCTAAGCCTTGTATAAAATCTGTTCCATCATTACCAATTAAAGTGTTTTTTGAATCATTACCAATGATTCTGTCTTCATTGTTTGTTCCTATTATATTTTCTATATTTAAAACACTATCATCTCTTACAGTTATATTTGAACTATTTTTTAATAATAAATCTTGTGAACCTAAATTGACATCAACGTAATAAGAAGGATTAGTTATTTGGCTAAAATCAACAGTATCTCCATTTGTTGTATTTGAGCCCCCATCAATAACATCAGATTCACCTGAGATTGAAGCTTCTTTTATAATAAAAACATCATCTCCATCTTCACCTAATAAATTATTACTGTCACTGTTTCCAGTAAAAGTGTCATTTCCAGCACTTCCTATTATATGTTCAATATTAATAAGAGTATCTGAACCTTGATCAAGTCCATTTAATGTTACTGCTACATTAGCAGTACTTGTATTACTTAAATCTACAATAATTTTGTCGTTTGTATTGTTTAATGTTGAATAATTCACAGTATCATTTTCGTCAGTACCATTCTCAATACTTGTACTTAAGTTCATTCCTCCGTTAATAATATTAGAGCTCGCATTATTGCCTATAAACGTATCATTGTAAGAAGACCCGATTACATTTTCAATGCTAATTAGAGTATCAACTCCTTGGCCTCCACCTATAACTTGTGCATTTGAGGTACTAAGATCAACCTTTACTCCTGCTGTAGCTTGGCTATAATAAGCATAATCAGATCCACTTCCCCCATCTAAATGATCATTTCCTTCTCCACCTTCAAGAATATCATCTCCATCTTCACCTAATAAAGTATTCTTATCATTATTTCCAATAATAGTATCATTTCCTGCAGTTCCAGTGATGTTTTCTATATTAATAAAAGTGTCATTTGCACTTATACTTCCAGCATCTGTAACAACCGAAGTTCCAGCTACTAAATCAACAACAATTTTGTCATCAGAATCATCTAGTCTCTTAGAATAATCAACAGTATCTCCTCCTGTTGAATCTGTAACACCGCCATCAAAATTATTATTGGCACTTTCGTTTGAATAAAAAGTATCGGCATAATTAGAGCCTAAAACATTCTCAATTGATATTAAGGTATCATTTCCTTGACTACCCCCTACGCTTTGGGCTGTATTCCCTAAACCAAGGTCAACAATTACTGAGCCTAATGCATTAGAATAATCAACAGTATCTACATCATTTCCACCATCAAGAAGATCATCATCAAGGCCACCTTGCAAAGTATCATTTCCAGCTCCACCATAAAGGTCATCGTTACCAGCTCCACCTAATAAGTGATCGTTTCCGGCATTGCCAAAAAAAGTATTTGAAAGTTCATTTCCAGTAATACTATCATTTCCAGAACCTGCAATAATATTTTCGATATTTAGAAGACTATCATTATCACTGCCGACAATACTTATATTTACAGCCGTTCCAGAAGCAGCAAGTTCTAAAGAAATATGATTATTAGAAGCTAAAACAGAATAATCCACAGTATCACTTCCCGTTCCCCCATCAATTATATCTGCCTTTGTATCCCCTACACTTGCTTTAAATATATCATTTCCAGCTCCACCAAATAATAGATTTATTCCATCATTTGCTTCAAAATAATCATCACCACCTAAGCCTTTAATAAAATTACCATCGCTGTTTCCTACAAAACTGTCATTAAAATTAGTCCCAGTTAAAGTAGTAATTCCATATAATTTATCATAAGAATCAGTATAAGTATTATCTGTAGCAATTGAATCAGATTTATTTGCACGCGAATAGTCATTTGTTCCATCATTATAAACAATACTTAAATCTATTGATACCTTTCCAACAGGACTATCCCCATCTTTATAATAATCAACTTTCCCAAATTCTCCTGCTGCTAGTACATGATTTCCACTTGAATCAAGCGTACCAGAATAATAAGTATCATTTCCTTTTGTTCCATAAAATTTATCATATCCTGCCCCACCAACAAAAGTATCATCTCCAGAATTTCCCGTCAAAGAATCATCATGAGAAGAAGCTATAATAACTTCTACCTCACTTATTTTATCTTCCCCACCTAATCCATCAGTATCCACTTCAAACCCAGTAGCATTTAAATCACTTAAGTCAACAACGATTGCAGAAGTAGAAGAAGTGTAATCAACAACATCAATTCCATCTCCGCCTACGATGATATCATTTCCACTTCCACCTATTAAGGTGTCATTTCCTATTCCACCTTTTAGAATATCAGCACCTGCATTTCCAAGTAAACTATCATTTCCACTGCTTCCATCAAGGATATTATCTTTCGAGTCGCCTTCAATTCTATCATTAGCACTACTACCTATTATATTCTCAATATTTTTAATAGTATCATTATCATAATCAGTAATAATAACGCTAGTAGCATTAGAACCGTCAAGAGTTACATTAATTGATTTGGAAATAGCACTGTAATCTACTGTATCATTTCCACTAGTGACTCCTCCATCCCCATCAATAAAATCAACTCCATCATCCCCATCTTCTAATACATTATCCCCATTAGAATCCAGTCCAGCTTTAAAAGTATCATTGCCATTGCCTCCAATTAAAACATCATTCCCACCTGCGCCAATAAGAATATCATTGCCATTATTCCCCTCAAGAGTATTCTTATCATTATCGCCAACAACATAATCATCTTCAGTAGTAGCAATAATATTTTCGATATTTTTCAAATCATCTGAAGCAATTCCTCCAATTGTTGATCGAGAATAACCAGAAGCATCTGTAGCTAATAAGTTTATACTTAATGAAGCTGTTTCACTAGAGTAATCAATACTATCTCCATTAATTTCTCCACCTTCCCCACCATCAATAGTATCAAAACCAGCTCCACCTATTAAGTTATCATCCCCTTCTTGTCCATAAAGAGTATCATCTCCATCTCCACCAATAAGCTTATCATCACCTGAACCCCCATCTAAATAATCAACTCCGACACCCCCATCAAGAGTGTCATTTCCAGCATTTCCGCTTAGACTATTAGATAAAATATCACCAGTAATAGTATCATCAGCAGCTCCGCCAATAATATTTTCAATATTAATCATATTATCAGTATATATGCTTGTATTATCAGTAATGGTGGCTTGTGCACTTGTACTTGTATTAAGAGTAAGTGCTAGTTTTTCGGTATTGCTTAAATTCGAATAATCTACAGTATCTGAGGCACCATTTTCTCCATCAATAGAATCAACACCATCATTAGCTCTTAAAATGAATGTATCATTTCCTTCACCACCAAATAAAATATCATTTCCATTTAGTCCCTCAATAGTATCATTTCCACCTAAACCTTCTATTGTATTTGAGTCAGAGTTTCCAATGAGGGTATCATTTTGTAAAGCGATATCAGAACCAATTAAATGAGTAAAATTAAGGATTGTATCTGCATCAGTCGTATTTTTTGCAATCGCAGAACTGTTTGTTAAATTAGCAACAACAGCTTCACTTAAACTTTCAAAAGATAAGGTATTACTTCCCGATCCACCATCTAAATAATCAGCGCCCAATCCTCCATCTATTGTATCATCACCAGCCATTCCTAGAATTGTATTAACAGAAGAATTTCCAGTAATAGTATCATTAGAAGTATTTGATCCTGTGATATTTTCAATATTAGAGACAGTATGAGTATTGGTATTGATACTAACAGTAGAAGTACTTCCAGAATCTGATAAGTCAACAATTACACTTTCTGTAATACTTGAATAGTCAACAGTATCCCCAACACTTTCATTTCCACTTCCACCATTAATAACATCACCCGTAAATTCAGTGGCACTACCTCTAAAAATATCATCCCCTGTGCCACCTAAAAGAACATCAGCACCTGCTCCTCCAGTAATATCATCATTTCCAGCTCCAGCGTTAAAAGTGTTTACATCTGAATTTCCTATTAAAGTATCATTTTCAGAAGTAGCTATAATATTTTCTATACTAGTTAATGTATCTGTCTGATCTACGGTACTTCCATTTGTGACAATTCCATTATTTGAAATACTTAAATCTACTTCAACATGGTATCCAGCAGCTATTGAAGAATAATCAACTGTATCGGAGTTATTTCCACCATCAATTTCATCATCATTATCCCCAAGAAGAACTTTAAAGGTATCATCCCCGTCTAAACCCTTTAGAATATTAACATCATCATTTCCCACTAAAGTATCTGCTTGATTTGAACCTGTTAAGTTTTCAAAATTAAGGATAGTATCTGATCCATCATTTCCAGTATTTTGGGCTGTTATTATAGACAAATCTACAGTAACTCCAGCAGTAGCATCCTCAAATGTTATGGTATCATTTCCAGCTCCACCATCAAGAATATTATCTGAATTATTACCTTGAATAATATCATCACCTAAGCTTCCATATACATTTTCAATAGAATTGTAATAGTCTGTATTTAAAGAACCATCAACACCTGTACCTGCTCTTAAATTAATATTAACAAAACCGCCATCAATAGCATATGAAACAGTATCGCTACCAGCTCCTCCTATAAATGAATCAGATCCACCGCCACCTATTAATAAATCATTACCAGCATTTCCACGTAGAGTATTGTTATTTCCATTACCAACTAAAGTATCTGCGCCACTTCCTCCAATAATATTATCAAAATTTAAAATACTATCTGTCCCTAAACCAGAACCAGTAGAAGTTTCAGCAGCAATATCATCAAGGACTCCATCTCCATCAATATCAGTACTTATTAAAGAACCAATATTTGCATAAACATTCACTAAATCATTTTCAAAAGATAAAGTATCATTTCCTGTATGCCCATCTAGTGTATTATCCGCACTATCTCCTGAAATTGTATCTGTACCACTTGTTCCAATAATATTCTCAATATTAGAAATCTGATGATCAGAAGGAGAAGTTCCAACAGATACAGTTGTTAAACTTGTATCGTTTAAATCAACTTTAATGCCATTACCTAAAGCACTATAATCAACAGTATCGCTACCTCTACTATTATCAGTTTCGCTTCCACCAAAAATAAAATCCCCAGTACTGGTTGTAGCAGATAAAATAAATGTATCGTTACCTTCATTTCCATACATAGTATTAATAGAATCACTTGCAGTAATTGTATCGTCCAAAGATGAAGCTATGATATTATCTATCTTAACTAAAGTATCTAAGCCAAGATTCCCACCTACTGCTTGTGAAGAGCTTTCACCTAAATCAACAGTAACTCCTGATCCACTTGCATCAGAATAATCAACCGTATTAAAACCAAACTGACCATCTATAAGATCATTTCCTGCTCCACCTTTTAAAGTATCATTCCCCGCTCCACCATAAAGAAAGTCATTTCCTGCACGTCCATCTATTAAATCATTTCCTGCTCCACCATATAAAGTATTACTAGAACTGTCTCCAAAAAGAGTATCATTTTCACTTGAAGCAATAATAGTGTCAATTCCATGCAAGGTATCACTTGAACCATCATTTTTTAACACTTGTGTTGCATTTTGCAAATCTACAATAATTTTTGTATGATTAGAATAATCCATAACATCATTCAAAGAAGAATCTGTAGTTTCATTTCCTCCATAAATAATATCATCTCCACTGCTTGCAAAAAAAGTATCATCTCCATCAAGACCTTTTAGTACATTAGAAGAAGTATTTCCAGTGATTTTATCAGAATCACTTCCACCTTCTGCGTTTTCAATATTTAAAATAATTAAATCAGTGTTACCATCACCATTAGTATCTTGTGCACCAAGTTCAGATAAATCAAAAGTAACAGATGTTGAACTAGTACTAAAACTAGTAAAATCTCCATTTCCATTTCCCCCATCTAAATAATCAATACCAGTAGGAGTATTGGTTCCATTTCCAATTAAAGTATCGTTTCCACTTCCACCTATTAAAGTGTTCGTACCTGTTGTACCTATTAATTTATCATCTCCGCTTCCACCTATAATACCTTCTATTGAAATAAAGGTATCTGCTCCAAGAGAGGGGCTTATTATTTGAGGTGAACCTATATTACTATTTAAATCTACCGTCAAATCTTCACTTGCATCTGAATAATCAGCCGTATCAATACCGTCTCCACCATTTAAGATGTCATCTCCTGATCCACCTTTTAAGGTATCATTTCCGTCTCCTCCAAATAAAGAGTTATCTTCAGAATCTCCTATTAAAATATCATTGTTTTTGGTCCCAATGACATTTTCAAAATTGATTAAAGTATCTAATCCTACTTGATTTCCAGTTACTGCAATTGTTGATAAATCTTGCGCATTTTGAATAGATAAATCAACAATTACACCTGCATCATAAGAGCCGATGCTATCAATATAAGAATAATCAATAGTATCTATTCCATCATTTGCATTAAATACATTGTTATTTGAATCTCCAGATAGAGTATCATCTCCCGAACCAGTAATAATATTTTCTATATTTTTTATCTTATCATTGGCAACACCGTTAATTGTTACAATGCTCTCAAGTGAAGTATTTAAAGATATTTTAACAACATCAGTTTCACTTGAATAATCGATTGTATCAGAATCATCTCCGCCATCAATAGTATCAATGCCATCATTTTTAGACGTTATAAAAGTATCATTTCCACTTCCACCATCTAAAATGTCTTCTCCATCTCCACCAGTAATAGTATCATTACCGGCTCCACCAGAAATGATATCGTTTCCACTTCCTCCATCTAAAATATCATCTCCACCATTACCTATAAAGATATTATCTGTGGAATCTCCTGTCATTCTATCATTGTTGGCAGTTCCAATAACTTTCTCAATATCTATTAATGTATCTTGGTTTCCATTTGAAACATCAACTGTTCCAGATCCCTCACCATTTAAAGAAACATCAATACTTTCATTTGCCACATCAGAATAATCAACACTATCTATAAATACAGAAGTATTTGTAACAGTTGCATTGCTGGACGTAACAGTTTTAGTACTTTGAATTAACAAATCACTTCCCTCAATAACAATAGAACCTAAATCAGCTCCACCGGCATTAGCTGCATTAAATTTTGTTACAATATCTTCTAATCTGTCTGTTGCATTTGCCTCTGTAGTGCTTAAGGTGAGAGCCCCTATCATAATACTAAGAGAAAGTACATTACTTACTCTGTAAGAATCTGCATTATTACCTCCATCTAAGGTATTATTAGCTCCATTTCCAATAAGAGAGTCATTTCCATAACCACCTTTTAAAGTATTAGACAAAGAGTTTCCAATTAGTGTATCATCACCAAAACCACCTATTACATCTTCAATGCCAGATATAACTAAGCTTCCAACACCACTTGAACTACCTACAGATAAATCTACTAAAACATCATTATTAGTAAAACCAAAACTTAATAAATCTTGTCCCACGCCGCCATCAATAGTATCATCTCCACCAAAACTAATTATTGTATCGTTTCCTGCACTCCCTACAATATTATTTTCAGTAGCTGTTCCTATTAAAATATCATCATTACTTCCACCAATAACACCTTCTATTGAATCAAAAGTATCAATACCTTGATTAGCTGCAACTTCTACAGGAAGTAAGGATTTAAGATCAATAAAGAGTTTTTCACTTACATCTGAGTAATCAACGGTATCTAAACCATCTCCACCTGAAAAGTAATCATCTCCAGCTCCACCTTTTAAAGTATCATTGCCAGCTTCTCCATACAAAGTATTGTCCCCTGAATCACCAGAGAGAATATCATCAAATTTTGTTCCAATAACATTTTCAATATTGTAAAGTCTATCACTGCTCCCAGTATTTAAGTCGCTACCTAGATTATTTGCTAAATTAACATTTACACCTAAAGTACTTGAAGCATCAGCACTAATATATGAATAATCAACACTGTCTCCAAGACCTACAGTATTTACACCTCCATCAATATAATCATTTCCAGCTCCACCAGAAAGGATATCATCCCCTTCTTGTCCATAAATTGTATTGTTAGAAGAATTTCCTGTAATCGTATCGTCATTACTTGAAGCGATTATATTTTCAATAGTAAACAAAGTATCTTTATTTAGTCCATTTTCTTGAAGAGTACTAGAACCTGAGTCATTTAACGTAAGATTAATTTTATTATTCCGCAAACTGTAATCAACTGTGTCATTACCATCATTACCAATTAAGGTATCTTCACCAGCACTAGCAATAAGTGTATCATTTCCTGTATTTCCATCAATTATATTAACAGCAGCATTCCCACCCAAAGTATCATTGTACTTAGAGCCTATAATATTTTCTATGTTTCTTATCGTATCTGTTTCTAATCCTATATGAGCTAAAGAATCACCTGTATTTTCTAGATTTAATTTAACAGCTTCAGAGTCATCGTAGGAGACAGTATCATTGCCACTTTCTCCATCAAGAAGATCATTTCCTCTTCCTCCAAATAATGTATCATTATTATCTCCACCTAATAGGGTGTCATCTCCGTCTTCTCCATAAAGAGTATCATTGCCAGCATAACCAGATAAAGTATTTACAGCAGAAGAACCTTTTATTTTATCCGCGGCAGTACCACCTTCTACATTTTCAACATTTTTAATGATGATTGAACCTACATTAGTATTTTGTATCTCATCTTCTGATAAATCAATTGAAATACCTTGTGATTCTGTTTTATATGAAATGACATCTTGGGTTCCCGCTCCACCATCAATATAATCGGAGATTACACTTCCATTACTAACAAAAGTATCATTTCCAGATCCACCCAAGAGAGTATTATCAGCACTATTTCCACTTAAAATATCATCATAATCACTACCTCTTAAGTTTTCAATATCAATTAAGGTATCACTTCCCGCATTTACAGTATTTTGTGCTCCTAAAATAGATAAATCAACGTTTACTCCACCAGAAATAATATCTGAATACGAAGCAGTATCATTTCCAGCTCCCCCGTCCAAAGTATCATTCCCTAAACCACCTAAAAGAATATCATTTCCTAACCCACCTAAAAGATGATCTTCTCCACTTTCACCAGAAATAGTATCATTTCCTAATTGACCTTCTAGAGTATTACCATAAGAATTTCCAATAATTGTATCATCATATTTTGAAGCTATAACATGTTCAATATCAATAAGAGTATCAACCCCATCTCCACCTTGAGCATAACCACTGTTTAAATCAATAATTTCAGCAGAGTTTGCATCTGTAAAATCTACGGTATCATCACCTGCTCCTCCATCTAAAGTATCATTCCCCGTTTTTCCATAGATGTAGTCATCTCCATCTAAACCTTCAATAATATTATTAGAAGAACTACCAATTAAGGTATCATCGTAATTAGAACCTTTGATATTTTCAATATTGTATAAAATATCTACGCCATCAGCACCACTTGAAGAACCAATATTTGCAAAATTTACATCTGTTTCTAGGTTCACACTTACTGAATTTGAAGCTTCTTCGTAAGAAACAGTATCCCTTCCATCTCCTCCATCAATAATATCTTCTCCAAGCCCCCCAAGTAAAGTATCATTACCCGCGCCACCTTCTAAAGTGTCATCTCCAACTTTACCAAATAATGTATCACTTCCTTTTTCACCTTTTAGAATATTAACAGAAGAATCTCCTCTTAGAATATCATTGCTTTGAGTACCAGTAATATTTTCAATCTCACTAACAGTATCTGTTCCATCTCCTGTTACAATTCCTGTTACTAAATTAGCATCAACTCCAATTCCATTTTGATTTGTGATTGATGAATAATCTAAAGTATCATTTCCAGCTCCACCTTCAACTGTATCATCTCCTAAACCAGAAGAAAAAACATCATCTCCTTCATTACCATAAAAAGTGTCATTAGCAATACCACCTGTGATAGTATCATTTGCAAGTGAACCAAAAACAGTATTTTCTAATGTTTTAGAACCATAAATAATATTATCATTTATATTCGTAGTAATTACAAATCCGGATTCAAAAACTTCTCCCGTTGAAGATGAAAAAGAAGAAAATTTATATTCATTCGGATCATTTTCATCTACAATACTTTTTACATTAACACCATAACTTACATCAAATGTTAAGAGTTCTTCCACTGGTATCTCAAAATCAGCTCGATTTTCCTCAGATACATTATCCAAAGAAAAAAGTGTTTCAGCTGATATATTTATTTCAAAATTATCGCTAGTATTTCTATCTAAAGAAATATTGAATACAATATTTCCACTGTCATCGTAATAAAACCCTTCATTGATAGCGGTGTTTGGATCATCTTTTAACACAGTCCACGAATTTCCACTTTGAGTGGCATTTAGAACATTGAAATTAATAGATGCATTACTTGTAGTGATTGTAATACTTTCAAGCGCATAACCTTCTGGTTGGCTTGGAAGTAAAAGAAGTGTTCTAGAAACCGTATTAATATCAATATAATCACTGTTATCAGCATGAATTACAACTCTGTCAACTTGAGATATTGTTACATCTGAGTAATCAATTATTTCACTTGAATTTTGTTTTACTATTTCACTTCTGTTAGCAGAATTATTAGTTCCTGGGAAAATATTCTCATAAGAGCTTCCACTACCACCATAAACAGTGAGAACATCATTATCAGTATTTGAAGTTAATAAAACATGTTGAACATCTACAATAAAACTTAATGAGGGAGTAGCTCCTTCTACTTCCGCTTCTAGTGAAGCAGAATCACTTTTGACAGCTTCGTCTTCAGCTTTGGTAACAAAAAGACTAACATTCTCATTTTCGTCAATGGCTGGTTCAGTAAATTCTTCTGCAAGTAAATTTAATTGAGTATTGTCATTTTCTTCATTTTGTTCTTGTATTGTAATTTCTTGAGCTTTTGAAGTTTCAGTATTTACATTTGTAGCTGTAGGGGTAGTAGATTCAACATTTGTCACTATAGATTCAAGGGGAACAGCATTAATTTCTTCAATATCAGAAAGTATCATATCAAGGGTAAGTAATTTTCCAGAAGCGAGCTTGAGAAGAGGAGGATTACTCTCGCCATAACCCATTAATGCCATAGATACAAAAGTAAAAGATCCTCCACTAGGAAGATTAAGAATAATATCTCCACCAATAAGTTTGACATTATCATCATTCATATCGAAATCAACTAAACCAAAATCTATAATATCACCAGGTCGAGCGTAAATTGCAATATTTTCGCCTATTTCCGGGTTTTTCTTTATTATGATTTTATTATTCTTATATTCTACTAGATTACTTTTAGTGCCCATATTAACTTCCTAGAAATAAATTAATTTATTATATCTAAAATTACTTTAAAATAATTTTTACTTTGATTAGTCATCTTAAAAATGCGATTAACTTACATATATTTTAAAAATTAATATGTTARYWAAATAATAAAAATCTTAGTTTAATAATTTAATACACTGTTAATATATCTTTCTGATTCATCAAATTCAATAAAATATTGGTAGTTACTCATTAAGAATTCTCAGAATACATATTATCAAATCTAACGTAAGTATACTACTATCGAATATTATTAATTTTACTAATTTAAAAAACAAAAATTATTATTAKTATTATTAAACAGTTTATTTTTATTAAATAATATAATAATTCAAGCTATTATCTAAGTTTATTATTATATTAATTCTAATATACTTCTAAATTTAAACTAAAGGATACTTGAAAATGAAATATATACTTACATTACTCTTATTTGTTATTTTTTTACAATCGAATACTATAATAACAGATAAAAATACTGAACTTATGTGGGAATCAAAACCGATAAGAACAGTAAACAAAATGTATGAGTGGGAGGAGTCTATCGCATACTGTAAAAATCTAACTCTTGCCAATAAATATGACTGGAGACTCCCTACTTTAAGTGAGCTATTGAATATTGCGAAGATAAAAAACATAAATGATATAGTTAAAAAGGGATTCAATCAATTATCAATTATTTCATACTATTGGAGTTCAACGCAACATGAGATAGATAAATCTATATATTTCCTTGTTCGCTTTGATATAGGAAGTATAGTCAGTATGCATAAAATGCGAACCAGTTCAGTTCGTTGTGTAAGAAGAGTGCTTACTCATTAATGACAGTTTTAAGCACTGGTTGTGCAATTAAAAAACAGATAATCTTGGGACTAAAGCATTTAAATACACGGTTAATTTACCTATGAATATTTTGAAAACTACAGAACAAAGTGTGGAATTAGCACTAGTTGGAACTTTATTAGTAGCAGTTAAAACAGTAAATATGGTGATCGGCAATAATTAAAAAATCTAAATAAGGATTAAACAAAAATTGGAGAAACACCATGAATAAGTGATATGTCAACACTAAATCAGACAATATACACGATCACAATTAATCAATAGTGAGTACATGAGTATTAACCATGAGTTTAAAGAACTGAGTAAAGAAGATAGGTTTACTTATATTACAGGTAACTATATTTACTTTTATGAAACAGGAAAAGTTAAATGCTCCATCATTAAAGACAAGTTTGCTGATAGGCTAAATATGGACAATCGTGTAAATGAAAAGCATTTTATTTATCATGAAAACTCATAGTATGTAAAAAACGATATTCATTCTAGGGTAAATAAAAAAGTAACTGTTAGCCATATTGAGAAATGTGTATCAATGTTAGACAAGATTATTTTTGAATTTAAGTTGTATGAGAGAATAAGAGAAAGACTAAGAAGAGGAAAAGGCTAATTTCTACAACTGAGCAACGAGCGGCTCAGCTGTAACTTTCTAGCTATTCTGAGGTAGCATATTTAATTGGAACTGTATAATCTTCTAGAATAAAATTCTTTTTTTGTGAATCTATTTCCCATCCACTCTTTTTTAGTATAACAACCTTGTGCATTTTAAAGTGAAGAACTTTCTCTTCTTGAAAAAATAATATATTCTTCATTTCATTTTGTAAACTGTCTCTTTTAATTTTCTCTAGCCTTATAAACAATGCTGCAATTAATAAAGAAGCAACTATTGCGACTATTGTTATTTGATAGTATTCCAAATCAGTTCTCCTTAGTATAAAACTATTTTAAATTACCCTTGAGGGCTTTTATTGCTACTGCTACTATTGCCAAGCCAATAAACAATATTGAAAAAAATGTTGCTTTGGTAAGAATTGCTGCAATGAGCAAGCATATCATAAGCAAATAATTCTTTTTCTTTACATCATTTTTGCTTTCTATTTTAATTGTTGAAATCAGGTTAATTATAACTACCAGAATCAACCCTATAAATAAAAATGCCAGGTATTGATTTTTGAGAAAATTTGCAGTTATAAATAGTATTACAGTTGATCCAATTAAGAGTGCAATAAATGAACTATGTAATAATGTTAAAAAAAATTCTTCATGTTTTTGCCTTGTTCTTTCAGTATTGTACATGAATTAATTAAAAACGTTTTCTTGATATTAAAACTCTATTTTTTTAAAAAAGAACCTATTTAGCCTCAGAATTAAGGAAGTATTTGTATACTTACACGTGTTTGCTTAAAAAAATAAGATTCGCTGGTTGAGAACTACCTACGCAAGCACAATAATCTTTTTTAATGGCTATCCATTTTTTTACAATTCTATCTACTATATTTGACAGTTTAATGCTATTCAAAACTTTCGCATCCTGCCAACCTTCTGAAAATTCTCTTAAAAATCCAGAATTTTCAATTCATTTGCTTTTTCTAATTATATTCACATGATTACTTGAAGACAAATTCATAAAATAGTAATCCTTACTGAATTTACTTTCAATGTTTACTCCACGACTTATTTGATAGCTTCTATAATAGCTACTGCTTGTTTGATAATCATTATTATGTATATCAAAACTACTCACACTTTTAGAAATTGCATCAACTGGAATCTCAAAAGCCCACTCATCTTTTCGTTTAAGACAATATATTTATCATATTCCATTAAATCAGCAAACACTCCTTAGTATTCTCCCCTAGATCTAAAATCTTGATAAAGGTGTTCATTTATATCCTTTTATTAAAGTATAACTGTTAAAAAGACTAAAACAAATGTAAATTTGTCGTATTTATATGCTAAATCACCTTTTTATTGTTTGTTTTGATTTTTTAGTCAGTATTGATTTAAGGAGATTTTTCCATATTTTTTTAAAAATCTCCCGCCCATTAAAATCATCATATCTAAAACGGAGAAGGGAATGTTAGTATCCACTTTCAAGGGCTTTATTAATAATTAGTTTACTTACATTTCAAAAGTACCATTGAAACTTTCTTTTAATACAATACAGAGTCTATTCCATTATTATGGGATTTGTATTGTCTTATGCTGAATCTTCTAATTTAGATAATCGTTCTATTTCTTTTTTTAATTCTTTTACTAAACTATCTTCAATCTTTGCTTCAAAACTTTCAATATTCGTTACCGCCATAATTCTTAAATCTTCCACTTTATAATCTTTTATATTTTCGGCCATCTTAGTTAACCATTGAGACTGTCCAGTAAAATCAATTGTTATCGTTGCATCACTTCCTTCTGTTAATGTTAAAGGCAATGTATCTGCAATTGAACCACGTGTAACTTGGAAGTATTCTTTTTTTTCTTTTCGTCTTTTAATTTTCCAACCTAGTGAATTGATTTTTACTGGTTTATTACCTATATTTACAATTTCTATAAAACACATCATTGGCCTATCTTGCCTAGTTGAATCTACTAAAATTCTTGCGTCAGCTTTTATTTTTAGTTTAACTCTATTCGAATTGTAGGATAGCCATAAGGAAGTAATAACAGCTCCTACTGTTCCAATTGCTGCAATCCATGTTCCTATAACATTTAATATTTGWAAAGTTGTTRCTTCCATTTTATACCTTTATTAATACACCACTTACTCTACCRATAATATTTACTTCATCAAAATTTAGTTCAATATCATTATAGTTTTCATTCTGTGATTTTAAGACTATTTTATTATTATTTACTTTAATACTCTTTATAAATAAACCAGCATTAGTACGTATTAAATAAATATTTGCACTATTTATATTAGGTTCCATAGACTCACCAAATGCGTGTAAGACATCAGTATATATTTATATGCTTCAATAACTGTTTGTCAGTAACAAGTGAACTAGAATTAACTTCATAGTTTATTGCTCCACCTCCAGCTGAAACTGTTATTGTTCTTTGATACTTTAGTATTATATAATTGGATGTTTCTTCTATTAGTGACTCAGGAAGTTGATTAAAGAAGAACCAATTTATTGATATATTTCGTTTTGCTAAAAAAGCCATAATTTCAGGATAGGGTATTACTTTACGACTCTTTTGTTTTCTAAATTTACCATAGTCGATATCAAGATTACTAGATATGTCTTTATAATGTTACTTTTTTATTGTTTAATTCTTTTGAAAGTATATCTCTTAGTTTTTCTATTATTTCTGTATAATTATTCATTCGAAATTATACCAAGGAGGAACTTTAAGTGGATAAAACTTATCTCTACGAGATGTGTAAGCATGAAATGGGACATTACGTTGTAGCTAAGCTACTGAACTTTGATGTTGAAGGTATAACTTTATTGAATGGTTATAATGCAAGTGCACATGTTTCATCAGCTACTATACTTCTTCAAAGAAGCTTAGAAAATATTGAGCAGATTAAAAAATACTTAGAAGACAGAATTATTGTCCTTTATGCTGGAGTATTATCAGAATCACTCATAAATCAAAAGATTAATCTACAAGGTGTAGGGGATCTTTTTAATTCTAGTGGTAGAAATGATAATAATAAAGTTAATGATTTGGTCCAGCTTTATAGAAATATTCTCTATCCAAATGAAACTAACAGTAGTAAAATTTTAGAACAATTAAAACTAATAAATGATAAGTGTTATGACATATGTTTTAAATTAGTAGAGGAAGAAGCTATATTTCTTGAAAACATTGCAGGAGAAATTTTCGATATTGTTAATGGTAAACAAACGAAATCTTTATCAAAAAGTGAGATTATGGGTATTAAAATATTTTCAGATAAATTCAATCAAGTATAAAACACTTGATTAATAATTACAAATAAACACCTCCTTAACCTTCTTATTCTTCCCACTGGCATTCTTACCCAAAGTATATTCAATCTCTTTAGACACTCTTATATTAAAGCCCTTATATAGCTCACGTACCAAATCGCAATCAGGATAAGATAGTAAAAATCTACCTTTGATATTAGATGAAAATGATGCCAATTCTTCTTTATTTGAGTTATATATCTTAACTTCAGTATGTTCATCTTTTTTTAAACTAAATCTTGGCAGTTTATCGCTTTTTTTATTGTCTTTGATTTTCTTTTTAAAAATGATTTTATTGTTTTCAATTGCAAATGAGTCATTTAAAACATTAAATGACTATTCTGGTTATTTCGTTAAAACTAATACTTTCGCAAAATGTGATTCTCTGTTACTAAATACAAATAATTCCTATGCCACAAGCAATAATCAGCTACTGATTTCTTATGATATCCCCACTCTTTTTCCTATCTAAATCCTACATATTTTTAACGTTTTAAAACAATATTCATTAATTTAACTATTATTTTATATTAAAATTAATGATTTGCATATGCAAAACGTTAAAAGTATACTATAATATATCAATAATTAACGATATACATATGCAAATCATTAATTTAAAAATATAAAAGGTTTACCATGGCTAAAGCACTAGGTGACTGTCCTTACTGTGAAGGTGGCGATATTTCCTTTGAAACTAAAAGCATTCAAGGAAAAAGAACTAAACTGTATAAATGCAGCAATAATAAAGTATTTTCAGAAGATGGTGAAATGTGGGAACAGCATAAAAACTCTACTTGTACGTTTAGAATCTTTGGAAACTCTTTAGCTAGATATGGAAAAAAATTTATTGGACCAAAAGAAGTAACTAAACTCTTAAAAGGCCAAGAGGTAACAGCACATTTATATAGCTACAATAAAAAAACTGAGTATAAGAAATATATAACTATCAATCATCAATATGGAGTATCTGTATTGTGGGAAATTGATATAGAAGATGAAATATTAAATGATGAGGATAATTAAATGATTGGTCGAAAGAATGAAAGAAATATCTTAAAAAAATTGTATGAAACAAAAGAAAGTAAATTAGCTGTTGTTTATGGAAGAAGAAGAATAGGTAAAACATACTTAATAGATGAAATGATTAAAGAAAAACAAAGTGAATCTATCATTTTTACATTTACAGGTGATTATGAAGGAGATAAAAAAACACAATTAACAAACTTTGCAGAGTCAATTCATGATTGGTTTAATATAGATACAGAAACTCTTGCGGATTGGACCCAAGCATTTAACATACTAAAAAGAATCATCAATAAAGAAATTAAAGATACAAATC
Organism: Arcobacter sp.; assembly: GCA_002733685.1. Taxonomy (GTDB): domain Bacteria; phylum Campylobacterota; class Campylobacteria; order Campylobacterales; family Arcobacteraceae; genus NORP36. Next base: position 91,506 of record NVWN01000013.1, on the reverse strand, counting down.
ACAAAGGGAAAGTAATTATATTCTTTGATGAGGTACCTTGGATTGACAGAGCAAATAAAGCTAACTTTTTATCTGCATTTGGTCATTTTTGGAATAATTATTGCCTGAAACAAGATAATTTTCTAATGATTCTTTGTGGTTCTAATGCAGCCTGGATACAAAACAAAATACTCAAAGATGCAAAAGGCCCTCACCATAAAAGAATAGATGAAATAATCGCATTAAAACCTTTCACATTAAAAGAAACTGCACTTTATTTAGAAAAAGAAAAACAATTAACAATGGACCCCAAATTAACAACTGAAATATATATGATATTTGGGGGAGTTGCTAAGTATTTGAGCTACTATGATAAAGAAAAATCTATTGCTCAAAACATTAATGATTTATTCTTTAGTATTGATGGCTTACTATATGGAGAGTATGAACAAATTTTCAAATCATTATTTCATGATAAAGAAAGATTTCACAAAGAAGTGATTGACCTTTTRTGCGAAACTAAAACGGGTGTCATATTTACAGATATTGCARAAAAAATGAARCTYTCTACAWCCAATCCAAGACTTAGAAATGCTATTAATGATTTAATTTGCTGCGGAATGATTATTTCAATTCAAAAAATACAAAGTTCTTCAAATAATGCAAAATATATAATTGCAGATCCTTTTATTTTATTCTACAATAAATGGGTATCTGATTTATCTAAAAATGCAATTGCAAAATCTTCAAATCACTGGGAGAGTATTCAAAGTTCTCAAGCTTATGCAATATGGACTGGATTTGCATTCGAGATAATTTGTTTAACAAACATTGAGATGTATTTAAGTGTAAGAGGACTCTCTGCAACTTTTAAAAATGCAAGCTATTGGAGCTACGTAAATCCTATTAAGTCAATTGAAGGGGACAAGGGGGCACAAATTGATATACTTATTGAATATGAAAATGACGTGTATGACATAGTTGAATGCAAGTATTATGATAAACAATTTGTTATAAGCTCAGACTACAAGCGAAATTTGCAAAACAAAAAGGATATGTTTATAAAACATGGGATTAAGAAGAAAAAATTTGATTTGAAACTAATTATGCTAACAACATACGGTACTGCAAAAAATAGCTCATACAATGATTTGCCAATATTTAAAGACATCACGCTGGACGAATTACTAGAGTAATTACATAATGAGGCATATCAACAAAAACACTAGAGAATGACAATCTTTAACCATTTTTAAAAAGGACATAGATGAAGTATAAATTTAAAAATAAACTATTGTATGAATTAATATCACACAATTATAATATTAATAAACAATCTGCCGTTTTTGGGCTCACCGTAGGGAAAGGCCTGGGAAGTGCTGCATTAACTTTTTTAGTTAAGAGAGCATTTAATATACACAGACTACCCACGCTTGAAGATAGACATTTTACCCGCAGTTTTTTAAATAATAATGATAGGCTTAGTAAAAATAATATCTTCATTTGCGAAGAATTTTTAGAAAACCTAGACGACATGACAGATGAGATAGTGCTCATCTATAATCATACACAGGCAGAACTAGACAAATCTTATCCAGAACAAGAATATATTCCATTAATTAGAAATTTAAAAAAGGAATATGCTGCATTAATACTTAAGTTAAAGGACAATGCTGAAAAAAAAGACGTAAAATATATTGAAATAAGCTCTGATATTATAAACTGTTTTACTGACAATAGCAATACCTACGGTTTTCACGTTGCAGTAAAATTAAATATACCAAAACAAAATATTCTATATTTCGATAAAACATTTAAACAAGGCACTATTGAAAACAACGAATTTATTGTATTTAACGGTGATATCAAGGGACTATGGAAAATTCCAGTTGATTCAATTAGTATTACAAGTGAAGAGATTGGATCAACGCATGATTGCAGAGAAATTAAAGATAAAGACTCTGTTTATTATTACATTAATTTTTCGAGTAGTAATAATATTGAGTTTACATTACCGACTAAAAAATTAAATAATAAAAATGAAAGCCTGCTTTGCCGATTCTTTAAAAGATACATAACTTGTTAGTTTTTATAACCTAAGCATCCATAAAAATTGTGTTTGMGGATTAAAACACAAAAAAAGCAGATGGTTTAATATCTGCCTTTTTATCTATGTGTTATTTTATGGCTACGGTATGTTAATTACACAAGTATCAGTTATATCATCATAGGTAAAACCTTTTAAAGATCTTACTCCTGAGTTTGTTAATTTTTTTGTTATTATTTCATTATTTATTGAAGAACTTAGTTTAGTGTTGACATATCAGTATATGAAAACGTAGTAATTGGGAATTTTCTATATGGACTAGGAATAAGCCTTGGGTTAAGAATAGGAAATGAACAACACAATAGTGTCGATAATTCTAACAATGAAGAAGAAATATTTCCTGCATCAATAAACCTACTTCAACAAACACCTTCTGATCAACTAATAGGTGACATGATGCTTGAATACTCAAATGTTGTAAGAATTATAGAATTTAAAAATGAAGAGAATAAATCCTCAAAAGAAAGAGAAAAGATTTTTATACTCACCCAAGCTCTTTTAAATAAAAAAGAAATGACAAGGATATCAAAAGCGATTCATTGGTACATTGGAACAAAGCCAATAAAAGAAAAATTGATAACAAAAATTAAGCCGTACATAACTGCATATGAAAGAGATAAGTCCTCAATTAGTCTTGAGGTTTATATTAAAACTATTATTGATGAGGTCATGGAGGATAAGTGCACTACTGACATAAAAAAAATAAACGAATATATTGAGTTAATAATTGACATAAACAAGAAAGGAACGAAGTCTGGAGGGAAAAAGTCTAGTGAAGCGGTGAGAACTAGCGGAATGATTATTAGCGCCTCTAAAAAGGGTATCCTTTATGCAGCTTTTAATGATATTACACAGTTGAAACTTCAACATAAAGAATTTTTAGAAAGCGTACGTCAGGAGTCAAAATCGGTAATGGTGCCAGAATCAGATTATAATGAGTATCTTAAATTTACAAAAACTAATAAGAAGACAGTAACTAAAGTAAAGAGCATCAGTCCATAATAAAAGAAAGCTATTAAGAATATGTGATTGTTATGCTCATCTTAAATTTAATAAGATAGAGATGTAGATTTTCAAGAGTAATTACAAGCTCTTGCATCACCAATTATCCTAATATTATATTACAAAAAAGTATTAGATAAAGCTTCTTTTTACTATTAAAACAAAGCTCAAAATTAACTACTGAAAAATATCTTCTAAATTCTCAAATTCCTAAAAACTGTGACGCAAAACGTGACGCACTTTTTATATAATAGAGAACGGAGGAGTAAAAATGAGAGATGAAGTAAAACAGTTTATTAAATTCCTTTCCAATCTTTCCGTAATTAAGAATGATGTTAAGCACAATGAAATTGATCAAGTTTGTACATTATTAAAAGAAGCTGGCTACGATTTCACCTATGATGAGGTATTTTTAATAAAAAAATCAATTTAGAAATATTTTAATTTGGTAATTGCAAGCTACCTGAAACTGGTAGTTTTTGCAATCAAAGTGTTTTCTATATCCAAGTTCACTTCATTTTCAAAAAATACACTTTTAAAATTTGATTCATACTCAAGTATTGAAGATGCAAAAGATATACTTTCTTTGAATACAGCACTACCAAAGTTTACCCCTTTAATAAAAATAGCAGAATAAAAGCTTCTATGTTAATTATAACCTTTACTCAATTTTTCACTCTGAATTGTATGTTATACAAAAATAACTTAGGAAGATTCAATTCTTCGCATTAAAATTAGAGTTGTAACTTAAATTTATACTTGGAATTCAAGAATCCTGAAATCAAATTACCTTAGTTATTATGTGATTACAATAAATAAGCAGATAACTATTCATACAAGATATTATAAAGAACTGTCCTGTTTTAAAGTTAGCACTCCAATTGATAAAAAGTTGATAATTTAGTCCAATGATTTATCAAAAATCTGATATAACAATATCTTCATCTATATAAAATTTAATATTGTTATTGGAATAAGCGACATAGGTATTTTCTCCATCTTTTGTCACAACCTTTTCTCCATTCTCATCTTTAAATATTTGATTCCATTCTTCACCAAGAGTTATATTGTCATCTGCATCACCGGTAATTTTAAATATTGAATCATCTTCATTTACTAAAATATCTTTTAAATCAATATTTTCAAGGTTACCAATTGCTCGTTCTAAATTTACTTTTTCAGTATTTTTAATTTGAGAGACTTCTGTCAAAGCATTAAAATAAAGTGTTATAGTCTCTTCTATTATTAAACTATCGCCAATAGCAGCAACATTATTTTCTTCATATTGAAACCATACATCTGCACTTTCTTGTTCGTTACCTTCCATATCAATATAGCTAGATTTTAAACCTATGGTATTTCCATTAGAGTCTATCTCTGTATCCGTAGTATTAAGGGATATTTCTTTTACGCTAGCTTCAGTTAGGTCAATAATCTCTCCTTCATCTGTAATTCCATCCGAGTTTTTGTCTTGCCAGATTTTTAGTTCAAAGAACTTATCATCTAAACTATTAATTACCCCATCATTATTTGAATCCAGCTCTGATAATGCTTCATATCCATCTTTTGCTTTTGTTCCATCTTTTTTTAGTGTTTCTTCCCCAAATAATTCACTTGCATCATTAATAACACCGTCTCCATTAATATCTCTTACAAGAAGTCCATCATCTGCCCCTACCCATCCTGTTTGATCTAAGTCATTATCTGCATCAATATCAAATTTTACACCATTTTTTACATTTAATGTTTCAATTCCATCCCCATCAAGATCTAAAATAATTGGGGTCGAACTTGAAAGAGTATCAAAAGTAATATTTCCATTAGCGACCATATCATCTAAAAAGACTGCTTGATCAATGCTACTGAAGGGAATATTTGCAAGATTTATCAATACCATATTTGTAATTGGACCTCCTGCATCAGCATCTATTTGTAGTTGTACMTGCCCCCCATTATTTATAATACTAATGTATGTACCTATATTTCCTACCGTTGCTCCATCAAGTAAATGACCAAGGTCAAGAATATCTCCACCAATACCGTTAGTAAAATCTGTAATAGTGTCTGTACCTGCTGTTGCAAAACCATAATCAAACGTATCCCTTCCAGCTCCACCAGTAAGCGTGTCATCACCATCACCTCCTACTATAATATCATCAGAACTACCACCTATGATCGTATCCTCTCCACCTAAACCATGAATAATTTCAGATGATGCACTCGCACTTAGGTCAATGGTATCATCAAGAGTATTACTCCCAACAGTAGAATCACTAGAAAGTGCCGTACCAGATATATTCCAACCATAGTCATCAATTAAATGTTGATATGAGGTTGCATCAGTATATTCTCCTGTAAGGCCTAAATTTAGACCACTGTTAATAGATGTTTCGCCATTTGAAGTTTTAAGGGTAGACCAACCAGCAAGCAGGCAATCAATATTGTCAGTTGACATCGAACTTCCAGTAAACATATTATACGCATTTGTAAGAGAGGATATATCCCAAGCACTAATATCTTGGTTGAAAGCACTTGCATAACGGAACATAAATAACATATTTGTCACAGCTGAGGTATCCCAATCACTAATATCTTGATTGAAAGCACTTGCTCCAGAGAACATACCTAACATATTTGTCACAGCTGAGGTATTCCAATCACTAATATCTTGGTTGAAAGCACTTGCTCCAGAGAACACAAGTGACATATTTGTCACAACTGAGGTATCCCAATTACTAATATCTTGGTTGAAAGCACTTGCTCTATAGAACATATTTGACATATTTGTAACAGCTGAGGTATCCCAAGCTCTAATATCTTGGTTGAAAGCACTTGCACTATTGAACAAATTTGACATATTTGTTACAACTGAGGTATCCCAATCACTAATATCTTGGTTGAAAGCTCTTGCACTATTGAACAAATTTGACATATTTGTTACAGCTGAGGTATCCCAATCACTAATATCTTGGTTGAAAACATTTGCTCCATAGAACATATATAGCATATTTGTTACAGCTGAGGTATCCCAAKCTCTAATATCTTGGTTGAACGCACTTGCTTTATAGAACATAAATCCCATATTTGTTACAGCTGAGGTATCCCAATCACTAATATCTTGGTTGAACGCACTTGAATAACCGAACATAGCTGACATATTTATCACAGCTGAGGTATCCCAATCACCAATATCTTGGTTGAAAGCACTTGCTCTATAGAACATATTTGACATATTTGTTACAGCTGAGGTATCCCAATCACTAATATCTTGGTTGAAAGCACTTGCTCCATAGAACATACCTAACATATTTGTTACAGCTGAGGTATCCCAATCTCTAATATCTTGGTTGAACGTACTTGCTCCATAGAACATACCTGACATATTTATCACAGCTGAGGTATCCCAAGCACTAATATCTTGGTTGAAAGCACTTGCTCCATAGAACATACCTGACATATTTGTTACAGCTGAAGTATCCCAAGCTCTAATATCTTGGTTGAAAGCACTTGCTCTATAGAACATATTTGTCATATTTGTTACAGCTGAGGTATCCCAAGCTCTAATATCTTGGTTGAACGCACTTGCTCCATAGAATGCTCTTTCCATACTTACTACATGTGAAGTATCAAAATCATTCACAAGATCAATATTACTAGGAAAAGGATTTAAGTTCTCAAAAGCTCTATATAAAGTTGTTTTATTACGGGCATCTTCAGTGGAAATATTTCCAGCTAAATCTGTGTAAGTTCCTGCATCAACTCGAATAGCAATATTGCTTGCAGTTTCAGTAAAACTGGGGGTGACCTTAATTGTATAGGTTTGGGCATTTATCATGGTAAGTACTCCATCAATAGTTCCATTTGCTATTGTGATATCTGCTAAATTAAAAACAACATCTTCACTGAATCTAAATGTAATTCTACCACTTGAACCGTTTCCATCAATGATTAGACTAGGAGTAGTAGCATCTGTAGTAATTGCATTCATTTTTTCAACAGCAATATTACCTGCAATATCTGTAGTTCTTACTTGTACAGTATCTTGGGTATATGCAGTATTTTGTGAAAGATTAAAGCTTGTTCCACTTCCTAATGTCCAAGTACTTCCTTCATCAAGAGAATATTCCCAAGTAGAACTGGTTTCTAAACCAGAAAGATTAACTTGTGTATCTGAGGTAATTAAATCAATATTTGAAGATCCTGTATCGGTATTTAAAGCTAAAGTGACATCATCACTTATATTACCAGTTATTGTTCCAGAATCAGTTGATTCTTTATTTACTATATTATTGTTATTCTGACTATCTAATAGTTGAGTTCTTTCACTCAAAATATAAGAAGTAATATCATTTGAAGCAGCAATATTATTTAAAAAACTGGTATCGCTGATTAATTCACTCCCTATTTCAGCAGCTAGTAATGATTCTAATAAATCTGTATAAGTAAGAACTTTAGATAAAATATTTTGATCATTATCCATATGATATATACTTGTTTTAAACTCATCATCTGGAAGACTATTATCTTTCAATAATGTCACAATATTTTTAAGTACTATTTCATTTCCATTTTCAAAAAGTACAGAAAGATCGTCTTCATCGTAAAATGTTTTTTGTGAATTCCATAAAAAAATAGTATCTCCATCTCTTACAGTAACTTCACTAAACTCTATGGGGTCATAGAATTTAGTATTCCCCTCTAGATCTAAAATCTTGATTAAGGCATTCATTTATATCCTTTTATTAAAGTGTAACTGTTAAAAAGACTAAAACAAATGTAAATTTGTCGTATTTATATGCTAAATCACCTTTTTATTGTTTGTTTGTTTTGATTTTTTAGTCAGTATTGATTTAAGGTGATTTTTTCATATTTTTTAAAAAATATCCCTCCCATTAAAATCCTCATATGTAAAGCAGCGAATGGAATGTTAGTATTCACTTTCAAGGGCTTTATTAATAATCAGTTTACTTACATTTCAAAAGTACCAAGGAACAATGTACCTTGCAACTGTAATTGATTTATATTCAAGAAAAATTGTTGAATGGTCAATGGATGACACAATGAAAGTATCCCTTATAAAGGATGCTTTATTAATGACAATAAAGAGAAGAAATCCAGATAGAGGAAGTCAATATGCTTCTTATGAGCACAAAAATCTATTAAAGAAATATGGCATAATTCAAAGTATGAGTCGAAAAGGAGATTGTTGGGATAACACAGTTTCTGAAAGCTTTTTTCATAGTTTAAAAACTGAACTTACCTTTCATGAAAATTTTAGAACAAAAGCTCAAGCTAATGAAATGATCTTTGAATACATAGAAATATTTTACAACAGGAAAAGGCTTCATTCTTATAATGATTATATGTCACCAGCTGACTTTGAAGAAAAAATGTTACTTAAGGAAATAGTTGCTTAGAAGATGAATTTATTTGTCTGATTTAGTGTTGACATATCAGAAAAGTGAAGGTGCAAAATCTGGATACAAATTCTAATGAGCTTACCTAATCGTGAAGTTAAAGATATACTTATTACATTGGGGGGATGATTTAAAAGGCTTTCTAGCGGCAATTACCTCTAAATTTCCTCATACTTAATTTCAACTTTGTATAGCTCATCAAATAAGAAATAGATTGAGATTTATAGGATTGAATAATCAAAAACAATTTGTAAAAGATTTAAAAAATATTTTTCAGGCTTTTAGCAAAAAAGAAACCGAATTAAAACTAGATAATTTTGAAGATAAATGGGCATAAAATATCCTATTCTATTCACTTCTTGGAGAAATAAATGGGATAACTTATCTATTTATTTTGAATACTAAGAAGATATTAGAAAAGTTATTTATACTACTAATAGCATAGAATAAGTACATCGAAAATTTATAAACTTGAGTAAAATAAAAAGTGTGTGACTTAACGATAATAGCTTACTAAAATTACTTTTTATGGGTATTAAAAACACCTGAAAAAGTGGACTTTATCTACAAGACATTTGATTTTTACAGCTTTTAAATTCCCAATTTACTTTGAAAGAAGGATAGCTAAAACATTAAATTTATGATACGATTCTAGGTATTACTATATACTGGCACAGAATCTTGAACACTCCCCTCGTATAGGATTCTTTGTACTCTAATATCCGTTTAATTTTCATTAGGCTCAAAGTTACAAATTACATATAATTATTACTATATTGATTATTTTCTTTCTTTTTTCTTTCTTTTATGTTATATCATTCTTTATTATTAAAAGGAAATATTTTGACTGAGAAAAAATTATTTGAATATTATTACATTGCATTTAGTTCTTTAAACGACTTGGTTTGGGTAAAAGACTTAGATGGAACCTTTTTAAGGTGCAACGAGATGACAATAAAAATTATTGGAATTGAAAAATCAAAAATACTTGGAAGAACTGATTATGATTTATTTAACAAGGTCTGTGCAGATTGTTTAAGAAGTAAAGACATAGAAGCGATATCATCAGAAAATCCTATAAAATCAATTGATCAATTGATCAATTGACTTTATCCGATGGTACATTTAAAGGTTTTTTCAAGACTACTAAAACTGTAATAAAAGATAATAAAGAGAATCCTATTGGAGTTCTTGGTATTTCTCAATATTTAGGTCCAGAAAACTTCAAAAGCGAAAATTTCATTGAAGAAAATACCTTTAACCCATTAAGGAAAAGTATTATTTCAATAAAAAATAATAGTATACATATTTGGGATGACTTAGAAAAAATATTATACTGCAATAAAGAAGTTATTGATTTAACTAGAAACGAGGCAAGACTATTATCTTTATTTATAAAAAATAACCGACTAACATTGTCATATACAGTTATATACGATGAAGTATGGTTTGATAAAATTAATAATTTCAATGAATCTGTAGTTAAAACGCTTATTCAGAATTTAAGAAAAAAGCTTCCTTTGGAAACTATAAAAAATACATATGGAGTGGGGTACAGACTTAAAATTGTAGAAAAAACATAAAAAACAGTTAAATTATGCACCCATTTATTTTCTTAATCTAAATTTAATAATAATATTCTGATTCAGTAATATTTAAATACTTAAGTATTAACCCAACTGTACAATGACTTTTCATTTATGTCTAAACCTTGTGCTACTTTTACAACTGATTCATTATAAGAGACAAAAGTAAAGGAGTAAAGGACAAATCCCTCTCAATAGTTAACCCCAGGCTTCCTTTATCAAAGGATAGTTCCGTTAAACTAAAATACCCTAATTCTCTTCCACTCGGAGAGATTACATATCCAAAACAAATATCTTCCTCCATTGAAAGCTCAATTATAAACCATGTCCAATTACTATCAGGTGTAAAAAGTTTAATGAATACAGTGGGGTCATTTTGTTCTTGTTCCTGAGTCTCGAACAATGCAGGTATTTTAGCTACTATTTCTTTTGGTATTAGTTCCATATTTCACTTTCTTACATAATTCCAAATTTCTATAAAATCATCAACATACTCAAAGTTTATAACTTTTTAAAGAAAAAACTTGATTATTATTGAAGTTTTTATGTGCGCCTACAATATCTTTTCCTTGAGTAGCTCTAAATATTTACATATACTCAATCACTTTGTTATTTGAATCGTATGTTTATTAAAACATTTGTTTCCTATCCTATCAAAACAAAGGAAGGAAAAAGAAATATTTAATTTTATCTATAACTTAGACTACCTTTTAAATTAAAATGAAGAGTTTTAAGTGTTAACTTAAATCATCCTCAGAATTTAATAATTTTTAAACACTTAATTTAAGATTTTGTATCAAATTTAAAGAAATTCTATCCATATTGATTACTATATTTTTCTTGAATTTCATTAAGTTAAATTTTAAATTATTTAAGTTCCTTCAACTTAGAAGTGAAACACTAACCCTAAAATTATGATGATAACTTCCTTCATAAAAAGAGAGGAGAATAGTCCAATTTTTTATTTATGACTACATTGTTTATAAGATTACATTTATCAGAATTTTCTTAAAATTTATTACAATTATTTTCGTTTGCGAAAAATCGTACTGATGATAGAAAAGCGGTTCAAACATCAACTTCGAAAGAGTTTCTGGATTACATTAATTTGTAAAATATTTAAATTAATATAAGTTCCTATTATCATTAAATTAAAGAAGGCTGCATTATTAAAAAGTAGATAAGCAGTTAAATATGCTTATTAAAGACGTCTTTATGCAGTCAAGAGAAATTTACGGTGTTCGACGCATAAAAGAGTCTTTAGTTCAAAGATATGGCCTTGTTTTTTCTAAAAGTCGTATTGAAAAGATTATGAGATTTCTAAATCTAAAAACTAAAAGGAGAAGAAAATTTAAAGTAACAACTACTAATTCAAACCATAATTTTACAATTTCACCAAATCGAATAAAAAGAGATTTTTACAGCTCAATGCCAAATGATAAATATGTTGGAGATAAGAATATTAATAAAAACATATTAAATATATGTTTTTTTAATGTGAAATATATACAAACAAAACAAGAAACAATGTACCTTGCAACTGTAATTGATTTATATTCAAAAAAGTTGTTTGATGGTCAATGGATGACACAATGAAAGTATCACCTGTAAATGATACTCTATTAATAGCAATTAAAAGAAGAAAGCCAAATAAAGGCCTAATTATTGAAATATTTTACAACAGGAAAAGGCTTCATTCTTACAATAATTATATGCCATCAACTGACTTTGAAAAAAATGTTACTTGATGAAATAGTTGCTTTGAATATGAATTTATTTGTCTGATTTAGTATTGACATATCATACCATTTTATTATATTCTCAAAATACTTTTATTAACTACATTTTTATTCTTTTNAAAATTTTCTMTAATTGCTTGATGAAAATTAAATTTTTTTATATAATTAGAATATAAAAAGAAAGGTACAAAATGATTAAAATTCTTCTCTTGATAATTGTCTGTTTAATTCTATTTCTAATTCTTATAAGTTGGTCACGATCCAATGAAATTTATTTATTCATCGTAACTTCAATCATGACTATACTCTCAATATATGGAAGAAGAGCATATTGCAGATGGGTTTTTAAGTAAGGCATTTGAGATGTGATCTAACAATGGATTTTTAAAATGAAATTATTTAATTAGGCTTCTAAATAAATTATATAAAGGTATATTATGATTATCGAATACACATCCTTTTCTCTACTTATTGTTGGAGTATTTTTTGCCATAGGTAAATATGACTATAATAAATCAAAAAAATGATTGCATTCATTCTTAAACACTTCGGTTGAAATAATTGGCAACATTTATAAAAATTTCTAGAGTTATGGCAAGTGGTATATTTAACAAAGATATGAACTGATATATTATCGTTATCCTTCAAAATAATGAGATGTTTTGTCAGCGCATTCATACTTCACTTCTTATTATTCCCCTTGTAATGACTCCTCATATGTATATATCCATATCTTTGATATTCTCTTTCTCTATTTTTAGCAAACACCCATCAAAAATAATGGCTAGAAAAACACTTTATATTTAATTCTTTGCATCTATCCCTTTCACATAGTTTAAAAATAGAACTTACTTTTCATGAAAACTTTAAAACAAAAGTCCAAGTAAATGAAATGATATTTGAATATATTGAAATATTTTACAGTAGAAAAGGATTCATTCTTATGATAATTATATGTCACCATTTTACTTTGATGAAAAAAGGTTCATTTGTAAGAAGCAAAAGAAAATGATAATAGGAAATAAAAAGTGATAATAAGTACAATGAAACTTGATAATAGAGTTTTAAAGTAAGACGTCACTAAGTAAAAGGGTAGTTCTAGGTTTTATGGCTGAAAATTGAGATGATACCAATAGACTATTTTTACCTTTAATATTAATGATTGATAAAGATAAGTAGGTAATAGGTAGTTTAAATATGACTAAAGATGAAGTCTTCTTATTTTTTATCCCTTGAACTTCTATTTACTCACTTTCCTCAAGAAGACCCTTTTATAAAAGGAGACCCCAGCAAAAAATAGAGAATAAAAAGTTTTTTTGAAAAATTCATTATTTAGGACACAAGAACTTATTAAAATTAAGTAATTCCAATGTATAATTACGCGTACTTGCTAAAAGATATAAGATTCGTTGGTTGAGAACTACCGAGGTAAGTACATACTCCTAGCTACAATTCCAGTTCAGAATTTATTATAGTAATCCTGGTAATTATTGAAATGTATTAAAAATTTAGATTTTAATCTTATTAAATCCTTTTCTTTAATATTTTTTACTTATTCTTCTACTTAAACTTATTGTCATTTTCAAATAACGTGGATATATCACATTGAAGAGCCTTATGGTTCTTGTCTTTTACTAAAATATTACATCTTCTTTTTGAAGTTCTTAGTCATGCAAAATTAGATTTAATTAAAGCACTAAGTTTAGCTAAAATTAATACCAACTCTATGACTTTAACTAAAAAGATTACATTAATATGTAAGGATAACAAGATTATTAAAGTTTTTTATCCTCAGAAAAATATTGAAAATGTGATTTATTGGATTAAAAATAATTGAGTGTAAGTGTAATAGAATTTTTTGTGCTAGGACGTAATTGTCTCTTAAAAAGTTCTTATACTTRTTTTTTATTTATTAAATCCYTTAATAATAAGCCAAARGGCAAATGTTATTTCCTGTAATGCCATTGGAATATTTAAGATAATATATGTTTGCGTTATTACATTAATTAACGAAAACATAATCAGATAGCTGGATACTATAGTTAGTACGGTAGCAAGTAATCCCCATACCGATAGCCAAATTGGGATTAATTTACTTTTTAGTAGTATTGTATAAAGAAGTAAACTTCCAAAGCTTAAAGATAGAATTGTGCCTACATGATTAGTTAAATCACGAGCAGTTTGCAGTAAGTATCCTAGGGTTTGATAATATGTTAAAAAAGGAGCATCTATGCTTACAAACTCCTGACTTAATGTTAGGATTAATAATAATATAATTACTCCAATAATCATAAATATACTTGCCATAATTCTAAAAGAGACGAAGCCAATAGCCAAATAAAGATTTTCATTTTTTAAAATTGGATATAGTGAAATAGCTACGCCTAAATATATGGGGGCCATAAGAAAATGAAAAAATGCTGCTATCATGATAGAATTAGCATTTGATGAAGCTTTTACTAAGTATTGAGGATCACCTATTGCATAAGCAATACTTAATATTCCTGCTAGAATTCCCAATAAATACAGGGATCCTGCAACTGTTGTTACTTTTTGTCTATTTGAGGTCATATCTATTCTTTTAATAAAAATTTATCTTAATAGTTAGTATACAAAAATAATGACTATCTTCAGTAATTTAAATAATGTTTTCTAAGTAGCTATGATATGACTACACTTAATTAGGAGAAAAGATATAAAGATTTAGGTTACCACTCCAGTAATAATTTTAAAGTTCTTCATATAAGAAGACTTCTTCAAGTGCTTTATCAAATGTCTGTGCAATTTTAAATGCTAGTTCTAAGGAAGGAGAATACTTTTCTTTTTCTAAAGCACCAATTGTTTGTCGAGTTACTCCAACTTCATCTGCTAATTGTTGTTGAGACATTTCGTCTTTAAAAAAACGTAATGTTCGAATATTATTTTTWATTTGATATTTTTTCATATTAAAAACCTCTTTTATARAGCCAAAGTCGAATTATATCTCCGATTATAYTAGAAGCTATACCAAAAAATATCAGTAAAGTAAACATAATTAATACTGATTCTGCCAAAGTAAAAGTAAGCATAGAAATAAATACTCCTATTGAAAGTATTGTATATGATATCTTAGTAACTTTTAGATCAATTAATTTGTCTCGTTCATCTTCTATTTTATTTTCCTCCYGTTTTTTTTYACCTGTTTCAATCTTATGTAAAATAACAGGTAATACCTGAGATAATACAGTAAGCAAARTCACAATTACTACAGCAGCAATTATTAAAACTACCCATAAATTAGATAAATTTTCTACATTAAATCTTTCTTCTTTGTACATAAAATAGATACTGAAAAGAAAATAAACCATTAGAAGGGATAAACTTATCAGTTTTACAAAAATATTTTTTTCAACATATGTCATTTCAAATCCTTTATAATAATGCAATATATAATAAATGAATTATATTATATATATTACACAATGTCAAGTATTTTATTCTAAATGTAAAAAATATATTACATAAAAATATTTTACTAAACCTAAGTTTATTATTTTTCTGAATACATCAATTTATTATTTTTTGTATATCTTTTTTGCTACGATAAAATAACTAGATGCCTCTTTATATATTTCTTTAGTTTCAATAATCTGAAAATTCTCAGTTTTTACTAAGTCTTCCACTTCCAAGCTTTTAAGTCTTCTTATTGGAACTGGAATTATTCCTATTTTACACAATATCCGAACAAGTTGAATTTGAGCATTAACTAAAAATGACATTTTATCACGTAAACAAGGTGTTACAGAAATAAATAAACCATCAGGTTTTAATAATTCATGTATTCTTTGAATGACATTCTGAGGATTGGGTACAGTATGTAACATATTGAAAGCTAGGATTACATCAAATGATTCCTCTTTATATCTTTTATCAAAAATATCTGTTTGTAGAAAATTTATATTTTCAACTTTACTAATAACTGCTTTCTCTTTTGCTGTTTCAATCATTTTAGATGATATATCTATAGCCTGAATCTCTTTCACATGGTTAGAAAATTCACAAGCAGTCGTTCCCGTCCCACATCCATAATCCATAACAATATTATTACTATTAAGGTGTTTTTTAGCAGCTTCCCTTGACTTAAGATGAATATATTCAAATCGCTCTTCTGTTTTGTCATAGTTTTTTGAAGCTTTATCCCAAAATTCTTCTGATTTATTCATTTTTATACCTTTTTAAATAAGAATTTAATTATTAATTAGTATGGCATAGTATATGAAATACCTCTTTTTACGAAAATATTTTTTTCAACATATGTCATTTTAAATCCTTTATAATGATGCAATATATAATAAATGAATTATAATATATATAGTACACAGTGTCAAGTATTTTATACTAAATGTAAAAAATATATTACATAATAAAATATAATTCATTTAAAGTAGATAAAAATATCATTTTCTTCAAATAAATTTTCAATATTTTTACCTAACTTTTGATAAGAACTCATATATTGAAATATTTTATAATCGGAAGAGATTACATTCTTCAAATAATTATATGTCACCATCTGATTATCAAGAAAAAATGTTACGATTGGAAATGGTTGGTTAAGTTATGAGTTTGGTGTCCTAAAAAGTGTTGACAGATCAAAACTGCTCCAAAATAGATTCTCGTACTTCATAAGTAATAAAAGTCAGTAAAATCATTAATTATGTTATTCGTATAAATTTTAATGATTAACAACAGCCAAAGTGCTTTATATATATAATATTATTAATTCTACAGAGGAGTATTTAATTGACAGATCATATAATACAATTAGAATATATAAAAGAAAAGTTGATATTTATAAAACTTCAAGTTGAACTTGATACTAAAAGTGGACTATTTGACATTAATAAATATGGCGAAGATATATTTATGCATCTTTTAAATAGTGCTTATGGATATAAAATAAGTAATGCTAATGAAGTTTTTTATGATAATTTTCCTGCAATAGATCTAATTGATCAAGAAAATGAACTACTTATCCAAGTGACATCAACATTAACTACAGATAAAATCTACTCTACTATTAAAAAGACAGATGAGAATAAAGAACTAAAACCATACAAAGATTATAAATTAAAAATGTGTTATATAGCAGGTGCACCTGATTTTGGAGATATAGCAAGTTTAAATTTGAAAAAAAAAGGTATTGCTAAAGAAGATTTATTAGATCTTGATTCTATTATATCTATTGCACGAGCTAATCAGCAAAAATGTAAAGATATATATTATACTCTAAATCAGAGACTTGATTGTAAGGCTTATAATTTAGATATAGAAAATCACTTTAGAAAATTTGAAACACAGTTAAATGAAAATACTACAAAAAAATTCTCTTCTTATGATCAGGACTTCCAAGAATTTTTAAAATCTGATAATAATGTTTTAGAAGTTTTTGCAACAGGAGGACATGGAAAGTCTCATTTGTTAAAATATCTCACTTCCTTAAAGAGTGAATATACTCCTATTTTATTTACAAAACAAGATAATGTTGAAGCTGACTTAAAATATTTGAATCCAACTAAACAGTATTTATTTATATATGATGATATTGATAGATTTTTAGATAATAGTATAGATAGTATCTTTTCTACTATAATTAATAATAATTTTAAGATAGTTATCTCCTATAGATCTGCTTCAAAGCCTTTAGTAGAGGAAAAAATTTCAAAGTTTAGTGCATTAAAAACTCAAGATTTACATATAACTTGGAATAAAGATGAAATAAAAGATTTGATTCTTTTAATAAATTCTGAAGCAACAGATTATGGAATTAATAATATAAATGCTCAATTTAATTCAAATCCCTATTTAATTACACAAGCTTTGGAAGGTGGTATTGATAAAATCAAGAACTTTTCTAAAAAGACATTAAGTGATTCAATTACTGCTTTAAAAAGATTCGAAATAAAAGAAGTTGAAATTGAGGAACTACTATATAGAATTGCATTATTAAGTCCATGTTCAAGAAATTTAATAGATATTAATGATAAGGATAAAATTAACCAACTTTTAAGAGTCGGTATTTTAAGAGAAGTAAATAATAAAATTAGGTTCAATCCAGATGTTTTAGGTGATTTGTATTTAACAAGTTTTGTAAAAAATTATGAAAATAAATACAAAGAGATAATTCTTAAGTATATAAAAGATCATTTAGAGCTTATAATTACTAACCTATCTTATGTATTGGCATATGAAGATAATAATGGGTTAGAATTGTTTTTTAAAGATGTAGTCAAAGGATGGTTAAAAGATGAAGATTATAGAAGTTCAAATTTAAGAATATTGTATAGAATAGTTAAATATGCACCTTTTGAGTCATTTATGTACTTAAAGAAAATAAGTTCTATTTTAGAAGTAAAAGAAAATGAACACTCAAAAGGTGGTGTATTCATGGAATTAATATCTAAGATTAGTGAGGTAGATTTTAATATCTCTGATGAACATATAAATTTAGGAAGTATAGTTCCAATAATCAATAAACTAATTTCAAATTTCAAAAATGAAAAAGATTTAGGAAGACTTCAAATTAAACATATAGTTGATTTTCTAGTTTCCCTCAAATTACAATCTTTCCCCGAACCATATTTTGCAAATCATAATATAAGTTCTGTTTTTAATGATATGGTTATTCCACATGAATCAAAAAGTAATGATGTAGTCATTGAAGCTTTAGAGCAAATGAAAGAATGGATAAATAATGACTCAAATAATGTAAATGAATTAGATATCTTAACAAGTGCTTTTAACAATCTATTTACAGGATCATTAAAATCTATGTATAATAATACAGAAAGAATTGAATTTGATACTTCAAAAGAGAATATTAGAAAAGTAATTGATCAGGTAAAAGAGATAGTATTAATAATGATAAATAGCTCTGATATTGATTTAAAATGTAGGGCATTGGAGATATTAAGTCATATTGGAAATAGTATCAATGAAGAATTACAAGCTAAAAATGAACAATATTATTATGAGATAACAATTGAGTTATTTGAGAATATAAAAGAGCAACTAACTAAAATTAATGATTATAAATTCTTATCAAAACTTGATGATGTACTATTAAATGCAATGGCTTTTAGAAAACATAAAGATGAAGCATTTTCATTATTTTTAGATATTCCACGAACGCCAATTTTTATATTTAATCAACTTCTTGTTGATACAATGTTCACGGTATATAATTTAGATAAATTTATAGATGAGTATCATAAACAAGAAGATGTACATAAATGGCTATTTGATAAATATTATGATAAACATGATTCAGATATTTCAGAAGATGAAATAGATTTATATAATTACATTATTAAGTCTCATACAACAGAAGATGATTTTATTAATTTCATTAATTCATTACATTTTATTAGAAAGAGTGTTAATTCATATCAATTCTCTAATAAACTCACTAAATTATTAGAATATTGGTACGAGAAGAAACCACTACTATTCCAAAAATTAGCTGTTAAAGGTATATCAAATATTAGTGACAATGATGCATCTAAAACTATTGATGATTTTCTATTTAATTCAGAACTTACAACTTTAGATATAGATAGTATTGATGAAACATTAGAGATTAGTGAATTAATTAGATATGTAAGACACTCGTTTAGTAATAATAACATTGAATTATACCAGAAGCTATTAATATTAGTTAAATCAGAAGAAAAAGAAAACATATCTTGGTTTATAGATACCTCTTTTACGAATATATATTTTATAATAAAAAATGATACAGACTTTAACACCTATAGACCATATATTCATGAACTATTGGATTTGATAATTAAACATAGAATTACTCCTCCAATACATTTAACTTTTATATTAGAATATTTAGTGAAAAATAATATAAGTTTTGAACTTGTAAAAGACAAACTTAGAAAAATAGTTTATATTCCTTCTTATAAAGAAGATTTAGAAGAAATAAAAATTAGCAAAGAAGATTTAAAAAAATTATTTCACTTTTTAGATTACAAGCTAAACGATATTTTAGCAAGAGTTTTTTTAAWAATATTTGCAAAAGTAATATTTTTTAATTATAAGAAAGAACATAATATTCAAGAGTGTGATTTAATACAAGATTATATTAAAGAATATAAAGATTTTAAAAAGTTTATTTCATTAGTTCTTGATTACTATAATAACTTTACTTATACAGAAGCTAATAAAGACGGAGTGCCAATAGATTACAAAATTGATATTAACTATTTTTTTAGTGGTTTAAAAAATGAGAACTTTGAAAAATACATTAATGAACTCATTAAAAATAATAATAAAGAAGAGATACTTATACTTATCAAGGTAATACCAATAAAAGCTAAATACAAAGAGTTATTGGTTGATATTCTTAACTTTTTAGAGGATAACTTTTCAGTTGAAGATCTAATTACATTATTAACAAAAGATAGAATACCTACCTCAGTATATATAGGATTATTAAATGATAAAACATCTCTTATACCTAAAAATTCTACTTATGATTATGTAATGAAAGAAATAAATGATCAAGAAGAATTGTTTATTTATATTTCTGAAAATACTTTAGACATCGATGTTTTAAGTGAAATAGAGGAACTAGTATCTGAAATTAAAGAAACAAAGAATATTATTTTAGAAATAAATCTTGAGCATACAATAACTTAGAAATAAATGGAATATTAGATATGAAATTGAAAATTCCAAATACAGTACCTTGCTGAACATGCTCCCAATTTCAACTCTTTTTGGAACAATCTTTCCATTAAAAAAGCAAGAGGTTTAGAAACTAACGTTTGAAATGAGCCAATAAATTGGCCTCAGGTTAATTTATTGACTCCACTGATTTGATATTCTTCTTTAAACACATCTTTAATTAAAACACTATTTTATCTTGAATAACTCCAACTCTTCACATAATAATATTCCCTCTTTTATTTATATATCTACAAAAATATAAACATTATTATAACTAATTTAAATCTTAATACTCTAAATAAATAATCTTTTTTTACACTTTACTATAGTTCTTATTGTCAGTAAAGGTACAAATGATTTATCCATTTATAGTGAGCTGTGACAATAAAATTACATTGTTTAGATACACTTATATATCCTCAAAATGAATATCAATACTTAAAAAATGGAGAGAAAATGCAATTTGGGCCGTATGTTGAACATATATTTGGAGAAAGAGTACAAGAAATGTACAGAAGTCACAATGGTTGGATGACATGTTCCATACATCATTCTATCCCTTGGCCAAGAAAAGATGTATTAATTAAATATGACAATCAAGACTATTTTTTGAGAGGAATTGCAGAAAGAGAGGATTTTTCTAGTCCATGTATATCTGTGTATATTTCAGCAGAACAAACAATTCATGAATTAAAAGAAAAACTTTATAAGTTTACATCTATTTTAGGTTGGTTCCAAAATGGATATGTTGATATCACAGGATTTAGTCAAAGTGGAGGTTATCCTATACTTTCTGAAAATGGTAGAGCAATGTTCATTCCAACTGTTATAGGAGGAGATGCAACTTTTAATTGTAATTACATGCCTGTATTAGCAAATGGAAATGAACAAATAGCTTTGGCTTTTTATAGAGAAGGTTTAAAATTACAACATATACATGAAGGATACGCTTTTTTGAGTTTTTTTAAAGTTTTAGAATCACAGCTTCGTAGTCCGGAGAGAGTAGAATGGATTAATGCTAGTTTAAACGAATTGGAAGATAGGTCACTAAGAAGATATGAAGAGTTAATTGAAGAGGGCATTGAAGATGTAGGTAGACATATTTATAATAGTGGTCGATGTGCAATTGCTCATGCAAGTTTGAATGGCGAATATATTAATCCAGATATACCAGAAGATAAAGAAAGAATATCAAAAGATTTGGTACTTATACACTTCTTAGCAAAAAAATTTATAAAACAAAAATTACAAATAGCAGATTCATTGGATGTATATAAATATCGTAATAATCTATTTCCCCTTGAACAATATATTGATAGTTATTATTTGAATTTATTGAAAGAAGGTGGTCGAATAGAAATAAGTTTTTTTAATTTAGAGTTAGATATTTCTCTTTCTCATTGGCCTCATGGAGTTATTCCTGAGTTAGCCGTTATGAAGTTAAAACTCTTTTCTATGAGTAATGGAAAAATTATTATTCATGTTTGGGATGAAGAGAATACATTGAGAATTAGATTTGATTTAGACTTTACAGAAGGTAAAATATATGCATCTTTAGAAATTGGAACCATTCCTAATGAAAATCAACTTACTCTTTTAAAATATCAAAGAATTTTATTATCCAATGGTACTATTGAAATAATTTTTCCTTGCGGTAATTTATTGACTTGTGAATCATTTATGCCTGTAAATATTCATCCAGATGCTTTAATGGAAGTAGATAGATTAATTAATCAATTAGAAGAATCTTTGTGTCTTATTTAGATAATGCCACATATACATATAGAGGCTTTAGGCTACAAGCTTTATATGCTATTTATCAAATATTCAACTCTTCTCATTCATATACTTTTCAGCCTGAAGGAGCTGAAGATCTTGCCATATACGATGAGGATAAAAAGCTTATTGAAGCAATACAAGTTAAGAGCGGTAATAACTCTCTTAACTTAAGTGATTTTAAAAACTCTTTCTTTGAACGACTTGTTCATCTTCAATTAACTAACCCCGATATCTGTATTYATATTGTTAAATTTGGACCTATAGGAATAGAACTAGAAAACGCTTGTAATAATAATGGAGTTGAACGACAAAATGTTATTAATAAGCTATTACGTAAAGAAAATTTTAAATGCAACAAAAATCAACTAGAGAATCTTTTTAATTCAATGCAAACAATAGTAGTAATAGAAAAAGATATATATCAAAAAATTGATGATGTTTTAAAAGACTCATTACTTGGAATAAGTAAAGATCATGCATTTGACTTACTAACTAAATGGATTTATGACCTTTCTGAAGAACAAGGAATGATTACCCAAAATATACTAAAAGATAAAATCATAAATATTGGTAAATTTTTAAAAGGAAGAGAAACTTATCACAAAAAATGGTTTTCAGTTATACACCCTATAGAATCTTTAGAGATTAGTGATGAACAAAAAGATTCACTGTCAATCTCATATTATCAAGGAGAATCAGCAAAAACATCACATATTCAGCTTAATCTTGATGTCAAACGTTTAAGTAAACTCACGAGAATGAGAAAGCTACATTCTGAACAAAATATACTTTTTATTCATGGTGCTTCAGGACAGGGGAAAAGTACATTAGCTTATAGATATGTACATGAGTTTTATCCTGAATCATGGTGTTTTGAAATAAAGTTAACAGAGAATAGAACTGATGCATTAGAAAGTGCTTTTGCAATTTCAGAACATGCGAGTGTTTTAGATACTCCAATTTTTGTGTATATGGATGTTTCTCCGCACGATAGTGGTTGGGAAGAACTTGTACAATCTTTGTCAAACTCTTCAAATATTAAAGTTTTAATTACTATTAGAGAAGAAGACTGGAAAAAATCTTATATAACCGGAGTTGACTTTTCATTTAATGATATTGAATTAACATTTGATGAAGAAGAAGCTAAAGAAATTTTCAAAAATTTATTTGATAAACAATCAATACAACATTATATTAGTTTTATGGATGCATGGAATGCATTTGGCAACAAAGGTTCTTTACTTGAATTTGTGTATCTGATTACTCAAGGTGGAAGACTTAAAGAGCGTTTACAATCCCAAATCAACAGAATAATAGATGAAAATAACAATTCTATTATCTCTTTATTACGATGTATAGCCGTTGCAACTGCATCTGGTGCTAGAATAAATGTTAAAAAGACAATTCAGCACTTTCAAATTACTCCAGAAATGCTATTTAAAAGACTTGAATCCGAATACTTCCTCAGAATTGATGACTCAAAACAATGGATTGAAGCCTATCATCCTCTGCGTTCAGTAATATTAGAAGAGATATTAATTGATGAAGGTTATGCCCCTTGGTTAGAGCAGTTTCAAATAGTATGGCCACTGATACATGATGAAGATGTTGGCATAATTTTACTTCATTCATTTATAAATCATTTCAATAAAAGAGAAGAAATTTTTTCTACTGTTTTATTATCTAATCCAAATAATTGGATTTCCATTGAAAAAATCGTACAGGCGTTAATTTGGCTTTCAGTCAGAGGATATATTGATAATAATTTAGACTATATTAAAAATATTTTCAATACTAATGAGGGACACTTTATTCTTACTTTAGGAGCAGATATAGCTAATATAAGTAATGATTCATGGAAAGATTTAATTAGTTTACCATCAGTACCAGAAGAAAGACGCTTAAAATGTATTGAGATACACAATCATCTAGGGATAGATCATTTTAAACTTAACTATTTAATACAATATTTGAAAGAACTTCCAAAACAGCTTCCTACACCAAAAATAGATGAAGAATGGCATTGTTTATCTAAAACAATGTTATGGCTTTGGAAATGCAACATTATCAAAGATATATCTTTAATAGACAAAGATATACTTGAACATGCCAAAATAAAATCTATCAAAATAGCAAGTCTTTTTGCTACATCGTTATATCTTCTATATCCAAAATCATTTTCAAAATGGCAAAGTTCAAATAGAAAAATTATTTTAGAAAATTTATGTAAAAAAGAAAATATAATTGGTGTTGAAGAGACAGAAGAAAATATTAAAGCTTATTTTTTAACTTTTGATTTAACCATAGACCAAGACAATAAAGATTTTGATGATGAGGAAAATATTGTTCATGCTAAAACAATGGCAGTTATTGACATCTTACATAAATTATTTCCAGAAAAAAAAGTTATATCATCTCAAGGATATGGACATCTGTTTTCTGAAATGATTAATCATGATGAAAGTGTAAAAAATATTCCTGCTGAAAATCTTCATACTAAAGAATTTGTAGAAGTAAATGCAATGTTTCGTAGAATAACTAATAATCTTTTTAGACCAGAAACTTGGAATGATTACGTTGAAGATGTAATGATGTTACGTCAGAAAATTTTAGAATATTTAAAAATAACCTTAAGTCTACTAGAACAATATTTTCAGAATAAACAAGCAATCGATCCACTACGTAAATCAGGAGCCATAGAGAAATGGAACGAATTAGATTCTACTTTAAAACATCAAATACTTTTACCAATCACAGCAGTTGATGAATGGGGATTTTTTGATGAAGATTCAATCTTCAAAAAAGGTTCTAATGAAATCAAGAATATTAATCTTTCAATCAAAAGATATACTCCAATTCAAAAAGTACTTAGAGACTATAAATCAAATTTAGGAGATTTTTTTTCACAAGCTGCTTCCGTATTTGATATTAATGCTTTCGCCGGAAAACTATCATCAAAAGAACGTAATAATTTAATTCAAAAAATTGAAATGCAAAATTTTCCAGTTAATCATTTACCTCTATCATGGATTAACTTACTAGAAAGTATTAACAGTATTCCAATTTTACAAAAAGAATTCGATGATATTTTTTCTGAAATAATTGATTATAAATTGAACGAAAATTTAAAGAATCAAGAGAAGTTAACAATTGAACGACTTGGACAATTATGGTATTTTTTCGTTCACAATCCTGACATCAAAACAAAGAGAGCTCAAAAAGAATTAATCAAACGATTTGAAGATAGAAAAAAGAACTTATTAAATGAGGTACTTGTATTATTAAATAAAAATGACACAAAAACAAGATTTTCTTTTGTAGAAAAAAATTCTATCCTTTGGATTAAAATAGAAAATAATTCTGCTTTACAATCATGGCACGCTTGTATTGAAGCTATAACGAAGACTATTAAATATATACATAATTTAACTCCATTTGCAAAAACTACTTTGGAATGGTATTGGAAAAGAATTTTATTCATTCCAACTACAAACACTTGGACTGTCAATAATATTATCATTCCCATGCCAACAAATCATCTCTTGCTATCAAATAATGAAGAAGAAATTAATCCTCTTCAACATATACCAGAAAAATTAACCAAGAAAGAATGTGATTTATTAAAATTATCTCCGTTTTCTTCCTCTAGAACAGATAAAATAAATGAAATATTTGATTTGACGTCTAAATTACTTTTATATATTTCTAATCTCAAAGACTTGCAAAATCTTCCGGATAATTTAAATTATGGTGAAAAAATACTAACTGCTTATGTAAAAAAAATCAATATAATTATCAATGATTCGATTAACGTTATAATCAATAAATTAGCTGTTTTAAAAGAAGATATTGAAAAAAAACCAGAATATGAGAATGATATTTATCTTGATGTAGTTTCTGAATTAAGTAGTTTTTGGACTCATCTCTATCCTGATTCTCTTTTTAATGATAAAGATAGATTAAATATAAGTGAACTACAAATCTGGAGTGATGAATTACAACTAGCAAGCGTAGATTTACTGTCTCTTTATCCATTAGTTATGGATTTACATACAAAAAGATATAGTTCATAATGTTTTACAATATTTGCCTGTCAGTTTTAACTATATTTTGTATATCAGGAATTTCAAAATATAGACAAAAGGTGGACAACGGCTTATGAAATGTTAGTACATATAATAAGTCTATTTAAATGTGTACTTTACTTTCTTTTTAAAAGTAAATTAATTATTAGGAATCCTATGTCTGAAAAACTCTTTTTTGAAACAGTGACTCAAAAGCAAGATAAATATTACACAGAGTACTCTCCAGCTTCTCATAATGATTATTTGCAGATCTAACAATTAGATTTATTCAATATGAGGTTATTAAACAATTGAAAAGGAAGCTATTAAATGGTTTACTAAGTATCCTATTCCACTAATATGACTGGCTACGCTTTTTAGAACACAGAAATGATAAAATTTCTACATCTGAAGATTAGTTCAATAACCTGTACATTATTGCACATTTAAATGAGCTATCAAAAAGCTGATTGTAGTTTCTCAGAATATTGTGTCCTATTTCTTGTTGATAGATGAATACACTGATTCTGTCGATGATTGTTTAATAATAAAGGATTAGATTAACTAGACTAAATAAAGATAAAACAATTAAAACATTGTAAGTAGTCTTAGCGATTTTAAATTAGGGTTATATTCTAATGAAACTAATATTTTTACTTGTTTTTTCATTTTTTTTGCAAAAAATTCTATACTTATATTAAATTTTAAAATATGTCCATTGTAAGTCATATTATATATATAATTTGAAAATATTTTTTCCTTAATAGCTTTTTCTAATTTAAATTTATCTAGTGTTAATATTTCTGCTTTTTTTAATTGATTTTCTTTCTCTTTATGAACATATGTATATTTAGAATCTTCTATAATTACTTTACAATCTCTAAGATCAATTATTTTATCTGTAAGAGAATTTATTGAGTATTTTATATCATTTTCAAAACTATTTATCACTTCACTTTCAATTTTATAAGATAAGAATAGACCATAAAAATCATCAGGGATACCTTTACATTTAAATCCAAATTTTTCAAAAGGATATCCGTATAAATTTTCATCAGGGATATAACCACCTTCATATCGATCATATCCTTCTACTATATTTAAAATATATTCTTTATATTTAATTACTGTTGGAGCTAATGTTAAAGCTAAATATGTTTTTAAATGAGATTTGTATGTTAAATTTATGAAACCTACATATGCATTATAATTTCTAAGACCATCATTAAATTTTTTCATCATCAATTCAGATACATTATTTAAATATACCATATAAAATTGATTACTATGTTCATAATTGAAAATATTTGTTACTTCTAAACTTTCTTCTAAAATGCGTTCTAATACATCTTGACTATCCTTATCTCCAACATAGTCACCACATAAAATACTATGACTTGTATCTTTTTCAAAAATAGGTATTATCTTTTCAAATACACTATTCCCATACCAATTACTTTCAATTTTCATTCTATCAAAAACTAAAACAATTTCATTTTTCTTTATACTTGGAGTTAAACAGGTTTTTAGACTTTCATATGAAATTTCTTTACTTTTTAGAAAATCTATAAAATTATCAAAAATTTTATTTATTTCTGTATACATAGTTTTTGAATCTAAATTAAAGTACTCTTGAGTTACTTCTAGCATTACATAGCTTCTTGCATCGAGTGTATAAATAGTTTTCATATTAATGTTTATTTAAATGGCTGGCGAGTATGGCAAGGAACGAGTACAGCCACCTGTTTCTAAGTAACTTGTTATACATTTTGTGCGATTACATTTCGAATACGTTTCAGGCCTTCATCGGGATTAGCATATACACCTTCCGATAGAAGAATCTCTCCTGATTTTAATAACAGGACTAATCTAGCATTTTCCAAAGGGTCATCCTCAGGGATATATTGTATAACCATTTTACTCGAAGAGTTAACGATTGCAGGTATGAAATGATCTTCAACCAATTTTTTGGTTGTAAAATAATCCATAAAACAACCCAAAGAATAAAATAACTTACTTTTAGTTGGGTGGTTATCATCATAAATAACTACAAAAACCATTTTATCGTTTTTTCCTGCAAGTTTAATTGCAGAAGAAATATCATCTTGAGGCTCATTTATAAAAAATGGGTGCCTACCTGACTCTGTAGCACCAAACACCTGAGAAGTATTTCTTGGTCTATTTACCACAACATGATTTTTAGTATTAGTAGGCATAATTACTTTTCGTTGTCGTTTGGACTCTAAAAATTTATCGATAAAAAACCAAACCGCTGTTATTCCGCCAAGTATTGTGGCTATGCCTAAGACTATTTCCAAATCTAAACTCCAATTAATGTATAACTATTTATTAAACATACATTATATATAAGATAGCCTGAAATGTTATTTATTTAAACATCAATAAACCTGTAAAATGTTAAATATATTGGGAGATGCAATATGGTAAAAAACTGTTACAAAAATGAGTTATAACAACAAATTCAACAATCTGTACCTTGTGGAACTTTCTCAACATTTTTAAGTATTACTGAAAATAGTATTCCAAAATCTAGAGATTCTGGAACAGTTGACTTTATCAAATAAATGACTGCTAGGGCATTTATTTGATAAAGTTTTGTTATTTCTTCTATTTTTTAAACCTTAAAAGTAGAGATCCATGCATAGGGCATAATTGTGCTTATTATATGTCTGAGTACAATTGACTGGCATGAAACTCGATAAATTTTTTGGATTCACTTTTAGCGAAATCTATATTCCACATAATCCCTATTTCTAAGATCATTTCAGCGATAAAACCAGAGGTATAGTCAATCGTAAGATCTAAAAAGGCTTCATCCATTTCAGATGTATTGAATCTCGAATTTACAACAAGATTTACTGAAGTTGCCGTCGAATGAGTATGTGTAGACATTAGTTTATATATGCCATGGAAATAATCGACATTAATACCTCGATTTTCAATTATTTGAAAATGGTTTAGTAAAGTCGCTTTTCTACCTTTTTTTACTTGCTTTTTATCCTCTTCACTTAGGATATCAAATTGTTGATGTTTCATAATAACTGATTTTAAACCTTCTTTTTCTTGATACAATTTTTGAGGCTCGTCTAATTCAAAAGAAAGTTTGTTAAAGATTGCATTTAATGCGGTGACGTCATGAAAATCATATAGTAAAAACCTAAACTCAGATTCTAATTCACTTACATTTTCTATACAGTAGTACCAACATAAATTTGTTAGCTCAATAATATTTCTACACACCGCCGCAATTGATGGAAAGTCCAAGAAGTCTTCTTTTGACAGAGGTAGTAGCTTAGTAAGAGACCAGCAAGTATGAACAAGCTTTGCTAGATAGTGAGTTGAAACTTTTTTTCTCCGACAATCAGTATTAATGCCATCGAATTGCATAGAAAGGTCTGTAGCAATTTCAGTCAATAATTCGAATTTTTCTTTTACTTCTTCTGCCATAATGCTTCCTATATCTTGCTATATTGAACTTATTTTAAAAAAACCTTTTTAATACATTACTCTTTTTTTCTTCACTATTGAGCGTTTCGATTAGTTTTGTTTCTTTCTAATCTGGACAAGAGCAAGTTAACTTTAATTTCTTTGTATTGTATTCATTCATGGGTATTCTCTTTTACATAACGTTTGAATACACTAATAAAGTCCTGAATATACTTTATAGTACTATGATATGTAATCATATAATATCAAGCTCATCTTTTCTCTTTAGTATCCAATAGTCTAAGTTACACCCTCTATCTGAAATAATACACATCATTAATGCTCCATGACATATAGGGCATCGTTCTATATCACACATATCTAAATGATATTCTCCTCTATTTGCACCACAGTCATCACATGTATCGTGTTCTGGAAACTCATTGTTTATACCAAATACATTTCGAGCATAAAATTTATAACCACTACCTATTTTTTGTCTTACAGCAGTGTATTTTTGAGATAATACAATTTCTAATGGAAAATAGTTTGGTACTTTTTGTCCTCTATATTCAATCCATTCCTGTTTAAAATCAGATAATAATTCTGATTCTCTTCTCCATAGTTTTTTATCAATAAAATCATGTAGTTCAATTTTAAAATGCTTTTTATGAAAATAGTGGATAAATTCAAATAGTTGTATAAATATTGAATATTGTTGATATGGATTAAGTTCATACTCATGATGTACAATTTTATTTCTTTGAGAAATTGCTCGGTTTATAATTTTTATTTCGTTTGGTTCTATATCAACATTTGATATATTTATTAATCTTTCAAGAGCTTGTTTTAAACTTACGGTATTTTTAGGCTTATCAATATTCTCATAAATTAGAATTGGATGTTCCTTATTTAGAAGATGTTTAAGCATTAGTTCTAAACCTTGAATAAGATGCAGTATTGAAAAAGACAAATATTTTACATCTAACTTAGCTTTTCTAGAATTTAATATTGCTTCATTGACAAAAGTATATGAGTTTTCAATAAGTGATATCTTTTCCATATTTCTCCTTTACATAACGTTTAAAATGAGCCGATGAATTGCCCACAGGATAAGTTATTAGTTCCACTGATTTGTTAAACATCTTTTACCCAAGAATATTGTGAACCTTTTAACAGTTGCAAAAATCGGAGCTATCCGGAAGGCTAGCCGGTTAACATCCGGAAGGCCAGCCGGTCTTGATTCGGAAAGCTAGCCGTTTTACATCCGGAAGAAAAGCAAAAAAGACCGGCTGGATTTTTTGTTAAAAAATGAAGTAGAAAATTCTTACAAATACACTACACTTTTTATTAAAAAGGTGAAGTATGAAAAGGATTTCTATGAAGAAAATAAAAGATGTTTTAAAGCTAAGATATATTGTTAATTTATCTTTTCCAAAAATAGCAATTTCAACTGGAGTAGCTAAATCAACTGCCTCTGATTATTGCAAAAGATTTGAGATAATTAAGCATACAATAGAAGAGTTTTTACTTCTTGATGAAGATATAATGTTTGCGTATTTATTTCCAGAGAGGAAAGTAAAAAAAGAACTTTTAATACGTCCACTTCCTGATATGAATTATATTTCAAAAGAAATAACAAGAAGAGGAGTTACTTTTACCTTGTTATGGCAAGAATATAAAGAGTCCAATCCAACAGGTTATGGTCTTAGTCAATTCAAAGAACATTATTATCGTTATAAAAAGAAATTAAATCCATCAATGAGACAAACACATATAGCAGGTGAGAATATGTTTGTTGATTATAGTGGAATGATAGTTGATGTTGTTTGTAGAAAAACGGGAGAAATAAGCAAAGCTCAAATATTTGTATCCGTCTTAGGTGCTAGCGGATATACCTTTGTGCATGCAACTGCTTCACAGAAGCAAGAAGACTTTATAAAATCACATATAGAAGCTTTCGAATTTTATGAAGGTGTTCCTAAAATACTAGTTCCTGATAATTTAAAAAGTGCAGTTATTAGTAATACTAAAAAAGGTATTGTAATAAATAATAGTTATGCAGAACTTGGACGCCATTATAATTGTGCCATAAACCCAGCACGAGTACGAAAACCACAAGATAAATCATTGGCAGAACAAGGTGTACAAGCAATACAACGCTGGATACTAGCTGTATTTAGAAACAGAGTATTTTTTAGTGTTGATGAAATTAATCAAGCGATAAATCCCTTATTAGATATTTACAATAATAAAATTATGAAGAAAATTAATAAAAGTAGAACGCAATTATTTGAAGAAGTAGAGAAACAACATCTTCTTGCTCTCCCAGCAAATAGATTTATATATAAAGAGTTTAAACTAGCTCGCGTAAATATAGATTATCATGTTGAATTACTTAAATGTTTCTACTCTGTGCCTTTTAAATATTTACAAGAAAAAGTAGAAATAAAATATTCAACATCTTTGTTAGAAATATACTTCAAATCTTCTCTTATAGCCACACATCCAAGATTGCATATTATAAATAATACGTCAACACTAAAAGAACATATGCCTTTAAATCATCAGTATCAATATGAAAAAATGAATCCTCAAAGATTACTAAACTGGGCTAGTTCAATTGGTTCAAACGTAAAGCTGTTTGTGCAGATGAGATTAGAAATGTATCAGCATCCTTCAAATTCATATAAAGGAATAATTGCCATATTATCTTTAGCAAAAGTATATGGAAAAATAGAGTTAGATTTAGCATTGGCTTATGCTTTAAGTATTAATGCAACACATGTAAAATCAATTAAATCTATTTTAGAGAAAAAGCTTTATGCCCAAGGAGTTAATAATATTACAAATACCGTATTTAATGAACATAAAAACATTCGTGGTAAAGATTATTATAAATAAAAAATATATAAACAAGGATAAAAAAATGAACCAAACAACTGTAATAAACAAAATATGTGATTTAAACTATAGTGGTTTAAAAGAAGCTTACCTAAGACAAATAGAAGATCCAAACTATTTGCACCTTAGCTTTGATGAAAGGTTATATGGCCTTTTAGATGCTCAAGAAATATATACTAAAAATAAAAGAATCGCAACTAATTTCAAAGCTTCAAGAATTAAAGATAAACAAGCAGCTTTAGAAGAAATAGACTATAGTGTTAAAAGAAAACTAGATAAAGGTGTTATTAAAGATTTAGCAAATATGGATTTTATACGTCTTCATCAAAATATAATAATCACTGGAAAAACGGGAACAGGTAAGTCTTTTTTAGCCCAAGCTCTTGCAAATAGAGCAATACAAAATGGCTTCAAAGTTTACTATGTAAGGGTTCCCACATTACTTGAAGAAATTAAAATAGCAAGAGCCTCTGGGACATATACAAATTTAATAAAAAAATACTCAAGGTTTCATTTATTAATTCTTGATGACTTTGGGATATCAAGTATTACAAATGATGATGCTACTAATTTATTTGAAATTATAGAAGATAGAAGCGATCTAAATTCAAGCATAATTACTTCTCAATTACCTGTTTCAAAATGGTACGATTATTTGAATAATGATACTGTTGCAGATGCAATTTTAGATAGAGTTGTTCACTCTTCTCATAGACTAGAATTAGAAGGTGAATCCATGAGAAAATTACGATCAAATATAAGACAAATAAAATAACATCCGGAAGCTTGTGCTATAATTTTATATAAGATTTTTTACTTCACCAAACCTTCCGAATAAAAAACGGCTGGCCTTCCGGATACTCCGGCTGGAGCAAACAGTCTAATTGTTGGTTTGTTTATTAATGTTTTTCTCCATCTCAGAATCAAATATTCTTCAATTTCAGAACGACCAAGGTCTGTTTTAAGATATGATAGTTTATAGTTTTTAGACATAAATTTTCTTAATATACTTAAATCTTCTGTATTTAGTTTTTGACTTATTTTTTTAGTGAAAGCATGATTTATTGGTCTCATTAAGTCTGACATTCTGCTTTTTAAACCAGATGTTTCACCAACATAAATGGGTTTTTCTTTTTCCCATATAACATACACACCACTATAATCTGGAAAAATCTCTTTCCAATTATTTTCAAAGAGTGTATATCTTTGTGATGAGCTTAGTTTATTTTCATTGTTTAACAAAGCATCCTGTATGTTCATATTTGTTTTATCCTTGATATTTAACTATTTATTAAACATATATTATATACAAGATAACCTGAAAATGAATAAATAACATACATAAAAAAATGTCATATTTTGCAACATCATAAAACACATTAAGTAAGACAATTGTAAAAAATTTAGCAAAAAATATTATTACAAAGATGAGTTATAAAAATAAGTTCAACAACCTGTAAGGTTTGGAACTTTCTCTAAATTAGGAACAGAATATAAACTGTAATATAATTTTGAACGGTCCCTAAAAATACGAGAATTAATTATAATTTACTACATCTTTTCTAATTGTACTTATCTAAATATAGTAATAAGAGAAATCGACCATTATTTGGCTAGTTTAATTGTACTTTTTATTATTTTATAAACTGTATTGTACTATCAGTATAAATCATATAGTCTATTTTCAATGAATAAGTCAATATCTTTATTACTTCTAATAGTTTCTGAATTGCCTAACCCTTGCACTTTTATTCCTATGTTGTGCCTTGAATATAAAGTATTATTATTTTCTATAACATTTGTAGCTGTAATATTTAAATCATTAGCAGTTATAAAACCATTTAAGTAGTTACTACGTAAAGCGAGTACCTTCCTCTAATCTACTAAAAGAAATTAAATTGATATCAATACATGCATAACAAGTAATATATTGCTTACAAGCTACATTAAACATAAATGGAGGCTTAAATCATTAAGAAGTATAAAAAATACTCTATTACGCTTAATATACAAATTGTAATAAATCACATTTTTGATAAAAGATATTAGTTTGTCATTGCGCATAAACTCCTTTATAAATATAATCACTAATTATTACGCGTAGAAATAAGAAGCTTGAAATTCAGTTGCGAGGATATAGTATATAAAACATATTAATCCGCGTATTTTATATATTGCACAAGTGACCATGTAAAAATAAATACAAATTTTTAATATCCTTATCCTTATTCTTTCAAAAAACATAAAATCAACTAATATTGAGGTTGAATAATTCTATACACAAATACACTTTTGCATTACAGCTTTTACTCAGCAAGAAGTGATGATGAAGTTACAGGAAGAAAAAGACACTTCTGATTATCTTGTCTAGTAGGAGTCAAATCAATTTTACATTATTCATCAATAATTTTAAGTGTTACTAATATTTACAGTTTAGGATAAGTTTCTTTTCGTAATTGTATTTAAATATTTTATTTGTGAGTGGGAAAATACAACTTTAAAATGGATAAACCTTTTTTTAGAAATACATTTTAAAACTTACAATTATTCAAAGTAATTAATCGTTATACTAAAAAAATAAGCAAAAATAAATTACAAAATGCATATTAACTAAAGTAGTTTTCTTAGCACTTGATGTTATTTGAGATGAATTAAAATCTCTGGAATTGTGAAAAAAGGTGAAAAAAATTACTCCAAGTAAATATGCAGGTTTCGAAGAAATATTAAGTATTTCTCATGCCTGACTCTTAATAAAAAAAAAGATCATTAATGGCTGGTGTAGTTATAAAAAATAAAGAATAAATTTCTCTTTCATAACTAGTTAACTTGTGTACCCATTATTGTAACATGAAATATTGCGATAATGGGTATCTCCCATTTTTATATTATTTAGAAAAATAATTGTTGTTATGTTTAACAAAAAGGCATACCAAGCATCTATATATAGTACTTAGTATGCCTACCCATAATTATACTATTCGAATAAAAATAAATTACTACAATTAATTATATTGTACTAGTTTAAATCGAATTTAATGATATTTAACATGAAAATATATATACAAGTGTTGAAAGATTTAGAAGATAATAAGAAGAACAACTTGACAAGAAAGCACATTAAAAAATAATAATTTCAAAGCATTATCCTTTGTCGTAATCACTAAAGAATGATAATGAAATGTAAAGAAAATAAACGATTAAAAGAAGGCAGCGAGAAGACAATCATATTCTTTTTTTGAATATGATTGTTTAATAGAAAATATTATTAGAACAGAATTATATGTTGTAATTGTGTAATATCAATTAAAAATGTCTTTGGCACTGTATTTTCTTTTAAAAAAGTATTTACAAAAAAGAAATTAAATAGCTGAGTACTTCAGATAAAACTCTAGTTGATAATATTTTAATAAATATAGAGAGTGCAAACCCACCAATTAACTTCTTATTACTATGTGTATTTTTCCATGATTTCTCTGAAAAATATACATAGTTGAGGGTAAATTTCCGACTAATTTCTCTCTTTGGATCTTTTCCATTTATCTTGAACCTCCTCTGTTGAGAAGTACATTACTTTAAAAACAGAGTTTATAGTAAGAAATGAACCCTTGTATCTTGTCTTCCTTTTAATGGTTGAATTTAGTAATTCTATTGAATTTGTTGTATAGATTAGCTTCAAGATATTTATAAAAAGTAGCTATTTATAGGTTCTGAATATTCGCCCTATTTAATACGTAGAAAATGAATAGATTAACATATTTCGTATTATCATATTTTATTTCCTATTCAACTAAATTACCCTTCAGTTATTTATGCCTTAATCCCTATTAGCCGTTAAAGTAAGTAGGATAGGAGATAATAGGAAATAAAAAGTAATAACATTAATTTTTTAAAATATGAGAACTAAGTCCCTTTAAAATATTCAAACATCTCCATAAAATTTAATTATTTTATGGTGATACACATCCTAAATTGATAAAGTGTTTGACCTTGCTATTAAATTTAAAACATATAAGTAAAAATTTCTTTTTATTCTTTACTTTTTACTTAGAATTGTTTATATTTTCAATGCAGGTAGTTTTTCCCAGACTAAAACAGCTGTCGCTTGGACGCCACTAAATAATAAAGGGGGTGTACTAAGAGAAAGTTTGTTGTCACTTATCTCGTAAAATCTTTTAATATCTATGCCTGTCCAATTAGGAAAAATGCTGACGCTTGTATGATGAAATACACACATGCCATCTAAACTATATGCACCAGCATAACCTACGTATGATTTCATTGCACTTTCACATTCATCCTTTTTAGCAGCCATGACATCAGGGCTTTCAAAAAGTGTTCGATTTTGCTTCATAAATGAGCCAGCCATATATCCATCTGCTCCGTACATTACTTGCCCTTCGATATTCTTCCCCCAAGGATATTTTATTATTCCATCCTCTAAACGAAGTTTAAAGGAAATAAGTTTCCATGTTCCTATAAGTTGATTTACATTTTTCATTTAAGCATTCCTTTTGTTAAAATTAAGTTTCACTAATTTAAATAAGCCAAAATTATTTTTTCTCTTCTTTATTTTTCCACTACCCTAAGAACTATTTTTCTCGCCATTGGAATAACTAACATTACAGAGGGAAAAGCTATAATAAAAGCCTTCATCCATGCACTAAACCATAAAAAAGCAAAGCCATCAATGAAACCTAAGATAGAAAGTAAACTAACACCAGAAACAAGAAATGACATGAAAAGTGATGTCAAAAAAGAAAATATCATAAACTCATATTTTTTATTTATCATTAAAAACCTCTTTATCAATAAATAATCCATTTATACCGTTTTTATATTTTTGTGATTTCATTATTCTCCTTTTTTCTTAAGAAGATATTAGTGGCTTTTTAAAACTATCAGTATAAGAAAAGGAGTCTCTTTTATAAGTTTTCTTCTCTATATAAAAAAGGAGTTGTTTTATAGTATTTTTTAAACTGTATTATAAACCAAGATACACTTGAGTATCCACAACTTGTGGCAATATTTGAGATTGAATTTTTTGTCTGTCTTAAAAGAAGGGATGCAATGTATAATCTGTTTGTATCTAACCATTTTTTAGGATTTTGATTATAAAGTCTTTGAATTTCTTTGCGTAAGGCCTTTTTACTTAAACGCGTGAGTTTGCACATATCCAAAACGCAAGTAATTATATCAAGGTTTGATTCTAAAATATGTTTGACTCTTGAAGATTCAGTAGAAACAATGCTATTAAAAAAAGAAATAAACTGCTGTTTGTCCTGAGAGAGTGTATACAAAAAGAGTTCTTCTGTTTTTAGTTTTAACAAATCAATTTTATTTTCAAGTTTTGAATTAAAAAGTGTATTAATACTAGTTACGCAAGAGCTTAAAAAAGCATCTTTTTTAACAGCTATTATTGTTTCTGATTCTTTTGTTTCAAGTTTTATATTGTATTTTTTTAAAAAGTTCAAAATAAAATCATCATCAAAACAAATCAGTATTGACTCATAATCATTCCTTTTGCTTATTTTTTCAGTCATAAAATAATTACTTTGAGCTAAATAAAGTATTTCACTCTCATCAATCTTTATGTCTTTATCTTTTAAATGAAGTACTTTTTCACCATTTATTAATAAAACGATCATATGTCTGCTATTTCGTAAAGAGAGTTTTCCTTTATTATAATGAATCGATTTTGATGCTATAAATGTTTTATCTGATATTAATGTGAAAGACTTTGGATTTTCATATAGGTAGTTTGGTAGCGTTATAATCATTAATATTAGCCTTATATTCTATTTAAGAAATTTACTTCTTAGTATAGCTAAGTTCTAAAAATCGTGTAAGTTAGAATAACGTAAATACAATACTAAAATATTAATAATTAGTGATATTAATATTTTAACCCAAACATGAAAGTAGCATAAATAACACACATAAAAAAGAGTGTAAACTCAACTGTGTAAACCCACCAATTATATTCTAACTACTATGTATATTTTTCCATAATTTCGCTGAAAAATATACATAGTTGAGGGGAAAGATCCTTTTGATGGTTGAATTTAGTGATTCTATTGGATTTGTTGTATAGATTAGCTTCTGGGTATTTATTCCCCCCACATATCATAAAATTCAGTTGAGTTTTCTAAGATTTGGTTTTTTTCATAACCTCAATCTGAAGTTAGTACTTCTTTTAACATTGTTTAGAATTGCCGTGAGCAAAGAGAGAAAATGCACTTGGTTGCGATTGCTTTTTTTAATATATCACATTCTACTTTGACTATCTATAATTCACGACCAAAGCGCTTATATTTCTACTTTTAATTGGGATATTATGTGCTTTCTTATAAGCTCTAACCAATTATACAATGACTTCTCATTTATGTCTAAATCTTGTGCTACATTCACAACACTTTCATTATTATTGATTATTACCTCTACAGTTACACCGAAAGGGGCATTCTTTAAATTCTTTAGTGAATTTACGTTACCACTAGAATGAGTAATGGCTAATTCTACCTATATAAATTGAAGAAGTTATTTTAGTGATTACTTCTTTTTCCAAACCCCTACTTCAGCATCTTTGAAATAACTTCGAGTTCTATCAAATCTAACTTTTGCAATTCCAACATTACCTATTCTATTTTTACCAACTTTAATTTCAGCATTTATTTCATCAGGAATATCAGAATTGTTTGAATTATGATAATAATCATTATGTAGAAACAATATTAAATCTGCATCTTGTTCTACGTTCCCACTATTTTTTAAATCAGACAGTACAGGACGTTTATCGGTTCTTTTTTCCAATTCTCTATTTAATTGATGCAACAGATATACTCTAACTTCAAATTCCCGTGATATAGCCTTACATTCCTTTGTAATTTCACCAATTTCTACATCTATTCTGTTGTTTGGATTAATTTTAATATGATCTGAGTGATCAATAAAAACATCTTTAATATCCGTGTTCTTACTAAGTACCTTTCTAATTCTTTTTGAAAGTTGTTTCATTGTAGGTCTTGTCTTTTCATCGAATATAATATGGCTATTCTTTATTACCCTACAAGCTTCTTCAAATTTTTCTAAATTCTGAATTTTCCCATATTGTATATTGTCTAATGTTTCTCCAGAAAGAGCTGCTAATATTCTTTCCATGATTTGATTACTAGACATTTCCAATGTAACGACTAACGACCTATTTTGTTTTTTTATAAAATTTGTAACCAATGTAGTAAGAAAAGCTGTTTTTCCTGCAGATGTTCTTGCTGCAATTATAATTAATCCAGCTTGTATGGCTCCATATATTGAATCTAAGGCAATAATATCAGTTTTTTGACCTATGGGACCATTATTGTCTTTAGCTTCTTCTATCTTCTTTAATACATCATTAACTACATCATTAGATTCTAGTAAAGTTTTATTATTCCCATCTTTTTCAAATGTTATTTCAAATAACATGTTTTCGATTTCTTCAGTTTTTTCTTCAATACTCTTATCTTCTTCTATTATTTTTTTTATATCATTTGAGAATGAATAAAGTTTTCTACTGATTGAACTTTCTTTTAGTTCTTTTGCATATATATTAGGATTAGTTATTGGGGTTTTTGAAAGAATATCTAATATAGTTATATCAGTTACTTCATCTGAAGATAATCTTTTTCTTAAAAAATCTTCATCAATGGGTTCATCTCTATAATAAAGCTCGGTCATAACTTTAAAAATTTTATTATGTTGGGGTATATAAAAATCTTCATTTGATATTATTTGAAGTAAATCATCCATTAGGTTATTATCAAATATGATTGAAGATAATAATGATTGTTCGATAGCTAAATCAACATTACTATTCATAATTTAAACTTTTTAATTCTTTTTCCATATCGTCAATGCTACCAAATTTTTTCTCCATTACATCATTCTTATTTTCTTTATTAGCAATTGTAATTGAAATAGTATCTATGTTAACTTCATTAATAATATAACTTTGATCTTCCATAACAATTATTTTATTCTCATATTTTTGAAGTTTAATTAAATCTAAATTATAAGTATTTTCTTTCTTTTTAAAACCTGTAAGTACACCATTTCTTGTAATTCTGAATTGAACTTGAATTATCTTTCTACCATCTTTTATAGGTTCACATTCAACATGCATATTACAAGTTTTACTGTTGTTAATTTGATTAATAGCAGCTTTCAAAATTTTGTTGTTAAAGTTTCCGTAAACTGAATAGGATGCTGATTTAACATCTAATCTTTTTTTAAGTTTCTCTATTCCAACTTTCATTACTGTTAAATTTGTTGATCTTAAATATTCATATAGTTTTAATGAATATTTAAAGTCTAAATCTGTAATTTCAATAATTGGATATTTTGTAAACCCACCTTTTATTTGCAAGAGATATTTTTTTAAATCTTTATGAAATGATACATAGAATTTTCTAGAATATTTTTTAAATTCAAAATTATTTTGTATTAACCCAACTTCTTTAATACTAGTTACTTTCCCATCTTCTCCTTTAACTTCTAAGGGGACATATATATTTGCAAGTTTTTTTAAAGAAGTTAATGTGTTTTGATAGAGATGACTTTCTTTTAATTTTAAGTCTTTTAGTTCATCATTAGTTATTTCATAAAAATCTTCAAAAAGTAAATTCTGTGAATTTACTTTTGATATTACAAGTCTAAATATTTTTAAATCATCAATTGTAAATAGTGAGGTATCTCCATATAGTAACTCATTTTTTTGAATTACATATTTATTATGTAAATGATTTTTTTTTTGCATATTTACTCTTAATGTTTATTTTAATTATGATAATATCTTTATCATTAAGTTTCTCTTAAAAGTATTATTTAGATAAGTATTACTTTTTAGAGATTCTAAATAATTAAGTAGAAAGAATCATTTCTACTTTATATATATATTATTTATTAATCTATTTATTACTTACTAACCTGCCTAAGTATTTGAAGGGCTTCACACTAAGTAAACTATTACTAATTTGAGATTTACAATTACTTGTATGAGAAATATTCGTTTAAATATTACCTATTTGAGAAATAAGACCTTAATATTACCTATTTGAGAAGAATAGCTTCTTTAATCAACTTTAAATTCTCAATTGATAGCCAATACTAGCTCTAAGACTATTCTTTTGAGTATTCTACTAATTAATAATACTTTTTAGAATGGATATACTCAATAGTTCTCCTATTGGTAATAATTAAAAACTATTATTACCAATAAGAGAACTATTTAACTGATATTATCAGTGCTTATGCGAATATCAGTCTTTTCGAGATATAAAGCTACGGATTATTTCAATGAGAATTGATAAAATGTATTTATTCTCATTATGGTAATAGTAGTTTCCAATTATTACCATAATGAGAATAAATTATACTTGAATACGCTAACTTTGGAGCATAGAAGGTAATATGAGTTTTATTACATAGATATTATCAGAATAGCAACCTGTGGATAACTTCTCATTCTAGTAATTTTAAATCATTAATATTACTAGAATGAGAAGTATTAATGATTTATTTCTAAAATTGGTAATATTAAATTTTAAATATTACTAAAATGCGAATTATGGTGAAATATTTAGAGAATTTTAGAACTGATTTAGAATAAAGAGAGTAAAAATAAAGAATATACTAACTTGATGTGACTAAAAGCTGCACTAAATATAATGTAACTGCCTTACTATTACTAAAACGAGAACTTCTTTAAATTTACTAACTATTACTCTTATGAGAAATAGTTAGTTCATGGCAAATCTCAATTAATAGATTAAACTACCTGTATATTTTACTATTTTTCAGGAGTAATTATTTTCGTCTATACCTAAAAATATAATAATGACATCTGTTAAAATATCAAAACTATAGGTACTTCCCTACCCTACTTTAATTTTTAATAGTAGTATTTATATAATTCTATTAATTTCTTTTTGAAGTTCAACTATTTCGTTTAGTTTATTATCAACCACTAATTTATCTTTCTTATCCAACGAATTGTATTTCTTTTTTGTAAATATTTTTTTAAAAGAAAATACATTATCAAACAAAGATACTTTCTCTTGTACATTTGCTTTGTTCTCCTTTGTACTAGAATCAATTGATTTAATCTTAATTAAATCACTCTTTTTAATATCCCCAGCTATATATTGCTCAATTAGTGCTTTTTTTTCGTCTAGTGTTTTATCAAGGCGTATTATTAAATATATAATAGTTGGAGCTTGAATATCTTTTTCTCTAATGAACGATAAAAAGCTTTCTCCAGCCTCTGCAATTTTAATGTATGAGGATACATAAAAGGACGATTTTCCTAATAACTGCGAGAACTCATTCAAACTTTTATCTTGATTTTCAAAGACATTTTTAATTGATATTGCTGCATCTACAACATGTAATTCTGTTCTAATAATATTTTCTATTAATCCATCATATTCAAAATCAGATTTTGAATATTTA
Source organism: Arcobacter sp. (assembly GCA_002733685.1). GTDB lineage: Bacteria > Campylobacterota > Campylobacteria > Campylobacterales > Arcobacteraceae > NORP36. Next base: position 48,279 of record NVWN01000013.1, on the reverse strand, counting down.
ACAGCTTCTTTAATATATACAGGTATTTTCTGATATTTATAATCCTTTTCGACTACTCCATCTAATTTTTCTTTTTCATGTAGTCTAAAATAAGCTTTTAATCTTAGTTGCCCACTAATGAGTATGTATTCGCCTTTTTCGTCTTTATAGACAGTTATTGGCGTTATAAGCCCCCTATTCTCTATGGACTTTACTTTTTCAGTAATTTCAGGTTCTGTAATAATTTTTCTTGGTTGATTAGGATTTGGTTTGATAATATCAATTAATACTGAAATATTTGTTTCTAGTATTGTTATGATTTTATTTACAGATTCAGTATTATCCATATTTTTAGAAGATTGTATAAATGATGATAATTGAAGAGATAAACGCATGTCTTTCTTCTTCAAATCAATTAGAAATACACGTTGCTCCTCTTTTTCAAAATTAATTACATAATTCTTTTGCGTTAAATCATCTAATTTAATAAATTCTTTTATTGAATAATTATTTTCCATTAGTTTAATCCTTTATTGTTTTCCATATCTTTTTCAATAGCTAACCTCTCTAGAATTTCAAGCGTTAAATCAAAATACTTTCTTGTAATTTTACTTGTAGGTGAATTGAAGATAACTGCACCATCTCCTTGCTGAGATTCTGGAATAACTGATGCTTTGGGTATATATGTATCAAACAGTGATGTTTTATTATCTGTACAAGTTAATATATCTTCTTTCATTTGATTATAATTCGCATCTTGAATACTTACTCCACTTTCATGACAAGCGACTATTCCTCCAAGTATAATAAAATCTTTATTTTTTTCTTGTTTGTACACATGCTTATATTTATTAATTGGATTTAAAATATTAGGCATCCCCATTTTTGCAAATGGTTGAGTATTCAAGGATACAAGGAAATAATCGCTTGCAATCATAGAGGTTCTTAAAATTACATCTGTTCGAGGAGGTAAATCAATTAGTATAAAGTCATAATCATTTTTTATATAACTAAGTACTCTATCTAATGTATTTTCAATCGTACCTATATGTCTTGTCATGCTTGGTAAATCTTCAACTTGCTCACTCATTGTTGCATTATTTGCTAAAATATCTAGTTTACCAGTAATCCCATTCTCAAATGTATTATCCATGTTTATGTTAATTACTGATTCCTTTACTTTATGTTCAATATCTTTATCAGCACTCATTGTTAATAGATCAACTATTGTATATTTGTAATCTCCTTCATAAATACCAAAACTTCCACTTGCGTTACCTTGTGGATCAAAATCTACAATTAAAACTTTGTATCCAAAGTAGGCTAGGGAAGCAGCAATATTTGTTGTATTTGTGGTTTTAATTGCGCCTCCCTTGTGATTTCCAATACTAATTGTTATTGGTAATTGAATTTTTATGTCATTCATAAAATCTTTTATTCCTTCAAGTCTATCTATAATTGCTGGAATAAATATATGTTTAAATTTATTCCCATCTATATAAATAGTTCCTGGTAATTCCTTCTTTTCAATCCTTTGACTTAATGTAATAATTTCATTTAGCAAGTCTTTTTCACTAAGTGGCTCATCTAAGTTTATTGCCTGTAAATATTCTTTTATATTTAAAAATGGGTAGGTTGCCTCTTTATGTTCAAGTTCTAATTGTTCAATTTTTTCGGGATGATTTTTTTTAAAAGCTCTTATTGTACTTTCTTTTTTATCAATTCTCTTACCAATCTCCACATTAGTGGGTTTTTTGTTCTCAAATTTTACCATTTTTCAACCTATTTTTTATTTACTGTTATTCGGAATAACACTTAACAGCATATTTACGATTATTCTATCGTAATTATTTTTAATTGTCAATTATAAGTGTTATTCGGAATAACACTTTGTATTATTAGTAATTTATTAGTTTATTATGAAAGAAAAAAGATGATAGTAATTCATAAAATTGAGTTTAAAAGTTATCTTATTGGCTGAATAAAAGAGAATAGGGTAGGGCATAACTATAAGACCAAGAGTAAATAATAACTCTACTTTCGCTACCTGAACTAATGTATTTTAAAAATGTCAGGATACATAGACAGAGAGTTCTAATGTAAACTTTAGAGATGAAAAATCAACAGTGCTTTATGAAAATTGAATTACAGAAGAAGAAATTATTATAGATAAAAATGTAGAAGGGACATAAGGTAGAAACAAACTAGTTTTTGAAGGAAGATGCGCGAAACTTCTTTAAAAAATAAAGATTAAAGAAAAATCAATTAATTATCTCACTTATATAAAATGTACTAATTTTTTATTCCTATTGTCTTTTGCTATTATTAATCTTTTAAATGTCAAGCTTAAAAAAATAAAAGGAGAATGCATTAATAATTCAATATTTGATTATATTATTTGTTTGTGTTCATCTTTAAAAAATCCTAAATAGCTGTAACACTTTTTGATAAAGACTTTAGTAGTTTCTATTTTATACATACTGTCCTATTCCTTTGTCTTCTATCATTTTTTAATTTTATTCATCGCTTTTTAGTGGTGCTTCTAACTGTATTTCTAGTGATCCCTAATAGTTTTGATATTGCCAATTGAGTCATTTCTTACTCAAGAGAACACTCAATAAAGACAGAATATATTGCAACATCTGGTTCTTCAGTGCAAGTGTAAATAAAATCTTCATCAAAAGTGTTTTTAATGGAGACTTCTTTTCCCACAAGTGAGTTTAAAAAATCTTTTGGATCATTATTAATTGCATATCCTGCTTTTACTAGTACTTCTTTTTAAACTAACTTTACTTTTAATCCTTTCTCTGTATTTGATGATTTATAAGTTATATATGATGATATTGACACGAATAATATTAGATGTTTTTAGATTTATATTTTGGTTGATTTAGCATTTTTTTCTTAAATTTGCTTTAATTTAGAAATTTAAAAATATGGAATAGCATGGATAAAAAACATCAAAAACTTCTCCTATCAGATATACATAAATTAGTAAAAATTCTATGTGTAGAAAAAAACACTGATCTTTCTGCAGTATCTATTCAAATGGGTTTTACTGATGGATTCATTTCAAACATATTCACAAGAAATACGACTATTTCTTTGCATGTTTTATATGATATTTCAGAAATATTAAATTGCGATATTCATATACTTATCCCTTTGAAAAAAAATAACCAAAAAAAATCTTGAAATTTCTAAAGTTTTGAGTGAAAAAACTTTAAAAAACCCAATGGGTGAAAAATCATTACTATGTTTTTCTGTTAGTTTTGGCAACTTTTGTATTATTACCAGCAGATGCCTTAAATTTGTTTAGCAATAAACTGTCTATTTTGACATCAATTCTAAGCTGGATTCTTTCTTTAATTTGGTTTATTATATTATTTCACTTAATTTTATTATTATATAATACAAAAATAATTTATGTTTAGTCCGAACTGTTTTTCTCGCATATTTGAATATAAAATTAGTTAGTACAATATTCATATTATATAATATGTCACTTTATCTCAATAATCCCCGTGTCTTCACACTTCAGTATCATCAAAATTCAAAATTATTTGAAAAACCTCATTCAAAATGCCAAAGTGACCTTCTGTACTAGAGGTTAATTTTTCAATTTTTGTTTTTTTTGGGAATTTTCAAAATTTTGATTGTGACGGGGAGGGTGTCTTGAAGTAAATTGGTGATTATATTGTCAAATTGTTATATATTATATAATATGAATATTGCACATATATAACATATATGTGTTATACTAATTTTGTTTACAATGGTTCTCTTCAAGAACTTAACATTAGTTGTTGTAAGAATAAATATCAATACTTAATGATAACAAGAGCAATGCAATTGTTATTTGTATTAGTTATCTACAAATTTGTAAATAAGTAGTATTTTCATATTATAAAGATGTTTTTATACAAATGATTTATACCTTTAATTAGTAATTAAGCATTTTTTTAGTTTAATGGTGCAAATGAATAATGACTATCATATTTATTCTTTCTAAATACTAATTAAGGTAAATAATGTCTCAGAATAATACTTTTATTGCATCAAATGCAAAATATGGAATATTTAATATTAATAAGAAAACTAAATTTTTCAATGAACTAGTATTGTCTTTGGGGAACAAAGAATTAGAGTATGTATTAACTATGTTTCGCTCAGATACAATTAATTCTTGGAATTTCTTTACCTTTTCTATTATGAATGATGAATATTATATTAGATATGAAGCGGAAAATAAAACTAACTCTTTTGCATTCATTTTGCCAAGCTACATAGTAGATGAGCATTTTGTGTTAAAGGAATAACTGCCCAGAAAGGAAATACTATGGAAGTCGTGACAAAAACAATTATCTTAGCTCAAGCAAAACTTGAAATAATCTCTCTACTTGAATCTATAGATTATATAGATTTTGAAAAAGCAAAACTTTACCTTATAGATGAGGCTCTTTATTCAAAGTTAATCGTAATAGATGAAAAGCTGCAGGAATATAAAACAGACACAAGAAGAGGCTCTGTTTATGATTTAAATAAGATTGTTAATATATTAAATCCCAATAATATAGCTTTTCAATTTAATCTTACATCAGTTATGAAATCCTCATTGATTACAGAACAAGAAAAATGTATTAAAAGATTAAAAGTTGAGAAAAGTATTTCAAAAAATAGAATAGAAAAAAATGCACGTGAAATAATTATTACAGAAGAACTTAATAATGAAGAAGCAGCAAGAATTAACGCAACTGCAGCTGCTAAAATATTAAATGAAGAAGAAGAATTTAGTAAAATTTCACAAAATCCAGAATCATACCATATTATTATTAGCACCTTTAAAGAAAGAAAACAATATGGTCAAATATCTTGGGCTTATTACGAAAAAGAAAAAAAGAGTAGGGCACAAAAACATTTATCAATTAATTACCCTAATATTTTGAGATATAAAGAGCTTGAGGAAGTAGATAACCACCGAACTGATATGATGGTAGCAAAATTTATTAAAGAGGGGTACAGAGCATTAGGTAATGTGTATGTAAAATTAAATGATGACAAATAATTAAAGGATATCTATGAGTGACGATGACAAAAAATACAGAGTAGCACAAAAAGGTTTTCAATCAAAAAATCTATTAAATATATCTGCTTTTATAACAGTTACAAAAAATTCTTCTTCTGCTTACCCTGTATGCAAGGATTTAGTTTATCTTGAATTTTATAATGGTATTCGCAATGCATCGGGTTTTTCTTACGACTATAATAATAGAATATCAATGAAAATGGACTCTTATGAGCTTAGAAGACTTGTGCATGGATGTAAGGAACTATTAAGATCAGGTAAAACTAATTATAAAAATTATACGGACCCAAATCTTACAAGAACGAGTAATGGTTATAAGAAAACGTTGACACTTGGTGTTAAAGAAGATCCAAGCAAGGGAAGTAATTACTTTATTAATATGGAAACCAATGCTGCAATTAATATAAGTTTTGATGTGTATGGATTTGCTTCATTTTGCGATATTACAAATAAAATTGCTGAAGAATGTGAATCTGTCCTATATAATTATCAAAGAAAAATGGAATTAAAAGTTAATAAAGACACAAAAGCAAATTAGTTGGAATTAATTTGCAACAAGGTTAACCCTTGTTGCATTAAAAGTCTTCAAGTTTGAATGCATATGCTTTTTTTGAGAATTCATTTTCTTTTTTCGATAAACCTTTTCTTGTCCAGGTTAAAATATTTTTTTCTTCTAAGTCTTGTCTTGCTTCAAAATTTAGCCTATTATCTTCTTCAATCATTTTTTGAAATATAATAGAATTACACTTATCTACCTCAGCAGGATTAAGTTCTTTCACTAACTCATCAATAAATATTGATTGCGTATGTAGTAACTTATCTCCATAAAGCTCTCTGACCTCTTTTATTAGTATTCCTCCATAATTTGTTCCATCACCAAAGGTATAATCTATTCCTTTACGTTTAAACCTTGTGCTATCCTGTGTATTTAAATAATGTAAATACCACTTACTGGAATGTACGTGCATTTCTTTTGCTCTTTTACGTTTGTATGCATGTGAATGTGTATCTTTGTGAACGTCTTCATTATAATAATAAAACTCTATTGTAACTACTCTATACTCTTTTTTATTTACAACTAAAATGTACTGGTTAAGTATCTGTTTTGCAATTTTAAAGAAGCTTTCTTTTATAGTTCTATGATTTGTGCTATTAATATGTAGATCCATTTTCATCCTTAGTTTAAATCTTTACATTCTTCTTCCCATTCCTCTATCGTTGTCTATGTCATTCTGTTTATTCTTTTCTTCATTTATTTCATTATTTTTCATTCGTATAATTTGTCTTAATACTAGTAATTCATTAAGATTATCAAAGCGAGTAGCTACTATTCTATTATCCTTATAACTATAGAGGATAGATTTGAAAGGTATCTCTCCTCCTGAATCTTTACCACCTGATATCTTGTGTAGATAGTTAATATAAGTAATAAATTCATTATGGTTTACCCCTATTTCCTCTTTAATAAGTTCTTGAACGAATTGATAATCTTTATGTATTTTTTCTTTTTTTAATAAATTTGTACAATTCCAGATGTGACATACTATATCAATATATGGGCAAAATTCAGCTTCTATTACTACTTGATCAGTTCCCCAGCCAATAAAATGGCATTTACGTGAGATTATTGAAATAGTATCATTAAGATTTTTACAAAGTATTTCTCTATTGGGTTTTCTTGATTCTGCTTTATATTCAACTTTTTTCTCTTTAAATTCTATTAAAACATTTACTGCATCAGTGCCAGCAAAGAAATCCGCAAATTCTCTATCTTGACTTCCTGAAAAGTTGCCAATTGAATAGCTTTCGGTATCTCCAAATTCTTTTTTAAATTCGTCATTGATAATTGTCGAAAAAAAATCAATGATTTGTGATTCTCCCATTTTTTCCATATTAATTATATTCCTTTATTTGATACAACTTTAATTACCTTAACAAGAGTAAACCCATGTTGAGTTTTTTCATTTATTAGTTCTTTAATATATTTTTCATTTTTTTCAATATTCAAAATTTTGCATAATTCTTTACCTGCAACTGACAAAGCAATCTGATTAAATTTAAAACTATTTTCATGCGATTTTTTATTAGTTATGGTGTATTCATCATTCCCTATCCACATCATCCCAATTTTTATATCTGGTATAATTGGAATGATAGATACTAATGTATCACTTGAGTATAGTAACCCTGCATCCCTAAGTAAAAGCAAATCACTGTATTTAATATTATATTCATCAAACGCATTTTGTTTCTTAGTTTTCCATATAAGATTATCACTAGATACTAAAGAGCATAGTATTTCAAATTTTTCTGCTTCAGATTTACTTAGAACAGAAAGTACTTCCATTGTGCGTATACTTGTTGTACCAGGACTTGAAATTTCGTTCGCCAGTATTCTTGCCCATTTTTCTTGTACATTGCTACTAGTTATGTCTTGAGCTTTTTGAAAAAACTTCGTGCTCCAATCTTTGTCAACTACTTCCTCTGTATCATTATCTTTTAGATGAGGTATTGCTTTAGATACTACTTCCTCAATATTTATTTGTTTATTAATTTTTTGTAAAAAAATTCTTTTTTTTGCTCTTTCCAAAACCTCAAATTTTGTATCGTCTTCTATAAGTATTTTAGTTCTTTCTGCTTCTGCTATTACCTCAATTCTATATGCTTGAGCATCTGCATTTTTTCTAATCTTTCTAGGCTCATAAAGAGTACCGATTGCATTACTGGTTACATTAATAAGTTTTTCTAATGCTTTACCCTTAATTTTTATTATTTCCATTTAGTATCTCCTTAGATTTATTAAAAACGATGGTATAAAATTATTGAGAGAATATCTGCTAATATTTTTTGATGACCTTTTTCCATATCATCGAAATGTAGTGTATTATGATCAAATGCTGATTTTATTCTTCCTGCAGCAGCGGCAAGAAGGTTTAGCTCGTCATAATCATTACCTTTCCATCGTGAATTTTCTTTATATATATTCCATTTATGTCTTTTAATCACATTATTAGCAAGAATATCTTCATTTTCATGATATGCATTAGGGACGATAGTATTATGTAACTCTTTAAGCATTTGATTTACTTCATCAGCAAAACTGTTTCCCTCAGGAGTAAAGAAATGTAAAATACCATCGTAAGTTAAATCAGTATTACCTCTTATATGTTCAAGTGGTTCTAATATAAGGACATCAAACATATCACTTTTGAAAAAAAATTTTTCAACTGCAGTCATGGTACTCCCTTATTTTTAAATATTGATAAACAAAATTCTAGCAAAATAATATATAATAGAACTTATTTTAGTCATAAAAACTTATGAAAATTAGAGTATAAATGTCTTTAAATGATAAGTTTATTACACTTTATTTGAGTCAGGTGATTTTCAAAACATTATATTTAATTAAATTAAGCACTATCCTCTAATATTTTCATTTAATAAAATGAAATGAAAATAAAGTTTTTGAGCACAAGGTCTTTTTTTTAGATAAAATTTCATATAATATTATTTAACTATATATTATTATTAAATAAAATAAAGGTTTACTATGTCAAAAACATCATCAATTAAAGAAATACTAGAAGCTGCAAAAGAAATAAATGCAGAACATATTGACCTGTTGTGTAACATACAATCTAAATCTATGAAAATTCCAATGATAAAAATTAAACAAGATAATAAGGTGATTTATAAATACACAGATCAAGAGCTTTATAATAAAACTTTTGAAGTGTTTAGGTTTATAACTAAAACTTTCCACGTGGAATTACATAATGGAAAGATTAGTAACAATATCTTAATTATCAAAAGTGAATTTACTTTTGGGGAAGACCAGTTGAATAAGATACTTAAGGCACATGATTTCCTTAAAAGTTTTGATATGTTACAGGGGAATGACTTACAATTTTTAATTAACTAAAAAGTATCTAGTTAAATAATTTTCACAAATAACAAAAAATACACATAAATAAGATCAAATTTTTTTGATTATCAAGTATACAATCTATGGAGAAATGAAAAATGAAAAAAGATGAAAAAATTATTACGGTAAGAATACCACATAGAAAAATTCATTTTAAATATAGGGTACTTATGTACAAAGGTACTAAACGCGCCATCTTGCTTATAAGTAGCTTAATTCAATAAATTCTAAAAAAACTGACTCATAGATTACCCATAGAGGACCAATTATTAATTTTTAATATTAAAGTATGTCTAACTTCAAATAGTCCATATCTTTTAAGTATGCGCTATTTTTACGATTTAATTTTGTAAAATCATATTCTCCATAAAAATTAATATGACTCCAGTGCATAATAGAACTTTGTCGAATAGTTTTAATTATCTCTTTTTTTTCTTCTTTATTGGATGTTATATTTAATTTTTGGGACATATAAAGATAATTCCATAGGATGATAGAGTTTTGTATTAATCTTTTACAGTTATTAGCAATGTTTTGTTCTTCTATTGTAGCAACTGTAAATTCTGTGTTATTTCCAAAAAATACTGCTTTGGAGAATTTATTTGAACTTTCAACTTTGTTTAATTGTTTCTCAATTCTTTGACGGAGTTCAACATCATCAATATAATTTAATAGAAAATCTGTTTTTATAATTTTACCAAACTCTTTAATTGCTGCATATAATTTATGTTGTTTTGAATAAGATGTTAATCTTCTCAACAATTGTGAGGCAGATGTCTTTTTAGATTTTATAGTAACAATAAACCTTAAAATATCATCCCAATTCTCTTCCATTTTAATTGTGTTGATTTTGCGTTTTGGTAAGAGATCATACCCTAGTTGCAAATATTCTTTTCTACTTTTAAATGCATATAATTGTTGATCTTTAAAATTCTTAATTCTAGGAGCAAATGAAAATCCAAGTAGATGGGTGAGTCCAAATATGACTTCAGAAAAACCATGTGTATCTGTTGAGTGTATATCACTTTTTATTACATCATTATGCATTAGCCCATCAATAACATATCCACTTTCTCTCTCACTAACGTTTATAACCGTAGAATAAAATAATCTATGGCTCTCATCAATAAAAGTATATACACTAACTCCTTTTTGAGTTCCAAAATATTTAAAGGAATAGCCTGCATTGGTTGACTCAACTGATGGTTTCATATTGTACTTCTGTCCATCACTTGAGGTGTGATTTATATTTTCTTGATTACGAAGTAATTTTACTATTTCTAAATTATCCATAAAAGCTATTATCTTATCATTGGCATCAATTGTGTTATCTTCTGTAAAATACCAGGTTTTTGTATTATCTAATTGATTTGGATTAATGCCTTTTGATATTTTAGCAATTTTTGATATATTTATATTGCATCCATATCCTAATATAGCTGCCAATAATAAGTGTATAGAGACTTTATTCTTATTTTTAATATTGAAATGAGTTAGTGGATCTAGAAATTGAGTTTGTTTATTGATCATATTCAAAATATCAATAATAGAGATGTAATTACTACTTGGTAGATACTTACTAATATTATCTTCGTCATTTAATCTTTCAATAGCAGGAGTTTTTAATATAAATGAATCGTTATTAAATTTAAAATTGCTGTTTAACTGATTGATTATGCGATAATTTGTATTTTTATAACTATCATCCAATTTCTTAATTATAGGATTCATAAAGGAGCTAAAGTCTTTCAAGTGTTCAATTTTATAAGCCTTTAAAAGATTGTCTTTAGATTTTTCCCATGCTTCTTTATTGATTAAATATTTCTCAAAACTTTGATATCTATACGAATATTTTAGATTTAATGTTCCAGATTTTATATTATTACTCACTGCAAAAAATAATAAAATTTTATAAAGAGATATTTTAAATTTACCATTATTAAATATCATCTCTTGTTCTTGATTATCTAAAAAAGCCCGAGGTGCTTTCTCATTGATGTTTGTATTGTTTTTAAAATAATTTATAGCAATGATTATATCTTTATTTGAAGATACTTCATCGAATTCTATTACTTTTAAAATGCCAGATAATTTACCTTGTATGACTTTTGATTTAGATTCAATAAAATTATACTTGCTATCCATATCCGATTCAATTGTTTTATTATTTGATAAAATTTTAGCTAAGATTTGTGTTTGTTTATTTATGTAATCATCAATAAGTTTTACTTTTATTACAGCACTTATATTTGGATTTTGAGTAATATTTTTAATATTATTTACAATTTCTAGGCTTGTATTTTCCAAACTAGTTATTGTATTATTTTTAGCAGAAGATTGTTGAAATATGGAATCTTTTTGTGCTCTGATTGATGAATTTTTGGCACTTTGAACGATACCTATAAATCGATCTATTAAATTGTCATTACGAATAAAATATTGATAATAAATAAAGGATAATAGTGTAAAGTAAGTATCTAAAGTATTCTTTCTTGTTAACTGGTGAACTCTACTTTTGTTAATCCATTTGGCATAATATTGAGCTATTTCAGAGCTTATGCCAATGGCTTCAATAATTTGTTTATTCAATCTAAATTTACTTTGTATAGTTTGATGATGAGATAGACTTTTAAGTATTTTACTTCTAGCTGTTGAATGTTCCAATCTTTTAAAGCTACCTATATTATATTTATTTTTGAATTTTGAATTTTTTTCTACAAAGATATCTAATTGTTTTAAATTTTCACTAGTTTCAAATTCTTTGAGTTTTTCTATAATAAATGATTTTTGATGATTTAAGGCAGTTGCAATTATTTCAACTAATTCTGTATAACTTGGTATTTCAATTTTTACATTCTTGGATATATTTACAAGTGTCCAAAATATTTTTCTTCTATCTTGAAAATTATTTGCCATTGAAATTGCTTCGTTTTGGAGTATAAGTTTTATGCTTGCTGTTAGTAATTGAATACCTATATATTCTTTTATTATAGAATGATATCTTTGTTTGGTTCGCTTAGGAATATTAATATTTAAATCTTTCAACATATAAATATCTTTTATATATTGAATGTCAGGTTCTTTGTGAGTTTCAAAGAATTTATTATTTGCTTTTAGATAACCATATTGTAAAATTACATAGCCGATATTTTCTATCGCTATGTTAGTATAAAGTTGATCCAAAAGCTTTGTAGGTATTTTGAAATAATATTTCTGTTCATTGGGTAAAAAATCTGGTGGCTCATTAAATATTTTTTCTTCTTGTTTTGATAAAATCTGTATACGAGCCATTTAGTTAATCCTTGTTATACTTTGCTATCCACCTTAATAGAGTACTTCTAGCTATTTCAAAGTAATCAGCTATATCTTGATTAATCATTCCCTCATTTTGCATCTTGATGGCTTCTTTAACTTTTAGATTATCAAATTTAGCTTTTCTTCCAAACTTCACACCCCTTTTTATTGCGGATGATATTCCTTCAGCTTGTCTTTCAGATCTTAAATCCGTTTCAAATTCTGCAACAATAGATAATAAACCTATCATCAACCTTCCTGAGCTCGTTGATGTATCTATGTCTTGTTCAGTTGCTTTAAACGACACTCCATTACTAGTTAATATATCAATGATTTTATACAAATCTAAAACACTTCTGCTACACCTATCTAATCTTGTCACAACAAAAATATCCCCTTCTCTTGCAAAATCCAAGGCATTTTGTAATTCAACTCTTTTTGAAGTATGTGTGGCACTTTTCTTTTCTTGAAATATTTTTTGGCATCCAGCTTTTTTTAATAATTCAATTTGAGATTGTAAGTTTTGTCCTATACTTGAAACTCTTGCATAACCAACTTTCATTTTAAGCCTTATTTAATTTAAGTATATTGTATCTCTTAAGAAGTTAAAGGACACTAAAAGGAGATATATTTCGAGACACTATATATCGGTACCTCTAGTTTTTATTTGTAGTGACTCTAAAAGTAGACTTTCCAATACATTTATAAAATGCACCATACTTATTGAGACTATATATTAATAAATCCAAACCATAAAAGCAAAGGGATAGGAGAAACAGCAATTATTATAAGTAAACCATAATAATAAATATTAAATAAACCACTCATTCCAGCAGCTATTCCAATTCCTCCTGCACCTCCATTTAAGGAATTACCAGGAGTATTAAATAAAACTCCAAGGAGAATATATCTGTATTTTAATATTTTGGGTAAAAATATATCATGAAGGTTTTTAAGAAGAAAAGAAATTCTTTCTTTAGGTTCTAATTTATCTAATTCGAATATAAGGGTATATGCTTTTTTAAGCTTAAAAAATTTAAAGAAAATAAGAACCCATACAATAGGAATAAATCTACCTATACAGTAGCTCAAAGCTAAGGAAAATAAGGTCGCTAAATATACAAGAAATATTCCTTCTTTACCAAGCACAAACATCAAAGCTAGTCCAATCTCAATTCCAGGCATAAAAGGCATAGTCATTAATAAAACATACAATATAAATGCAATAATTATACTAGGATCTGTTATTTCGGTGTGTTTTGGCCATAAGGGAAGATTGATACTTTCAACAATATTCATACCAAAATAATTTATCGATAGAAGCAATGCTAAAATTGAAAATATTAAGAATATTTTTTTCATCTATTTTACTTTGAGTATCTCTTCACCTCTAAACCAGTACTCATTTTTTATTTCCCAGAAAAGAAATTTTCTTGTCCACGTGAAGATTGCTTCTAATTTTATATTCTTTACTACACCTTCGCATAAAAGAGTTCCATTGTCCTGACTTTTCAAGATTCCTTCAAAAAAAGTTTGATTATCTTTAAAAGTACTTTTAAATTTTACAGCTTTAAATCCCCATTGTTCACAATATTTTGAATTAAACATTCCATCCTTAAAATTTAGTATATCTATATGGTCACTCTCTATATCGTTTATTCCACTGTTCCCAGAAAAGGTTCTATTGTTAATGTTAAAATTTTCATTTGATTTAAATTCTACTCCCCATAGAGTTATTTGACTCAAGCCAATTGAAAAGATTATAATGTAAATTAATCTGCTAATTTTTTATACATTCTGGAGATCCTTATCTAATATTTTAATTGTAACTGATAATATTTAAACTTAAGCTTATATTATATTAGAATATACTAATATTCTCATATAAATAGAAAAAAGGATAAAAAATGAAAAATGTTACTCTTAAAAATGCATTTATTAAAATGCTTCTTATTGTAAGTGTAATTATGTCTACTCAAAATGCTTTTGCTCAAATTAAACCAAGTGATGGTTCAGTGATTAAGAAATCAATTTACTCTTTTTCTGACACAGTTGACATCCTAACAGGAGCAATTGAGGGACAAAATCTAATGATAATCAAAATTATCGATGGACAAAGAATGCTTAGAATGGCTGGCAAACAAATAAATGGAATGAAACAAATATTTTTCTTTAACCCCATCTACATGAAACGCGTGATGGATGCCAATAAAGAAGCAACCATTCAAATCCCATTAAAAATGATTGTAATGGAAAAACCCAATAAAATAGTAATTATAAAGTATTTCAAACCCTCAACATTACTCAATGCCTATAAGGGAGAAGAAGCCATTGCAAAAGAATTAGATGGATTGATAGATAATATTGTATCTGAAATCATGAAATGAGGATATTATGAACATATTAATGAAAGAAAAATCATTGCTTACCCTCTTTGCATTATTTACAGGGGGATTTGTTCCTATTCACTTAATAGTTCTGTCTTTTGGATATTCAGAATATTATATGGGTGAGACTATGGGTCCTAAGATTATAAAAGTTGCCCATGAATTTGGCTTACCATATACTTTATACTTATATATTCCTTCTATGATTATTTTAGTTGGAATAATGATTTATAGTAAATTTAAATATCCTGATTTATCTAGAAGACTTATTATAGGATTTGCTGCTGGTGCTATTGCTACCATTGGACTAGATTGGGTTAGACAAATGGGAGTCTTAAATGGTTGGTTGCCAGGAGATACTCCTGTTATGTTTGGAAAAATGATAACGGGTAGTTCTTCTTTTAATGAATATTTTTGGATTGGACAGCTATCACATTTTTTAAATGGTGCAGGGTTTGGTCTTATATTTACCATTGTATTTGGTAATTTTAATTCTTATAAAAAAACTATGTTTTTTGCAATATTATGGTTATCAATCTTAGAACTTGGAATGATGGTAGCACCGCCTATGGCTCCTATGGTAGGTTTTTTTGGTGTAAAATGGCTATGGCCAGAATTATTCTTATTGACCTTATTCGCACATATTGTATTTGGTATAATATTGGGCTTCTTGGTCCATCTTTGGCTTAAAAGGGAAGATTCCCAATGTCTATTACCTTTTTTAAAAGGTACTCAAATTAAGGATAAAATATGAATAATTCTCATAATTGTTGTTCTGCTGAATCTAAACCATTATTTACAATGATAAAACCAAACGACAATATATGCCCTTCATGCAATCAAAAGGCAAAAACTGTACCAGTAAGTGCAGTAAGCCATTTTGTAAACGATGACGTAAAAAAACATATTTCATCTTTGGATGGTTTTCATTTTTGCAATACACCTACTTGCGATGTGATTTATTTTAAAAAGGGACAGATTCTTAAGCAATCTGACGTAAAATTTAGTATCGGTATCAAAGAGAATTCAAAACCTGCAACTGTTTGCTTTTGTTTTAATTGGTCAAAAGAGAGAATTGAGGATCAAATACGAGATTCAGGAACAACTACTGCACTTGAAGAGATAAAAGAAAAAGTTAAAAACAAAGCTTGTAACTGTGAAGTACAAAATCCAAAAGGAAAATGTTGCATGGGAGATGTTAAAAAAGCCATTGAGGATATCAAAATAAAACTATCAAAGGATGATAAATGAAAATCAACCCATTAAAAACTGGAATTATAGGTAGTATAATAATGGCACTTTGTTGCTTTACTCCAATTCTCGTAGTTATTGTAACTGCAGTTGGTCTTAGTGCGATTATTGGATACTTAGATTACGTATTATTCCCTGCATTGGGGTTTTTTGTTTTATTAACAATTTATGCACTCTCAAAAAGAAGTGGAAATTGTTGTGATAATAATGATAAGAGTTTGGATAAGTAATGGAATTGGTTATCCAATTCATAGATAATTTTCTAGTACTTTTAAATGCAATGTCAATATACATTATCATTGGGTTGTTGATTGCTGGAGTTCTTAAACAATTGATACCTGATACTTTTGTATCAAATCATTTAGGTAATGACTCTGTGGGTTCTGTTGTAAAAGCCACGTTATTTGGTATACCTTTACCTGTTTGTTCTTGCTCTGTTATTCCTTTAGCTCAAGGATTGAGAAATGAAGGTGCTAGTAAAGGTGCGGTTCAAAGTTTTTTAATTTCCACACCAATTACGGGTGTGGATTCAATATTGGCTACATATTCCTTATTTGGTTTTGTATTCACTATTTTTAGAGTTATTTCATCGATTATTATTGCTATAAGCGTTGGACTTGTTCAAAACTTTATACAAAAAGATGATGTTAAAAGAGTAGGAGATACCCAAAGCTTTTGTGGGTGCTCTTCAAACTGTGAAACTACTAAAAAAAGTTTTTCCTTAGTTAGTTCATTAAAATATGGTTATGGAACACTCTTCGCAGATATGGCAAAGCCTTTACTTATTGGTCTTATTTTGGGAGCTGTATTTGTAACTTTTATACCTCAAGAATATACGAAACTACTCTTTGAAAATCAATTCCTAACATATTTTATTGTGATGCTTTTTGCAATGCCCTTATATACTTGTGCTACAGCTTCACTTCCAATTGCAGCAGCATTTATGCTTCAAGGTATGTCTGCTGGAGCAGTTTTTATTTTTTTAACCGCAGGTCCGGCAACAAGCATGATAACAATGAGTGTTGTATATAAAATGCTAGGGAAAACATCCTTGATTGTTTATCTTGTGGTTATAGCTTTATTGGCATTTTTATTTGGTTATATATATGACACCTATTTTACAAAATTAAGTTTATTAATGATTAGTATAGATGAAGATGAAGTATCCCTACTAAATAATATATCTTCAGTATTAATGATTATATTAATCTTCTATCATTTATTGAAAGATAAATTTAGAAAACTAGAAAACAAAAATACTTCCAATATTATTAAAGCTAATATTATGAATACAAGTTCCTTAAGTTTTAGTGTAGAGAAGCCAAAAAACATGTCAAATTCAAATTTTAAACAAAAGTTATAAGGAAATATAATGAAAAATGATACCACATGTTATCGTGTCAATGTTGATAAAGAGTTATTGGATAACGCTAAAGAAGATATCTCATCAAATAAAGAAACGCTTGACAATCAAGCAAAATTATTTTCACTTTTAGGAAGTGATGTTAGATTAAAAATTGTATACCTCATTTTAAAACATGAAAAAATGTGTGTATGTGATTTAAGTGATGTTCTAGAAATGAAACAATCACCTATCTCACAGCACTTACGAAAACTAAAAGATGGGGGTATCTTGCAGAACAATAGAGAAGGTTTGATTATATTTTATTCCATACCTTCATCACTAAAATCAAATATAGAATCATTAATAAAGTTTTAGGAGCACACCAATGGATAAAAAAATTATGACAGGTGTTTTTGCCTCAGTAGGTGCATCATTATGTTGTATCACACCAGTTTTAGCCTTATTAGCTGGAACAACAGGTTTGGCATCAACTTTTACTTGGATAGAACCATTTCGCCCTTATCTAATAACTCTAACGGTATTAGTACTTGGATATGCATGGTGGAGAGTTTTAAAGACTAAAAAAGATGCAATAAAATGTGCTTGTGATTCTGATGAGCTAGGTAAAAAGAGTTTTTATAATACAAAAAGTTTTCTAGGGCTTATAACAGTTTTTGCAACCATAATGCTTTCATTTCCTTATTGGGGAAGTGTTTTTATTCAAGCGGATGAAATAAAAGTACAAACAGTCAAAACAACAAATATTGTAAAAAATACAATTGGAATAAAAGGCTTAACTTGTCCATCCTGTGAAAGAACTGTGGAAACTGTGGCAATGCAAGTTGATGGTGTAATAAAAATTAAAGCATCAACTGAAAATAAAAATGCGGTTGTAGAGTTTGACAAAACTAAAACATCAATAACTCATATTATGAAAGCAATTGGAGAGACTGGATATATGCCTATTAACTATGAAGACAACTTGGGCAAACATAAAGTAGAAGGTATTATAGTGAGTCAACACCAGTAGAGTATTAAAAGTCAGATTTAAAATTTATTTACAAAGGAACTTTAGATGAAAACATATGAATTTAAAATTAAAGGTATGACCTGTAGTCATTGTGCAGTATCAATAGAAAATAATTTAGATATCAGTGGTATTGAAAATAAAGTGGTTAGCTTCGCAAAGTTAAATGCAATAATATCATTTGATGAAATGATCATTAGTGAAGACGAAATTCTAAATATTATTGATAAGGTAGGAAACTATAAAGTAATTGAGAAGTCAATTATAAATAAAAATAAAGAAGAAAAACACCTTATAATTATAGGAGGTGGATCAGCTGCATTTGCAGCTACTATTCAAGCGAAAGAGTTGGGTGTAAAAGTAACGATGATTAATGATGGTCTGGAAATTGGTGGAACATGTGTAAATGTAGGATGTGTTCCTTCAAAAAATCTACTTCGAGCAGCTGAATCATTATATAAAGCTAATAATAATCCATTTGCTGGAATTAATACTTCTGCCAAAGTAGAAAATTTTAGTTCTTTAATAGATGAAAAACGTAAATTGGTTCTTGATTTACGTGAACAAAAATATATCAATATTATTAAAGATATGGAAAATTTTGAGTTAATTAAAGGTCGAGCAAAATTTATTACAAGACAATCAGTTGAAGTTAATGGAGAAGTTATAACGGGTACTCATTTTTTAATTGCAACGGGTGCATCTCCTCTGATACCAAATATTTCAGGGCTTAATAAGGTGCCATATCTTACCAATGAAGATGCTTTTGAATTAGACATTTTACCCGAATCAATTATTGTTTTAGGTGGAAGTTACATTGCCTTAGAAATTGCACAATTATTTTCTCGTCTTGGAAGTAAAGTAACGATTTTACAGCGCTCATCCAAAATAATATCAAAAGAGCATTTTGATATTGGAGATGAACTTTCTAAATCTTTAAAAGAAGAAGATATCAATATTATCACCAATAATCAAATAAAATATGTGGAAGAAATAGACGATAAAATATCTGTTTTATCTGCTATCAATGGGCATGACAAAGTTTTCTCCGCTGACAAGTTAATAGTTGCAACGGGTAGAAAAGCCAATAGCGCAAATATGGGATTAGAGGATATTGGTGTTGAACTCAAATTAGATGAATCAATTAAAGTAAATGATTTTTTACAAACATCTATTGAAACAATTTATGCCTCTGGTGATGTTTTGGGAACCAATATGTTTGTATATGCTGCTGCATATGAAGGAAAACTGGCAGTAAATAACGCTTTTTCAAGTATTCAAAAAGAAGCCGACTTCAAAGTTTTACCTTGGGTAATTTTTACAGACCCTCAAGTTGCGGGTGTTGGATTTGACGAGAAACAAGCAACTGAGCATGGTATCAATTTTAATATTGCACTTTTACCATTAAGCCATGTACCTCGTTCAATTGCAGCAAAAGACACAAGAGGTTTTATTAAACTAATACGTAATATTAGAGATGATACCTTAGTGGGTGCAAGAATCGTGGCACCTGAAGGATCTGAATTATTAATGGAAATTTCAATGGCAATGAAGTTTGGAATTAAGGTAAGTGAATTAAAAGATATGTTCCATCCTTACCTAACACTTTCTGAAGGTATAAAACTCGCAGCCATTACATTTGGTAAAGATATTAAAAAACTCAGTTGTTGTGCTACATGATGATAAAGTAATATGTTCGAATTAAAACAATAAGCTTATTTTTAATTACTGCAATTGGAGAAATAATAGGGTGTTATTTACCCTACTTATGGCTTAAACAGGGTAAAAGTATTTTTCTTTTAATTCCAGCTGCAATTAGCTTGGCTCTTTTTGTATGGTTACTTTTACTTCACCCAACAGCTTCTGGAAGAGTTTATGCAGCTTATGGTGGTGTCTATATTTTTGTCGCCTTTTGGCTATGGAGTGTCTATAAAGTCACACCCACCTTTTGGGACCTATTGGGTGCTTCAGTTGCTTTAATTGGCATGTCAATTATTATCTTTGCTCCAAGAAACATATAAATATCAGAATAAATTACTTAAAATTAATAACTAATCCAAAATACTACATAATTAGTAAACACTAATATTATAATATTCTAATATAGAAACAAAAGGATAAAAATATGAGCAATTCATTCAGTTGTTGTCGAACCGTTATTAATGAAAATCTAATTGAAAATGCAACAAAAGATTATAAAGTAAATAAAGAATCACTTGATAATCAATCAAAACTTTTCTCTCTTTTAGGAAATGAAGTGAGATTAAAAATCATATATCTTATTTTAAAATATAAAAGATTATGTGTTTGTGATTTTGTAGATATTTTGGAAGTTAATCAGTCTCCTATTTCACAACACTTACGAAAACTAAAAGATACAGGTATTTTAGAAAATCAACGAGAAGGTTCAGCTGTCTATTATTTTATTAAAAATTCAATGAAAGATAAATTAGAAATTATACTGGAGGTGTGATATGGACAAACATACATTAAGTGGCGGGTTAGCAATAGCTGCATCATTATGTTGTATTATTCCCTTGTTGGCATTTGTAGCAGGCGTGAGCGGGATGGCCTCGGCTTTTTCATGGATTGTACCAATCAGACCATATTTGATTGCTTTTACAGTGATTGTGGTATAAAAAATTTCAACCTTCTCAAGTGATAGACTGTAATTGTGAAAATAGTAAGAAAGAACCATTCTTTCAATCAAAAAAAATCCTAGCTATTATTACTGTTTTTGCAATTGTAATGATGTCTTTTCCGTATTATTCAAAAATATTTTATCCCACAATTACACAAAAAGTTGTAATTGTAGAATCACAAAATATTATGAATAAGGAATTTAGGGTAAAAGGAATGACGTGTAGTGGTTGTGAAGAATATGCCAAACAAGCAATAAATTCACTTAGTGGTATTGTTAGCGTAACTGCAAGTTATGAAACACAAAAAGTGAATGTTAGATTTGACAGAACAAAAACCAATGAATCAGAAATAATTGATAAATTAAACTCTATAGGGTATAAGGTTCAAGAATGATTTTAATTATATTAAAGGAGAAAGAATTATGAAAAGATTTGCATTTGTTTTTTTAGTGTTATTTTCAATAGCTTCAAAAACTTTAGTTTGGGCACATGACCCAATATTTGGAATAGGTCCACATGTTTTATTTAAAGGTGGCGTTGAAGTTGAACTTGAGACCCATCTTGATAAAGCAGGTAAAGAACAAGAGTTAGAACAAGCTCTGGGACTTAAATATGGTTTAACAGGTGATTGGGCAATTGGTCTAGAAGTTCCATATGTACTTAAAGAAGATGATAATAAAAAAAGTCAAGGTTTGTCAGATATTAGTTTTTTTACCAAATATAGATTTTATAGAAAAGACATATTAGGTGTTCAAGAGAGCGCAGCTGTGTTATTGAAAGTAATTAGTAATAGTGCAGATGATAATGACGACCCATCCCTTGGAACAGGTACAACTGATGGAATAGTTGGTTTAACCTACGGATATGAAAGTCTTACTTGGTACAGATGGGCAAGTATACGGTATAGACAAAATGGAAGAAATGATGCTGGACTACAACGTGGAGAAAAGATATTATTTGATATTTCAGGTGGTTACAGACCAGTTTTAAATAACTATACAGAAGCCGATACCGTTTGGATATTAGAATTAAATGCCGAGTTTGGTGAATCTGCGAATTTAAATGGGAGTGAGGTAGCTAATACGGGTGGAGATCAACTCTTTCTTTCTCCTGGAATATTTTGGACTAAGCGTAACTTTGCCATTAAAGCAGGTGTTCAAATACCTATTATTAGCAATTTAAATGGAACGCAAGATGATACAGATTATCGTGCCAAATTTGTTTTAGAATGGCATTTTTAAACAATAAAAATATAAGGAGAATAAAATGAGAAAGTTATTATTGGCAATATTTATTATACTTCTAAATATTTCAGTTTTTGCAGCAGAAATGACTTATAAAATGAGAGTTGATGGTCTAGCATGTTTATACTGTGCCTATGGAATAGAGAAAAAATTTAAGGCAATTGAAGGTGTAAATACTATTGATATAGACCTAAAGAAAGGATTGGTATTAGTGAGTACAGATGAAAAAGTTAAGTTCACAGAAGGTCAAATGACAACCTTATTTCAAGATTCAGGATTTACTTTTCGTAGTATGGCAAAAACTATTGACAAATAAAGGGTAAACGATGAAAGAAAGTTTAAAAATTTCAAGTAATAAAGTAACCTGCTTTACACTATTTTCAAGCACGGGAACATTGATATGTTGTGCTTTACCTATTATCTTTGTAACCATAGGTCTTGGAAGTAGTATTGCAGCATTAACAAATGCTTTCCCTTTTTTAATATTTTTAAGTATTCATAAAACATGGGTGTTTTTATTCTCAGGTATTATGATGTTTATATCTGCTTGGTTCATTTATGGAAGTAAACAATCATGTCCAGCTGATCAACAACTTGGCAATTTATGTAATCAAACCAAGATTTGGAATAAACGTATATTTTCATTAAGTTTATCAATATGGGTAATTGGTTTTTTTGCCAGTTATTTATTATTACCCTTGCGAATATTTTTAGATATATAAAGGATATAAAATTATGAAAAAGTTAGTATTAACTAGTTTACTTTTTACATTGCTACTTCTAGAATCAACATTTGCTAGAACAGTTGAAGTTCAAGTGCATGGAATGACTTGTTCTTTTTGTGTTTATAGTTTAGAGAGAAAGTTTAAGAAAATGGATTCCGTTTTAAAAGTTGATGTAAGTTTGGAACTAAAAAAAATTCGACTTGAAACGCAGGAAAATAGTCCAAGTTTAGATGAGATTAAAAAAGCTGTTTTAGACACAGGATTTACGCCTATTAAAGTGGAGGTGATTTCAAAATGAGAAATGTAGTTAAAAAGACTTATTTCTTAATATTTTTGATGTTGTTAATGACCACAAGTCTTTATAGTATGGGATTGCGTTCATTTGTTGCATTACCAGTTGAAGAAGATGGTACAGTTGTACGTTTTTTATATGAAAATACAAAAGATGCAAATACAGATACTTTATCAACTAGTTTAGCTTATGGGTTGAGCTCTAATCAAACTTTACTTTTAGGAATGCCTTATCGACTCTCCCCTTCAGGAACAGATCGTCAAGGTGATGTATCTGTATTATACAGACATATTGTTTGGCAAAAAGATAGCTTTTCAGGTACAAAACGTTTGGGTCTTTTAGGTGGAGTAATTGTGCCAACGGATAATGAACGTGATGCTGCAGTACAAGCAGGTTTTGTATATACCTATTTTAAAGATAAAAATGAACTAGATGTTGATATTTTATATCAAGAAGGTTTGTAAAATCGATCAAATAGTGGTAGATACGATATTTCTTGGCAACATAGACTCTCTCCTTCCAAAAGACCTATATTGGGTTTTTCTCAAGAAATAAATAGTGTTTTGGAATTAAATGGTAGATATAAAGAAGGCAATAAAATCACGCATCAAGTTACTACTGGACTTCAATTAATTAATAAAGACTGGGTACTTAAAGGTGGAGGGGCTAAAGACATAAACAATAATAAAGAGTTGAGATATATAGTAAGCGTTAGATTTCATTTTTAGTTGATAATATCTGTTCCTTTATGATAATAGAGTATTTTGGAATAATATGTGAGAAATAAAGATTTCGTTCTTTAAAAGATTCCAATCAAAAAATATAATACTTCCACTTCGATAAAGCAACAAATATTTTTTTGTTACTTTATTGTATTACTTCTTTTAAGTTTTCAAACTCTTCTTTGTTTATTTCACCTTTTGCAAGTCTTTTTTTTAGTAAATCTAACGCAGTATCAACCTCTGGTTTGTTTCTAATTCTCGTAAATATAAAATAAATTAAAGTTATAACTAAAATCCAAAAAATTATCATTCCAAAGCCATGAGAAAATGACATATTGGTATTCATACACTCCCACATTAGTATCTCCTATTATTTAATTTAATTATAATGTAATATCGTGTAGCTTGCGTGAAATACTAAGTAATATCGACAAAAAAAGAGATAATTAAAACTATTCGACAAAGTTCTATTATGCACTGGAGTCATATTAATTTTTATGGAGAATATGATTTTACAAAATTAAATCGTAAAAATAGCGCATACTTAAAAGATATGGACTATTTAAAGCTAAACATACTTTAATATTAAAAATTCTTAATTGCGCTGTTATGGGTAATCAATGAATCAGTATTTTTAGGGTTTATTGGATTAAGCTATTTACAAGCAGGATGGCGCGTTTAGTACTTTTGTACGTAAGTACCCAATATAACAATGAGAAAATCTTACTTTTTGCTTATCTAATATTAAAATTAATCAAAATAAATTAGTCACTAATGATGTTGATACATATGAAAAATATTTAGAAATCATTAAAGACTCTAACATGTGTAAGAAGTGTATTCATACTTCTCCTAAATGGATTAAACATCTGAAAAATAACAAAGAGGGTAAGGTTTGGAAGATTTATGATCAAAATCATTGTGCTTTTAGTGAAAAGTCATTTATCACTTCAGTCATGGCAATTGAAGAAGTTAAGACAAGTTTAGTACTTGAAAATGGAGTTTACCTCATTGTTCCAGTTTATGCAAGTGAGCTTGCTCAAATACAAATTGTTACTAAATTTGATAATGAAATAACTACTCGTTAGCAATAAATAATAATGGATAGTTTATTGTGCTAAATAAGATTAAGCAAACCTACTTGCAAAGTTTTCTTCAAAATGTCTATATTCTTCAGCATTGTTTGGTAAAATCTCTCTTTTAATAGTTTCTGGTGAGTTCATGTTTCTTTTTAAAGCACTACAAATAAATGCATCTGTATCCAACATGCACTTCAAATAATCACTATTTGATGAGTCTTCATTTAATATTTCATCCTTAGCAGCCACTTCTATAGCATCTAAATATGTGTTTGGTAATTGATCTGCTCTATGGTATAAAATTTCATCTTTGCCTTTTTTTAAGACTCTGTTCATTACTATAGCATTTCCAGATATATTTTCCTTTTGAAGAAATGATGTCAAGTCTATAATTTTTCCATTATAGTTATTCCAAGAATGGACAGAGAAGCGATTATTTAACTCAAACACACCATACTCTACATCAATTGGAACATCATGTTTTTCAAGAAATAGTTTGTAGAAATAAGGAATTGTCATACAAGCTCCAATTAACTCAAATGCTTCTATGTACTCAAGTAGTGCATCTGCTGTTTTGTTGATAAACTGTTCATGATTGCTTTTTTCTTCAATACTATACTCAGAAAAACCTATACTTTTATATGTTGGTATTACAGGATGGACACTAACCATATCATTCTTCACTGTAATAACATCCCCTTTCTTAGCATGTTCAAACAAAATATCAAATTTTTTTGGCATTTCTTTTTTGAATCTCTTCCAAAAACTGGGCTTTACATTGCTTTTTCTTGCTACATAAGCGATTTTATCTTTGGTTTTTACTTTCATTTTTACTCACTTTTAATTACTTAAAATATTATATCTCAAATTTAGTTAACATTATACTTGTAGAGTTAAATTTAATTTTGTAAATGACTATAATGTGACAGCTAAATCTTTAAAAGAAGATAATTTAAATGAAACATTATTAATATAATGTTATACTAATTACAATTTAAAGCTAAAAAGTACCAATTTTTTAAAAGTATTATCAATCAAGTCCTATAAGTAGGGACTTCTTGATTTTTAACTTTTCTTTGTTAGATTAAAAATTTTATTAAAAAATAAGGAAAATTTATGAACCATTTATTTGCTGAGGTACTTAGAGGTTATTTCAACGATTACATTTCAGAATTAGAAGATTTAAGTAAATCACAAAACACAATTGATTCATATTCTTCAACCATCTCCACATTTATTTATTTCATTGAAAATGAGCATCAAAAAGATATGAGCTTCAAAAATATTAGGAGAAGTGATTTTACTAAGTTCCTTACATATAAGTCAAACAATTTAAATAAACATGAAGATTCTAAACCGGCATCTAAAGCATTATACATAACTCACTTATCCCAATATTTTGAATATATCTCAAGCGAAAGTATTGAGAAATTAGACTTTACAGCTATATTTAAAAAATTAAAGATACCTATACCAAAGCGTGAACCTAAAGGTGTTAATGATGAAGATGTAGAAAAAGTTCTTGACTATTTAAAGAATAAAGTACTTGAAGCCAACAATTATGATTCATCTAAAAGCAGGGCAAAAAGCAAAAATGCAAAACAAAAAAAGCAATTTCTAGCATATAGAAACTCTTTATTAATGAAAATGTATTTGTATACTGGTATAAGAGCTAGTGAATTAATAGGTGTAAAAATCAAAAATTTCAACTTAATTAAAGAGAATTTATACGTATTTAGCATCATTGGAAAAGGAAATAAAGAAGCAAAAGCTTACATTTTAGCATCATTTATTAGTGAAGAAGTAAACTTTTTCAAGAGAAATGATTACCAATTAATATCAATAACAGTATCAGGGAATATATTAGATCGTACTCAAACATGGAAGGTTTTTTCTACAATTTATAAAAATTGTAATGTAAAGGCATCTGGAATTCATATTCTAAGACATACATTTGCTAAAGATTTTTATAAAAAGACAAAAGACTTAAGAAGTTTACAGGCAATTCTGAGACACGTTTCAATTAATACTACAATGATTTATGCTGCAGAGAATGATGAACAAACGCAAGATAATTACCTTCTTGCATTTGAAAATAATACATAATATTTACTTTTTAACTAACTAGCTTTAATTATTCTAAAATAGTGTTTTATTTTATCTATTTGTTAGATATTCCAATTCTTATTTTTCCCTTATCATCTTGACTAAATGTTATTTTATTTCCAATAGGAACTTGCTCTAATTCATATTGTTTTCCTTCACCATTCGCAGTGAACCTTTCATTAAAATGATTTAGAGTAACTCCATTGTTTGTGAAGTTTGCAATTAAATTCTCTTTATATCCTAAAACTGTGACAATAATCCATGGCTCAAAATCTTTAATAACCAAAGTAACTGCATTATCTGGAATTTTCATATTTTCATCATTAAGAATAACTGTAGATGGGTCTATCATTTCAATAAATATATTATATGTTGAAGAGGGTAAAGCCTCTATATCAACCTCATAAAGAATATCATTTCTAATGTTCTTAGCCTTGAGATTAGGTAACGTGTAAAGAGAGAGATAATCAAATAAGTTTAAGCCAAGAGGATACAAACCTTTAAAGTTTTTTAGAGGAATACTTTCTCCAAGCTTCTTCTTTTTGCCGTCAGAGTATGTCCTCCATTCAGAACCATCTCTATGGTATGAATTATGTGTACCGTTAACCATTGTAAAATCATAATACAAATCATCATATTTTCCATTAGTGTTTCGTTGTATAAAACCCAAACGTTTACGAAATCCATTATATGAGTTTTTAGTAACTAACCATACTTTTTTTTTCAATATTAATCCTTTTAAAATTCTCCATTTCATGTATATAATTTATAACATAATTTTAAACTACAATTACATGAATATTTTTAATCAAAATTCTTTTATTTACTTTGCCAAAAACGAACCTGTGGATGTCTTTCACTTCTAACCAAAATTCTTTCATTAGTACTATGTCCACCATCCTTCATAAAAGTTGTTATTCCCATCGCTATTTGGATAAAGTCACCAGCCATCTTCTTCTCATATTGTTCTTTTACTTTTCCATAATGTCTAAATGTTTTAGCATTTGGTTGAATAATTGACGGTTTATCTTCAAAGCCCTTGTTGTAATACTTAATAACATAATTGGCTACAAGAAACTCTTCTCTATTACTATCAGATAAGTAATCTAATGCAAAAAGTGCTAAACCTAAACCAGCAGCAAAATTATTTGAGGTCCCTAAACCAGAAGCTAGATCCATAGTGTTTTGACTAGCTTTTGCACTAGCTTTTGCCTCTAATATATATGAGCTTCTTGTACTCCCCTTTAGAAAATCGCCTCTTGCAAATGCAAGATTTTCTACTTCTAAAATGTTTACTGCATCATTCTTATTATCAACGACTCTATATCCTAGCCTTTCTAATCTCCCAACTATTATGTCTTTTACAGGATAATTTAATGTTAGTGGACGGAGTACTAATCTATTTTTTCTCATTTCATTTCCATCTAAAACAAGCTTATGATATCCATATTTTTTTGCAAGCCAAATACCATAATCCTGGTACAAATGCTTATTTATATGCATAAAGTCTATGAATACATCCAGCTCACTTTCATATTTTTTTGTTGATACCAGCGTTCGATTTTTAATTTTAAAAGAATATTTAAAATTCTTTGGTTTTTTGTGATGTTTAACGTATGTTGCATTATAAAAAGTTTTTAATTCATTCCAAGATACATTATCAACTGCACTTCTAACTCCAGAAAGAAGCCCCTCTGTATTCTCATTAGTGCTTACAGATTTGATGTTTTGTTTATTCGTTACTGAGTTTTTAATGAAAAAGATATTATGTGCATTTAGTCCATCTTTTTCTAGATGACTTTTAACCTCATCCAAGAAATTACCTTCTGCTTTTATTGTTCCACTATTATCAACAAATACCGTTATGTTCTTATTTTTAAGAAGTTTACTTTTACTAGGAATTTTTACTCCATACCTATACCCATCTGTACAACCAACAAATATCGTAACAATTATCATAAACCCAAATATATTCATTAAACTCTTTTTCATGCATTAATTCCTTATTTAATTTAAAATTTTATTTCCCCATAACTCTAACGTTCTGTCCGGCACAAAATAATTATTTGTATCAGTATCCTTATCTATATATTCCTTTTGAAATAACTGTTTAAGGGAAGATTGTAACGCTGTTTTTTCAATATTCTGTTCTTCTAATTTTGAACCAGAAAATATATTAGTTCCATATTTTGTTAACAATTTAAATGTTTTCTTCTGATTTGTAGTTAAATTATTAAAGAGAATCTTATAACTCTCATTTTTTAAAATTAAGATTTCTTTTATTGCTTCATCAACTAATTCTTTTGTAATTTCTTTTTTCATTTTATACTCATCATACAAAATATGGCAAATATGTTGTGTTAATTTCGTTTCACCATCAGATAATTCAAACATATATTCTAAAACATCACGATTTATCTTTAAATAAGATTTGACATATTCAAACGTATCATCTATACCTATACTTTCTAATTGTAAAGGAGAAGCTAACTCAAATAATGGTGCTTTATATTGAAATAGACTATTTAATATATGCCTTTTTGAGCCAAGGAATACATATGATATTTTGTATGGTTGTTGAATATACTTTCTTAATAAAGCATCAATTTTTACATTTTTAATAGTACTAATTTGTTGAAACTCATCAATGGCAAGAATTATTTTTTTACTTTTTGACATTTCAAACAGTGCTGTAAAAAATTCTTCTATTAACTCTTCAAAAGTTGAACTTACTGTACCAATTTTAATACTTGTCTTAGCTGTTAATGGATCAAATGATGCTGATATCCTAGATTTCGTAAATACCTTGCCTATACGTTTTAAAATAGCTTTTATATCACCTTTTTGTGCATTTAGAAGTCCATTTATTAAAGCATATGCAAAATCTTTTTCACTTGATATGTCAAAAATATCAATATAAATACCAATTGCATCTTTTTCCATATCTCTCATTACTTTTTTAATTAATGTGCTCTTCCCCATTCTTCTTTTTGCAAATAGTAAAAGATTATTTGAAGTTGAAAAAAGTTTTTTTAACTGTTTTACTTCATTCGTTCTTCCATAAAATGTATCTTTATCTGCAAATGTCTCATATGGAAATGGTGTACTATCTCTTTTCATCTCATACCTTTATAGTATAAATTTTATACATAAAAGTATTATAACACACAATTATTAATAATATACTAAATTGTATATAATTTTATATACTATTTAGTATTTATTATTAAGTATTGTTTTTTACATACTTAGTTATTGGGTTGACCCATACTTTGTTTTACTTGGTTTACTAGCCCATCTCCAATTGAAGAATTTACATTTTTACTTGCTTGTCTAAAAAGTACTTTTTTAAATTCACTATAACTATCAGTTGGAATACACTTATTAATATGTGGTACTTCTCCTACTCTACATTCTCTAAAGCTAATATTCTTAAGATCATCAACTTCGATATCATTACAAGAATCCCATCCTTTATTTAATTGTGCTTTTAACCCGACAGCTAAGACTTTTGTTATAACTTGGTCATAACAACAATATTCTTTTCTAGTTCTAACACATTTTTTCTTAAAGCCAAAATTCACCATTTTATCGCATTCCGATTCTATATAATGACATTGTTCTTGATTTAAGAATTTATTAGTCTTATAATCTAACATTCCCCATTGAATTGCTTCCATTTCATCTTTACACGTATCAATTTTTACAAATACATTATGGCAATATTAAATTTAGAAGAATTAAAAAAACAAATTTAAGAAGGTACTTTTAAAGGATTAGAATCACTTGAAAATGAATTTAAATCAATGTTAAAAGAAGCATTACAAGAAACTGCACAAGAAGAATTAACTTCGCATTTAGGTTATGAGAAAAAGAAACTCAATTCAAAATATGGTCAAGTTGATTTAAAAATACCAAGAGATAGAGATTCCTCGTTTGCGCCACAATTAATTAAAAAAAGAGAAACAATTTTAGAAGGTACTGACGATTTAATAGTATCACTTTATGCCAAAGGTATGAGTATAAGAGATATTCAATGGTTTATATGGATATGAACTATCCACTAAAACAATTTCTAATATGACGAATAAAGTATTAGAAATTGGCAAAATAGAGCCTTATCTCAAATCTATCCAATTATCTCTTGGATGCTACTGTTCTTAAAATTAGAATAGACAGAGTTGTTAAAAATGTAGCTGATTATATCATCCTAGGCATAACAGCTGAGGGGACGAAAGAAATAATAGGTATTTGGATTGGAAATAATAAAACATCTAAATACTGGTTATCTCTACTTAATGAAATTAAGAACAGAGGTATAGAAAGATGTTCTTATCTTTGAAATAGATGGTCTAAATGGATTTAACGAAGCGATACAAGCCATTTATCCAAAAACAGAGATTCAAAGGTGTATATCCATCAAATAAGAAGTTCATTGAAGTTTGTATCTGTGAAAGATGGAAAAGCCATTGCTAAAGATCTTAAATCCTTATATTGCCTATCGCAGAAGAACAAGCCTTAGCAAACCTAAATAAATTTCATAATATTTGGGGATCTAAATACCCTCATATTAAACAATCTTGGCTAATCATTGGACTGAATTATCTACTTTCTATAAATATCCAGAAGCTATAAAAAAGCTAATCTATACAACAAATCCAATAGAATCACTAAATTCAACCATTAAAAGGAAGACAAAATCAAAAGGTTCATTTTCTACTGTTGATTCTGAATTTAAAGTAATGTATTTATCAACACAGGAGGTTCAAAATAAATGGAAAAGATCAAGAGTTAGAAGTTCGTCTGAGATTTACCCTCAATTATGTATATTTTTCAGTGAAATTATGGAAAAATATACAAAGTAGTTAGAAGATAATTGGTGGGTTAAACAGTTGAGTTTACACTCTCAATTGCAGTTATGCTTCTAACTTGAATGGGCCATCAAAACTTATTATTCCTTAAAAAAACTGCAGCTCTTTTATGTTTATTATTTTTAGCTTTGTTTAACCAAAAATAAGCTTTTGATTTATCTATTTTAGTGCCTAAGCCTTTGTAGTAAAAGTATCCCAAATAAAACATTGCTTTAGTCTTATTATATTTTGCTGCTTTTAAATATAGATTGAATGATTTTTTATAATCTCTTTTTACATAATTTGCATTCCGGTAGAAGTCTGCTAATTTCATGTGAGCATCTACAAAACCAAGTTTTGATGATTTATTCAACCAAAAAATTGTTTTTTTTGGATCTTTTTTTGTTCCTTCTCCCAAAAAATACATCATTGCTAAGTTCTTTTGGGCAACAGAATCATCACTATTTGCTGCCATAGTATAATATTTAAAAGCAAGTTTTTTATTTTGTTTAGTGCCTAAACCAAAATAATACATTTTTGCTAAATTATTTTGGGCAAAAATAATTCCTTTATTTGCAGAAGAAAAATACAACTCAAAAGCTTTCTTTTGACTTTTTTTATTAATTCTTGAAGAATAAATCATAGCAAGATTTAGTTCTGCCAAAGAATAACCTTGTTTTACAGATTTTTTAAACCAATAAATTGCTAGTTTTTTATTTTTACTTGTACCATTCCCTAAAAAATACATTTGAGCAAGATTATTTTGAGCTAGTTTATCACCTAATTCAGAAGCACTTTTATACCAAAAAAAAGCCAGTTTTTTATTTTTTTTCATGCCTAATCCATGATAATTCATTAAAGCTAAATGATATTGAGCTTCTTTATTATCATCAAGTGCTCCTTGCATAAAGAACGCGTAGGATTCTTCATATGTACTGTGACCAAAATCAATTATTTTATGCTCATTTTTAGAAGATAAAAGTTGAGAAAAGAAAAGAAATAATATTAATAATACTCGCATAAACTCACCTTGTAAAATGACACTACCGTTTGTTCTGATGTTCTTTTATATCATTAATCATAGCATCAATTTCTTTATAATCTTCATGTTTAATGATTTTATCATCTATCGTAGTTTCTTGAACTAAAATATCTTTTTTATATTTACTGATTAAAAAATTATCTCTTAGTATAATGTCATCGTGAATATCCACTAGAGTTTTACTTTCATTTATTAAGCTAGTATTTTTAACCTTGTCTTTTTGCTCTGGTTGCTCTTTAAAAAAATTACCGGCATTAAAACAAAATGAATTTAAAGAAGAATTAAAATATTCACAATTATCCCAACTATCTCTTAATGAAAGAAAATATTTTATTTTAGAAAAAATTATCTTATGATTTTTTTTATCTTTATAAATTATGCCATCTTCTATATTTTCTCTTTGTTCTTCATATAAAAAGACTTTCGTACCTTTATCATTGGATTCTAATTTGAAATACCAAGTATTTACAAGAGTATTAAAAGAAATAGGATAAATAATAATTTGCCTTATGACTAATTTGTCACGATAACTATTAATCTCAAAATTATCAGAGGTAAAAATATATGTTTTTTTTATTGCTTCTAAGACTGCATTTTTAGATATATTACTAAAAAATTCTTCGCTAATATAATTTGGTTTTTCTTGTATTGTAGAATAGTTTTTAGCGCAAGAGGTAAAAACAATTACTAATAATATTAGTATTATACTTTTTTTCATAGTTTTCCTTTATTCACAAATAGCATAAGTGCCCAAAGCACTTAGTATTTTATAATCTTGTTCTAAATAAACACTGTCAGCAATAATATTAATATCATGCAAATTAGCAAATGCAATGGTATTTCTAAGTATGTATTTTTTACTTTTATCATTTGATATATTAATACTAGTATTTTGATGCAATCTAATATAATCAATATTGAGATCTTTTAATTCATTAATAGGAAAATCGTTCAGTTGATAACGTTTAATTAAGATCTTTGAACCGCAGCTATGTATTTCTTCAATAAACATTTTAAGTAAACTTTGATTCATATAAGCAGAATAAGATGTCACAGTAAAAATAATTTTTTTAGCAATCTTTGTATTTGCTTGCAATGTTTTCATTAACCACTCTAAAAACTCACTGTAAACTAAAGAATCAAATGAAATATTAACAACAATGCAGTATTTACTGTCATTTTCTTCTATATATGACATTGCTTTTTTTATAATAATTTCATCAAAAAGGTGAACCATTTTTATGCTGCTTGCAATTGATAAAAAAGAACCAATTGCAATCTTGTTTTTATATTCATCGTATAAAAGGGGCGAAATTTCTCTCATTATAATATTTTTTCTATCCCCAATTAAATGAGTATCAAATGAAAAGGAAACACTAAAGTTTTCTTTTTTAACAATAGAAATAACTTCTTCTGTAAGAACTTGTGTAGCTTTTAATATAAGATCTTTCTCAATAATATGGCAAATACTAGATCCCATTTCTTTAGCATGTAATAACGCTTCTTTGGAAGATTTTAGGGTAGATTGGATGGTTCCAAAACCATCAAAGTATGTTCCTCCAATAGTAATAACCTTTTCATTTGTATTAAACATATTTGGAATATTTTTTTCCAGTACTTTAATAATCTCATTACTCATTTTTATACTGTCTTCTAAAGAAGTTTTTGAACATACAATAGAAAAAGAGGACCCAAATAAACGATATAAAATGATATTATTGTGGCTGTATTTAGCTATAACATTTTTAATCAAACCAACATATACATTGATGAAGTTATTTACAGAGTCATAATCAATTTTTTTGCTAAGACTCACCAAACATTCAATTTGAAGGGAAAGTAAAATACCATCTTCATTATTGATTAACTTATTTTTCATATCAAAATTAAATAAACTCTCATTGGCTAAACCAGTTAAAGTATCAATTGAAATTTTTCTTTCAATATTCTCTTTATTCATATTTACCTCATTTTGTAAAGAGGCCAGTTTTGATGTAATCTTACTAATTTTATTAGTAAAATTAGTAATTCCATAAATACCCAGCGCTTTCTCTTTTTTTATTAAAGTAAAATCACTCTTAAGTAAGCTATCTAAGTATTCATTTAAATAGTAAATTGGTTCTTTTATAAAACGATGAGAAACATTATAATGATAATAAGCTATAAAAAAGAATGGCAAAAGAATAAATATGAAAATTAAAAAAATGTATATTAAAAAGAGTTCAATTATCTCTTGTTTTATCATTCTTTGATCAATATGATAGGTGATCTTTCCAAAATAGCTCTTGTTAATTAAAAGTACTTTTACCAAGGTTTCATTTTTATAATCAATCAAATTTTCAAAATATTCATAAAAGGAATTAGAAATAGGAAAATCATGTATTTTAATTATGTCTCTAAACACAAGAGGTGTAAAAAAGTATTTTATTTCAAAGGCATTATACACTTGAATTTTAACTTGAATTCGTTGAACCTCTTGTGTTGTATCTGCTTCTATAAATCTATATGCATTAGTCTTAGGAATTTTAAGAATATAACCAAAAGAAGCATCAACTGTAATATCTCCTATAGTCCATAAGTCATCATCAAAGAACTTTACATTTTTTATTAAACTGTGTTTATTAAAAATAAACTCGTCATAGTTAATTTGTATTTTTGAAAAGAAATTACTTTTAAATGCTTTATATACATCACTATTAAATTCTACATAGTCATTATTGAGTAAATTCTCTTGTAATTCATTATGTAAGTTTTTTACTATCAATAAGTATTCATTTTTATTTTCTAACAATCTTTGCTCTTTATAATTTGAAAAAAGAAAAGAAAAAAGCAGGCAAATAAGTACAAAAAGAAAAAACAATATATAAATTATATTTTTAGAAAAAGAAAATATATTATTCTTATTTGCTATATTAAGAAGAGAAAACATTTATGCTTGCTTTCTACTAGTAAAAAGTGGCATTCTTATAAATAGCAATACTGATTCTTTATTCTTAATTTGTATATTTTGTTTTTCATATTGTTTTTTTACATTAATAATTTTTTCTATAACTGGTAAGAAGTTTTCTTTTATTGAATTATCTAAATTATTGTAGGATTTTTTTGCATCTTCATAACTGGCATAATTCCCGTAAAGTAATTTAAATAGAGTATTAACTCCACCAGATGAAAAGAAAAAACTGTTTTTTTCAAATTTATTCTTTTTAACAAAATTTTCAAGACTCTTAAGTGTTCTAAACGATCCCACATTAATAGTAAATCTCTGATTAGAAGCATTTAAAAAAGTATTTTCAAATGCTTTATTATTTGAATAAGGTAATATCTTCTTTTCTTTTTTTATGATTATTTTCTCAACTACTTTTTCTACAATTTTTTCTACAATTTTTTCAACTATAATTTCTGTTGGTTCTTCGAGTTCTAATCCATTAATATATAGTAAATAAGATTCTTTTATATCTTTTAGATTTTTAACCATTATGTTTTTATCTTTGATTTCTTTATTTAATAAAATAAGTTCTTTTAAAGCACTTGCTTCATCTGMAAARGATTTATAAATTATATTCGTAGTAATTTTATAATCTTTGATAATATCATARGGTAAAAATTCATCATAAATTTTTTGGYTTTTCATAAATTCAATTGACGATAAGATATTAGAAAATGAAGATATTATTATTGAGAAAGATTTATCTTCACTTTTTAATACTTTTTCTTCAAATTTTTTCATATTTGAATATATTTTAGTACTTGGATCAAATTTTTTCTCATTTTTTATACTTGGATAAATTTTTGTAGCATAATTACTTTGAGAAAAATCTACAAACATTGGGTTAAGAGGATCTATTTTAAAAAAGGTAAATAAATCTCCTGAAAGTTCAAGGATGGTAAAAAAATCATTCATATAAGAACTTTCATAATTAACCAATGCAAGTTCAGCTGTGTTTAACTGCTTTTGCCCTTGTAACAAAACCTGTAAATCTTGTTCTCCTAACTCATAAGCCTCCCAAAAAGAACCCACCATTTCTCTTGAGTTAATAACTTCTTGCGCATTACTTTTCAAGGCTTGTTTTGTTGAGGAAACTGAATTAAATAATTTAGAAAGATTCCATTTTAATTTTCTTTTTTCTTCATTCAAATTATGATTAAAGGCTCTTATTTTAGAGTAAGAAGTAATTAGATTTTTTTCATCTCTTCCCCCATTATAAAGATTGTATTTAAGTGTAATTTTTCCTGCAATCGTATTCTTTTTTGTTTCAAAGTTTTGTTCATCAAGAATTGTTTCATAGCTTAAGGAGAAATCAACTACAGGTTTTTGTGAAGCTTGTAAAGCTTTTAATTTGTATTTTTCAACTTTAATACTTTCATAGTAGTTACGTAAATTATTATTATTAATTTCCGCTCGTTTAAACAATGACTCAAAATCTGAAAGTTCAATATTAAAGTTTTTCTCATATGGCATTGTTTTTTTAAAATTTTCGCCTACTACATACTCATAATAATCTAAGGCTTGGGTAAACTTGGATTTTACTTTTAATAGTTTTGTTTCCGCATTTGCGACATTTGCTTTTATTGAGCTAATATCCCCTTTAGCAATAGCTCCACTCTCAAACTTAATATTAGTAATTTCCAGTACTTTATTTAGTTTTTTCATGTTTCGTTCATTTACAATAATTGATCTGTATGTAAAAACGACTGAAAAATATGCTTTTGTTGCTTTTTGTATCTCTTTATTAACTGCTAGTTTATATTGATTTGTTTTTAATTCTAGATTCTTTTTTAAACTCAAAATTGTATAATCAGTATTTCCACCATTGTATAAATTTTGTTTCAGTACAAACTTATAACTCTCATCTCTGTAATAATCATACACAATATCATCTTCACTGCTTGGACTTTCTCTTGTTGAAGCATGTGAATACGTAAAATCAACTGTAGGATAATAATCAGCATAGGCTTTGTCTAATTTAATTCTACTTTGAGTGACAAGCTCTCTTGATGCTTTTATTAAATCACTGTTTGATAAACTTTCTACAATTACATCAATTAATTTAACTCTTTCATACTCTTTGGTTTTATTAATAAATTCGGATTCGTCATCACTTGCAAAAGAAAAAGAATTAAGGACAAAAAATAATAAAAGTAGTGAAGAAAAGTTTTTCATTATCTTTCTACCCTGATTACAAGATATCCATTTAAGGTATTGATTTTTTCTTTTATTTTTATCTTTGAATTAAGTTTGATTCGGACATCCTTTTTATCATACTTCATTTTTCTAATTAAATTACGAACGCCTAAAGATCTTGCAAGCGATATTTGTTTGGTAACTGTCGCACTTGCTTGAATTTTACTATCACTTGTCGTAATAACAATTTTATGTTTTTTATACCTACTTTTCATTTTATCAATAAAAACCTGTACATCTTTTGCTGTTTTACTCGAGACAAACATCTCCGATCCCTTAAAAGTAACAATAAAATAATCATCTCCTTCAAAGAATTTTTGCTCAATACCTGTATCTTTGTCTTTTGTGTCTAAAACATCAACTCCACCTGAAATGATTTCTGATTTATTGAGTTTTTCATTGATTATTTCTTTTATTTTTGTTGCTTTATCTTTACTAACAATTATACTTTGAGCACTTGAACTACTTTGTGAACTAGAAGTACTTTGTGAAGTAGTAGTACTTTGAGAACTAGAGCTACTTTGTGCTTCTGCAATTTCTTGAACAGTTGCACTTGACAAATCAAATGTTGAGATAGAACCTGTATATGAAACCTTGTGTTTAAACTGTGAATAATAGGCTAAATTAACAAGTACTACCAATAAGAATAATAACATTACTAATATCACTGAAGAAAAAATATCAACAAAGGAAGGCCAAGGGTTAAACTCTTCTAAGTGTCTTTTTGCCACTTCTTAAGCCTTTGAACTTGAAATATTGTCTATTTTATTGTTCAAGGCCTGAATAAGATCTATTAATTTTTTATTATGTTCTGCTTGCGCTTCTATACTTTGCTTTATGGTACTGTGTTCAGCAATTATAACATTGGATATTTCATTTAAGGATTCTTCCATAATGGAAGTACTTGAAAATTGATTTACATTTAACTCTCTTAGGTTATTAAGCATATTCTCAAATAATAATACTTCTTTTTCGCCACTTAAACTTTTTTTAGTTAATTGTTCATTTAGTAAGGTATACATTCCATTTGACACTTCATTTGAACTGTGTATTCTTTCTGAAAGTTCAGACATTTTTGATACAAATACATTAATAAAACCATCTGAGAAACCTTGTCCTGGAGACATATTTATATTCTTATTACTTGTACTGTGTTGTATAGGAAAATTACCAGAAGAAACTATTTTATCTTGAACTTCTAATTCTTGAGTTTCAATTATTTTCCCTTTTAACCAATCTTCAATATCATGCATAAATATAACTTGATTACGTGTTAATATATACTGCATAATATTTAAAATAATAGCACTACCAACTCCAAATAATGAAGAAGCAAAACCGATTGCCATTCCACCAAGAGGTCCTGCAAAACTAGTCATTATTTCGCCCATGTCCATATCATCTCCACCAAAAGACAAAATGATTGCTCCCATTTCATCAATGGCAACTAATAATCCTGTAAACGTACCAAATAAACCTAACATTAAAGAAGTACCTACAAAAAAACTTGTATATGATTTTTGATTGTGAAATTCTTCACCTAACCATTCAGTAATATTATGTGCTTCAGCGCTAGTAAAATACAAAAGACCATTTTTAGATCTCTTCTCAAACATTTCACTAATAGTTCCTGGCAAAACTTTATCAATGCCTTTTAAGTAGAAAATTAATGATTTGCCTTGTTTATGAGCAAGCGTTCCAAACGTCCCTGAAAGCATAATTAGTTTTAAGGCAGCTTGATATATCACTATTAAACCAATTACAAACATTGTTAAAATAGCTACGTTAAACGTAAGTGTCGCCATAAAAAAAGTTTGTATCACAGCAAAATTTGAAAGAAGCAAAAAACTCAAGAATAATAAGAAGATAAAAAAGGTTTTTAATATTTTAATTCGTTTCATTTTATTCCTTAAAACATAAACAATAAGATAGAAATGACTAAACCAAGAGCAACAGTAGTAATTGTTTTTGTCATATCTTGAACAATATTGATAAAGCTCTTACCTTCAACAGATTCGCCCATTATGATAAAACCAA
The DNA here is from genome assembly GCA_002733685.1 of Arcobacter sp. Lineage (GTDB taxonomy): Bacteria > Campylobacterota > Campylobacteria > Campylobacterales > Arcobacteraceae > NORP36. Next base: position 8,064 of record NVWN01000013.1, on the reverse strand, counting down.
TATCATTTCCATCAATATCAGATAAAGGCCTGTATGTTTTAAAAAATAAATTGTCTAATGTATATTTATTGTCCATAAATTCTTTAAAACTATCCATTCCAGCTTCTCTAATCGTTCCATAAAAAATACTATTAAAAAGAGTCATATCTGTGTATAAATCATCAATAACTTCTACATAATTGTTTCTTCTTATCTCTTTTGATAATTTATTTAACACCCTCTCTTCTAAAATAATAAGAAATATCTTATTATTACTTGTAAAGTATTCTTTGTAAAAATCTATTTTTTCTTTAATTTCTAAAATTCCAATAACTTTATTATCATTTAAAACAGGTTCTAATAATACGGTATATATTCCACTGGGAAAAATTTCAAGCCCAAATTTTGAGTTTTGATTGGCTAGGCTTGACGAAACGCTGTTTCTGTGTATTGCAGTATTTAAAGTATTAGGGAAGTACTTAAGGGTCAAGTCCATTTTTACTTTTTTATAGCTATTATTATAAGTACCTAGCCTTGAGATAATTTGATTGTGATTATTTTCTTTAATTGACTGTAGAAGTACTGCATCATTTTTTATTGTAAATAGTATGTTATTAAAGTCACTTTCTTTACGATTAAGAATATTCTTCATATCTGTATTATAAGACTTTGATGCACTTACATAAATTTCTTCTGTAACATCTTTCGTAAGACTAAATAAAATATACATAGATACAAATATACCACTTATGGATAAGATTCCTAAAGATGTAAACCATAAGCCTTTATTTTGTTTTAATCTAAGAAACAATCCTTGAATGAATTTTATAAGTGTGAACATTTTAACCCTTAATAATATTACTTCTTTACTTCTTTTGTACTCTTTTTAAGATTGTAATCTAATTTTTTTTGATATTATATAATAAAATCATTTATTTATACTTAAATTTATAATAAAACCATTTATTTATGATTAAATTTACAAAAAAAATATTATTGTTCACTTAAAGCATTTCTTTTTATATTTTTTAAAGGTTTTAGGATATATTCAATGATTGATTTTTTTCCAGTTAGTATATTTAGATTAGCAAGCATACCTGGTAGTATGGGTAAATTTCCTTCAAAACTATTTGAGTCAGATTTCACTTTTACAATATAAAAAACATTCCCTGCTCTGTCTTCAAAACTATCGGGTGAAATATAAATAAGCTTTCCTTTTAATAATCCATACTTTGAAAAATCATAAGCAGTTACTTCTATTGATACGTCTTGCCCCATCCAAATAGATGCTCTATCTGCACTTTTAATTTTCCCCTCTATACTTAAAGAATCATCTACTGGAATTATCTCAACCATTTTATCGCCTGCTTTTACAATTCCACCTACAGTGTAAAAGTGTAGTTTATTTATGATCCCATTAACTGGAGAGAGCACATATTTTCTTTGATCTCTGTCTTCATTTGCTTTATTTCGCTCACTTAGTTTATTGATTTCAATTTTTAGAAGTGAATGTTTTAAAAGGTATTTGGACCTTATTTCTGATTTAACATTTTCTATATTTCCTTCATACTCCAATATTTCTTCTTCAATGATGGGTATATTATTTCTGATTTCGGATAATCTTGTAACTATATTTTGTTTTTTTGAAAGTTCATCAATATAGGTTTTTTGAGAAATTACCTTATTTTTATACAGTTTTTCTTGAATTCGCATATTCGCTTGTCCCAAATTAAGCTCTATACCTAGATTTTCAAATTTTGTTTCTAATTCAATAAGTTTATATTTTTTTTGTTTTAATTTATTCTGCGAAATTTTTATTTTATTTCTATTATTCCTTAAATCTTCCTCAAATATTTCATATTCATTTTCAATGATTCCAGGAATTGAATTTTTAATATTTTTTGGGAAAATTAATATTTCTTTATTATCAATTGAATGTTTAATTCTTATTGCACTTGCTTTATATGAGAGCAACTCAATTTCTTTTGATTTAAGATCAGCGTTAAAAAAAGCATTTGATAAGGTATATAAAACCTCCCCTTTTTTTACATGATCTCCTTCTTTAACATTTATTGAGGCTATAATTCCACCTTCAAAGTTTTGAATTATTTTTGTTTGAGAAGAAGGAATAATCTTTCCTGTTCCTCTTATCACTTCATCTACTTCACTAAAAGTAGCCCATACTAAAAATGTAGTAAAAAACAACATTATTGGAATCACCGATACATAATAATTCCACTTACTTTCTTCAAATAATCTATTATTCATATTAACTCTTTTTCTGAAGTGCCATTAAAACACTATCTCTTGGACCATCTGCCACTATTTTCCCATTGTTTAAAACTATAACTCTATCCACTAACTCTAAGGCTGCAAATCTGTGTGTAATTACTATTAATGTTTTTTTACTTAAAATTTTCTTCATATGAGTAATCAACGTTTTTTCTAATCCTACATCAAGTCCTGTTGTTGGTTCATCCAAGATAATGATAGAAGGGTCTTGTAAAATTGCCCTTGAAAGAGCAACTAAATGACGTTGACCAACGGAGAGATTATTTCCGCCCTCCCCTACTTGAAGAGCAGCACCTTGCCCTGATTTTTTAACCAAATCTCCTAGCCCTGTTAATTCTATTACTTGCATCATTCTTTCTTTTGAAATAGGGGCTGAGAGTTCTATATTTTCTTTTAATGTTCCTGAAAAAAGAAAAGGCTCTTGTGGCATTACCCCAATATTTTGTCGTAACTCTACTGGATGTAAAGTAGAGATTTCATGCCCATCTAAAAAAATACTTCCACTTGAACATTCGTCAAGTCCTGACAAAAGCCTTAAAAAAGTCGTTTTACCAGCTCCTGTTTGTCCAATAATTCCTACTTTTTCCCCTGCTTTTATTTTTAAAGAACAGGCTTCTAAGGACGAATATTTAGAGTTTTTATAAAAAAAGTTAACATCTGCGAATTCTATATCACCTTTTAATTTACCCACTCCAATTTCCATATTTTTATTATTTTCTAAGGGCAAATGCCAAAAATCATTAATATTGTTTAAGGATTCACTAATTTCTTTAAATTTAATAACCATCATTGAGGTCTGAATAATAGGAACCATTGCTCTGCTTGCTAGTATAGTTACAGCAATTAAACCACCTACACTTAAATTCTTATTCGCAATTTCAAAAACTCCAACAATAATTACAAGCATTGTTACTAGTTGAACAATACTTTGAGATAAATTCATAGCAAAAACATTAATGGATTGTATTTTTAAAGAAATATTATCAGTGAGTGCTATTATTTTACGCCAAGCAAATAGTTTTGAAGCATTTGCATTTGATAACTTTATAATTTCACTTCCTTGAAGAGTTTCAATCAAAAAAGAATGTTTTGCATGTACATTGTTTAGATTTTTTTTACTTAAATTTGAAATAGGAATTTGCATTATTATATTAAAAAGTAAAATAAATAAAGCGGTCAAAATAGGAACCAAAGACACTGCAGGTGAAATTATAAAAATAACAGCAACAGATACAAAGAAAAAAGGTAAATCAACAACTTGTAAAATAGATTTTGTTGCTATAAAATCTCTGATTTGTGAAAGTTCTCTAAAGAGATTAGCTTTTGAACCAACTAACATTGTGTCATATTCTGATTTCAAACTTAACATTTTTTTTAATAATTCTTCTTCTAAATACACACCTAGTTTTTTTCCTACTTTTTCAATAATGTGATTACGTACACTTTTAAAATACATATCAAAAGCAAGTATAATTAAAACACCTATGGATAAAACGAACAGTGTTTCAAAGGCACTATTAGGAACTACTCTGTCATAAACACTCATGGTAAATAAAGGCACAGCTAATGCAAATATAGTGATAAAAAAAGTCAAAAGAGCTATTTCTAGATAAGAGCGCCAAAAAGACTTAACCGGATTCCAAAACCAATCTTTGCTTCTTGATTCATCTAATAAAGTTTCTTTATGAGGTTCTCTAAAAATTAAAATGGCTTTTTTGTATTTTTTTAATGAAGAAATTTTTTGAATAATTTTTTCATTTTTAATGGGATCATATAAATGTACTTCTTTGTTCTTATCTAATAGTACAAAATCTTTCCCATTTTTATCAAAAAGTATACAAGGAAAAAAATGCTTGGGAATATCTTCTGCATTTATCTCTTTTTCCACACAAGTAAGTCCTACATCCAAACATGCATCTACTAAGAGCTCAGAAGTAAAACCCTCACTTGAAGCAGCAGAAATATTCACAATGGTTTCTAAAGAAATATCACCAAAATAAAAGTCCAAAATATTTTTGAAGGAATACAATAAAGAGTATTCACTTCGATCGTAAAGTTCTGTCTGTATTTCATTTTCATGTTTACTGTCTTGATTTTCTATTGTATTCAATCTTATACCTGATATATTATATTTTTATTTTAAAGTTCTGATAAATTTTTGCAGCCATAGACTGAAAAACACCTGTCCATACTCTTGCTGTTTTTTGTCTAAAAAGTGTAGCACTTGGATACCAAGGAGTAGTTACTCCTTTATTTCCCCATCTCCAATCAGGAATCTTTTGCAAAGGAATCCATACAGGAATATTTAATGCTCCTGCTAAATGTGCAACAGAAGTATCAGAAGAAATAACCAAGTCCATACTTTTCATTAAGGAAGCAGTTTTGGAGAAATCATTTAATTGTTGCGTTAAATCAATAATTTTCTCTTCATATCCTAGTTTTTTAATATCCTCTTTTTCAGGTCCAACTTGTAAGGAGTATACATTTATATTCTTAGAATTAATAAAATCTTCTAAGTATTTTAAATCAAATACTTTTCCTTCATAACTCTCACCAGTAACAGAAGCACTCCAACAAATACCAATATTAATTTTACCTTTTTCTTTTTTAACTTTAAATTCTTTATTTACTTTTGCGTGTAAATATGCTTTTGTTTTAGGTAATTCTTTTATATCTTTCATATCTAAAATATAAGGCAAACTCATTATTGGTAAATGTACATCAAAAACAGGAGTTTCAGCGCTTCTACTTTCTAAAACATCAATTTCTTTTATACACTTAAATAATTCTGTTAATTCATCTCTACATTTTACGGCTATTTTGCATTTAAATTTTTTCTTTAAAGGCGCTAAAAAACGAATAAACTGAATGGAGTCGCCAAAGCCTTGTTCAGAATGTAATAAAAGAGTTTTACCTTCTATATTCATCTCTTTTGTTAGCATTGTTTTTAAAAAGATATCTTTATGCTCTATAATATGAGAAAGCATTTCTTCTTTTTTAAACCGCCACTCATATTCTTTCCATCCCTTTTCAAATTCGCCTATTGATAAATAAATAGAGGCTAAATCAAAATGTGCATTCTCAAAAGTTGGATGTAATTCTATGGCTTTTTGATATGATTCTATAGCTTTTTTATTCAAAGCAAGATATTTATATGAGGTACCAACATTACTGTACGCGTTGAAACCTTTTGGATCTAGAAGAATAGATTTTTCATGAAGTTGTGCAGCTTTTTTATAATCAAATGTTTTATTATAAACATTTCCTAAATTTGTATAAGCCCCTGCATGATTAGGTAGTAGTTTTATTGTTTTTTCTAAAGACTCAATTGCTTTATCGTAGTCTTTTAGTTTATTAAAACAAGAACCTATATTACTGTGTAATTCATGATAGTTCTCATCAACACCTAAGGCAATATTGAAAATATCTATGGCTTCTTGATATTTTTTTTCTTTGTATAGAATCACACCTATATTATTAATGGCTTTTGAAAACTTAGGATTAATTTTAATAGCTTCTTTATAAGATTGAACCGCTCGTTTATTGTCTTTTAATCCCTCGTATACAATTCCTAAATTATTATAAGCATTTGCATTTTTCGGATCTCTTTTTATACAATCTGAAAAAGCTAAAAGAGCTCTTTTATAATCTTTTGCAGCATTAAAAGCATTTCCTAAGTTATTATAGTTCATTGCATTGTCTGGATTTAATTTAATAGCTTGTATATAATAATATATTGATTCTTTTAAATTTCCAAGACTTTTATTAATAACCCCTAGGTTTCCAAGGGCTTCATAATTATTTTTCTCTATTTTTAATATGCCTTCTAATAGTTTTTTTGATGTTTTTAAATCTTTTTCTTTGTATTTTGCAACCGCTTCTTTTAATAAATCTTGTACTACTTTATTCTCAGACATATATTTTTTCCTTTGATTGTTTTTTAAAACAGAAATAAACGTTAATTTAGATATTTTTTCACTGCTCACTTCTACGGGAATATTTTCACTTTTAATTTCTTCAAAGTTTATTTTTAGAAGTTCTTTAATATCAATTCCATTATTTACCCAACCTTTATTTGTAGGTACTGCTGTATACTTATTATTAAGTACATAAAATAACTTATTTTCTTTTAAAGAGCTCTTAATTAAATCTATTTCCTTTTTTGGATCTAAACAATGTTGTAGTACCCATATACTATAAGCTCCATCAAATTTAAAACCTTTTTTAATATTTAGGGCTAATTCCTCAGAAGAAGAACTTTTAAAATTATCATGATTCACATAAGAAAGTGCCATTTCTCGCATAGAAGAAGAGATATCAACACCAATTATTTTACAAGAAGTTTTTTCAATAATGCCTTTTGCAATACGTCCAATACCACAACCATAATCAAGAAGTACAGAATCTTTTGTAACGTTTAAATTAAAAATAATTGAATTAACCAAAAAAGGAGTTTCTTTTTCCCACCTAGTATCAGTGTTTAACTCATCTTCTTGGGTTAAGATAATCTTCTTTGCTTCAGAAATATTCTTTTTATTAAATACTTCTGGTTTATATATTGTTTTATCCATTCCTATCCCTATTGTATATCAATTACTAATGTTGTATCTGCATCAAGACTATATGAGGTACTACTTATGTTAGATAAACCAGCATCTGTTGTATCATGAACTTGACCACCTTGATCTGTAAAAGTAATATCTTCAGCTTGCGCAGCTGTTAAAGTAAGTTTGAAACTTCCTGAATTACTTCCAATCCAATTATCTAACATTGAACTTGTAAATATAAATTCATTTGTATTGTCACTTGCAAAACCAGATCCTGAGTTTAATCCTGTAATATCTAGTTCTTCTATATTTTCAAAAGAAGCAGCAGGAGCAAATTCTGTATCAGATGTTACATTTGATACACTTCCTGTTAATACTACTTTATCTCCAGTAGTATCACTTCCTCCATCAATTGAAAAATTGCCAATATTTGAAAAGTCTAAGTTAAATGTATCATCACCAGCATTTCCATTAATACTGTCATTATTTCCTTCAATAGCAGCAGCCGTATTTGAACCTAAAGTAATAGTATCATTTGAGCTACTTAAGTTTAGAGTATCTAAATTGGAAATATTTGAAAAGTCTAAATCGTTAATAACTCCACCACCATTTAGATTTAAGGTATCATTTCCACCACTTCCAAAATCAATACTATCAGCTGATGTTAAATTTGAGAAATCCATAGTAACAGTATCATTTCCAGCACCTAAATCTAAATTACTATCAACTGCTCCTAAATTAAGAGTATCATTATTTCCACCACTTAAAGTTATTGTTCCAGAAGTTTGTCCTATCAAATTGTTAATATCACTTGAGCTAGGAGCTCCATTAACACTCAATTCTTCATTTCCAAGACCTGTAATTCCACCTGAGGAATATAGTGTATTTAACTCACTATAAGAACCTGTAATTTCATTTATACCTGAAGCATCTATATCTATTGATGTTTTAGTATTTAGGGTATTTAAATCACTTGCACTTACATTTGTTCCATTAAGACTCAAGGTTAAAGCATCACTTGAATTAGCATTAGAAAGATTACTTATTAAGTTCGAGGCACTATCTGTTGAAATAGTAGCGGTAACAATTCCACTTGTTGCTCCTGCTATTGTATCAACATCATTTGCTGATGCTGTATTATCTATTGTTACTGCTTCATTTCCTAAGTTTGTATATGAAGACGCATTTGTTGAATAAATATCAATTAACTCAGAAGCATCTCCATTTATTGTGGAAGCATTTATGG
>NVWN01000012.1:85408-124107 GCA_002733685.1 Arcobacter sp. | reverse complement strand
AGAATTTAATTTAAAAAAATACTTAGCAGAAATATTGCAAAGCATTCATTCAGTGACCAAAAAATCAAATATTAAAATAGATATATCTTGCCCCAATGATATAAGAATAAACTCTTATGCCGGTGCTTATTCTCAAATTATTACAAATCTAATAATGAATTCACTGATACATGGTTTTAAAGAAAAAGAAAAAGGTGAGATACATATTACTGTATTAAAAGAAGAAAATGAGTTGAAAATTATTTATAAAGATAATGGAAAAGGGATAAAAAAAGAAAACCTTAATAAAATATTTGATCCCTTTTTTACAACAAATAGAGATGATGGGGGCTCAGGTTTAGGATTAAATATCATATACAATATTATTGTATCCAGATTAAATGGTAGCATTAAGTGTTTAAGCCAAGAAAATAAGGGCGTAGAATTTATCATCCTCTTAAAACTTACTAATAGTAGTGATACTGAGTAAAATGGCGTTAAGGGTTTTGTAGATTGTTGAGTATATAAAAGCTCACGTATCTACCTAATTTTTAATACAGCCCAAAAGTACCCCAAAACTAAGTTTATATTCTTATTTTACTTAATAAATTGTTTTGACACTGTTTTATGTAAGTTCCTTAATTCTTTATCTCTTGCATTAGAAAACGAATATTCTTATTGCCATAAAATAATAAAGAGAGTAAAAAACTAATAAGTTGACTTTCTTTTGATACCGTTAATGCTGTAGATATGTTTATACAAACATGAAGAGCTTAGAAGCTCTCCCATTCTTCATTGTTTTTGTTTTCAGGTATTTCTTTATTTACTGGTTTTATGGTAGTTCTTGAGTCAGGGGCTCTTCTTTCTTTGTATTTGAAAGTACTTGTAGTTCTAGGTGGATTTTCTCGAACATTTTTACTTATCATTATATCTTTTCCCACAAACTCTTTTTTATTTGCATTGGATACTATAAGCTTGGCAATGTCATCTGTTTGATTGGCTATATCTTGAGTTTTACTTGAAATAGCAGCATTCTCTTGCGTTTGTTTATCAAGCGAAGCCACTGCTGCATTGATTTGTTCAATCCCTGTTTGTTGTTCTTTACTTGCACACTCAACATCTTTTATTAAACTAATTGTTTTAGAGATATTGCCATTAAGCGCGGAATATCCAAGAATCATTTTGGCTGCTATTGATTTACCATCGTTTGCTTTTTTAGTTGCATTTTCAACTAGGCCTTTAATTTCATTTGCTGCTTCTGCTGATCTTGATGCTAAGTTTCTGACTTCTTGAGCTACAACAGCAAAACCTTTACCTGCTTCTCCCGCAGTTGCCGCTTCAACAGCAGCATTAAGAGAAAGAATATTTGTTTGAAATGCGATTTGATCAATGACGGATATAGCATCATTAATTGCACTTACTTGCTCATCTATTTCATTCATAGCTGTAGTTGTTTGTCCTGCAAGAGTCTGCCCTTCTTTAGCAGAAGTATCTAAAGCGTTTGCATATCCTGCCATTTTTACTACATTTTGCGTATTACTAATAATACTGCCTGTCATTTCTTCTAGAGCTGCTGATGTTTCTTCAAGAGCACTAGCCGATTCATTTGAATTAGTATTTAAAATATTTACATTTTCTAGTAAAACTTCACTACTGTTCCCAAGGGTTAAACCATTGTCTTTATTTTCTACTAACATTTCATTAATAATATCTGCGAGGGCATTTAATCCTTCTGCTGTTTTACCCGTTTGTCCTTGAATTCTATGTGTAAAATCAAGTTTTTGATAAGCTTTAAGTGCATCAGTTACTTTATTTAAATCTTCTGTCACATTCTTAGCCATTACTGCTAACATATCATTAATGATTGTTTTTAATTCTTCAAGTCCCGCATTATCTGTTGATTTTTTAACTGTTTGTTTAATTTTTCCCTCTTTTACAAGAGAAACAACTTTTTTAACATCATCAATTAATGCTGCATCTTGGTCTTTTAAGGATTTTATTTTTGTGATGTTTTGATTAACGGCATGTGCCATTTCACCAATTTCATCATTAGTGTGCACATCAATGGTTCCAGAATATTCTGTTTCATTGTTTAAATATTTAAAGAAATTAATCAAAGAATCTTTAAAAATATACATATTAGGAATTAATTTTCTATTAACATAAAATAAAAATGCAAAGAATAAAAAAGCAAAGCCAGAAAAGATAAATAAAACTAATAAATAGCTTGCATTGGTTTCACTGGCACTTTGAACTTCTTTTGATGTTCTTTCATCAAGTGCTGTCATAAAATCATCAATTGGTTTTACAATTTTTGCTTTTTCTGCATGGTACTTATTAGAGTGTGTAAGTTTAACTGCTAATGCATTATCTGGGTGTTTTTTAATTGTAAACTTACCATTTTCATCTTCAAATAAACCTTTAGCAGCATTCATTGCTACTGTCTCTAACTGAATAAGGTCATTGGAATTCTTTTGTGCTTCTGCTAAATAAGCGAACTCTGTTTTTGTAAATCCAGCATCTTTCATCATTTTGTTTAAGGATATTTTTTTCCCATCTGGTTTGGGTTTTTGCCCATATTCTAATACTAAATCCCAGTAAATTCTATTGTAATTTTGAGGTCTTTCTTTTTCTCCATTTCTAATATTAATTATGTCCCAGTACATTTTTTCGTACTTAGAATCACTTGTAGCAGAAAATGTTCGAGCTAACCTAGTTAAGTCATCAGAACTTTGCCTCATTTCATAAGCTAATAATAGCGACTGTACTTTTCTATCTTGAATTTTTTTCACTTCACTTGCTTGATTATTAATCAAACTTACTAAAAATAATATTGTAGCGATTACTACAACTCCAGCTAACATTAAAGATCGTAAAAATAGTTTGAAACTCATGACATATCTCCTAWTGATANTTTTTTAAATACTGAAAATAGACGYATTTTTTATTATKKAACTTAGAGTATTCWSTAAAWTAACTTTTRATAATGTTAAGATAATATTATATTAAGGKSTGTTAAGTTGTGTTTAATAAACTGTTAATTATTCTATAGTAGTATAAAAGTTATTTTTGTGTCTCAAATCACTTAAAATTAGGAATGCTCTCTTGATTAAATAATTTATCAATTTTTAATTTGATTGTATATGTGTTTAATTTCTTCATAATAGTTTTTACTCATAAGAGTATTTACTGATTTGACTTAGTTTTAAGGGTTTTTAATAAGAGAGAGTAAATATTGGTGGGATTTGGGAGGATTGAACCATTCCTTACAAAGGGCTATACATGGGATTTATTTTTTATATACCCCCCAAAAGTACCCCATAAATATGAAGTTTTTTATTTTAAGGAATAGATCTTTTATCTAATAAAATATTATCTTGTAGTTTTTGTATCTTAAAAAGTACATTTTTATGTATATGTCTTTATCCATTATGTCATTAGAATTTGAAAAGTGTATTTTAAGTGCATATTAAATACTTTGTTCCTCTTCCTGCTGTATTTTCTTTTTGGTAAATACATTTTTTATCTAATAATTCTTTTATATCTCTTGTTGCAGTTGCCGAACTAGCTTTACTCATACTAATATATTTTGCTTTTGTTAAGTCACCTTCAAAATTATTAACACCTATATCCAAAATTTTATTTAAAACTTTTTGTTGACGTGCATTTAAATTGTCATCTTTATGAATATCCCAAAAAATTGTTTTAATTTTAATATATGTTAATTTATTTAATATTTCATTTATTGATTCTATAAATGTTTCTAAAAACCAAATAAGCCAAGTTGTTATGTCCAAAGGATCTGCTTTCTTTTTAAATCCAGTAGTTGCTTCTAGTGCTTTATAATAGTTTTTTTTATTTTTATTTATTTCTTTTGAAAAAGAATATAGTTTTGAATTAGATGATTTTTCAATTCTAGAGAAGACTAGATCTCCAATAGCTCTTGAAATTCTTCCATTTCCATCATCAAAAGGATGAATAACTAAAAACCATAAATGTGCTATTGCTGATTTTATTAAAGTATCTTCTGTTTTATTAAACCATGTTAGGAAATTATGAACTTCATCAAAAAGAATATTACTTGGAGGTGCTGTGTAAAATAGTTTTTCACTACTTGTTCCTCTTGAACTTACAATATTCATTTCACCTTCATCTCTAAAGTTTGCAACATTAATTTTAATACCTTCACTATAACCACTAGGAAATATAGCCGCATGCCATGCAAAAATCTTTTCAATTTTTAGTTCTTGTGAAAAGTTTTTGTTAATGTCAAATTGAATAGAGACTAAATTATCTGTTTTATGTTCAGTATCTTCATATCTATAGTCACCAATCCCAAGTTTTTTTCTTATGGAAGCTCTAACACTTTCTCTTTTAAGATAATCACCTTCTATTGCAGAAGTACTCATTGTTTCATCTATAATCGCTTCTTCTTTAAAATCATCAAGTTTTTCTTTATTAAGTATGCTTAAATATCCACTTAGTTTACCTTGTTTGTAAGAAGCATGTGTATATAATTTTTCAATTATATCTCTGTCATAGGTAAAACTTGGATAGTTTTTTTGTTCCCAAATCCATCTTTTTGTAAGCACTTTTTATCCTTCTCTTCCCATAATTTATAAATGATGAGTATTTTTAATATTTACACATCATTTTTGATTCGTAATAATAACACAAATGATGCGATAAGTAAAGTTTTGCACATCATAAATGATTCGCAAATTAAATTATACTTATTCAAAAAGAATATATTTTGATTCAAATTTATTTTTAAGCATGCATCAATTTTATCTTCTGCCCAAACGGTAATTCTTGGACTTAGTTTTATGGGTTTATCTCAAAGTGAGAGAGTAAAACAAAGCGAACTTCTTTGTTTTACTCATAAGCATAAAGATTAAGAACAGCACTTTAATGAGGCGAATTAACTTAAACTTAATGTAACCATGATTAATGTCTTTTCATTTCTTGAACTTATATGAGTTTGGTACTGCCACTTGAATTTCAAGACTTCCAAGAAAATTATGAAACTCTTTTTGTAGCTCCTGCTAATAATTTTTCATTATTTATAATTGCGCGAGTATGTGTCCCTTTTCCTGCTTTTCCTCCACTATCAAAAATCGCAACATCAAAAGAATAAAGTTTGTCTTGCATTTGTGTAAAAGTAGCTTTTACTTTTATTTGATTTCCTAAAAGAGTGGGTGCTGTATGTATTGTATTTACATTTACTCCCACTGAGTATTCTCCTTCTTTTAATAAAGGATGCATCATTCTAGCTGCTGCTATTTCCATTAACGCAATCATTCTATATGTTGCAAGTACTGGCGGAAACCCATCATCCTTTTGAAGTGGTAATAAGGAAGCTAAATCTTTTTCCTCAACAGTATAGTTAAACTCATAAGTATCATTAGATTTCATATTTATCCTTTCAAGATATTTGACATGGTATCATTTAAAATGATACTATGTCAAATATTAAATCAGTATATATGATATAAGGAAAAGTGATATGGATTCAAATTTATTAAAGGTATTTCTTGCTGTTTCAAATAATAGTAGTATTTCTTTGGCTGCTTTAGAGTTGGGTTTTGCGCAATCAAACGTAACATCAAGAATTAAACAACTAGAAAAAGGTATAGGTTATACGCTTTTTCATAGAATTCCAAAGGGTGTAAAACTAACTCATGAAGGAGAGAAACTCTACCCTCATGCAGTAGAAATTGTTAGAAAATTGGAAGAAACAATTTTACAAATGAGAAATATTAATCACCAAGAAGTACTAAGAGTAGGGTCTACTCAAACTAATGCACCAATTAGATTACTTCCTTTTGTAACAAAACTAAATGAAGATTTTCCAAAAATGAAAGTAGAACTTTATACAAACACAACGCCTCATGTTGTAAGTACTTTACTTGACTATAAAGTAGATATTGCGTTTGTAAGTGGTAATCCCAATCATAAAGATATTATGGTTTTACAAAAATTTGATGAAGATATTTATTTAGTAGAGTCAAAAGACAAAAAGTCTGAAAACTGTGTATTAGGATATAAAGACAGTTGTGCTTATTTTACGTATCTTTATTTAGAATTTAAAAAACAAGATAATTCAACATTTAAAACCATAACTTTTGAAAACTACGAAACAGTTTTAGGTTGTGCAAAACTGGGGATGGGAAAAGCTTTAGCTCCAATATCTATTATCAAAAAGTATGCTTATGAAAATGATTTAAAGATGACAAAAGTAGAGTGTGGGTTATCAACACATTTGGTTTGTAGAAAAGATTATATTCCTATGATTGCTGGCTATTTAAAAAAATTAAATTTTGAGAATTAAAATACTATTTACTATTATTAGATGTTGTTGGATAGTGTTTTGGTGGAGATGTGGAGGTTGAACTCGAGTCTTTTATCATACTCTATCAAATGTACTCAAACCTATCCAATAACCTACAATACCGATACTTTAGTAAAAACCTGTGTTATCATATCAAATCAAAAAATAGCTTATTTTACCAAAGATGGTGTCAAATAGGTGACAAAAAATGAAAGGTTTGATATGGGATTTGTTAATTCAAAAAAATATGATGGAATTCAATTATACCATAAAAGAAACAAGGATATTTCTTACTATATTAGGTATAAAAATGAGTACGGAAAGTCAGTTAGAATTAAAGTCGGTGATAAATCAAAAGGCATTACAGAACCATTTTGTAAACAAAAAAGAGATGAGTTAATAAATAAACTTAGATTAGGGGAAGATTTACCTATAAGACAAAGAAAAGAACTTATTATAACTTTGAATGATTTATCTAAATTGTATTTTGATGATAGAGATTTAGAATTGAAACAAAACAAAAGACAAAAATCAAAATATGTACTTCATCTTGAAATACCTTTTGGTACTAAAAATATTAAGCTATTAACTAAACAAGATATTACAAGTTTTAGAGATGGCTTAGTAAAATTGGATAAAGCGAATAATACTATAAATGGAATTATGATTTTACTTAATGCAATTATCAATTATGCAATAAAAGAAAAAGGTATTAGTATTATTAATCCTTGTTTTGGAGTTAAAAAGTTCAAGTTGGATAATGAACGAGAACGATTTTTAAATACTGATGAAATTCAGATTTTATTAGAAGAAATAAAAGATGAACCAGTTTTATATATTTTTATTCATCTTGCGTTAAATACGGGGGGAAGATTAGAAACAGTTTTAAACATTCAAAAGAAAAATATAGATTTTATGAATAATACTGTTGCCCTAATAGACTTTAAAAATAAGACAAATTATAGAGGTTTTATCAGTAAAAGTTTCATGCCTTATTTAAAAGAAAAAGTGAGAGGCTTAGGAATTAATGATTATGTTGTAGGAGGGTTAGCAAATAAATATCCAACTACTTCATTACAACGAAAATTAAAAAAAATACTTGATATAAATTTCAATAAAGGCTTAGATTTAAAAGATGCTAAAAATAGGGTTGTTATTCATACTTTTAGACATACTTTTGCTTCACATTTAGCAATAAATGGTACTCCAATTTTTACTGTTCAAAAATTACTTAATCATAGTAAAATTGAGATGACATTAAGATATGCAAAACTAATGCCTGATAGTGGTAGAGAATTTGTAGATGTGCTATATATATAAAATACTTTTAAATATTGAATACTTCGTAATCTTAGAGTTAAATAAAAAACTAATTTGACTTTTTAAGTCACTTATGACATAATATAAATATTAAAAAGGTCATTTATGACCCATACTATTATTTAATAAGGTTTTATTATGACTAGATTACAATTATTAGAAAGAGTAAAAGCAAGAAGAAAAGAAGTCGGTATTACAATAGATAATCTTTCCCAAGTATCACATTTAGGGTATAAGACATTATCAAGATTTTTTGCAGGTGCAGATGTAAAATTGAGTACTGTTGAAAAAGTGACACAAGTATTAGGTTTAGATTTTGCAGGAAATGAAATCGTTAGTGTTAATGACTTAAGAGATAAAAGAGCAGAAAAAAAAGCTATATATATTATTTCTTTAGTTCAAGATACTTCAGCTTTAGAAATGCAAGGTTTAGAAAGTGATACTATTAAAACTTTAATTGCAGATACAAAAAAAGAGTTTTTAATAGGGGAGTACAAGAAAAATTTATGGGCAAGTTAATTAAAACAATATGAAAGATACAACTAAAATAAAAGGTGCAACATACAATGATGATATATCTGGTTTATTACTTGATACATCTAAACAATATACAATTCAAGATATTTACATTTATGAAGCAACAAATATAACAAAAGCTACTTTAAAATATTTATCAGCAAAACCTGATAATAAAATAGCACCATTTTCTTTTGAATGGTTTTTACTATTGCATAAAGAAATGTTTGGTGCTGTTTGGGACTGGGCAGGAAAACTAAGACAAGTAGAGTTAAGTATAGGAGTAAAAGCCTATTTAGTTTCTACTGAATTAAAAAAACTAGTAGATGATTTAGAATACTGGCATAATAATAAAAGCTTTGAAGTTATAGAAATAGCTGCTAGAATTCATCATAGAGCAGTACAAATTCATCCCTTTAAAAATGGTAACGGTAGATGGTCAAGAATGCTTGCTAATATATATTTAAAACAAAATGGATTAAGTCCAACTAAATGGAATGAAAATCTTTTGGCAAAAGAAAATCTTCATAGAGATGATTATATTGAGTCATTAAAAGAAGCAGATAATGGAGATTATAGTAAATTAATTGAATTACAAAGTAATAGAATTTGATAAAAATTATATTTTAACTTATTGTATTTATGATAAATTTTGAAGAGTATAGCGGTGAGTTAAAAAAACTTTACCCTAACTATTCAGATGAGCAATTAGAAAAAGTATTTGAATTAAGAGTAAACTTTTGGGAATGATTAATAGAAAACTTCGATTTATTTTTTAATATATAAAATATGAATGTAATAATTTATTATAGAAAATCAACTGATAGAGATGATAAACAAGCGAACTCATTGGAACATCAATTAAATAATTGTAGAAAAACTGCTGAATTAAAATCTCTAAAAGTTTTCAAGGAAATTTGAGAAAGTAGAAGTGCAAAAACTGAGGGAACTAGACCTTGATTTAACGAACTTATTAAAATATGTAAAACTTGAAAAATTGACTATATTATAATTGATGAAACAAAAAGACTTTCAAGAAATAATATTGATACTTCAAGAGTTATAGACTTATTAGATAAAAAACAAATCAAGGCAATATTATGAACATCAAGAGAATATAAGTGAGATAATTCAAGAGATAAGTTTTTATTGCAGTTAGACTTATCATTATCAAAAATGGATAATGAAGACAGAGCAAAAGATATAAAAGATAAAATGACATCATGTATTAATAACACTTGAAGATTCTTATGAAAAGCACCATTTTGATATAAAAATATTACTATTAGAAAATGATATAAAGATATAATTATTGATAAGGATGAAGCTAAAATTGTAAAAGAAATATATGCCTTAAGACTAGAAAATAAAGCATATACCTCTATTTGCAATATACTAAAAGATAAGTATGGAACAAGTATAAAATTAAGTTATTCTGCTACAAGAATACATGATCTAATCGCTAAGAAATTTTATTATTGAGTGTTTTTATGGGATTGAAAAGTAATATCAGGCTGTCATAAACCTATAATTACAAAAGAGACTTATGATGAAGTAAATGATATATGAAAATGAGTACATGAAAAGAAAAAAACTTTAGATAAAATTCAATCTACGTGAGAATGAAAAAAATATTATTTTAAGTGATTTATCAAAGATATGTCTTGAATAATATTAACAAGTTATATTAAGAAGTGATTTACTTACTATTCAAACCAACCAAGAAGCTTAGAAAGGGTATCTATTAATGAAAATATAATTTTCGATACTCTTTGAGATATTATCAAGAAAATGGATATTTACAGTAAAGTTTTACAACCAATGGATAAGGAATTAATTTTGAGTTTATTAGCGAAAGAAAAAAAAGGTATTTGAAAAAAACTAGAATCTATTAATTCACAAATCACAAAACTAAAAAAGAAGCAAGATAAGCTTTTAGATTTAAAACTTGATGAAAAGATAAATACTGAATTATATACCTGAAAATATAATGATATAGAAAACGAAGTACATTGACTTATTCATAAAAAACAAAGCACTAAAAAAGATAATTTTGAAGAGAAGACCTGAATATTGTTCGAACTAGCAGGAAGCTTTTATAGAAGCTATTTTAGTGCAAGTAATGAATGAAAAGTCTATATCATTAAAAACCTCTTGTTCGAACTCTCAGTAAACACACAAAAAGAGCTTCAAATAGCGGAAAGTTCTCTATTCAAAAGCTCTAAAATGTTGGATTTTAATTATGGTGCTCCTGAACAGTTCGATATTCGAACTTTTAAAGAGTATTTATTAAAAATTAATTTGGAAGAACTAAAAAAGTTTAACGAGTTTATCAAAAAAAACAATTCTCAGTAATTCATATTAATTCTATATTAAATTATAATGTTTTTAACAGAAAAGTAAAGAAAACAGTGGATTTATTTTATATACTTATATAATTATATATATATTAAATCTTAATTTTTACATATGGAACATAGCTTAATAATGAAAGAAGATATTTTTGAAAAAAGTTTAAAAAGGTTGTTAACTGAAGATTTAGATAAAAATAATTTATTGTATTTTTATAATCAATCATGGAGGTGTTGGGTACTTAATTTTTGATGAATTGATTATAATAAAATTAAATGAGTTGAGTTGATATGTGAGAAATTTTGTAAAATAAATGAACCCCTTTTTTTAGATATTTATAAATGAATCTTGAAATCATTACACGATAACAGGAATATTTTAGAATCACAAATTTCTAAAAAAGATGAAACATTTGAATCTTTATTTAATATATATAAAGCTTTTTATGAAAATGAATTCAGATTATGGTCTACACCAATTTTTGCATTTATTTGTGAAGCTTTTAATTGACAAAAAAACTCAAATTGACAAAAAATTACAAAAATGAGGAATCATAATCTATATTTATGAGTTTGATCTAGTAAAAAACAAACATATATTGAAGATAAAGAAAAATGATTTATTTGAATGAGTGATAGAATTAATAAATTAATTAGAAATTCATGATGAGCACATAATAGATATATAATTAAAGATAATAATAATTGTCTACTAACAGAAATCAACCCACATACTTGAGAAATTAAAGAAGAAAAAGAATTTTCATATAGTGATATAGAGAATGAAATTAATGAAATTCAAAAGGATATTTTAATTATTGAACTTTGAATTAATGTATTTATAAATAATAATATAGATATAAGAGAATCTATTGTTATGCCAATAGATTCTCAAATTAAAATTAAAGAAATTGAAAAAGTAGCTAAAAATTTAGCATACGATAGACAAATAGAAATAACTGATTTTAATTTTTGAGAAGACAGAAATAAATTAGAATTATCTATAAAAAGAGAACGTACATTTAAAACAGTCTGAATATCGCGTTATTTAACGCCAACTTGAGGAGGTGATATTATTAAAAAAATTAGAAAAGTTAAATATATTGATACTTGAATTGATTTAATTATTCAAATTTTACATTTAAATCAGAATAATTTATTTGATGCTGATTTAAAGATTTATGATGAAAATGATATTTTATTATATTCTTGAACTTTCTTAAAAAATGAAATTAGCAAACTTATAGATATTAAAAATATAAATGAGAAAATATATCCACTTCCAAGTTCCTGAACTATTCCTGAAAATAAATATGAATTAATTCATGAAATAAAAGTACCTGATGGTTTATGAGAACAAATACAAGATGAAATTAATAATCCTTTATTTTATGAAGACCCATATATTAGAATTATGAAAGAAAACATACATTTATTTTATTAAATAAGAAACACCCAATATAAATTCGAACCAATAAAAGCCCTTATATAAGGTTTTTTTTGGTTTTTATGTAATTTGGTACTACAAATGGCTTTTGGATTAGAACTTATAAGAAGTATTTGAGAAAAATTGATTTAGGGGGGGAGAGTTGAAGATAATTTATAAATTAATAATATAATTGGATTATTTAAATAAATATGATAAAATATTAGTAGTTATAATTTATCACATTTATATTATGTCAACTGTATTATGTAAAAATCAAGATTTAGATGGAGAACTAAAACAACAAAATCAAATTAACTCAACTAAGTGAAAGATTCAGGAATTACCTGAAGTTAAGAATAGTATAAATAATACACTTCAATATAAATGAAATAATTATTTAGATAAAAATGAATATTGAGATTTATTTAGAAGAAAGGATATACTATTTTGCTCTCAATGAATTTACAACCCTAAAAAAATAATTAGTATATTGGAAAATTGAATCTTATCAGAATCAAAAGCCAAAGAATTTTGAATTAAAATTGATAAAACTAATGCTTGATTTAATCAGTCTAACAATATTTCAGTATCACATCCCCCTACCAATTTATATAGAAATCCAAATAAATATAATAGCTTTGAATACTATACACTTGCTAAGAATAATGTATCATTTGTTATAAAATGGGACTGAGTAAATAGTATTTCTCAAACAGCTAGTAATAATAAATGATTGTCTAATTTTTGAATAAGTGAGTTTTATGATGAATTATTTGTAATAGATATAATACCACCAGAGAATATAGTATGAATAATAATTGATGAAAAAAAAATTGAGTTACTAGAAATAAGTACATTTCTGAAACAAATTCAAGATAAATATTGAATTTCAATTTTTAATAAAAAATGAAATAATGTTTTGAATAATACTGAAAATGCAAAAACAATAGTAGATAAAATTGTATAAAAATTAATAATAAAAACACCCAAAAAGATTCGAACCAAGAAAAAGCCCTTATATAAGAGCTTTTTCTGTATTTTAATAAAATTACTAAAAAAGTTCGAACCAAAAAACCCTCTATTGAGGGTTTTCTTGTTTTTATGTATTATGGTGCTCCTGAACAGTTCGATATTCGAACTTTTAAAGAGTATTTGTTAAATATAAATTTAGAAGACCTAAGAAAGTTTAACGAGTTTATCAAAAAAAACAATTCTCAGTAAATCATATTAATTCTATATTAAATTATAATGTTATTAACAGAAAAGTAAAGTATTACTAGCTTTTTTAAATATTATTATATAATTATATGAAATTTATAAGCATAAGAGATAACAATGAAAATAAAAAAAGTAATAATTGTGAATTTTAAAAGTTTTAAAAGTTTTAAAATTGATTTAAATAATGGTCTTAATGTCATTGTCGGTAATAATGAAGCTGGTAAATCAACAATAATTGAAGCTATTCATTTAGCTTTATCTGGGCTATTTAATGGAAAATATTTAAGGCATGATTTAACAGAATATTTATTTAATATTGAATCTGTCAAAAAATATATAGAAGACCCATCAATCTTACCATCTATATTGATAGAAATTTATTTTGAAGATGGGAGCTACCCTTTATTTGAAGGAACAGGAAATAGTCAAAAAGAAAATACTTCTGGAGTATCATTTAAAATTGCGTTTGATGATAAATATAGTAACGAATATAGTGAATTACTAAAAGAAGGAAATATAAAAACTTTACCTATTGAGTATTATGAAGTTATATGGACTTCTTTTGCTAGAGATAATATCACTTCAAGAAGTATTCCTTTAAAATCAGCACTTATTGATTCTTCTAACAATAAATTTCAAAATGGTTCTGATTTATATCTATCAAGAATAATCCGCGAAAATTTAGAACATGATGATATTGTAAAAGTTTCTCAAGCTCATAGAAAAATGAGAGAAACCTTTAGAGATGATGAAAGTATAAAAAGTATAAATGAAAAAATAAAAGTAAACTCTACATTATCAGAAAAAAAAATTGAATTATCTGTTGAACTTGTATCTAAGAATGCATGGGAAACTAGTTTAATGACTTATTTTGACGAAATACCATTTCACTTTATCGGAAAAGGTGAACAATGTATTGTAAAAACTGACCTTGCATTAAGTCATGAAAAGGCCAAAGAAGCAAATTTAATATTAATTGAAGAACCTGAAAATCACTTAAGTCATACAAAATTAAATAGTCTTATTCAAAAAATTAAAAATAGTCATCAAGATAAACAAATCATTATATCTACGCATAATAGTTTTGTTGCTAATAAATTAGGTTTAGAACATCTGATTTTATTGAACAATAAAAAACCTTTAAAATTAAATGAATTATCAGAAGAAACAAGAAAATTTTTTGAAAAGATTGCAGGATATGATACTTTAAGATTAATTTTATGTAAAAAAGCAATATTAGTTGAAGGTGATTCAGATGAACTGGTTATCCAAAAAGCATATATGCTCGAAAATGCTGGTAGGCTTCCAATTGAAGATGGCATTGATGTTATATCTGTGGGTATATCATTTCTAAGATTTTTAGAAATTGCAAAAAAAATAAATCAAAAGGTTGTTGTATCTACTGATAATGATGGAAATATTGATGCTTTAAAAAGAAAATATGATAATTATCTTGGAACTAATGCTGTAGATAATATTAAAATTTGTTTTGATGAAACTATTGATACTGGTAGTTTAATGATAGGAAGTAAACCTTATAATTATAATACATTGGAACCGAAAATTTTAAAGGTAAATGATTTAGCTAAATTAAATACAATATTTGAAACATCATATACTACTAAAAATGAATTAAGAAAATATATGAGAATAAATAAAACAGAATGTGCCTTGAAAATCTTTGATACAAGTGAAGAAATAATCTTCCCAGAATATATTATGGAATCAATTAAAATAGATGAATAAATTAATTATTGCTGCTGCAGGAGCAGGGAAAACAACATATTTAGTAACTAATGCATTATCACAAACTGAAAGTGTTTTAATAACTACCTATACGGAAGCAAATGAAACAGAAATTAGAAAAAAGTTTATTGAAATAAATGGCTTCATTCCTAAAAATATTACTATTCAAACATGGTTTTCTACATTAATTCAACATGGGGTGAAGCCATATCAAGATTATCTAACTGATAAAAAAATAAATGGAATGATATTAGTTAATAGGCAATCTACCCAATATGTTCCAGCTACTAATGTTGATAAGTATTTTTTCAATTCAGAATATAAAATTTTCAGTGACAAATTATCAAAATTTGTATGTCTTTGTAATCAAAAAAGTAATTATGCCGTTATTAATAGAATAAGTAGAATCTATAAAAATATTTTTATAGATGAAGTACAAGATTTAGCAGGATATGATTTAGAAATTATTAAACTACTTTTTGAATCAAGTTCAGACATAATATTAGTAGGCGATCCAAGACAAGTGACTTATTTAACTCATAATGAAAGAAAGTTCTCAAAATATAAAGATGGCAAAATTAAAGAGTTTATAGAGGAAGAATGTAAAAATTTTGAAATTGAAGTTGATGAAGTCAGTTTAAATTGTAGCTATAGAAATAATGAACTAATTTGTACTTTTTCATCTAAACTTTTTCCTAATTATGATACACCTAGTTCAAATCAAGATGATGATGTAGAACACAAAGGATTATTTTTTATAAAAAATGAGGATATTGACATATATCTTGAAAAATATAAACCTTTGCAATTAAGAGATTCAAGAAGAAAAAAGGTAACTAATAGCTTTTCTATTATGAATTTCGGAGAATCTAAAGGTTTAGGTTTTGATAGAATTTTAATTTATCCTACTAAACCAATTTTAGATTGGGTTTTAACTGGAAAAACTTTAAATCCTACAAGTTGTTCTAAATTATATGTAGCAATTACAAGAGCAAAATATAGTGTTGGTATTATTTATGACTATCCAGAAAATTTAATAATAGAAGGGATTGAAAATTGGACTTATAACGATTAAATTATAAATAATTATTAAATTTAATACTAGTAAACTTTTAGAAAAATTAGTTTATGTATAATATGCTAGAGTAAGGGAAAATTTAGCAGTTTTTTATTATAATCCATCAAATGAAGTTACTAAAAAAGTGAATAAACTAGAATAATTTAATTCAATTGATTTTAGTCCTTTTCTTGATACAATAAAACTTAAATAAATACATATATTTAAATATTCTAATAAAAAGTTACATATCAATATGATTGAAAAAAAAACAACAATTAAAAACCTTGTAGATAAGTACCAAAAAGATATAAAAAGTTATCAAAAGTCTAATTATAATGAAACACTTTTAAGAAGTGATTTTTTAGATCCTTTTTTTGAAGCATTAGGTTGGGACATTAAAAATACTGCTGTTAAAGCTACTAATGAAAGAGAAGTTATTTTAGAAGAAGGATTAAAGGCGAATGTATCAGAGAACACTAAAAAGCCTGATTACACATTTCGTTTATTTTCAGAAAGAAAATTTTTTCTTGAAGCTAAGAAACCTAGTGTAAAAATAGAATCTCATCCTGCCTCTGCTAAACAGGTTCGTAGGTATGGATTTACCGCAAAACTAAAAATATCTGTTTTATCCAATTTTGAATTTCTAACAATATATGATTGTTCTGAAAATGTAAAAACTAGTGATACAAGTACTACCGCTTTAATAAAGCAGTATCATTATACAGAATATGAAGATAATTTTAAAGAGATTTACGAGTTACTTAGCCGAGAGAATGTTTACTCTGGTAAGTTTGATAATACCTGGGCACATATAGATGAAAAAATAAAAAAATTTAGTATTGATGATATGTTTCTCAAACAAATTAATGACTGGAGGTTTATGTTAGGAGAAGAAATATATAAACATAACCCAGAAAGTAATGAAGATACATTGAATGACATAGTTCAAAGTTATTTAAATAGTATTATTTTCCTTAGAGTATGTGAGGATAGAAATTTAGAAGAGTATGAAACTCTTCTTTCATATGCTACTAGTGAAGATTTTAAAGCATTAATACTTAAATTTAAAGAAGCAGATAAAAAATATAATTCAGGACTTTTTGATAATAAATATACTGAAAAAATTATTTCTGACAATAAATCTATTTTTTGGTACATTATTAAAAATATATATTATCCAGAAAGCCCATATTCCTTTTCAGTATTTTCATCAGATATTTTAGGAAATATTTATGAAATATTTTTAGCTGAAAAACTTTATATTAATAATGGGAAGGTTATTCTTGGGAAAAAACCTGAAAATATTGATAGAGATGTAGTTACAACTCCTACTAATATTATACAGGACATATTAAGACAAACTATTATTCCTTTTTGTAAAGGTAAAACAGATATTGAAATAATGAATGGTAATTTTGCAGATATTGCATGTGGTTCAGGTGCATTTTTATTAGAATTGTATCAACTAATATGTGATACTTTGATTGATTACTATTTAATAAATGATAAAACAAAATTAATTCAAATATCTATAAATACTTATAAATTACCCTTTGAAATAAAAAAAGATATTTTACTAAAGTGTATATATGGAGTAGATAAAGATTTTAATGCAGTACAATCTTGTAAGTTTGGGCTTTTACTTAAACTACTTGAATCAGAAGATAATAATTCGATAGGAGATATTATACCTATACTTCCAAATTTAGATGATAATATTTTCTTTGGAAACTCTCTATTGAATAGTTCTCAAATTTCTAATGATGATGTTGAAGAAATTAATCCTTTTGATTTTCCTAAACAGTTTGATATTATAGTTGGAAATCCCCCATATTTAAATACAGAAAATATGAAGAATATCACACCTAAAGAATTATCTTTATATAAAAAACATTATTTTTCAGCATACAAACAATTTGACAAATATTTTCTTTTTATTGAAAAAGGATTGTCATTATTAAAAGATAATGGGTTTTTTGGGTTTATCATCCCAAACAAGTTTATTAAAGTTGGAGCTGGATTAAAATTAAGAGAATTACTTCAAAAATCCAAAACTATTTCAAGTATAATATCTTTTGGATCTAACCAGATTTTTCAGGATAAGACAACATATACTTGTTTATTAACACTTAATAAGACAGAAAATGATTTCTTTAAGTATTTAGAAATTGATAATTTTGAAGAATGGAAAACTAGAAATTTCTCAAATTCAGATTTTGATAGCATAGAAAATAGATTACTAGATAAAGAAGTTTGGATACTCATGCCAAATAAACTTAAAAACTTATATAAAAAGATTAATGAAAAATCTTTTACTCTTGAAAAAATTATAGGAGAAAAGAATATATTTAATGGTATTCAAACAAGTGCAAATAGTATTTATATCCACAATTCTATATATGAAGATGATAACTATTATACTTTAAAAAAAGATAATATTGAATGGAAAATTGAAAAAGAATTAACAAGACCTTATTATCAAACATCAACAGGGCTAGATAATCTTTATACCTATAGAAAATTTGAACCAAATAGTTTTGTTATTTATCCATATAAAAAAGATAATGATATTATAAAATTTATTGAAATTGAAGAGTTAGAAGAAAAATATCCATTTACATTCAAGTATTTATCATATTTCAAAGATAAATTATTAAAAAGAGATATACAACCAACACCTAAAACTGAAAATGAATGGTATAGATATGGAAGACATCAAAGTTTAGATAAATGTGAAGTGCCTGCTAAAATTGTTGTAGGTATTTTGTCTCTAGGTGATAAATATGCAATAGACTATGAAAAAACATTATTATCTTCTGGTGGTAATGGTGGATATTGTGTTATATCAGTAACAGAAGACTGCCCCTATTCGATATATTACATTCAAGCTTTATTAAACTCCAAATACATTGAATGGTATGCTAGTTTAATAGGAACAGTTTTTAGAGGTGGCTATATTTCAAGAGGAACTCAAGTTCTTAAAAGATTGCCTATCATAAAAATAAATTTTAAGGATGAAGAAGAAAAAGAAATGCATGATAAAATTTCAGATATGCAAAAAGAATTAATTGAATTATATTCACTAATTGATATGAATTCTAATAATAACCGTAAGTTAATACCTCTCAAAAGACAATTTGATACTAAATTAACAAAACTAAATAATTTACTTAGCAATCTTTTTGATTTACAAGAAGATGAAGCATTAATTCCAATAGGTTTTTAGAAAATGAAAAAAATTAACACAGAAAGTCATAAGAAATTAAGAGGAGGATTTTATACTCCTCCATTGATAGCAGATTTTATTTTAAAATGGGCATTTAATGGAACAAAAGACAAAGATATACTTGAACCTAGTTGTGGAGATGGAGTTTTTTTAAATTCTATAAAGAATAATAATTTTAAATATAATTCAGTTACAGCTATAGAATTTGATAAGATTGAATTTAAGAAAGCAAAAAGTTTAAATTTACCATCTACCAAGGTAATCAATAATGATTTCCATGATTTTTGTAATAATACTGAGAAAAAATTTGATATAGTAATAGGAAATCCTCCTTATATTAGATATCAATATTTTGATAAAGAACAACAAAATGAAGCTTCGAAAATTTTTGATAGAGTAAATATGAAATATTCAAAGTTAACTAATGCATGGGTTTCTTTTGTAGTTGGTGCAAGTTTATTATTAAAAGATACAGGTAAGATTGGATTTGTCCTTCCTGCTGAACTTTTACAAGTTTCATATGCTAAACCTTTAAGAAGTTTTTTAGCTAAGACTTTTAATAAAATTAATATAGTTTCTTTTAAAAAACTAGTATTTCCTGGTATTCAACAGGAAGTCATTTTATTATTATGTGAAAAGAACAATACTCAAAAACATAAAATAGAACATTTAGAAGTAACAGACGCAGATGATCTTAGTAATATTGATTTTGGACTTTTAAAAAGTCCAAAAAAAGAAATAGATTATCATGAAAATAAATGGACTTTTTATTTTTTAGAACAGGAAGAAATAAATTTTTTAGAAGAGCTTAATAAATCAAATCGTTTTAAAAGAATTAAAGATTACGCAAAAAATGAAGTAGGTATCACTACTGGAAAAAATGAATTTTTCACTGTTCCCGAAGAAGTAGTTGTAGATTATAATATGAGAGATTATGCAAAACCACTAATGGGTAGAAGTGTTCAGCTTAAAGGAATAAATTTTTCAATGGATGATTGGGAAGATAATAAAAATGATGGGGCTAAAGCACATTTATTAGTTTTTCCAGAAAAGTCTATTTTAGAAAAAGAAAATTCTACAGCTTTCAATTATGTTAAAAGGGGAGAAGAACTTGAATATCATAAAGGTTATAAATGTAGAATAAGAGGAGAACAATGGCATATTGCTCCTTCATTAAAAATATCGGAAGCTTTTTTTACAAGACAAATTCATTTATTTCCGAAAATGGTTTTAAATAAAGCAAATGCGTATACTACTGATACTGTACATAGAATTTATATCAATAAAGACACTAATAAACAAGCTTTGATTGCTAGTTTCTATAATTCACTATCCTTTGCTTTTTCTGAAATTGTAGGTAGAAGTTATGGAGGTGGAGTATTAGAACTTATGCCTAGTGAAGTAGGGAATATATTAATTCCGTATAAAGAAGAGAATAAACATCTTTTTAAAAAGTTAGATAAGATGTTCCGTAATAAAGAAAGTATTGATAAAATTTTATCTTTGACGGATGAAATAGTATTAAAACAGGGGTTTAACTTCACTGATAAAGAAGTCAAATTAGCAAATGGTATTTGGAAAAAACTTTCAGGGAGAAGATTGAACAGAAAAAAGTAATTAAATTAATTTTTATTCACCTGCTCACTGCGAAAGCTTACAATCTCTTTGTAAGTCGTGGATGAACCAACAACCAAAGGGCGTTAGTTTTTGAAGCTAATACCTGCTATCCATTTAAAATAAAATCAAAGATTTCATTACATTACTATCAGGGCTATCCTGCGGAGCAAAGAGCCTCTTCTTATTTTTAAATTTTTGTTACACAGCAGAAATAAAACTTATCTAATTTCTTTCATCTTATTTTTACTATCTATTTCATTAGTTTGGCTTTTTAGTCATTCCATTATGAGATATTATTTATCTACACTAAATTGAATTTTTACAAAATTACATTTTATTCTAAACAAAAATATATCCTATTACATTTTGAAAAAAGCCCGATGAACTAACGAAAGAGGCAAAAGCCTAAAGAAGAAAAAAAGAGTTAAGTTTTTCACTTTCTTAAAATTTAAAAGAAGAGAAAAACAAACCCTTAAAATCTTCAAAAAAGGCAAAACTTTCAAAGGATAAGAAATGACAAGAATAGAAATTGAAAATAAGTTTAGAGAAGTTACTGGAATAAATGAAGCAAAGAAGATATACAAGATATTAGCAAAAAAGCTTCATCCAGATGTTGGAGGTAGCGAAGATGATTTTAAACTCTTAAATACCATTTATAATGATTTTATAGAGCATAAAATATATTTTTCAAATGATAGTAAAATTGATTTAGAGTTAGAAAAGATTATAAGTCAGATTTTGCATTTTGAAAATATTGTTATTGAGTTAATTGGTTCTTGGATTTGGATTAGTGGAAATACAAAAGAAATAAAAGGTAAATTAAAAGAGCTACATTTCAAATGGGCTAGTAAAAAAAAGATGTGGTATTACGGTGAGATGAAAGGTAGAAACCCTAAACAAAAATCTATGGATGAGATTAAAGGTAAATATGGAAGTAAAACCTATAAATTAAAATGTAAAAAAGAAATAGCAAGATAATATTTTCTATTTTAAATAATAAAATACTATAGGATAGATGAAGGAATATATCCTCCATCTACATAAATATTATTAACTAGTATGACAATTTATACAGCAGTAATAGCAACCATTTATTCTATTTTTTGGCCATTTGATTTTGGCATCAGCAACAGCTTCTTGACAAGTATTATGGTATCCAAGGTCTACCTGATTTTCATTATTTGGCATATATTGGCAACCTGTAGTTGCATTATGTATCTCATGATCACCATTGGCTTGCTGATTTTTATTAATTACAAACTTTGACATCATCTATCCCTTTATCTTTCTAGGATCATTGCCATAAGAATTTTTCTCACGTATTTTACCATCTTCTCCATGAAGTGTAAATTCAGCATTCTTTTGTTTTGCTAAAGCAATACCATATTCTCTACCTTCTGCCTGAGTAGAAGTTACTTTTGATGCTCTCTCATTTCCAGCAACTTTTACTTGCCATCCATCTGGATGCTTTGAAACAGATACTCTGTTCATATTAGTCCTTATTATAAAAAATGTAACTAATAGAAACAGAACTATAGTTATATGAAGAATAATATACTTTATTCTTCATATAACTTAATACATTTAATATAGTTCTGTGTAACTATCTAATTAGCACATTGACGTTAAACTATGTGTCACCAATCATAAATTTTATATATATTAGCTGTAACTTTTGTATATAAAATTTATATATCTTATAGTTAGCACTTAATAGTACTAACTGCCAAATTTATTATATTACTTTAGTCAATTTATGTCAAGTAAATTTGATTAAAAATGTAAAAACTATGTAAAAATTTTGATTATTTATTCATACTAAAAAAGTTATCAATAAATAATTAGCTAAAGCTTCATCGTTGGTATACAAATAAAGATAAGTAATTTTAAAAAACAAACTCAAAAAAACAAGGTAGTACAAGTCTCCACCTTGTTTTTTTGAATAATTGTTTTTTTTCTGTTAATTACTTTATTTTTTAATTTTTGTGATTATGAACGAAAATATATTAGCTGATATAACTAGAAATTTATTAGGTGCTTGATACTTAGATTTAAAATTCTTAATCAATTTACTAGATACACATGATATGAGTTTTGATGATATTTATGAAAATGTTGAAATTAACTTTTGAAGAGAGTTTACGTTTGATATTAATTATTTCATCTATGAAGCTTTAAATCAAATAGCCTATAAATTTATTAGTTCTAATACAAAACTGTTTAAAACTGAAAATGATGAATTTGAAATCTATACTAATTATATGGACAGTTATATTTATTTTGAATCTGAAAAAGCTCAGAATGAATTTGAGAAGTTTTATTAAACTTCTTTTTTATTTTGAATAAATAATAAGATATACTAAAGTTTAGATAATTTATTAAATTATCTAAACTTAATTTAAACACAAGAAGGTTTAAAATGTTTTTTAATCAAAATAAAAAAGATGATTTTGAAGATTTAAGAAGACAAGAACAATATGAACTTCAAAAGAAAATGAATCAAGCAAAAGGATTAGGATATTTATTATATTTATATATAACACGTTCTCTTATTTGGGCAATGTGTAGTATAACTCTCGCACCACTTGTTAATTATGTAACGGGGATGCATATGGGATTAGCTACTTTTTTAAGTATGGTAGCATCTTTTTTTATTTTTAAAATTCAATACGTAAAAGAGCATCCTTTTAGAGTGATTGTTATTATTGGTTTTGTAATGTATCTTATGCTTAATAACTAATTTTATAAGTTTAAAAACATCACAAAATAGAATTAATATTTTATTTTAATTCCTCTAATTCTACTTTCAATTTCTTAGCTTTTTCATAAGATTCTTTATTAACATCTATCATGTCATTAAAAGCAAAACCCTTCATTACAATTTCATAAAGTCTTGGTTTATGCTTTTTCCAGTTTCGTAACGTTACAGGTGTAACATCAATATATCCCGCCATATCTCTTTGAGTCATCTTTTTACCTTTTTATTTCTATAGGTAAAACTTAACAAATCATTACAAAATACACAACAGATTAAATATTAACTCTTTTATTGCTTTTTTAGTTAAATATTAACTATAAATATATTACAATAGTTAATATTTAACTATATTTAATGAAAAAGAGTTAAATTTATGCCTAAAATCCAAGAAAGGAGGTAATAGTTATGAATTTCAAAAGTATTAAAGATTTAACAATATTTAGTTGGACTTGTAAGTGTGGGAATGTTCTTAATGATGATAGAACATTTTGTGTTCAATGTGATAGAGAACGTCCTTTTTAAGTTAAATAAAAAAGAATGCATGAATCTTCAAACTTTCATGTATTCTTAATTTTGGAGAAATAATGAAAAAAATCTTATTAATAGTATTCACAATATTCTTATCAAATATGTTTCTAAATGCTAATAAAACAGACGAAGAATTAATAGCAGAATTTATGCAATTTGAAAAACAGGTGCAAAAAGAAAAAGTAAAACAAGTTAAACTTGAACAAAGACAACGAACTGCAAAACTAAAAACGGAATCATTTAAACAACTTGGAAAAACTGTTAATGAATTAGCTAAAACTCTTGGGGTATATGATCAAAAATAAAAATGTAGTTTTTTTGCACGAAAGATACAAATATGATAATATATACCTATATTTAATTTAATTATCTCATTTTATGTCTTTAGAAAATTTTGGTTCAAACTTTGAATCACAAGATGAACAGCCAAAATTAGAGGAAGCTTCAAAGGAAGATATTCAAAAAGTTGAAGCTAGTATTAAATACTCTAACAAGTTAAATAAAGTTAACAATGTTTTAAATGTGCTTGATTTTCCAGATAATAAAGAAGAATCATTTAGAAAGGTTCTTCAAAAACAAGAAGATATTACATTAAAAAGTTTAGCTTCTAAATCTAAAAATGAAATTCTCTCTTTTTTATTGAAAGAAAAAAAGAACGAATTTAAAAATGAAAATAAAGAATCAAAAAATAAGCTTAAGGAAACAGTACAAATTGAATCAGATGAAAAAATTAACCAGTCAAAAGAAACTAAAAAAATTGAATCTAAAATGTTAAAAATAAAATCAATTTTTACAACAAACATTTTAAATAAAAACCCTGATATTGCAGAAAAACTAAATAGCTTTGACACGTTAATTGAACCACAAGAAAAAGAAGCAGCTTTAAAAGAAATCCTTACTATTTTAAAACAACCTTGAAAACTTAAATCAATAATTGATAATTTAGGATGAGCAGATAAAAACAATCCCGAGTATATTGAATTTAGAAATAATTTAATAGGTGTAGATTCTAGTTTTGAAAAATATTTTAATTCTTTAGAAAATAAATCATCATGAGCTAGTTTAGATACTAATAAAATTATTTGAGAAATAGAAAAAGATTCTTGATGATTTGTTAATATTGATTTAAATTCAGATGTTCCTGTTTCAAAGTTAAGCTTGATATGAAGTTCATATAGTTTTGATAAAAAACTTGATAAAGAAGAACTTTCTAATGTAATGAAGAATAACCAAGAAGAACTGAGGGAGGTAAAAGATAGCTTTTCTGTTCTAAGTGACTTTTGAGTCTGTTTTGATACTTTACTTAGTGATATTCAACTAAATTGGTGAAAAGAAAACTTTAAAGATAAACTAAAAGATACAGTAAACAACTTTTCAAGAGATATTTTTAATAACCTTGATGATGTTTATAACGATATGGGCATTGATTCAAACAATCAAATTAAAGAGTCTGATATTTCAAGTTTTAAAGATATTAACTCTCCAAATAATTTAAAGTTTAAAATAGAAAATATTAAAGAGAAATTTGCAACCATAAAATCACACCTTTGAGAAACTCAAACTCGAATTTTAAAAGATTATAAGTTAGAAATAAAAGAACTTGTAAAAAGAAAATCAGAAGAAAAAGAAAAACAACTCGAAGTATTAAAATTTATGAAAAAAACTTGATTTGATTTAATTCCTAAAAGTATAACAAGTAAAATCATTGCAGAGTTACAGTCGAATATGCTATCAATTCCTTGACTTAATTTAAGTGTTAAAAATATAGATTTAAAGAATTGACATTTTTGAGAGAGTTCAGCTTTTACAGATAAAAATGCTTGATTAAATATAGCGTCTAAAACAAACTTAGTTAAATTTGTTAATAAGCTTATTACTTGAAATATAGATGAACCTTTATCGGTAAAGGCAATTGTAAACTGAACTTCAATAGCTGATACAGCTATGTTAAAAAGTAAATTTATGGAAGCTTGAGTAGTTGGTAATTTAGGATGGAAATATAATAAGATTGTTGAAAATCTAAAAAAATAAATCTACTAAAAGTAGATAGTAATAATTATTTAACTAACTGACTAAAGTAGTTGTTTTTGTTTCCAATAGAAATATATCATAACAGTTTATAATGCTAATTGTTTCATCTTATATCTAAAAGACTCATAATCTCATCCTAATTGAAGTAATGTAAAATATTGAAAATGGGAATTTAAATTATTAAATTCTCTTTCAAGTAAAATTTGATAAATATCTTTCAATTTATTATTATCATTTAGCTTTTCTAAAACATATGGGTGAAAATGTGCTACTCATTTTTTAAATCAAAGTTTTTCATATTCGAGTGCTTTTACTCATGCATCAGTTTTATCTAGTAGTGTTAATAGTTTAGAGTCATTACTTTTTTGATTTAGATATTCTTTCACTCAATTCAAAATTTCATTTCATTCAGTTCCTAATATATTTTCTATATTTAATAATACCTTAAATTCCATTTTTAATTTTTCCTCATTAGAAACTCAACAATGAGGAGTGATATCAGGCATATTATATTCTAAAATATCATGATATTTTCACATCTTGGAGAATTCCTTTTTTTTATCTATATCTTGAAAATTTCATATGATTAATGATTTACAAGCCCTTTCAACATTTAAAGAATGCTCCAAAACTGATTCACATAAAATTAAAGGAATTCACACTTCTTTTCTAATCCATCAAGCTCTAGGTTTTTGACTTAATGTATTGAAAATTTGAAATCAATTTCATAATAAGCTATTCATAAAATAATTTTAATAAATATTTTATATATAATAGTATTGTATTTGTAAAAGTCAATATTTTGTAGATAATATTAAAACTACTACTTAATTATCAGTAAATACTAATATTATTTTTAATAAACTACATTAGTTGTTTATTTAGACTAATTTTTGTTAAGTGAAGGAATGTTTATGGAATTAAAAAGTTGTCTTGAAATTTTAAATGATAATGTAGAAAAAAAACCATATCTTATAATTTTTGTTCATGGAATTGGAGGAAGTAAAGATTCATTTAAAAATGATAATGGAAAATATTTTCATGAATATTTTCATGATAGTATTTTGAAAATCTGTGATATATGTTGTTTCTCCTATGAATCTAAGTGGTTAAGTTCTAAGTTTTTCACACTATTGTCAGAAACGTCTTATCTTAATCACAAGCATAATAAAACTATAGATGAAATAACAACAACATTATTCTCTCAACATAAAGAATTGTCTCATGAATATGTATCAATAAATTTTATTTGTCATAGTATGGGTGGATTAATTGTGAAGACAATGATAAATAAAGATGATTACATAAAAAACAATGATAATATTCCATTTTATATTACTTTAGGTACTCCTCATACGGGTTCTAAATTAGCAAATCTGATACCTATAATACATAAACAGAAAAGTTATTTAAAAACAAATTCACCAGAGTTAGTAAAAACAAATACTCATTTTGAGTACCAGCGAAATAAAGTAAAGAGATACTATTATTATGGAGATAATGATGTTATTGTACCTAAAGAAACTGCAGTACCAGAATATGAATTAAAAAGTTTTTCAGACTCAGATATTTGCCAAGAAATTACAGGTAATCATACTGAAATTTGTAAACCTGATTCTTCTCCTGAGCATATTTTACTAATAAAGAGTATTAATAGGACAATAAAAGATTTTTTGCCTAAAAAAAGCACCTTAGATATATCAATTATAGAAGAGTTTTCGAGTTATTTAAAATGTTTTACTGAGAATAAAAAAGACTTAGATGAATTAATTGAGAACTATTCACAACTAAATAATAATTACATGTTAGTAAGTCCGAAAGGTATAGGAAAAAGTTATTTATTAAAATTATTTTCAAAGGTTTATGAGAATAACACTATTTATATCAATTTAGAGGAAGGTTTTAAACATAATATAGAAATAATTTTAAAAAATTTAAATAGTAGGAAAAAAATATTTATAGTAGATGGAATAAATATTGACTTAATTWWKRAAAATGCTAATTATAAAAATGACATTTCTATATTTTTACATGAACTTGAAAAATTAAAAGACTTAGAATGTAGAGTGATATTTTCATTTGATTCTGAAGTTTATACATTAGAATATATAAATAGACTTTTTAGTGAATTTTACTATATTCATAATATTCTTGAAAAAATGAACTTCATAATTTTTTCAAGAATAAACAAGTTTAATCAACCTCTTTTATTGGAAGCTTTAAAAAAATACAAACAAATAAAAACAGAAAATATAAACAAAATTTTAAATATAATAAATAAAGGTGCTTTTTCTAAAATAGATACATTTATCATAGACTTAATTAATAAAAATATAGATTGTAATGTGTTCAATTTTCAAACTATCTTATTAAATAAGGTAAACCTAATATTATCTGAAAATCATGAAGATTCCTCTAGTATTCCCAAAGAAGTATATGATTTTTATATTAAAGAAAATATGATTTCATCAAGTCAACCGTTGCTTATTATTATAAACCAACATTTATACTTAAGATATGCCTTAATAGCAGAATATATTATTAATGGATCAGAAAATGAAGATTTAGAATACATTTATCCTTATGAAATAAATAGCCTATGTAAGGATATTATTCAAAGTTTAAATAAAAGAAATAGAAAAAATCTATTGAATAAACTAATCCATTCTTTCCACAAGAATAATTTTAGAGCACAAACTAACTATTCATATTTATTAGGCAGAATGGAAGAACCTGAATGTAAAGATTTTTTATTTAAGCAATATAAAAATATTAGGAGTATTGTACAAAATTATTCTGATAAAGATAATGATGAATACAAGGATATATTGATGTTAGAAAGAACTATTATAATTAGTTTAATAAATTCTGGAAATATTAATTTATCAAATGAGTATATTAAAATATTAATCAGGGATGTTAATTGTAATAATCTAAATCGTGGATTTCATTTGGAATATTATGGCGATATTCTTTACCGCCCTAATGACTTTATGGAGAATGAAGATTCTTTAACTTCATGCGATAGAACTTTTGATTTATTATATAATAAAGTAGATGCAGGTCATGAAAAAAAATACCCAATGTTTGAAATTGAGCTTTTTACAATTTTATCTATTATTCAGAACAGATTATCTATGGATAGTAAGAATGAAAAATTATTTATTAATAAAATTAATAGATTGATAAACTTACTGAACATTTTAAAATTCAAAAACTTTCATTTTGATTCAGATTTTTTAAACTATTACGTATTGTTATTAAGTGAATATCTCATTAGATATAAAGATAACAATTTAATTGATTACACATATCTATTAAAAGACATTTATAATTTTGGAGATGTTCCAAGGAAAGGATGGGTAAAAAGAAATGTAGTTAATCCAGAAAATGTACCAACTCATATTTTAAAATCATATTATCTTGCATTAATGTTTTTACCAAACAATTTAGATAAAAAATTAGACTATTCGAGTGTAGATAAAGAAGTATACTCAAAACAATTAATTTTAGATATGATTTTAATTCATGATTTAGGAGAGTCTGTTATTGGTGATTTTACCCCTGAAGAAAAAGATATTAAACTTATAGAAGAAGAAAAAGTAATGATTAAATTTAGTTTATATGGAACTTTCATTGATTTTGCAAATACAAGCTCAATTTACACTAATTATCATTTATTTGCAAATCCATCTGGAAATATAAACTCATTAATAGCGAATGACATTGATATGATTGATTCGATTATGCAATCAAAATTTTACCATGATGATGATAAAGTAAAATATAAGACAAATAATAATAATGAAAAAGATAGAAATAATATACATAAAGAATTTATTGATTATTTTAATGATCGGATCAAAACTAGGATTGGAAAAGAATTATTAGATAAGTTAAATTTGCATTATAAAGATGATCCCAAATAATTATGTAAACTATAATGTTTCTAAAATTTTTATTTTTATATATTGAATTAATTCAATTCTTGATTCAATAACTAGGGTATATAAACTTTGATTTATACTATTTGTATATATGTAAATAGTATAAACACTGTATTAACTCCGCATTAAATAGCCAAAATAGTCGAAAAAACTTTTGCTATTTTTTCAATATTTTATTTAATAAAAGATGTTGTTGCAACGACATCTTTTTTATAAATTTAAAATAAATACTATGAATACATTTGAAACATTGCTTGAAATTAAAACTGGTAGAAAGAATTTGTTGATGAAAGCAATTTATATAAAAGACTCTCCAAAAAAATGAACTTATTATATTTATTATTATGATAATGTAACTCATTCATTTTATGTCAATTGATTAAGAAAAACTATAAACAAAGATGTTTTAGCACAAATTATAAATAGAGCTTACAAAAGAGAACATAATCAAATATTGATTAGCTCTTTTTACGACATAATTAATCAAATTCAGATGAATAAAAAACCAAAGGTTTTTTATTTTTACTCTTCAAAAAATGCTAATTTTGTTTGTATTGATAAAATCAAATTACAAGCTATTAGAAATTCTAATTTAGAAATAATAGACTTTATAGTTTAAACTGTAAAATCATGTTCTTAAGAAGTCTTGAGAACACTAGTATTGGCTTTAGCCAATCATGCAAGTTTGCATATTTTCTGGAATTCTTAAGAATTCAGAAAAAATGCAAAACTTGTTCAGGGAAATTAGGATTCCATCCTATCCCTAAAAACCCTTAACCTAAAAAACATGCAAAAAAATACGTGGATTTTTTATATAGTTTTTGTAAAAAGTAAAACAAGTGTTTTACTAAAAGAGCTAAAATATAAAACTATATTTTAACGCTGTGAACTAAACTCACTTTGCAATGATTTCTTTCCTCGTTCAAGAAAATCATAAAGCGTTGCCGTTAAGGTAGGCTGATTTAAAAGTTTTTGCAACCTTTTTAATTCATCATACTCATCCTGTGTAAAACTCATCATTACTTTTTTATCTTTAATTAATGACTTGTCTTCTTGTACAGGTCTGCCTGCACTTCTTGTTTTTTGTCTTTCTTTTCTTTCTTCATTTGTCATAGCTAACCTTTAATCTATTATATATTACTAAGTATTAATATTTAATTAGTATGGAAAGTAGTTAAATCTAATCAAATCTATTAATTATAACATTTTTATATTAATACTAAGTATTTATTATATAAATTAAGTTTTATTACTTTATAATTAATCATATCAAAGCAGAAGAGGAGTAATTTATGAGTAGTGATGAAAAAATAGTATTTGAAGTCCTGTATAAAAAACACAATAAAATAGCTCTTTCAAAAAAAGAAATGAGCCAAGAAAGTGGATTAAGTATTTCAACTTTAGACCGATTACGAAAAAATGGTTTAGGTTGCTCTTATTTAAAAAAAGGACAAGGTGATATTTTTTATCCATTAAATGAACTGGCAAAATATTACACTTGTACAATACAAACATTATAATTTAAAGGTTAATTTATGAAAGAAGGAAACAAAAATTATCAAAAGAGTTATAAAAAAATATATAAGGAAAAATACAAAATTGTAACTTTTCCTTTATCAAATATTTTTTATGAACAATTACGAAAAAACTCTGTTTGTGTAGATACAAGCACAAATACCTTTGCGAAAAATATACTTACTTCGTATTTAAATAATACAAGCTTTAAAATACTCACTAAGGAACAAAAGGATTATATTAAAGAATATGTACTAATATCAAGAGGAATAGCTAATAACATCAATCAAATTGCATATAAGAGCAATATAAATGAGCAAATTGATATTAATATTTTAATTAATTCTTTAAAGTCTTACGAAGAAGCATTTAAGAAATTTATTTCTAAGATTTAACCAATGATCATTAAATCCATGAGTAGAAAAGACAGAAGTTTTTCAAATCTTTATGATTATTTAACAAGAGACAGTGAAAATTACTCTTTTACAAAAAATACTTACTCTCATTCAAAAGATAAAGAAAATCTAATAAATGAATTTATACAAAACAGTGAGTATTTAGATCAAGCAAGAGGAAAAAACTATATGTATCATGAGTTATTATCTCTTGAAGAAAATAATCTCTCACTTGAAAGACAAAAAGAGATTTTGCTTGATTTAGCCAATAAATATTTAAATGCCAGAGCAAAAAATCATTTAAGTTTTGGCGTAATACATGAAGATAAAAACAATATACATTTACATTTAATGATAAGTGCAAATGAAGTAGAAGGACAAAAAAGAATAAGACTCAGTAAAAAAGAATTTTCACTTATTCAAAAGCATTTAGAAAATTTTAAAAATGAGAAATTCAAAGAATTGTCTAAAACAAAAATCTATCAAAAACAAAAAGATTTAAGTAAAGATAAACAAAATGAACAAGAACTTAAACATAAGAGAAATAAAAAAAGTACTAAAGACCAAATCAAAGAAGATTTAGAAAATAGCTTTAAAAAAGCCACTTCAAGAAGCTATTTAAAAAATCACTTAAAGAACTTAGGATATGAAATATACGAAAGAGGTCAAACTATTGGAGTTATGTATAACAATAAAAAATACAGATTAAAAACCTTAGGTATAGATCTTGAATATAAGCACCTTCTAAACAAGTTTCTAAAAATAGAACAAAGACGTGAAAGACGGGGAAAAACAAGAGAAAGTTAGTTTTAATTTTAAAAAAGGATATAAAATGACAAATCAAGCAAGAAAAAAAAGAAGTTTAAAAAGAAAACAAGAACAACAGAATTACCAAGCAATAGAAAAAAGAAAAAAATCACGAGAAAAAAATAGAACAGCAGATATAAAAAACTATGAAAATAGTTTTAATTTATTCCTGCAGCCATTTTTTTTATTATAACTTCTTAATAGAGTTTTCATTAGAATAGTCTTACTTAAAACAAAGGCTACAAATGGAAGCTTTCAAGCCCCTAATTATGATGGTATTTTTTATTTTCTTTATGATATTAGTTATGAATCATTTTTTTAGAAAATTAGGCATTACTTATTTAAACCCTTTTTATGCTCTTTTGAGCTTTCTTACAAGACCTTCTTTAAAACCCGATGGCATGATGAATAAAACAGATGAAGTAAAATTATTCTCACGCTTTAATGATGGGTTATTAATTGATGGAAAGAATAAACGACTTTCCCAAAAAGAAAGTTTTAATCACTTAGCTTTAATATCAAGAGCAGGAGGTGGTAAAAGTAGCTCTTTTGTAATTCCTAATATTTTTAAATTAGCAAGTGAGCATTGCTCAATGGTTATTACTGACTTAAGTGGAGAATTATTTGAAAAAACAAGTGGATACTTAAAACAAAGAGGTTTTAAAATTTATGTACTTGATCCTAAGAACTTAAATGAATCTATTCGTTACAACCCCTTAGAATATGCGAAAGACTCAATGAGTATTGATATGGTATCTGAAATATTAATTGCATCTTCTGGAATGCAAAGTACTAATGCAAATGGTAAAATATGGACAGATGGAGCTAAAAACTTTATATCTCTTTTAATAAAAGTATTAAAAGCAAATGAGAACAAACGATATATCAATTTAGCCAATGTCAAACATATGATTAATAACTTTGGAATAAAAGGAGAACCTCTATATGAGTTCTTTGAGTATTATGCAGATGATAAAACATTTAATGAATTTAAAGGGTTTATTAGTGGTAGTGAAGCTACCGTTCAATCCATTATGACAACAGTTAATATAGCACTAAGTCCAATAGGAATTAATGATAATTTAGAAAAATTAACTTACTCTCACAGTATAGATTTTAAGAAATTAAGAGATGAAAAATCCGTCATTTTTATTAAAATTGAACAACAATACCAAGAACAATACAGTTTTTTATTAAATCTTTTTTATTCACAGCTTTTTAATGTGATGATGGATAATTTACCAACGAATAAAGATTTAGCAATATACTGTTTATTAGATGAATTTGGAAATATGAATATTCCAAAATTTTCTTCTATTATTACCAGTATTAGAAAATATAAAGTATCTATATCTATAATATTGCAAAGTATTAGCCAACTAAGTGATATTTATTCTCCCCAAAAAGCAAAAACTATTCTTGATGGAGGAATTACAAGTAAACTTATTTATTCAGGAGCTGATTTAGAATTAGCCACAAATTTAGAAAAAATGTTTGGAACAAAAGAAGTATTAAAAAAACAAGCAGATGGAAGTGAATATTATGATACTCAAAATGTAATGAGTGTAAGTGATATAAGAACGATGAATGATAATGAAGCTTTATTTGTTTATGCAAATAAAAGACCTCTTAAATTACCTATTAAACCTTATTACAAAGATTTAATGTTTAAGAATTTTTCAAAGATTTCTCCTTATCAAATTAAAAATAATATAACAGATGATACAATTTATTATGTTGATTTAGAAAACGTGGAGACAAACTAAATGGAACTAATATTTGATATTTTTAAGGTTTTAGCAAGTGATTTAACAAATGAACGTTGGCAAGTATTTGCAATAATGATTGGACTCTCACTTATTCCTTTCTTCATTTCTTTTCTAGCAAAACAAACTTTTTATAGATTGATATTTGTTGTTTTAGGGTATAACCTTTTAACTTTTTGGACACATCAAAGTATCATTAAAGATTTAAATGTAATGATAGGAATAGCTTTAATTGCTCCTCATTTAAAATACTTTTTCGGATCTACCAAAGAGTTTATATTTACAGCTATTTTATTTTTTATCAATTTATGCAGAGAACTAAAATATGCTACAACTAATGCCTATTACTTTTTTATCACTATTTATTACAAAATTTTAAGACTTATACATTTCATTAAAAATATAGTTTTAAATATTAAAATATTTTTTCAAAACATTAAAAATAGAGAGTCTAAGACAAACGATTCTTATAAAGAGAAAGAACATTTTAATAGCACTAAGGATGAGTATACAAAAGAAGAAAACTTCAAGAGCGAGAAATTTTCCTATAATGAAAATAGCTCAATAAAAAATACAGAAGCTAAAGCACCTACTAAATATGAACAATTTTATGATAGTAGTTATTATATAGTTTTAGGTGTAAGTACGAATGATAGTTTTAGTGATATGAAAAAGTCATATAGGGTTTTAATTAATATTTATCATCCTGATTTAAATCCGGAAGAAACAGAACTTTTTACAGAAATAAGCCAAAATATTAATAATGCTTATGAATATATGAAAAAAAATCATAAAAAATAAAAGAAATTTAGAAATTCTTTTATAAGGTGACTAATAGGGGACAAAAATATTTTCTTTATGATAAATAATCTCTGCGTAGCTTATAGTATAGGCTATGTAAGATTAAATAATTTTTTGGTGGAGATGTGGAGGATTGAACTCCAGTCTTAAAACAAATCAAATTAGCGTCTACATGTTTAGTAAAAGATTGATTAATTTCACTTTTTAAAAGATCAACCTGCAAGGCTCTTAAAAAGCTAAGATTCTAAATGTCTTCTTGAAAGCAAATCAACTTTCCAAAAATAAGCTATGAGGGGTGAGCCCATTTAGTTCTACCTATATAGCATCAGTAGAATGGACCTCCTAGTCTACGACCCAATAAAGGGGAGTCTAAATTAAAACTTACGCTGCTGCGTAAGCTGGAGAATAATTATTATTATTTGCGTTTAAAAAAAATGAACCGTCTAACGGCATGTTCAGGCCGACATGCAACTAACCCTCTTTGCTCCAATCGATACCATGTCATCCCCGATTGTAGTGTTTGAGTGTTAAAAAAGGAGTATAACCTAGAACAACTGAAAGCTTGATGAATCTATTGGCTTAAAGTCCAGGAGCTTTCCACATGGAAGTAGTAAGATTCATATCTACTAGTTTTAATTGTTCTTCATACACTTGAATCCATTTTTCTCTTATTATTCTATAGGTTTGAGTATTTGCTCTGTTTGCTTCATATATTCTGTCCCATTGTACTAGTTGTTCAGAAGCATCTTCTAAACTTGCAAATATTCCAGCACCAACTCCAGCACTCATAGCCGCACCTAAAGCGGTAGCTTCTGTTACTTTTGGAATCTTGATTGTACATCCTGTTACATCTGCTAGAATTTGAGGCCATAAMGTACCTTTACTAGCGCCTCCTGCAAATACTATTTCTGTAATTTCAATCCTTGAGAATTCTTTTATCTTTTCTAAATTTATAGCTGAAACAATACAGGCATTTTCTTCTAAGCTTCTAAACATTGACGCTTTATTACACGTACTAGCATCTAGAGAAAGATTGATAAAACTAGGGCTTGCATGATACCACTTACCATATTTCATTGAATCTGAAAAGATTGGAATTATGCCATATGAACCAATAGGTACTTCTTTTGCTTTTTCTTCTAATATCTCATAAACATCTACATCTTTTTCTTTGGCTTGAAGTTTTTCTAAATCACAAAAAGCATCTCTAAACCATTTCATTATTAGGCCTGAGAAAAAAGTAATTCCTTCTGCTTGAGAAAGACCATTAATTACATGAGGGTTTACTCTAATATTCATAGAAGAGGGAGGGGGAGTGTTTTTTGGAATGTTTACAATTTGTTGCCAAAATGAACCACCTAAAATTGCAACATCTCCTTCTTTTACTACTCCTAAACCTGCACTTCCTAATTGAACATCACCACCACCCATTACTACTTTCGTAAGGGTTTTAAGGCCTGTTTTTTCTGCTGCTTCTTTAGTCACAAAACCAATAGATGTTCCTGTTTCATAAATAGCA
This sequence comes from Arcobacter sp., assembly GCA_002733685.1. Classification (GTDB taxonomy): domain Bacteria; phylum Campylobacterota; class Campylobacteria; order Campylobacterales; family Arcobacteraceae; genus NORP36. The sequence goes on along the minus strand of NVWN01000012.1, from coordinate 87,247 downwards.
GGGAAAATATCATCTTTTATTCCCGCTTTTTTAGCAAGCTCTTTTTCCCACGTTCTTTTTTCTAAATTGAAAATGCCAGAGGTTCCTGCATTACTAGGTTCGCAGGCTATTACGCCTGATAGTTTGGCTARAATCCAATCTGAAAGCATGCTCATAGTATGTACTTSTKYATAAATYTCAGGTTTATTGTTCTTAAGCCATAAAATACGAGGAAGTGCTCCTAAAGCAAAGGTTTGTCCTGAGATATCATAAGCATCTTTTTCAAAATACGCATCTTGTTTTTGCAGTTCTTGAACTTCTTTAGAAGCTCTTGAATCTACATTAGCAACAGCCCATAACTCAACACCATTTTTATCGTATAAAACAATTCCTTCTCTCATACTTGTGGCACTTAGGGCTAAAATATCATTGGCGTTAATAGCTGCTTTTTCTATACATGTTTTAATACAAGATATTACTAGGGGCCAGTTCTTTTGATAATCAAAACTCATAGAATTTGGAACACCACTTTCTTCTAAGTGCATCCATTCTTTTTGCTCCATTGATATCTGATTTCCAATCATGTCAAATAAAACGGCTCTTATACTTCCAGTTCCTGCATCTATTGCTAATAAATATTTCATATTATACTTTCATCTTTGATTTTAGAATTTATTTTTTCTTTAATTTAATTTGTTCTAATTCCCAATATTCCATCTCAAAACAATCTTTTAATGAAATGGCTTTATACGCACCTAAATCACCTGCTTTTAATACAGCTTCTAGGGTATGAGATACAATATCATTTATTATTGAAGCTTCTTTTTCATTCTTTCCAAACGTAACTACACCTACATTTTGAATTACTGCGTAATTGGGAGCAGGATTTAAACAGATCTCATCTGTTTTAAAAGACTCAAAGTATTTTTTATACTCAATAATATAGTTTTGTAACTCTTCTTGAATATTTTGATTTTCTTCTARTACCAAAGGATTTCTTTTGGTTCTAATAATATGCTCAGGTGTTAATAAACCTTGMGTTACTTTTTCTCTTAGCTTAKTTTGTGAAGCATAATGCAGTGCAAGTGGACTTTGGTTTATATGTAAAGTAACATCAAAACCTTTTGTTAAAGAAATAGCTTCTTTTAATGTTTCGTAATCAAAGTCATTTGTTTTAGGCTCATCTTCAAGCTTGATACAGGTGTTTTTTTCTAAAAAGTCTTCTGCTAGGCTTACTGCTGCAATCATTTTATCGTAGGCTTCTTTTGAATGTTCATCAAAAGTAAATATTCCATGATTGTGTAAGATTATACCTTCACACTTGTCCCAATCATATCCTAGCGTATCATCATATATTTGTTTTGCAAGAATAAAACCAGGCATTACATAAGGAATGATTAGGAAGTTAGGGTAKARCTCTTTTATTAAKTTWWKTCCATTTKTMGTATTWGAAATAGTAACTACTGCATCTGCATGAGTATGATCTACAAAYTTAAARGGWATTAGCGCATGTAAGATTGCTTCAACAGAAGGATTGGGYGCTTCTTTATTTATCATGGCAACTTTTTGCTGAGATACCATGTCTTTATCACTCAAGGTTTCAAGTTTTGCCATTTCTAAAAGAACATCCAGTTTAACAGGGGCAAAACCTTCTTCTTTTATAGAAACCAAATCCCAACCGCTTCCTTTTACTAAAAGAATGTCTTCSCCATTGATTAYYGTTTTAACAGAAGTGTTTCCACCTCCATGAAGTACCARTTCATCTGAACGTCCTAAGAGATTTGAGGTATATACTCTTTGCTCTAAATCACTTTTATAGTTTKYTGCTTCTTCTTGTGTCCATAAATTTTTCATAATTAC
>NVWN01000012.1:0-85403 GCA_002733685.1 Arcobacter sp. | reverse complement strand
CNTACAGTGTTTCTAGTTCTAGAGAGTTTTTGTCTGCACAAAATACTTCAAAATTTGCTTTATAGTGTTTATAATGCGCGCTTATTTTATGTCCATCTAAAGATGCTTCRTTTTCCCATGATTCTARAACTATGAATTTTTCTTTTTGTGAGTTTACTTGRCAGATTTCGTARAATAAACAACCTTTTTCRTCTTTKGARGCTTGTACCATTGTTTTAAGTAGGGYTTTTAATTCTTCWATMYTKTCTTKTTTTGCTATAAATGTTACTTGTTTTGTAATAAGCATAATTAATCTCTCTTATTTTTTCTTTTATTGTAGTAGGTTTTGACTTTAAATTTTATATGGTATTAGCTATAATCGCTTCATGAAACAAATGGAGAATTGACATGAGTAAAAAAGGTATTTTAATTATAGGTGCGGGTGGAGTAAGTAGGGTTGCAACTACTAAGTGTGCTATGAATATCGAGACATTTGAGAATATTACTTTGGCTTCACGAACACTTTCTAAATGTGAAGCTATTAGAGATGATATTAAAAAAAGACAAAAAGTACAAATAGAGGTACGACAAATAGATGCAGATGATGTACCTGCTCTGGTTTTATTGATAAATGAAATCAAACCAAAATTGGTGCTTAATCTTGCATTGCCTTATCAAGATTTAACTATTATGGATGCTTGTATTTCTTGYGRGGTWGATTATGTAGATACTGCWAATTAYGAACACCCGGATGAGGCAAGTTTTGAGTAYAAAGAACAGTGGGCTAAACATGATGCTTTTAAAGAAAAAAACATTAAAGCTCTTTTAGGTTCTGGTTTTGATCCTGGGGTTACTTCTGTATTTTGTGCATATGCGCAACAAAACTTATTTGATAGTATTGAGTATATAGATATTATGGATTGTAATGATGGRGATCATGGATATGCTTTTGCTACRAATTTTAATCCAGAGATTAATTTAAGAGAAGTWAGTGCGAATGGWAGGTATTGGGAAGAAGGTAAGTGGATTGAAACCAAACCTTTAGAAATACGTATTGAACAYGATTATCCTGAAATTGGSGTGAAATCTTCTTATTTGTTATACCACGAAGAACTAGAGTCTTTATGTAAGAATATTAAAGGTTTAAAACGTATTCGATTTTTTATGACTTTTGGAGATTCTTATATACAGCATATGAAGTGTTTAGAAAATGTAGGGATGTTGGGTATTAAAGAAGTAGAACATAAGGGTATGAAAATTGTTCCTATGGAATTCTTAGCTACGCTCTTACCAGATCCTGCATCACTAGGTCCTAGAACTGTAGGAAAAACCAATATAGGGTGTATTATTGAAGGCCTAAAAGATGGCGTAAGAAAAAAAGTTTATATTTACAATATTTGTGATCATGAAGAGTGTTATAAAGAGACTCTGGCTCAAGCTGTTTCTTATACTACAGGAGTACCTGCAATGATTGGTTCAAAACTTATTTATAATGGCACTTGGAAAGGTTCGGGTGTWTTTAATATAGAAGAGTTTGATGCRAATGTRTTTATGGATGAAATGATGSWTCARGGTTTRCCTTGGAAAGTTATTGATTTACCCTTGTAATTAAAAACTAGTATGGTAAATAAAGCATTATAATAAAAAACAAGATTAAAATAAAATACTCGTATACTACACATAAGAGTAGTATAGTTCAATATCTTTGTGAAGGAGGATGTTATGCAAAAGTATATTTGTGAAGTCTGTGATTATATTTATGATCCCGAAATTGGAGATGAAGATTCAGGTATTAAAGCTGGAACTGCATTTGAAGATATACCAGATGATTGGGAATGTCCTGACTGTGGTGTAAGTAAAGAGGATTTCAAAATCTATAATGAATAAAGTGTATAAAGACTATAACGATTTACCAAGTCCTGCATATGTGTGTGACCTAAGTTTGTTAGAAAAAAACTTAAAACTTTTAAACCGTATTCAAGAAGAAAGCAAGGTAAATATTCTTCTTGCTTTAAAAGGTTTTGCTTTATGGTCCACCTTTGATTTATGTAAAAAGTATTTAAAAGGCTGYTGTGCTTCTGGTTTACATGAGGCRCTYTTAGCTAAAGAAGAGTTTGGAAAAGAAGTACATACTTATTCACCTGCTTTTAAMGACGAYGAGATTGATGAGGTTTTAGACTTATCCAATCATGTTGTTTTTAATTCTTTTTCTCAGTGGAAACGCTACCGTGAAAAAGCCTTGAAAAAAACCTCTTGTGGTTTAAGAATTAATCCCCAATATTCAAGTGTTGATGTCGATTTATACAATCCTTGTGCCCCTTATTCACGGCTTGGAATTACAAAAGAAAATTTTGAAGCTGATGAGGTAGAAGGTATAGAAGGTCTTCACTTTCATGCTTTATGTGAACAAAATGTAGATGCGCTGGAAGGTGTATTAAAAGCTTTTGAAAAAGACTTCTCCCAATATTTTCCACAACTTAAGTGGGTAAATTTTGGAGGTGGCCATCATATTACAAGAGAAGATTATGATGTAGAAGCATTAATAAAACTCTTAAAAACCTTTAAACAAAAATACCCCCACTTAGAAGTTTATTTAGAACCAGGGGAAGCAGTGGGTTGGCAAACGGGCTATTTAATGGCCAGTGTTTTAGATATTGTTTCTAATGATAAAAAAATAGCCATTTTAGACACATCAGCAGAAGCTCATATGCCTGATACGCTTGCTATGCCATACAGAGCAGATATAAAAGGCGCAGCTTCAAAAGAGGTAAAAAAATATTCTTATATTCTTGCTGGAAATACCTGTTTAGCAGGGGATATTATTGGTGAATATTCTTTTGACAGAGAACTTGAAGTAGGAAGTAGAATTATATTAGAAGATATGATTCATTATACTATGGTTAAAACCACAACSTTTAATGGTATTAAAYTRCCCTCYATTATTTTGAAGGAAAATGATTGTTACCGTCTTGTAAACGAATATGGATACAATGATTACAAATGTAGATTATCTTAAAGGAAAAMGATGGGCCAGGAAAAAGTTCTTATTAAAAATGATACAAGTAACAATGAAGATTTTCTAAACAACAAAAATAAAAAACCCAAAGTGAAAAAAGTTCGAATTTGGGTAAAAAAAGATACCTTGGCTTATCAAAATGAATTAAAATCTTTACAAATTGAATTATTAAAACTGCAAAATTATGTAAAAGATAARGGTTTGAAAGTACTTATGATTTTTGAAGGAAGAGATGCTGCTGGTAAGGGTGGTACGATTAAACGTATTACKGAACACCTRAATCCYAGGGGTGCAAGAGTTGTTGCTTTRGGAAAACCAAGTGATATTGAAAAAACACAATGGTATTTTCAGCGTTATACTGCTCATCTTCCAAGTGCAGGTGAAATGGTRTTTTTYGATAGGTCATGGTATAATAGAGCCGGAGTTGAACCTGTAATGGGCTTTTGTTCCTCTTCCGAACACCATGAATTTTTAAGAGAAGTACCTGACTTTGAAAAGATGCTGGTTAAATCTGGTATTATTTTATTCAAATTTTATTTCTCTGTTTCTAAAAAAGAGCAGTTAAGACGCTTTAAAAAAAGAGAAACAGATCCTTTAAAACAATATAAACTTTCACCAGTAGATATGGAATCTCAAAAACTTTGGGATAAATATACTGTTGCTAAATACTCCATGTTAATGTCTTCAAATACAGAAGTGACTCCTTGGTCAATAGTACGAAGTGATGATAAAAAGAAAGCAAGAATTAACTGTATTAAACAAATATTATCTCATGTTAAATATGAGAATAGAATTGATAAAAACAAAATAAAAGTAGATCATAAAATTTTAATCTCTGGAACCCAAGAGATAAGTATTATGGAACAAGAAAATAAATTTACAAGGGCGTAATTAAGATGAACTTAGGCGATTTTGATAAAACAAATTATAGTGGATTATATATTTCTAAAGATACTCACCCAAGTTATGGGAAAAAATATATAGTACGTTTTCAATACAATAAAAAAAGATATGTAAAAGTTTTAGGATTTACTAAAAAAGACAATTTAACAAGAAGAAATGCAGTTAGCCAAATGAAAGAATTTAAAGATTCTGTTTCTGTAAAAGACAGTGTTAATACAGCACCTATAAATACCGTAACTTCATCCCATCATGATGATGTAATTTCTGAGCTTAATGAACTGAAATTATTATTAGGCAATGCTAAAAAATTGGATCAAAAAGCCTTAAAAGAAGGTATCGAGAAAATTTACAATGCAGATGTCCTAAAACCCTATCAAATTGAATTAATTAAATTACAAAGCTATTTAGAAACAGCCAATAAAAAACTAATGATTTTATTTGAAGGAAGAGATGCTTCTGGAAAAGGGGGCGCAATTAGACGGATTACACGTTATATGAATAACAAACATTACCGTATTGTTGCTCTTGGTAAACCAACTGAAACACAAAAGAATCAATGGTTCTTTCAACGATATGTACAGCATTTTCCAACAGGTGGAGAAGCAGTATTGTTTGACAGATCTTGGTATAACAGAGCAATGGTTGAGCCTATTTTTGGATTCTGTAGTGAGGAAGAACATGAGATATTCATGGAAGATGTTGTTAATTTTGAGCAAGATTTGGTACGTCAAAATATGATTTTGGTAAAACTGTATTTTTCAGTATCAAAAGATGAACAAAAAAAGCGTTTTGACCGCCGAATTAATGATCCTTTACGACAATGGAAGTTTTCAGAAGTAGATATGCAAGCACAAGATTTGTGGCACGAGTTTTCTGAGAAAAAATACGAGATGTTAAGACGAACGAATTCACGTTCAGCTCCTTGGCATATTATTAGAAGTGATGATAAACATGTAGCACGCTTAGAAGCTATAAAAATCATCTTAAATTCAGTAGATTATGATGGAMGAAATCATTCTTTAGATTTTGAAGGTAATGAAGARGTTAATATCTCTGTTCAAAAAGAACTTATGCAAATGAGAAAAACACAGAACTACTAATAMGGTTTCAAAGAATCATTTTCTTGATTCTTTGATTTTACTTTTCGTAATAAAATAGGAACTTGTTTATTCTCCARTTCTTTTAACCATTTTTTTTCTTCTAAATCAGAAATAGAATCTTTTTGTTCTGCTGATTTTTGYTTTTGTGATTTTTCCTGCTGTTTTTTTTTGTCACTTTTTTCTTCTTTTTTATCCTTAGTGTTTTTCTTATTCTTTTCTTTGTTATCTTCTTTTTCTTTATTCTTATNTTTATTCTTATCTTTHTTHTTKTTTTTATTTTTATCATTTTTCTTTTGATTTTTTAGKGMTTCWAGGACTTTTTCCAAATTTTCTTTTGTTTCTTTATTTTCCTTTATTTTTAAGGCTTCTTCATARGATWTTTTTGCTTCTTGCAGTTTATTYAWTTTTACATARCTATTTCCMAGATTATGAAGTGTTTTGTAATTAAGCTCCTTYWGTTCACTTTTAGCTTCTTTGTATARAGATATRGCATCTTTRTATAGTTTTTGCTTATACGCAGCATTTCCTTGATTATAAAGCGCTTCTTTTGATGTGTTTAAACKTTTATAAAGTGTTTGAGCTTTTTKATACTCTTTTTTTTCATAWGCTTCTTTTGCTTCTTGWATGGATGAAAATTCAAAAGTATTGGCATAGGTATTTTCATAAGGNWWARCWMAWRAAACNWAGGARRMKAATTGTACGTTTWGGAAAAGAAGAAAAACWWAAYAATAAGAAYAAAATTCCAAGTGCTAGGGGATAATAAAAMAGCTCTGTATAMAYTAAGAATTTTTTTGATTGAATACTGTCTTTTTTTATGTTTGTAAAAATATCATTTAAAATAGCATCTATATCGCTGTTATCCAGCGAATAATTTATATATGCRCCTTTATTTTGAAGAGAAAGTGTTTTRATATTTTCATTTCTTTTAACCGTAATAATTTCRCCTTTTGTATTCGTTAAATAAKCACCATTWAWAGGAATWGGGCTTGGTTTTGATGTTGCAAGYGCCAAAGTATAAAGRTTAAGTTTTTTTTCATTGATATAAACTATTTCTTCTTCAAAAGTGTTTTGATTTCCTCCATCGCTTAATAAAATGATATTTTTGTATTGATAATTCTTCAAAAGTTTATTKGAAGCTTCTAACATGGCATAAAYATTTGAWCCAGCATCAAAATTAAGACCAGMATCAAAATTATTTACAATAAAATTCAAAGAGGTGAAATCTTGTGTAATAGGAGATAAAATRAARGCTGATTTWGCAAAAATYACCACACCTATTGCRTTRRATGAACTTTGTTTAATRATATTRAGCARTTTTTGTTTTGCCATTTTAAGACGAGAWGGAAATATATCTTGRGCTAACATAGATTTTGAAACATCAATTGCTACAACTATTGCATGTACTTCTTGAGAAAGATTTTTTTCTTCTTTATTCATAACCGGACGTGCCAAACTTAAAATAAATAAAAACAAGGMRAACAAGAATAAAATATTTTTAGTTTTRGGRCTWAGTCCTGCATTTTTTACTTTTAAYTGYTGCAAAATTTTGGGATCAAAAAGTTTTTCAAAAGAGTCTTTTTGYCTCAAAATATAATAAGYYAAKAATATCAAAGGTAAAAAAGAAAWATAAAGTACGTATGAATATARAAAAGTCAAGAATAATGCCTTAAAAGATAATTTTATTGTTTATAWGATACAAAATATACATATAAAAAATATATTTTATTAAGACTTTAGTAAATGTAAGGTAAAATCGCACAAATTATATTTAATGGAGTAAATTTATGGAATTTAACGCAAAGAAAGTTAATACAGCTAAYGCAGTTGTAACTGCAACTATTACTAAGGCTGTTATTGATACAAATATCAATAAATTAGCTAAAGAAGCTGCAAAAACTATGGACATTCAAGGGTTTAGAAAAGGTAAAGTACCTGCACACATTGTTAAAGCTAGATATGGTGATAAACTTGTTCAAGATGCTGAGAGTGATGCTTTAAGAGCTATTTTAAGTGATGCTTTAAAAGAATTAGCAATTGCTGATGATGCTTTAATTGGAGAACCTACAATTTCTAAGTTTGATAAACAAGAATCTGGTGATATTGAAATCGAAATCAAAGTGGCTAATCGACCTGAAATTGACTTAGGTGATTATAAAGGTTTACTTCCAGAAGTTAAACTTAAAAAAGTAGCTAAAAAAGATTTAGATGCTAAATTAAAAGAAATTGCTTCTCAAGGTGCTGAATTAACTAAAATAGCTAGAAAAAGAATGGTTAAAGATCAAGATTATACTTTAATTAACTTTGAAGGTTTTGTTGATGGTGTTGCTTTTGATGGTGGAAAAGGTGAAGCTCATTCTTTACAAATTGGTTCAAACTCATTTATTCCTGGATTTGAAGATCAAATTATTGGTATGAAATATGAGGAAACTAAAGATGTTGTTGTTACTTTCCCTGCTGAGTACCAATCTAAAGATTTAGCTGGTAAAGAAGCTACATTCAAAGTAACATTAATTGAAATTCAAGAGAAAAAAGAAGTTGAATTAACAGACGAATTCGCTGCTAAAATGTTACCAGGTGAAAAAGACGTTACAGTTGCAACATTAACTGCTAAAATCGAAGAAAATATGGTTAATGAAACAAAATCTGTATATTACAGAGATGAGTTAAAACCTGCATATTTAGATACTTTAGTTGAAAGTTTAGCATTTGATTTACCAGAATCTGTAGTTGATCAAGAAGTTAACTATGCTTTAAACAATAAAGTTAAAGAATTAAAAGAAGATGAAGTTAAAGCTTTACAAGACGATGCTAAAAAAGTAGATGCTATGAGAGATGATTTACGAGAAGACGCTGCCAAATCAGTAAAAGCTACATTTATTATAGATGCATTAGCTAAAGCTGAAGGTGTTGAAATTAATGATCAAGAAGTATCTCAAGTAATTTATTACGAAGCAATGCAAATGGGACAAAATCCTCAAGATGTATTAAAACAATATCAAGAAGCTGGGTATTTACCAGCTATTAAAATGTCTATGATAGAAGACAGAGTTATTTCAAAATTATTAGATGAAAAATTAGGAAAATAATTATGAGTTACATTCCATACGTAGTAGAACAGACTGGCCGAGGTGAGAGATCTTATGATATCTTCTCACGGTTATTAAAAGATAGAATTATAATGTTAAGTGGTGAAGTAAACGATAGTGTTGCTTCAACAATTGTGGCTCAACTTCTATTCTTAGAAGCTGAAGATCCAGAAAAAGATATCTACTTATATATAAACTCTCCAGGTGGAGTTATTACGAGTGGAATGGCAATTTATGATACGATGAATTATATYAAAGCACAYGTTTCTACTATTTGTATWGGGCAAGCTGCTTCAATGGGAGCTTTCTTATTATCAGCAGGAGAAAAAGGTAAACGATATTCTTTACCWCATGCRAGAATTATGATTCACCAACCTTCAGGRGGWGCTCAAGGGCAATCTACTGATATTCAAATTCAAGCGGCTGAAATTCAAAGAATGAAAGACGAATTGAATGGATTAATCGCTTCTCAAACGGGTCAAGAAGTATCTAAAGTTGAAGAAGATACAGAAAGAGATAACTTTATGTCWGCTRCTGAAGCTTGTRCATATGGTTTAGTTGATGAAGTGATTACAAGCCATAAATAATGATTAAAGAAGTTTTAACCTATCCCAATCCTATCTTGCGAAAAAAATCGCAGGATGTTTTGCTTTTTGATGAAAAATTACATACATTATTAGATGATATGTATGATACGATGATGGAATACGCRGGMGTTGGTCTTGCTGCTATTCAAATATCTGTGCCTTTAAATGTTCTTATAATTTCTTTACCTAATGAAGAAGACTTTCAAAATAAAGAAGATTTAATTGAAGCTATTAATCCTAAAATTACCCATAAAGACGGAGAACAAATTTCTCAAGAAGGGTGTTTAAGTATTCCTGGTTTTAATGAAGAYGTTAAAAGAGCCCAGCATATTGTTTTAGAATATYATGATAGAAATGGCAAACTTATAAAAATWGAAGCSSAAGATTTTCCAGCTGTCGCATGGCAACATGAAATGGAACATTTAGCGGGACATGTTTTTATTGAAAACCTATCCGTAACCAAACGAAAAAAGTTTGAAAAAGATTGGAAAAAAGAAATGAAGAATAAAAAGTAAAACTTTTTATTCTTTTTTTTTATGCTTTAAAATTTAAAGCGGATACTATTCCTGCTTTWGTWCCCTCATTATTAATAAAAATACTYGAAGATTRTAATTGTGCAATACTGTTACTTAARTCTTTTTTATATTCAAAACTTGAAGTAATATCATTTAAATAAATAGCRCCWATATCTGCATGAGATAAAGTAATYAGTTCATTYTTTTCTTCTGATCTGCTCCAWATTTTTAAATTTTTATATATWGAATCATTTTCATCWATAAAATTATTACCATCTTCATCATAAGCTCTTAATTCTTCAAANCCCNAAATTTGTACTAGGTCCGAAGAGTTCACTTCCATTRTCRATYTTATTATTATTGTTTTTATCAAGGGCTAAATAACCAATACCTTYTTTAAGCATAGGAATATTRTTCATYTCCCCATCATTGTTTAARTCAAATTCAAAACTCATATTACTTAAAGAATCAAAACCYGCATCATCATTKCCATAATTGATTACTAAAGGATCAAGAACTACCATTTCTTCATAGGAAAGCATGGTATGATGTTTTTCATAAAATTCTTGTGTAAAAGAGATATCTAAATCAATATTGATTGTTTTATCATTGTTAGTTACAGCAATGCTGCTTTTAAAATCAATAGTAGTTTTGCTATAGTATTCAATAGTACTTTCAAACTTAAAAGAGGATTTTATTGCATTTATATCAGGCATTTCTGTAGAGCTTTGATTGTTTTGCTCGTTTTGTGTTTCTTGCATGCACATACAAGATCCATCAAGAGGAAAAAGTTTTTGTTTTTCATCTTTTTTTAGAAAAGCTTGCATTATAATTTCTATTAGAAATTTTTGAACATAATCTTTTATRCTTAARTTTTGTTCATTRTTTGTTATTTCAGACATATTTGTTTCTAYGTTTAATGCTTGTAATTCCTTCGAACTTTCTTTTTGTCTTAATTGTAAAAGATCTTGTTTGAAATTATGAATAGCATTYACCTGTACTTCCATACTTGACTCTTTTGAACTCTTTGAGCTCATTTCTATTTGTGAAGATAGGATTGTCATATATTCTCCTTTCTTTTATCATAGGAAAATTTATAAAAATTAACCAGCAAAAAAATAAGAAAAATGGTAATATTTTAGAAAAAAAGAAAAATTTAAGTTAAATTTAAGAATTGATTATAATAAGAATAAAGAGTCAAAGGCATGGAACATGCCTTTGATATAGGCCTTAACTACTTGTTCTCACCTTTTTTAAGTCCATGTGCATGTGACTTTGAATGACCCTTGTCATTTAATTCTAAGCTTTTTCTATCACTGGCAATTTTATATGCTGCTCCAAAACCTAAAACAAAGTTTCCGTCTTTTGGACTTAGTTTATAAAAACGTGAATCTTTCATCATTGAGAAAAAAGATACTTTTTCWCCAAATCTTTCTTTGAATAAGTYRTGAATYTTTTCTTCTCTTTCATCRTYTTGCTCAAATGCACTTGCATCTGCTTTAAAGTACATTCTTCTTCTTGCATAAATATGATCYGTTACACTTTCATCTTCTAARAACATRATATGTGCTTTWCCTGTTGCACTCATATTGTGTGAATGATTAACAGCAGTAGAAATAAATACGTAAAAGTTCCCTTCTTCATCTTCAACATAAGGAGAATAAGAAACAAAAGGTTCTCCTTCTTTGTTTACTGTTGATAATAATACAGATTGAATATTATTTAAAAAAGGAACAAGTTCTTTTTGAGCATCTTCTATAGTAGTTCTTTGCATAATTAGCCTTTAGTAGTTTTAAGGAGTGTACTAAAATTGTGCTTAAGATATTTATGGATTTTTAATTTTATTGGTAATTAATGATATGTTATTTAGTTCATATTTTTGCAAAGAGTCAAGAATATTTATAAGATTTTCATAAGGTGTTTTTTTATCTATTCGYARRTGAATGGATGTGTTTTTATTWYTAATATTTTCTAATTCTTTATTTAGTTTATCTTKGCTAATTTTTTTCCCATTTAATGCAATTGTATTGTTTTTAAGTTCAATATTAAATTCTTTAGYATTTGTAACTTTTAGTTTTGTRCTAGAAGAGGGCAARGMTAAATTAAGWACTAATTCATCTTTTTTTATAACAGAAGAAACAATAAAAAAGATTAATAAAATAAAAACAACATCAATTAAAGGSGTTARATCAGGAAYTAACATTTCTCTTTTTYTCATAGTTTATTTATCACACTTTCTTCAATACWGTGTTCAAGTTTATTYAAAGAAGAAATAAAATAATTATAAGCTATATAATGAGGRATAGMTACWATAAGYCCAGCTACAGTCGTAATTAACGCAATTGAAATTCCWGCKGAAAAAATACTTGGRTTTCCTAAWCCKTGTTTTGMTATAGCATCAAAAGAGTTMARWACTCCAATAACAGTWCCTAATAARCCAAGYAAAGGAGAAATRGATGCAATTATTTTAATTGTATTTAAWCCTGTTTCTAAGYTRTAAATTTSYTTGTTAAGAAGATTATTAAAWGWGCGTTCYTCAAATTTATKWGTATTYARRGAGAGYTTWTTKAYAATATKTTYTACAATAMKKYYTTTTTTAAATTTWATYARTGTAAAAACWATTAWTTTCCAYAAGATGATRGTAAMACCAAGAATATTTAAAAATATTAGTATATATACTATTATTCCACCTCTTTGTATATAGTCTAATATTTCCATTTATTCTCCTAAGAATTTTTGATTATAAACGAAATGGGTATCGTTATTTTTAATGTTTTTTTATTGAGTGCTTTTGGTATTGGCTCAAATTTTATGATTTGTTGTATGGTTAATAAAGCAGCTTTATTTAATCTTTTGTAAGAGGATTTGCTYTTTAAATATAAAGAATGRATGCTRCCATTTTTATGAATMYTAAACTCAACAACAACWGTTCCTTCTTGTTGTAAACGTCTTGCTTTTTTTGGATAWTGTTTATTTTTTTCTATTTTTTSTTGAATWWTAGAGAGATAATTTTCTTTTATTTTCTTTTTTTCATTAGAAGATAGGACTTCTTTTTTTGTGGTTTTTTGAAGTAGATTTTTTACCGTTTTTTCTTGAATTATTTGTTTTTTAGGTGATTTTCTTGCAATTTTCTTTTTAGAAGGAGCTTTTTTCGTTTTATTTACTCTAAGATCTTTTTTAGTATTTTTTATTACTTTTCTTTTTGCTTTTTTTGTCAACTTTTTTTTGTCAACTTTTTTTTGTTTCATAATTTTAGAACTGGGTTCTTTTTTTACTTTTTCATTTTTGTGTATTTTTTCTTCAATATAATTTGTTTGGAAAGATATCTTAAAAATATTTTGCTTAGGTATTAGTATACTATCTTCTGTTTTTTTCATAGTTATAAAAAAACCAGCATGCAAACAAATAACAGTAGTAAAACATAAAAGCAAGGTGAATTTATTTTTCATAAGTGTATTCTATAATAGTATTGATAATAATAATCTTAATCARTTAATAGATAAGCAAAAGCTTATCTATTTTTTAGAAACTGTAATCAAGWCCTACATAAAGTAAACGACCTTTAATATTATAATCRCTYTCATCACTTAAAATTTTATTGCTTAAGTTWTCAACACCYACTTTTCCTGARAAACTTTTKGWAAAGTTTTTTGAAAATTGTAAKGAATAMGTAGTRTATCCRCCTAAGGGATCAGATGAAGTATCTAATTGACTTCCTGTATAATTAAGAYGCATATTTGAAYKAATACCATAAGGAAGAGCATAAGATARATTCATAKCTACATTTTGTTTTGGTTTTCTTGTTAATTCTTTATTRGTATCTTTATTTTTTGTTCTTAAATAATCATATGCAATACTTACATCAAGRTYTTGAAATAAGTCTTTTTGTGAATATTCTAGTTCRATTCCWCTCATTGTTGATTTATTAATGTTTGAGTACTGATTAATTGTAGGAGAAGTACTAATCACTTTAGATGAAATTAAATCTTTTACATTTGTATGAAAAATTGCAGATTTGAAAGATATATCATTAAAATAGAATTCATATCCCAGTTCATAGGTATCAGATTTTTCTGCTTTTAAATTGTCATTACCTTGATAATATGTACTTGGACCATGGCTTACTTTATAACTTGATGAGTTTTCCGTTACGGTAGGTGCATTAAAACCATGACCATAAGATGCTTTTAATTTATGATTTTCATTAAGACTGTAAACAATATTTGCTTTTGGACTAAATTCTGCCCCAAAACGTTCATGTTTATCATAACGTGYRCCAAGYGTTAAAACKAAAGCATCATTWACTTCAATTTCATCTTGTASATAAGCAGATTTGTAAGAAATTTTATCACTAAAATCTCCACTAGAACTTGTATCATATACTTTATCGTATGCTTCAGTTCTATACTCTAATCCTGCAATTATAAATTGATTATCAAATGTATCTATGGCAAATTCAGTATTTAAAACACTGTCTTTTAATTCATGTGTATAATTGTATTGATCCGTATGGGAATCAGATTCATTAACATAATATTTTAYATCCATAGTAAYATCTGAAAAGTTYTTTTTRTAMSCAAGWGAATAGTTTATTTTGTCAATCTCATAATATTCATCGTAAAATGTTGTAACCCCTGTATGCCCTGTAACAGTATTGCTTCTAATCTCTTTTCCTCTTAAATAAGAAGCAGATATATTTTGTGTATCATCAATCTGATACTCTAAATCTAAAAGAATGTTTTTTATTTTYTTTCCTTCTCTTAGAATCTTTGTATTATCACTTTTTTTATAGCTTGCTTTTATTTCTTTATTTTCAGCTGCTAAAGAAAGTTTTAGTTTCTCAGAAATTTTACCACCAATATTCAAAGAAATATCTCTTTCATTTCCGCCATTGGCTGAACTATTTGCTCCTAAAAGTGAAATTCCTCCATGAAAGTTTTCRTTGGATTTTTTRGTAATAATATTTATTACYCCTCCAATTGCTTTTGAACCATAAATTGAGCTCATAGGGCCTCTAATAATCTCTATTTTTGCAATACTTTTAATTGGTACCCAATTGTATTGAAAATCGGAATGTCCAATTTGTGCATCTGTTCCTGAAACTCTTTTTCCATCTACTAAAATTAATGTATGTTTACTTTGTGTTCCTCTAATAGATATAGACTCTCTACCAGAAATGGAGCTTGAATTTGTAGATAAACTWACACCTACKGTTTGTACTAAAATATCTTGTACYGAAGATACATGCATTTGTTTAATTTGCTCTTGTGTAATAACAGTAATACTTCCTGCTGTAGTTTCCACGTTTTGTTTAGTTTTTGCTGTAACTATAACTTTTTCTAAATTATTTGCCTGTAATAATGTAGATGATAGAATTGTACTTAATACAATACTTTGTAATTTTTTCATTCTGCTTTCCTTTTAATACTAATTTTGATAATTAATATTAATATATTTTCAATAAGATTTAAGAAATTGAAATAAATATACTAATTATTAATTAATTTGTCGAATTATAATATTTAATTAATAATGATTCTCTTAATCATTAAAGAGAATTCACTAAAATTGTTTTATTTAATGWTTTTGAATAAATAAAATCACTTTTGACATGAAATATTTCATAAATATGTTCACTGTTTAAWATTTCTTTTGTTTTTCCTTTGTATTTAATCTCTCCWTCTTTCATCATAATAATTTCATTTGAATAGTGATARGCTTGRTTTAAATCATGTAAAATTGCACAAACTCCAATGCCTAAGTCWWTAACSAGYTCTTTGCTTAATTCTAAAATTTTGTACTGGTAATAAATATCTAAATTYAAAGTRGGTTCATCTAARAAAAGATATTTTTCTTTTAAAGGGCTTACATAAATTTGAAGCACTACTCTTGCYAATTGTACTTTTTGTTGYTCCCCACCWGAAAGTACTTGATAATYTTTGTRTTCTAARGMKGAGATGTCCAGTTTATTAATAATATAGTCTAAGAGTTCTTTTTTCTTTTTATRCTCAAGCTCATAWGARTATAAACCCATTTCAATAATYTCTATGGCTTTAAAACTATAAGGAAAWGAAAARGATTGATTTAAAACGGAGCGTTTTAAKGCTAAKTCTTTTGGCGAATAAGAWRMTATATCYTTTTTATCTAAKRWAATACTGCCATCAAATAARGTTATAGCACCATTAATRCTTTTTAACAAAGAAGATTTWCCACAACCATTTGGACCTACAATAGCTAAAAAGTTATTGGCTTTWATWTCTAAWGAWATATCTTTTAGTATGCTTTTTTTTTGTATTTTATACGTTAAGTTTTTAATTTCATACATWATTGTTCTTTATAKTAAAGTATTTTGTTTGTTTTTCATAAGTAAAAATAAGAAAAAWGGAGCMCCTAATATTGCAGTAATAATACCAATAGGCAGTTCAGCAGGAGAAATAATRCTTCTWGCTATTGCATCTGCCCAAATAAGAATAAAAGCTCCAAGTAGGGCRCTTAAWGGTAAGAGGTAHTTATGDTTTGAGCCTACAATWGCCCTTGAGATATGDGGAACDACCAADCCTACAAAACCAATAATTCCACAAAATGCTACACTTGCACCAATAGCTAGGGATACACATACAATTATTTGTTTTTTTAACCTTTCAGTATTAACACCTACGTTTTTAGCTTCTTCTTCTCCTAATAAAAGTAAGTTTAACTCTACTTTTTTATTCATTGCAAAAAAACAAACAAAAAGTACAATAGGAAAAATCACCATGATATTAAGCATTTCWCCATTGGCYAAACTTCCCATCGTCCAAAAAGTAAAACTTCTTAACTCTTCATCAGTACTAACATAAGAAAAAAGGCCAATAAGCGCGCCTAAAAGAGAATTAATTGCAATCCCAGCTAAAAGCATAATGGTAACGGCTACTTTATTGTAAATTGTTGCTAATTTATAAATAGCAGCAATAGTAATAATTGCACCAAAAAATGCACTTAAAGGAAGTGAAAAATAAGACAAAGTACCTTGGGTGAAGATAAGAGGTAAATAAGAACCCAACATCATAAATAGTACAACGCCAGCAGATGCTCCTGCTGAGACTCCAATAATAGAAGGATCAGCTAAAGGGTTTCTAAATAATGTTTGCATCATAGTCCCAGATACCCCAAAAGCAATACCTACAAGTAAGCCTAAGAGTATTCTTGGTATTCGTATATCAAAAAGTACTTTATGATTAATCATATTTTCATCTGGCTTTAAAAGAGTATTTATTATCTCAGTAAAACTAATATCAAAAGCTCCAATGCTAATGTTAATAATAAAAGACGCAATCAATATAAATAATACAAAAAGTAAAATTAGTTTTTTATTTTTTTTCATTGATWTTTATTTRCAAAAAGTTAATTCATTTTTATTTAACATGCAYGTTAAAGAACTTAAKGCTTCATCTATTCTTACAGTAAAACCAGAAATTAATAACATGTCCATAGAAAAWATTTGTTTATTTATTCCTGCACTTGTAGCTAAAATACYRTGATCTTTTAAATTATCTTTATTTTTCTTATTTGAAAAGATAATAACATCWGGATTCATTTGCAGAATTGATTCTTCTGAAATAGTAGTGAATTGTTTAAAAGATACTGCATTAATTCCACCWGCAAGTKYAATCATTGTTCCTGCTTTTGTTTCTTTTCCTGCTGCCATCATCATKCCATTTCTTCTGTTTARAATGAAAAGAACTTTTGGTTTTTTTGTAAGTKYWGAAATATGTGTATCTAAAATTGAAATRTTTTTTTCWATTCTATTRATAATWSTTTGTGCTTTTTCTTTTTCATTTAAAGCAAGRCCCACTTGCATTATTTTCTTTTTTGCTGATTCTATACTTGCCCCATCAGAAATAAAATGTGTTGATATACCGTATGATGGAAGTACACTTAAGAATTTTTTAGGTTTGGATCTTTCACTTGCAAGTACCATGCTTGGTTTTAATGATAATATTCCCTCTTTTGGTAATTGCAACCAATATCCAATTTTAGGAATATCTTTTACAATTTCTTTTGGGTAAATACTTGATAAATCAATACCAATTAAATCACTCTCATGTCCTAAAGCAATCGCTGTTTCTGTGATACTTCCTCCAACAGTTACCAATCTATGTTCTTTTGCACCAAGAAAAGTAAAACTTAAAATGAATAAGAGGATTTTAAACTTTTGCATGTTTTTTTAATCCCTCTTCATGTGATGATGAATGTCCTTTATCATTTAATGAAAGAATTTTTCTGTCCTGTGATATTTTATAAGCAGAACCAAAACCTAAAACTAAATTTCCATTATATGGACTTAGTTTATAAAATCTTGAATCTTTCATCATTGAAAAAAAGGATACTTTATCTTGAAATTTTTCTTTAAATAAGCTGTGAATTTTTTCTTCTCTTTYATCGTTTTCTTCAAACTTTTGTGCRTCTGCTTGAAAATACATTCTTCTTCTTGCATAAATATGCTCACTCTTACTTTCATCTTCTAAAAACATAATATGTGCTTTTTTAGTAGCATTCATATTGTGTGAATGAGCAACTGCTGTAGATATAAAGATGTAAAAGTTTCYWWCTTCATCTTCAACAAAAGGAGAATAAGAAACAAAAGGTTCTCCTTCTTTACTTACGGTTGATATATTAATGGATTGCATATTGTTTGTAAAAGAGTCCAATTCTTTTTGCGCTTCTTCATTTGAAATACGTTTCATTGTTTATCCTTCTAATTTTTTAGAATTCTAACAAATCTATACTTTGATAGTAATTATTAATATTAATAANTTNRRAAAAAGTGTTTTGGAAAGAATGTCGAAGCGAGAGAAGTATTTTAAGTTCGCGCTTAATATATTTCGAAATATTAGGAGTTGTACTTCGACATTAATTTTGTGTTATATTAAATAACTGGGATATTATAATACATTCAAATGTAGTTAGCGTGTAGTATCAAGCTATTTTAAGCATATATCCCAAGCCTTTAATTGTTTCTAAACTTGAGTCATTTAGAATTTTTCTTATGTTTTTTATATAGGTTCTAATTGTGGCAATTGAGGGTTCTTTTGAATAATCCCAAATATTAATAATAAGTTCATCAATAGAAATCAGTCTGTTTTTATTTAATAATAAATATTTTATAATTTCAGCCTCTTTTTTGGGTAATTTGACTTCTAAAAGATCTTTAATAATAGACATATTTTTTAAATTAAATTGTATGTTTTTGTTAATAGTTAATATTTTTTTAGACTGAATATTGAACATTTCTTTTATATATTCAATTCTAATTTTTAATTCCTCAAGTTTAAAAGGTTTTCTTATAAAATCATTTCCCCCATTTTCATAAGCAATTTTAAAATCACTGATATTAGTCGATGCACTTATAAAAATTATTGGAGTTTTAAATCCTGCTTCTCTAAATTCTTGAAGAATTTTCAAACCATTAAGTTGTGGTACATTTATATCAAATATTAATAAGTCAAACTTATCTGAATAAAGTAATTCTTGTGCATCGTTTCCTGCATAAACAATGGTTGTATCATAAGAGAGTTTTTTAAAGTATTCCGAAATTATATCTGCAAGGGTAAAATCATCTTCAAGTAATAATATTTTCATAAAAGTTTTTCCTTTAGCTTGTTAAGCTAAGGGGATTATACTACTACTTGAATAAAATGTAGCTTACTTACCTAAAGTATTGTAAGGAATATTAATGTATATTAGTATGAAAATAAGGATTGTTAAGATAATTACTATATAAATTTCAAATAAAATTGATTTTTAAAAAAATAAAGTAAAAGAAGTACCTTCTTTTAGCTGTGAATTAATCTCAATTTTAATATCGTATTTTTTACAAATAAGATGTACAATTGAAAGTCCTAAACCAAAACCACCTTCTTCCATTGTACCTCTAAAGGATCTTTTAAACACATCTTGTAGTTTCTCTTCTTCAATTCCAATACCAGTATCTCTTATTTCAAGGCTATTATTTTTCAAAGTAATAATAACTGAGCCCGCAAATTTATTGTATTTAATAGAATTAGATATTAAATTATTTATTAATCGTATAAATTCATTCTTATTCATTGAATAACAGCTGTGTTCTAAATTAGAAGTTATTTTAATTCTTTTTTGTTTTATAAGGGGCTGAAAATATTCTAACTGTTCTGTTATCAGTTCATTTAAACAAAGGTTTTCAGGGAATAGTTTTTCGCTTTTATTTTCAAGAAAAATATAGGACAAGTCTTGATATATTTCAGACGCTCTAGTAGCACTTGATCTGATTCTTTCAATTTGTTTTTCACTTATATCTGTATTTTCAGAAGACATCAAAATTGCAGTAATGGGAGTATTTAACTCATGGGTCGCATCTTTTACAAAATTACTTAAGCGTATTTTTTCATTTTTTAGTGGTTTTAAAAATCTTTTTATTAGAAAGTATATTAATACTGATGTAATAGAATATATAATAAGAAAAAGAAGAATTATCTTTAATTTTAAAACAGAAACTTTTTTAAAATAAGTATTTTCTTTGAGAAGAATATACTTGATAGAAAAATGTTCAAGGGCATAATCATTAATAAAAATAATATGTTCTTTTTGAAAGATTAAATTTTCACTTAAAGCTATGTTCTTTTCAAAGTTTCCAAATATTTTTTCTTTTTTTGCATTATACAAAGAAATGGAAAATTCTTTTGAGTTTAAAAGGTTTATATCTTTTATGGAGGTTTTGTTTTTGTGTGAAAAGGATATCTTTGTTTTTATATCTCTAATCATATTCATTGCATTTGTTTTACTTACATTAAAATACAGTTCTTTTTTATTCTCATAATATGAAAAAGCAAGAACAGACATGAAAAATAAAGAAGAGAGTAAATAAAGAGCGAGGAATTTTATTATGGCACTTTGTTCAATACATTTAGAAGTTATAACTTACTCCTTTTTGAGTAAGAAAATATAATTAGCGATTTATGCAACATTAGAAAGTATTTGTATTTTTTTGATTCGTGAATCTAAGTCTTTTAATGCAAAGGGTTTTTTTAAATAATCATTACAAGGTGAATTGATATCTTTTTTAGTATCTTGGAACATCGTTGTGGAGGTTATAAAAATTGCAGCAGTTTGTATATCTTGATCTCTTAATGTTTTTAATAAATTACAACCATCTATATTAGAAACATTTACATCTATTATTAATAAATCAAAACTTTGTTCATGAAGTATTTGCTCTACTTGAATTGCACAACAAGAAGATCTAACTTGGTGTTTGTTTTTTTCTAAGTGTTCTCTCATTATTTCATTTAACATTGCATCATCTTCAAGTAATAATATCTTCATTCTAAATCCTTAGGCAATTTTAACATATATAATATTTAAGAATATAAAGGTTTATTAAAAAACCTCTATATTTCTGTATTAGAATGAATAAATAATTCTTGTTCTTAAATCTGTTTTATCTGCATTATCTGCTTCATAATCTAAGATTGAAAAATCAACTTGTGCTTTTARTGTTTTRTTRAATTTATATTCAAAATTTAATGTAATTTCTTCTAAGTCTTTATTATCTTCTGCTCTATCAAAACTAGAATATCTTGCTTTCATTTTTAACTTTTTATAGGTATATCCTGCACCTATTTGCCATGCATCGGTATCAGCTTTTAAAGCATCTTCCCCAGATGATTTAGTCGTAGAAGTATATTGAGAAAATGAACCTCCTCCAACTCCATGAAAAATATCACCCTTATCGTCACTTGAAGTAAATGCTGCGAATAAATCAACATCAGAAATTGTTGTCCCAACTTTTAAACCAAACAGTGATCCACTCTCAATTGCTCCATCATCATAATTTGTATCAAGATATTGTGCTGAAACATAAGCAGGTCCAAAATCATATTTTGTATCAAAGTATAAATTCACTTGATCATCAACAAAATCAGCATATTGAAATTTAACATCTAAATTAGAAATAGATGTATTTTTAACATAAACAGTTTGGATTCCATCATTTCCTATTTTATTAAATTTACCAACATTACCATCACCATCTGTTCTTTTTTGATATTTAGTAATWAGACCTGCAACAATAGTAGTMTCTGGAAGATCAGTATTTTTWATTAAATATGCTTCAAAAGATTCTTTAATTAATCTTGAACCAGAACCAGCAATCATAGGTGTTKWTACAAATTGTCTACCACCTTTAATGCTTGTATTMTCATAAGTATATTCTACATAAGACTCAGATAAAACACTACCGCTTGCATCAAGAGTTCCTTTTGTTTTATYACTTTCATCATCTATTGATGTAACATGWGATGTTTGAAGAGTWGCWCCAAGAACTAAACCRTTAWAYGRRKCAGTAACATAGTTTAARCTWCCWCCATTTACCCARATWGAACTGTCTTTTGTAGCTGAATCATCAAAGGATTGAGCAAAATAATATGATTTTAAAGCACCTTTTAATGTTCCATTTKYAAATGCTTCTGATATTGAATCTGCTGCAAAAGCATTTGCGCTGAAACCTGATACTGCAATAGCAGCAATTAAACTAAGTCTTGTGAATTTTTTCATGTATTCTCCTAATAATTTATAGATTTGCAAAGATTAAATCTAAATACAAATATGTTTTAACACGGCATACTTTAACGAAGAGGGATGTAGTTAACATGTAGTTTTTTAAAGAATAAATATATATTTAAAAGAAGTTTCAGTTTTGTTTAATAATATAAAGTATTATTAATATTTACTTTACTATACTTTATTTATTAAAGGATAAGGTATGAAAACATTAAAATCTGCATCGTTAGACTCTTTTGATGCTTTTTGTGTTGATGTTGAAGTTACATTTACAAAAGGCATGCCAGCTTTCTCTATTGTTGGACTTGCAGGGTCYGCTATTATGGAATCACGCGATAGAATYAAGTCGTGTTTGTTAAGYAATGATTATAAATTTCCWGCTTCAAAAATAACYATTAATCTCTCTCCCAGTGATTTRAAAAAAACAGGCTCYCATTTTGATTTGTGYATTGCTTTACTTATTTGTTTGTATGACAAACGWGYYAKTTTTGRRGATTTTTATATTTTYTCTGAACTTGGATTAGGAGGGGARCTAAAAGATACKCAAAGTATTTTTTCTTTGGTTCTGTCYTTATACAAACAAAAGCGYTTAAAAAAAGTACTKGTTTCTAAAAAAAGTGCGCAAAARTTGGCTTTRATTCCTAATATAGAYATTTAYTGTGTTGAAACATTYGAWGAAGCCTGYRAKTTTTTTCAAAGCAATAAAAAAGAAGAAAAACGCTTTAAGAATATTAATTTYGAATATGAYTTTTTTACAATCAATAATAAAAGGTATTTTTTTAACCATTCTTATMRWGAWGATTTYAAAGAAGTTCTTGGACAAAAACAAGCYCTAAGGGCAGCTTTGATTTCWGCTTGTGGTAATCATAATATGCTTTTATTAGGCAGTGCTGGATGTGGAAAAAGTATGATATCAAAAAGACTTCAGTATATTATGCCTCCTATGAGTGAAGATGAAATCTTAGAAAAAGCAAATCTTTTAGCTATTAATAAYGAAGATATATCTTTTTCACCCCTTCGAGTAATGCGCTCACCCCATCACAGCTCAACAAAAGCTTCTATTTTTGGCGGMGGWACWACTAATGCTA
Organism: Arcobacter sp.; assembly: GCA_002733685.1. GTDB lineage: Bacteria > Campylobacterota > Campylobacteria > Campylobacterales > Arcobacteraceae > NORP36. Next base: position 62,553 of record NVWN01000012.1, on the reverse strand, counting down.
AAATAGGAGAAATCGCTTTGTGTAATAATGGAATATTGTTTTTTGATGAATTGCCTCATTTCCCAAAAATGGTTCTTGAAGCSYTAMGAGAGCCTTTAGAAGATTACAAAATTTTAATCTCTAGGGTTAATTCTAAAACAAAATACACAACWAARTTTTTATTTATATCTGCAATGAATCCCTGTCCTTGTGGAAATCTCTTAAGTTTGGTAAAAGTATGCAGATGCTCAGACCAAGAAATAAAACGCTATGAAAATAAAATATCAGAACCTTTGATTGATAGAATTGATTTGTATGTATTAATGAATGAAATAGATGAAAAAAAAGTACAAACCTATACCTCTTCTTTCATGCATGARGAAGTTTTAAGAGTATTTAAAATACAAAAAAACAGAGAACAAGAAGATYTAAATGGMAAATTAAATGAYMARGATTTAAAAAAATATTGTTTTTTRGATGAAAAATCRAAAGAGTTATTGGATAAAGCAACMAARACTTATTCTTTGTCTTTTAGAAGTCAAAATAAAGTACTAAAAGTWGCAAGAACWATTGCWGATTTAAAYAAGAATAAAAACATAGGTCTTAATGAYMTTTWTGAGGCACTTAGTTTTAGATATAAAAGAAWATAAAAAGGATTTAAGSTCTAAGAGGATATTTCTAACAAAAAAGGTATAATAAGCAAAATAAATATGAAAAGATTAAAYAAATTAAAAGTTTAATCTGCAATCATAAGGAAAATAATTGAATAAATGTGGTTATGTATCAGTAGTTGGACGTCCTAATGCAGGGAAAAGTTCACTTGTAAACTGGCTAGTAGGTGAAAAAATTGCGATGGTTTCTCATAAAGCCAATGCAACAAGAAGAAGATCAAATATTATTGTAATGCATRAAGAYGATCAAATAATTTTTGTAGAYACTCCAGGACTTCATCAAACAGAAAAACTYTTAAATCAGTTTATGTTAGAAGAAGCCTTAAAAGCKATGGGAGATTGTGATTTRATTTTATTTCTGGCTCCTRTTACAGATAAAGTTGAACATTATTTGGACTTTTTAGAAAAAAATAAGAAAAATGTACAACATCTTTTATTRTTAACTAAAATAGATTTTGTTTCAAACAGTGAAGTACTTACAAAAATGGAAGAATACGAAAAATACAGTGACAAATATGAAGCTATTATTCCTGTATCTATTAAAAAAGCAACAACACATGCAGATATTTTGGATGTCGTTGTTAAATATTTACCAGAACATCCGTATTTATTTGATACTGAAATTATGACAACKGAACATATGAGAGATATCTTTAAAGAATTTATTAGAGAGKCTATTTTTGATAATATTTCTGATGAAATCCCTTATGAAACRGAYGTTATMATYAATAAAGTTGAAGAAAAAGAAAATATYGATGTTATAAAAGCRACTATWRTTGTTCAAAAATCTACTCAAAAAGGTATGATTATTGGAAAAGGGGCGGTTGCTATTAAAAGAATAGGTAAAGATGCCAGATTAAAAATAGAAAAACTTACGGGTAAAAAAGCTTATTTAGAACTTTTTGTTTCTGTTAAAAAAGGCTGGACGAAAAATAAAGAAGGACTTGAAGAATTAGGTTACAATTTCTAGTCTTTAATAAAAGTTAGGAAAACCTAACTTTTATTCTTASAAAAATACAAACACTCTCCAATATNATAAATCATTTTTTACAATACTATTAATGCTATTTTTACSTATTTAAATTAATTTACATTTAATCAAAAGTAAAATATAATCTAAAACATTATTTATTAAGGTTATGCTTATGAATAAATTAAATTACATTAATRMYYTACATCCTCATATTATTAATGTCAATGAAAAAATACAAAAAAAATATCTTYATGATTTTTTGAAAGATAAAATAAGTGTAATAGGTGCTTTGGAAAAAGATATTTATTATTCCTATTTATTTTTTAGCAAACAATATCAAATAACCTATTCTAAAGATAAAATTCCTTTTGTGTATATATTTGAGCTTTATTACGAGAATAAAGTTTCAAATGATGACATTGATCTTTTTTTTACGAAGGATTATTTTGTGATTTATTATCAACAAATGATATATTTTTATAAACAAAACAAACAAAATTTACTAGAAGATATTCTTGAGTATGTGAAGTATGAATTAAAATTAGAAATTACAAATATTATAAAAATCAAACCAGAACAATTTTTATTGTATAAACAAGAGTATTTGAAAAAAACAAAAACTTCTTTTAAAAGTTCTTTTGCGCTGTATGCTTTTTTTACATATATAATAATGTTGTTTTTTGTTTTTCAATATTATTACTCTACAAGAAATTCTGTAGAATCAATTACGATTCAAAAAACAAATGAAATTAGAACAAAGTCTTTTATAAAAAATGTATCTCTTTTGTTCCTTAAACTAGATAATCATCACTTAAAAGTCAAACATTTACAATATCAAAACAATGAATTACGCTTAAGTATACAAAGTAAAAATATCAATAATTTTTATGATTTTTTAAAGAATGAAAAAATAGATATACCTTTTACTTATGAAAAAAATAACTTGGTTTATGAAATTAATGCAGTTTTTACTTTTTAGCAAAGAATACTTTATACGCTTAAGCTTTTTTCAAAAGTTTGAAGTTTATTTCATTTCTAGTTGTTTGATTTTTTCTTTGTTTTATTTTAATAAAGAGAGCGTACAAATAACTACAGTTAAGTATGTAAAAACACAGAATATTTCTTCAATAAATATTGTGCATATTTTAGAAGAAAAATTAAAAACCTATAAGATTAATGTAAAAAAGTTTGATTTTTTGTCTTCATCTTTTAATTACGAGCTGGAAGGAACTTATTTAAATTTATTGAATTTTGTTCATTATTCTGAAACTATTACTAGTAAAGTTGAGATTGAATATCTGGAGTTATTTTATGAAAAAGAAAAGAAAAAATTTAAAATGCATTTGATTATTTCTTTTAATTCTATAAAAAAAGAAAATAAAAATCAAAGTAGATTAAAATTTGTTAATGTTTTCAAAAAAAATAAATCCAAAAAAGCACTAAAACTTGAAGCTATTGTTGGAAGATATATAGTGATTAACAAAAAAATATATTATTTAAACGATACTATTTCTTCTTATGTAATAAAAGAGATTCGCCCTTCTTTAGTGCGATTAAAGAATAAAAACGGTGAAAAAATATTAAGGATAAATGATTATGTGCGAAATTGATAAATATATTTTGAATTATAAACTAATACAATCTTTTAATAGTGACATTCTTATTAAAAACCTCATAATACCAATTTATAAAGATGATTTATTTACCTTTTGTTTCTCTGTTTTGCAAGAGAAAGAAATATCACAACTACTAAATACTCCTGTTAAAACCTTAGATCATGATTTAATAGAAGAAGATTTTCTGTTTTATTTAAATGAAATAGAAGTAAAAGAAAAACTCTATTCTTTGAGTATTTCTTCTTTGTTTGAAGAACATAAAAGTATCAATAATTTTATTTATTCTTTGCTTACTTATGCTAATAACTCCAGTGTCAGTGATATCCATTTTGATGTAAATGAACAATTTTTCTACATTCGTTTTAGAATAGATGGACGCTTGAAACATTATTTTAATTTTGACAAAAAATTGTTTTTAATAGTATCTTCTGTATTGAAACTATATTGTAAAGAAGATATTACACAGTTAAGAAAACCACTTAATGGAAGATTCACAAAAAGTATTAACAATAAAGAAGTGGATTTTAGATTTTCTTCAATGCCTACAATATTTGGAGAATCGCTTGTGTTAAGAATACTAAATAAAGCCAATATTTCAAAAAACCTAAAAGAGCTTGGATTTTCTAATCACTCACATAATTTAATTAAAAAAAGCCTAACCTTAAGTTCTGGCATAATTTTAGTTACAGGTCCAACGGGATCTGGCAAAACTACAAGTTTATATGCAATGTTAAATATTCTAAAAAGCTTGAACAAAAAAATTATAACAATAGAAGATCCTGTGGAATATCGTTTGGATTATATTCAACAAGTAGAAATAAATGAAAAAATTAATTTAACTTATCATGAAATTTTAAAAAATATATTGAGACAAGACCCCGATATCATTTTAATAGGAGAAATAAGGGATGAAGAAGCTTTGAATATTGCGATGCAAGCTTCTTTAACAGGACATCTTGTATTAGCCACACTGCATACGAACAGCACTTGTGATACGATTAATCGTTTAAAGGATTTAAACGCGCCTTCTTATTTATTAGCCAATACTTTAAAAACAATTGTTTCTCAACGTTTAGTACTTAAAAAGTGTGAAGTGTGTTTGGGTAAAGGTTGTGCTTCTTGTAATTATACAAAGTATAAAAACAGAGAAGTTATTTCTGAGACTTTATATATCAATGAAGAAATAGCTGATTTTTTGTTAAACAATAAAGACAGTTCATTTATTAAAAAATATCTTCATTCTAAGGGCTTTGTTTTTATGGAAGAAGATGCGAACAACAAAATAAGAAACAATAAAACTACTTGGGAAGAAGTAAATAATGTATTAAATCAGGAATTATGAAAAAGTATAAAATTTATTATCAAGAAAACAAACAACTATTAAATAAAGTAATTTATTCAAGTGATATAAACAATGAAATAATGCCTCCAAATACAATTAAAGTTAGACTTTTAAGTAAAAAAAACAGTAAATATATTTCAATGAAACGTATTTTATTATTTGTTTCTAAACTTTCAAGAATTCTACAAGTAAACATTGCTTTGGTAAGTGCTATTAATATTTTACAAAAAAGTGAAAATGACATACTTTTAAAAGAGCTTTTAGTAGAACTTTCTTTTTGTCTTAAAAAAGGAAATACCATGGATATTGCTTTGGAGGAATATTCTTTTTCGCATAAAACTCTAATCTTACATTATTTTAAAATGGCTTCAAACAAAGGCGATGCTAAGCGTATTATTAAAGCACTTTCTTCTCTTTTAAAAAACATAGACAAACTTAATGAAACTTTTTTGTCCACGCTTAGATATCCTCTTATTCTGATATTTGCTACATGTATATGTTTTATAAGTATTTTTATTTTTGTTGTGCCTAATTTGGAAGCCGTTTTTTCACAAAGAGATAATTTACCTATTTTTACTAAAAGTTTATTCTTTTTTAATGAATTGTTTAAAGATTATCTTTTATATATAGTGATTTTTATTTTTTTAGGAGTTTTTCTTGTTTATTATTCTTTACGTAAATATACCTTGTTTAGGTATTTTATTGATAGAATTTTATGTACGTATGTCCCTGTTTTAAAAGAGCTTATTTATATAAAAAACATGTATATTTTTTTCTCTTCTGTTAGAACCTTGATTAAATTAAACTATGAAGTTAACGTTGCAATCGATTATTCTCTTGTTTTAATAAATAATAAATATTTATTGGCTAAAATGTCTTTTATTAATACAGATTTGCAAAATGGCTTAAGTATTGAAGAAGCATTTAGAAAAACAAATGTTTTTGACGAAACAAGTTTATCTTTGCTTGATCTGGGACAAAGAAGTAATAACGTTGATTTAATAATGAATGATCTCGTAAAGAAATATAAAAAAGATTTTAAAAAAATAGTGAATAATATCTCTGTTTTAATTGAGCCTCTTTTTTTCTTTATTATTTCACTCTTAATTATATGGATAGTACTTGCAGTATTTCAACCTATTTGGAGTATTAGTGAGTTTATGAATTAAAAGGCTAAAATTTGAGTGAAAAAGTATTTGAAGATTCTATAAAGAATATATTAGGACATATTGGTGAAGATATTAATCGAGAAGGTTTAAAAGATACGCCTTCAAGAGTTAGAAAAGCATACGATTTTATGTTTTCAGGATACAAAGAGGATCCTGAACAAATTATCAAAAAAGCCTTGTTTACTTCGACAAATGACGAGATGGTAGTGGTGAAAGATATTGAATTTTACTCTTTTTGTGAGCATCATATGTTACCAATTATTGGAAAAGCACATGTCGCTTATATTCCTAATGGAAAAGTAATTGGTTTATCAAAAATACCAAGAGTTGTTGACGTATTTGCAAGAAGACTACAAATACAAGAACAATTAACAGAAGAAATTTGTGATGCGTTAAATGAACATTTAAAACCTAAAGGTGTGGCTGTAATTATTGATGCCAGACATATGTGTATGGAGATGAGAGGGGTTCAAAAGATTTGTTCAACTACTGTCACTTCTGCATTAAGAGGTTTATTTAAAAGAGAAAAAACAACTAAAGATGAGTTTTTAGCTATTGTTTCTTCTTCTTTTTCTAAATAATCTAAGTCGTTCTTCTTAAAGAAGAATGACTTTTGCTAACATTAAAAATGAGAAAAAACCCACAATATCTGTAACTGTTGTTAATAAAACCGTACTTCCTAAAGCAGGATCTACATCAAAACGTTTTAATATTAAGGGAATTGATGCCCCAAATAAACCTGCTGAAAATAAATTAATAATCATTGAAAGTCCAATTACCACACCTAATAGTGCTGTATCAAACCAGAAATAAGCAATAAATCCCATTAAAATAGCAAAAATACCACCATTAATTAGTGAAATTAGTACTTCTTTTTGTATGGCTTCTTTTGAATTTTCTAAATCAATATCTCCAAGAGCTAATTGCCTAACCATTACAGTTAAAGTCTGCGTTCCTGCATTTCCACCCATGGAAGCAACTATTGGCATTAAAATTGCAAGCGCAACATAGGCTTTTAAGGTTTCTTCAAAATAACCAATTACCAAAGATGCTAAAATAGCCGTTCCTAAGTTTAAACACAACCAAATAGCTCTTTTTTGAGCGGTTTCACTTATTTTATCTTCGTGTTCATAATCTTCATTAACCCCTGCTAATTGGTACATTTGTTCTGTTGCATTTTCTTCAATAACATCAATGATATCATCAGAAGTAATTCTTCCTATTAACATACCTTGATAWCCAACTACTGCAACWACWGATAAATCGTAYTGTTCAAAATCTTTYGTAACTTCATCAATATGWTCATTGTCGTTTACTTTAAAAGGTTTAAACTTATTCTCKTCGTGTTGATTAATTAAGTCYTGGTATTTTGTATCAAAATCATAAATAATTAAATCTTCTAAAAGAATAGTAGCAATAAGAATTTTGTCATCATTTACAATAAATACTTGATGAATATTTTCCAGTTCGTTTTCTTTTTTTGCTTCTTTTAATACAGCAATAGAATCCCCAATGGTATCTTTGATATTTGCAGAAAATAGCTCTGTTTGCATATAWGMACCGGCRTCATCTTCATCATAACGTTTTAACCAAGAAATTTCTTCTTGATCTTCTTCTTCAAGACCTTCAAAAATTTCTTTTGCTTTTTCTTCATCTATTTCTTCAAGTTCTTGAATAATATCAGTTTGATCATCTGATTCAAGTTCATCTACAGCATGGGTTAATTGTTTGGAACTTAATTCTTCATAGGCTTTTTCTCTTARGGTATCAGGRAGTTCAAGTAAAACATCCCCTAAAATATCATCTGGTATATTAATTAGTACATGTATGAAATCTTTTTCAGATTTATGYTCAATCTTTTTTAAAGAGTTYGCAATGTCACTTGGATGTAAATCTTCTATTTTTTTTAGAAGTTTACTGGGGTTTTTAATAATTAGATCGGAAGACATTTTTTCTCCTACATTGATAAAATAGTTTTTACTTCAATTGATTTTAAATTAAGAGCTTTTGCATCTGAGTGTTTTATACTACGTAATAATTCTTTTGAYAAAACTTTTGTTTGTGCYAAAAATYTTCTTTTTGCTTTTCCTCTTAGTTTTGTTTTTGTAATTCGWACTACTTTTAAAGGATTAACYGCACGTCTRTTTTTATACAAACCAAAGTGTAAGTGWGGTCCAGTACTTCTTCCTGTACTTCCTACATAACCAATTAGTGTTCCTTGTCTTACTCTTGAGCCTCTTCGTAAACCACCTTTAAAACTTTTCATATGAGCATATAAGGTTTTATATCCATTTTTATGAGATATTTCAATTACTTTACCATAACCACCTTTTCTTCCTCTAAAAACAATCTTGCCAGCAGCAGAAGCATAAATGTTTCTACCTCTTGGAGCTGCAAAATCCGTTCCTAAATGAGCTCTGTAACGTTTTAAAATAGGATGCCATCTTTTTCGTGTAAAATGAGAAGAGATTCTTTTATAACGTAAAGGTATTTTGAAAAAATAAGAAGTCAAACTTTTCGCTTTATCATTATAGTATTTTCCATCATCATCATTTTTAAAAATAAAAAACTTTCTTTTATGTACTTCAACCAGTGCTGCCAATAAAGTAGGGGTTCCAAAATACTTGCCTTCTCTTATTTTTTGTTTGTATTTCAAAACAAGATTATCACCTTTTTGAATGCCTCTAAAATTGACACTTTTTTGATAGGCTCTAATAAATTCATTGGCAAGTAATTTATTATTTGTTGTATCTAGAATATCTTGGTAGGGGGAGTATTTAATTTTAATTGCGATGGTTTGTTCTATTTCATCATAAGAAATAGGTGAAAACTTTAAAGAATATTTTTCATCAATATATCTAATATGTATCTGCAATTCTTCAGAAACAGGTATAAGTATTTGTTTTATCTGTTTTTGTTCATCGTACATAATTTGATAATCAATGCCTGCTGTAATTTCTGATAATAACTCTTTATCTTGTTCATCTTTATCAAAATATAATGTATGAGGAATATCATTTTTTTCTAAAAAGTTTAAAAAACTATCGCCTTTTGGCCACTGTAGGGTTTGTACTTCGTTCGCATATAAAGTACTAATAAATAATAATATTGTCAATAATAGTTTCAAATCATCTCTTTGTGCTTAAGTGGGCACATTATATCAAATCAATTATAAAAACAAGAGCAGGCTAAGTTTTTTTATTAAAACTTTTTTTAACTCTTTCTTAGATATAATCGCAATATATATCAAAATAAGCTCAAAAATAAAATTATTAAATTGATTTTATTTTGGTATATCAACAAGCAAAAGGCAAAAAATGCAAAAAGAAGAGTTAAACCTAGAAGAAATGGCGTTGGCACATTCATTAAGTCTTGAAGAGCTAGATAACATTAAAGATATTTTAAAAAGAGATCCTAATTATGTTGAGATAGGTATTTTCTCTGCTATGTGGAGTGAACATTGTTCTTATAAATCAAGTAAAAAATACTTAAATGGTTTTCCTACTACTGCTCCATGGGTAATTCAAGGTCCTGGTGAAAATGCAGGTGTTATTGATATTGGTGATGGTTATGCTGCTGTTTTTAAAATGGAATCACATAATCACCCTTCTTTTATTGAACCTTATCAAGGAGCTGCAACTGGTGTTGGTGGAATCTTGCGAGATGTATTTACTATGGGTGCACGTCCAATTGCTAATATGAATTCAATTCGTTTTGCAGGAATTGAGGGCGATAGCGAAACTGCTAAAAAACACAGATTTTTGCTTCGTGGCGTAGTTGCTGGTATTGGTGGATATGGAAATTGTATGGGAGTTCCTACTATTGGAGGGGAAACTACTTTTGAAGAATGTTATGCAGGAAATAATCTTGTAAATGCCTTTACACTAGGACTTGCAAAAGCAGATGAAATCTTTTTAGGTTTGGCTGAGGGTGTTGGAAATCCTGTAATGTATGTTGGTTCTAAAACAGGTCGAGATGGATTAGGTGGAGCTGTTATGAGTTCTGCTGCTTTTACAGAAGACAATGAATCTAAACGTCCTACTGTTCAAGTTGGAGATCCATTTACTGAAAAACTATTATTAGAAGCGTGTTTAGAATTATTCAAACATGATTATATTATTGGTATTCAAGATATGGGTGCTGCTGGACTTACTTCTTCGTCTTTTGAAATGGCAGGCCGTTCTGGCTCTGGAATGAGACTGGATTTAGATAAAATTCCTTCAAGAGAAGAAGGTATGACTCCTTATGATTTCATGTTAAGTGAATCTCAAGAAAGAATGTTAATTTGTGCTAAAAAAGGTTGTGAAGATAAAATCATTGAAATTTTTGAAAAATGGGAATTAGATGTAGCTGTTGTTGGAGAAGTAACAGATACTGGAAATATGGAATTATATTGGCACAATGAATTATGTGCAGATATTCCTATTCAGCCTTTATCTGAACAAGCGCCAATATTGGACAGACCAACATCTAAACCAGCTTATTTAAAAGATATTGAATCTTTTTCTATGGATAAAAATATTTCTAACCAAGAAGCCTATGAAGCAATGTTTTGTGACATGGAAATTGTTGATAAATCATGGGTATACAATCAATACGATTCTATGGTTCAAACCAATACAATTAAAGGTCCTGGTGTTTTAGATGGTTCTACYATTAGAATTAAAGAAACAGGAAAAGCTTTRAGTATGAGTGCTGATTGTAATACACGTTTATGTTATATCAATCCWGAAYTWGGAGCAGCAGCTGCTGTTATGGAATCAGGAAGAAATGTAGCAATGACAGGTGCCGTTCCAAAAGCAATCACAGATTGTCTTAACTTTGGAAATCCAGAAAATCCAGAAGTTATGTGGCAATTTGCTGCTTCTTGTGAAGGTATTAAAGCTGCTTGTAAAGCGTTAAATACDCCTGTAATTGGTGGAAATGTTTCTTTATACAATGAAACTAATGGAGTAGGGGTTTTCCCAACTCCTTCAATTGCTACTGTTGGTATTAATGCAGATGCGAATAATGTTCTTCCTTCTGCCCTGCAAAAAGCAGGAAATAAGATTTTAATTTTAGGTGAAACAAAAGGTGAATTTGGAGCTTCTTTATACATGAAAAAAATGTATAAAAAAGTTGCAGGAACTCATCCTGAAGTTGATTTTGACAAAGAATTGACATTATGGAACTTTGTTATTAAAGCAAATGATTTAAAATTATTAAAAGCTTCTAAAGATGTTAACTTAGGTGGAATTGCTGTTTCATTATCTAAAATGGCTGTTGTTGGAAACTTAGGAGTTAGTGTTAATATTAAAGTAAACGATTCAAAAGATATCTTCTCAGAAACGTTATCAAGAGCTTTAATTGAAGTTGAAAGTTCAAAAGTYGAAGAAGTACTAAYACTTGCTAAAGAGATGGGTCTTCCTTGTCTCGAAATTGGTGAAGTTGGTGGTGATAGTATTGCCATAAATGATGTTAGTTTGAGTATGGACAGTGCAAAAGATACTTATTTTAATAAGTTTCAACGCGTAATCGAACAAGATTTATAAAAAGCTGAACCTTCTGGGTTCGGCTTTTTTTTTAGAGTAAATTTAACAGTATATTAATAAAAGGGATTAAGAAAGAATGAGAGCATTAATTAGTGTAAGTGATAAGAGCGGTGTTGAGAATTTTGCGCGTGAGTTAGTTGGTTTAGGATATGAGATTATTTCAACTGGTGGCACGYATAAAAAACTGAAAAAAGCAGGAATAGCTGTAATTGAAGCAGATGAAATTACAAAATTTCCAGAATGTTTTGAGGGCCGCGTTAAAACATTAAATCCTTATATCCATGGTGGAATTTTACACAGACGAGACAAACAATCTCACTTAGACCAAGCAAAAGAGCTGGGTGTTGTTGGTATTGATTTAGTATGTGTAAACTTATATCCTTTTAAAGCTACTATTGAGAAAACAAATGATTTTGATGAAATCATTGAAAATATTGATATAGGTGGACCTGCAATGGTTAGATCTGCTGCTAAAAACTTTGATTCTGTTATTATTATTACGGATGTTATTGATTATGATCTTGTWATWAAYAATATWAAAAACGATACAAATACRGTTGAATTCAGACGTGATTTAATGATTAAAGCGTATGAGCATACAGCTGCTTATGATTCTATGATTGCAAATTATATGAACAAAAGATTTAACAATGGAATGGGCGCAAAACAGTTTATTGTAGGGGAAAAAGTATTTGATACAAGATATGGAGAAAATCCTCATCAAAAAGGTGCTTTATACGAATTTGATAAACATTTTTCTTCTAAGTTCATTACCTTAAAAGGAGAAGCATCTTTTAACAATATGGGTGATATCTCAGGCGCTTCTAAAATTGCTGGTGCTTTTGGAGATGCTAATGCTGTATGTATTGTAAAACATGGTAATCCTTGTGGTTTTGCTATTAAAGACACATTACTAGAATCTTATGAGCAAGCTTTAAGATGTGATCCTATTTCTGCTTTTGGTGGAGTGGTTGCAGTAAATGGTATTGTAGATTTAGCGCTGGCTATTAAAATGAATGAAATCTTTTTAGAAGTAGTTTTTGCTGCTGATTTTACTAAAGAAGCAGAAATTGAGTTAAATAAGAAAAAAAGAATCAAATTATTCAAACAAGGTACTTCTAAAATTGAATTAGCAAATGATGCTACAAACTTTAAAATTGTTGATGGGGGATTTGTTTTTCAAGATGCGGATAAAGTAGAAGAAGATGAAGTTAAAAACTCGGAATTAAAATCTACAAGAACAGCAAGTGCACAAGAAATTAAAGATATGGAAATTGCTTATAAAATTGCTTCTTTAACTAAATCAAATTGTGTTGTATATGTAAAAGACTCTGCAATGGTAGCTGTTGGAATGGGTATGACTTCAAGAGTAGATGCTGCTAAAGCAGCTTTACGAAAAGCAGAAGACTTAGGAATTGATGTAAGCGGAGCAGCACTTGCTAGTGAAGCATTTTTTCCTTTTAGAGATTCTATTGATGCAGCACAAGAAGCTGGGGTTAAGTGTATTATTGAACCAGGTGGTTCAATTAGAGATGAAGAAATAATAGACGCAGCCAATGAATTTGGTATGGCTTTATACTTCTCAGGTAAACGTCACTTTTTACATTAAGATATAGGCTTAGGCCTGTATCTTATTCTCAATTTTAAATGTTATTTCAAAGCTTGAACCTTTATTAAATGAATATTTAAAATCTCCAAAATTTGCCCTTTAATAATATTGGATACAATTTGTAAACCCAAACTTTTTGTATGTTTATATCAATATTATTCTTTAAAGCTAATGCTTTATTCTAAATTACAAAAGTATAATAATCTATTCTCAGTTCTTTATCTTTAAAAGCATATTTAAAATACTTTGCACAAGCTATTCTTTTGAGTATTTATTTTATTAATAATTCTATTTTCTTGGATATTGAATAGCTACAAATTAATGTCTATGATAAAAAATAGAACGTAGTTTATAAAATAGAATAAGACTGTACTTATATCGTTTTATTCTTGCCTATGGAAGTGCATAATTAATAATATGTTTTTTTTGTGTATAAAATACTTATTTTCTTAAAAAAAAACTATATTTTAAAAATGTAACTGTTTTTCAATTTTAATGAGATATAATTTTTAAAATCCTAAAGGATATTAATTGAATATTTTATTTAAAAAAATTACTGTTATATTATTGATGCTATTTTTAACACATATTTCTGCTTATTCAAAAGAATTAAAAAAAGTAACGCTTCAATTGTCGTGGTTTGATCAATTCCAATTTGCTGGTTATTATATAGCAAAAGAAAAAGGCTTTTATAAAGAGCTGGGCCTTGATGTAACAATACTTCCTTTTAAGTTTGGTATAGATATTCCTTTAGAAGTTAGTAATGGAAATATTGATTTTGCTATTGGACGTGAAACCTTATTATTGGAACGCTCAAAAAATAGACATATTGTTGCTTTATATGCTTTGTTTCAATCGACTCCTTTAGTATTATTAAGTACAAAGAAGTCTAAAATTAATTCTATTAATGATTTTTTTGGAAAAACAATTATGACAACAATTGATGATGCCAGTGAAGTTTCTTTAAAAGCAATGATTCGCTCTAATAAAATAAAATTATCAGATATTAATTTTATTAAACATACGCACAATATAAATGATTTAGTTAATGAAAAGACGGATGTAATCTCTGCTTATATTTCAAAATCTCCTTATGAACTGGATCAAAAAAAGATAAAATATAATGTATTTGATCCTAAARAGTTTGGATTTGATATGTACAGYGATTTTTTATTTACCAGCGAAGCATTGATTCATAATGACGTAAAAACAGTAAAACTCTTTAAAGAAGCTTCTTTACTGGGCTGGAATTATGCATATTCAAATATAGCTGAAAGTGTACATATTATTAAAAATAAATATAATTCTCAAAAGATTTCTGAAGATGCTTTGCTCTATGAAGCAAAAGAATTAAAAAAACTTTCTTATTTTAACACAGAAATTTTAGGTGAAATTAAAATGGAAAAAATGCAAAGAATCTATGATTTGTACAATATTATGGGCCTCGTAAATAAACAAATCAATATTAAGAATTTTTTCAATCCTTTAAATATGGAAAATGGACTTTCTTTTACTAAAGAAGAGAGGGAATATATTGAAAATACCAAAAGTTTAAGAATGTGTGTTTTTCCTAATGCTTTGCCCCTTAGTGCCATTAAAAATGGGGAGTATATTGGTTTTATAGCAGATTTTACTAAAGAAATATCAAAACGAATTAATTTAGAATTTAAGTTAGTCAATACAATATCTTTTGCAGAATCAATTGAATTTTTTAAAAACAAAAAATGTGATATTATGCCTTCTCTTCAAAAAACGAGTGAAAGAATGAATTATGCTAATTTCACCTCTTCTTATTTTAAAATAGCCCACGTGTTAACTACGAATAAGGAGAGTCCTTTTATTGAAGACTTATCAAGTTTAAGTGATGTAAAAATAGGACTTACTTCAGGAACTCATTTTTTTAACAAGATGAAAGAACGTTATCCCAAAATTACTTTTGTTGAAATTTTAAATGCGCAAGAGGGTTTCTCTTTGATAGAAGAAGATAAATTATTTGGTTATATTTCTAGTATTGCTAGTGCTTGGCATATTTTACAAAAGAACTATTCTAATGAATTGAAAATTTCTGCAAAGATTAATGTTTTTAGTGATGTAAGTATGGCGAATGCAAAAGATGAAAAACTCTTAGCCCATATTTTAGATAAAGCTGTTCTGAGTATAAATAAACATACGAAGGATACTCTTTTAAGTAAATGGAGAGCAATAGAATATAAAGAGAATATAAATTATAAGCTTCTAACACAAATTTTATTTTTCCTAACTTTAGTATGTATCTTTATTTTATATAAACAGTATCTTCTAAACAAAAAAAATAAAGCATTACGAAAAGAACTTTTAGAAAAAAGTTTTGAATTGGTTAAAATTAATGAAGGTTTAGAAAATAAAATTAAAATTGAAGTTCGTAACAATGAAAGAAAAAATAAACTTTTATTTCAACAAACAAAAATGGCAGCAATGGGTGAAATGATTGCTAATATTGCACATCAATGGAGGCAACCTCTTAATAATATTTCATTATTGGTTTATTTTGTAAGAGATAATTACGATAATAAAAACTTTACAAAAGATGATTTTGCTGTTTGTGTTCATGATATAAGTTCACAATTAAGTTATATGTCAAATGTAATAGAAGATTTTTCTGCTTTTTTTAAACCAACAAGTAAAGTAACCGTATTTAATCTGTCCGCTGTACTTAAAAAAACCATTAACTTAAGTGCTATTGAATATTTATACAAAGATATTAATATTATAAAAGACACTAAAAATATTCAATTAAAAACGCTTGAGAATGAGTTTACACAAGTACTTATAAATATTTTAACCAATGCCAGAGATGAATTTGTACGTAATGAATCAGAAGAAAAATTGATTTTTGTTTCTGCAATTAAAAAAGACAGCAGTATTATTATTAAAATTAGGGACAATGCAGGAGGAATGCATGAAGATCATATTCCCAGAGTATTTGAACCTTATTTTACAACAAAAGAAGAATCTAAAGGTACAGGAATAGGACTGTATATGTGTTCTGAGATTATTACAAAACATATGCATGGGCAAATCCTTGTTGAAAATAAAGAATATACCTATAGAGATAGAATATTTAAAGGTGCAGAGTTTACAATTATTCTACCTAATAACTTATTGTAATTAAAAAAAGAAAAGTAATTTTAGGGCTAAATTATTTTTCTTTTATATGTATTTGATATAATATATCATTATAAAAGAAAGATGTAATTAGTAATGAAAAAAAAAGATTTAGAAAAATTAATAGACAATTTACCTTTAACTCCTAATATTTTAGGTCGTGAGCGATACTTTAATTCAAGCATTTTAATTCCACTTGTAAAACTTCAAAATGAATATTATATTTTACTTCAAAAACGTGCAAAAAATATAAGGCAAGGTGGCGATATTTGTTTTCCAGGGGGTAGAGTTGAAAAAAGTGATAAAAGCTTTAAACATACTGCTTTACGTGAGACAAAAGAAGAGTTAGGAATTAGAAAAAAAGATATAAAGATTATTGGACGATTAGATACTCTTGTTACTTCTTATGGTGTGGTTGTTGAATCTTTTGTTGGACTTGTAAAGAAAAAAGCAATAAATAATATGGTATTAGATGCAAACGAGGTTGAAAAAACACTCTTAGTTCCTCTGTCCTTTTTTAAAAACACTAAAGCAGAAGTGTATACTTTACGTGCCGAAGTTAAGCCTTATTCTATTGATGCCAAGGGAAATAAAAACATACATTTTCCAGCAAAAGAGCTTAATTTGCCCTTACATTATCAAAACCCATGGATAGAAAAAGAGTATCAAGTTTGGGTTTATAAATATGAAGGTGAAGTTATTTGGGGCCTTACTGCTTTGATTATTAACGATTTACTAAAAAAATATTAAAAGGAAAAAAATGACAAGTGTATGTTTAAATAATGATAAAGTTGTGGTTTCAAAGGTCGTTTGTATTGGACGAAATTACAGTGAGCATATTAAAGAATTGCAAAATGAAGTTCCCAGTGAAATGGTATTTTTTATTAAACCCAATTCTTCAATTTCTTCTTCTATCGTATTTCCAAAAGATCAACCTTCTTGCCATTATGAAGCAGAACTCAGTTTTTTAATAAAAGACAATAAAATTCATGCAGTAGCTTTTGGTTTAGATATGACCTTAAGAGAAAAACAAAGTGAATTAAAAAAGAAAGGTCTTCCTTGGGAGAGAGCAAAATCTTTTAAAAATGCTGCTGTTTTTTCTGATTTTATTTCTTGTGATGAAGATGTTAAAGATTTAAGTTTAGAATTATATATAAATGGGGAGCTTAAACAAGAGGGCGGTTATGATTTAATGATTAATAAACCCAATGATATTATCAAAGAATTCAATAGTTTTAATTCTTTTGATCAAAATGATATTTTAATGAGTGGAACACCAAAAGGTGTAGGAATGTTTAACATTAAGGATGTTTTTTTGGGAAAAATTCTATTAAATGGAAAAACAATTTTAGAAAAAGAATTTATTGTTTCCTAAGAGGTAGTTAACATAAATAAAAAGAGTATTTTTTAAATAATGACAATGTATATCAATATGTCTAGCTAAATTAAAATATTTAGCTCTTTTAAAGATGAGTAAATTATCTTGATATATAAGCGAAATACTAGGGATTAGAATAAAACACTTATTTTTTATTTGAATATTTTTTTTAAAAATGATTAGAAATATCAATAAATATTCATTCTAAATTAAAGGAATAAACTATTTATTTTTTTTATCATTATGTACAAAAATATTTGTTAAAATTATTAAGTTGGATTAATAAATATACAAGAATATATTATAGAGGTTATTATGGATTACAATGAATTAAATGATGAAGAGAAAAGAGTGATAGAACAAAAAGGTACTGAACGTGCATTTTCTGGGGAATACAATGATTTCTATGAAGCAGGTGTTTTTGTATGTAAAAAATGCAATACTCCTTTATATAAATCAGAAAATAAGTTCTCTTCTGGATGTGGATGGCCAAGTTTTGATGACAATTTAGAAAATGTAAAAAGAGTGCCTGATAGTGATGGTTCAAGAATAGAAATTGTTTGTGCAAAATGTGAGGGTCACTTAGGCCATGTTTTCGAAGGTGAACATTTTACACCAAAAAATACAAGACATTGTGTTAATTCTATGTCTTTAAAATTTTTGGCTGGTGATAAAAAAGATATAAATAAATCTTTCGCATATTTTGCAGCGGGATGTTTTTGGGGTGTTGAATATTATTTCCAAAAAAAACAAGGAGTGATTAAGGTTAAATCAGGATATATGGGAGGACACTTAGATAATCCTACGTATGAAGATATTTGTACAGGAAATTCAGGACATTTAGAAGTTGTACAAGTTGAGTATGATTCTTCAAAAGTATCATATAAAGAACTCTTACAATTGTTTTTTGAAATTCATGATTTTACTCAAACAAATGGTCAAGGTCCTGATATTGGATCACAATACTTATCTGCTATTTTCTATTTGAATTCAATAGAATATAATACGGCTTTAGAAATAATTGATACTTTAGAATCCAAAAGTTATGATGTAGCTACGACATTAAATGAAATGCAAACCTTTTACGTGGCGGAAGATTATCACCAAGATTATTACATAAGACATCAAACGATGCCTTATTGTCATGCCCATAAAAAAATATTTTAAACAGTACCTAATATATAATAAATAGGTTTAGATGGCATTTTTTCAAGTTTTACATTGTATTTATTTGACCAATGTAGAACTTCTTCATGAAACTCTTCTAAGATTGCTTCTGCATCATTTTCATCACATTTTATTTTTAAATAATCAGTTTGATTTGAAAGCCCAACATAAGCGTTCATTTTTTTAAGATGGTCATTTAAACTTAGAATATGTTTTGCAAACTTTTCAAAGTTACCTGTATTATTAATCATTATTTCTGCTTGTTTTAAAGCAGTATCACTTTTTGTATAACCAAGTTGCGATAAAACAACTTCTGCAGTCATTTCTATTTGCATTGTCTTTCCTTTTGTGTAATCTAAAAAATAATTCTATCTTCTACTCTTATAATATATCCAATTATGTATGAAACTAATATAAAAAAAATAAGTAATTTATAAAGTAAAAAGAATTTTACAAAAGATAAAATAATAMTAATATTTTTAAAAAAAACTTTCTATATAGCCCTTTTACTGCTATATTACTAAAATAAATAATATATTTTTACTTTTATTTGTATTTAAATTTAAAAAAACTTTTTATAATTATAAAATTAGTTTAGATATAATCATTTTATATAAATAAAAAAGGTTAAACGTGAGTGTATTATTAGAACTTTCAATGTTCCCTACTAATAAAGAGGAAAGTAAAAGTGAATACGTTTCACAAGTTATTTCCTTAATTCGRAAAAGTGGTTTTGATTATCAATTAACAGCAATGGCAACTCTTATTGAAACAAATACAATAGAAGAAGCTCTTGACTTAACTGCTAAATGTTATAAAATTTTGGAAGAGCTTGGTTGTAACAGAGTTTTTTCTACTCTTAAAATGGATATTAGAAAAGGGCATAATAACAGACTTAAAGGAAAAATAAACTCCATTGAAAATCATATAGGGGAAGTTTGTAAATAAATAAAACCCAAGGTTTTATTTATTTTCTCCTAGGGCTTTTAATTTAAAAGTAAAACGGTGTTCATCGCTGCGTCCAAATTCTTTTATTTTTTCTACATGGGCTTTTGTTCCATAACCCTTATGTTTTTCAAAATCATAGTTTTTATAATAGGGTGCAATTTTACACATATATCTGTCTCTTGATACTTTTGCTAAAATCGAAGCAGCACTTACTTCTTTTATTAAAGCATCTGCTTTTATCAAGTGATCCAAAGCATCAATACCAAAAGAAGTATTTCCGTCCATTAAAAACTCTTTCGTATAAGGTTTTAATTCTAACATTATCTCCAAAATTGCATTTTTTAAACACAAGGACAAACCCTCTTCATCAATCGTTTTTGCGCTTATAAAAACAATATGATAATAAGAATGCTCTTTTATTGGCTCAAAAAGGATTTCTCTTTTTTTTTCACTTAAAACTTTTGAATCATTTAATTCTTGTATTTCTTTTTTTAAAATAACACCTGCTACTACTAAAGGACCAGCTAGTGGACCTCTTCCTGCTTCATCAATTCCACATAACACATATATTCCTTATTTTAATTAAGTAATTATAGCCAAGATTAGTAAATTCTATTTTAAATACTTAATAAGTACTTGACATACATTGACTAAAGTTGATATAATAATTTTAGCACTAAAGATACAAGAGTGCTAAAAGGAAAATAATGAATAATATATTTGAAAAACTAACCAATCAATTAAACGAAAGTTTAGACAGTGCTTTTGCTTTGTCTTTACATAATAAAAATCAAGAGGTACAAATAGTGCATTTATTTTGGGCTTTAATTACGAACTCTTCTTCTGTTCTTAATCAGCTTCTTAATAAAATGAATGTGGATAAAACAGCTATTGAACTGGAAACAAAATCATATGCAAGCACTTTAGCTAAAGTGTCATCTCTAAAAAAAGAAAATCTCAAACTCTCAAGTTCTTTATTACATTCTTTTGAAAAAGCCCAAGGTCTAATGAGCAGTTTAGGAGATTCTTTTATTGCAATAGATACTTGGTTACTTGCTAACTTTGATGAAAAAGAACTAAAAAMYCTGCTTGGTAAATATATTTCTTTAAGTGAAGCAAAAAAAGAATTGCAAGCYTTACGGGGTGAAACRATTATTGATAAAGCAAGCGCAGATGATAATTTGGATGCTTTRAATAAATATGGAATAAATCTAAACGATAAAGCACGTGARAATCTTTTAGATCCTGTTATTGGAAGAGATGAACAAATTACWCGYATGATGCAAATTTTAATACGWAAAACAAAAAATAATCCTATTTTRWTAGGAGAACCAGGWACTGGTAAAACTGCAATAGTAGAAGGYCTTGCWCAAAAAATTGTAAACAAAGAAGTACCAACCTCTTTATTAAATAAAAAAATCATTACCTTAGATCTCTCCGCTTTAATTGCAGGAGCTAAATACAGAGGTGAGTTTGAAGAGCGACTTAAAACAGTTATAAAAGAAGTTAAACGYGCAGGTAATATTATTTTGTTTATTGAYGAAATTCATACYTTAATAGGAGCAGGWGCTGCTGAAGGTTCTATGGATGCTGCAAATATTTTAAAACCAGCACTAGCACGTGGKGAATTACATACTATTGGGGCWACWACGCTAAAAGAATACAGAAAGTTTTTTGAAAAAGAYACMGCAATGCAAAGAAGATTTCAAACAGTAAAAGTAGATGAACCMAGYGTAAATGAAGCCATTGCAATGTTAAGAGGAATAAAAGAAAAACTAGAAACACATCATAATGTAACTATTCAAGACTCKGCWTTRGTKCATGCTGCTAAAYTAAGCCATCGTTATATTAGTGAYMGGTTTTTGCCAGATAAAGCYATTGATTTAATTGATGAAGCCAGTGCWGAATTAAGAATGCAAATTGARAGTGAACCCAATATAATTGCSAAAATAAAAAGAGATATACAAAATTTKAATGTTGAATATGAAGCACTTAAAATGGAAGATAGCMYAAGAAATAAAAMCAGATTAAAAGAGATAAAAAAAGACTTAGMAAACTTAAAYGAAGAAAAAAGAGCYYTRGATGCAAGATTTATTARYGAAAAAGAAACCTTTGATGCTTCAAGTATTTTAAAAACWAAAATAGAAGATTTRAAAAATCAAGCWAAAAATGCAAAAGCYGTTTCTAATTTTGAAAAAGCAGCAGCTATTGAATATGGTGAAATTCCYGCTTTAGAAGAACAAATAAAACAAAATGAAATAAAATGGMAASAAATGCAAGAAGAAGGYACTTTGCTTTCAAAYTGTGTTAATGAAGATACTATTGCTTCMATTGTWTCAAGATGGACAGGAATYCCWGTWAATAAGATGCTTAAAAATGAGAAAAAAAGAATTTTAGAAATWGAAMARGTTYTAAAAAAAGATGTAGTAGGTCAARAWGAWGCRNTTAAARSMNATTTCWAGAGCYATTAARCGTAATAAAGCAGGTTTRAGTGATGAAAGTAAACCYATTGGTTCYTTTATGTTYTTAGGRCCTACWGGKGTAGGTAAAACACAAGTRGCAAAAATATTGTCMAAATTYTTATTTGAYAATGAAGAGTCTTTAATTCGTTTTGATATGAGTGAATATATGGAAAAACAYTCAGTWTCCAGATTAATAGGAGCAGCWCCTGGWTATGTTGGATATGAAGAAGGWGGGCARTTAAGTGAAGCAGTTAGGCGTAAACCTTATTGCGTAATACTTTTTGATGAAATTGAAAAAGCCCACCCTGATGTTCTTAATATTCTTTTACAAGTATTAGATGATGGGCGTTTGACTGATAATAAAGGAGTTAATATTGATTTTAAAAATACTATTATTATCTTAACCTCAAATGTGGCTTCTTCTTTGATCCAAAGTATAAATGAAAAAGAAGAAAGAAAAACAGCTGTTTTAGGGGAGCTTAAACATTATTTTAAACCAGAATTTCTAAACCGTTTGGATGAGATTGTGATTTTTGAACAATTAAGTTTAGAAGCGGTTAATGATATTGTTGAAATTTTATTCTCTGCAATTCAAACAAAAGTAAATGAAAAGGGAATAAATATTTTCTTAAGTAAAAATGCAAAAGAATATATCGCAGAATTTTCCTATGATGTATCTTATGGAGCAAGACCAATAAAGCGCGCTTTATATGAAATTATAGAAGACCAATTATCTGATTTAATTTTAGAAGATAAAATTAAAATAGGTTCWAATGTACATTTTGATTATGTAAATAATMASATTAGCGTARAAATATCATAAATTTTGATAATATGCTTTAAAACTAAACAAAACTTAAGGATGATTTAATTATAATCCCCAMCTTAATAATGATGAAAAAAGGAAAACTTTTATGAAAAGAACATATCAACCCCATAAYACACCAAGAAAAAGAACACATGGTTTTAGAATCAGAATGGCTACTAARAACGGTMGAAGAGTTATCAAAGCAAGAAGAGCTAAAGGTAGAAAAAGATTAGCTATCTAAGTAAAGAATATCGTCTTAATAATTCAAGAGATTTTAAAAAGATATATAAAAGCGGCAAAAAATGGCATACACCATCTTTTGTCGCTTTTTTTTGTTCTGCTACAAATACAAGTTTCGCTTTTGTTACTTCAAAAAAAGTTGGAAATGCAGTTGTACGGAATAAAGCACGCAGAAGACTAAGAGCTGCGATTTTGAGTTATAAAGATACTTTAATTACTGGATCGTATATCTTTGTTGCAAAAGATAGTTTAACTGAACGAAGCTACAAACAAATGATGAGTGACTTTAAATTTACTTTTACAAGAATGAATTTAATGAAATGAGCTTAATATTTTCAATACTTGTTAGATGGTATCAGAGATATATTTCAAGATATACACCTGCATCTTGTAGATATTATCCCACATGTTCAGAATATGCACTCATTCAATTGGAAAATAATACCTTTTTTAAGGCGATTTATTTTACAATAGCACGAATCCTTAAATGTAATCAGCTTTTTGCTGGTGGAATTGATTATCCAATAGTGAAATTAATAAAACATAATAATATTTCATTTAAAAAAATAACAATMAAATATTGGTTTGTACCAATGAAAAATAATCGTTTTTATGTGATTAAAAACAGGGAGTGGAAGAAATAATATGAATAATGAGAATAATGGTATGCAAAAAAGAATGTTAATAATGACATTAATTGTCTTTGTCTTTTTTATAGCTTACGAATTTTTAGTACTAAAACCAAAACAAGAGGCACGAGAAGCRGCTGCAAAAATTGAACTTAAAAAAGAACAAAATGCAGCGCCACAGGTTAATCAAAATGGAAACTTAGCTCCTAATAATATGAGCAGTGATTTGGGTGCTTTATCTTCTAAGAATATTTCAASTTCWAGTATTGTTAGTACAATTACTACTTTACATAATATTATTGAAATTGATTCTTTAGGTAGAATTGCTCAAGTAACACTAAGAGATAAACAATACCATGACGAAGATGGTAAAGCAATCAAACTGTTTGAAAACAATCAATTACGACCTTTAGAAGTAAGATTTACAAACAGAGAAATTAATAATGAATCACAAGAAGTAACAATAAAAACGAGTGCTAGTTCACTTGATGTTACAAAAGGCATTCAAAGTTTAATTTTAACGCAAGAATTAAAAGCTACAACATTAAGAAAAGCATTTACATTTTATCCTGATGGACATTATGATTTAACTGTTACTTCTACAAATAATGCTAAATTTTTTATTACTAATGGTTTTAGACCCAATGTATTAGCTGATATGTATGCTGATCACGGTTTAATTGTTAAACAAAGCGATGGAACTACTGAATTGGTTTCAGATGAAGACTTAGATAAAAATAAGAGTTTTTCAGCTATTTCTTTTGTATCGTCTTTTGATAGATACTATGCAACTGTAATTTATAACTTCAAACAAAATATGTCGATTACATTATTACCAGATAATGAAGGAAATCCTCAAGGTTTTATTCATGGTGGAGATAATATTTCTTTTTCTGGTTACATGGGACCAAAAACATTTAAAACATTAGAAGCGTTAAATCCTGAATTAACAGACGTTATTGAATATGGATTTTTTACTTTTATTGCTAAACCTATGTTTTTATTATTACAGTATATGCATTCAATTATTGGAAACTGGGGTTGGACTATTGTTTTTGTAACGATATTAATCAAAGGTATATTATTTCCTTTATCATACAAAGGTATGGTATCAATGCAAAAATTAAAAGATTTATCRCCTAAAATGAAAGAAATTCAAGCAAAATAYAAAGAYGATAAACAAAAACAATCTATGCATATGATGGAAYTGTATAAAAAACATGGRGCTAACCCWATGGGTGGATGTTTACCATTAATTATGCAAATACCTGTCTTTTTTGCAATATATAGGGTATTATTAAATGCTATCGAATTAAAAGGTAGTGAATGGATTTTTTGGATTCATGATTTAGCTGAAATGGATCCATATTTTATCTTACCTGTATTAATGGGTGCATCTATGTTTTTACAACAAAAGATTACACCTAATTCTATGCAAGATGAAATGCAAAAAAAGATTTTTCAAATGTTACCAATTGTTTTTACATTCTTCTTCTTGTGGTTCCCCGCAGGTTTAACATTGTACTGGGTTGTAAATAATGTATTTACTATTTCTCAACAATATTATATTAATAGAATTTTTGAAAAACAAAGAGCAGCAAAAAAACACTAATTTATTAGGGATATATAATGAAACAGTTTGAAGGTAAAAGTTTAGAAGAGGTATATCTCTTAGCTACAACCGAATTTGAATGTTCAATTACTGAGCTTTATATTGAAGTTATCCAACAACCAAGTAAGGGATTTCTTGGTTTTGGACGAAAGACTGCAATGATTGCAGTCTCCTACGAAAAAGAAAAAACTCAAGTCTTAAAAAAAGAAGAGACTTACAAAAAATCAAATATTAAAATTGAAGATGTTTCAAAAAAACTAGAAAAGATTGAAAAAAAATCTTCTCCTGTCATAAAACCTACAAAAAAACAACATGTTAAACTTGAGAAAAAAGAAGAAATATTTGATAACTTTTATTCAAAAGACAAAGCACCTGAACTTTCAAACCTAATAGTAAAAAAAGATAAAAATGATGTTATTGAAGATGTTAAACAAAAAGTAAATCATCTTTTTGCTGATACTTGTTATGAAATAAATGAAATTAATGTTGATTTTTATGATGATGAAACCTTATATATTGAGTTTTCTGGGAAAGATTCTGCTTTGCTTATTGGAAAAGAAGGTTATAGATATAAAGCTTTATCTTACATTCTTTTTAATTGGATCAATGAAAAGTACAATTTAATGTTAAGACTTGAAGTAGCAGAATTTCTTAAAAATCAAGAAGAATCTATTTATAATTATTTAGGACCTGTAATTGTAACTATTAATGAAGTAGGAACATTTAAAACAAAACCTCTTGATGGAATTTTAGTACATATTGCATTAAAACGATTAAGAGAAGAATTTCCTGATAAATATGTAGCAGTAAAAACAAATATAAAAGGCGACAAATACGTGTTAGTAAACGAATACAGAAGTAAACAACAATAATGTTAGAAGAAGATACAATTGTAGCAATTGCTACTGCAAATGGAATTGGTTCCATCTCTATTGTTAGATTAAGTGGACCAAGTGCGCTTAAAATAGCACTACAACTCTCAAAAAAAAAAGAACTTAAACCAAGGCTTGCTACTTTAGCTTCTTTATACAATTCAAAGAGTGAAATCATTGATGAAGCTTTATTAATTTATTTTAAAAACCCTTATTCTTTCACAGGTGAAGATATTGTTGAATTTCAATGCCATGGTGGTATTGCTATATCAAATATTATTCTTTCTGAGTGTATGCTTGCAGGTGCAAGAATTGCCAACCCAGGTGAGTTTTCCAAACGTGCTTTTTTAAACAATAAAATTGATTTAACTAAAGCAGAAGCGATAGCAAAAATCATTGAAGCAAGAAGTGAAGATGCTGTTAAATTATTAGCCAGACAATTAAAAGGCGAATTAAGTTCTTTTGTTAATGATATTAGAGAAGATTTACTTTTTATGTTGGCATATACAGAAGTTACTATTGATTATGCAGAAGAAGACTTACCAAGCGATATTTTAGAGCAAATTAAAACAAAATTAGATGCAATTATACTTAAACTTGGAAATACGCTTGAAGCTTCTAAAAGAAGAGAAGGTTTAATTGAAGGTTTTAAAGTAGCTATTATTGGAAAACCAAATGTAGGGAAATCTTCTTTATTAAATAAACTTTTAAATTTTGATCGTGCT
Source organism: Arcobacter sp. (assembly GCA_002733685.1). Taxonomy (GTDB): domain Bacteria; phylum Campylobacterota; class Campylobacteria; order Campylobacterales; family Arcobacteraceae; genus NORP36. The sequence continues at coordinate 35,678 of NVWN01000012.1, read as the reverse complement.
ATTATTTCTACTATTGCTGGAACTACTAGAGATACTATTGAAGAAAGTGTAAAAATTGGTACGCATTTAATTAAGATTGTTGATACAGCAGGAATTAGAGATGCAAGTGATGAAATAGAAAAAATAGGTATTGAAAAATCTTTAGAAGCAGTGGAAGATGCGGATATTATTATTTGTTTGTTTGATAATTCTCATGCAAAAGATGATGAAGATGATAAAGTTCTCTCGATTATAGAAGAACACAAAAACAAAAAAATACTTACTGTTTTAAATAAATCAGATTTAAAAAATGTATTTGATAAGACTTTGTTACATGAACCTTTAACTCTTTCAACAAAAGAAGATATAAATCCTTTAATATCTTTAATAGAAGAAATTCTTGATGCGAATACTCACAGTGATGAAATGACACTTATTTCTAAAAGACAAGTAGACGCAGTATCTCAAACGCTTTACCATATACATGAAGCCTATTCTCCTTTAAATACGGGAGAGTTGGAGTTTTTTGCTTACAATATTCAAGAAGCTTTAGAGTACATATCCAATATTACAAGACCTTATGATAATGAACAAATGTTAGATGTTATGTTTGGCGCATTTTGTTTAGGTAAATAAACAGAAACAAGTCTTTTTCAGGAATAAAAATATTACATTAATTTTTATTCCTCTGTAAATTTATAATTTATAATTTATTTGTTATTTTAATTTTACTTTAAGTATAATATTTAATTATGAATGGATTTACTTTGTTTCTAAAACTGCTTTTATTGCTTTTTACCAGCTTACTTTTTTCAAAAAATGATTCTCCTGATTTAAGAGAAATTCATGTGCAATTAAATTGGAAACACCAATTTGAACATGCTGGTTTTTATGCTGCTATTAATGAAGGTTATTACAAAAGAATTGGTCTGAAAATAATACTGCATGAAAAAAACAGTGACAGTAATATTTATGGTGATGTTGTTGCTTCAAAAATGGATTTTGCTATTGGTTACTCTTCTATCGTTTTAGAATATCTAGAAGGAAAACCCTTAGTTGCACTTGCAAGTTTTTTTCAACATTCTCCTTTGATATTTTTATCTAAAACAAGCTCAAATATTAGAAATGTGTCTGATATGCGTGAAAAAAATGTAATGGTTAATATTGACACTAGAAGTGCTGCATCTTTATTAATTATGATAAAAAAAGAAGGTTTGTCTTTATCTTCTATGAACATTCAAGAACACAGTTACGATGTTATGGATTTAATTAATGATAAAACAGATGTAATTGCTGCTTATATATCCAATCAACCCTATTTATTAAAAGAAAAAAATATAGCTTACAATATCATCGATCCTGCTAATTTTGGTTATGATTTTTATGAAAATATTTTGTTCACTTCACAAGATTTAATTAAAAAAGACCCCAAACTCGTAAAGGATTTTTTAAAAGCAACATTAAAAGGTTGGAAGTTTGCTTTAGAAAATGAAGATGAAATAATAAAACTTATTTTAAATAAGTATTCAAAAGAAAAATCATACGAAGCTTTATCCTATGAAGCTAGAATAATAAAAAATTCATTAATGCCAGCAACTATTTCTATTGGAAATATTGATATAAAAAGAATGAAAAGAATTGTTGATATTTATGACGAAATTGGTATTTTAAATGCAAATTCAAAAAATATTGATGCTTTGATATATAATCAAAATAAACATATTGTTTTATCTGTAGCACAAATAGATTGGATAAAAAAACATCCAAAAATATATTTCACAGGTGATCCCAATTGGCTTCCTTATGAGGCTTTTGTTGATAATAAGTATATAGGTATTGTTAATGAGCATCTTAAACTAATTCAAGAATATACAGGTTTAGACATTATTATAAAAGAGAGTAAAACCTGGAATGAAGCCTTAAGTATGTTAAGAAATAAAAGTGTGGATATTTTATCTGAAACAAATGCTTCTATTTTAAAAAAAGAAATGTTATTTACTCAATCTTATTTATCTTCTCCTATTATTATGGTTATGAATAAAAAAGCTTCTTATAAAAACTCACTTAAAGATATAAAAGAAAAAAAGATTGCTGTTGTAAAAGATTACGGTTATATGACTGAAATTAAAGAAGAATATCCTTATTTAAATTATTATGAAGTAAACTCTTTGCAAGAAGGCTTATTAGCTGTAGAAAATGAACATGCAGATGTTTTTTTAGGGGCATTACCACAAAGCAGTTATTGGATTAACAAACTTGGTTTGCAAAATACTCGAATTATTGGTAAAACTAAATTTAAAGCATCTTTATCTTTTGCAGTAAGAAAAGATTATGCTATTTTAGTTGATATTATTAATAAAGCTCTGCTACAAATAGATGAAAGTAAACAACAAGAAATATTAGAAAAATGGACAAAAGCAACATTTAAAGAAAATAGTGATTATTCAATCTTTATTTATGCACTAATTATTTCCTTTTTTGTGATTGTTTTTTTAATCATAAGACAAATACTATTAAAAAAATACAGTAAAAAACTTGAATATATTTCTCAAACCGATTCTCTAACTAAAATATATAACAGGGTTAAATTAAATTCAATTATTGCAGAACAGTTAAATATATTTAAACGTCATAATCACAGTTTTGGAATTATACTTTTAGATATTGATTATTTTAAAAGAGTTAATGATAGTTTTGGACATGATATAGGTGATTCTGTGTTAGTTGAATTCTCTACTTTATTAAAGGATAATATAAGAGAAGTTGATTCTGTTGGGCGTTGGGGTGGAGAAGAATTTATTATTGTTTGTCCTTTTAGTAATAAAGAGAGCATATTATTGTGTGCCCAAAAACTTAAAAAGATTATTGAAGAACATGATTTTTTTAAAGTGGGAAAAAAAACAGCCAGTATTGGTATCTCTTTATGTGAAAAAGATTCTACCATTAAAAGTTTAATAAAATGCGCAGATATCGCATTATACGATGCGAAAGCTTCAGGACGTAATGCCATTGCTTTTTTTAAATAAAACTATTTTAAGAACTTTTAGTTATTATACGGCATGAATAATACTATATACGATGTAATAATAATAGGTTCAGGAGCTGCTGGCATGATTGCTGGAATTACTGCTGCTAGGGCTAATAAAAACGTACTTCTTTTAGAACAACAAGATAAAGTTGGTCCCAAACTAAAAGCAACTGGTGGAGGAAGATGTAATCTTTCTAATACTTTATCCAATGCAGATTTTATGAATTCTTTTGGGCGAAATGGCAAATTTATGAGCGATGCATTAAATCTTTTGGACCATAAAGATTTAATTGCGTTCTTAGGCGATATTGGTGTTGAAACACATATACCTGATGGTTTTCGTATTTTTCCAGTTACCCATAATTCTTCAACTATAATAAAAGCCTTAGAAAAAGAATTGATACGTTTAAATGTGACACTTTCTTTAAATACAAAGGTTTTACGCTTACTTCTTGAAAATGAAGATATCGTTGGTGTTCAATGCACAAAAGACGACGAATCAGCAAAGTTTTTGTCTTCAAAGATTATTGTTGCTACGGGTGGTTTGGGTTTTCCTATGTTAGGAGCTAATGGAGATGGTTATGATTTCGCAAAACATTTAGGCCATCAAGTTACAGATCTTTATCCTGCTATGTTACCACTGCTTACCAAAGAGACGTGGGTAGGGGAGTGTAAAGCAGATACTATTGCAAAAGCTGTTTTAAAAATTGATTTACCAAAAGCCAAAAAACTAAAAGCTGTGGGGGATTTAATTTTTACTTCAAAAGGTATTAGAGGTCCAGTAGTACTTGATTTCTCCAGGGAAATTACGCCTTTTTTAGAAACGCACAAAGAAGTACCTATTTTAGTTCATATGCTAAAAGGAATGAATGAAGAAGATTTACGTGTGCATATTAAAAATGAAGTAAAACATAACAATGATGTTACTGTTTTAAATACCTTAATTAAAATTTTGCCTGAATCTATAATAAAAGAGTTATGCAAACAAGTACAAGCAGACTATACACTTACCTTTAAAAATCTAAATGGACAAATCAGAGATAATTTAATAAAAATACTTATTTCTACACCTTTAACAATAACCGATCATGTTGGTTTTAAAAAAGCAATGATTACAAGAGGTGGTGTTAAACTAAAAGAAATTTCTCCAAAAACCATGCAAAGTAAGATTATTGATGGTTTATATTTTTGTGGAGAGGTTGTTGATTTAGATGGTCCTTGTGGCGGATATAATTTGCAATGGTCTTTTTCCAGTGGAAATTTAGCAGGACACCTTCTTTCATAAAGCTTTAGTGTATTAACACTTTCTTTACATTAAAATCCTATACTAACTCTTTAAGGAGTTTTTATGAGAATTTTAATTTTTGTTATCGTGTTCTTTTCTAGCCTTTTTGCTTTTAATTCAACTATTGATGATAGGTCTTATGGTTTAAAAAGCGCAACTTCATCTTGGAATACTAATTGGAATAAACATTCAATTCCTTATACAGAGCTTTTAAGTGGAGGACCTGCACGGGATGGTATTCCTCCTCTTGATAAACCAAAATTTGTAACAATTAAACAAGCAAAAACATTTCTAAAAGACGATGAGCCTCTTATTTTTGTTAGTATCAACAATGAAAAAAAAGCCTATGCTTTATCTATTTTAATTTGGCATGAAATAGTTAATGACAGTTTGGGAAATGAAAAGATTCTGGTTACTTTTTGTCCTTTATGCAATGCTTCTATTGTATTTTCTAGAATGATTGATGGAGTTTTACATGATTTCGGGACTTCTGGACTTCTTAGAAAATCAGACCTAGTGATGTATGATAGGCAAAGCGAATCTCTGTGGCAACAGTTTACTGGACAAGCAATTGTGGGGGATTCTTTGGGAAAAGAATTGAAACTTTTAAGCTCCTCCATTGTTTCTTTTAAAGATATTTATACGCATCATCCTTCAACTATGATTTTATCACAAGATACGGGATATAAAAGAGAGTATGGTAAAAATCCTTATTCGGGATATGATAATATTAATTCTTCTCCTTTTTTATTACAAGAAGATATTGATAATAGAATGCCTCCTATGAGGAGAGTAGCGACTCTTAGTATTAATAATAGAGACAAAGCTTACTCCTATAAAGTACTTAAAAAGAAAAAGGTAATTAATGATCGTTTTGAGAATAAAGACTTGGTTTTGTTTTATAAAAACAATGTTTTATCCGCTTTAGATAAAACAAAAATAAAAGACTCCAAAAAAGTGGGCTCTGCAAGTATTTTCGAAGCAAAATTAAACGGAGAGGTTTTGGAGTTTTATTACGACAAGGGTTTTTATGATAAAAAAACAAAAAGTTTGTGGAATATTTTTGGTTTAGCAATAAAAGGAGAACTAAAAGGAAAAAAATTGAAAAAAATCACTTTTGGTTCACACTTTTGGTTTGCCTGGGTAGTTTTTAAGCCCAATACTGTTATTTATAAATAACAGTATTACAGATCTTTTGTTTTTGTATAAGAAATAAAAGTTGCATTGTTTTTGTTTACATCCATCCAAGAATCACAAGAAAAAGATATTTCAACAATAGAAGCTGTTTTTAACTCTTCTCTTGAATCACATAACATATATGCTAACGTTGATACTCCTGGATTATGACCTACTAGWATWGCWGTATCATTGTCATCATGAATATAMGAAATYAATTCTTGAATTGCTGCWACAAARGGTTCATATATRTATTGRTTTTGTGTTATGTTTTTATTAAAAYCAAGTTCTTTTGCYAAGAGTTTAGCWGTWGTATGYGCTCTTAATGCRGGGCTTGATAAKATAATATCWATTTTTTCWTTTTTTTSTTTTAAATATTTTCCTAYTAGTGCACAGTCTTTTATGCCTTTTTCATTTAAAGGTCTATCAAARTCATCTAAGTKTTCATCTCCCCAGTCTGATTTTGCATGTCGTATTATAAATAGTTTTTTCATTTTATGCTCATTTTATCTAAGATGTAAAATTATAAGATATTTTTCTTAAAAACAGCTAGAAAAGCCCTTTTTTAATACTATTTTGTATAATATATTTATAAATAACWWWGAAAAAWTAAAAGGCTATATTTTGGGATATAATTTAGAYGATAAACTTGTAATWGCRATTTCTTCAAGGGCTTTATTTAATCTGGAAGAAGAAAAYAAAATTTTYGAATCTTCTGGTTTACAAGATTACTATGATTTTCAAATTAASAATGAAGAYACCTTATTAGAAAAAGGTACAGGCTTTCGATTGGTGAAAAACTTACTTAAGATTAACGATGATTTTCCTGATAATAAACAAGTTGAAGTAATTATTATGTCACGAAATAACGCAGCAACATCTTTACGTATTACAAAATCAATTGATGCTTATAAACTTGATATAAAACGCAGCGCTTGGTCAGGTGGAAACAATATTTCAAAATATTTAAAACCTTTTAAAGTTGATTTGTTTTTATCAGCAAATGATGATGATGTAAGGGCTGCAAATGATATAGGAATAGCAGCTGCTAGAATTCTGCCTTTTGTTAATACAGATGAACAAGATGAACAACAAGTAAAAATTGCCTTTGATGGGGATGCGGTATTGTTTTCAGATGAATCTGAACAAATTTATAAAAGTAAGGGSCTAGAKGCATTTTTAGAGCATGAAASMAACAATGCCAAAAAYAATTTACCYGATGGACCTTTTGCTAAATTRTTACGTGTTATCTCTACCATACAAAATAAATATGCRAACGAACACACACCTATTMGAACMGCTTTAATYACKGCTAGGAACTCTCCTGCTCATGAAAGAGTAATACGAACACTAAATGCTTGGAAAGTACGGATTGATGAGTCTTTTTTCTTAGGTGGTATGGATAAATATGAAGTAGTGCAAGCGTTTGGCGCAGATATCTTTTTTGATGATCAAGATGTGCATTTAGAAAACACGTCAAAAGTAATTCCCAGTGCTAAAGTTCCTTATAAAAGTGATTCAAAGATTAATAACTTGTAATCACTTTTTAATTATTGTTTTATTTGAAGATATTAACAATTTCATCAAGAGATATTTCTTCTTTAATAATAGGATAAATACCCTTATCTATTAAATATTTTTTACAGGTTATTCCAATTTGTTTTGTAATGAAATAATGAATATTTTCTTCTTTTAAGAAGGTAGGCAGTACATGCCTTGGTCTAATATTATTTTCAGAAAAAGCAGGGTTTTGTATTTGCTTGATATTCTCTAACTTATAGTCTTTTATGTGTAAAATAAAGATATATTTTGAATCAATTGAAATATCATCTAAGAATTTTAATTGCATTGAACAAACGGCTACATTAAAATCATTTTGTATTTCATGTACTTTTATATTGGAACCATTAATTAAAGCAGATGCAATTTTTAAACGTGCATTTTTAATAATTCTTGCTAAGGTTGGTCTTGAAATATTCATCTGTATTGCCGCATCTTCCTGGTACATTGCGTCCAAATCCATTAATTTAATAGCTTGTATTTCTTCGTGTAATAAAATAATATCTTCGTTGGATTTTATATCTTTTGGACCAAAATATTTAGAGGTTGGTTTGAAATTTAATTCACGTTGTTGTTTTTCTCTGGGCAAATTTTTCCTTTTTTCTTTAGACATAGATTCTAACATAAATTAATCAAAAAATATACTTGACATATGTTCACTAATATGATATAATCCGGTCATATGTTCATAAGTTTAAAATTATTTAATTTGTATTTATCTGAAATATAGAAAAATTTAGCCGCTTTTCTTCTTTCTTATGTATAAATACTCTTCCAATAATAATAAATGATTTAATTTGTGAAATATATCATTAATTAATTGGATTTTGTGTTTAATAATCTAGCCAATTTATATATTAAACATAATAGTCATTCCTTTAATTGTCCAATTAATGATGTTCATTCCTAATTTTGTAGAAACTTACTTTWAAATATYTTAWTWCTTTTTTNAGTTTCTACAATCTCCTTTWNAATACACAYAAWWTCAATAMCTGCATTAARTAAAYATTYAAGAATTAGNTTTAATTTATAGAMTAAAAGATTAGTWGGRAAGATACWAATAAGTATGCTTCTTRCGAAGCATCTTAATTAAGAGTTATAGACTTTTTTAATATTTWWTATTTTTGAGGACATRTTTAGTATAAGCATATCTGCTAAKACYAAAGCCATCATTGATTCAGCAACTACTGAGCCTCTAATAGCKACACAAGGATCATGMCGTCCTTTTAATTCACAAGTAACTTCATCATTRTAAATATCAACWGTATCTTGTTTTATAAAWACAGARGGAGTTGATTTAAAATGAACTTTRATATTAATGTCRTCTCCATTAGAAATTCCACCTAATATYCCACCTGAATGGTTTGTTTTAAAACCATCTTTTSTTATTTGGTCATTATTRTCAAAACCTTTTACTTTGGCAGCTTCAATGCCATCTCCAATTTCAACTGCTTTTACTGCATTAATACTCATCATCGCAGAAGCAATTTGTGCGTCCAATTTAAAATAAATAGGTTCACCTAAACCACTTGGGCARTTTTTWACATTWACAAKWGCACAKCCTCCAACAGAGTTRTGTTGTTTTTTTGCTTGAATTATTGCTTCTTTTTGYTKTTCYTCGACTTCTTTATCTAAAGCAAAAATATCWGAAGTAAGYGCATGTTTAAAATCATARTTTTTMGCAKMKATACCATCAATACTAGMTATTCCTGARTTGATYTGKATATTCACTTCTTTTAGCATAAGTTTAGCAATAGCTCCKGCTGCTACTCTTGAAGCAGTTTCTCTTGCACTGCTTCGTCCWCCGCCTCTATAATCTCTTAATCCATATTTAGCAAAATAAGTAAARTCWGCATGWCCWGGTCTGAATAAATCTTTWACATTKGTATAATCTTTTGATTTTTGATTCTCATTATAAATAATCATAGCWATWGGYGTRCCTGTACTTAAACCTTCAAAAACACCTGAAAGTATTTCAATTACATCRCCTTCTTTTCTKGCTGTTGCATATTTATTTTGTCCTGGTTTTCTTCTGTTCATTTCACTTTGAATAAATTCTTCATCGATTTTTATTCCAGCAGGAACTCCATCAACAACACAACCTATCGCTTTCCCATGGCTTTCACCAAAGGTAGTAAATCTAAAGTTTTGTCCAAAACTATTCATTAAACATTGCTTTTTAATTCATTAAGTGCAATTTTTGCAACGGCTTGTTGTGCAAGTTTTTTACTTTTTCCTATAGCTTGTCCATAATGTTTTCCATCAATCCAAATAGAGACTTCAAATTCTTTTTTATGATCAGGACCATAMGAAGCTTCAATTTTGTATTCTGGAATTGAAGCAAATTGRGCTTGAGTTATTTCTTGTAAAGCYGTTTTATAATCWGAAAAYAAWACWGATAAGTTTATTTCTTCATAAGATCTGTTTAATAAATCTAAAATAATAAYTTTTARGATTTCAAGTCCTGACTCTAAATAAATAGCSCCCATAATTGCTTCAAAAGCATCTGAAAGAATAGATGCTTTTGATCTTCCTTTATTTCTTTCTTCTGCTATTGATAAATAWATATAATCACCYARNTTTANTTTCATTTGCAAGTCGTGTAAAACCTGCTTCATTYACYAAMGAAGCCCGTATTTTTGACARATCYCCTTCGTTTGATTTGGGAAATTTTTTGTATAAAAACTCTCCAACAATCAAATTAAGWACTGCATCTCCTAAGTATTCTAAGCGYTCATTATCATAGGGTTTTTTGAAACTTTTGTGTGTAAGTGCTTCGACTATCAGGTCTTTATTTTTAAACTGATAATCCAGGCACTGTTCTAACTTTAAGTAATCACTCATATTAAATTCTTCCTGTTCTTTTTAATTTTCTTTGYGTGGATGCTAGTATATCACATCTTTCATTATGCTTATTGGCTCTGCGTATTTTTATCACAATTGCTTTTATATTGTGACTTTTTGAAACTTTTGTATGAAAAACACTAAGAACATAGTTATTATGTATCATTCTTACCATTAAGAAGATTAATTTCTAAAAAATAATTTTTTACAATAAGGATTGATTTTTTTCATACGCATTTTTTACAAGCATGTGTTTTACATTAAAACTTAAAATACTATGACAATGTGGACATCTTGATTCAAAAATAGGATGCACATGTTTACACGAGGTACAAATAAACTCAAAATCCAAATCTGCTTTGGTATCATGCTCATGAGTATTTAATAAAATTAATATATCCAAGTCAAAATCTTTTGAATGTTTTAAAGAGTTTAAATAAGATTTTGCATTGTATAACTCTTCTAAAAAAGGATTATTGTTTACTTTATCAAAATCTATATCTTCAAATCGTTGATACCACATTAAATCTGTAAATTTATTTACATCAAAACTGTCTATGTTCTCCCATAAAAATGTTTTGTTATACATAATAAGATATTGAGCAAATAAACGTTCAATTATTTTATCTTTTTTGAAGATGTCAAGCAAAGCATGTGTTTTTTTCTCATAAGACAAGAGTGGGTCATGTATTACTTTTAATGTTTTTATATAAATTTTATCTTTAGAAATATCTATTTGCAGTTCATCAAGTGATTCTAAAACTTCAAARGCTCTGTCAAAATCTTTAAGTTTTTCATAAATTAACAATAAATACTGCAAAGCATTCGTATTTCGTGGTGAAAATTTTAGTATTTTTAAAAATATATCTTTTGAGCGTTGTAAAAAACCACCTTTATAATAAGTAGTTCCTAATAACTCTAGGAGTTCTTCTTTTTTTACTCGGTTTGTTACATGTTCTAAGAGAGCTAAATATACAGAAATTGCTTTGGTATAATCGCCTTTGTGTAAAAAACTTGAAGCCAATAAAATGATCGAATCAAAAGGTAAGTTGTATGTTTTATATAAATGTACATAATCTTCTTCTTTTAATTTCCCAAGCTCAAAACGCTTAAGTAGTTTCCTGTATTCTTTTCTTGCTTTTCTTTCTTTATATGCACCAAACGTATATGTTAAGAATGAGATACAAAAAATCAAAGAAAAAAATATGACAATACCAAATAAGGGATCTCTATATTCTAATACTAAACCTTCCATTAAGACCTTTGTTATGTAAGAATAAAATATAATAACATAAGTATGGTTAATAAATAAGCAAGCTAAAACAAAATCTAATATTGCATTAGATACAATCGCATATGATTACAAAAGACTCAATTGAAAGCTTAAAATCCCAATTAGATGTTGTAGATGTTATATCTCAATTTCTAGAACTTAGAAAAGCCGGCGCAAATTTTAAAGCCTGCTGTCCTTTTCATGGAGAAACAACTCCTTCTTTTGTTGTAAGCCCCGCAAAACAAATATACCATTGTTTTGGCTGTGGAGTAGGGGGTGATTCTATTAATTTTTTAATGGAGTATGAAAAACTTTCTTACCCAGAGACGCTGGAAAAACTGGCAGGAATGTACAATGTTACACTTTCTTATGATGATAAAGGTCAAAAAGCACAAAGCGTAAAAATAATTGAAGATTTAAATAAACTTTATCAACGTTTATTTGTTAATAACGATACCTGCAAAGATTATATAAAACAAAGAGGTATTTCAGAATTTTCTATTGAAAAATTTGAAATAGGTTATGCTCCTAAATCTGGCGATACTATAAATTATTTAAAAAACAATCATCATAATTTAAGTGAAGCCATAGAACTAGGTGTCATTGATACAGGTCAAAGTGGTTTGTACTCGAGGTTTATTGAGCGTATTACTTTTCCTATTTATTCTTTAAATGCAAAAATTGTTGGATTTGGAGGAAGAACAATTACAGGGCATAATGCCAAATATGTGAATTCTCCTCAAAGTAAAGTATTTAATAAATCACGTTTATTATATGGTTATCATTTAGCCAAAGAACATATTTACAAAAAAAATCAAATCATTATTACKGAAGGTTATTTAGACGTTATYATGCTTCATCAAGCTGGTTTTAATACRGCRGTTGCMACKYTAGGAACWGCWTTAACYYMWGATCAYTTGCCTTTAATTAAAAGAGGRGAACCTAAGGTTATTCTTGCTTATGATGGAGATAAAGCAGGWNTTAAARSYRSYNTTTAAAGCWGCMACSATTCTCTCWCATTCWGATTTTGAAGGCGGYGTTGTTATTTTCTCTGGAGGTTTRGATCCTGCTGATATGGTKAAAGAAGATCGTATTRAAGAATTAAATRCAATGTTTTTAAAACCYAAGGGTTTTATTGCTTTTGTAATTGAYTCTATWATAAGYACKTATGATACCCATGATCCCCAGCAAAAACAAAAAGCTTTGGTWSAAACYAATGAATATTTAAAAACAYTAAATCCTATTTACCAAGATGAATACAARCGWTATATWGCTCAAAARTTAAAYGTRAGAGAACATTTGGTTCAAATTAAYAAAGTATCAAGAGCACAAGCYATTAATTTATCAAAARTWGATATWGCWGAACTMTCMATTTTAAAACATATTTTAGAAGATAAATCYAGRTTAGATGGRGTCTTAGATATTATTGACTCWTCTATGTTTGAATTTCATGTAGARGAGTTTAATACTTTGATTCATGATATAGGAAATCCTTCTTTAAATGGRATWYTMTTAAATGAAGCTTTRCAAGAATATTCACATGAAGAATTTGAAAAACARCTTTTGTGTTTATTGGAYAAATTTTACAATAATAAACTAACMCAMGTTACTTATGCYCAAGATATGAAYTTTAAAGAAAAAGTACTTTTAATAAGAAAAATAAAAGACAATATMAAACAATTAAAAATWGGTAAACTTATAAAATATAACTTATARYAATAAAGAATATTTTGGCTAAAATACGCCTAATAAAAYAAAAGGAAATTCATGGAAATTATTAATACTACCAATGCACCTGCTGCTATTGGACCTTATTCACAAGCTATTATYGCAAATGGTTTGATYTACACATCAGGACAAATCCCTTTAACKCCASAAGGTGATTTAGTWGAAAATRACATAAACAAACAAACACAACAAGTAATGACAAATTTRMAAAGTGTATTGGAAGCTGCTGGTTCTTCTTTGAACAAAGTAATYAAAGTTACAATMTTCTTAGATTCTATGGATGATTTTGCTGCTGTAAATGAAGTATATGCAWSTGCTTTTGGTGATCATAARCCAGTACGTTCAACKGTTGCAGTTCAAACATTACCTAAAAATGTTTTAGTAGAAATGGATGTTGTTGCACTGGTTTAATAATAATTTTAAAAGAAATAAGACTTTGCAAGCTATTTAAAGGAATCTTAAAGGAACTTTAGATAATATTGCATCCCGTTAGAAAAGAATCATAAAGATTGATAAGTTAGAGGAATAAATATGTACGCAATTATTAAATGTGGTGGWAAACAGTATAAAGTGTCTGAAGGTGATATCTTAGATATTGATTATACAGGTTTAGCWGCAAAAGAAGCTTTAGAAATTACTGACGTTTTAGCATTAAACGATGGTGAGTTAAAAACTGGTAAAGAAGTAGAATCTGCAAAAGTTTCTGCTGAAGTAGTTTTAGATGGAACTGGTGTAAATAGAGATAAGAAAATTATCATTTACAAAAAAAGAAGAAGAAAAGATTCAAAATTAAAAAGAGGTTTTAGAAAAAGCTTCACTAAAATTAGAATCATTAAAATCGCTGCATAAGGAATAAGTCATGGCTCACAAAAAAGGTCAAGGAAGTACACAGAATAATAGAGATTCAGCTGGTAGAAGACTAGGCGTTAAAAAATATGGTGAAGAAGTTGTAAGAGCTGGAAACATCATTATTAGACAAAGAGGAACTAAAGTTCATCCTGGTAACAATGTTGGGATGGGTAAAGATCATACTCTTTTTGCTTTAATTGACGGAAAAGTTAAATTCGAAATTAAAGATAAAAACAGAAAAAAAGTTTCAGTTTACGCAGCGTCGTAAGTTAAACTAATTTGTTTAAAAGGGTGTACGGCTTTTGCCTGCACCCTTTTTTTATTCTGCTAAATAGATAATATTGAGTAATTTRTGTATTATTGAATATTATTTATTAGTAAAACAACTAATAACATCGGAGATAAAATGTTTATAGATAGCGTRARATTTACAATAAGATCAGGTAAAGGAGGACAGGGATGTTCTTCATTTAGAAGAGAAAAGTTTGTTGTAAAAGGTGGCCCTGATGGTGGGGAYGGTGGAAAAGGTGGAGATGTATATATYCTAGTTGATAATAATACAGAYACWTTGTCWTATTAYAAAGGTAGAAGACTGTTTAAAGCCGATCATGGGGTTCAAGGAATGCCAAGAAGAATGACGGGTAAATCTGCTGATGATATGACTTTAGTAGTTCCTCCTGGAACACAAATATTTGATGATGAAACAGGTGCATTATTATACGATTTATTAGTAGAAGGTGAACGAATTCTTCTTCTTGAAGGTGGGAAAGGTGGATTAGGAAATGTTCACTTTAAGAACTCAAGAAATCAAAGACCTACGTATTTTCAACCAGGACTTCCAGGAACTGCGTTAAATGTTCGTTTTGAATTAAAACTAATTGCTGATGTTGGTTTGGTTGGATATCCAAATGTTGGAAAATCAACCTTGATTTCAACAACTTCAAATGCAACACCAGAAGTTGCCAATTACGAATTTACTACTTTAACTCCTAAATTAGGTGTTGTTGAAGTAGGAGAATATAATTCTTTTGTTATGGCAGATATTCCTGGGATTATTGATGGTGCTAGTGAAGGTAGAGGTTTAGGTTTAGAATTTTTAAGACATATTGAACGAACTAAAACTTTATTGTTCATGGTAGATCTTGCAAATCATAGAACACCAATTGAACAATACAATGTATTAAAAGATGAGTTAAGAAAATTTTCACCTGAATTAGCATCAAGAAACTTTGCAATTGCTTTAAGTAAAACAGATGGTTATTATGGAGAAGATGTTGTTGAAGAAATCAGAAATTTTATTAAAGAAATTGGTTTAGATATTTCACCATCAAATGAATTTGGTTTTGATAAAAAATACGAATATTATGCGCAAGATTTAACGTATAATCGTTTTGATAATACAAAACCTATGTTTGTTTTACCTATTTCTTCTGTTACTAGAATGAATACGGCATCTATTCGTTTTGCTCTGTATGAATTGTTAAGCCAATAAAAATGAAACGCCTAGTCATAAAGGTTGGTTCCGCTGTTTTAAGACACGGTTCTGATCTGGCACTTGATAGATTAAATAATCTTGTAGATTTAATCGCTGCTTTAAAGCGTGAAAAAAACTATGAAATTATTTTAGTATCTTCTGGTGCTGTTGCTGCTGGTAATATTACGCTAGATTTAGATAAAACACAAATTTATAACAGACAAGCTCTTGCTGCAATTGGACAACCTTTATTATTAAAACACTATAAAAAACAATTTAATACACACAATTATAAATGTGCTCAAATGCTTTTAGTTGCCGATGATTTTGATTCACGAAAAAGAACAAAAAATATTAAAGCAGTAATGGAAATTCTTTTACAAAACAATATCACACCTATAGTAAATGAAAACGATGTTATCGCAAATGAAGAACTTTTATTTGGAGATAATGATCAATTAGCTGCTAATGTTGCTTCTGCTTTTAATGCTGATTTATTGGTAATATTGAGTGATATAGAAGGTTATTATGATGACAACCCTCATACAAATTCAAATGCCAAAATCATTAAAGAAGTTTCTTTTATTAAAGATGAAGCTTTAGAAGTGAAACACTCTGCAAATTCTGAATTTGCTACAGGTGGAATAGTTACAAAACTTAAAGCTGCTAAATTTTTAATGGACAAAAATATTCCTATGTTTTTAACATCGGGTTTTGATTTAAAAACAGCCCATGAATATTTATTAGAAAATAAACACTTAAGTGGAACCTTATTTAAAGCCTAATTTTTTTTAGGAACAAAGGACAAATATGTCAATAAAAAAAATCCTCTTTATGGGAACACCTGATTATGCTACGTGTATTTTTAAGGAGCTCTTGGCTTCTTCTTATGAGGTGCTTGCTTTATTTACTCAAGAAGATAAAAAAGTTGGAAGAAAACAAGTTTTAAGCGCACCTCATATAAAACAATATTGTTTGGATGAGAACATTGATATTCCCATTTATCAACCCAAAAAACTAAGAAATAATGATGAAGCTTACGAACAAATTAAAGCATTAGCACCTGGCATTATTATAGTAGCTGCTTATGGACAAATACTGCCTAAAAATATTTTGGATCTTGCTCCTTGTATGAATTTGCATGCTTCTTTATTGCCTAAATACAGAGGTGCTTCACCTATTCAAGAAGCCATATTAAATGATGATTCTTATACAGGTGTTACAGCTATGTTTATGGAAGAAGGGTTAGATACAGGAGATATTTTAGGGCTTCAATATCTTAAACTAGAAGATAAAATGGAAGTAGCAGAAGTATTTGATAAACTCTCAATAATAGCAGCTAAACTTACGCTTGATACTTTGGATAACTTTGAGAACATAAAACCTAAAAAACAAAACAATGCTTTGTCTTCTTTATGTAAAAAAATAAAAAAAGAACATGGACTTGTTAGTTTTAAGAATGCTAAAAAATTGTATCAGACTTATAAAGCTTATTCTTATTGGCCCGGTGTATTTTTAGAATCTGGTTTAAAAATAAAAGAAATATCTTTGATAAATGAAACTTCAATAAATAAAGAAGGTGAAATTTTAGGGTTTGATAAAAACGCTGTTATTATTGGATGTGAAGAGGGATCGTTAAAAATCAATATTCTTCAAGCCCCTTCAAAAAAAGAAGTTAACGCAGCTGATTATATAAGAGGACAGCGTTTAAGTATTGGCGAAGTCTTAAAATAAACACAAAACATGTGTTTATTTTAGCCCAAGTATAAATAAAAGCCAGTTACGCTTAAGAGAGACAATAATACGCCAATAACTAATGCATTAACAGCTAATCTTTCATCTAATCCCCCTTGAATAGCTAAAATCACTGCTGTAGTCATAGGGGGCATTGCTACTTCAAGAATCGTAGTTTTACTCCAGGTATCGTCTAAATTATAAAAATATGAAAATAAAAACATAACTATTAAAGGCATTAAAAACATTTTAGTTCCCAGTAAATAACTGGTTGTTTTAAATTTATAAAATAGATTTTTAAGTTCTAATTTCATACCAATTGCAATCATAGCAATAGGAACAAGTGTTGCTCCAATTACTTCTGCTGTATTCATGACAAAAATAGGAACAGGGAAAAGTTTTGCAAAAACAGTTATGAAAAACATAATAATAGGCGGAAAAAACAATACTTTTTTTGATATGGCTTTTAGGTTTACAACTTGTCCACTTCCCCAATTTATAATAATAGTTCCTAAAGAAACTACTAATAAAAAAGAGCCAAATAAATCATAAATAAGAGCATAAACAACATAATCAGAGCCGTAAAATGCATCAATATAAGAAAAACCAATAAAGGATGTATTTCCAAATGTTCCTACTACCATAAAAGTGGCTAAGGTTTTTTTATCGAGTTTTAAAGCTTTTCCTATTGCATAAGTAAGCAGTAGATTTCCAAGTATAATAGCATTAAACATAAGAATGAGATTGAGTATTTCACTGTCTAATACTAAGGGATAAATCTTGACAAATATCATAGCTGGAAGAGCGAAATAAATTACAAAATCAACCAAAACCTGGGAATTGTCTTTTTTAAATATTTTAAATAAATAACCAAATAACAGATACAACGCAATAGGTAAAACAGGATCTAACACACTTAGCCTTTTTGTTTAAAATAAATATAAATTACATTATATTAGATTTGTATTAATAAGTAATTATGTATAATGTTTTATGCAAATAATCCAATTAAAAGAAGTTGATTCAACTCATAAATATTTAAAAGAGTACTTAAAAAACAATGTTTATACCAAACCTTTGTGTATTCTAAGCTTTAAACAAAATAAAGGAATTGGTAGCAGAGGAAATGAATGGTTAGGAAAAGAAGGCAATTTATTTTTCTCTTTTGTTTTAGATAAAGAATTATTACCCAGCGATTTACCTATACAAAGTGCTTCTATTTATTTCTCCTATTTATTAAAAAGAACACTAAAAGAAATGGGTTCGAAACTTTGGCTTAAATGGCCCAATGATTTTTACTTAGAAAATAAAAAAATAGGGGGAACGATTACTAATTTATCCAATAATTTATTTTTATGTGGCATTGGTTTAAATCTAATCGAGGTAAATAAAGATTATGGAAAATTAGATATTGTTATTGATAAAATACACTTATTAAATAATTACTTTGCTATCTTAGAAAAAAGAATTTCATGGAAGGAAATATTTAGTGAGTATAAGATAGAATACTCTTTGAGTTTGGAATACGAAACAAACATTGATAATAAAAAAGTTTCATTAAAAAAATCAATATTGAACCCTGATGGCTCAATATCTATAAATGAACAAAAGGTATTTGGTTTAAGATGAGTGAAGTAATAGCAATAGCAAATCAAAAAGGTGGGGTAGGTAAAACTACTACAGCGGTAAATTTAAGTGCGGCCCTGGCATTAGAAGGTAAGAGAGTATTATTAGTGGATGCAGATCCTCAAGCTAATGCTACAACTTCTTTAGGTTTCCACAGAGATACTTATGAATATAATATTTACCATGTTATGTTAGGTACAAAAGAACTTAATGACATTATTTTAGATACTGAAATMCCAACMYTAAAAGTGGCTCCTTCTAAYATMGGAYTAGTTGGAATTGAAAAAGAATTTTACAAAGAYACAAGTGATAGAGAACTGGTATTAAAAAGATGTATTGATCCTGTAAGAAAAGATTATGATTATATTATTATAGACTCACCTCCTGCTTTAGGACCTATTACTATTAATACTTTATCCGCTGCGAATTCTGTTTTAATTCCAATACAGTGTGAATTTTTTGCACTTGAAGGTTTRGCACAGTTATTAAATACAATAAAACTAGTAAAACAAACRATTAAYMGATCTTTACAAATAAGAGGTTTTTTACCAACAATGTATTCTTCTCAAAACAATCTTTCAAAACAAGTTTTTGCAGATTTAGCACAGCATTTTGAAAGTAAATTGTTTAAAATTGATGACAATTCATATGTGGTTATTCCAAGAAATATTAAACTAGCAGAGAGTCCAAGTTTTGGTAAACCTATTATGCTGTATGATAATGCAGCAATAGGAACAAAAGCATATAAAAATTTAGCAAAAGCAATTTTAGGATAATTATGGCAAAAGGTATGGCGTTAGGTAGAGGCTTAGGTGAATTATTAGGTGAAGTTGAAGCGGCATATGATAAAGGCAATACGTCAAGTAGAGAAGGCCTTCTTGAAATTGACGTAGAAATAATTGTTCCTAATCCCAATCAGCCAAGAAAGATGTTTGATGAAGATAAATTACAAGAACTAAGTTCTTCTATTAAAAAACATGGCCTTTTACAGCCTATTGTAGTTATTAGAGATGACAGTGATGGGTATATTTTAGTATCAGGTGAGCGAAGATTACGAGCACATAAACTTGCAAATATAGATACTATTAAAGCTATTGTTACGAATATAAAAGAACTGGAATTAAGAGAACTTGCTTTAATTGAAAACATACAAAGAGATGATTTAAATGTAATTGAACTGGCTTATTCTTATGCTCAATTAATAAACGAACATGCTATTACTCATGATGAACTTTCAGGAAGAGTTTTTAAAAGCAGAAGCTYRATYACMAATACYTTAAGATTATTACAATTAAGTGCTTATGTACAACAATTACTTGCTAATAAYAAACTAACAGCAGGWCATGCTAAGGTTATGTTAGGACTTAGTGAAGAGGAYCAAAAAAAGGTCGCTGATTCAATTCTTGGACAAAAACTTTCAGTAAGAGAAACAGAAAAAGTAGTAAAAGATTTAAAATCCTTACTTAATCCTAAAAAAACAAGCAAAAAAACACAAAACTATAACTTCAAATCTTTGGATAATATTGTTTCCATTTTACAAGCCTCAAACTTGAAAATTAAAGCAGAAAAAAATTATTTAAAGATAGAATTTAACTCACAAGAAGATATCGAAAAATTTTCCCATTACTTTAGTAACACTTTATAAAATTTCTTAATTTATTACCTTCATTTAAACTATTATTATAATTATTTTAGATAATATAAGTCAGTTTTAGTCAAACTAAACTGTTATAAATATGGAGGAATGAATGTTAGACATAAGTCCAATATTGATGCTTAGCTCGGGCGTAGTATTTTTATTAATACTTGCAGGGTTAAACAGTTGTCTATTTAAGCCTTTATTGAAGCATATGGATGAAAGAGCGGAGTCTATTAAACAAGACTTGATAAACGCAAAATCAAACAGCGCTGATGTAGATGGAATGCTGGCTGAGGCGAATGATGTTATTGCTGCTGCTAAAAAAGAAGCGGTTGTGATAAGAGAACAAGCTTATAATGAGGCTAAAGAGACTGCTGATGCAAAACTTATTGCTGCGAAAAGTGATGTTGATACCAGATATGGTGTTTTCGTTACAGAACTTGCTGATGAAACAAAAGCGTTAAAAGAATCTTTAGTTGCTGCTATGCCTCAATTTAATGAGAGCGTAAAAGCGAAGCTTAAATCAATTTAAGGGAGAAAAAGTGAAAAAAACATTATTAATAACTATTTTAGCTTTTGCTCCTGTAGCATTATTAGCTCAAGCTGAAGGTGTGGAATCTGATATTCTTCAGAGATCTGTTAACTTTGCAATTTTTGCTGCTATTTTATGGTATTTACTTGCTGATAAAATGAAAGCATACTTTGCAGGAAGAACTTTAGATATTCAATCTGAATTAGATAAAGTTCAAGATACATTAAACGCTTCTCAAGCTAAATTTGATGAAGTAAAAAAACAATTAGACGATGCTAAAATAATGGCAGCTGAAATTGTTGAAAGTGCGAAATTAGATATTGATTCAGTTAAAACAAAAGTATTAACTGCTGTTGATTCAGAAATTGCAAATTTAAGTAAAAACTTTGATGCTAAAATCGAAGTGGAAACTAGAAAAGCTAAAAAAGAAATTGTTAATGAAATTCTTAATGAATTGTTAAATTCTGATAACCTTACAATGTCTGAWGAAGAACTTGTAAATATCGTAATTAAGAAGGTTGCATAATGATTGATTTAGTAGCAAAAAGATATGTAAAAGCATTATTAGAAGGTCGTGATAGCACTTCTATAACTGCTATTTATAAAGAATTAAATGAAATTTCTACTGCATATACAGATGAAAAGTTTCTTGCTATTATTACTTCTTCTGAAGTAAAAGCTGCGCAAAAAGCTGCTTTGGTTATTTCATTTGTAAATGATTGTAGTGATGCCACTAAGAACTTTGTTAAAGTACTTGGTAGTAACAAAAGATTAGATATTATTCCTCATATTGTAAAAGAGTTAGAATCACAAGTAGCTATTATTTCTAATAGTTATGCAGGTATTGTTTATACTAATAAAGAATTATCAGCACAGTATGTAACTTCAATTGAAGAAAAATTCAGTAAGAAATTTGATGTTAATTTGACATTGACACAAGATGTTTGTGATTATGATGGTATTAAAGTTGATATAGATGGACTTGGTGTTGAGATTTCTTTCTCAAAATCAAGACTTAAGTCTCAGTTAATAGATCATATTTTAAAAGCAGTTTAGAACTTAATAAAGGAGAATTTGAATGAGTACAAAGATTCAAGCAGATGAAATCTCTTCGATCATAAAAGAGCGAATTGATAATTTTGAATTAAATGTAGACGTTAACGAAACTGGTAAAATCATCTCTTATGCAGATGGTATTGCTCAAGTTTACGGACTTAAAAATGTAATGGCTGGAGAAATTGTTGAGTTTGATAATGGCGAAAGAGGACTTGCTTCTAACTTAGAAGAGTCTTCAGTTGGTATTGTTGTTCTTGGTAAAGGAACTGGACTTAGAGAAGGTAGTTCTTGTAAACGACTTGGTAAGATTTTAGAAACTCCAGTTGGAGATGCTATGATTGGTCGAGTTGTAAATGCACTTGGTGAACCAATTGATGGTAAAGGTACTATTACTGCAACTGAACATAGAGTAGTTGAAGAAAAAGCACCTGGTATTATGGCTAGAAAATCAGTTCATGAACCATTACAAACTGGTATCAAAGCTATTGATGCACTTGTTCCTATTGGAAGAGGTCAAAGAGAGCTTATTATTGGTGATAGACAAACTGGTAAAACAACGGTTGCTATTGATACTATTCTTAATCAACATGATCAAGATGTAATTTGTATTTATGTTGCAATTGGACAAAAAGCTTCAACAGTTGCTACTGTTGTTAGAACACTTGAAGAAGCTGGAGCAATGGATTATTCTATTGTTGTAAATGCATCTGCATCTGATTCTGCTGCTTTACAATTTTTATCACCATATACTGCTGTAACTATTGGAGAATTCTTTAGAGATAATGGTAAACATGTTTTAATCGTTTATGATGATTTAACTAAACATGCCGTTGCTTATAGAGAAATGTCCTTATTATTACGAAGACCTCCAGGTCGAGAAGCATTCCCAGGGGATGTATTTTACCTTCACTCAAGATTACTTGAGAGAGCTGCTAAGTTAAATGATGAATTAGGTGGTGGTTCTATGACTGCATTACCTATTATTGAAACTCAAGCGGGAGATGTTGCTGCATATATTCCTACAAATGTTATTTCTATTACAGATGGTCAAATTTTCTTAGAAACTAACCTTTTTAACTCTGGAATTAGACCTGCTATTAATGTTGGTTTATCTGTTTCAAGAGTTGGTGGAGCTGCACAAATTAAAGCTACTAAACAAGTTGCTGGTACGTTAAAATTAACACTTGCACAATTTAGAGAGCTTGAAGCATTTGCACAGTTTGCTTCTGATCTTGATGAAAATACAAGAAAAGAACTTGAACTTGGTCAAAGAATGGTCGAAGTACTTAAACAAGGTGTTAACGCTCCTTTAGTAATCGAAAAACAAATTTGTATTATTTATGCTGGAACTAGAGGGTATTTAAATGATGTACCTGTAGCTGATGTTGTTAGATACGAATCAGAATTACACCCTTTTATTGAGCAAAAATATCCAAATGTTTTAGAAGATATTAAATCTAAGAAAAAATTAGATGACGATACTGAATCAGCATTAAAAGCGGCATTAGAAGAGTTTAATACTATATTCAGTGCAAAATAAGGATAGTCAATGGCTAACTTAAAAGATATAAAAACTAAAATTGGAAGTGTTAAGAATACTCAGAAAACTACTAATGCAATGAAATTAGTATCGTCTGCTAAATTAACTAGAACAAGACAATTGTCTCAACAGGCAAGAGCTTATTCTGTTAAAATTAATGATGTATTAAGTGAAATTGCAAACAGAGTTAACAAAGTTCAAGATGGAGGAAATACGTCAAAATCTTTCCTTCAAAATGACAATCCTAAAACAGTAGATATCGTTTTCGTAACTGCTGATAAAGGTCTTTGTGGTGGTTTTAATATGGTTACTATTAAAACTGTTGTAAAACTTATGGAAGAGTATGCAAATAAAGGCGTTACTGTAAGACTAAGGGCTTCTGGAAGAAAAGGTGTTGATTTCTTTACTTTCCAAAAGATTGATTTATTACAAAAAATTTCAACTTTATCTGCTGCACCTGATTACGATAAAGCTTCTGATTTTATAAAAGATGTTGTAGAAGATTTTACTTCTGGGAAAACAGATAAAGTTATATTAGTATATAACGGTTTTAAAAATATGTTAACTCAAGAGTTAAAAGTAAGAACTTTATTACCTATTTCTTTAGACGATGTTGAAGCAAGTGAAGAATCAAGCTCAATGTTAGAAATTGAACCAGATGATGATGAAGAAGTGTTAAACGAATTAACTGGAAAATACATTGATTTTAATATGTATTATTCTCTTATTGATTCTTTAGCAGCAGAACATAGTTCGCGTATGCAAGCTATGGATGCAGCTACAAAGAATGCAAAAGAAAAAGTTGACGCGTTAACAATTGAATATAATAAAGCTAGACAAGCTGCGATTACAACAGAGTTAATTGAAATTATCTCTGGTGTTGAATCACTAAAATAATATAAAGGAGCCGTGCATATGAAAGGTAAAATTATTCAGGTAATGGGACCAGTTGTTGATGTTGAATTCGACGGGTACTTACCAGAAATTAATGAAGCAATTGAAGTTACACTTGCTGATAAAACACAAGATAGATTAGTTCTTGAAGTTGCTGCTCACTTAGGTGACAGTAGAGTAAGAACRATTGCTATGGACATGACTGAGGGTTTAACTAGAGGTCAAGAATGTATTGCTAGTGGAGGACCTATTAAAGTTCCTGTTGGGGATGCTGTATTAGGTAGAATTTTTAATGTTATTGGAGARCCMGTTGATGGTGGTGAACCAGTTCCAGAAGATACTCCTAGATGGTCAATTCACAGAGATGCTCCAGAATTTGAAGAATTAACAACTAAAACAGAAATGTTTGAAACTGGTATCAAAGTAGTTGATTTACTTGCTCCTTATTCWAAAGGTGGAAAAGTAGGACTATTCGGTGGTGCTGGTGTTGGTAAAACAGTWATTATTATGGAATTAATTCACAATGTTGCATTTAAACATTCTGGTTATTCTGTATTTGCTGGTGTTGGTGARMGAACAAGAGAAGGAAATGACCTTTATTACGAGATGAAAGATTCTAACGTTTTAAATAAAGTTGCACTGTGCTACGGTCAAATGTCTGAGCCTCCAGGTGCTAGAAATAGAATTGCTTTAACAGGTCTTACTATGGCTGAGTACTTCAGAGATGAAAAAGGTCTAGATGTATTAATGTTTATTGATAATATTTTTAGATTTGCACAATCWGGTTCTGAAATGTCTGCAYTATTAGGAAGAATTCCTTCWGCTGTTGGTTACCAACCAACACTTGCTTCAGAAATGGGTAAGTTACAAGAAAGAATTACGTCTACTAATAAAGGTTCTATTACTTCTGTWCAAGCAGTATATGTACCTGCGGATGACTTGACAGATCCAGCTCCTGCTTCTGTTTTTGCTCACCTTGATGCAACAACAGTTCTTAACCGTAAAATTGCTGAAAAAGGTATTTATCCTGCAGTTGATCCATTGGATTCATCTTCAAGAATTTTATCAGCAGATATTTTAGGTCAAGAGCATTACGATACTGCAAGAGGGGTACAATCTGTACTTCAAAAATATAAAGATTTACAAGATATTATTGCAATTCTTGGTATGGATGAATTATCTGAAGAAGATAAAATGGTAGTTACACGAGCAAGAAAAATCGAAAGATTTTTATCTCAACCATTCTTTGTTGCAGAAATCTTTACAGGAACTCCTGGTAAATATGTTGAATTAAAAGACACAATTGCTGGGTTTAAAGGAATTTTAGACGGTAAATACGATGAGCTTCCAGAAGCTGCTTTCTACATGGTTGGTTCTATGGAAGAAGCTCTTGTTAAAGCTGAAGGTATGAAATAACCATTAAGGTAACAATATGAATACAATTAGATTATCAATTGTTACACCTAATGGAGAAATTTTTAACGATGACGTTAAAACAGTAACTCTTCCTGGAAAAGAGGGAGAGTTTGGTGTTTTACCAGGTCATGCGTCATTGGTTTCTTCTTTAAGCGTAGGTGTAATTATTATTGAAAAAGCAGATGCTACTGAAGCAGTTGCTATTAACTGGGGACATGTTAAAGTTTCTGAATCTGCTGTTGACGTTTTAGTTGACGGTGCAGTTTCTTTAACTCACGGTGAAGATTCATCAGCTGCCAAAGCTATTGAGAATGCGAAGAAATTAGTTAATTCTGTTTCTGATGCAAATATTTCAATAGCTGCTGTTGAAGCTAGAATCAACTCATTCGCGTAAGCTAATGATAGATACTATTTTTAATTATTTTAGTAATAGTACAGCAATCACATTTATTGTGTTTGCTGTCCTATCTACTTATTTGATCCTTGTTTTTTGGATATTTATTTACAGATTTCAAGCAGTTACTTCTATGATTTCTACTGAAAAAAAATCTTTAGAAGTTTTAACCTCAAGAGATTCCTCTTTGAGTCCTTTTTCTGCTCTAACAAAATGTACAAATAATATAACCAATTCAAAACCCATTTTACATGCTTGTGAAATATCAATTATTAGAGATGCCTCAAAAGGTATATCTTGGTTGTCCATAATATCTTCTACCTCACCCTTTATTGGTTTATTTGGTACTGTTGTTGGTATTTTAGAATCATTTGCACTTCTTTCTTCTCAAGCTAAAGTTGCTTTTTCTGTTATTGCACCTGCTATTTCTGAAGCGTTAGTTGCTACTGCTGCTGGAATATTTGTGGCTGTATTTGCTTATACTTTCCATCAAATCATGGTTAGAAAAGTGTATGAGTTAAATATTTATTTAAAGGCACAATGTGATATCTTAGTAGCAAAAGGTTAGTCATGTATGATTATAATAATAAACCAGAACTAAACGTAACACCCTTAGTTGATGTTATGTTGGTTTTGCTTGCTATTTTAATGGTAACTGCACCTGTTATTGAATTTGAAGAAAGTGTTAACTTACCTCGTGGAAGTAAATCCAGACAAGTAAGYGAGAGTACAAAAATCAATATCATTGTAACAAAAGAGCGWATWGTACGCGTTAATAAAAACAAATACCCTATAGAGAGTTTTGCAGATAATTTTATTTTATTTGCTAATAATAAAGACAAAAATACTCCTATTCACATACGTGCAGAAAAAACCCTTATTTATGATGATGTTATTTTTATTTTAAAATCTGTTAAAGAAGCTGGTTTTACTAAAGTTTCTTTAATCACTGATGGTTAAAATGCCAAGACTAAACCTCCATTCTAGTGAAAAAAGTTATTTTCTTTCGGGCCTTATTGCTTTTATCATTTATTTATTTTGCATAGCTTCAATTCTTTTTTATCTAAGTGAAAATGAAAGTAAAAAAATTGATGCAATGCAAAAGAATACTATTCTACAGTTAGAAATAATTGTTGACAATACACAAAAAATTCAAAAATCTACGTCAAAACCTGTTAAAAAAGTTATCAAAAAAGAAGAAAAAATTGTTGAAAAATCTAAATCTGTTAGTATTACTAAAACTGCTGATTTAAAATCCTTATTTTCAAAAGTAAAAACAAAAGCCAAAAAAGTAGAGAAAAAAGAAGTAGTTAATGTTAAAAAATCTTTGGTTTCAAGCCGTTTTAGAAGTAAYTTTGAAAAACAAARAAARTCAGAAAATATAAAAGTAAGTAATATCTTAGATGATGTGACTGTTAAATCACGAGCGAATGTATCTATGGATTCTAAATACGATAAAGATCCTTATTATTCAAAAATTTATGAAATGTTAGGACAACGTTGGAACAATGTCATCACATTTGATGAATTAT
This sequence comes from Arcobacter sp., assembly GCA_002733685.1. GTDB lineage: Bacteria > Campylobacterota > Campylobacteria > Campylobacterales > Arcobacteraceae > NORP36. The sequence continues at coordinate 8,119 of NVWN01000012.1, read as the reverse complement.
TTGCAAGCGTACTTATTACAATCACAAGTTCTGGAGGTTTTGATTATCGTATTATTAAAGGATCAGGAGATGAAACTTTTGATGAAGCCTTAAAAGAWTTTTTACAAAATCAAAAACTTGAGCTTTATCCTGCTTATACTAAGGGAAGTAAAACCCAAATTGAAGTAATATTTAAATCAAAGAACTAAAAACACTTAAACAATCATTTAAAGGACAAAAATGAAAAAAATAATATTAATTTTACTCTTCATGTTTTCTTGCGTATTTTCAGCAGATGTAAGTATGGAAATTGTTAAAAAATCAAACTCAAAACCCAGCATACTTATTTCTTCTGCACAAGGCGCATTAAATGAGTCTATGTTATATAAAATCACTAAAATCATTGAAAAAGATTTAGAYGTTAGTGGGCATTTTGATGTAATAGATGACACATATAAAGTAAGCATGAATGACAATGCAGATTATATTTATTTGGGACGAAAAAAGGTTGATTTATTTTTAAATGTTAATTTTGAAGAATCTGCTTTTGGSGGWATWGTWTTAAAAACAAAACTYTATGATGTAAATGCAAAGAACTTAGTWYTAAGCAAAACYTTTACTACTTCTAATATCAACAGACATGTGTTTTTAGCGCACAGAGTAGCAATWGCTACGAATGCKTATATGAATGCACCYTCWATTGCATGGATGGATAAGTTTGTTATTTAYTCTGTTTATAAAAAAGCAAAACAAAGTGATATAATAATTTCTGATTATACTCTAAGTTATAAAAAAACAATTATTACAGGGGGACTTAATATTTTTCCTAAGTGGGCAAATAAAAAACAAGATTCTTTTTATTTTACGCGATATGTAAATTCAAAACCTACCTTATATAAAATTAATATTTATACGAAAAGAATGGTAAAAATACTTGATAGTGATGGAATGATTGTAGCTTCTGATGTAAGTTCTGATGGAAATAAACTATTAATCACAGCAGCCCCAGATGGYCAGCCTGATGTATATATCTTRRATYTAAGAACAAAAAAACAAATTAAAGTTACTTCTTATAAAGGAATTGATGTAGGGGCKCATTTTATTGATAATGATAAAAAAATTGTATTTGTAAGYGAYAGRTTAARCAGACCTAATATTTTCTCAAAAACYATTGGYAGACGWGGGGTTGAACGYTTGGTTTAYCATGGWAGYAATAACTCTTCTGTAAGTACGTTTAATGATAAAGTTGTTTATACAAGCAGAGATAGAAATTCGCAGTTTGATAATCGTAGTTTTAATTTGTTTTTAATTTCAACCAGAAGTGATTACATTAAAAAACTTACTGTTACAGGAGTGAATCAATTTCCTAAATTTTCAAGTGATGGAGAGAGTATTYTATTTATAAAAAACTTTAAAAACAAAAGTTCTKTRGGAATWATACGATTGAATTTTGACAAAGTGCACCTATTTTCATTGGATAAAGGGCGAATTCAGTCAATTGATTGGTAATAGGCCTATGATAATAAATTATTAAGTTTGTTTTTAGTAGAATTATTAATATTTTAACGAAGGATTATTTTATGAAAAAATTTTTAGCGTATTCTGTTTTGGCATCAGTACTATTATTTACTGGGTGTTCTCAAAAATCTACAGAAATGAATGAAGCAAAGATGAATAAAACAGAAAAGTCTTCAGAATCTAACTTGGATGCAATGAATGCAAACAATATGAATCAAGACTCTATGTCAGATTCAGAATCAATGACTGCAAATGCAATCAAAAACTTATTAATTGATGTAGTTTACTTTGATTTCGATAAATTTACATTAAATGAAGAAAACAGAGATGTTGCTAAGTCTAATGCAAACAAATTATCAGTATTAGCTGGTAAAATCAAGATTAAACTTGAAGGTAATTCAGATGAGTGGGGAACGGATGAGTATAATTATGCTTTAGGTTTAAAAAGAGCYTTATCTGTTAAAACATCATTAATTGATGATGGTATTTCTGCTGATGATATTTCTATGATTTCATTTGGTGAAAGTAACCCAGTTTGTTCAGATAAAAATTCTACTTGTTGGAAACAAAACAGAAGAGTTGAATACAAAATCTTACCATAATTAATTTATGCGAAAAATATTCTTATTAACGTTATTACTAGTTACATATTCATTAGCTGAACAAGTTTCAGCTTTTGGAGCTGGTAATTTAAACTCAAAAAACCCATACGGTCTTACCAATACTGAAAAACATATTTTAACCAATAAARAAAAACTRGGATCAATTGATTCAAAAGTAAAAGATGTTAAATCTACTGTTACTTCTGTTAATCAACGTTTAGATGGTTTAGAATCTATTTATGAAGGTGACAGTGCCAAATTAAATAGAACAGTTATAAAATTAAACAATTTAGTATTGGATTTAAATACAACAAAAGAAGTATCCCAACAAATTTTAACGATACAAGAAGAAATGTCTGCTGAAAATTTAAAAAATATTGAAGCACTTAAATTAGCAATATCAAAACTTACCTTATCTGTAAACAAAATCAATGCAAATTATATTTCTGAGCGTGAGTTTAGAAAAAATATGAAACAATTTATYAMTAWAWWWKWMWTWKTARYMYTYANAAAAAAGCTTAAATAAAAAAACTAGTAGTAAAATTAAAGCTAAAACTTTGAATACTAATGATAAAAAAGGGATGATGGTTAAAGCAAAAGCTTTATTTAAAATAGATCACTTTACAAAAGCGATTCCAATGTTTGAAAGCTTAGTTGCTGCTAAGTATAAACCGGCGGAAAACAACTTTTACCTCGGTGAGATTTGGTACTATCGTAAAAAGTATGATGATGCAATAAGGCATTACAAAATTTCGGCAACCTTATACGATAAAGCATCGTATATGCCTAAATTACTTTTACATAGTGCTATTTCATTTGAGAAAGTAAATGACTTAGATAATGCTGCTAATTTTTATAGTACACTTATAGATGTGTACCCAGAGTCAAAAGAAGCGAAAATAGCTTATAAAAATCTATCTACAATAAATTAATAAAAAGGAGACTTATGTCAAAAGTTATAAGTATAGAATATACTTTAAAAGATGCGAATACTAATGAGCAACTCGATACAAATGTCGGTGCTGCACCWTTAGAATTCATCATKGGAAAAGGTCAAATTATTCCAGGATTAGAGAAAAAAGTAATCGAAATGAATGTGAATGATGAAGCAGACGTTTTAGTTCAACCAGAAGAAGCGTATGGAGAAATCAAAGATGATGCAATCCAAACTTTACCTAAAGAACAATTCGCAGGAATTGAAATTGCTGAAGGTATGAGCTTATATGGAACAGGTGAACAAGGTGAAACTGTACAAGTTATGGTTAAATCTTTCACTGACGATGAAGTAATCATTGATTACAATCATCCTATGGCTGGAAAAACATTAATGTTTTCAGTATCTGTTTTATCTATTAGAGTTGCAACAGAAGAAGAACTACAAACTGGTGTTGTAGGTGGAATGACTGCTATGGGTGGCGGCGGTGGATGTTGTGGTGGCGGTGGCGCTCCTGCAGCTGATGAATCAGCTCCTAAACAAGGTGGATGTGGTTGTTAGTATAGTTGGCAGGCTGCCAAAACACTTTTCTATAACTCGTTTATAGACTAACAAAAAACACAAAACACTAAATTAAAATGCCTAAAAGCGTGAAGCTTTTAGGCATTTTTCATTTATACAAGATGAATAAGTATTTTTTAAGAGTAATAACAAAATCAACATTGTATAATTCTACTTTTAAAAAATAGTTTTACGCAAGAAACATTAAACTATAGAAAATTTTACAAGGGTATTTTATGAAAAAAGTAGCATTTATTTTTCCAGGGCAGGGCTCTCAAAGTATTGGAATGGGAAAAGATTTTTTTGACAATAGTGATATTGCAAAAGAAATGATAGAAAAAGCATCTAAGAGATTACATATTAATTTTGAAGAGCTTTTATTTGAAGAAAATGATAATCTTTCTAAAACAGAATATACACAACCAGCTATTCTTTTAGTTTCAAGCATAGCAGGAGCCATTTTTAAAGACAAGTGTGACATTAAAGCAGAATTTGTTTTAGGACACTCTCTTGGTGAGTTTTCTGCCCTAGTATCAAGTGGAGCATTAAACTATTTAGATGCTATAGAAGTCGTACATAAAAGAGGAAAATTTATGAACGAAGCTTGTGAAGGTGAAGGTGCTGGAATGATGGCATTAGTAGGACTTGATGATGAAAGTGTAGAAGACATTTGTAAAACACAAAGAAAAGCAGATAAAAAAATCTGGCCAGCTAATTATAATTTAGATGGACAATTAGTAGTTGCAGGAAACAAAGCAGACTTAGAAAGCTTGGTTGATACTTTTAAAGAAGCAGGGGCTAAAAGAGCTATTGTTTTAGATATGAGTGTTGCCTCTCATTGTGAGATTTTAAGACCAGCAGTTGAAAATTTAAAACCTTATTTAGAAGAATTTTTAAATGAAGATTTCCTTTATGATGTTATTTCAAATGTAAGTAGTGAAGCATATAATTTAAAAGATGAAGCTATTGAGTTATTGTCTTCTCAATTAACGTCACCTGTTAAATACAAACAAAGTATAAGAGCAAATGTTGAAAAAATTGATGTGTTTATTGAATTTGGAAATGGAGCTGTATTAAAAGGGCTTAACMGWAAAATCGATAAATCAACACCTACSTTAAATGTAAGTGATTTTGCATCTTTAGAAAAAACATTGGAGGTTTTAAATGACTAAGTTAGCAATTATGGGCGCAATGGAAGAAGAAATTGAGCCTTTATTAGCACATTTCGATTCTGTGAACAAAGTTGATTATGCAAATAATACGTATTATGAAGTAAATCACAAAGGTTTAGATATTGTAATTGCTTATTCAAAAATAGGAAAAGTATTTGCAACACTTACTGCTTCAACTATGATTCAAAAGTTTGGCTGCGATACTTTATTATTCTCAGGTGTTGCAGGTGGAATTAATCCCGCGCTTAAAATCGGAGATTTAATAATTGCTGATAAATTATGTCAGCATGATTTAGATATTACTGCTTTTGGACATCCAGCAGGTTATGTTCCTGGGGGGAAAGTTTTTGTAGAAACTACAAAAGCGTTAAGAGAAGTAGCTATTGAAGTTGCTCTTGAAAATGATATAAAAGTTATTGAAGGTACGATTGCAACTGGGGATCAGTTTGTATATAAGAGCGATCAAAAGAAGTTCATTGAAACTACTTTTAATGCAGATGCCCTAGAGATGGAAGGTGCTAGTGTTGCTGTTGTTTGTGATGCACTTGATGTTCCATTTTTTATATTAAGAGCGATTTCTGATACTGCTGATGGTGGTGCTGATATTGATTTTGATGCGTTTTTGAAGACGTCGGCGATAAATTCAGCGAACTATCTAATAAAAATCGTTCAAAAGTTGTCGTAGCACAGCCACTTTTGTACAATTTCTGCGTTGAAAGTTAAAATTTGTTCGTCACATACTTCGTGTATGCTCCTCTCAAATTTTAACTTCCACCTTGAACTTGAACAAAATTGTCAGCACTACGACAATTTTGAAATAAAAGGATTTTAGTTGGATCATGAAAATGACAATATAAGCTTATTAAATCGTATAACAAATGAATTTAAAAAGTCTCCTGTTAATTCTATTTCAGTTGTATTTGGACTTCTTATTGCTTTTTTTAGTTTAATATTTAGTATATATAAGTTTTTAATTTTTTCAGCGAATACAAATTTAAACCCTATCACTATAGATTCAATTAGTAATCAAAGTTTGGATCCCGGAAATATTTTTCTTATTATTGCATTTTTTTTATCTACAGTTTTTCCATTAGCCATACTTTTACGTGTAATTGGTAAAAAACATGGACTACTCGCTTTTTTTATCTCAATACCTCTTATTTCTTTGATTAACTTTACAACAGTATTTATGATTTTTTTAACTCCACCAAGAGAGATTTCACCAGAACTTTTTCTTAATGCTCATGATTTAATTTTGTATTCATCTGTAATCATTTTTATTAGTATTTGTGGACAATCAGTTGCATCTGATTTATTGAGCAACGAAAATAATAAAGATAATAAAACTTTAGAAAAAAATATGGGTGCTGGATTATTTTTTCTTATAATAGTACTTTTTGTTTGGACTCAATTAATTTTTAAAGGGCAAGTTCTTTTGACAAATACGTTTTTACCTGAAATTACACATATTATTAACTCAAAATCGTAATTATGTTTATCTTGTATGCCTGCATCTTTACTTTTAAAGTGTAACTAACACTACGTATTGCAACCTTGGCAATACAGAAAAATTATACGTCAAGATTAGATTATGACATATTGTAATATTCTATTTCAATAGATAAGGTCATGAGTTAGATATTTAAGGATGGTTTATTTAATATGATATCGTTATTAACAGAAACTTTTAATACTAGAGAAAGTGCATTTGCTATTATAATATTTTTACTTATATCATTTGCCCTTTATAAAGGACATAAAGAGATATTAGAAAGTTTTTCTCTTCTACTAAAAAGCTTTTTTAATCCTAAAATAATTATCCCTATAACAATTATGGTTTTTTATTCTCTTGGTATAGTTTATGTTTTGAATATTTTTGGATTATGGGAAAATCATCAAATAAAAAACTTCATATATTGGTTAATCGCAGTAGGTTTTTTAACACATTTTAAAGCAGATACGTATAGTGTACGAGATATTATTAAAAAGAGTATTTCTTTAATTGTGATATTTCAATTTATTATTAATTTTTATACTTTCAATATTTTTTTTGAACTTCTTCTAATATCTTCATTTTTAATTTTATCAGCAATGAAAGCAGTATCTGAAAWWGRYKAARWTMARGMWRYRYWMCMYWWMRCNAATCGRKATNTAYACYMGWTWSTTYKNATAMTRMKMYWRMWKSTMWKMWSKGTTAATCAATACTTAACTAACATTAATGAATTTACAAAAATAAAAACCTTATATGATTTCATAGTCCCAACTATTTTGTCAATTATGATTATTCCATATTTTTATATTTTCTTTACCTTAGTAAGTTATGAGAATGGCTTCTCAAGACTTAGTTTTGCAATAAACAATAATAAAAAGCTATTAAGGTATGCAAAATTGAAAGGGATTTTAAATTTTAATTTTGATGGGAAAAGCTTTGAAAAATGGAGTAATAATCTTTCATCATATGAAATAAATAAAGATAATTTAAGTGAATCTATTTCAGATATAAAGAAGTTAAATCGAATAAGAGCTAATATAAATACTTCAAATATAAAGAAAGGTTGGCATCCATTTCTATCAAATAACTTTTTAAAAAACTATGATATTAAAATTGAAGACTACAGAAGGATGTACGGCGGTAATTGGTGTGGTACCTCTAATTACCACCGAATATCTACTGAATTTAGTAATATTCATTATAGAATTGAAGGAAAATTAGAATATGTAACTAAATTAGAAATTCAATTATTCTTTTTTCGTAAAGAAGAAGAAAATATTGAAGAATCATATAAGTTATTTATAAATATGTGTAATGAGCTTACCTTTAAAACAACGGAGCATGACTTATCAAATAAAGAATTATACTCTTTAACAAGTAACTACGATATCTCTATAAATTATCATGGAAAAAGAATCATTGTGAATCATCAACCTTTTGATACAGGAGCATACCAAGTAACATTTATTATATCTGCTCTGTAAAAAAAGAAAAGGGGTCTGACCCCATTTAGTAACTTTTCTTAACTTAAACTTAATATTTATTGCTATATTCCATTATACGAGGGGTAAGAAATCCACTTTTTTAATAAAAGGGGTCAGGCAAATTATCTTTCATTATATTGGGATTAGAAAAGGTGTTAGAAAAGGTGTCAGGCACCTTTTAGTAATATTGGGATTAGAAAAGGTGTTAGAAAAGGTGTCAGGCACCTTTTAGTAACTTTTCTTAACTTAAACTTAATATTTATTGATGTAGTATTAACTATTGAGGTGTGAGATGCCTAGAAAACTTCGTATTACTGAACCTGCTTTTTATCATGTTATTTCACGTGGGAATTTAAAAGATGATATTTTTGATGAAC
>NVWN01000011.1 GCA_002733685.1 Arcobacter sp. | reverse complement strand
TTTTTTATTTGTTTTAAATGTGTTTGTTTCACATTTGAAGTATCATATTCAGTTTATAAAAATTACATTTATAAACCTTAAGTTGTTAAAGATCATCCAGTCTCTCACGTGTCAGTTTAAAGTGTCACACTTGATTTGGACGGGAATTATAGGAGGTTTTGCTTACTTTGTCAAGGGGTTTTTCTTAAAGGTGGTTTAAATTTAATAATTTAARGAAATAGCMACTATTWATTCNAAAANTATCAATAATAACTATTACTCTATWTYACWWAATCTCTTTNRTATGTAAAATTTAAACRTGAAAGGTTTCTTTTGTTTTACATACATGAGGAAACAAACAATTATCACAGTCTGGTTTGATTGCTTTACAGGTATATCTTCCAAATAAAACCATGGCTTGATGAAAAATATGTAAATCATCTTTTAATCTTGTAACTAAGTGTTTTTCTGTTTCTGTTACATTTTTACCATCACTTAAACCTAAGCGGTGAGATACTCTGAAAACATGAGTATCTACAGCCATTAAGTTTGCGCCTTCACTTTCAATCATAAAAACATTGGCTGTTTTATTACCAACCCCAGCTAAAGTCATAAGTTTTTTTTGCACATGTGGGATATCACCTTCAAAATCTTCAATAACGCTGTGAGCCATCTTAATGATGTTTTTTGCTTTGTTATTAAAGAAAGAACAGGATTTCAATAAATCTTTTACATCATCTAATGATGCGTCCACTAATTCAAACACAGTCGGGTATTTTTCAAAAAGTGCAGGAGTTATAATATTAACCCTCTTATCCGTACATTGAGCGGATAATATAATAGCAATCAACAATTCGTAGTCATTCGTATAATTAAGCTCTGTAACCGCATCTGAATACTTTTCTACAAAAGCTTCTTTAATTATTTGTATTTCTTTTTTGGTGGCTTTTTTCATATAATCTCTTTTTATTAACTTAGTGCATTGTAGTAGAATAGATTAAATACAAATTTAATTTTAAACATTAAATCTTAAGTATTTTTTTTCCAATCAAAGTCCATTTGTTTTGCTGTTTGTTTTGCTAAATCATTTGAGCGTATTTTTGAAACAAGATGTAAACTCATATCAATACCAGCAGATATTCCAGCAGACGTTATAATATCGCCCTCATCTACCCATCTAACATTTTTTTGAACATCTAAAGAAGGGAAATCTTTTTCTAAATCTRCAATATCTTCCCAATGCGTTGTAACTTTTTGTGATGTCAAGACTTYKGCTTGKGCYAAAATAAAAGCTCCCGTACAAACAGAAGTAACCAACTTAGCTTTTTTAGCAACTTTAGCTACCCAAGAAGTGACATTAGTATTTTTAACTTCAGCAGTATGAACCCCACCTACAACAATTAAAACATCAATACTAGGACAATTCTCAAAAGTATAATGAGATTGAACACAAAAACCACCACGCGCTTTAATCACAGTATTTTTTTCAGAAACAAAAAAGACATTAAATTTTTCATTCTCATCCAAAAAACGAGAAGCCACAGAAAAAACTTCAAAGGGCCCAGAAAAATCCAAAACCTCTGCTTCATCATAAATATAAATTCCAATATTTTTCATAAGTATCCTTGTGTAAAATTGTTCTAAGATAACAAAAAGGGTATTTTTTAACACGTTCAGTTTAAAAATCTAAATCTTGTTTTAGATTTTAGGCTAAATCAAGGCGGAGTATAAATTTTAAAAGGAGCATACAGTAGTATGTGACGAATAAAATTTATACTCCAACGCAGAGTCAGCCAAAAGCTGAAGCAAGATTTAGATTTTTTTTATTTTTTCTATTTCGTCTCGTAGTCTTATCGCTTCTTCGAAATGCAAATCCTTAGCTGCTTTTTTCATCTTAGCATTCAACTCAATCAAAATTTTCTTTCTTTCACTTGCTGGCATTTTCTCAACTTTTTCTTTTTTCCAAGCGAGTTCATCGTATTCTTCTAATTTAAGACTTTCATCCAAGGCTCTTTTTGTTGTTGTTGGAGTAATGCCGTGAAGTTTATTATGAGCATCTTGAATTTCTCTTCTTTTATTCGTAGTATCAATTGCAAACTGCATAGAATTAGTAATTCTTTTTGCAAATAATATTACTCTTCCATTTACATTTCTTGCGCCTCTTCCCATCGTCTGAATTAGGGATGTTTTAGAGCGTAAAAATCCTTCTTTATCCGCATCTAAAATAGCTACAAGAGATGTTTCTGGGATGTCTAGACCTTCTCTTAAAAGATTTATTCCTACAAGTACATCAAATTTTCCAAGTCGTAATTCTCTAATAATATGATTTCTTTGAATGGCATCTATATCTGAGTGCATGTATTTAATTCTAATACCTAGGTTTGCATAATAATCTGTTAATTCTTCTGCCATTTTTTTGGTTAATACAGTAACCAATACTCKTTCATTTTTTGCCGCTGTTTTTTTAATTTCATCGTGTAACTTCTCAACTTGAAATTCCGAATCCATTATTTCAATTACGGGATCTAATAATCCCGTTGGACGTATWATTTGTTCTGCTACTTCAGCGCTTAAATCAAGTTCWAGTTCATTWGGAGTTGCKGAAACAAAAAGAAAACTAGGRGCTTTTGAAATAAACTCATCAAATTTTAAAGGTCTGTTATCTAAAGCAGAAGGCAATCTAAAACCATATTCAACTAAAGTTTCTTTTCTGCTTCTATCTGCTGCATGCATACCTCTAAATTGAGGCAGAGATACATGAGACTCATCTACAATTAATAAAAAATCTTTTCCAATTTGTTCAAAATAATTCATTAAAGAATAAGGTGTYTCCCCTGCTTCTTGYCCGGTTAAATAACGKGCATARTTTTCTATTCCTTTGCACATTCCAGTACCTTCAATCATTTCAACATCAAATTCAACTCTTTGTTTTAAACGTTGATGCTCAACAAGYCTGTCTTCTTTTTTTAAAAAAGCCAGCCTCTCTCCYAATTCTTCTTCAATTAATTTAACCGCAATGGCTARTTTRTCATTTGAAACAACAAAAGGGTTTACAGAATAAACCGTAATCTCTTTTAAARTAAGAATYTTTGCATTYGTAAGRTATTCATGTTTKGTAATCGATTCTACTTCATCTGCAAAAAACTCTACACGAATAAACTCATCATCATAATAAGCAGGGTAAATATCAATAACATCCCCATTAACTCTAAAATCACTTCTTTCGAAGAATTTATCGTTTCTTTTGTATCCCATTTCTACAAGTTTTAATAAGAGTGTTCGTTGAGAGTATTCAAAACCAACTTCAAGTTTTTGAACCATTTTTTGATATTCTTCGGGATTACCTAAACCATAATTTGCAGATACAGACGCAATAACAATTACATCATCAAAAGAAAGCAAAGAAGAAGTTGTTGATAATCTTAATCGCTCTAACTCTTCATTAATAGAAGAATCTTTTTCAATAAATAAATCTGTTCTTGGAATATAAGCTTCTGGTTGATAATAATCGTAATAAGAAATAAAATACTCTACATGATTGTTGGGAAAAAAGGTTTTAAATTCCGAATACAATTGTGCAGCAAGTGTTTTATTATGAGTCATAATCAAGGTTGGTTTTTGTGTTCTTTCAATTACTTTTGCCATGGTATATGTTTTACCAGAACCAGTAACTCCAAGAAGCGTATTGTATTGATTTCCATCCAAAATAGAACGTGATAATTTTTCAATAGCCTCAGGCTGATCGCCTGCAGGCTCGTATTGACTTACAACTTTAAATTCAGCGATATCTTATCCTTTTATTGGTCTTTATATCGTGATAAAAATAAAAATACAATAGAGATTTCTCTAGCACTCCACTTAATTTCTGTACATAAAGCATCTTTTGTTTGAGAAATTTTAACAATTGCATCGTATTTTCTCAAGATTTCATTAATTAATAGTACTAAACCATCATCACTTATATTTAAAAATTCTTCATGAAAAATCTTTTTTGGYTCTGGAATGAAAAARTCYCTGTTRTATTTATACARTTTTARTAAAAGTGACATTTGCCATGTATGCCATTCATTTGCTTCTAAATGYGCACTTTGTTTRTTTTGRTAGTCTAAGGTTACAAAAACWTCAAAAATTCTYTTACAAGCWATTAATAYATCAGCTGCTTTTATTTTTTCAATGGGKGCTGGTAAATCAAGAGAAGCTATGTGAAATTTTCTTTTTTCTSYGTCWWTWTGWACTTTTTTWACTTCTTGTGGCCCCTGCCCTTTGATTAACAATATATATATTAACACTGCAATTATTATTGAAATAAAAACAACTGATAATACTAAAATCATTTGTACACTCATATTTTGGTCCTTAGTGTAATTTTTTTAAATGTATCATTTAAGATAACGTACTCGTTTGAGCACAATAAAGAAGGGATATTAACATAAAAAGTCTTGTCATAAGTAATAAAATCACCTTGATGATAATGTCCTTCAATGACAATACTCGTATCATAACAATCAATTTTTTTCTGAATGATTTCTTTAAAGTTAGGTATTTTTCTACAAATACTTTTAGCCATTAAAGAAGTATATATTTTTTTGGATAACACATCATTAATATCCAGAATATTTAATAAAGCTAACAATGTTTTATTACGGATAACTGAACAATAAATATTGTAAAAATTGTCTACATACATATCCCCATGAGAAAGAGAAATACTCTTATTTTTATACTCTGCTAATACTGGTTGTGCTTGTCTTTCATATATTTTTATTAAAGGAAATATCTTTTTTAAATTATAATCATGATTTCCTTCAAAATAAATGATTTCAATATCTTTGGACAAATCATTTAATAAATCAATTGCTTTTTGATTTTTTTTAATAAAATACTTTGTTTGAAATGTAAGAAAATCAAACATATCTCCCATTAAAATCAACTGTTTGCATAACAATCTTTTTGCTTTTAGTTCTTGTAAAAAGGTATAAAATATCGTATTTTTTTCATTAAAATGTGTATCTGCGATAAAAATACAATCGTTTATTAACTTAAGGGACATAGGCAATTTTTGGWATTCCTGCATTTTCTTCTAAGCCACACATTAAATTGGCATTACAAACAGCTTGAGAAGATGCACCTCTTAACAAATTATCAATTGAGGAATTAATAAAAAGAGCATTTTTATTACGTGCAACAAAAATATCACAAAARTTTGTRCCTGCTGTACTTTTTATATCTACTGGATTCTTTTTAATACGTACAAATTCACTCTTTGAATACGCATTGTRYAAAATTTCATKTACATCTATATCTTCTTTTAATGTAGCATAAACACTYACCATCATTCCTCTTGTAACAKWAATTAAATGAGGTACAAAATTTATTTGTAAGTCTTTATTACACAAGAGTCTTACTTTTTCTTCAATTTCAGGCATATGTCTGTGATTAAAAGGATTATAAGCAAAAATATTTTCATTAACATTACAAAAATGTGTGCTTTCACTTAGTTTTTTTCCAGCCCCAGAAACACCTGATTTTGCATCAATAAAAATAGGTGCATTTTCATCTATATAAGGTATAAAAGGCAAGAGGGCTAATAAAGAAGCAGTTGGATAACAACCTGGATTCGCAACAAGAGAAGACTTTTTAATTTCTTCTTTGTAGTACTCAGGTAAACCATAAACAGAAGATGCAATATTCTCTTTATCTTCATGAGCACAATAATGTTTTTCATAAGTATCCAGTTCTAATCTGTAATCAGCAGATAAATCAACCACTTTAACCCCAAGTGCTAATAATTCTTTTGCAAAGCCCATTGATGTTTTATGAGGTAAAGCTAAGAATGCTAAAGAGGCTTTTTTAGCTACTTCTTTCGCATCGGCTTTTTCAACTTGTGTTGAAAGTACATCTTGTAAAGAAGGATGCAATTCATCAATTCGCTCTTTTCCAGAAGAATTTGCAATATAATTTATTTTAAAAGAAGGATGTGTTAATAAAATCTTTACCAGCTCAAGTCCTGTATATCCACTTGCCCCAATAATAGCTACATTAATCATCTAAATTAATCTCTTTATAACTTACTCCTAGAACTTCAAAATTTTTAGTACCACCTGGTAATTTAGCAACAATCTCATCCCCTTCTTCTTTTCCAAGAAGCTGTTTTGCTAAGGGCGAGTTAAATGAGATAAGTCCTTTATTTGCGTTACTCTCAACTCCACCAACAATGGTATAAATAAATTCTTCATCAGTATCTGTATTTACGATCTCAACACGTGATCCAAAACTTACTTTATCATGAGGTAAAGTCGTAGGGTCAATAATAATCGCTTTTGAAATAATAGAACCCAATTCTGCAATTTGGATATCGATTAATCCCAACTTATCTTTCGCCGCATGATATTCAGCATTTTCTTTTAAATCACCTAATTGTCTTGCTTCTTCAAGGGCAATAACTGTTTCCGGTCTTTCTTTTTTTTTGTAATATTCTAATTCACCTGTAATCTTGTTGTAGCCAACAATTGTCATTGGTTCTTTATCCATGTAAACTCCATAATATATAATTCTTATTTTATTGTATTTTTGTATATTCTTTGCTTTGTATTTGCTATAATAGCAAAAAATTTATAAAAGAGTAAACATGGAAAGATTTGATAGAACCCTTAAATTATTTGGAAATGAGAATTTCAATAAATTTAAAGACACAAAATTAATATTATTAGGTGTTGGGGGAGTAGGTTCTTTTGCTTTAGATGCTTTAATACGCACAGGTTTTGAGAAAATTACAATAGTTGATTTTGATACGTATGAAGAATCAAATAGAAACAGACAACTAGGAAGTGATGATAATATTGACAGAATAAAAGTAGAAGTATTAAAAGAAAAATACCCAAGTGTTGATATAATAAATATTCAAATAACAGAAGAATGGGTTGATACTTTTGATTTTAGCTCTTATGATTATATTTTGGATGCTATTGATGATATCAAACCAAAAGTAAGACTTATTCAAAAATATTATAAAAAATTAATTACAACWGCRGGAAGTGCAAAAAGAATTGATCCTTCAAAAATTGAAGTAATCTCAATTTGGAAAACATTTAATGACCCTTTTATAAGGAAAATTAGATACGAATTAAAAAGAAGAGGTTTTAATAAAAAATTTAATGTTATTTTTTCTTCAGAAGGTCCTATGTGTATAGAAAAAGGTAGTTTTATGGCTGTAACTGCTTCTTTTGGATTAATGATGTCTTCTCTTGTTGTTCAAAAAGTATTAAAAAAATAATATTACCTAATAATATTATGCTATAGTGTWAGTATATAAATTCATTTACATAGTAAAATAAAATAATTAACATATAAGATAAAAAGATATATAATTTAGAATCATAGAAAAAGGATTGTTATGAGTAGCATGGGAAGCAGTGTTGAACAAATGACACAAGCACATTTAAGAAATGTGCAACAGTTAGCCGTATTTTATACAGGTAATAACAATATATATGCTATTAATATAGCAAAAGTTAAAGCCTTTATAATTCAAGAAGAAGTGACAATTACTGARACWCCWAAAARYTCTAATATTAYTGCAGGAATTGCAACKATTAGAGGRGAACCTATTACTCTTATYAATCTTGAYAATTGGTTGGGAYTAACWKCKTTAMSMACAGAAGAATATAAACTAATTATTTTTTGTGAGTTTAATCATAAAAAAGTTGGTTTTTTAATTAAAGATATGCTTGATATTGTTGAAAAAACWACAGAAGATTTAAGRCATACAGAAGAACAAAATTCAAAAATYACWTATACWACTTATGTAAAAGTACATGAYAAAGAACAATTATGTACCGTWTTTAATGCWGAACAACTWTTAAAAGATATTGGTTGGACWGATGATGGAASKGAAGCCTTAGAAAAATATGTTGATAAACCTTTATCTTCATCTAAAATAATTTTAGCGGCTGAAGATTCAGGAGTAGCTAGAGAAATTTTAATTAAATTCTTTGAAAAAGCTCAATTAAAATATGAAATATATAAAAATGGTGGGGATTTAATTGATAGACTAGCTGAAATTAGCCCTGCTGATGTTGCTTTGGTTATTACTGATATTGAGATGCCTGGAACAGATGGTTATCAAGTAGCTTCTCATATTAAAGGTTCTGCTGCTTTAGCTCATATTCCAATTATTGTAAATTCATCAATGACAACAGAAGCTGTTAAGAATAAAATGGCAGTTATTGGAGTAGATGATTTTATTGGTAAAACAGATATCGCTGCTTTATATACAGCTACAAAAAACCTTATWATTCCTTAATATTAGATGATTTTCATCTAATATTAATTAGTTCCTATTTTARCCACTCTTTAAATTCATTAATTTGATTTTTTGTTTGTATTGTAGATGTCCCACCAAAAGATGTTCTTGCATTCATTGACGCTCTTAAATCCAAAAACATAAGTATTTCTTCATTAATATTTTTAATTTTATCATTTGATGATTGTATTTCTKCTAAAGAYAATTCACTGATATCTTTRTTTAATTTATTRGCAACTGCAACTACATCTTTTGTAATATAATAAGCKSTTCTAAAAGGCATRTTTTCTTTTGTAACTAAATAATCAGCCAAATCWGTTGCGCTTAAATGCCCTATYTTACAAGCATTTTCCATRTTTGGAAYATTTATTATCATTGTTTTAATYACTTCATTTAAAATACTCAAAGARATYTCAATGGTTTTYACAGAATCAAAAACACCTTCTTTATCTTCTTGTGTATCTTTATTATAAGCTAAAGGAAGACCTTTCATTACTGTTAAAAGTGAAATTAGATTTCCATATACTCGTCCTGTTTTTCCTCGTAACAACTCAGGAACATCTGGATTTTTTTTCTGAGGCATAATCGAAGAAGTAGTAGCATATTCATCACTCATTCGTAAAAATTGAAACTCATAAGAWGACCAAAGAAYTAATTCTTCTGATATTCTAGAAATATGCATCATWGATGTTGAAATATTAAATAAAATCTCTAAAGCRAAATCTCTGTCACTTACTGTATCTAAAGCACAAGCRCTTGGTTTAGAAAAACCAAGGAGTTCWGCTGTTCKAAAACGATTTATYTTATGTGGAGTWCCTGCAAGWGCAGCAGAACCYAAAGCAGAAACATCATTTCTTTTATAAGAACTTTCATATCTGTCATAATCTCTTTTAAACATATTWGCRTACGCTARCATATGRTAACCAAAATTTATAGGYTGGGCATGTTGTAARTGGGTCATTCCTGGAATTAATGTTTCAGTATGTTTTGAAGCTAAAGCTACAAAAGTATCAACAAGAGTTTTMGTTTGTTCCATAATAGAAATATTTTTTTCTTTYACATACAATCTAAAATCACTTGCTACTTGATCATTTCTACTTCTTGCAGTGTGCAATCTCTTTCCTGCTTCTCCAATTATTTTGGTAAGTCTGGACTCTATTGCCATATGAATATCTTCTTGKGCAATTTCAAATACAAAATCACCAGACTCAATTTCTTCTTTTACTTGTAATAAACCTTSYTCAATTTCTTTTTGATCTTGCGAAGTWATAATACCTTCTTCTTCTAACATAATACTATGAGCAATTGAACCTCTAATATCTTGGTCGTATAATTCTTTATCAAATAAAATAGATGCATTAAACTCATCCAATAATTGTGCGTTGGTATTTTTTAAAATTTGTTCTTCTGCCATGGCTAACCTTTTTTTAAAGCATTTGCTTTTTGAGATTTAAATATTAATTTTAAGACTGTGATTTTTGGCGATATTATAACATAGAAAGACTAAGTCATACTTGTGAGTGTTTATGAATAAAGAGGGGAATTAATAAAGAGAAAATTCTCTTTATTAATTAAATAGGTAGAATTCTAATATTTTCGTCAACTTTATCTTTTAATACAGATTCAATTGCATATAATGTTCCAGTAGAACCTGAATCACAACCATTACAAGCACCTAGGTATCTAATATAGATATCGTAATGAGGACTGTTATCTTTAATATCAATAATTTCCATATTACCACCATCCATTACTAACATTGGTCTAATATCAGTATCTAAAAYAGCATCAACTGCTTTGATTCTTTGAACAATAGTCATAGTATCAAAAGTAGCTTCACCATTTTGGCTAGCGTCTGCTGCATTTTTTAATTTATCAGATGCCATTTCAAGTCTCGTATCTTTTAAAATATCAACTAAATACCATTCTCTGTCTTCATGTCCACCTGGTTTAATACATGATTTACAAAAAGCACCTGCTTTTGTATAATCTGTAATTTGTTCAATAGTAGTTAAATCATTGATTCTAATTACTTCTTGAATAGTTCCTAAAGAAACTCTTGCACACTCACAAACCATAACTTCTGATTCGAAAGATTCCATATCAACGCCTTTGTACTCAGCCGCTGCTTTTTTAATTACATCATATGCCATTACAGAACAATGCATTTTTTGAGGTGGAACAGCAGGTGTATCTGCATTATCTCTTAATGCAAATTCAACATCAATATTAGTAATTTTAACCGCTTCATCAACTGTTTTACCCATACATAATTCAGCCATAACATCAGAAGATGCAATTGCAGTACCACAACCAAAAGATTTGAATTTTGATTCTTCGATTACATTTGTTTCTTCATTTACTGCCCAGTATAATCGTACAGCATCTCCACATGATTCTGCTCCAAAATCTGCAATAATTAATTTTGTATTTAATTCTTTTGCTCTCTCTTCTGTGATTTCACCTTGATGTAAGGGATCATCCATTCTTCTTATAACGTTATTTGAATACTCGTCCCAAATTGAACCGCTTACTAAATCGCCTTTTGCCATTGTTTATCCTTTTTCTTTTATTATAATTGTGAATCGTGAGATTCTGGTGCATATGCATACGATGATGAAATATGTCTTAATCTTAAAACTGCAGTTTTAATTACATCAATTGCATAATCTACTTCTTCTTGTGTATTAAATCTACTTAATGATAATCTAACACCTGTATGTGCAAGTTCACTGTCACTACCAAAAGCATTCATAACAGGGTTTGCTTCTAAAGATTCACTTGCACAAGCAGATCCTGTACTAGCCCCAATACCTTTTTGATTTAAATCCCATAACATTGATTCACCTTCAACACCACGAATAGAGATTAAAGTTGTATTTGGTGTTCTGTTATCTTTTCCACCAATAACAATAGTCTCAGGGATTTCTAAAATTGCTGCTTCTAATTGATCTCTGTAACCTTTTACAACTGTTTGTTCGTATTCAATAGCAGAACCTTGTGTTGCTAATTTCATAGCAAGTCCCATTCCAACCATTGATGCAACATCAACTGTTCCAGCTCGTTTCCCAGCCATTTGTTCACCACCGTGAAATAAAGGTGTTAACTCATAACCTTTTTTAACATATAAACCACCAATACCTTTAGGACCATGGAATTTATGTGCTGAAAAAGACAAATAATCTACATTGCATTTTTGAACATCTACAGTTATTTTACCAATAGCTTGAGTAGCATCTGTATGAAAAGGAACATTCATTTCTCTACAAATTTCACCAATTTCTTCTATTGGGAAAATTTTTCCTGTTTCATTGTTAGCCCACATTACAGTAACTAAAGCAGTTTCATCTTTGATATATGCTCTAACTGTATGTGCTTCTAAAACACCTTCTTCATTTACTGGTAAATAAGTAACATTTACACCTTGTGTTTCTAAAAACTTCAAAGTAGCAGTAATTGCTGGATGCTCAACTTCAGTTGTAATAATATGATTTTTATCGCCATTTAAGATTTTATCAATCCAAATACCTTTAATTACCATATTATTAGATTCTGTTGCATTCCCTGTAATAATTATATCATCATTATCGTGGGCATTAATACCCTCGTATAAATAATCCAATGCCTCAAGCATTTTAGGGTGCGTTCCTGAACCAAATCTATGTAATGAGTTTGGGTTTCCATAAATTTTTGTTAAAAATGGTTTCATTTCCTCAAAAACTAAAGGGTCAACCATAGTTGTTGCATTGTTGTCTAAATAAACTTCCATCATGTTTTTTTTTCCTAAATATTGATGTCTCTGATTTTGAGAATCGCTCTCAAAGTACCACCAATTCATTAATTTAGAGGATTATAATCTAAATAGGATAAAAATTGTCTTAATTAAAAACATTATCATTTTGGCATTACTTTTCGTAACACAGAAGTATGAAAATAAATATTATAATTATTTATTTGGAATAAAAACAAAATAATTTTTTAAAAAACTAATTCGTTTCTTATTGTATATTTATGACATAATTACAAAAAGGATTTTTATGATTAAAAATATAATAGCACTAGTACTTGTCTCCATTTTATTTATGGCATGCTCACCTAAAGAAAAAGAAAATAACATTTTAAGAGTAGGTATGGAATTAGCCTATCCACCTTTTGAAATGACTGATAAAGAGGGAGAACCATCAGGAGTTTCAGTGGATTTTGCAAAAGCATTGGCAAAATCTTTGAATAAAGAATTAGTAATAGAAAATATTGCGTGGGTAGGACTAATTCCTTCACTAAAAACACAAAAAGTTGATTTAATTATATCATCTATGACAATAACAGAAGAAAGAAAAAAATCAATCGATTTTTCAGACCCCTATGCAACTGCATCTTTAGCTTTATTGGTTGGAATTAATTCAGGTGTTGATTCTATGGATGACTTAAACCAAGTTGGTAAAAAAGTTGCTGTTAAAAAAGGGACAACTGCTCATGTTTATGCAAGTAAATATATGGATAAAGCTGAGATACTTGTATTTGACAATGAAGCTTCTTGTGTTTTAGAAGTGGTTCAAGGTAAAGTAGATGCTACAATATATGGACAATTAACCGTATATAATAACTGGAAAAAACATCCAGATACCACAAAAGCAATTTTAACATCTTTTCAAAAAGATAAAGAATATTGGGGAGTTGCTATTAAAAAAGGCAATGAGAAATTAAAAGCTAAAGTAAATGCTTTTATAAGAAAAGCAAAAACAGATGGTACTTTCGATACATTATCTTATAAATATTTAAAAGAAACAAGAGAAACATTTGATACATTAAATATTCCATTTTTTTTCTAAGGATACATAATTAAAGAATATTTTATAAACGAAAAGAATATTAAAAAAGATAAAAAACTTAAAAAAAGCATTTATCTTTTTAATTTTCTTTTTTTATCTATTATTGTTAGTTTATTATTTTATTTTATGTTTACGAATGTAAATTATAATTTTGATTTTGCCGGTGTTTATGAATATAAACAAAAGTTTATTGATGGTTTTATAATAACTATTTTTATTTCATTTTTCGCCCTGTTATTGTCTTTTATTATTGGTCTGTTTTTTGCTTATGCAAGCAACTCAAAACTTATAATTTTACGTTTTTTTTCTAGGTTTTATATAGAACTAATTAGAGGAACTCCACTTTTAGTTCAGATTTTAATCTTTTTTTATGTTTTTGCCGCTAGTTTAGGGCTAGAAAATAGATATCTCATTGGAATTGTTATGCTTGCCATTTTTTCGGGGGCTTATGTGTGCGAAATAATACGTGGGGCCATCCAAAGCATAGATTATGAACAATATGAAGCAGCTAAGTCCTTAGGTATGAGTGAATATCAAATGTATCGCTACATTATTTTTCCCCAAGCTTTTAAACGAATGTTACCTGCTCTAACTGGACAGTTTGCCTCTATTATTAAAGATTCATCTTTATTGTCTATTATTTCTATTAATGAATTTACTATGAATGCCCAAGAAGTAAATGCTTATACTTATTCTACATTAGAGAGTTATATTCCTCTTGCTTTTGGTTACTTACTTTTAACCTATCCTATTTCATTTTATACTTCAACATTAGAAAAAAATATAAAATGACAAGATCATAATCGATTAATTTAATCTATTTATGTTACACTTTCTTAAATAGGACAAAAATTGTCCTATTTAAGAAAGGCAGTATTAATGAATAAAAAAATTGATAAAATATTAAAAGAAGATTACAAACTTGGTTTTGAAACCTTGGTTGAATCTGAAACTTTTGCACCTGGTTTAAATGTTGATGTCATTAAAGCCATATCTCAAAAAAAGGACGAACCTTAGCTGGTTATTGGACTTTAGATTAAAAGCATATAAAGCATGGTTAAAAATGGAAGAACCTTCCTGGGCAACTCTGGAATATGAAAAAATAGATTTACAAAGTATCTCTTATTACTCAGCTCCAAAAGCTGCACTTAATTCTTTAGATGAAGTTGACCCAGAAATTTTAAAAACCTATGAAAAACTCGGAATCTCATTAGATGAACAAAAACTTCTAGCAGGTGTTGCTGTTGATGCAGTATTTGATTCAGTATCCATTAAAACAACGTATCAAGATGAACTGGAAAAATTGGGAATTATATTTTGTTCTATTTCGGAGGCTGCCCAAAAGCACCCTGAATTAGTAAAAAAATATATGGCTTCTGTAGTTCCTATTAAAGATAATTATTTTGCATGTTTAAATTCTGCTGTWTTTACAGATGGTTCCTTTGTATATATTCCACCCAATGTAACTTGCCCTATGGAGTTATCTACTTATTTTAGAATTAACGCTTTAAATACAGGACARTTCGARCGAACTATTATTATTGCAGATGAAAATTCTTATGTTTCCTATAATGAAGGTTGTTCAGCACCTACAAGAGATGAAAGCCAATTACATGCAGCTGTTGTTGAACTTATTATTTTAAAAGATGCACAAATAAAATACTCTACCATTCAGAATTGGTACCCAGGCGATGAAAATGGAAAAGGTGGTATTTATAATTTTGTAACAAAAAGAGCCAAATGTTTAGGAGATAATTCTAAAGTATCTTGGACACAAGTAGAAACGGGTTCACTTATAACGTGGAAATATCCTTCCTGTATTTTAAAAGGAGATAATTCTGTTGGTGAATTTTATTCTGTTGCAATTACAAGTAAAAGACAACAAGCAGATACGGGATCAAAAATGATTCATATTGGTAAAAATACCAAATCAACTATTATCTCAAAAGGAATTTCTGCTTTAAAAGGTGTTAACTCATACAGAGGACTAGTAAGAGTTTCTAAAAATGCACACAATGCAAGAAATTATTCTGCTTGTGATTCTTTACTTATAGGAAGTACTTGTTCTGCCAATACCTATCCTTATCATGATGTTAAAAATTCTTCTTCCATTGTAGAGCATGAAGCTACAACATCTAAAATATCAGATGAACAATTGTTCTTTTTAAAACAAAGAGGGATAAATGAAGAAAATGCAGTCTCAATGATTGTTAATGGTTTTTGTAAAGAGGTTTTACAAGAATTACCCATGGAATTCGCCGTTGAAGCAAGAGCTTTATTAGACCTTACACTAGAAGGTTCAGTTATATAAATACACAAGTAAAGGAGTATTATGTTAGAAATTAAAAATTTATATGTATCAATAGAAAAAAATGAAATTTTAAAAGACTTTTCTTTAAGTATTAAACCAGGAGAAGTGCACGCCTTAATGGGCACAAATGGAACAGGAAAATCAACCTTAGTTAAAAGTATTGCAGGACACTTTGAGTGTAATATCACCCAAGGAAAAATGAAATACAATAATAAAAACTTACTGGAACTTGATCCCAATGAAAGAGCAAATGAAGGTATCTTCTTATCTTTTCAAAATCCTGTAGAAATAGAAGGCGTTAATAACTCATATTTTTTAAAAACAGCTTTAAATGCAAAACGCGCCTACAATAAAGAAGATGAACTGGATGGTTTGGAGTTTTTGAAACAACTAAAAACAAAACTAAAAGAATTTGGTCTTGATAATTCCTTGTTAAAACGCGATTTAAATGCAGGTTTTTCAGGCGGTGAGAAAAAAAGAAATGAATTAATTCAAATTATGATGTTAAGCCCAGACTTAATTTTACTTGATGAAATAGATTCTGGTTTGGATATTGATGCTATAAAAACAGTTGCAGAAGTTATTAATTCTATGTTAGATGGAAAACGTTCGCTTTTAATGATTACTCATTATGACAGATTATTACAATTAATCAAACCTGATTTTGTACATGTAATAAAAGATGGAAAAATTGCACAATCAGGAGATCATACGTTGGCAGAAGAGTTGGATGAAAAAGGTTTTGAAGGCTTAGGATTACATAATGACAAAAACAATTAAACAAAACAATGATTTTTTGTATATCAAGGATTCAAGCTTAAAAAGTATATCCATAAAAAACATTAAAAATAAGACCTTAATTATAATTAACAATCTTAATATTAATCAAGAATCAAATATAGAATTTATTTTAGAAAAAAATGCGAATATCAATGTACTAGAAGTTTTTGTAAATACACAAGAAATACAAGCCCAAGCTAATAGAAAAATGACTTTAGCAAAAAATTCAAAACTTAATTATTGTAAACTTCAAATAATTGAAGAAGACAGTACCTTAAACTGTACCTTTAACAGTGATTTAAAAAAAGACTGTGAACTATCTATGCATATACTTGAAAAAGGTTCAAAAGAATCCATTAATACAATCAACAATGATTTAAAGAAAAAAAATATTAAACTTAATATCAATATTCTTACTAAACTACTACATAAATCCAAAGTACAAAACCATATTAAAACGGTGCATAATGCGCAAAACACCTATTCATGTATTAGTAATAAACATATTTTGGACAATGAGAGTTCCTCTTTATTTGCTCCTTTAAGTATTGTTAATAGAAAAGCACTGTATGCAGGGGCATATCAATACTCTAAAGCCATATTATTAAGCGACAATTGTAATGTCAAAGCCAATCCACATTTAGAGATTTTAATTGACGAATTAAAAGCAGGACATGGATCTAGTATTGGTTCAATTGATGAAAATGCCTTGTATTATTTACAGAGTCGAGGTATAAAAAAAGAGGATGCAAAACATATGATTTTACAAGCTTTTGAAAATGATATTTATGATAATATTCCTTCTTTAAATATTCAAGATTTTATAAAAAATTTTTCAAGGAAGGCTTATGTATAAAAATGATTTTCCTTTTTTCTCAAACAATGAATTTGTCTATTTAGACAATGCAGCAACAACACAAAAACCCTCATCAGTAATCAAAGCAAGCAGTGATTATTATAGTAATTATTGTGCCAATACACACAGAAGTTCTTTTGGTCCTGCAAATATTGCCACTCAAAAATTCGAAGATACAAGAAAAGCTTTAAAAGAATTTATAAATGCCAAAAGTAACAGTGAAATCATTTTTACAAAAGGGGTAACTGAAAGTATTAATTTTATAGCACACTCATATGCAAAAAAATTTGATACTGTTATTATTTCTTCTTTGGAACATCATTCCAATATTGTTCCTTGGCATATGCAAAATAGATCTTTAAAAAAAGGACTAAAAGTAGTAGCTTGTGATGATAATTTAAATTTTGATTATTCACATTTTGAAGAATTACTAAAAAAGCATAAAAATGCTTTTGTAAGTATTACTCATATTTCTAATGCTTTTGGAAAGATTCACGATATTAAACGAATAACTACCTTAGCACATAAATACAATGCATTAATTATGATTGATGCGGCCCAAAGTTTGGCGCATGCAAGTATTGATATTCAAGACATTAATTGTGATTTTTTTGTTATGTCTGCACATAAAACATTTGGCCCTACAGGAGTAGGTGCTGTTTATGTAAAAGAAACCCTCTTAAAAGAAGTAGATCCTTATCAAACAGGAGGTGCTACTATTCAAAAAGTAACGTACAATGAAAGTACTTTTTTGGCTTCTCCTTATGTTTATGAAGCAGGAACTCAAAATATTGCAGGTGTAATTGCTTTTCATGAGGCCTTAAAATATTTAAAAAATTTAGATTTCCAAACAGTTCGTAAAGAAGAAGAAGATTTATATGAGTATTTGCATCAAGAACTATTAAATATTCCAGGTATTCTTTTATACAATAATACACAAGAAGCCATTGCTTCAAAAAGTTTTAATATAGAAAATATTGTACATGATGATATTGGAATATTACTTGATAAAATGAAAATTGCTGTAAGAGTTGGCCATCATTGTGCCCAACCTATTATGGATAAACTAGGAATCATAGGAACAATTAGAGTATCACTTGCTTTTTATAATGATAAAAAAGATATAGATTTATTTATAAAAGCCTTAAAAAAAGCAATTTCGATGTTGAAGGATTAATGTGTCAAAAAAAGTAGAAAAAAGAGTATTTAAAATTAAAGAAGACTTGGATTTTTTTGATGATGAATTAGAAAAATACCAATTCATTATTGACTTAGGAAAAAAACTAAGCGCTTTTAAAGATGAAGATAAAATTACCAAACATATTGTGCATGGCTGTACCTCTCAAGTATGGTTAACTTGCACACAAAAGCAAGGTGTATTGATTTTTAAGGGCACATCTGATGCTATTATTGTTAAAGGTTTGGTTTATATTCTATTAGAAATATTTTCTAATTTAGATGCAAAAGAGATCAATGACAGTGAAGATGATATCCTGTATGAACTGGGATTAAGTGAAATAATTACACCCAACAGGCAAAGCGGCGTCATGGGAATGATTAAAAAAATAAAAGAATACGCAAAAAAGGTTTAAAATGTCTTACGATTATGAAAAAATAGAAGAAAAAGTGGTTCAGCACTTAAAACATGTTTTTGATCCTGAAATTCCAGTTAATATTTACGATTTAGGATTAATTTATAAAATTGCTTTTGATTTTAAAGACAATACATTGTTTTGTAATATTGATATGACGCTAACATCTCCTGCTTGTCCAGTTGCAGATTCATTGTTAGCAGAAGTACATTACGCAAGTAAAAGTGTAGATGAGATTGATGAAGTTGAAGTGAAGTTGGTTTTTGATCCAGCGTGGGATAAAAGCAAGATTTCTGAAGAAGGTTTAGAAATCATGATGATGAATGGGGCTTCAATATAAGTTAATTTTTGGGACTATTTAGGTACTTTTTATCTTAATTATGTAATAATAATTTTTTAAAGGAGGTATTTACAGCTATGTTTGATAGAAATAATTTTTTTACATTCCTTTGGGTAACTGGAGGAATTATTTTACTAACACTTATTGTGACATATATAATTTTGCCACAAATTAATTCAAGCTCTAGTAAAAGTAGCTCAAGCTTTGGTAAACTAATGAAGAATAAAGCCTCAGATTCTATACCAAATAAATTAAAGTGGGGAAGTGATTTTAATCATAATTATGAAAAAACAAAAATCGAACCTCGTAAAAAAAATGAAGGTAATGCTTTTTCACACTTTAAAAAAAAATAAAGATATAGATGTGTTTAAAGAGAATAAAGACCATGAATTTTATTCATAGTCTTTATTTAGGAAGAGAGACTAAATAGTTCTCCATTGTGCAGGCCCGGTTGTATGGATAGAAACACCTTCTGTATCTACTGCAACAGTAACTGGCATATCTTTTACTTCAAATTCATAAATAGCTTCCATTCCCATTTCTTCAAAAGCAACTACTTTTGAAGCTTTAATACTTTGAGAAATTAAATACGCAGCTCCACCTGTAGCAATTAAATAAATAGATTTGTATTCTTTAATTAAATCAATAGTTGGCTGTTTTCGCTCAGCTTTACCAATCATTCCTAAAATTCCAATTTCCATCATTTCTTTTGTAAATTTATCCATTCTAGTAGCTGTTGTAGGACCTGCAGGTCCAACTGCTTCTGTTCCAACTGCATCAACTGGTCCTACATAATAAATAAATCGACCTTTTAAATCAAGTCCATTAGGAAGGGCCTTTCCAGCAGCTCTGTATTCAACAATCTTTTTATGTGCAGCATCTCTTGCTGTTAAAATTTTTCCTGATAATAAAAGAGTATCGCCTGATTTAAATTGAGATAAATTTTCTTGTGTTAATTCTTCAATATTTACTTTCTTAATAGTATCCATTGGAAGCTCTAGGTCTGGCCATAAATCTAAGTCAGGTTTTTTAAATACTGCTGGACCATCTCCTTTTAATTCAAAGTGAATATGTCGCGTAGCTGCACAGTTAGGAATCATCGCAACTGGCAAAGACGCGGCGTGACAGGGGTAATCTAAGATTTTAACATCTAAAACTGTAGTTAACCCTCCTAAACCTTGAGCTCCAATTCCAATCTTATTGATATCTTCATATAATTTAAGCCGTAATTCTTCAAGAGCTGTTTGTGGCCCTCGTTCTTTTAATTCATGAATATTTACTTCTTGCATTAAAGATTCTTTTGCAAGTAACATAGATTTCTCAGGATTACCACCAATTCCAATACCAATAATACCAGGTGGACACCATCCCGCACCCATATTTCTAGCATTTTCCATAACCCAATCATAAATAGAATCACTTGGATTTAAAACTGCAAACTTAGATTTATTTTCACTTCCTCCACCTTTTGCAGCTACAATAATATCAATGGTATTTCCATTGTTTACAGAGACGTGAATAACAGCAGGAGTATTGTCTTTAGTATTAACTCTTTTTCCAGCAGGATCACTAACAATTGAATATCTAAGTTTATTAATTGGGTCTTTATATCCTAAAGCCACACCTTCATTAATAATATCATCTAATTCTTTTGTAAGATCAAGATCTGCATTTAAACCAACTTTTACAAATACATTAATTGAACCTGTATCTTGGCAAAGTGGTCTGTGACCCATTGCACACATTTTTGAATTAATTAGTATTTGACCAATAGCATTTTTAGCTGCTACTGATTTTTCTTTTTCATAGGCTTCAACCATACCTTTAATAAAATCCTCTGGATGATAGTATGAAATATATTGAATAGCATCTGCAACACTTTGTCTGATATCGTTTTCTGTAATTTTTCCCATTATTGCTCCTGTGTAAAACAAGTTAATTAAAACAAGATTTTCTGTTTATCTTAAATAATTTGGATTTGTGATAAGAGTATATCCAATTTAGGACGAGGTAGCTAAGTACAACAATTGTACATATTTTTAAAATTTCACTGTGTAGATACCTAATTATTAGGCTTTAAAAGAAAAGTTATAAAATAAATAAATTTCATTATTAATACATCTGTAACTTTTTGCTACTAAATTTATTTTTTTCTTAAATTTTTTACTTAATTTATTTATTTATGATTTTAATTATTACAATTGATAAGTTAATAAGCTTAAGGAAGTCCTTAAGATTATTATTTTTCTGTTACTCTATCTAAAGATGCATAAGCTAAAAATTTTGAATAAAAAGCACCATAAAATCTCTGTTTCGCTTGAGATAATAAATAGTTTGCATCAATTAAATCCGTAGTACTTGATACTCCTTCATTAAATCTATTAGATACAATAGTATAATTTGTAAGCGCTTGGCTTAACGCAAGTTTAGAAATAACTAAACTTTCTTTTGCAACATCAAGTGTTGATATAGCTTCTACATATTGTAGTTTTATATCCAATCTTAGTTTCTCTAAACTTAACATTGTTTCATGAATTTTCATTCTTGCAATTTTAATGGTTGATTCRTCTTTTCCACCATTRTATAAATTCCAAGTAGCACTTAAATTTGCAATATTTTGAGAACTTGGATAACCATCTCGTCCMCCAAAAGAAAAAGAGTCTCCGTATTTATTAAAAGAATAMGAWGCATCTATTTTAGGRTAATAAGAKGCTTTATTTACTTCWAGAATATTTTTGTAAGCGTTAATATTATGYAATAATGCTTTAATTTCACTTCTGTTTTCTARTAAAGTTTCAGCATAAGAATTTAAAGAATCATCTTTATCTTTTAACTCTTCTATTACTTCATTTTTTAAATCTTTTCCACCCATGATATTTGAAAGTCTGTCTTTAGAAGTTTTTAGATCTGCTTTTGTTTTAACTACATTTTGTTTTGCATCCAGCATATTAACATGAATTTTTAATAAATCATTTTTTGCCAATAAGCCCTGCTCAAATTTGCTATTACTATCATTGAATTGTTTTTCAAACAATTCAAAAGCACTGATATAGGTTTCTAATTGTTTCGCAAGATTCAAATAGGAAATATATGCACTTTTAGAAGATAAAATAATATCTTGTTTTTTTGCTTTTAATAAATATGCCGAGGCTTTTTCATCTTCAATTGCACTTTGTAAAGTATTGCTAGTTTTAAAACCATTAAATAAATTATAGGAAAGCGTTGCCGCTGCACTTGAATCATCTTTTATTTGACTAGTCATTAATTTATTTCTGTGCAAATAAGAATAACTTAAATCCAAACTAGGTAAAAAACCTGCTTTACTGGCTCTTGTATTTTCTTGTTTTTGTTGATATTCTAAATTTTTCACTAAAATATCTTGGTTATTAAGAAGAGCAGTATCCACTGCTTCTTCTATACTTAATGCACTTAAGCTTAAAATACTTATACTAAGTGCTAAAGAAATTCTTTTTAAATTCATACTTTTTCCTTATGATTGTGTATTAATTTTATGTGCTGTTTCTGATTTTTTCGATCTAAATTTATGTTCTATTTTAATAAAAAACATTAATAATGCTGGTGTTACAAAAATAGTAAAAATAGTTGAAAAAGCCAAACCACCCGTAATTACAGAACCTAAACCTCTGTAAAATTCACTTCCAGGACCTGGTATTAAAACAAGAGGTAACATTCCAAAAATAGAAGTCAAAGAAGACATATAAATAGGCCTAATTCTTGTTCTAGTAGCTTCAATTACTGCTTGTTTATGTTCCATTCCTTCATTATTAATATAATTTAAACTTTGATGTACTATTAAAATAGCATTGTTTACTACGATTCCTACAAGAATAATAAATCCAAGCATGGTTAATACATCTAAAGGTTGAGGCGCTAAGAACTTATTTGTTAAAGCAAGTCCTAAAAAACCACCTGCTGTTGCTAATGGCACTGTAAACATAATAACAATTGGATACAAAAAGTTTCCAAATAAAGCAGCCATTAATAAATAGATAATCACAAGCGCCAAAATAAAATTCTGCGTCAATAATGCAATGGTAAGAGAAAGTTTATCTGCTGTTCCACTTAATTCAATATCAACAGTATTAGGAATCATATTTTTAGCTTTCATTCCTTCTAACATTCCACCTACTATTTTAATGGCTTCATCAATAGTCATGCCAGCAGGAGGAGTAATTTGTAAAGTAATTGTTCTTTTTCCATTTAAATGTCTGATTTCGGATATTCCTGTTGTACTTGTATATGACGCCAATGACGAAATAGGAACTAAAGAGCCTTCTCCTACAGAAATCTGAGTACTCATAATATCTTGTGGGGTTTGAATAAATTCATCATTGGCTTTAAAAACCAAATCAATTTTTTTCTTTCCATCTGCAGAATAAGAACCAATGATTTTTCCATCCATTATGACATCAACTGCAATTCCTAAATCATTTGCAGTCATACCTAAAGATTTTAAAGCATCATTATTTGGTTTAATTCTAACTTCTGAATAAATCAACTCTATAGAAGGAATAGGTCTTATTTGTGAACCTTGTAACGCTTGTGACGTTGCTCCATATAACATTCCACCAACATTGGCTAAATCTTCTATTTTTTCACCAGAGATATCAATATCAACGGTATTTCCTTCACCAATCCCTTGTTCAAATACTCCTGATTGCAATGAAATTCCAAAAACAGAAGGAATAGAATTAACAATAGGTTTAAAATATGGAATCAGCTCTTTTGCACGTGATTCATGCATTGATGTTGCTCCAAAAAGAGTAAAGTCACCAAAAGAAACGTAAAAAACACGATCCATTCCAGGAACACCATTTACATCTTTATTAATATTTGGCTCGACTTTTTTCATTAAATAAGTCCCCATATCGTATCTTTCTTGATAAGAAAGCCCAGGAGGAGTAATTAAAATATTAAAAATTAAGTTTTTATTACCTTGTGGTAAATAGTCTAGTTTTGGCCAAAGAATATAAATCAAAGATGCTGAAAATATCGATAATGAAAGTATCGTAAGAATTTTTGAAAATGTATTTTTAAGTGATAAATGAACAACAGACATAATAATATTAACCAATTTATTTCCAAAATTAGCAAGTGCACCAGTATCTTTTGGTTCTTTTTTCGACAATCCAGCTAAAGCTTTCCATAAAACAGGAATAACTGAAATAGATACAAATAAAGAAAATGTTACAGAAGCAGTTACAGCTATTGCAATATCTTTAAACAATTGTCCCGCTTCATCAGCAAGAAATACGATTGGTAAGAATACAGCTACTGTTGTTAATGCAGATGCTATTAATGCACCCCAAACTTCAGATGTACCTTTGTATGCAGCTTCTGCTATACTGGCACCCTCTTTTCTATGCCTATCTATATTCTCTAAAACCACAATGGCTGAATCTACTAACATTCCTACGGCAAAAGAAATACCTGCTAATGAAATAGTATTAAGTGATCTTCCTGTTAGATCCAAAATAATAAAAGTACCTATTACTGAKATAGGAATAGCAGCTGATACAACAGCTGTTGGAGAAAGTGAACGTAAAAATAAAAGAAGAATAATTACAGCTAAAATACCACCRATGGCAATATTTTCTTGTACTAAATCAACAGCACCCACAATATAGGGTCGTTGRTCAAATAACCATTGCAGTTTAATATTTTCTTTTTTTAATATTCCAGCATTAAGTTTATTTACAACAGCTTCAACATCATTGGTAAGTTTTACAATATTWGCYGTTGAACTTGGYTGAACACCTAAAAATATTCCGTCTTTTCCWARGAAAATTGCAACACCTTGTGCTGTTTCATAACCAATATTAACACTAGCAATATCAGAGATACGAATTCTTTGTTCTCTGTTACTTACAATAATCACATCTTCAATATCTTCTATGCTTGAAAATTTATTTACGGTCCGTATTCTGTATGAGCGTCTATCAAGATTTAATATACCTGCAGAAACATCTACATTTTCACCTTGAAGCGCGCTTATAACTTCGTTAATACTTAAACCATAAGATGCAAGTTTTATAGTATCAAAAGTAATTTGCATTTGTTGGTCACGTCCGCCACCTACAAAAGTACCAGCAACCCCATCCACTCTTTTTACAGCAGGTTGGATTTCATCATCAAAGAATTTTCTGTACTCATCTATATGGCGAGGGTTATCATTGATTGTTTGAAGCATCATCCATACAACAGGACTTGCAGTTGCAGTTTCAATAATAGGTTCTTTTACATCAGGTGGATAAGAATCCACTTCATTTAATTTATTAGATACATCTTGCAATGCTGCTCTTAGATCAGTTCCTAGTTTAAATTTGACTGTTAACTCAGCTACATTATCTTTTGAGCTAGATTCAAATTCTATTAAATTATTTAAAGATTTTAAAGCATCTTCTTGTTCTTCAATAACATCTCGTTCTAACTCATAAGGAGTAGCACCTGGCCATACTGTTGTAATCTTAATCTCTGGAACTGAAACATTTGGTGTTAATTGATAAGGTAATTTACTTAAAGACAATACCCCAAATAATATAACAATTAATACCGATACAATGATAGTTACAGGATTTTTAATTGAAAATTTAATTAAATCCATTTTTAACCTTATTTATTTATAATTTGTAATGCTTGTTTAGGAAATACTCTCTCGTTTCCTTTTACAACAATCTGTGCGCCTGCTTTTAAACCTTTAGCAGAAATAGCTACTTCTTTTCCCATATATCCTAAGATTTGTACGGGTAACATCAAAGCAGTACCTTTATTATTAAGAAAAATCATATTTGCACCAAAACGCTTGATTACTGCATCTCTTGGAACCATTAACGCTTTAATTGTTGCATTTTTAGATAATTTAACTCTGGCTTCTTGTCCATCAAAAATAAATCCATTATTTACTGTAGCTTTAAATTTAATAGGAAAAGTTCGTGTTCTTTTATCTCCATAAGCAATAGCWGCCATTAATTTGGCTTTTATGCTTTTATTGTTTAABATAAGATCATAAGAATCATTTATTCGTAAACCAGCAATAAAAGAAATAGGTGCATTAAAAATAATTTCTAATTTAGAAGTATCAACCAGTCGTGCAACTATTGAACCTGCATTAACCCAYTCYCCTAAACTTACTGATTTTTCAACTATTACACCTGAAAAAGGTGCTTTAATTTCTTTTCTGTTTTTTTGAATTTTTAATTCATTAAGTTTTGCCATTAATGCTAATACGTTTCCAGAGTTAGARGAAAACTTTAATAAAGCATCGTCATATTCTTTTTGAGTAATAGATTTAGAAAGTAATAATTTCTCATATCTTCTAAAATCTTTATTAGAATTAATTTCTTCATTTTTTGCGATATCCAGCGTAGCTTGTGCTGCTATTATTTGCGCATCAATTAAATCAGAATCAATTTTTACTAAAACTTGACCTTTTTTTACTTTTTGACCTATTTCAAAATTTACTTTTTGTATTAAACCAGAATTTTTTGCAGCTACTTGTGAGTTATTCGCAAAACTAACTGTTCCTACAAACTCTTGTAAGGGATTAACTAGCCCTTCTTTTACTATTGTTGTCTCAACTAGTGCCGGACGTCCTGCACCAAATAAAGATGCTGTTAAAACCAATGTTATTAATATATTCTTATACATTCTTAATATTCCTTTTTTATAATTATTGCCGTTAATTTTCTAACACTTCCACCTATTATAAAAATAATAGGAAAAGCAAATGCAAAAGCACTTACCCAAGCTTTAAGCCAAATGTCTCTAAAACCATCTACTAAACCTAAGTTTATGTATGAAATTATGGCACTCATAACACAAGACATAAACAAAGACATAATAAATGAAAATACTATGCGTTCATATCGTTTATTAATCATTTTTTTTTCCTAATAAATCAAAGAAATTATCTATAAACTCTTCATAAGCATCTCTTGCAGAAAAATCATTCACACTCATTCTACTAAGAGCAAGTCCTTTTTTAAAAATAGCAATACTATTGATAAAATAAAGGGAGTTTTCTTTTAATTCGCCTTTAGCAATAGCATCTTCAAAAACATCTTTTAAAGCAAGACTAAAAAAATCATCGCAAACACAATTAAATGATTTATAAGACTCTGTAGTATCAGCTAACATAACCGATAAATATTCCTTAAATCCATTAAAATGAATATTATTTTCTTCACTTTCATCCAAAACAAATTCAAATAAACATGTTATTTTTTCTTTTATATTATTACTCAAAGCTATTTTTTTCAATGTTTCTTCATTGTGCTCTGCTATATGAACACCAATGATTTTAAAGATAATGTCTTCTTTACTTTCAAAGTATTCATAAATAGTACCCTTACCAATACCAGCAGCTTTTGCCGCTGCTGCAACGGTTAGTTTTTTAATACCTACTTCATGAAGTAAATCCACACAAGCCATGGCAATTTCTATTCTTTTTTCTTCTTTATTAACTATTTTTGGCAAATTTTCTCCTTAACTGACCACTGGTCAAAAAAGAATTATAGTCATTCCTTACTTAAGATAATATTAATGACCGACACTCGGTCAATATAAATTTAAAATTCTTTTATTCTAAAAAATTACTATTCCTAAAAGCCCTTTTCTGTAGGAAAACAATATTTCTATTGTTTATTAATAAGCTAAAAAATACCAATTACCTACATTTTATTCTAAAATAAAAAATAGCACCAATTTCATTGCAAAGTGTAATATTTTTTTATGTCTTATTTGTGGGATTTTATTTTTTTGCTTATCAATAAGGAATTAATTTAAATTATATATTAAGACTA
Organism: Arcobacter sp.; assembly: GCA_002733685.1. Classification (GTDB taxonomy): domain Bacteria; phylum Campylobacterota; class Campylobacteria; order Campylobacterales; family Arcobacteraceae; genus NORP36. The sequence continues at coordinate 98,425 of NVWN01000011.1, read as the reverse complement.
TGAAACCTTAATATATTTTTAATTTAAAATTCAACACATTTTGAGGGAAATTATTATCAAAATTTTCTTTTATAACCCTCCTTTTTATTGAAGTATATATAAATAAAAATTTAAATAATTGTACAAAATTGACAATAAGTTAAAATAGATATTTGAACAAATAAGATATCTCTTATATTTTTTACTTACTTAAAAAAGTTTTTTTTATAAAGAAGAAATAAGTAACTTATACAATTGATTCTTGATACATCGGGAAAAAGTCATAAGTTAAAATACTTAAAAACGTTCTTAGGTATCTACTTCACACAGAATTAGTTTGGTTTTTACTACATTTTTTAATGAAATTATAATAAATTTTTTGTGCATACGTTTTATTAGTGCAAAATAATATTTTCCCATTATACTTTTGTAGTGTACAAGAGTTGATACTTCAATCCTATTGGTTTTAGGTTTATATACYATTGAAAATCTGTATTCCATAAATCCCATATCATCACCAAATACAATTTCATTTTTATTTCTATTAAATATTTTCCAAGTACCAATGCAAGTATTTTTTTGAAATTTACTTTCTATAATTTTMTTTTTAATATTTTTTTTACTAAAYATACCTTGACTTGCAATATTTAACCAAAGGGGCTGAGATAAAAAGTACTCTTTTGCAAATTCATCTATCCCATTAAAACCAATACCAGTAATCTTGAAACAGTCTACATAGTCAATTTGTTTAAACTCTTTGTATGCTAATATACWTGTATTAATTTYTTTTTCTACTATCATTTTTTTTCTGCTTTTTCTTTAAGYTCAAGATTCATAGTTTTAAATAGCTTCAATACATCAAAAATCATGTCCTCAAATAAATAGCCAACTATACCCTCAAGTTTCCATTTTTGAGTAAACCTAACTTTATTATGTGATATTTCTTCTATCAAGAACTGATGAGTTGCTTTAAAAATATAGCTTGATAATAATGTTTGTGTAGCAATGAAGTATGTGTATTTCTTTTTATCTATTAATAATGCTTTAAAATTATCTTCAATTGATCCATTTTCATCAAATATAGTAACTACAAAGCTTTTTTTTAATTCTAAATTATTGTTATTTTCCATTTTTAACACAGTGTTCCATTTGGAATAGTTTTTAAAATTGGTGATTATATTCCAAACTTTTTCTTTTGAGGCTTCAATATCTACACTTATTATATAGCCATAACTTTTATCATTGTTTTTATTTTCCAGACTTATTGTGTCAGCTTTTGCACTAGCTCCTAATAACAAAGAAACAAAGAGTAAATGAATAGTTATTTTACGTACTTTCATAGTTTATACCTTTTAATTTTAGGTATTATAAATAAAAATTATTTTTTAATATTGTAAAAAAACGACATTACTTCATTTGTGGGTGTGAAATTTGAGAATTTTTTAAATTCTTTATTAAAATGTGCTTGGTCGTAATAACCAAAATCTAAAGCTTTTAAAGACAGTTCATTAAATCCATTTTTCATTAAACTTTTAAAAGCAAAAAAGAACCTAATAATATTTGTAAATTTTTTAGGGCTAAATCCAAGCAAATTATTAAACATCCGTTCTAACTGTCTTGAATTTATATCATAAGTTTGAGATATATCTTTGATTGAAACATTCCCTTCTTGAGACATTATTTCAGCAATGATTCTTAAAATATTTTTATTTAGTATAATATCTTCACAGTAAGATTCAAATATATTATTTAGTTTATCAACTTTAGTCGTTTCAACTTTTTCATTAAAATTCAAAAGTAAAAAAAGTTCTTTTGAGACATCTTCTAATGGCATAATTTTATTAGTAAAATCATTTGCTTTTATATTTAAAAGTTGYGGTAATATTGAAGGCATAAATCTAATTCCAAATGTTTCACTATTTGYTTCTAAAGGTATAATNRWKNCTTTCATTTAAACTGCCTACTAATAATAASTCMTTSTTATCATACACAATATCCATTCTWCCATCAGGKACTATTGRTATATTTATTGTTTCTTTYGTATGATTTTCYAATACCCAATATGCTTCAATAATATGGGATAGTTTTGATGATGGAYAATATTTATTKGTGTATATATTTTTAATGTTAATTTACCTTCTTATGAACATAAKKWCTGTCTTGTKGARCRATGACCYTWAAAGTAYTTAAYGWCTTCTTTTATWAGYACCACAGTTTARCTTTTTGAATCTTAAAAAAGTACAYCMTWKAGGTARTAAAYTCATKTTTAYAAAATAANMRGGGATGATTGTTTCGATAYAMAAGACTYMATTATTYTTATTTAAGAGCTCGTNGAAAGCTWMKGMATTCGTTTTATAATTCKRGSWACAGTAKACCTATTTAAWTACTTAGTCAATTAAGTRTACTGTMMCWGRAAATTAAATTANTAAGTTACMRTCTATAGAAAATAAYATTTTAAACTATAGGGRTAATGTATCAAAATAYCTAATAMTAGGTGGGGAAATAAAAGTATYTCCYAAAATTTTCATTACACCTTCRTTTGTTCTCATTTGAAGATAAGATTCATAATCTTTTATTGTTTYCCATTCTTCATAAAATATAACTGTATTTTTATCTTTTTGTTGATGTATTTTTATATCTACAAAACCGCTATACTTCCTAGTTTCAGGCAAGTATCCTCTAAGTAAGTTTTCTAATTCTTTAATTTTACCTTCTTTTACTTCTGCTTCTAATATTACAATAACACTCATTTTATAACTCCTAATGATATTTGAAAACTAAATAAATCATAGTAATCTTTATGTGAGTAATTATATAAAAAAACAAAACTGCTTTCTACTTATAAAAAGTCAAAAACAGTGATTTTTATTCAGAATCTAAAAGAATTGTTTGTTGCATATACTTTGGAGTGAGTTTATAAACAGATTTATACGCTTTAATGAAGTTTGAGACATTGTTGTATCCTAAAGAAGAAGCACAAGTGCTTACATTAGACCCTTTCTTTAACATAGTTTTTGCTTTGTTCATCTTTTTTTTAATGAGCCATTTTTTAGGACTTGTATTATATTTCTTTTTAAAATCTCTATTAAATGATGAAAGACTTCTTCCGCTTAAACTTGCAAAATCATTAATTGAAAGATTCTTATCATAGTGTTCAAGCATAAAGGATTCTATATCTCTTTTTTCTTTAAAGGACTCAGAGAATAATAGTGTTTTAATAATGTTATTTTGATTATTATCATCTAATAAATATAAGAGTTCTAATARYTTAAGTTCCAAAATTTCTTTAGTATTTAATGTCTTAAAATTAAACGATTCCAAAGAAGATATAAAATACTTTATATTCTGTGTTACTTTAAGTTGACATACCAACTTACTTGATTCTTTCAAAGCACTAGGTGTATGATTTTGAGCTAAAAATTTCAAGGCTATATCATGCTCAAAAAAGAATAGATACACTTTCATGCTAGTATTGTTTTTTATGTAATCCGAAATTATATAAGAATCTCTTGGCATAAAAATCATTTCACCATTTTGAATAATAACTTCATCTCCATCATAAGTATTAACTCTGAGCCTTCCATTAATGACATAAACAATAGAGTGTGAAGTTATTAGCTTTTCTTTGTTAATTAAATCTACATTAGATTCTTTGTATAAAATACAATTATTCTCATATCTTAAAATATTTTTAATATTTTTTTCTTTATACAGTGCCTGMGGGAGGGAATAAAAGTCTATTTCTTTTTCTTCGGATAAGTATTTATTCATGAAACATAGTATCTATTTTAATCTAAATATGCACAATTTTTTAGATTATAAGAACAATAAATTTATAGTAAATTACGCCCAAGAGGTAAAACCACTTTYMNAATTTTGAGACTAGTTGAAWGAGACACTAAKCACACYATTACAACACTAAATCACATTAAAATATACGGCAAGGAGAATCAAATGATAATGACAGACAAACAACTTARGTCATTGAATAAACAAATGGTAAGAGATAATTACTTCAATGGATTTAATAAATGGTTTAAATCTAATAAAGTACTTTTAAGACTTTATCGCGCAGAAAAAAAGATATCTCGCAAAAACTGGAAAGAGTTTTATCAGAAAAAAAGTAACGTGCAAGAGCTAAGACTAAATTCTGATCCCAGACTAAAAATTACTAAGTAACTTTGTAAAGCTCTTGAAATGTAAGTTTTCTTTTTTACTTTTTTAACATATGAATTTTTAATTACTCTCATCTTTAAGTAAAATATAGGCTCGTATTTTCTCTTTTTGTTTTGATATTACCTCAGCATTTTGTTTAGTAAGTATCAATTCTTTGTCACAAGCTCTTATATATTTCATTAAGAGTTTTTTACTTGAATGCTTTAAAATATAATTAGAGAGCATTAATTCYCCATTTTTATAATAAGCMACRGCATCGTATTTTTTAGCAAAAGAAGCTGTTTTTGCAAAATCTAGCTCAGAATTATTTGTTTCTAAATAAACCAAACAAGGTTTATTTTTGTAGCCATCAAAAACAATATTTCCTTTATAACTTAGAACTTCTTGTGTTTTTGTATACCTAAGAGAGAGACTTAGGTAATAAGTATAAGGGATATAAGCAAATAAACATAAAAGAATAAATCCAAAAATCACTTTATAASWAATACCTTCTCTTTTTTGYTTTTTAAAAAAAGTTTTTTTATTCATCTTAASCCTCTTATCMATAWTTTAATACTAARTCNTTTTATGAAGAACAAGACAATTGTAAATTSGCGTGTTCYATAGGTGTAACTTTTGAATATCTCTCRTAYTCTTTATGCTCATCAAAAGGATTTTGAGCAATATKCAATAAATCATTYACTAAAGTAAAATCATCACTYTTAGCAGCRTCAATTGCTTCTTGTAACATATARTTTTTAATTATATAYTTTGGATTACTCTYTTTCATTTGWGATTTKCKWRCACCCTCTTCTCTTGWATCTKRTAAAACARCTTTTTTATAATCYTCAAWCCAAGGMMGTAWWGMAGAAGGATTMACACATACAKCTAAWACAGAWGAGAYMTCATCTAARTTATCACACYTACTTARTTCATAAAAGAAACAATTATAATCTGCTTTTGCTTCTTGMAGTGYTGMTAATAAWGAAATAATTAARTCCACATGATAATTTGMKACRCTTSTTGTATCAAGWCCTAAACGCTCGCACATYAATTCTAAATAYACTTTTTCATGTTGAGGAAAAAATGTTTCTAAATATTCTATTAATTTTTTTACTTCACATACCTCTGATAAAGAATTGGCAAGAACTTCTAAATTCCATCGTGCTACATAAGGCTGGTTATTATAAGAATAACGCCCTTCTACATCACTGTGGTTACAAATACAATGTTTATCAAAATAATCCATAAATGCAAAAGGACCATAATCAATAGTAAGCCCAGCCATTGACATATTATCTGTATTCATAACCCCATGCATAAAACCATACACCTTCCATTTTGCCATTAGTTCCGCTGTTTTATCCACCATAGAATAAAACATTTTTTCATAAGCTTTATTAACACCTTTTAAATGGGGATAAGATTGTTTAATAACGTAATCACAGAGTTGCGGAATATTTTTACTGGCATTTTGGCTTCTCGCATAAAATTCAAAGGTCCCAATGCGTATCCATGAAGGAGACATTCGCAAGACTATTGAGCCATATTCTACCTCATCATAAGATCTTGGAACTTCATGTCTTGAACCTATTATTCCTAAAGCTCTTGTAGTAGGAATATTTAAAGCATGCATAGCTTCGCCCATAATATATTCTCTAATAGATGAACGTAATACTGCTCTTCCATCCCCTCTTCTTGAATAAAGTGTAGGACCTGAACCTTTACTTTGTAAATGCCAATTATTCACACTTCCTAAATTAATGGCTCTTCCATCTCCTAATTGTGGCACGAATTGGCCAAACTGATGACCAGCATAGACCATAGAATATGGACTGCTATGTTTAAGAAGTTTTTTTCCATTCATAAAAGCTAGGAAATCTTCACTTTTTGCTTCTTCTTCATCTAAGCTAAGTTCTTTAAAACCTTCTTTATTATAAGAAATTAAAAACGCATCTTTTAATGGACTTGCTTCTAGTTCTTGATATAAGTTCTCATCAAAGTCAAAAAAATCGACTTTACATTCTAATTCATTTAATTTCATATTATTACTTTTTTGCTAAGTATAGTTAAATATTGTAAAAGCATAATTAGTTTTCAAAAGTAATTAGCAATATCTGGCTTGTTATTTTATTTGATTTAACTATACTTAGGCAATTTATATTAAGGATTTTCATGTCTTTAGCTACATCATTAAAAAATATCAAAAATGATTTTTCTCTTTCTGCTTTAGTGGCAGGACTWATTGCTGTTATAGTATCTTATGCAGGTCCTTTTGTAATAGTDTATCAAGCTGCTATTGCTGGTCATGCAACGCCWGAACAAATTACTTCTTGGGTTTGGGCAGTATCTATTGGGAGTGCAATTACAGGAATATATTTAAGTTTAAAATACAAACAGCCTATTATTACTGCATGGTCAACCCCAGGTGCGGCMCTTTTAGTTATTGCTTTACCTGCTTATAGTTTTGAACAAGCWATTGGAGCCTTTATTTTATCTTCTTTGTTAATATTTTTAATTGGTCTTTCTGGGTTTTCTCAAAAACTAATGGACAAAGTACCTGCYCCTATTGCAGCTGCTATGCTTGCTGGAATTTTATTTAAATTTGGGCTTGAAGTTTTTACTTCTATTAGCATTGATGCTTTAATAGTTCTTCCTATGATTTTAATTTATTTTTTAGGTAAGGTCTTTTTTGCAAGGTATGCCGTTCTTAGTGCACTTGCTTTAGGAATTATAATTGCTTTGTTTTTTAATGATTTGAGTTTTAGCTCTATTAATGTCTCTTTTGCAGTTCCAGTGTTTACCCAACCTTCTTGGAGTTTATCWGCTTTTATAAATGTAGCCATACCTTTGTTTATTGTAACCATGGCATCACAAAATGTTCCWGGWATTGCRGTTCTTAAAGCAGCAGGTTATAAACCCAATGTKAATTCACTTATTTCTTTTACGGGTTTTATATCYYTRATWYTWGCACCCTTTGGTTCTCATGGTTTAAATTTAGCWGCTATAACTGCAGCTATTTGTACAGGAGAAGAAGCCAATACTTATAAATCTAAAAGATATATTGCTGGCCTTGCTACAGGTGGTTTTTATTTACTTATTGGAATCTTTGGATCAACTCTTATAGTTATTTTTGCTACACTTCCAAAAGTATTAGTAGCTAGTATTGCAGGATTAGCACTTTTCCCTGCTATTTCAAATGCACTTTCTATTGCAAGTGCAGAACCTAAATATCAAGAAGTTGCGTTGGTGACGTTTTTATTAACCGTTTCTGGGGTTTCGTTTTTTGGTATTTCATCTGCTTTTTGGGGTTTAGTAGCAGGAGTATTTTTACACGCTATTTATTCACGTTTTAAAAAATAAAACTCAAATCAAAAAAGAGAAAAAAGGAGATAAATATATTTTATGAGTGAGAAAATACTTTCMAACAATGAAAACCATAAAAAAATGGAAAAAGTCATAAAATATATTGATGAACACTTTAAAGAACAACCTGATATTGATACGCTGGCTTCTTATATTGCTATGAGTAAATACCACTTTATTAGAGTTTTCAAAGAATATGTAGGTGTTACTCCTATACAGTTTTTGCAAAGTATTACACTTAATTATGCAAAAGAACATCTCAAAGAATCTAAAAGCATTTTGGATTCATCTTTAGATATAGGTTTATCTTCCTCCTCGCGCTTACATGATTTGTTTGTTAAAATTATAGGCGTTACTCCTAAAGAATATAAGGAACTTGGAAATAATGTAGAACTAACTTATGGTTATGGAACTACACCTTTTGGGGAAGCATTAATTGCCTTTACTAAAAGAGGTGTTTCTTATCTTGGTTTTATTGATAACAATGAAACAGAAGTTTATAAACGTTTTAAAGAAATATGGGAAAAAGCTACATTTATCAAAGATGATATAAAAGCACAAGATTATTTAAACAATATTTTTTTGGAAAACAAAAAATTTAATCTTTATGTAAAAGGAAGCAATTTTCAAATCAATATTTGGAAAGCTTTGTTAAATATTCCCAATGGAAAAGTTACTTCTTATACTGCTTTAGCAAAAAGCATTAATAAACCAAAAGCAGCTTCTGCTCTTGCTGCTGCTTTAGCTTCTAATCATATTGCTTATTTAATTCCTTGTCACAGAGTTCTTGCTAAATCAGGAGCTATGAGTGGATATACCTGGGGGATTGAGAGAAAAAAGAATCTTCTTGATTATGAAGAGGCTAAAAAGAAACAAGAGTAAATAATTAAGGTATTTACTTTTTTAATATCTTGTAATGATTTTTTAAAAAAAAGGTATAATCATAAAAATATTAAAATTTACAATAATAAGTGAAGACTATGTCAAAAAAAATCTTTAAAGAAATTCCTCTGGGACAAAGCATACCTATTAATAATATTCATGCCGTTTCCGTTTCAATGCCAAAATTACAGCACGTAATAGATTATGAAGAACAAACACCTCAAATTGTAGAACAAATTGTTACGGCTTATCCTCGTTTTATTTTGCATCCTTATTTAAAACAAATGGCTTTGTATATAAAAGAGAAATATAAAGTAAAAGATGAATATGAAGTAGTAGTAGTCTCTTCGCCAAAAGCAGTACAAATTATTGCTGATAAATACTTTATTCACAACAGCATTAATGTTGATGAAAACTTCGGAATTATACTTGTACTCAAAAATACCTGTCAATTACAAAAAGTACTTAAATTCATTCAACACGTGGGCTGTAATTTAAGCTCACGTTTTGCACAAGATTATTTATATGACTTGGGTTTATTAAAAAACAAACATGAAGAAGTTCTTTATCCTGATGAAAATAAAGCACAAGATGTTTTATTAAACAACATAGCAAAGGCTTATAAACAAAAAAAAGAAAATCTTTGTTTATCTCCTTCTGGTATGAACTCAATTTATTCAGCCCTAAAAGGAATTAAAAGTATTGGGGCAAAAAATGGAAGAACTATCTTAGTGCAACTGGGATGGTTATATTTAGACACAATGAATGTAGTTAAAAATCATCACAATGAAAGTAAAATATTTTACGATATTAAAAAGCTCTCTTTATTAGAAGAATATTTAGAAACACATGGGTTACAAGTATCTGCAATAGTAACAGAACTACCTACTAATCCTTTATTATTAAGTGTAGATATTATTGCTTTATCTGCTTTATGTAAAAAATATAATATTCCTTTAATAGTAGATGCTACTTTTGCTACGCCTTATAATATTGATTTAAAACCATATGCTGATATTATGATAGAGTCTTTAACCAAATATGCCTGTGGAAATGCAGATGTATTAATGGGAGTACTAATACTAAATGAGAATTCAACCTTATCTTTTTGTAAAGAAGAATTTTTCAAACATTGTGATAAACCCTATATTAAAGATATTCAACGCTTAGCTTACCAAAGCAGTTTTTATGAAAAAAGAATGCAAAAAATCAATGCAAATACGCTTAAACTAATTAAATACCTTGAGAAAGCACCTTTTGTAGATGAACTTTTTCATACCTTAAAAGAAGAAAACTATGTCAAGGTTATGGCGCATAAAGAAGCAGTAGGTGGAATAATTTCCCTTACTTTTAATAAAAGTTTCCAAAAAGTATACGATTTACTTAATTTTCCAAAAGGTCCTAGTTTAGGAACTGAGTTTACTCTTCTTATGCCTTATGTGTATTTGGCGCATTATGACTTCATTACTTGTGAAAAGGGAAGGAATTTTTTAAAAGAGAATAATATTCCCATTGATTTAATACGAATAGCTGTAGGAGTAGAAAATATTGAGGATATTATTGAAGAATTTGAGAGAATCAAAGAGCTTTAAAATACATACTTTTTAATAAAATTAAAAAGTATGTAAAAACCCCAGCTATTTACTAATAATGTTTTACCAACATATTTGTAACTTTCTCTAATATTTTAAAAAGTTTATCAGAATCGTCTTTTCTTTTATTAAAAATAGGATTAATTTCTGCTATTTCCCAACAACATACTTTTTTATTTTTAATCAATTCCATATTTAATTGTAACGCTTGGTCATAAGACAAACCTTCATTAGCAGGAGTACCTGTTCCTGGAACATATAAAGGATCAATACTGTCTACATCAAAAGATACATAAATATGCTCACAATGAGCTAGTTTCTCAAAAATAGCCTTTACTGTATTTGATACACCGTTTAACGTAATATCAGCAACCGTATGTACTGGAATATTATGTTTTGTTATCAAATCTTGTTCTGGGCTTTCAAAATCTCTTAGCGCACAAAATACTACATTTTCAGGCTTTATTGAAGCTTCTTCTTTTCCTGCTAAAAATTTCAGTTTGTCCCAGTACTCTTTTTCTTTAGGACTTATATCATGAATCATTGAATCTTTATTGTCTAAATTACACGCCATTGCCAAAGGCATACCATGCATATTTCCTGAATCAGAAGTATAAGGGGAGTGAATATCTGCATGGGCATCAATATAAACAACTCCTATTTCACTGTTTGGATGTGCCATTCTTAAACCATGCATAGTTCCTGCACATGAAGCATGATCCCCAGCTAAAACAATAGGAAATTGTTTTTTTTCTCTTATGTCTTTTATTCTGTTTGCTAAGCGTGATATTACTAAATAAATTTTATCAATATATTTGGCATGTTCAAATTCGCTTTTTTCTTTATATGCATCATTTTCATCTTTAATGGCTTCGCTTAAATATTTTTTGAAATACTGCGAATCCAAATCTTCACAAGATTGTTTTAAAGCATCAATACCTAAAGATGCTCCTTTTTTATGCCCTGCGATATCTGAATATACTTCTACTAATTTAATTATTTTTTCCATTTATACTCCTTTTCTCTCACTCTTACAATAAAGAGAATAAATTTTTAACATCATTAATTTCAGGAATCAAATTCATTTCTCTTCCTACTTTATTCTTTTTAGCAAGAGAATAAATCAGCCTTAAAACAGAATAATCTTCTAATGCAAAACCTACTGAATCATAAAGCACTGTTCCATGAGTAGCTACATTAATACTTTTTTCACCTTTTATAATTTCATGAAATTCTGTACAGGTAAAATCTTTTGGCATTTGTTGAATTTCACCTTCAATTTTTGATTGAGGCAAGAACTCAACTACAACAGTAGAAGCTTCAACTAATTCTTTTTCTATTTCAGTTTTACCTGGGCAATCCCCACCTAAACCATTAATAAAAACATCTTTTGTAATCATATCTTTTGTAAGTACTGTTTGATATTTTTTATCTGCTGTACAAGTAGTTATTAAATCAGCTCCATTTACTGCATCACGCGAGTCTTTACAAGCTGTCAATTTAACATTAAACGCTGACATATTTTTTTCAAATTTTCTCATAGCTTTGGGATCAGTATCATAAAACCGTACTTCTTCTAAGTTGAAAATAAATGAGTAAGCAAGGTATTGAAATTCACTTTGAGAGCCTGTTCCAATTAATGCAAGAACCTTAGATTCTTTTTTTGCCATATGTTTTGCCATCATAGCTGATGTTGCTGCTGTTCTAAAAGCTGTTAATAGTGTCATTTCAGAAAACATTAGAGGTTCACCTGTATTTGTAAGTGAAAGTTGTCCCGTAGCCATCACAGTAAATTTACCTTGATCTGGGTTTTTTGGATGTCCGTTTACATATTTAAATGAATACATTTCATCATTTGAAATTGGCATTAATTCAATCACTCCACCATCAACATGGTTAGCAACTCTTGGGCTCTTATCAAAATCATCCCAATTTTTATAGTCTTCTTCTAATGTATCAATTAGTTGTAAGAAAAAATCCTTGTACCCTACTTTTGAAATCAATTCTTTGATGTCTTTTATTTCTAAAACAATCATGTTTATCCTTAAAAAATTTAATTTAGAAAAAATTATAGAATAGTTAAAGAAAAGAGTGATATTGAGTAATTACTACGTACAAATCCATTAAGGCAAACATTTTTCAATTATCACTAAGCTTTTAAACACTATTTTAAAACTGCATACTGCAGTAATATAATTTTCATCTATTACTTAAAGTTAAAAGAGAAAAATCGAATTTTTCCATTACGTTTCTTAATTGTTAAACTAAGTAAATGTTTATCTAATATCTTTACACTATAGTTTTTAGTTTTCACTAAAAGTATATTTGTGATTTTTTCATATTTATGCTTTGGGACTACTTAAAGAAAAAAATTAAGTTACCAAAATGTAATTTAACACAAAATTAACAATAATTTAATAAAATACATTTATTAAATAAAAAAGGAAATTCGTGTTCAAAAAATTAATCTTAAGTTTATTACTTTTATCCTCTGTTATATATGCTTCTAGCATAGAAATTACAAATGCTTATATAAGAGCAACTCCTCCAATGGTTCCAAATTCAGCAGCTTTTTTAAGTATTGTTAATAACTCCAAGGAAGATATAACCTTGGATTCTATTACTTCAAATATTGTATCTAATATTGAAATGCATAACAGCTCAATGAAAAATGGAGTTATGAGTATGAAACAAGTAAAAAATATTCTTATTAAAGCAAACTCATCAACAACATTAAAACCTGGTTCTTTACATATTATGTTATTTGGAATAAAAAACAAACCTTTAAAAGCAGGTGATAAACATGAATTTATATTTAATTTTTCAAATAAAGAAATACTTACTTTGGACCTAAGCGTTAAATCGGTAATGCAAGGTATGATGCATTCAAAAATGAAAAAAATGCCTCATTCCTTAATGCCTATGAAAATGCAAGATGACTCAACAATGAAACATAAAAAAATGATGGAAAGTAAATAAAAAACTATGAAATCAGTTCTAAGTGCATTGGTTTTATTACTCTTAATTTTTGCATATTTATTTGTTGATTTTAATAAATTATACCTTTCACTTAGCCCCAAAAGCGAACTTGTTTTGCAAAAGAACTGTGATTTACATAAGGGCCCTTGCTCTATTGTAATTGCTAATGGGGAAAGCCTTAGTCTTGAAATTTTTCCAAAACACATTCCTTTAATGAAAACGCTTCACTTTAAAGTACACAGTTCAAATCAATCTTTGGATAAAATGCATTTGAAAATTTATTCAAGAAATATGTTTATGGGATCTTTTGATTTTGTATTAAAAAATACAGGCAAGGGTTACTATGAAACAAAAGGTATTATACCTACATGTATGGTAGGGAAAATGCAATGGAATGCTGATCTTGAAATCCTTGATAAAAATAAACTAATTGGTGCAAGATACCAATTTAATACGGAGTAATTATGAAAAAAATCTTTTTAATAGCAGTTTTAGTCCTTGGTGCAGCAGCAATCTTTTTAAGCCCTTTAATAAAAGAGTATTTGGCAAAACAAGAACATGAATTTACACTAAATACAAGCAATGGAATCATACATAAATCTGATTTTGAAGGAAAAGTTTTAGGAGTATTTTTTGGTTATACTTTTTGCCCTGATGTATGTCCTACAACTATGAGTACACTGGCACGAGCCATAAGTACTTTTTCAGAAGATGATCAAAAAAAATTCCAAGCTCTTTTTATATCAGTAGATCCTAAAAGAGATAAAGTGGATAATTTAAAAGAATATGTAGAGTTTTTTAACCCAACATTTATTGGTGCAACCAGTGATAGAGAAAACTTAGATGATATTGTTAAACGATATAAAGTATATTATAAATTAATAGAAGAAGAAAATTCGTCAATTGATTATACAGTCTCTCATACTGCAAATGTTTATTTGTTTAACAAAAAAGGTATTTTAGTAGATAAAATTAGTCATTTTGAAGGGGTAGAAGAAGTAATAGAAATCTTAAGAAAATATTTATAAAAACTACTTCTTAAACATAAACCTATGTTTAAGAAGAAAATCTTATGAACAAAGATTCTTAAGCGTTTAAGCAGAAGAATCAGGATAAATCAATTTAAAAAATCAACTCATCTTAATTCTAAATATCTTAAAAAGAGTATAGAACAATGAAACTTAAATAATAAGGTGAATTATTATTTAAGTTTTTAATGAAGTTTTCTTTAATCTAGAATAAACTTTTCAGTTTATCTTTGAGCTTATTTTCCAGTTTTTCTTTATATACTTTCTTTTTCTCATCAATTTTTGATTTTAATGCTGCTTTGGCATCTAATTTAATTTTAATAGAAGGATCATTTAAATTCCCTTTAATAATTGTATCAAACTTTAATCCCTTGATATTTACTTTTATTGTAGAATCTGTAGTATTTTTTGCTGTATCAAGAACACTTTTTGTCATATCAAGAGTAGTATATTTACTTTTTAAATGCATAATTGAATTAATGATATTTTTATTAATTTTTGATTCCAATGTCGTTTCTTCATAAACTTCTTTTGTTAAATCAAAACGTGTTAAAGCATTGATTTGTCTTGAATAATCACTTTTTACTAATTGTCCATCTTTTAAAATAGCAGTCATCACACCTTTTTGATCTTTTAAATTATATACTAAATCCATGCTCGCACTTGAATTAAATACTTCTGGATAATACATCATATACAAACCTTTTAATAGGTCTATATTCTTTATACTTGCTGTAAAATCATCATTTAAAAGTTTATAATTTAACGTACCTTTTAATAACTTAGATTTTCCATCTACTAAAATGTTTTCATCTTTTACGAAATTACCATCAATGGTAATTGCACCTCTCATTTTTGTGCCACTTACATCAAATAATTTTCTTAAATCTCCAAGTACGATTTTGTAATCACTGTTAATTTTTTGTGTACGTAAATTAACTTTTGCTTCTTTTACAAAAATATTTGCTTTTGAAGTATATGTTTTGAGAGAACTTAAAGCCAAGTCATTTTTTAGTTTAGTAATAACAGTAGTTTTAAAAGTAAGTTTATCTACTAGTTTTAAATCAAAGGCTTTATTTACTACAAGATTATTTACAAGACCTTGGTATACTTTTGTAGTAATCAAACCATCTAAAGTACCAATTTGTGCATTTTTGATATCCATGTTGATATCTAAATAACCTTTTGCATAAGAAGGTTCTTCTAACATTACTAAAGCATCTTGAATTCTGGCTTTTAGAACTTGTACTTGAATAAAACTTGGCTCAAAATTAATCATTTTAATATCATAAGTCGTTTTAGAAGAAAAAATATTTGTTTTCCCTTGTACATTCATAAGCTCTTTATTTCCAACAGCAATTCCACTTAAAGAAAAAGAACCCTTGAGTTTTTTACCCGTAATTTTTTGTAATTTTGCCAAGTCTTTAATATTAATATCATATTTAATATCAGCGCTTGCTCCAAATAAACTGTAATCACCACTAATATTGATTTTTGAATTTGAGTCAATATTAGCAACAATATCAATTTTATTTGTAGAAACAAGGAATTTATCAAAAGTAAATACAATTACTTTTTCTTCATTTATTTTATCACTAATGATGCCTGAGACAACACCATTTCCCCAGCCTGTAAATAATACAGAATAAACACTGCCTATAATAACTAGTATTAATAGGGTTAAATATAGAAAAAACTTTTTCATATATATCCTTATAGTAATTTTTTTCATTATACTTTAATAATTCTTCAAAAAGTGAACATTAATAAATTTAATATTTATAATTTTAATTAAGTCCTTTTATAAAAAATTTCCCTATAATGATGTCGAACAAAATATCAAGTAGGAAAATAGATGCATTTATGTGTTTATTGCTGGTTTTATTAAACCGGTTACGCTAGCCGAACGTACTATTTTAACTTACTATAAACCTGACCTTCCATAGTTTCAAGAAATTAGAAATCTTACTAATTATATTACAACTAATCTTACAATAGGAATATATTATTTAATCCACTTAGCCTATTCCCATCATGCTACTAATCGTATTTCTATTATTCATATAATATATAGTAAAAAACTAGTAATTTTCTAAAGATTGTTAAATAAAGATAGAAAAGAAACAATAATTTTGCCATTGAAAAATTAAGCAAAGTGTTAAAATGGTTATCAAATAAACGAGACAAATAATAGCCTTAGAATAAATAGTAATGCCTTAAATGTCTAGTTAAGTGAGGTCATTCCTACATGTTTTTATATTAAGGTGTAATATCATTTGAACTTTTGTTAAGTAGAAAAAAATATCGTAAGATATACTAGAATTTGAAAATAAGAGATTGCTAATTCTTTTATTAATTATTTTCAAGTTATATTTTAGAATTATATTATATAATTCTAAAAATTTCAAAGCATAAAATGATAAAACTTAATGACATAGATATAAGGTCACGCCTTATAAATTTTTTAGAAAAATATAAGCCTAAGAAAATTATTGAAGAATTAAGAGTGCATAATGGTAATGCAATTGCAGATGTTGTAACAATTAACAAATCATTACACTGTTATGAAATTAAAGGCGATAATGACAATATTAATCGTGTATTGAAACAAGCTGAATTTTATAATAAAACTTTCTCAAGAGTTACTTTAGTTACCACTGAGGCTCATTTAAACAATGCGTTATCTAAAATACCTTCCTTTTGGGGTATCATAATATGCCGAAGTACTAAAAAAGGATTAGTATTTACATACAATAGGAAAGCTATATATAATCCTCTTTTAGATAAAAAGTTAGCACTTTTAACCTTATGGAAAGAAGAACTGGAACATATAAGTACAAAAATCTTATTAAAACAAATAAATAAAAATTCGTCTCGAGAACTTTATGCAAGTAAAATTTCACAAGTGATAACTCGTAATGAGGTATCTACTTATCTATGTAAGTCCATTGAAAATAGAAAATAGTAAGTTATATTAAATTTCTTATAAAAGTAATATGAGTACAAATTGTATTTCTTATCCAACTACTAGGATTACCACCTTTTTTTATTGATTTAGGAAGAGGAACAATTCCTCTATCATAAATATATTTATCTCCAGATGAGTATGTTTCTCCTCTAAAGAATGGTTTTTTAATAATATGTTGGGCAATAAAGAAATATTGACCATAGCCATATTTATTGGTCTTAAATGCGTTTCCTCTTAATAAAAAATAAGTGTCTTTTTCAGTATAGCTTACTTTGGGAGTCATGACATTTTGAATAATCTTCATACTAATTGTTGGTTCTGCATAGTCAGGTGAAATATTTGTATAATCTCCAAATACAATGTCTTTATTCTCTACTGCTCTTTTAATCTTTCTCCATAACTTGTTTTCTAGTCTATCAATAGTAATAATTTGATTTGTTTTAATAATAGCTCCCATAATTGGTATAAATACGGAAGAGGCAATAATGATTTTATTATAGTTAAGTTGTTTAACAATATCATTTATAAATTTAATACATCGGGTTTTTAAATAGACTAAATTATTATTATTTATGACTCTCAAATCAAGTATGATATCTAATTCATCGGATAAGTTTATACAAGGAAGTAAGTAATCATTGATTTCATCTTGAATAATAGTAAAAGACTGTATGTCGTTTACCGTAAAACGAATTGCAAGTTTTCCATTACTCTCTTTACTAAGTAAGTAAGAACAAACAGAATTAATATGGGCATCATCTCTATCAAGTCCAATAACGGGAATTAAGTTTAAATCTTTATATGTTTCAAGTACTACATCATAATCACAATTAATAGAATCCTGTTGGTCATAATTGTCTATGTAAAATAATTGCTTTGAATCTAAATTACTAATAATATCTTTTTTTCTTAAAATTAGATTATCTTCTAATGATTTTTCACCCAAGTTTTCTACTTGTATAATATCAAAAAATGGAATGATATCCCTACTGACTGGAGTATCTAAGTCTCCAATCGCTCGTATCTCATTCTGTTTTAGTTTTAAAAAAGGAACATATTTCAAAATTATCCCTTTTAATAAATTTTAGTTATAAATTTATTATATATTTTATAATTCATTTGCTCATATCTAATAAAACCAGCAACGATTGACTTATGAACTTTATATTTATTTGAAAATTCCAATAACCCATCTTCATCTTTTTGATATTTTCTAGCTTTACATTTTGCCCATATTCTTCTAGGAATCAAAGAATCACGCGCTAATGTATTTGCTTCAATTTCTATTTCATCTGTTTCTTGAGAGTGAGTTTCATCACCAAATAGATTATTATCAATAATTGGCAATTTTCTATCAAATAAATGTAAATATACGTGAGATAATTCATGCATTAATGTAAACCAAAAATAGTCATATCTGTTAATTCTTAAACTCATTCCTATAACAGGAATTTGATTTTCTAATAAAAATGTTGCACCATCTGTTTTCATACCCTCAATATTTGAAACTATAACTAAAATAATTCCATATTTTTCATATAAATAATCTACTATAACTTCGACACTTTCTTCGACATAAGAGCATTCTGCAATATCCTTTAAGTCTTGTTTTGATAATTTTTTAAAAGGAACATTCACATTTCCTATAAATTTCAACTTGGCTTTTTTTTGAACTTGAGACATCCACATATTTGTTAAAATATCATTTGAACTATTTGATTTTCTAAATAAAGCTTTATTCGTATCTGATGTCATTAATTCCATTATATGAGAAATTATTTCTGTATCAATTTCATCAGAATTGATAAAATCAGTTTTTTTTAGTTTCCTTATAATAGGAGCATCAAAGTTGTCATTAAAATATGTAATAGCCTTTAATAATGTACTATTTCCTGTATTAACTACTTCAAAATCTTCATATTCATTTTTATGCATAACGTTTCACCATAGTTTCAGTATTATCCTCAGTCATTTCTAAATAATTTAAATTTTCTTTTGTTTTGTCTTTACCATAATCTATCATACCTATTTTTACATATAATGGTAATGTTTGAGGCAATGAATGTAAAGAAAACCCATATCTGTACAAATGATTTGATTTTATGTAATCACAGCACTTGCTTAACAGTCTTAACCCAAGGGATGAATATTTTCTTTTTCCAATTATTGTATCTCTATTCCATGGAGCTACTGCTAGATAGTCAATATAAGAAATACTTTTAGTATCAATAACACTATTCTTAGGATGATATAAGATACAGCACGCTTCAACTTTATTATCAATAGTTAAATAAAACCATTCATAGGCACTACTATTACAGTGTTGAGTTTTTCTAAACCAATTCCAACCAGCATCTTGAATTAAATTATCATTTAAACCTTTTGAAATCTTATCATTATCACCGTTAGAATCTTTTAATATTTGACCTACAATTTTATTTGTAACATCTTTCCATTCATTTTCGAATGTATAAGTAAGTTGATAGTCAAGACCTATACTAATTGAAAAATCATCTAAATTATTTGTATGGAGATTTTTAATTTTGCCAGTAGATATAATTCGCATTTATAACCTTATATTACATTTTTAAAATTATACATTAATTATTTATGAATTACATTAATAAACAAATCATATAACTATTTTGAGACTAACTTTACAGGATTTTTCAAATAAAGGTATATTTCTTCGTTAATTATTTATTATAATAATATATTAATTTAAATAAATTAATAGAAAGCTCGGTAATATAGTATCTTTTAATCAATATTTAACTAAAAGTAAAATATAATCTATTAATATCATAGTTAATGATACATATTAATAGATTAGGATGTAAAAATGAAAACTGCTGGACGACCTATTGGAACTACAAGAGTAAAAAAACCTATTTTAAAAAATGAATTTGCTAAGTTGATTAATTATACTAAAGGTGATGATAGTATAAAAGAATTTACTAAAAGTAAATATTTAAAAACATTTACTTTACTTTATTATTCGGGATGTAGAATTAGTGAACTTATATCTTTAAAGATAGAGGATTTACATACTATTTTTAATACAGATGAATTAAGTTTAACAAATGATACAAAAACTAAAAAACCTAGACTTATTTATTTTTCTACTGAATCAGTAAAAGAATTAAAAAAGATATTTGTAAATGAGTTAGATAGCAGTAATAAAAATGAATTATTAATCAGAACTAAAAATAAATTATATGATAAGATTAATTGTATAGGTTATACCGCTCAATTAAATGCTTATATACAAACTATTTTAGGTGAACTATACTCAACACATTCTTTTAGACAAGGAATACTTACAGACATGGCAACAAAGGGTATAAATAGTAAAATTATTCAACAATTTATTGGTCATGCTTCAATTGGAACTACATTAAGATATGTAACTCCAACTGAAAAAGATATTAGAAATGCACTAGTAAGATAAGTAAACTTAAAAGAAAAAGGATAAAAATATGAATAAATTAAATCTATCTTTTGACATTAATTTTCTAAATATTAATGATTTTCTAAATCATTGGGAAACAAAATATAAATATAATATGGACCAAAAATATGATGATAATATAGGAAAACCATTAAATAAAAAATCTAGATTAGAACTTTATGAATGGAAGAATGGCACAAGAATATCTAAGGCTAAGATTATCAGTATAGAAAAAAACTATCCTCTAATATTTAATGGAAACAAAGAAGAAAGATATCTAAATTATAAAGAAAGTGGTGGAGCTATTTGGAACATTTTTTATTTGCATTGTTTAGAACCCCAAAAATATCCGATTTATGACCAACATACATATCGAGCTATGTATTATATGAAAAACCAAAAGATAAAAGAAATTGGACGTAGCCACGAAGAAAAATATTTAAGTTATATGAATGAATATAAACCATTTATAAAATCATTTGAAGAGGTAAATATTAGAAAAATTGATAGAGCATTATTTTCATTTGGACGATTCCTAAAAATTGCAAATAAATATACTTAATTTATAAAGTATAACTATAATATAAAAATATTGGATAATGACTTATTGTCTTTTGAACTAGATAATTATAATCACAAATAAAAGAAATATAATTGGGATGAGAAATGTTAAAAGATAAAGAGTATTGGTTAAAAAAACAAGCAGATGAAAAAAGAGAAAAAATAATAAAGAACATGTCAGAGTTAGGGATTAAAGTCTATGACAAAACTAAAGAATTTACAGAAAAGTTTGATTCTATGGTCAAAGAACTCCATGTTTTAATGTTTGAAGAAGAGTATGATGAAATTCTTGATAGTGGAGTAAATTCAAAAGATAGAAGTAAAGGAATAAATCCAATGAGTGAAGAATATATTAAAAGAACAGATGCCAAAAGAAAGAAATTAGGGTTCAATCCTTATGATGTAAAAGTAAACACTATGAATATAACTTTAAATTATTGTAAGGAAATTATATCAGGTAAATAAATTAATCTTGCTTTGTAATGTTTCTTTATGCTACTAAGGAATTATTTACATATGTGCTCTAATAAGAACACTAATTTCCTACTTTTGCTAGAGCCTATCTTTTATTAATAACAATCTTAACGCAATTATTTTTTAATGGTAACTTCGGTAAAGTAATTATGTAAAATAAACATTATCTTAATTGTCTAGATTTCCCACCTAGGCTATTTTATTACTTCTACAAAGTCAATCACTATAATAAATTCGTACAAAGAAAGGTTTTATTCTGAACTATTTAATTAAAATAAAGAAATTCAATAAATTTACAGAAGTCATATTTGACAATAAATTAGTTCAATGGTTTTTAAAACCTCTATCATATAATAAGCTAATATGGAAATTTTTCATAGCAATAATTTTTGAGATTATAATTTTAAATATTAGTGAAAGGTTAAGTTTATTTTTTAATGAAAAAGTTAAAAATGCTATTACAGATACAGAAAAAATATCATATCAACTCTTAGATATAGTTTTATCTGGTGGTAGTTGGGGATTTGTTATTGTTACTTTTTTATTTGTTATTTCAATATTCATACTAAAAATTTTAGAAATAAGATATCAAAAGAAAATAAGCACTAGGCAATTGCTTTCAATTAACGAATTTATTGATGCATATCAGTATGGAAAATTTGCTACACCATTAGACATCGATTTTTGGGGAAGAAAAGAAGATAAGTCTAATATCATATCTTTAATAGAGTCAAATAATATAACGTTAGCTACAGGTAAGTCAGGAGTGGGAAAGACAAAATTAGTTTTAGAATCAATTAAAGACTTTGCTAATTCTTCAAACTATGAACCAATTTGTATATTTAATAGGGGAATCAATACATTAGAAGATATCCAAAGCTTTTTTTCGACAGATAGTAAATATCTAATATTTATTGATGATGCAAATAGAATGAATACAACACTTGATTATATTATTTCATTATATCCTGAAAAGATTAAAAATGGCACTTTGAAAATTATTCTAACAGTACGTGATTATGCCAAAGAAAAAATACTTAATTTTGTTAATGATAGAACTTTTACGTGTGAAGAGTATATTATAAATGAATTAAAAAAAGAAGATATTCATAAAATTATTAAAAATGATTTTAATATCAATAACATACACTACATAGATAGAATAGAACACTTATCTAAAGGTAACCCTAGACTTGCCATCATGATGGCTAAAGTTATAAATGAAACAAATGATTTAAGTAGTCTTAATGATATATTTAATATTTATAATCAATATTTTGCCTCTTTAGATAATGAAGTGAAAATATTTCAGGATAATGAAATGTTAAAAGTTATCGCGATAGTTTCATTTTTTAGAAATGTAGATAAAACTAATGAAGTTCAAGTAAATCAAATAGAGGAAGTGTTCGATATTAATATTGACAAGTTTTGGGAGAAAGTAATAATATTAAATAAATTAGAAATATTCGACTTGTATGAAAATGAAGTAGTTAAAGTATCCGACCAAATATTATCAACATTCTTATTCTATAAAGTTGTATTTATAGATGAAGTGATAGATGTTGATACATTTATGAGTAACTTTTTTCATATTTCGAACCAAAAATTAAATGATGCAATAGTTCCAATATTAAATAATTTTGATTATAACTTAGTGTTAAAAAAATTAAAAATAAGTTTTGATATTTTAAAAAAGAAATATGAATTCGATAATCAAAGAAAGCATGAACTAATTAAAATTTTTTGGTATTTAGATAGAACAAATAATCTTATATATTTAAAAGACTTAATTGACAATTTAACAGATGATGAAATAACAAAAATCAATGAAGAACCATCTCGAAAATATACTGATGATTATATTTTAGAATTAATACAAATATTTAGTAATGACAATGAAAACTTTAGGGAAGTAATAGATTTACTATTTAGATATTTTGATAAAAATGATTGCATATATACAGAAGTCTCAAAAATTATAAAAGAAGATTTTGGATTTAACCAAAATTCTCATAGAGAAAATTATGAAATTCAAGGATATTTATTTGAGTTGATTTCAGAGAGATTGCATACAGAAAAAAAAGAAATATATTTAAAATTGATATTTGAACTAATGAGATACTATCTATTAACTGAATTCGACTCAACTAAATCAAATGGGAATACAGTAACTTTTCACACTTTTAAGCTAGTTGAGAATGACCACTTAAAAAAATTTAGAATAAAAATTTGGAATAAGTTATTCAATTTACAAAATGAAAATTATAATGAAGTCATGAAAATAATTTTAGACTACAAATTTGGTTTTAAAATAAAAACAACAAAAATTGAAAACTGGGATAAGGATATTTTGACTGAATTTATAAGTAAAAAGTTCACGAATGCAAATTATATAGAGGGTAAAATAGTTCTAATGTTATGTAGTTTATGGAAGAAGAAAAAAATTGATTTTGATTTTTCACTTATTAGTAAATACACAAATAGATACACCGAAGTTGAAAAAATAATGTTTTTGGAATATATAGATTATCGAAAAGAAAATAAAAATTTATCTGTTGAAGAATCTGATGAGTTAATTAGGCATGAATTAGATAACTACGTAAAAGATTTCAAAATTGAAGATTATGAAGACTTGTTTAATAAACTAATAGAAATAAACGAATTGAATCTAAATAATGAACATAGATTAGCAAATAATCTGTCTCATATTATAGAAAGGCTAAGTAAAACTAATGCGAACTTATTTATAGAGGTTGTAGACTTAATATTTAGTGACAACTATATATTAAAATTTCATGTATCAAATATTACAAAAGGACTATTGTATGTTTTAGGAAAACAAGAAACATTTGAAAAAATTTCTATGTTAGCTAATTCATTAAGATACAAGTTTCTATTTTCATTTTATATTTGTTTGGATGAAAGTATAGTAGTAAATGATGACATCAATAATTTAATTTTACTTTATGATGAATGTAATGAACCCTTAGATATCCCGGACCAGTTAGATTTTCTTTTAAAGTATTTGATAATTGATGAATCTTTACTTTTAATAATCTCAAAAACTTTGTACTTGAAATCAAAGAAAAATATAGAATTTTTAAATGGGCTATATCTATTGTTTAATTCACATACCTTGTTAAATAAAAGTATACTCAACCATTTTAGTTCTGATATCGAGTTGTTGAAAAAAATTTACTTATCATTAGATAATTACCAAAGTCATTTTGACTATGATGCACATACATTGAATGAAATACTAAATGCAGATAATGCTTTTATAATTGAATATTTGGAGTATGATAAGGGAAACTTGAAAAAAAATAAAGAGTTTGAGGTACTTTGGCATAGAGATGATTATAATCAAGTTATTACGGATGTAGTAGAAACGATGTATAAAAAAAAATATAGATATATATCTGAAATTCGTTTATTTTTTAATTTTAAAAAGAGAAACGATGATTACTTAGAAATCTCTCAAAAGCAAAAGGATTTTTTAAAAAATCTTATTGAGAAAAATATTGAAGAAAATGAAAAAATAGCATATATTTTTAGTCAGTTGATATCTGACTTGAAGGAAGAAAATAAAAAGGAGTTTTTAGATATTTTTTTAACTCTGAATAATAATATTAATGACTTTAAACAAATTAGCTTAGAACCTTCTCATATGTCATGGCAGGGTAGTGCTGTTCCTATGTATAAAAAGAGACTTGATTTTCTTGTTTCCATATTAGATTTATTAAAAGGTGTAGATTATTTAGAACATAAAAAATATATTGAAGATAAGATTGAATTAAAAAAAAGGGCTATATCAGAAGAGAAAAAAAGAGATTTCTTGACTGATTTTTAATGTTTCTACTGATTAACTGGAATTGCCCAATCCATACCTAAAAACAGTATTTCATGTTTTTTTGAATAAGTTTTTCCATCTATTATAAGTTTATTTACAATATGACAAGTTCTTCCATCATATGCTTTAGTTTTTATATAATAAGCTCTTATCTCTTCCTTTCCGTATTGTTTAAAATAATGTTCAAATGAATCATTTTTTGTTAGTTTAAACTTATGATGTTTACCTTTATACGCTTTAAACAAATGGTCTTTTAAGTGCATAGCAGTAGGTGTTACTCTAGACACTGCTGTTCTTCCGTTTGCATCTGTAATACAAATTAATGAATTTCCAAAATCATTACTAGACATAGCATTAGCTGATATCACTAATGCTAATGATAATGATATTAATATTTTTTTCATATTTACTCCTGTATTTAACTAACTATAGTTAGTTGCATAAAAATTATATAAAAAATACACTTATAGTAAGTTTAACTATAGGTAGGTAATTATGAAAGAATGTACAATAACAGATGAATCAATGATGGAGATTTATAAAAAAATAGGTCTAAATGTAAAAAGAATAAGAAAAGATAAAAAGATTTCACAATTGAACTTGGCTATGGCAATAGGGCATAAAGCAGTAGGAACAATTTCAATGTGTGAACTTTGTATTAATAATAAACATTTCAACATTGAACATTTATGTAAAATTGCTAATGTATTGGATGTGGATATTAATGATTTTTTTAAAGATATAGTAATTAACTAAATACAATGAAACTTTGTAATTTTCTTTGTATTTAAAGCTATCTACAATAAGGTATAAGCCATATTAAATAAGAATACAAGTATTTATATATCTTATAGTTAAAATGGCTGTAATAGCTATTAGAATCATTTTAATAATTACGTTTAAAGTTTATTTATAATATTCAAAGATTTTTGTAATTGTTTTTAATCGCTTTCTAGGTCCTGAAATTATAATATATGAATTGGAATTACCGTTTTAAATGATATAAACTATGAAGTCTATAATAATGTATAGAAAAAGTAGTATTTTATGTAAATTTATTCATAAATATATCTATAATATCAATAATTTTATTTTTACTTCTACTGTCGTATAAATTATCTTGATTATAAATTTCTTCAAATGCTYTAACAGTTTTTTTTTCAATTTTATTATTAGTAATATAAACTTTATTTAATTGTTTATTTATAATATTATGAATTTGATTTGTATCTGTAATTAAAGTTTTTTTATTAAAATTTATTACAAATTCAACTCTAGTTAAATCAGTAGAAAGATTAATCTTTTGTTTTCCTAATACTTTATTAGCTTTATCATATTTAACAACATGTGATTTTGTAGTATCAGGTTTAAATGAAATTCTTTTATCTTTATAATTATCTTTTATACATTTATAATTAATAGATTCATAAATATTCCTAGGAATGTACATATAGTAATTTCCATTTTCTACTTTTATAAATTCTAACCCTAAATCATAATATTTATTTTTAATATATTTTGAAAAATCTGTTTTTTTGTTTGTTTTATAATGTAAATCAAACTCATTTCTTAATTCATTTTTTAGATTCTCAAAAAGGGGAATGCCTAATGATTGGACATCATCTCTTATATTAAATATGTTTGCTTTATAGTATTTAAAGTCATGTAAATATAAACTATAATCTTTATATGATTTATCACTGTCTAATTCAAATAATTTGATATATTTATTATTTGTGTCTGTATATGTTCGATAAATTAAAATATTTTCAGGTTTTAATACATAATCTAATGATATATCGATTTTTTTTAAAATCACTTTTTCTATAGGTATATTATTAACGATATATTTAATTAATATATCAATATTTTTATTTGTATTAGAATCCTTATTTAAGTTATATGATTTAATACCATACACCGTTATATGTGTATATCTCTTTCCATTTGCTCTGACTAATTTAACTTTTATACAATTATTTATTATGTAAGTATTCTTTTTTTTAGAATTATGATTATATAAATTTAATATCTCATCATAAATATCCAATTTTATGCTTATCTTAAACGTATCTATGTTAATCAATGGTTCTATATTTTTCAATGATTTTTTTTTCTTTTCTAAATGAACGACTTTTTGTACACACACTTTTTATCCTTTTAAGTATATATTTCGTTAAAAGAAGATAAAGAGTAAAAAGTTACTTATTTAAGTCAATTAATTTATAAATTAATTAAAAGTAGGTACTATATATAAGGAATATAGCTAGTTATTATAACTATGAAAGTATAAAATGAAAAAAAGAAAATTTTTATTATTAATTAATACAGATTTCAAGTTGACTGATGAGCAAATCAAAATCTTAGATTTTATAAGTACCCATAAGAATATTACTGCAGTTAAAAATATATTTAGAAGAAACTTATCAACTAATAAGTTTAGAAAAAAATTTGAAAATAAAATTAATGATTTTGATAATATATTTATTTTTGACATTTTTCACATTACAATTGATATAAAGTATTTATTATCTTTAGAAAACAAAGAGATTATATTTATCAAGAATTCTTATTTTGATATTGATATATACTTTGAAAATAGTCATGTGTCCTCTATAGGTAAATTCAAATACTATTATTTATATGACATCTTAATGAATCAATCATCACACTTAAATATTTTCTTAAAAAAATCAATTCAAAAGATAGGACGAGATAAGAAAAAAAACGAACACAAATTAAAAAATAAGGTTTGGAAATTTGGAAGACCGATAAACAAGAAAGGAACTAGCCAGTTTGATAGAGATAGGGAAATAATACGATATAGACTGAATCAAGGTAAAAGTATCAAAGAAATAAGGAAAATCTTGGGTTACGGTAGTATTTCTGCATTAAAACATTTTGTAAAATCTAGATATAAAAAGAACTATATTTAGCTCATACTTTATTTTTATTATGTTGCTATACAATTAACTTATTAATTCTTCTTATTAAATCATTTAGCGATTCTACTTCATAATCAATAGTTTGTAAGGATTCATTTAATATTTTAATGTCGTAATCCTTTGCATAAGTACCGTATGTTAATTTGTTTCCTCCTGAGCTTGAATGCCCTAAAAGTTCACTTGCGATATCTCTTTCAACCAAGTTCTGTTTTAATTCATTCGAAAAGTTATGCCGAAAACTATGAAAAACTTTTTCTTTTTCATCTGTTATATATTTTATTTTAAAGTTTCGAAACCAGTCTGATAAATTTTTACTATAAAGTCCAGTCTCTTGTTTTTTTAAATTTTTCCAGAGCTTTTCTCTTGATTCCTTTTTGCAATTATTGATGTACTTAATAAACCCAGACTCGATTATTTTTTCATGTATTGGAACTTTTCGAATACTTGTTTTATTCTTAGTTTTCTTATCACCATGTTCATTTATATCAAAATAATAAATGTTTTCGTCTTTCCTTATATCACATACGTTCAATTGACATATTTCATTTAACCTCAGTCCGCTATATAAAGCAATAATAGGTATAAAAACTCTTTCGACTGATTTTCTAAGATGTAACTCCAGTTTGTCATTAAAAAACTTTGAACTAACTATTTTATTTATATCATCTTTAGAAAAACTTGTTCTTTGTATACTATTATTATTTCTTAGTTTTAATTCAGTTGCATAATTTTTATCAATGTAGTCATTTATGTCACAATAATGGAAGAAAGTGTGTACTTTTGTTAAATACTTATTAACAGTTGTAGTACTAAGTATTTTATAACTATGTTTAATTTTGATAACATCTTTTAGCGACTTCATATTTTTAAATTCTTTTTTTTCACTCCATTTTAAAGGAAGTTTACATATTAAATTTCTATATTCTAGTAATTGTTCTCGTTTTATATCACTAATTATTGTATTTTCACCAAAAAATAATATTAAAGACTTTAATAAATGTTTATGTTCATTTACTATCTCTTTATTCCATCCAAGTTCATTAATTTTATCCTTAATAAATCTTTCAAACACAGTTTGTAGTAATTTTGAATTAGAATCTTTTTCTTTCCCAATATTTATGTTTTTACTCTTATATAGATTTATTTCGTTCGGACTAGTCTTTAAAGTATAATAATCATTTGATATATTCTCAATAATATATTCATGTGATTGAACATATTTTTCATTTAAATATTGTGCAACTATTTCAAAGTCTTCATCATCAAAAGTTAAAAATTCTTTTTCTAATAGTTCATTTGATTCTTTTTCAACATATTTAAAATTTCTTTCAATACTATCGTGTTTGTGGCTTTCTAGTATTTCAAAATAATCTCCATTCATCCATTTCAAGGTTTCTTTTAGATTTGGATGAGGATATAACTCTTCATTTTCATAGTCATTCATTTTATTCATCATATATTTATCAACGACTTTTTTCAGGTCTTCAGTCTTATTAATCACCAATTCTACCCTTCTAATCATATTCAAAAAATCAAGTTTTACTTGTTTTGATTTCTTATGTGCTTTTATTTTATTCTTAGTCCGTAATGTTTTAGTTAATGTCTTGTACCTAAAAAATTTATATAACCTCTTTGGAATATAAGCTCTAAAATAATAGTATTTTCCGCATTTAATTACACCCATATGTTACCTTTTTTAATATAAAAATAATTCAAAAACCTTACGACTTACAACTTTTGATAAATTTCATTAATAGACTTTTAATATTTTGAAAGCTATAATCACGTCGAACAAAGTATCAAGTAGGAAAATAGATGCATTTATGTGTTTATTGCTGTATCAAATTGATATAGTTACGCTAGCCGAACGTATTTTGAAATATAAGGATATAAAATGAAAAAAATCGTACTTTTATTACTAGCTATTGCTGGTGTTGCTTTTGCTGCTGAAGGTTCAGTTGCAAACGAAACGTTAAAAGCTTACTCAGTACTTGCTGCTGGTGTTGGTCTTGGTCTTGCTGCTCTTGGTGGAGCTATCGGAATGGGTAATACTGCTGCTGCAACTATTGCTGGTACTGCTAGAAACCCAGGTTTAGGTGGAAAATTAATGACTACTATGTTCATTGCTTTAGCGATGATCGAAGCACAAGTTATTTATGCACTTGTTATTGCAATGATTGCATTATATGCTAACCCATTTTTAGGGTAGATATAATTAATTTTATATACTAGAAAAAAGCCAAAGAGTGAAACTCTTTGGCTTTTTTTATGCCTAAATTTTACTACTAAAGTACTCTCTATTCAATGTCCCTTTTATGCCACTTCCATATGATAATCTTAGTATAAATTAAATAAGAAAAAGGCAATATCATGAAGATAAAAAGCATCAAAGGAAAACTATTAATTCTTTTATTATTAAGTATTTCCTGTTCATTTTTTATTTTGGGTTTTTACAATACACAAAATGAATATGCAGCGCAAAATAGCTTAGTGAAAGAAGAAGAACTAAACTTAGCAAAACAAACATCTAAGTTTATAAATAGTTATTTAAAATCAAAAATAGATATTGTAAAAGCTGTTGAAGAAACATTACCAAGCGATAATTTAAATATTCATAACAAAATAATTTTGGAAAAACTTAGTTTAGGAAAAAAAGCAGGGAAGTTTGCAGATTTATATGTAGGCTTTGAAGATAATGGTGATTTTCTTTTATCCAGTGGGGAATTCCTAAGTATTAAAAAAGATAATTTTGATGCAAGATCTCGCCCCTGGTATAAAAAAGCAGTTAACATAAAAAAAGCAGGAATTACAAAACCTTATGTTGATATCACTACTAAAAAACTAGTTGTTACGGTTTTCATGCCTTTAATAAGAAATGGAAAAGTACTAGGTGTAGTTGGATCCGACATCTTTTTAGATACAGTAGTTGACTCCATTTTAAATGTAAGTATTAAAAATAATGGTATAGCCTACTTATTAGATGAAAAGGGAACTATGCTTATTCATAAAAATGAAAAACTTCTTTCAAAAGAAAGCGCTTTATTCAAACAAATAAGAACAGATAAAAAAAGTGATTTTGGATATGCGAGTGAAAACAATGTAGAGAAATTATTGGCCTATAGCCAAATACCTGCTACTTCATGGTACTTAGTAATAGAATTAGACAAAAATACTGTGTTTGAACAAATTAATCAAGACTTACTTTTTGCAATACTTTTATACATTGTACTTTTAGTATTTATTTTAGCAATTCTATACTTCTCACTAATCAAAATATTAGCTCCATTAAAAATACTTGAAGAAGGAATGATTTCATTTTTTAAATATTTGAATGGGGAAGAAAAAAGTATTCATAAACTAAATATAATAAGTAAAGATGAATTTGGATTTATGGGAGCTATTCTTGATAAAGAAATGGAAGTCATCGCAAGTAAACTAGATAAAGACAGAGCTTTGATTGAAGATGTAAAAAATGTAGTAGAGCACATTAATAGTGGAAAACTGGATAAACAAGTTCTTACTTCAACATCAAATCAAGCACTAAATGATTTAAAAGATATCTTAAATAAAATGATTGTTACAATCAATGAAAATGTAAACAGTGATATAAATCCAATTTTACGTCGTTTGGAAGAATATTCTTCTTTAAATTTTGTAAATCAAATTGAGAACCCTGATGGAAATATTTCCAGAGGATTAAACAGTTTATGTGAAATTATTAACAATATGTTAAGAGAAAACAAACACAATGGAATAGAATTACAAAACAGTTCAAAAATACTTTTAAACAATGTTGATATTTTAAATAAAGCATCAAATGAAACGGCTGTATCTTTAGAAGAAACAGCGGCTGCGCTTGAAGAAATAACAAGTACAGTAAGCAGTAATACACTTAGAATAAAAACAATGTCTGGATATTCAAATGATTTGTCTGACTCGATAAAAGATGGGCAAGCACTTGCAAATTCTACTGTGGTATCAATGAATGAGATTAATGAACAAACACAAGCAATTGCAGATGCAATTACAATAATTGATCAAATTGCTTTCCAAACCAATATTCTCTCTCTTAATGCAGCTGTTGAAGCAGCAACAGCTGGGGAAGCAGGAAAAGGTTTTGCCGTTGTTGCGCAAGAAGTAAGAAACCTTGCAAGCAGATCAGCAGAAGCAGCAAAAGAAATTAAAACCTTGGTTGAAAATGCAACAAGTAAAACCAATGCAGGTAAAATAATAGCAGATAAGATGATACTTGGATATAACGTCTTAAATGAGAATATATCAAAATCTACTGATATTATTAAAGACATTGAAATCTCTTCAAGTGAAGAGAAAATAAGTATAGAACAAATTAACAATGTGGTTAATCGATTAGATCAACAAACGCAAAACAATGCTTCTGTAGCATCTAAAACACATGAAATAGCTCAGCATACAGCAGAGATTGCAAAACAGATTTTAAATGCAGTTAACGAAAAGAAATTTAGAGATAATTAAAGGTCTTTTTTATTAAATAAGTTAAAAGATTTCACTTTTAACTTATTTTAAATTATTAATAAGCTCATCTTTGCTAAACTGTCAATCTTATTTGCATCTGTGGCGGAACGGTAGACGCGCGGGCTTGAGGGGCTCGTTCTTAACGGAGTGGAAGTTCAAATCTTCTCAGGTGCACCATAACAAACTCTATGAATACAAACCTTTTTGTTTATTCTAATTATATTAATTTTAACATCCTAGTATTTAAAGATATTTAGTCTTTTTGATTATTTCAGTATAAAGAAATAATATATTACAAATTAAAAAATACATGTATTGGAATTATTTTTATTAGATAAATTAAAACTCTCTAAAAACAAAACCACTATGTATTTTCGACCTTTTAAATAGCTTGATAAATTAGAAATTAACAGGTAATTTACAGATAACTTATTGGGATTATTTTTTTTGTGATTTTTGTGATTTATAATTCTTTTTAATTATCTTATATTATTATATTTTCTTATTTAATTTACATAAAACAATAGAATTATAAGTAAAAATATGCAGCATTTTTTTTGATTAAGTGAAGATTTTATTTTTTTAAATCTTCACTGTTTTAATAGTATTGTTTTAATTTATACTAAGAGCAAAAAGTTTTCCGTATTGATGCTGTGCAATAATAATTACTTTTTCTCCAACTTTAATTCCATCAGACTTCGATATAAAGGTATGTTTATCAATAAAAACCTTTTTCCCATCAATACTTAAAATACCAGTTTCACCTTTAATTTCTTTTTTATTTATGATACCACTAAGATTAATACTAAGACCTCCTTGCAGAACTGTTTGCTCATTTTGTGAATATTTAATCTCACCTG
Source organism: Arcobacter sp. (assembly GCA_002733685.1). GTDB lineage: Bacteria > Campylobacterota > Campylobacteria > Campylobacterales > Arcobacteraceae > NORP36. The sequence continues at coordinate 64,841 of NVWN01000011.1, read as the reverse complement.
CCATTAGTGACAAGGGTAATAACATTGTACTTATTCCTAATAAAGTTTTTGTAATATTTTTCATTTCTTTCCTTTGTTTTTATGCTGTGATTATATATAATTTACGTGTAGTTAACGTGTATGTTTAATTTTCTTATAAATTATCTTATTTATAGACTTTAAACAAAAAAACATTTTTAAATATTGTTTAAAAGAAGATGTATTTAAGACAAATAATTAATCTAAAAAGTTATATTCAAAGAAAAATAAACTTAAATTCTTTGAATATGCAAGAAAAAAGTCAATAAAATTCATTATATTTTAGGAAAACCGTAGCAGTATAGGATGAAGCTAATAAATAAAAACAAACTGTTTTTAAAAGCTATAAATATCCTTTGTATTTATTGAAGATTTTTTCATCTCTATACATTTTTTTACTTGAGATAGCTCTTTATAATGAATTTGATATTATAATAATTATATAGTTTACTCAAGCTTTCAAAGAAGGGAGTAGAACTTTCGTCTGATTCTTTAATCTTTATTATTATTTTAGATTAAAATAAAATAGTAGTAATAATATATAGTGATTTGTGTGAATATTATGATGATAAAATATCTAGGAAAACAGCATGATGAAAAAAAATATACTTTGCATTGATGATGTCGATACAAATCTCTTTACCCTTCAAAGTGTAATTGAGTACATGGCCGAAGATAAATACAATGTACTTATTGCTATTTCTGCTCTTGAAGGTTTGAAGATTTTACTTAAGGAAAAGATTGATTTAATTTTACTTGATGTAATGATGCCAGAAATAGATGGTTTTGAATGTGCGAAAATTATTAAATCAAACAAAAAAACCAAAGATATTCCTATCATCTTTGTTACTGCAAATAATGATGATCAAACAATTGAAACCTGCTATAACGTAGGAGGTGACGATTATATAAATAAACCCTATAACCCTACGGAACTGCTTTCCCGTATGCACTTTCATTTAAAATCAAGGGAACAAGATAAATTAATTATGAAAGAAAAAGAGTATACCCGCAGCATTTTAGATTCTCAAGACAATCTTGTTTTAGTTACCGATGGATCTTTAGATTTAACCGTAAACAATGCTTTTCTTGAATTCTTTTCAGTAACAAGTATTGAAGAATTTTCTCTAAAACATAACTATTTATCTCATACTTTTTCAGAAGAAGAAGGTTACTTTAGTTTAGCTTTAGTCAAAGAACAAATAACGTGGACAGAAGAAGTTATGAAACGCTCTATTGAAGAAGATCTTCTTGTGAAAATTAAACAAGATAAAAAAGAATATATTTTTAACCTAAAAGCCAAGTCTTTTTCTGATCAATATATTATCACCTTAACAGATATAACACAAATATCTCAACTCTCTTTAGAATATAAACATGAAGCCAGTCATGACTCTTTAACACAAATATACAATAGGCATATGTTTAATCGTCTAATTGATATGAAAATGACACAGGCTAAAGAGAATGCAAATCCTTTGGTATTTTTACTCTTAGATATAGATTTTTTTAAAGCCGTTAATGATAATCATGGACATTTAGTAGGGGATGACATATTAAAACATCTTTCAAGACTTATTCAATCACATACAAGAGAAAATGATCTCTTTGCACGATGGGGAGGAGAAGAGTTTGTGCTGGCTTTTGATGTAGATCTAAGCAAAGGACTGGAAATTGCAAATCATTTAAGAGAGTATATTGAAAAAGAGCCCTTTTCTATTGCTAAAAATATAACCTGTAGTTTTGGAATTACGCAGTTTCAAGAGAATGATACCTTAGATAGTATGATTCTTCGAGCGGATAAAGCACTTTATCAAGCCAAAGGAAATGGTAGAAATCAAGTATGTCACGCTTAGCATAACAAACAAAAATACTCTTTCTTTGCTCTATTTTTTAGATTAATAATTGTTTGCACGCATCGCTTACTTTTATATTATCAAACTCTTAACAAGTCTATAATGGCTTCATTTTTATTAGGAAGTACCACATAAGTATAAGCCCACTCTATCCTTCAATAAAAAGTGAAAAAAGATGCACTTCTTCTATGAGTAAACAGAGTTAATAGAAATTTTTAAGATGAAAATAGAAATTATATGTTAGTATTTTTATAAGGATGACAGATGAAAAAACTTATTCTTATCGTGTATTTTCTTTTCGCTCCTCTATTAACTTATGCTAATGAAAACTTACGAGTGGGTTTATTTCATATTGTTCCTTATGCTTATATAGAAGAAGGAAAACTTACAGGAATAAGTTATGACATCATTCAAAGCCTAGAACAAGAATTGAATATAAAACTGGAAGTAAAATTACTGCCATATAAAAGGATGTTACATCATCTGGAATTGGGAAAAATTGATTTTGCTATTTTCTTTTTATCTAATTACAGTGAAGGTTTTAGCGAAAAAATACTTGCAATGTATGACTTAGAAACCATTGTTCTTGGGAAAAAAGGCTTGAAAATCTCTACTTATGAAGATTTGTTAAACTTACATATGGCCACACCCAGGGGAGTTAGATATAATGCTTTTCGTTCAAAGAATAAACAACTCAATATTACTCCTGTACAAGACTATAAAAATGCAATATTAATGTTGCAGTATCATAATATCGATGCCATAATTGGCCCTAAAGAAATTATAATATACCAGCTAAAGCTTCTTGGATTAAACATAAATGATTTTGCCCAACCCTATGTACTTACTAAAAATACCGCATGGATTCAGTTTTCTAATAAATCTAAGAAAATGAGATACAAAGATTCTTTGAAAAAAGCGGGAAAAAAACTTTTAGAGACGAATAGAATTGAAGAAATTATAAACAAGTATTATCAATAGAATCAAACTAAAAATTTATACCTATTATAATTTTCCTTGTTTGGGAGGACAAACAATACTGCCGTAAGAACAAAAAACACAGCAATCTTTTTTTTGTGCTTTTAAAATATTATGACAATTTGTACACTCATAAAAATAAGCACAAGAATCTTCTTTCATAATCTCTTTTTTTTCATACTTGCAAAAAGGGCACCTAAGAACAGATTCAAAAATAATTTTCACAATTTATCCTTTTTATAATAAGAGTATTTTTATTTGTTTTAGTAAAGAGGGTTTAATAAAATAGCATAAAATTGATGTTTCTCTTTTGCTGTGTAATATTCCTGCATCTTTTAATTTCTTTAAATCTTTTTCAAGTAGACGTGTTTTTATATTTAAGATAGCACTTAAAGAACAAAGAGATAACTTTTTATGTTTTAGAAGTAAATAAACTATTTGTATTCTTTCTTCGTTTCCTAAAAAAGAAAAAAGAACAGAAAGATTGTGTAGCTCATGCTTTTTTTGCATTAAAGTATTTTTTGCATTTTGAATTATTTTTTCATCTACTTTTTCTGCTCTAGATGAATTATCATTTGACATAAGTATCCTTTATAAATAAAAAGAGCACCTTAAATATTTTATTACAGCTCATCTTAAAACTCTCTTCTTATAAAATGTACTTCTTATAATCAAGTCTTATTTATTAGATTCATATAATCTTTCAAATTGTAATATTTTTCAAACAATATCTTTCTTTTTGTTAGTATAAACTATGAATAAATCAAGCCAAAAATTAGAACAGATATCAAGGCAATGTGATAGCCATATAAGTTTTTATAAATATAATTCACAAAATACTATAAGTGATAAATATAAAAAAGGACGTGTGGATGCAAGTCTTTGGTTAAATGAGATGATTTATTTTTTTTTAAACAAAGAAAAAAACTTTTTACATGACTTTGATGAAGAAATAAAACGACAAAAAGTAAAAGTTAAAAATGTCAAAAATCCCAATTACAAACAGGGTTTAATTGACGAATTAAGTATAATACAGGAGTTGATACATGATAGAGATTTTAACTAGTAGTATTTTTACATTTATTATAATATTTTATATAATAAACAAAAAAAAAGACAAAAATAAACTRCCCTTTGCATTTAGAAAAGAAATATCAAAATCCTAATTTCTTACTTTNTWMTATGTTATTATAAWGAAAAGGARTRTTTATGAACTTAAGACCTTTCCATTTAGCAATTCAAGTAAGAGATATAAAAGAAGCAAAAGCTTTTTATGGAGATAAACTTGGATTTGAACAAGGGCGAAGCGCAGAAGTATGGGTAGATTATAATATGTTTGGACATCAAYTAGTRGTGCAYCTTAACCCTGCTCTAGGARMAAGTGGAAAAGTRTCAAGTATTTGTAATGGAGTAGATGGWAAAGGTGTTCCTGTGCCTCATTTTGGTGTTATTATGGACTTTGATGAGTGGAAAGCTTTTTCTAAAAAGATGAAAGAAAAAATAGAGAAGTTCATCATAGAGCCTTATATTCGTTTTGAAGGACTAGCAGGTGAGCAAGGGACTATGTTTTTYTGTGATCCAAGTGGTAATGCWTTGGAATTTAAAGGTTTTAGAGACATAGARAAAGAATTATTTGCTACWTAATATTCTTTAAAAGRCTCTTYTTTAAAGAGRGTCTTTTTAATTATCTTCATACAATTCTTTGGCAGTTTTAATWATATCAATRCCATATTTRTCTCGYAAAATATTYAAATGWGAATTGAGTTTTTTGATTTTTAAATCACTTTCRTATTCAAAAATATTAAAAGTATCCATTCTTTGYTCAATAAAATTACTCACYGTTACATTAAGCTGTACTACATAATGRSTRGGATGAWTGTCTTGTTCATCAAACATTTTTAAWACTGTTTCTTTTAAAAGTGMTTCTGAAAACATTCTATTGTTTGTRGARGTAGCTTTTGCACTCAARTTAAATTCATATTTKATTTTGAGATAAAARGTTTGGGGATTGACATTTTTTTTGTAAACCAARAATGCCAAATATCTGCAYAAAATMACCACTCTTCTTTTAAGTTCTTCTCGTTTTAAAATAGGATCAAAAGTACGACCAATTCCTATTGATTTAGAAGGACCTCTTTTTTCCAAAGAAAAATCATTAATACCTAAAATTCTATTATAAAGCTGAATACCTGGTTTTTTCCAAGAATAAAATAACTCTTTTCGTTCACGTACTTGTCCTAATTTAGAAATACCATAAGCTTTTAGTTTTTCTTGATAGGCTTTTCCTATTCCAGTAAAATGAGCAATGGGCATATCTTTAATAAAATTATAAGAGTCTTCTTCTTTTACAAGTTTAATACCTATTGGTTTAGCATAATTSGTWGCYACTTTRGAYAAATAYTTRGAYTTAGCAAGWCCWATTGAAATAGGTAAATTAAACAAACGTAAAATTTCATTTTGWATGTATTTWGCAAAATCATAAACATCTTTATCATCAATAAAACCAGAYAAATTTACAAAAAACTCATCAATAGAAAACTGCTCAACTTCTGGWGTYGYTTSTTCTAAAAAAGAAAGAAGTTTATARGAMAGCTCRTGATACAARGGATAATCAGGACTKATCATATGAAGGTGRGGACAYAAAGACAAAGCTTCATTYACACTCATTGCTGTTTTAAYACCACAMGCYCTTGCTTCATAAGAAGAKGTRGTAATAATACCTCGWATACGTCCATCTTCATCTACAAAATATTTYTGTGGRTTTTTTTCTTGTTTACTTAAAATGGAAGAAACAAAAGCACCAGARTTTTCWGARACRTAWCKTTTTTGTTTGCTTTTATTAAAGATATTTAARTTACTTCGTCCACCYACTGCTACWGGAATATTGAGCAAACTTTTATCAATACTTCTGTGRGCAGATACAAAAAAACAGTCTAAATCTAAGTGCATAATCATAAAAACATTATAACTCATTTAMAAAAAAWTMWAGATAATATTACATTTTGTTATAATTTGATATTATGGGAAAACAAGAAAAGGATATATTATAGAGAATTGTAGAAACTGCAAGCGTGAAGTAGTAAAAAAAATAAAACGTTGCCCTTATTGTGGAATTATGAATCCAACAGTTAATTTAAAAGATATTTTCTTAGGCATTGTTTTTGTTTTATTTGTTGCAGGAATTTTCACCTACTTTCAATAAATCTAGCGTCTTTTTAATAAATAAGCGCGTATAAAAAATCCCATTAATAAACCTATAGCTAATCCTATAAAGTGAGCATACCAAGCAATAGGTAAACCTATTAACAAAGGTGCTACTGAAATAATTAAAACCCAAGTAATAATTCCTGATCTTTGTGTTTTATCCACAAGAGCAATAAATCCCATAAGCACAGAAATTGCTCCTGAGGCACCTACTAAATTATGATTAAAGCCAATACTGTACATAAAATAAAAACTKCCAAGTGATGTTAATAAACCACCWATAAAATATAAGGATAAAAARATACCTTTTCCAAAATACTTTTCAATCATATTTCCAAATTGATATAAAACAAACATATTCATACCTAAATGTCCAATACCACCATGGGCAAACATAGTTGAAAGTATTTGATAATAATAACCTTCTCTTAAAAAAAGRATATTAAGRCCCATTCGAACRGTTCCATATTCAATATTGSTTTGCACTAAGTACATAAGGACTGTTAAGCCTATTATKATGTTTGTGAAAGTAAATGTTTTAATATTTTGTAACATTGTATTTAAAAGCCTTTATAGTACAGGAGATAGCATCTTTTATACTTGTTTCATTATAAGATAGTAAATCTGTATTCATAATAAAAGATTCTTTACCATTGATTCTAAAAGATGTTAATAGTCTTGCAACACTATTATTATTTATATCTTCATTTTCAATAAATTCGTATTTAATTTTTACATAATGTTTATGAGTATTGGTACTTAAGATATTAAGTTCTTGCATAAAGTATTGRTTACTTTTTGATAGTTTAATTTTAYTTTTWATAARAGAAGTTTTATTTAGGGYTTCTAAWATTCCSCCATCTAAWATATATCTTCCTTTTAAAATCAATGCATCGTGGATATTCAATAATTTTTGATTTATAATTTTATCACTACTGTTATTAAGCAGCTGACAAGCTAGAGCAGAATTTAATCTTGGTTTTTCTTTTACTATATATCTAAGATAAAAAGTCAAAACAACAGTAACTAAAATAATAGTGACAAGAGAAAACCAATTATTTATTATTTGGCTTTGCCTTGCACCTCTTCTCATTTAAAATCTATACCAACGTTAATTTTAATACATCATCTATATTATCAACGGGAATAATATCCATAGCATCTTTTACTTCTTCTGGAATATCTTCTAAATCTCGCTCGWARTTTTTACGTGGAATTAATGCTGTTTTCATTTTTGCTTTATAAGCAGCAATTAGTTTTTCTTTTAATCCCCCAATAGGTAATACTTTTCCACTTAAAGTAAGCTCACCCGTCATTGCTAAATCAGAACGKACTTTTTTYCCTGATAAAATAGATGCAATAGATACAGCCATAATAGCTCCAGCACTTGGRCCRTCTTTWGGKGTTGCACCTTCTGGAATATGTAAGTGAATATCGTAACGTTTATAAATCTCAGATGAATCTAATTTTATCTTGTCTTCTTTTTCTTTAAGATTTAAAGGAATGCTATCTTGATCGATTTTAATTTTATTGTTATCAATTAAAACTTTTACTACTGAAAAAGAAATACGCGAAGATTCTTTCATTACATCGCCTAAATTTCCAGTAACACTTAACATTCCTTTTCCCTTAATTTTAATGGCTTCAATTTTTAATACATCGCCACCAACAGCAGTCCATGCTAAACCATTTGCAATACCAACTTGATTTTGTTTGTCTGCTTGATCTATTTCAAAAATAGGATTGTCTAAATATTCTTTTATATTTTTGCTTGTAATAGATACTTTTTTCAAATCTTCATTCATTACAATTTGTTTTACTGCTTTTCTAAATAACTTAGAAAAAACACGTCTTAAGTTTCTAACCCCTGCTTCTCTTGTATATTTTTCAATAATAACTTCCAGAGTAGGTTTACTTAAATTTACTTCTGATTTTTTAAGTCCATGTTTTTCCAATTCTTGAGGAACTAAATAGTCTTTTGCAATATGATATTTTTCATTTGGTGTATATGAAGAYAATTCAATAAAYTCCATTCGRTCTCTTAAAGCAGGAGGAATTCTTCGGGCATCATTTGCAGTTGCTACAAAAATAGCTTGAGATAAATCAATTGGGAAGTTTAAATACTGATCTCTAAATTCATGATTTTGCTCAGGATCTAGAATTTCTAACATTACAGCACTTGGATCGCCTCTATTATTAGCACCTATTTTATCAATTTCATCCAATACAATTACAGGATTCATTTGTTTTGCATCAATTAAAGAAGTAACAAGTCTACCAGGCATTGCWCCMACRTAGGTTCTTCTATGTCCTCTTAATTCATTCACATCTTCCATTCCACCTAAWGCTATTCTAGCAAGGGGTCTTTTTAATGCTTTTGCAATAGAGTTAGCTAAAGATGTTTTTCCAACACCAGGAGGTCCTACAAAACATAAAACTGTCCCTTTTGTCATTAAATTATTAATATTTCTTTTTTCTAATAATTCTTTTACCGCAAAGTATTCAGAAATTCGCTCTTTTGCTTTACTTAGTGAATAATGATCTTTATTTAATTGTTCTTCAACATTTAAAACAGAGATTTTTTCATTGGCAAATTTTCCAAAAGGCAATTCAAGTACTTGTTCAATATAGGTTTGTAATAAGGATGCATCGGGTGAATCTTGATGCATTCTTGAGAGTTTATCAATTTGTTTTTTAGTTTCTTTATACCCATCTTTTGGCATATGTGCTTTAATTTTTTTAAGTTTTTTTCTGTAATCTTTTATTTCTTCGTCTTTTTTATTATCCGTACCCAATTCTTGRTTAATGGCTTTAATTTGTTCTTTTAAGAAATAATCTTTATGTGTTTTTTCGATTTTTGAGTTTACTTTTTGTGTAATCTCTTTTTGAATACGTAAGTTYTCGCACTCTTTTTTTATGGTTTCTATTAAATCAATTAATCTGATTTCTAAATTTACTTCTGCAAATAATATATAAGCTTCGTCTTTTTTAACGCGTAATACAGATGAAATTAAATCTGCAATTCTACTTGCATCATTGTTTTCATCTATGGTTTTAATTAAATCAGCAGGAAACTTTGAGTTAAGTCTTGAAAGTTTTTTCACCTGAGCTCTTAACAAATCAATCAAGGAATTAATTTCCTCTTCTTTTGAAACAATATTTTCAAGTATTTCTACTTGTGCAAAAGTGCTATTGTCTTCATTAAAAGAAGAAATTTTWCCTTTAACTAAACCTTGAAATAATACTTTAATTTTTCCATCAGGAAGGGAGACTTTTCTCATGATATTACCAATAACACCTACATCATAAAAATTGTCTTTTTTTCTTGCACCTTCAAAACCAGCTTTTGAAACACTTACAATAACCAATTTATTTTCTGCTATTGCATACTCGACTGCTTTGATATTTGTTTCATCACTTAAAAAAAGTGGCGCAATCATAAAAGGATATAAAAATACATCGTCTTCTATAATTAATGGCAGTTCTTGTGGAAATTCATCATAATTTTCTAATTCCATATTGTTCCTTATTGAAATATTCGTTTATACCATGGAGTATGTACTTTTTCTACTTCTTTTAAATTAACAGCACTATCTTCAACTCTTTTTTTATAAATAGCAGCTGCTTSTGGTTTATCAATTCTAGTATACAAAGCAGCAATTTCATCATCAAAAATAGCTTTTGCRTAGCCCAGTCTTGTATTCATAGTATGTACAAGTGGCAGGTATTTTGATTTTGGAAACTTAACAATAAACTCTTGAATTTCATCAAGGATTTCACTTACCAGTTTTTGATTTCTAAATTCAGCATTAAAAGCCAAAAACTTTGATTTTATTTTAAAATATCTAACATAATCCACATTTTTACTTTGTGCAAAACGTTTTAAATATTCATCCAAATAATAATTTGCTAATTCATACTCTTCATCTTCTACATGAGCATTTGCTAGTATTACTAAAGATGTTGGGATTAATGGAGAATTTCTGTGTTCAGAATTTAATGAAGTGTAGGTATCATCAGCTGCATCTAAATCTCCTTGATTAATTGATGTAATCATTTCATTGTACCAATAACTTGCACTTTGATTATAAACCGTAATTTTTTTAGAAGAACACGCTTGAAAGAAAACGGCTAAAGATAGAATAAAAAGTAGTGATTTGAAATACATAGATAGTTTTTTTGTACTTTGCATATTATTGCCCCTTTNGTTAAAGCSGTTATTTTATCTAATATTTGCTTAGGAAAGATTTGCTATACTTAATTTATAGTAAAAAGAATGAAATAAAAAAGGCTATTTATGAAACTGACATTAATTGGAAATGGGAATATGGCACAAGCATTGCTTCGTGGATTRGTTAAAGATTACGAYATTGAAGTAATCTCAAGGGATGAAAAAAARCTTTCTTTAATTAAACAAGAATATCCAGAAATATCTGTRAAACGACTCAATGAAAAYAATGAAGAYATTGAAGGTAAGAATRTATTRTTTTGTGTTAAACCTTATGCGCTGGAATCKGTATCCYTACGTTTAAGTGGAAGAGCTAATACCATATATTCTATTCTTGCAGGAACTAAAATCGATACCTTAAAAAAACACCTAAGTGCAAAACATTATGTTAGAACCATGCCCAATATTGCAGCTTCACATAATGCTTCAATGACTTCAATTACAGGAGATAAAGAAGTTAAAAATGATGCCATYGARATTTTCTCAAAAATTGGKGATACTTTATGGGTAAATACTGAAAATGAACTSGATATTGCWACWGCAATTGCTGGAAGTGGACCTGCTTATTTAGCAATTATTGCAGAAGCMYTRGCKGATGGAGGMGTAAAAGCWGGACTAGAGMGAGCTCATTGTATGAAACTWGTTTCTGGATTATTTACAAGTACGGCATATTTATTAAAACACAATCATCCAGCGCTTATAAAAGATCAAGTGACTTCTCCTGGGGGTACAACAGCAGCAGGGCTTGCAGCATTAGAAGAAAATAAAGTAAGAGATGCAATGATAAAAGCAGTCGAAGCTGCTTACCAAAAAGCTTATGAGCTTGGCCAAAAATAGTTTTTCTCTTTTAGAGACTTTACTTAGCATTATTATTTTATCTTTAGTAGTAAGTGGTTTTTTTAACATACTTACTATTAATGAACAAAAAACAGATGATATTCTAATCTTTAGTCAAAAAACACCTGTAAAAATTCATATTATTCAAGACAAAATAAAACAAACTCTTAACGTGAACAAACAAGAAGTAAAAAATAATTCATATGTACTAGTTAAGTACAGCCTTCCATGAAAAAGTCGTTTACACTCTTAGAAGTCATTTTTGTTTTATTACTTAGCTCTGTAATAATTAGCGCTACGGTATTGTTTATTAAAARTATGCAAGAAAATAATAAACACAATTTACAAAGACGAATTCTTGACATAGATTTATTATCCACTTTTGTTTTTATACAAAACAATATAAAAAAAGTAAAAGAATTAAAATATGAAAATAAAAACTTATATTTCCAGAACAAACTTTTATTGGAAAATATAAGCAGCTTTTCTATAGAAAAAAATAAAAAAATCTATCTTTTAAATATTTGCATAAAAAAGATTTGYAAAAAAGACTTTTTAAATGAATAAARAATCTTATATACTTTTATTAAGTATTTTTTTATTGGCTGTATTTTCTTATGTATCTTTGGATATCTTGAAAAATATWAATCTTAAACAAGAAAATCAAAGYAAAACTATTCTTTATCAACAAGCAAAATTRCATTTAAAYTTTTTAGAAGAATATWTARARAWATACCCWATAAAAGAGAGYATGAGCATAGAAAAYGAYTTATTYGAAATTTATGCTTTTAAAAAAGATAYAAAAACCGACTTATTTRTAAAATMCAAACAAGAAGGTTTWTTCATATCYTTRYAYAAAGARTTATTAGAGYAATAAATCTATTATTTTAAGAGCTAATTGAAGCGCTTTACTTCTATGRGAGAGTGMTTTTTTMACYTCATAGGGYAATTGRGCYAAGGTTTTAYCRTAATNCTTTNGGAATAAACATAGGATCATAACCAAARCCACCCTCTCCTTTTGTTTGTGTGATTACAATTCCGTGCATCCAAGCATGCACTGTATATAYTTGRTTTTTATAAACAATAGCAATRCAAGCCGTRTAATAYGCATCYGTACTAGTAAGATCTTTTTCTYTTAGATTTTTTATTAATTTGTTGTTATTTGARCTRTCAGTACCGTCTTTTGAATACCTTGCCGAATAAATTCCTGGCTCCCCATTAAGAGCAGGTACAGATATTCCAGAATCATCTGATATTACGATGCACTTGTCATCATTTAATTTATCATATACTTCTTTTGCTTTTTTAATAGCATTTTCTTGAAAACTTAAACCATCTTCTATTATTTCAAAATCACCTAAGATTTCACTAAAAGGGATAATGTCAACATTTGGTAAAAGTTTTTTAAATTCTTCAATTTTACCTTTGTTATTACTTGCTAATATAATTCTCATCTTTTGCCTTTTATTTAATGGGTACATTTAATACTTTTATAAAATATCATTTCTCACTTTTGAACTTTTAATTGTTATTAAAATAAATTAGTATATAATTCACAATATTTTAACTAAAATTGGGATTAACTATGTTTAAATTAATATTACCACTTTCTCTAATTATTGCTTTGCGATTTTTAGGATTGTTTCTTGTTTTACCTATTCTGTCTGTTTACGCTATTAATTTAGAAGGTGCAACTACAACTCTTGTTGGATTAGCTATTGGTGGTTATGCACTAACTCAAATGATATTTCAAATACCTTTTGGAATGTTCAGTGATAAAGTAGGAAGAAAAGGAACTATAATTGCAGGGCTCTTGCTTTTCATTATTGGTTCTTTAGTCTGTGCTATGGCATCTGATATGTACACCTTATTAGTTGGTCGATTTTTACAAGGTTCAGGTGCAATTGCTGCTGTTGTAATTGCTATGATCAGTGATTTAGTAAAAGAAGAACAAAGACCAAAAGCAATGGCAGTAATGGGATCATTTATTGGAATGTCTTTTGCTATATCTATGTTAGCAGGTCCTACTATTGGAGCTTATGCTGGGGTTTCAACCTTGTTTTATGCAACAGCAATTATGGCCTGTATCTCGATTTACATTTTAGTAAAAAAAGTACCAAATCCGCCAAAGATTACGCATTCTTATAATGGAAAGTCTAAATTTAAAGAAGTATTTTTAAATTCAAACCTAGTAAAAATGAATATTACAAACTTTTTACAAAAAGGTTTAATGACTTTTGCATTTATGATTATTCCAATGGTATTAATCAAAACTTTTTCTTGGGACTTAAAAGATTTATGGCAAGTGTATTTACCTGCAATGATTCTGGGAATACTTGCAATGGCACCTGCTGCTATTATTGCTGAGAAAAAAGGAAAATTTAAAGAAATTCTGATTATTGGAGTTGTTTTATTTGCTATTTCTTATTTAATAATAGGAACTGCGCAAACCGCTACTATGTTTGGAGTAGGAGTAGTTGTATTTTTTGTTGGTTTTAATATGCATGAACCAATAATGCAGTCTTTAGCTACTAAGTTTGCAAAAGTACATCAAAGAGGTTTTACACTAGCAATTTTTAATTCTTTTGGTTATTTAGGAACATTCTTAGGTGGAATTTTAGGTGGAGTTTTTTATGAAAGCGTTTCCTTAAATGATATTGTAATGGTAATAGCTGTTATTTGTGTTTTATGGGCTGTTTTGATTTTTACAATTCCTAATCCATTAAAGAAAAAGAATTTATATATTTCTTTAGAAGAAATTAATAAAGAAAAACTGGAAGGTCTTCATGAATTAGATGCTATTGATGAATGGTATATTAACAATTCAGAAAATATTGCTATTGTTAAATACGATCAAGATAAACTTTCAGAAGAAGCACTTAAGAAAGTATTAAAATAATTTCTTTTATACTGAACTCTTTGTTAGTATCAAAGGTTAGTATATGAAACAATCACAACAAGATAGATAAGAAATATGAAAAAGTTCTTATCTATCCTCTCTTTAAGCACTATTTGTATCAGTATTATTGCTGCTACATCTAATGTTAATATCTCATCTAAAAAAATGGCACAATTCTCTAAAAAATACGGCCCACAAGCAACAAAAAGAGTTGAAATATGGGACAGAATTATGCAAGAATCTCAAAATAAAAAAGTCCTTCATAAACTTAAAAATGTTAATGATTTTTTTAATAAAATAAAATACAAAAGAGATTTAAAACACTGGGGAAAGAATGATTATTGGGCTGCTCCTTTTGAATTCATGGGTACAGGAGCAGGAGATTGTGAAGATTATGCTATTGCTAAATACTATTCTTTGATTAAATTAGGAATACCTGAACATAAACTAAGAATCACTTATGTTAAACTTTTAAGAAAACGAACAAAATATGAAGAAGCACATATGGTACTTACGTATTATCACAAAAAAAACTCAACACCCATTGTACTTGATAATGTAAATAAAAAACTTCAACTTGCAAGTAAAAGAAAGGATTTGAAACCAATTTATTCATTTAATGCAAATGGACTATGGCAAGCCAAAAACAAAGGAAAGTCTAGTATTAAAATTGGTTCAAATAATTTAAAAGCCTGGCAAGATTTAATGACCAGAATTTAAAGGGGAAATAATGTCTTTATCCAAACAACTCTATATAATCATATCATTTATATTTTTAATGATATTTACAGGAAATTTTATTATATCTGTTAATAATACTAAAGAGTATCTACAATTAGAATCTACTACAAAAGCCCAAGATACAGCTACGTCTCTTGGTTTGACGTTAAAAGCGTATATGAAAGATAAAAAAGACCCTGAAATTGTATCTATTATTAAAGCTATTGCAAACAGAGGTTTTTATAAAGAATTACGTTTAGAAGATACCAGTTTTACTTTTATTCAAGATGAACTTTTAATTCAAAATAAGACTATTGAACTAAACAAAGCGTGGGAAGTATCTAATGTATATACCAATAGTGTTTATGGAAAGATAGAAAGAATGAATGAAGATGATGATTTATTAGAAGAACTTGCATCTTTAGAAAATGAAGAATTTATAGCAAATGAAGAACAAAGCACTCAAATATATAATTTTATTCCAAGTGATTCTTATTTAAAAGGAGGAGATATTCCTATTCACTTTAGCATTGAATTTGARGGARAGAAAAAAGAACTTGAAAGCATTATTACWATGAATAAAGTATTAGCCAAAGTAASYAGAAATGTGAAGTTTGATTATATTCCKCAGTGGTTTATWGATTCTTTTACCCTTGAAATGMAAGAACAAAAAAGTGAAATATCAGATGGTTGGAATACAGCAGCTATYATTTATGTYTCTGCAAATCCAGGGGATGCTTATGCCAAACTATATGAACAAGCAAAARCAGCYATTATTTATGCYYTTGTTGCTTTTATTATCTCAATGTCACTCTTAGTTTTCTTTTTACAGTTTATWTTAAAACCTCTAAARAATATAGARAAAYTGGCCAAAAATATTTCAGCAGGAGAATTTTCAAAGATTTCAAAACTGCCTTTTACCACAGAAATTAAAAATGTTGCTATTGCTATGAATGAAATGTCTGGAAAAATTGAARGRATTATTAAAAAACTCAATAAAAATCTTGAAAATATGACAAAAAAAATATCTTTAGATGATTTAACRGGTTTACAATTGTTACAAACMTTTGAAACCGATATGAAAAAAATGTTTATTACTAAAACAGATGGATATGTATTAAGCATAAAAATAGCGGATCTAGGTTCTTATGCTAAAAATCAYTCTTCWGCTGATGTAGATAGTTTTATCAAACGTTTTGCTAGAATTTTAAATGAAACGAAAAAACATTTTATTTTTGAAATTTCTGCCTACAGATTCTTTGGTTCTGAATTTGCAATGATTGTTAAAAATAAAAACTCCAAAGATATTAAAGAACTTACTGCTTATTTAAAAAATGAATTTGAAGCTTTTGGGAAAGAAGTGGATAAAAAAGATATTGCATATATGGGAGCTACTCCTTTTAATCAAATAGGAACAACACCAGAAATGTTAATCGCTGCTAATGAATCGTGTGAAGCTGCAAAACAATTAGGCCCTAATGAAGCTATAATTAGAGATGAAAATGATTTAGCACGRGATATGCTTTCATGGAAAGATTTAATTTTTGATATTATTGAAAATTCAAAATTTGAAGTAGGWTATATTGGTGATGCWAAAGTAYTAAATGGCARTAATAWARATACCWTAGTAATGCAAGAAGCATTTAGYCATGCAAAAGATAAAAACAATGTGCAAATTCCTATTGGAACCTTTGTTTCTATTGCAGAGAAGTATAATAAGATTATTGATTTTGATAAAGCCGTTGTTAATCAAGTTATTAATCATATAAAATACAATAAAATAGCCCATGATATTTCTATTAAYTTATCGCTTGATTCYATAAGYGATAATTTATTTATTGATTGGATTACAAGAACATTAGAAGAAAATACAAGTATWTCTTCTCAGCTTATTTTYTCAATTACTGCKTATGGAGTAGCAAAAGATATTGATTTATTTAAAAARTTYTCTCATAAAATCAATACAGCYGGTGGWAARATCATTGTGAAACGTTTTGAGTCAAAATTTATTCCACTTGATCGYATCAAAGATTTAAAAATAAATTATATTAGATTAGCAAGAGATTATACCTCAGGAATCAATAAAGATGCTGGTAAACAAGCTTTTGTTGAGTCTATGCAAGAACTCTCTCATTTACTTAATATAAAAGTATATGCGGAAAATGTTAAAGATGAAGACGATTTAAATCTCATTAAAACAATTAACCTCTATGCTGCAAGTAGGTAAACTAAGGCTTAAGAGTAGCTCTTGCTATGCTTGAGCTCCTTTTCGTTAATACCTCATTAATATTATTTTCTTATAATTACTTAATTATATTCATATAGGATTAAAATGTTCGAAAAAACAATTCGCTTTTTTATTAACAACTCACGAATGAACTACACCTTGTTTTTTTTAGTATTTGCCCTTGGTATTTACTCTTATATAAAAACGCCCAAAGAAATTTTTCCTAATTTTGAATTAGATGTTATTACCGTTAGTGGCTCATATTCTGGTGCATCTGTAGATATTCTAAATAAACTTGCTGTTAATGATCTTGAAAAAGACATTAAAAATATTGAAGACATAAAAAACATCACATCGGTAATTTCACCCTCACGCTTTACTTTAATTGTTGATCTAAAACCTCGTTCAAACAAATACAATACCGCTAACAAAATAAAAGATGTGGTTAGCAATTTAAAGAGTTCGTTACCTGATGATATGGATGAACCAAGAGTAAATGTTATAGAAATAAAAAGAGATTTAATTGAATTAAGCATTACCTCTTCAACATTAAATGTACTCGAAATTAAAGAAATTGCAAAACATGCAAAAGATAAAATTCTTTCTCTTAAACATATTGCAGAAGTTTCTATGTACGGAGACTCTGATAAATATTATGAACTCTTAATCAATGAAAAAAAACTCTTAGCGCTTGATATTAATAAAGATGTTTTGTACCAAGCCATATCAAGGCTTTCTTATATTTTTCCCTTGGGTAAAATAGAAGGAGAAAAACACTATTTTTTATCTACATATAATGGGGCAAAAAACAAAAAAGAACTTGAAAACTCTCTTTTAAAATTGGGAGATAAATTTATTTATTTAAAAGACATAGCACAGGTAAACAAACGTTATGAAGATACKTCTACTTTATTTTCAATTAACGGWAACAATGCMTTAAATCTAAAAATAAAAATGAGYAATACAGGAAACTCAATTGTACTTGCGAAAGAAATAAAAGAAGCAGTAGAAATACTGCAAAAAGAAAATGCGGATATTACGTATATTTTAAGAGACGACAATTCAACAAGAATCGTTGATAGATTAAATATTGTTATCTCTAATATAATTCTAGGAATTATACTTATCACTATTTTAGTTGTTTTTTTAATAAATACCAGAATGGCAATAATTATAGCCATAGGTATTCCTACCTCTTTTGTAATGGGCGCTATATATTTTTATTTTTTTGGTTACACCATTAATATGATTTCTTTAATTGGTGTTATGATTGCTATTGGAATAGTTGTTGATGATGCTATTGTTGTAAGTGAAAACATTCAACAACATATAGAAGAAGGAATGGAACCAAAAGAAGCTGCAGTTATTGGAGCAAAAGAGATGGCAAAACCAGTAACCATTGCATCGCTAACWACTTTATTTTCTTTTATTCCCATGCTTTTATTAAGTGGAACCATGGGAGAGCTTTTAAAATTAATTCCTATTGCTTTTTCTGCATTGATTTTTGCTTCTTTGATTGAATCTTTTATATTTTTACCTATTCATGCAGCCCATACTTTGAAAAAAGGTGCAAAAGTTCTTTCATGGAAAMSKGCWAATARAATATATTCTAARTTAATTCATTTTTTCATGASCTGGAAAAAACCTTTTTTRGCTCTTTTTATYATTTTTATTCCTTTATTAATATATACCTTRGTTGATAATTCTAAGTTTCATATGTTTCCTAGRTTTGATAGCAGTAAAATYAATATTACKATTAAAGCAGACGTGAATACYACKCTGGARCAGTCCTATAAAATMGTACAAAATATAGAAAAAGATTTGTTAAAAGAAAAAAAGAACTTTTTTATYAAAGAAGTTTCTTCMGTTGCTGGTTACAGRCGTGATAATGGTGGAAATTCTGAGAGATATCCTTATGTTATGTTTRTYACCATTGAATTAGAAAAATTAAAAGCAATGAATTTTGTGGATAAATATATMACACCTTATTTAAGTTTTTATTACAATAAAGAAAACAGAATWAGAGATGAAAAATCTTTTGTTGTTGCAAAAAAAGTTAAATCTTGGTTAAAAAAACAAAACTATGAAAATCAATACAACTTAAGTGATATCTCTGTAAAAGAGCGTAAAGTAGGTCCTGTAAAAGCAGACCTAAGAATTGCTTTTAATTCAAGTAATTATTATAAAAGTGTTGAACATATTGATAAAATTACTAAATATATAAAAACACTTGAGGGTATAAAAAATGTTGCATCTTCTGCTAATTTTGGAATAGAAGAAATTAAATTAAAAGTAAATGCTTATGGAGAGAGTCTTGGTCTTAATGAATATACCTTAGGTACAAAAATATCTAATATTTATTTATCAAAGAAAAAAACAGTTTTATTTGATGAAGAAGGAATGCTTGATTTAAAAATTCAGTCATTAAATAAAAATGAAAAAGACGGTTTACAAAATCTTATTATTGAAATAGCAGACTCAAAATACGTAAGACTTAGTGAAGTTACAACTTTTGTAAAAATAAAATCCTTTGAAAGTTTATTAAAAGAAGATGGAGTGGTTAATTTCTTTTTATATGCCAATGTAAACAGTGAAATAATAACAGCTGGTGAACTGATAGAAAAAATACAACCTTTATTAGAAGAAGCCAAAAAAGATGGAATTAAACTTACTTTTAAAGGAGAAGAAGAAAAGAAAGAAGAGTTACAAAGAGATATGCTTTTAGCAAGTACTCTTGCTATTGTTTTAATCTTTTTATCTATGCTGTATTTATTTAATTCTTTTAAAAATACCTTTATTTTAATGTCTGTTATTCCTTTTTCAATTCTGGGTGTATTAATAGGACACAATGTACTTTCTTTGAATCTTAGTTTACCTTCTATTATTGGAGGTCTTGGTCTTGCTGGTGTTGTAATTAATGATGGAATTATAATGATGACTTTTTTAACTAAAGCCAAAAATATCGAAGAAGTTTTTTATTATTCGGCCAAACGTTTTAGACCCATTGTATTAACAACAATAACAACCATAATAGGACTTTGTACCTTAATGTTTTTTCCCACAGGACAAGCAGCTATTTTTCAACCCATGGCTATTGCTTTAGGTTTTGGGCTTGCTTGGGGAACTGTTCTTAACTTGGTGTATTTACCTGTTATGTATACCTTTGTAAATAAACTCAAATAGTTTTATTTTTATAAGAAAATGAAAATACTTTTTAAAGCATCAAAACCAACATCAGTAACATCTACGTCTAAGATTTTTAGAGAGTTGTTTGAGCGATCTATCATTTGAGTTAATATAACTTCAAAAGAAAAATTAGAAGAAGATAAAAAACTTTCTTTTTTGTTTTTTATATATTCTAAATTCTCTAAAGCAATTAGTTTGATATTGTTATTCTTTTTTAGTTTTTTTGCTAATTCAATTTGCCAATTATTTTGCCAAGTTAAAAACATATACGAACCATCTAATTTTTTAGCCGATTTAATTTTCCACTTAATTACTTGTAAATTATGATGCAGTTTTTTTAACTTATCAATATTATAAAAATAAGAGGTGAGTTTATGCCCTTTATTGATTTCATAAGATTGATAAATTAAATAATAAATCCCAAGAATTAAAAAATCATTTCTGTTTTTAATGTTTTCTTTTGAAAAGGCCAAATTTAAATATATTTTATAATCCGTGACTTTTTGATTCTTAAAAGTAAGGAAAACATTATTTGATAGATTTTTAATCGAAGAAGTTATTGTTTTATTTTTTTCATGATTATAAGAATTGGGATTTCTAGTATTAAGTTTTTGTTGTAATTTTAAAAGAAGTTTGATAGAACTTACATAATTGCTCTTCATAATAGAAGCAGATTGGGTTTGAAAAAAAGTACTGTAGTCTTTTTGTGTTGTGCTACAAGCAGTAAATATAAATAAAATTAAAACAGTAAATACTAACCTCATTAAAATCCTATTATATTTATCTTGTACAAAACAGCTAGGCTGTTTTGTTTTACATTATGGCCTTAAGTTCATTGTTAATTTTCTCTAATTTATTTTGCGCTTCTTCAAGGGCTTTTCTATTAGCTCTAATTACTTCTTCTGGTGCATTTGCAACAAAACGTTCATTACTTAACATTCCATTTAGTTTATCAAATTCTTTTTGTGTTTTTTCTTTTTGTTTGCTTAATTTATTAATAATAGGGGTCATATCAATTTCTGATGTTGGCAGATATACTTCTAAATTATCAGATACATCTGTAATTGAGTTTTCTATTTTAGCTTCAACAAATTCTATTTCTATTACTTTCGCAAGTTTTTCAATAAAAGGTTTTGCTATTTCTTTATCAATATTTACATCTATTTTTATATAGGCTTTAGAAATTTTACTGTTTCCCATATCAATAATTACTTTTGCACGCCGTACTGAAGTAATTGCTTCTTCAATATATGCAAACATTTTTTCAACTTCTAAATCTCTTTTAAGCACTTTAGGATACGATTTAATCATAATTGACTCAGAGTCTTCTAATTTAGTCAATGACAGTTTTTGATATAGATACTCTGCAATAAAGGGCATAAAAGGTGAAGTTAATTTAAGTGTTTCTTTAAAAATAGCTCCCAATTCAAATAATGAGTCTTTTGATGCTTTTGAATACTCAATTCCCCAATCACAAAATTCATTCCAAACAAATTTATATAAAGCAGCTGCTGCTTCATTAAATTTATACGTATCTAAAGCAAGTCTAACATCTTGTGTAGCAATTGCCAGTTTAGAAAGCATGTATTTCCCAAGGGCTGTTTTAATTTCAATGTCTTCTAAATCAGCAAACTTAATAGGGATATTTGTATTATTGGCTTCATTTTGATTTTCTAAGTTCATTATAAAAAAGTTAGCTGCATTGTAAAATTTATTCGTAAAGTTTCTGTATAAATCTAAGTGTTTTTTCCCAAGTTTTATATCTCTACCTTGAACGGCTAAATAAGCCAGTGAAAATCGTACAATATCTGCTGAAAATTCTTCAACCATATCTAATGGATTGATTACATTTCCTTTTGATTTTGACATTTTTGCACCGTTTTCATCTCTTACTAGTGCATGCATATAAATATCTTTAAAAGGAAGTTCTTTTTTAAAGTGATCACCCATCATCATCATTCGTGCAACCCAAAAGAACATAATGTCAAAACCAGTAATTAATAAAGAGTTTGGATAAAAATCTTTTTCATCATTTTCATTGTATAAATCTTTTAATTTATCGTTATTTCCCCAACCCAAAGGTGACATTGCCCATAAAGCAGATGAAAACCACGTATCAAGTACATCTGGATCTTGTGTATAGCTTTTGCTATTACATTTAGGACAAGCTTCAGGAACATCTTTTTTATCTGCCCATTGATGATTACACTTACTTTCATTACACGTGAAAACTGGAATTCTATGTCCCCACCATAATTGTCTAGAAATACACCAAGGTCTTAATTCATCCATCCATGCAGTATAAGAATTAATCCAATGAGGAGGATGAAATAAACTTGTACCTTCTTTTGCTCTTTGTTTCGTTTGTTCTTTTGTTTTATCAATGGAACTTTGAGCCATTTCATTGCTTAAAAACCATTGTTGAGATATAAAAGGTTCTACAATATTTTTACATCTGTAACAATGCCCTACTTGATGAACATGGTCTTCAATCTCAGTAATATAACCTTCTTCTTGAAGTTTTTTAACAATATGTTCTCTTGCTTCTAAGCGCTCCATTCCTTGAAATTCTCCACAATATTCATTTAAAATACCTTTTTCATCAAATACTTTAATAAATTCTAAATCGTGTCTTTTTCCTACTTCATAATCGTTTTGATCATGGGCTGGTGTTACTTTAACAATACCAGTTCCTACTTCCATATCAACATGAGTATCGGTAATAATTTTAATACTTCTGTTTGTTAAAGGTAAATATACTTCTTTTCCAACAAGTGCACTGTATCTAGTGTCATCTGGATGAACCATAATAGCAGTATCCCCAAAGTAAGTCTCAGGTCTGGTTGTTTTTACTTCTATTTGTCCGGCATCATCTTTAAGTTTATATACCATCGTATAAAACTTACCTTGAACTTCTTCATGTTCAACTTCAATATCACTTAATGCTCCATCGTGTGTACACCAATTTACCATATAAGTATTTTGTGAAATATGCCCCTCATTAAATAAAGATACAAAAGCTTCTTTTACCGCTTCTTTTAAACCTTCATCCATAGTAAATCGTTCACGTTTCCAAGCAGGAGTAACACCTAGTTTTCTCATTTGGTGAACTATATTTCCACCACTTACTTCTTTTTGTTTCCACGCATGTTTTAAAAACTCTTCACGWCCTACTTCTTCTTTAGAMGTTCCAGCTGCAATTAATTGTTTYTCAACAATATTTTGAGTAGCAATTCCCGCATGATCCGTACCAGGTTGCCATAAGGTTTTATATCCATCCATACGTTTATAACGTGTAATTATATCTTGCAATGTAAATGTTAATGCATGTCCAATATGTAAAGAACCAGTGACATTGGGAGGAGGCATCATAATTGAAAAGTTTTTATCTTTTTCTTGTATGTTTTTATTACCATCTATTTCAAAATAACCCCGTTTTTCCCAAAGTGCATAATAGTCGTCTTCTATCTTTGCTGGTTCGTATTTATCGCTCATTTAAAATCCTATATAATCATTATTATCGCGATTATAACCAAAAATTGTTTACGTTAATATTTTATTATAAAACTATACACTTTGTAGATGTAACTTATTGCAATTATTCTAAACTTTTCTGATATACTAAAATAAAATTATTTTAAAGATAAATTATGCCTTTAAGCTCACAAAAGAAGAACTTTATATTTATTACTTTTGCAATTATTTCAACTATTGTTATTAGCATATTTTCATATTTTTACTTTTCTTCTGTATTTGAAGACATTGAAAGAAGCATTAATAATAATAATACCAAACACTTTATTAGCAGTATCGATAGAAACATTAAACACAGCAAACACATGGCATCTGATTACGCAAGAGATGATGACCTTTATACTTTCATGACAAACAAAAATCCAGATTATATTTATAAACACTATAAAGTGGGCTCTTATGCYTTAGAAAAYCTGGGMTTAAGTTTTATTTTYATTAATGATTTGGAAAACAATAATATTTTTGCCCATAAAAGTTCCTATGAAGGGAATATAAATCTCGAAAAAATCAATAAATACATCCTCTCAACGTTTAAAGAAAATATAACTTCTTCTATCTTAAACATGAATGGAAAATTTTTTATTATTACTAAAGAAGAGATTACCAATTCAAATTCAAATAAAAGAACAAACGGTTATTTTTATACAGGAATTGAAATTCAAAAAAAAGAACTAGAAGAATATAATGCTCTTATTTTCACTGTAAAAGAGAAAAATAATATCAATCTAACGAAACAAGAATATCAGGTTTATAATACTAAGAATTTTAAACAAATATTAGTAGAAAGCCGTTTTCTTTACAATAGTATTTATAAACAATTCCATTTTTATGATAATAATATGAACTACTCCTTTTCTATCAAAACAAAAAATGATTACATAATGCTGGAGCAAGGGAAAAAGAAAATTCTAGTTTATAACCTTGTAATAATTACTTCTTTATTACTCATTTTCTTTTTAATCTATAAATTCCAAAAATTTCTTAATATAAATAAAAAACAGTTAGAACGTTTGGTAAATTTAAAAACCAAACAAACAAAAACCACTCTTAAACAACTTGAAATCGCTCATAAAAAACTCTTTGCTATTGCTAACACCGATTATTTAACAAAAATTAATAATCGAAGAAGTTTCTTTTGTCTTAGTGAACAAACATTCTTAAGAGCAAATGACTGCAATGAGGACTTATCTCTTATTATGATAGATATTGATAACTTCAAACAAATTAATGATACCTATGGTCATGATGTAGGAGATGAAATACTAAAAATGTTTGTTAAGGCTTTTAAACCTCATCTGGGAAAAGAAGATATTTTTGGGCGTTTAGGTGGGGAAGAGTTTGCAATTACCTTGCCAAGATGTAATCTTGAAGAAGCAAGAATAAAAGCAGAAATTTTAAGAGCTGCTTTACAACAAGCAGTCACYCATAATAATACMAAAAAAATAGGARTYACTGCTAGTTTTGGAGTAGCTCAAATGCAAGGMAATACCTGTATTGATGAAATCTTACAAACAGCAGATAATCTTCTGTATGCTGCAAAAAAATCAGGTAAGAATCGTGTACGTTCTAGAATTATGCCAATGGATAGAATTAAAGAACAAATAGAAAATTTATAATTTATTTTTTCTCTTCTTTATTTTCCCCACCTGAAACCAGACCAGCTTCTCGTAAAAACTGAGAATGAATAAAATCTATTTTTTTCACACGATCATATTTGGCATAAGACAAATACAAAATATCTTTGGCTCTTGTAACTGCTACATAAAATAAACGTCTCTCTTCTTCAAGAGAACCACCCTTAGCTATGAGTTTTCTATTAGGAAACCTTCCATCCATTAAATCAATAATATAGACTTCTTTAAACTCCARRCCTTTWGAAGCATGAACAGTAAGTAAATGAACCCCTTCWCCYGCACTCATTTCCCCWCCACCTAAAACCATGGCATTAATAAACTTATGCAATTCTTTATAATGTGTTGCTAGTTTTTTTAATAAAAGYGCTTTRGTACCAATTTTTAGCTCAGCTGCWAGTTTTAATTTAGGATCCARATTTCCATCTTTTAGTGTYCCTCTTTTKGTTGAAAGGATTTCTTTTAAATGGGCAAATAACTTAGATTTAATYACATGTTCAATCAAAGAATTGGGATTTGTTACTCTTTTYAASGATTTTACAATAAGATAAAATTCGTGTAAAAACAGTCCCCCYTCATACGATAATTTAGGATGTTTTAAAATAGCATTTCCWARAAARTTYTCTTCAAAACCACAATCTTTAAACTTAGCAACAGAACCYARCTCAATAAARTCATCRAATAATCCCAATTGAATATTTTTAGAYTTAGCACTTAARTAAGGRTTTTTAACAGAAGGATCTGGATTAAATAAACCKGTAAATAAATCTCCATTTCCYAGTTTCATYAAWGCATCAAAAATATCTTTAGCAATRGCTTTTCCAATACCTTTTCCATATTCCAAAATATGAATAACACTCATCATATCATTACGGTTCATTAACAAACTCATAATATCAAGTATAAATTTCACTTCCAAAGAATCGAAAAAACTATGCCCACCCTTTCTTCGAGCAGGAATATCATATTCTCTTAAATTCACTTCAATACCATCGGCACTTGAATTGTTTCTAAAAATAATAGCAATTTCATCATTTGGAGTAGAACTTTTGGCTATTAATTTTGATATATGTTCGTATTGATCAAAGAGTTCTGAAAACATTAATAATTTTGGTTTATACAAAGCCTCTGTTCTAAATACTTCTAAATGTTTTTCATAAATACGTTCATTGTGTTCAATCACTTTTGTTGCTAAATCTAATATAGGTTTAGTTGAACGGTAGTTCTTTTTTAAAGTAAAAACTTTTGCACCCTCATAACGCGTTGCAAAAGAAGAAATAATTCCAATATCAGAACCATTAAAAGCATAAATACTTTGGTCATAATCTCCCACACAAAATAAAGACTGAGGTTTAAAACCTTCTAATARTTTACCTTGYAAAGGATTGGTATCTTGATAYTCATCTACTAAGATTTCTTTATACGTAAACTCTGTCTCTTTTTGTTTATCAATCATTAGAGTTAATAAATCATCAAAATTGGCATAAGAGTATTTGATTTTTAGTTCATTAAACTCTTTTACAACATCTGTATAAATAGGCGTATAAAGTTCATGTCCTTCATTACGTTCAATTACCCAATCATCAAACTCTTCTCCATGGGTGGAGTTTAAAAACAGTGAATACATATCGTATAAATATCCACCATCATAAGGATTGGTTTCATCATCTCTGTGATAAAAAACACGTTTTTCATAAACCGATTTAAAAAGTGTTTTTAATTCACTGGGTTGTTTAAGCGTAATTTTTACGTCAAGCACTTTGAGTAGTTTATAAGAAACAGAATGAAARGTTCCAGCCATCATTTCTTTTGCAATATCCATACCAAAAAATTTAGCCACWCGCTCTACCATTTCAGCTGCAGCTTTATTTGTAAAAGTTAAGAGCATAATATCTTTGGGTTCTACGCCTGAATTAATTAAATGACCAATACGGCCTACAATAGTAGATGTTTTTCCAGTTCCAGCACTTGCAATAATTAGGTTGTGTCCACCTGTACAAGTAGCTGCTTCAAGTTGTTCGGAGTTTAAGTTTTTTAAAGGCATGTAGTATTAATCTTTGTTTTATTCATTGTGGAATATTAGCATATTTGCACTTTGAAGCACACTTAAATTCTTATGTATTTACTAATTTTATACATACCTAACAGGTACATGGTATATGCCTTTAATTATATTGTTTGAAGAGGAAAAGTCCTCATTTTCTTTTATAATATAGGAAGGTATTGTTATTGTTTCATAACCACTAGTTGGAAGCCACTCATGATAAACCCATTGTATTAATAAAAGAATATCTTCATGCAAACATTCTATTTTAAAAGTAATACACAAACACTCTTGAATTTCTAATTGAGGCAGATTCGTTTTTATTAATCGTAAGTTCTCATCTTTAGGAACAATACAAGCCACATAATTACACTCCTCTAAAGGTGTTAGTGTTGGATTGTCATGATAAATTCCAATTTGCTCGTATTCTTTTATATCATTACTATATACCCAAGCCTTTAATTTTTCCCAGGTTTGTTTGTAATTTGCACTGTAACCTTTTTGTCTTATATAATAAGCCATTCGAGGTTTAACTTTAATTAGATTTTGCTCTAAAGTGYAGAAATCAATAGAAGGTTTTTTATTCTTTGTAGCCGCATTAATTATCTTATTTGAATACTCTTTATAWCCACCCTTYCTCCAATACGTAGGCGTTTGAGAAAAYCTTTGTTTAAAAGCTCTAATAAAAGATGTTTGTGAGCTATASCCRCACATATTAGCTATTTCWSTAATATTWGARTAYTTATTAGTAATTAAAATATTGCTGGCTTTTTGTAAACGWATGGATTTAATTGTTTCATATATTGCCATGCCKGTTTGTTCTTTAAATATTTTATGGAAATGGCATTTACTWATTRAAAAATTGTTTGCCATTTCATCCATATTAATATCACTTTGAATATTATCGTAAATATAAGACATCAAATCATTGRCTARKWTACTGTGTWTTAAATGGGTTAATTTTTTATGCATTKYCTATTATAATAYAAAAAGAGWATAAAATGAATAAGAATWGATAATAAAGTAMRKARGAATTGTGTAGAATTAATTTTTCWCKAGTGATATAATRCWCTCAAGAAAAAGGATTAMTATGAAAACACAAATTTCTCACTATSAAAAYAAATTAAAATACGAAATAGATTCTTCAGATTTATTTGCTKCTATTACAAATAAAGAAGATATTGTTGTAATTGATGTACGAAGAAAAGAAGCCTATGATCGTTCACATATTCCTTCGAGTATTAATCTTTATCAYCAAGATATGAATGAAAWTTCAACKAAAGATTTTRATAAAAAYACKCTTTATRTWWCTTATTGTGATGGTATTGGATGYAATGGTTCTACTAAAGGYGCTTTAAATATGAGTAAATTAGGYTTTAAMGTAAAAGAATTAATGGGTGGACATGAYTGGTGGTTACGAGATGGTTATGAAASCAAWGGAMMAGAAGGACAAAAAGCAAGTTCYATYTCTTGTGCKTGTTAAWATGAGYGATATYYTAWTAAGRAAAATACAAAAACAWGAAATAAAAGAGCTMATWAAYTTATGTGCTYTRCATGCAAARTACGAAAATRCATCTTATGATAAAACAGGCAAGGAGGAAAAACTACACCTTGCCTTGTTTAAARAAGATTCAAACATTACTTGTTTTRTWGCCRTACAAAATGAAGAAATCCTTGCATATGCTACAGTAATCAAAGAATTCTCAACATGGGATGCCGATTATTATATACACATGGATTGTTTGTATATAAAAGAATCACAAAGAGGAAAGGGTCTGGGAGCAAAATTTATGTCAAAAATTAAAGAACATACAAAAGATTTAGGATGTAATCACATAGAGTGGCAAACACCAAATGATAATTTTAATGCAATAAAGTTTTATGAAAAAATGGGTGCAAAAAGCAAGGATAAAAAAAGGTTTTTTCTTTTTCTATAAAGAATCTATTTCTGCAATACTGGTGAAATAGCTTTTTTTAATATACTGCAGCGAAAATTAAGAGAGTGCATAATAAAGGGAGACACAACTTTAATTTAGTGATGAGAAGTACTTACAATTTATATAATAATACTTCTAATATTAGAGTTATTTGGTTAAAGGTGACTGTCTCCTTTAATTATGAAATTCAGAATTATTCTTTTTAATAAATTTATTATATGTAATAATAATTACTAAATTCATAATTGCAATCCAAAAACCATAAGCATCAAAAAGAAGTGTATAGCCAATAAAATTTAAGACAAACGTTATCGAATATAAATATTTTTTATTATTAAATAATTGAGCTTGTTTTATAAACATGGAAAATCTTTTAAAATCTGCACTTAAATAAACAAGTACTAATCCAAGAAGAATATCAATCATTATATAATCCTACCACCCTAGTAAATAAAGGCGAAATACACCTTTTTATAAACCATACTTTATTACTGTACAGTTTATCTAATTACTAGTATATAAAAGAGATTATCAAGTAATAGTTTTAATTTAATAGAGCTCGTGAAAGCTAGCGCATTCGTTCTTTTTCTTTCTTGATTGCAAGAAAGAAACAAAGAAGCAACTGCCACGTTGTTGAAAGCAAAGCTACCTTCGCTTATTATTTTCTTCTTTCTGCCCTGCAAAACTCGTTAAAATATGCTAAAGAGCATATTTCTTAACACTCAAACAGTTTCGGGCTGTTTCGAAAGAAAAAAACAAACACTCTGTTTCAACAAAGGCAGAACATCCGCTCCACGTTTTACTAATAATTGATTTTTTTTGATAAAGTAAAAATAGAAGTAATAAATAAAACGATGAATAAAACTACATTCCCAACGGCTCTTCCCCTGACTTTGAGAAAGCTAAATATTTTTATTTTTTAGCGAAAAAAGGTGAAAACTGTTTGAACGTCAAAAATGTGCTCTTTAGCACATTTTAGTGAGTTTTTGAGCCTAGCTAACAAATAAAAATATTTAGGGACCCGAAGGGCTTTATCATTTCGTCAGTTGCTTTCTTGTTTCTTCTTTTCAAGAAAAGAAGAAAAAAAAGCGCAAAGGTCACTTTGTATGAGCTCTTTAAAATCAAATATATTTTCTCCTTGTCTTTAGCTAGCTATTATTTATATGTTAATATATAAATAATAGCTTTAAAGGATTTTATTATGTACAAAATAAAAAAAATCTGTTTCTTTCTTTTTTGTATCTTATCTTTAAATATTTTTGCAAATGACAATTTTGATACCTTATTATCTCTTGCGATAAAAGGAGATAAACAAAGCCTAGAAAATAAAATTTCTCAAGGGCACAACATTGATATTGTTGATAATCTTGGGCGTTCACTTGTTTTAAGAGTTACAATGAAAAAGAATCTTCAAGCTTTGAAACTATTAATAAAATTAGGAGCAAAGATTGATTATTATGATAAAAGTCTTTCAAAAAATGTAATCGATCAGACTGCTTTTTTATATGCAGGTGCAAAAGGAATGAATGAATTTTTAAATGTTTTAATAAAAGAAAATGCAAAAACAGATATTTTAAATTATTATGGAGGAACTGCACTTATTCCAGCATGTGAAAAAGGCTATGTAAGTACAGTAAAACTTTTATTAGAAAAAACTAAAATAAATATAAACCATATCAATTATTTAGGCTGGACTGCTTTATTAGAAACAGTTATTTTATCAAATGGCGGAAAAAATCATCAAAAAATTGTGGCACTTTTATTAGAATATGGAGCCAATAAAGAAATAAAAGATAAAAATGGTTTCAATGCCTTAGATCATGCAAAAAAAGAATCTTTTAGTGCTATTGTTAAATTACTTGAATAAACTTTGAAGCTTACACATCTAAATTGAATCACTACCTATTTTATCTCTTTATTTAGCCAACAAATAAAATCCAGCTAATCCCATAATAGAACCTGCAGTTGCATTTAATTTTTTAACTGAGGACTCTTTTGTTAATAACTGTCTTGCTCTGTGTGCAGAGTAAGAAATAAGAATCAATCCGCACATTAATGCAAAAAATGTGATCACTGAAATGATTACCATATCGTTTGAACTTAAACTAGTTAAATCTACAAACGTTGGTAAAAATGCAATATAAAAAATAATCACTTTGGGATTAGAAGCAGATATTAAAAAACCTTTTGAAAAGTTTCCAAAATAAGAACGGTAAGATTTTTTCACCTTTTCTACATTTTTATCAATAGGTGCTGTAAAAATTTTATATCCCAAATAAATCAAATATAAACCTCCAACAATACTAATAAAATCAAAAACACCGGCATAGTTTTTAGCCAAAGAAACCAAACCATAAAAAGCTAGAATCAAATATACTACATCTGAAACTGCCATTCCAACACCTAAGGCGATTGATGTTCTCATACCATTACTTAAAGAATTGGAAATCAGTGCAAAAACACCAGGTCCTGGAGTAATTCCAAAAATAAATATAGCCAGTGCGAATGTAATCATGCTTTCATATGACATGGTATTTCCTTTTTGAAAAAGTATAACAAAAATCTAAGATTTTTGTGCTTTTATTTTTTTATCATCCATATTAATATGTACAAGAGCTGCTAAAATAGCTAAAAAGACAGATGCCCACCAAATACTATTATAAGATCCAGTTTCATCATAAACAATTCCGCCCAACCAAGCCCCTGCAAAACTTCCTAATTGGTGAAATAAAAATACAATTCCATATAAAGTACCCAAGGCTTTAATTCCAAAGATTTGTACAACCATACCAGAAGTTAAAGGAACAGTAGCTAACCAAAGAAGTCCAATAAACGCACCAAATAATAAAGCAGTAGTATCATTAAAAGGCAAAATCAACATCAATGCAAATACAATAGATCTTAAAGAATATAGTATTACTAAAAGTTTTCTCTTAGAATATCTGTCCCCTAAATATCCAAAAGTAAAAGAACCAATAATATTAAACAAACCAATAAAAGAAAAAGCCAACATAGCAATTGAAGGAGATATTCCTTCATCGCTTAAATACGTAGGAAAATGTGTGGCTACAAAAGCAACATGAAAACCACAAACAAAAAAACCTATATTTAAACGTATATATCCACTATGTGTTCTGCAGACTTTTAAGGCATGTTTTAAGCTTATTTCTTCTTTGCTTGAACTTATGTCATTTTTTGCATCTACTTTCATTAAAGCGCCTGCAATTAGCATTAAAAGCGTAAAACAACAAAAAATATAAAAAACTTGATTACTCTCGAAGTTTTCTAAGAGTTTTTGAGTAAAAGGAATAAAAATAAACATACCAAAAGAACCAGCAGCAGTTGCTAGTCCAAATACAGTACTTCTTATATTTGCAGGCACTACTTTTGCAATAATTCCTAAAACTACTACATAAGTTGAGGCACTTAAAGCAAGCCCAATTAAAAACCCTAAACTAAGATATAAACCATAAGCATCACTTATAAGCGTAACAGCATATAATCCAAGGGTATATAAAAAAGAGCCTACAACTAGTAGTTTGTAACCCCCATGTTTATCTGCTAAATAGCCCACAAAAGGCTGGGCTAAACCAAATAAAAGATGTTGAATTGCAAGAGTTAAACCAAAAGAGGCTCTTGAAATATCTAAGCTTTCTTCAAAACTAGGCAAGAACATTCCAAAACTTTGTCTTACTCCCATGGCAATTATTAAAGTAAATATTCCTAAAGCAATAATTTTATACATCAAATATTTTTGGCTCAATTTTTTATCCTGTATTTCTATATTAAAAGGAGTATAACTAATACAAACTCAAAGTCAGTTTTTTGTATGATATCATTCATGAAAACAGCACACAATCACTTACAACTTATTTTATTATTAGCACTTTTATCTTCGGTAACGCCCTTAGCTATTGATGCTTATTTACCAGCCATTCCTGCTATGGCAAAAGACTTTGGTGTGGCAATTTCCAATATTGAAATTACTATTAGTATTTATTTATTCTTTTTTGCTTTTGGGCAGTTTGTTGGAGGAATATTATCCGATAGAATGGGAAGAAAAAATACAGCTATGTTGGGTCTTTTTGGCTTTTGTATTTCTTCTTTTATATTATTTTTAGCAAATACTCTTGAACTGCTGTATATTTTTAGAGGTATTCAAGCATTTTTTGGAGCAATGGCAGTTGTAAATACAGGAGCTATTGTTCGTGATTTATTTAAAGGAAAAGAAGCTGCAAAGGTTTTTTCAACCATTGCTTCTATTATGATGATAGCTCCAATGATTGCACCTACTTTAGGTTCTCTTGTTATTTCATTTTTTGTATGGAATTATATTTTCTTATTTTTAGGAATTTATTCTCTTTGTGTTCTTATTTTAATTTATTTTAAACTTCCTGTAACAGGGGAGAGAAGTAATACTAAAATAATTCATGCTTATCTTAATGTCTTAAAACACAAACAAGCAATAGCTTATATTTTGGCAGTATCTTTTGCTTTTGCGGGAATGTTTATTTTTATTCAAAAAAGTCCTTTTATTTATATGGAATATTTTTCTATTTCACAAGATATTTTTCCTTTATTTTTTGCTGCAAATGTACTTACTATGATTGTTTTTACCCGCATTAATATCAAACTTATTAAAGATATTCCTCCTGCACAAATATTAAAATATGGAATATATTTACAAATATTTGCAGGCTTTGTTTTAATAGCCATTTCTTTTGATCCCAATTTATATGCTGTACTTATTTTTTTGATGTTATATATAGGTTCTCTTGGTTTTATTTTTGGAAATGCAATGGCCTGTGCTTTGGATTTTTTTAAAAAAGATGCAGGAGTTGCAAATGCTGTTATTGGCATTAGTGAGTTTTCAATTGGAGGTTTAATCGGTTTTTTAGCTTCTTTAATTGAAACAACAAGCCTCACACCTATTTTTATTATGATGAGTATTACTGCACTTTTAGCTTTATTTGCTTTAAAAAGATAAAAGTTTTAGGCTTTTATCTTTTCTTTAAACGTAAAGAATTTTGTTTTTTTATTTATTTTTGCTAATAAAATTATTGCAAATATTCCTAAATACGTAAATTGTAAAATAGACAAAGATTTCTGTGCCATTACAAAATGAATTGTTGTTAGAATTAATACTAAATACAAGACTTTATGATATTTATTGTACTTTCTAAAAAGCTTTTTAGTCGAAGTAACACTCATAAATACTAAAGCAGTAAAWGAAATCATGCCTAAATAAATAAAAGGTTTATCCAAGGTTTCTTCYAWCGCAAACAATACATCCAATTCCATATCTAAAATTAAAAAATTTGCCATATGYAAARAAGCATAAAAAAAGCCAAAYAAACCAATTAAACGTCGATGTTTTACAAGTTTTTTAAACCACAAAGAAAGTGTTGTTGTAAAAAACAAAATTGTAATTGCTGCCGTTCCTGTAATAGAGTAAATATATTTAATAGGATCACTTGCATTTTGAAAAACAAATAACTCAAGCAACATATAAACTAAGGGCAAAAAAGCTACAAACCAGATAATTTTTTTCATTAAAAATTCTTTGTTAAGTCCATATCTTTATACATATGTCCTACTTCTTTTTCATAACCATTAAAAGCCAAGGTTTTTTTCTTAAAAAATGAGCCTAAAACTCTTTCTCTTTTTTGTGTCCATCTTGGATGATCYACTTTTGGATTYACATTMGCATAAAAACCATATTCATTTTTATTTTGTGCCTGCCAAGTATTTAAAGGCTCTTCCTCTAAAAAAGTAATTTTATCAATAGATTTAATTGATTTAAAACCATATTTCCAAGGCACTACTAAACGAATAGGTGCTCCATTTTGTCCTTCTAGTGTTTTTCCATATAAACCAACAGCCAAAAGAGTCAAAGGATTCATAGCTTCATCCATACGTAAACCTTCTACATAAGGATAGGTAATAGAAGAAAATACGCCTCTGCTTTGATCAGGAAACATTTCCGTATCGTATTTAGTTGTAAATTTTACATATTTAGCTTTTCCTAGTGGTTCTACATCTTCTATTAATTTTTTTAATTCAAAACCAATCCAAGGAACCACCATAGCCCAACCCTCAACACATCTAAATCTATAGATTCTCTCTTCAAGCGCGTACTTTTTAATCAAATCTTTTACATCAATAGTAATAGGGTTTTTAACCAAACCATCAATAGTAATTTTCCATGAACTTGTATCCATATCTTTTGCTAAATCTTTTACTTTTTCTTTAGAAGTAGTAAACTCATAAAAATTGTTATAAGAAGTGATTTCTTTAAAAGTATTTAATTTCAAATCATTTTCATTTGCATCTTTTAAATATTTTAAATTAGAAAGAGGCAAATTCTCTTTTGCCATAAGTTCTACCAAAGCAGAAGAAGCAACAATACTAGCAGCTCCTAATTTTAAAAAATTTCTTCTTTTATTAAATAAAACTTCTGAGGTAACATCTTTTGCGCTTAACTTCTTCATGTGAATCCTTTATATATACCCTAGTATATACAAAGAATATAAAGCCTTTGTTTATTAAAAATAAAAAGCGTTATTTTAATAAAATCTTTAGATATTTATAAGACCAAAGACACAAGGTTAGTAATAACAACAAAAGTGTTATTTTAATAAATAACAGATATAAAAAATTTGTATTAATAAATAAAGCAGAAATAAACCTTAAAATTACTAAAAACTGAAGAAAAATAAAACAATAAACAGTGATTTTATTAGCATGTGGTGTTTGTCCTGAATGTCCTAAAACTACTCTTGTTGCAAAACCCAAAAGAATACTAAGAAAAAAGCCTAAAGCAAAAATATGAATCACTGCTTTTTCAAAATATATTCCATAAAAATAAAAAAGGGATTCACAAATAGAGACAAAAAAACCAATAGGAATCCATAATAAAGAAAGATGTAAAATCCACAAAATAGCTTCACTGTTTCTAATAGGGAGTTTCCAACGAACAAGCTCTTTAGTAAAAAATAAAAATAAAGGAATATCAGCTAGAAGATTTAAAAGAAAAGAATCAAAGCTCATGAGTATTACTTTTAAAAATAATAGAATATATACAATTTCCATTAAATACTTTGATTTATTTATCACATAACCAGGTGTTTTCCCACGTGTAAAAAAGGGCACCATACGCTGTGATACGGCAAAAATTAAAGAAAATAAGAAAAGATAAAAACCAGCATTTAAAGCAAGAGAATGCAATAAATAAGAATATTCAAATTCAAAAAAAGAAAGAAAGTATAAAAAATGCGCAATAAGTCCTGTAAAAAAGGAGATTAATATCCATTTTGCATCATTTTTATCTTCAACTTTTGATTCTTTATAGAGTTTATACAATAAAGAAAAACTAAAAACTTGAGCTATAAAAATAAAGAAAGCAAAAAACATATAATAAGTAAAAGAAAAAAGAAGTGCTAAGAAAAATAAAGTAGTAGAGAAAAAGTAAATATAAAAATGTTTGATATAAATTTTTCTTGTAATCGATGTCGTATTTAAAAAACGAGGGAAAACAGTATATAAAAAGCCAATAAAAAACTGCGGGAAAACTACAAATATCAAAGCATAAGAATGATAGTCATGTAAAGATGCTTCAAGATAAATAAGTGAAGAATAATTTAACAACAACAAAAAAAGGAAAAGCAATAAAAAAATAA
Organism: Arcobacter sp.; assembly: GCA_002733685.1. Classification (GTDB taxonomy): domain Bacteria; phylum Campylobacterota; class Campylobacteria; order Campylobacterales; family Arcobacteraceae; genus NORP36. Next base: position 27,863 of record NVWN01000011.1, on the reverse strand, counting down.
GCGCAGTTGAGAAAAAAACTTTGTGCGCTTGAGAAGAAAAAGAAGAAAACCAAGATAAAAACATAAAACATCCTAAATATGTTCGAAAACATTTAAAGGAGTATATCAGGCTCTTAAATTAATATCCTTGACTAAAAACAATACGTTTAAGCGTTTTTTACTGCTTCGTATATTTTTTTATAATTGGGTTCGTGAGTGATATCATCACAAAGCTCTTTATATACAATCACACCTTTTGTATCTACAACAAAAATAGCTCGTGCACATAAACCTTCTAAAATGGAATCATCAATTAAAACGCCGTAAGCTTTTGAAAATGACTTGTCTCTAAAATCTGAAGCAATTTTTATATTTTCAATGCCTTCTGTTGTACAAAACCTTCCCACTGCAAAAGGTAAATCTTGTGAAACCACAATTACTTCTACTCCTTTTAATGAAGATGCTTTTTCATTAAATTTTCGTGTTTCTTCTGCACATACATCTGTATCTAAAGAAGGTACAGTAGCAATAATTTGAATAAAGTCTTTTTTACCACCTACCTGCGTATCTTTTAAATCTTGTGAACATAAGGTAATACAAGGAGCAAGATCGCCTACATTTAATAAGTTGCCACTTATGTTAACAAGTTGTCCTTTAAGTTTTGTTGTAATCATTATTTCCCTTTTGCCTAACAAACACTAATAGTATTTGACGTTAATATAATTTTTTTGTTTTCAATTAATTTTGTAAGTGTTGCTTTAAAGGATTTTTTACTAATTCCAAAAACATCTTTTATATCTTCGGCATCACTTTTATAAGTAAATCCAAGCTCTCCGCCATTTTGTTTTAAAATATCTAAGACTTTTTCTTCAATATCATTAATATTTTTTTCACCAATTTTTTGCAAAGAAACATCCATTTTCCCATCATCTCTTACATATTTAACATAGGCTCGTTTACTACTTCCAATTTCAATATTCTCAAAAATTTCATTGTGAAAAATCATACCTTCGTATTTTCCATTTACAACAAGTTTATATCCTAAAGGACTTTTTGCATAAACAACAACTTCTATTTCATCATTTTTTGTAAAGGTTTTTGGAGCATCTTCTAAAGAAAATTTTTCTGTTCCAATTAATCTTCCTGTATGTTCATCTTCTATTATACGAACAACTCTTGTTTGTCCTACGCTAAAACTTGATTTTTGTTTGTTTTTAGGTACTAATAAATCTTTTGGAAGATCAATATCAACAAAAGCACCAAAAGGAAGTAAATCAACTACTTCAACAGAAACAATATCACCTAAGATTCCTTTTGGTGTTAGTGTTGTTGAAATAAGTCTGTCTTCTGAATCTGTGTAAATAAACACTTTTATGTCATTTCCTACATGCATATCATTTGTTATATATGCATTTGGAAGTAAAACTACTTCTTCATCTTCTGCTATTAAATACAAGCCTGGTTCTGTAACTCTATCAATACGAAGTGTATTGATTAATCCTAATTCTATTCTTTGGTCCATGTTTTTCCGTTTTTACAAATGTAAATTTGTTTTTCTTTATTATAGCTAATATTTTTTTCTTATTGTTTTATTTTTTCAATACTTTTTGCAAAAAACAGAGAGAATACAGAAACAAGTATAATACTAGCACCTGAACTAATATCATAATAATAAGACAATACCAAACCAATAATTGTAAATAATGCAGCAAATAAAGAAGATAAAACCATCATTTTTGAAAGATTATTTACATACATTAAGGAGATATAAGTGGGTATGGTTAATAAAGCAATTACCAAAATCAAACCCACTACTCTAATAGCTGCTACTATACATAAAGCTGCCATTACAAGGATGAGTGTATAAAAGAATTTAACACTAATTCCTCTTAAACTTGAAAATTGAGCATCATAAGAAACTGCTAAAATTTCTTTGTAAAAATAAAGCACTATAGAAATAAGAAGAACATCCAAAACAAACATATAAAGAATATCATTATAAGAAACAGCCAAAATWGAACCAAATAAATAAGACATAAGATCMACRTTATAACCAGGTGTYAAATCAACAAAAATAATACCAATTGCCATTCCAGCAGCCCACATAATWCCAATAATACTGTCYGCTTTGTTTCTATTGTTCAAAGTAATAATAGCCACAATAATAGCAGWTATTACMGCAAAAACAGTWGCYCCAAATAAYACAGGAAGRCCTAAGTATATRGCAATACCAATRCCTCCATACGAACTATGWGCAATTCCTCCTGCTAAAAAAGTAATACGATTAACAACAATTARKGAGCCAATWACRCCAGAAATAATTGAAAGYAATAAACCYGCAAGTAAGGCATTTTGAAAAAAWTCATAACTTAAGGCTTCAAGCATTTAACTCTCCTTTAAAAAAAMCTATATTAATGTTCATGATTACACTCRTGTTTYATATTTTKACCCAAAGCGCTTAAYAATTCAACCTCACATAAATGCTCCGWTGTRTTGCTTAAAGATTTTGATATTTTATCAAGRGTATGAAAAACCAAATTTTTATTAACATGAGCTACATTTTTTGCATAATTTAATAAAACAGATATATCATGAGAGATAACAATAATACTCATATTCTTGTTTAAATCGGATAACAAGTCATAAACATCTTGCTGTCCTTTTACATCTATACTTGCTGTTGGTTCATCTAAGAAGAGTATTTCAGGGTGTGAGCATAAAGCACGTGCAATAAAGACTCTTTGCCTTTGACCTCCACTTAAAGAACCAATTTTATAATCTTTAAAATCAGCCATYTCTACTTGACGYAAAGAATGCATTCCACAYTCTATATCTTCTTTTGAATAACCAAAAAGTCTTCTTTTTTTAACTTGATGTCCCATTAAAACTACTTCTAAAGCAGTAATAGGAAAATCCAGATTTAAGTTGGTATTTTGAGGTACATAACCAATAACAGAATCCTCAATRTKATAAGAAATCATATTTTTTTTACTTTTAAGTATTTTAAGTATGAGTTTTACTAAGGTAGTTTTYCCACCCCCATTRGGWCCAATTATGGCTAAAAAATCATTTTCTTTTATCTCTAAAGAAATATTTTCCAATACAGGTGTTTTGTCATAAGCAAAAGATAAATTATTAATTTTAATTAGAGTTTTCAAATTTTAAACTTTTTTGCGAATTATACTAGAAGCTAAGTATTTTGTCAATTAAGCAGTTCTTTTATATCTAGCCATATAAGACCTAAGTATTCATGAAAAGAGACTTCTGTTTTATTCAAAGAAGAAGCCATAGGAACTGAGAGGTAATAATTGTTTTTTACTAAAAAACGTGTAGGTGCAGCTATTACATTTAATCCTTCTTTTTCAAAAATCCTCATAGCTCTTTTCATATGATAAGCAGAAGTCACTAAAAAAAACTTCTCATTTTTTACAATCTCTTTCACGCTTAGAGCTTCTTCTTTTGTATCTTTAGGTGATTCTTGAATTAAAATATCACTTTGKGGAATTCCTAGGGAGATTAATTTATTGGCATTTATAATRGCTTCTGAWATTTCACCCCTRCCTTTATAWCCAGAAGTAATAATCTTAGAGCCTTTATTTAAATAATATAAACGCAAAGCTTCATAWGCTCTRCTTTCATAATCRCCWCCTAAAAGCARGATATACGACGCTTTTTGATCTAAACKTACTTTTTCATAAGYATTTTCTAAAGGTGCYARTACTTTATTWGATAWKGGRCYATARGAAATAAAAAATATCCAGAGAAAAGAAAGGCTTAAAATAATTTTAGCTTTTTTATAAGAGTTAAAATATAAAAAAATCAAACCWATAARYGCCAAAATAAGTCCTAAGGATAAAGGCATTAAAAAAGCMGATAKGATTTTTTTAAGTATAAAAGTGTATTCCATTTTTAATCTCCTACAATAAATGAAGTATAWGCAACTACTCTTGTTTCATCTTTMGTWAYTTTTGCACTGGTACAAGAATGTAATTCTATATTTTTAAGGTTTTTATTTTTTTSYGCCAATAAAAGAGCTTTTARTCCTGTCATWCCACAGGCTTCACTTTTTTCTAATKCTTCTAAGTYCTGTGWAATAAGWGCTTGGACACAGTGTTTATCWATAATATTTGATTCTTCTTGRCTGTGAAAATGACTTAAATCYGTTGAAASAACTAAAAGAACCTCATCCTTATTTAAAAGTTTTTCAAACAACACACTTAATTCTTTGGCGCTTAGTTTACCATATACAATTTCAATAAGAGATGCATTTGGAAAATAGTGTTTTATAAAAGGGGCTTGYGTTTCTGTTGAATGTTCTTSATGTGCATTTTTRTTAAAKTWCAAATAKGAAAATTCATTTTGCAATTCTTTTAYAAATGTTTTGTTTATTTCWATATTTCCTAAAGGTGTTTCATAAGWATCATAACTACAAACGCTTGCACCTTCAAAAGATATTTTRTGGCTGGGKCCAATWATTACTARGGTTTTATACKTTTGATACGAACTTAAATARTAMGCAATATTGGCWGTAAAACCAGAGTATATATAMCCWGCATGAGGAACAATTAAMGCTTTTATATTATTTAGAAGTTTTTTATAAGTAAAACCTTGATTAAAATGTTCAATAYATCGYAAAATTTCACTTTTTTCTTTTGGATAAAAAGTRCCWGCTACRSTCATTTTTCGTTTTGTCATAAAAACTCCTTCTAATTTTTGRRAACAAGAACAGCTATCATTGTCTAAAGYATTYTCCARRGTATTAAAATACACTCTGTGRATTAAWAYYTTATTACACTTWRTACAKCKTGTATGATTATCTAARCCTGCATTTCCAATATATACATGTTTTAATCCTAAGTCTTCTCCTATTTTTTTGGCACTTAATAAAGATTCTTTTGAAGTTCTWGGAAGATCAAGTTCTTTATAATCAGGATGAAAAGCAGATARGTGCCAAGGRATTTCATCTCCTAGTTCATCTTTTATAAACTTAGCAATYTTGTATATTTCTTCTTTYGARTCGTTTTTASWWGGYACYAATAAMGTTGTGATTTCTARGTGAATATCTGCTTTAGCAAAAAAYTTAAGATTTTTTAATAATATATCTAAAGAACCTCCTARTTTTTTATAATACTCATTGGTAAAACATTTTAAATCTACATTTATKGCATCAATAATTCCTATCATATCAYTAGCTACTTCAGMACTTTCAAAACCATTAGAAACATATACCGATTTAATATCATATTTTTTAGCCTCTAATGCTATATCTTTTGCATAAGGGTAAAAAATAGTGGGTTCATTGTAGGTATAAGAAATAGATTTACACTTATGTTTTAAGGCTAAGTTTACGATATCAATGGGGGAAAAGAATTGTTTTTTATTTATTTTTTTTTCTTGTGAGATACCCCAATTTTGACAAAAAGAACATTTAAAATTACAGCCTACTGTTCCTAAGGATAAAGATTTACTCTGGGGATAAAAATGATACAAGGGTTTTTTCTCAATTGGGTCTATATTCATAGCAGCAATATGTCCATACACTAAACAATCAATTTCATCACCTGTATTTTTATTAATACCACATATTCCCACTTGATCTTTTTTTATAGAACAATAGTGYGAGCATAAAAGACATATTAGTTTTCCTTTBTTACTGTCTTTTTTAAAATATTTCATTATTGTATTTTTTTTACTTCATARGTRAAAATTCTAGGATTTTCTTCTAAACAAGAATAAGRAAGACYTGCTTTTTTACATAAAGCATCAAARAAAAGCTCAAAACTGYTTAAYTGTTCCCAAACTTGAGGTAAAAARGTTGCGCYATTATTTCCATGCTTTARWATWACWCCATGTGTATTTATTTTGATTTTWGATTTTAAATCTTCTACATTTGAATATTKYACTTCTAAAGAAGAAGATAAAAGAGAAATTTCTATGTGAATATTTTCAAATTCWTCTTTYGTTAAAGGKGCAAAACGRGGGTCTCTAAAAGCCGCTGCTTTTGCATTATGRATWAGATCTTCTAAAAGTATTTTRTGGGCTTGTAAGGAGCCTATACAGCCTCTTAATYGATTRTTWAGTTTTAWAGTAACAAAACTWGCTTCTAWTTTATTTAAAARMKKGTGTTCTTYTAATARAAAATCTTTTTTTATATAAAYTTTRGGATCAAATTCTTCTTTTATTGCYGYATATACAATTTGTAATAAAAGATTATTTTCCATRTTTATTCCTTWATTAACTCTTCAATAAAAGARACAAAAGCATCWGAGTCATTKACACAAGGRCAAACTTTATAGTCACTAATACCGTGTGATTTTGCAATTTCTCTGTATTCWATATCTAACTCRAATATTGTTTCWGAGTTATCAATTATAAAAGAGATAGGATAAATTAAAACACGTTCATTTTTAAATTCTTTTAATTTGTCATCCAAGGAAGGTGTAATCCATTTCATAGGCCCTACTTTTGATTGATAAGCTAAATTAATAGATGTAAATTCAAGGTCCTCTTTTTTTAATTTTTCAATTAAAATAGCTACATGTTCCTTTACTTGTTCTTGATAAGGATCACCTGCATCAACGATTTTTTGAGGTAAACCATGGGCGGAAAAAATTAAATTATAACCTTTGGTACTTAAGACAGATTTTTTGATATCATTAATTATAAGAGTATTAAAAAGATCATTTTTATAAAAAGGCTCAATAATTCGTGTTTTAAAATTAAAGTTTTTGACATTAATGAAATCTTCTAAGGAGGACTTAGTTGTTGTTGTAGAGTATTGAGGATATAAAGGCAGTAATACTAGTTCTACAATATTTAACTCTTGTAAAGAATCACATGCTTCTTGAGCAAAAGGAGGAGTATAACGCATAACTTGTTTTACTTCATAGTTTTCTAGTTTATTGTTTAATTTATTAACTAATTTTGTAGTAATAGAATGAAGAGGAGAAGAACCACCAATTTTTACATAGTTTTCCCAGGCTTTATTTAAACGCGATAATACAATTATTTTTGCCAGACAATATCGTAAAAAAGTACTTTTAAAAGTTACAATATTTTTATCATTAAACATATTATTTAAAAATAGTTTTAATTCATCTTTATTTCTAGCGCCACCCATATTCATTAAAACCAATGCTTTATTTTTTTGCTTCATTTTTTTCCTATTCCTAAACCCAACACTTGATTCATTTTTTGTATTTTATCATATTTTATATATAAAAATTAATATATTTCCAATAAAATATTAAGCAGAGGTATAATTATAACTTTATATTTAAATTTACTTAAAAATTAAGAAAATTATCTAAGTTAATAATAATACAAAAAGGGTAAAATAATTATTACCAAACAGAAGGCTCAGCGTGAAGAAAACTTTTTTTATCTTTTTTTTATTAACATCTACCCTTTTTGCTAATATTTTTTCTGTATGCGCATCTTGCCATGGCTTTAATGGCAATGAAAAAGCCTTAAGTAAATCCCAAATAATTAAAGGTTGGAGTAAAGAAAGAATTACTYTTGCACTRCAAGGTTATAAGAATGGMAGTTATGGAGGAGAAATGAAAGGTATAATGAAAGGGCAAGTTATGAGACTTAGTCAAAAAGAYATTAAAGAACTGGCACTTCTTATTTCGAGTTTTTAAATTTACTTTTTGCGTCACTAATCTTTTTTTCTTTTTTTACAGCGTCATTTAAATCATCTTCACTGTCAAATAATAAACCATCCATCATTTTAGAAGTATCATCAAACTGCCCCGTTTTTGCACCCCAAATGAAAAATCCCAAAATAATAAAAGAAAGAAATAAACCAACAAATAACATCATAAATAGCGTGTCTGAAATCATACTTAACCTTTGTTTTTAATTCTAAGTGAATTCAATACTACTATTAATGAACTTAGACTCATAGATAATGCTGCCACTAAGGGAATCACTAATCCAAAAACAGCTAAAGGAATAGTAATCATATTATAAACTAAAGAAATTAAAAGATTTTGYTTAATAAAARAATASGTTCTTTTTGACAAAATMAGTGCRTCTTTTAATGCTTTAAGAGAGTTATTTAAAATTACAATATCTGAAACAGAAATTGCAATATCTGTACCACTTTTCATAACAATGGACACATTAGCATAAGATAATGCCAAAGCATCATTTACTCCATCTCCCACCATAATAACTCTTTTGTTCTGTTCTTTTAAATCTTTGATAAAATTTGCTTTATCTATGGGATTTATATTTCCATAAAATTCTTTAATATCTAATTCTTTTGCAATCTTTTCTACTACATTAATATTATCACCACTCAAAATAACTGTTTTTATATTGTTTTTTTTTGTATATGCAATAAATTCTTTTGCATCATCTTTTAATTCATCTTCTAAAGTAACACAAGCAAATACTTCTTTATTAATACAGAATATATACTCAGAAGAAGTACTTTTAAAAGAAGTGGATATATTATGCTCTTTTAATAAGGAGCTACTTCCACCTAAAAGCTCAAATCTCTCTTTTTGGGTATTTTCATAAAAAGCACTTAATCCCTTTCCATTAATATTTTGAATGTTATCTATCTTTAAATATTCCAGCTCACTGTATTTTTCTTCTAAATACTTTTTAAGTGCTTTTGAAATAGGATGAGTAGAAGAATCCACTAAAGAATACATTAAATTAAGATGAAAAACATTATTAGCGCTTATTTTAAAGTCTTTTACACTCAAAAGTCCTTTTGTTAGAGTACCTGTTTTATCAAGAACCATTACATCTGCTTTTGCCATTTCTTCAATGTATTTGGCTTCTTTAAATAACAAACCTTTTTTTGCCAAACTTGATATCCCAATTAAAGAAGCCATAGGTGTTGCTAACGCTAAAGCACAAGGACAAGCAATAACAATTACAGAAATAGCAACAATAAAGGATTTCTCAAAAACAGAGATATTTCCATAAGAAAAGCCCATAGATAAACCCAAAAARTACCAARTRAAAAAAGTTCCTAAAGMTATACCTAAAACAAGAAGGGAAAATACTTTTGAGAATTCATTGGCTTTTTCTTCAATTTTAGGTTTATGATTTAAGGAATCTTCTAGTAAAACAACAATAGAATTTAACGTAGATTTTTCATAGGTTTTTAAGGCTTTATATTGAATTAAAGAACCTAAATTAATACTTGAGCTGTAAATGGGGTCTTTTTCTTTTTTATCAATACTTAAGGATTCGCCACTTAAAGCTGCTTCATCAAAAGAGCTTTCATAGGCCAATAATTCACCATCAACACAGGCTTGTTCACCTGTTTTAAGCTCCAAAATATCACCTACTTTAATTTCAGCAATAGCTACAACCTTTTTCCCATCTTTTTTAACTAAGGTTGCAAATAAGGGTACTTTTGATTTAATGGTATCCAAGGTATCAAGGGCGGATTTTTTTCCAATGACTTCTAAGTATTTACCAACTAAAACAAAAGTAATAATCATACTTACAGAATCAAAATAACTCTCCCCAGCACCACCTAATAAAATATATAAAGAATATACATAAGATAAACTAGCACCTGAAGAAACTAAAAAATCCATATTAATGATTTTGTTTTTCAAAGCATAAAAAGCACCCTTAAAAAAAACACTCCCAGAATAAAACAATACAGGAGTACAAAGTATAAACTCAGCCATGTGAATCATATGTTTTATATCATCATCAATACCAGTAAAAAAACCAGTATATTTAGCCACACCCAACATCATAATATTCACGGAGGAAAAAACCGCTACCATCATTCTAATAAAATAATCTTTTTTTGCTTCACTAGCATTTTCATCTGCCAACGAAATTTCGTAAGCATAAGCATCGTAACCAATAGATCTTATTTTTGAAATAATACTTGATAATTTAATTTCATTTTTATCAAAAATAATTCTAGCTTTATTATTAGTAAAATTTATTTTGGCTTCAATAATACCATTTGTTTCAAAAAGAATTTTTTCGTTTAACCAGATACAAGCTGCACAATGAATTCCCTCAATGATTAAATCAATATGGGAGAAACCTTCTTGTGTTTCTTTTACATAATTTGAAAAAAAGCTGTCTTCATCAAAATTATTTAAATCATTTTGTTCGTATTTTTTTACTGAAGCTAAAGTTTTACTTCCAAGCTTATTATAAAAAGAACCTAAATCTTCATCTTGTAAAAGATAATAAACGCTTTGACAGCCTTTACAGCAAAAGAATAAGTTATTTTCTTCAATCATTATTTCATTTTTAAAAGCAATTTGACAGTGATTACATTTTACACTCAAGGYATTTTTCCTAGTAAATTCATTCATTTWTATTATTTAATAAYTTTTATTANTTTTTAACTTTTACAATCTAAATTATATAGATATTATGATATTATTATTTATCTAAGGATAATAATATTTTTTTAAATTATCAGATTATATCGTATAAAGTTGGAGAAGAAGTTTTATGATTGAAAACATTTCTATATTAAAAAATATTACAATATTATATGCAGAAGATGAAGATAATTTACGAGAAATCACACTAAATATATTAAAAGGTTTTACTAAAAAACAGTTCGTAGCAAAAGATGGAAAAGAAGGTTTGGCTTTATTTAAAGAGCATGAAAAAGACATAGATTTAATTATTACAGATATAAATATGCCATTAATGAATGGTTTAACTATGATTAAAAAAATCAAAGCTATTAATCCAAGAATTCCTATTATTGTGGCAACTGCCTTTTCAAATACAGAATACTTACTTGATGCAATTGATATGGGTGTAGACAAATATGTTTTAAAACCAATTGATATGAAAAAACTTCTTCAATTAATGAGTCAATCTTTACTTTATCATGAATTAAAAGATTTGTATATAGATAAATTAACCCACCTTCCAAATCGAAATAAACTCAAAAAAGATTTATCGGTAAACGAAGTTGATTTAATGGCTTTAATTAATATTGATAAATTCTCAACYATAAATGATCTTTATGGAGAAGTAAATGGGGATGAAATYCTTTGCCAATTTGCAAAAAAAATACAAGAAGATTTCAAAGAAGAAACATTTACAATTTATCGTATTGAAGCAGATAAATTTGCAATTGTAACGTTAGGAACAAMCTTAAGTATAAAAGAATTTAAAGAACGCTGTACCATTTTTGCAGAAAAAATAGAACGAAGTGCAATCTTAATAGGTGAGCATTCWATTGATTTACATATYACAATAGGRATTGCAAAAGCCAAAGCAGAAGATGTKTTTAGGTATACACAAAGAGTAATTAATTACGCAAGAAAAAAGTTTGAACAAATTTTAATTTATGAAGATTCATATAACTTTCAAGAAGATTTTGAAGAAAATATGCGTTGGGTTAAAAAAGTAAAAAATGGAATTCAAAACAATCTTTTTACGGCATATTAYCAGCCYATCATTGATACAAAAACCAAARAAATCTATAAATACGAAGCACTWATTCGTTATATTGAAGAAGATGGAAAAGCAATTGCACCTCATAAATTTTTGGACATTGCAAAAAAAGTAAAACTTTACCCAAAAATTATWGAAATAATGYTAGAAAAAGCWTTGATTTTTATAAAAGWAAAGAAAAAAAGAGTATCCATTAATATYTCATTTGCCGATATATCTTCTGTTAAAACCCAAGAATGTATTTTTACAAAATTAGAAGAGCATAAAAATCTTACTTCAATGYTWGAGTTTGAAATTTTAGAAAGTGAAGAAATATCTGATTTTGCTTCCGTACAGCGTTTTATTGCCCAAGTAAGAACCTATGGTTGTACTGTTGGAGTAGATGATTTTGGTGCGGGATATTCAAACTTTAATATGTTAACGCATTTGGATATTGATTTTGTAAAAATTGATGGTTCTTTAATCAAAGAAATAGATCAATCTCTTAATCAAGAAATAATTGTAGAAACCATTTCAAACTTTTCTAAAAAGTTGGGCTTAAAAACAGTTGCTGAATATGTTTGTAATGAAGCAGTGTACGAAAAAGTAAAACTWCTAGATYTGGATTATTCRCARGGCTATTATTTCTCAGAACCCCTTGCTTTTGATGAAGTATAAATAAARYTTTATTTATACCAAGCGCTTAAMAGTTTSTCATCATCAAATAAGCTTGCTTTTATTCTTGTAATATTAGCAATGCTAACTAATTGTTTAGATGCTGTWTGTAAATCATCRTTTACAATAAAATAATCATATTTTTTAAAATACTTAATCTCCGTTTTDGCATTGTCYAATCTTTTATTAATRACATCTTTTTTATCTGTTCCTCTGGCACGYAATCTTTTCTCYAATACTTCTAAAGATGGAGTACTTATAAAAACCGAAGTWACATTAGTAGGCATCTTTTTTCGTACAATCTCATGTCCTTGTACATCAATATCAAAAATCACTAATTTACCTGCACTTAGAGCTCTTTTAATTGGTTTTAAAGACGTACCATAGAAGTTTCCATGAACTTCTGCCCATTCTAAAAAATGCCCTTCTTTTATATCTTCTTTAAAATCTTCTTTGGAAACAAACAAATAATCTATTCCATCAATTTCACCTGTTCTAGGAGCTCTTGTAGTCGTTGAAATAGAGAAATAGTAATCTTTTATATCTTTATACACTTCTTTTAATAAAGTCGATTTTCCACAACCACTAGGCCCTGAGAGAATTAAGATAGCGCCTTTTTTTTCATTTATCATATTATGCCTTTAACGATAATCTAATATCAATTGACTCACCGCGTGTAAGCCTGTCAATTATACTTTGATCTACTTTTGAGAATAAGGGGCTTAATTCATCAAGGTTGTATTGATTAAGGATTAAATCTATACTTTTATTAGAATCACTAAACTCATATTCTTTTACTTCATTAAGTGCTTCATCAATAACATCAGATAAGTCTTTCCACTCACGTTGATCTAATTCATAAGCATCTTCTACGCTCGAGTCTAAAAGAATTTGATTGATTTTAGTTAATTCACTTGAATCAAGAACCCCTCCCTCATTTAAAGAAGAAAAAGACACAATACTTTCATCATTGTCATTGTCTATATCATCAACAATATAATCCGCAATCGAATCAACATAAGAATTTAGTTCATCAATATTTACTAAAGACTCATCTTTCATATTTTCTTCTTCTTGTTTTATCTCTTCAAGAACTTCATTCTTTAAAAAAATTATTTGTTCTTCTAAAATATCGTTTAATTGTTTGGGTAAAAAAGGTCGWGTAATCTCAAAATCACTGGCAGTATCARTACTAAGTTTATCTTTTGAAATTATTCCWATTCTTCTGGCATATTGTTTTAWAKYAGAGAAATCTTTTACAATATATTCTTCATCTAAAACAATTAAATCATATTTTTCTTGGATTTTCTTACTAATATCATTCTTATATTCAAGCTCAAGTTTTACACAAATTAATTTAAATATTTGAATAATAATAGGAGTTTTACTTAGTAATAAAAGTTTCATTTTAACTCCTTAAGTTCATTATTAATTAATTTAAATACTTTGTCACACTCATACGCTAAATCTTCTTCATGTGTTACTAAAATCAAACCAGCATTATTGTTTTTTATATAAGAAAAAACRGTATTCATAACTTCTTTTGCTGTTTCTTTATCTAAATTACCTGTTGGTTCATCTGCRAAAATGATACTTGGTTTTTTAGAAATAATTCGCGCTATTGATAAACGTTGTTGTTGACCACCACTTAACTCACCTACCCCTTGTTTCATAACATGAGTAATGTCTAAATCCTCTAATAAATTCTCATCTAAAGCGTGACCACTTAACAAAGAAGCTATTTCAAGATTTTCTTGTGCATTGAAACCTCTAAATAAATAGTGTGCTTGAAATATTATACCAAAATCTTTTCTTCTTATATTTAAAAGTTTTTTATCTTTTAAATCATAAATATTTGTATTATTATAAAAAAGTTCGCCTRAATTTGGYTTKARAAGTGAGCTTARAATATTYAATAAAGTAGATTTACCTGTTCCACTAACACCAATAATAGCAATACTTTCTYKCTCATAAAGACTTARRTTRATTTTATTAAATAAGGGRTAATCAAAAGAATGTGATAYGTTTTTTGCTTCAAGTAGAAGYTTGGAAGGAAGAGGACTTGAATGAAWATCTTCGCTGTTTGTCTCAGAATTAATCATTCAAGCCTTTCTTATTTATAATGTATAGTATTTACTTATTTAGCCATTTGTGCAGCAACTTCTGCAGCAAAATCTTCTTCTTTTTTCTCAATACCTTCACCCAATTCAAAACGAATGTAAGCAGTGATTTTAATAGATGCATCTACAGCAGCAATTGCTTGCTCAACTGTTTTTTTRTCATCCATTACGTAAGCTTGTGATAATAAAGCAAGTCTTCCATCTAAYTGACAGTTATCTTCAATCCAACGTGCTATTTTACCTTTAACAATATTTTCAATAATRTTTTCTGGTTTACCAGATGCTAAAAGTTCAGCTTTCATTTCTTCTTTAGCAGTATTWAYTGCAGCTTCAGTTAAYTGWGATTTAGAAACAAACTGAGGGATGTTTTTTAAAGGTTTTTTCAATCTTTTTAATTCATCATTCCCAGCTTCAATTTCTGCAACAATTGCTCTGTTTTCAGATTCTACAAAAGAAGCATCTAAATCAGTATAAGCAATTACTGTAGGTTTCATAGCAGATGCATGCATTGCAAGTGATTTTAATAATGTAGCTGTTTTTTCAMSAGCRSYATCATCACAAGTTGCAGCTAATAAAACTCCAACTCTACCATTTGTATGTACATAAGCATTTACAACGTCAGMAGAAACAGCAGCTACTTTTCTAGCAACTAAGTTTTCACCAACAGTAGCAATTTTACCTGCTAAAWATTCTGGRAAAAYAAGYCCATYTACAGATGATGCAGCTAAWGCAGCAGCATCTGTWATATCRTTAGAAGMRGCATGCTCAACGATTTCTTTAGTAATAGCAATAAAGTTATCATTTTTAGCAACAAAGTCAGTTTGAGCRTTAAGCTCTAACATTGTAGCTTTTGAACCRTCMGCRTTAACTGTAACAGAAATTAATCCCTCWGCAGCAACGTTTCCAGCTTTTTTAGCAGCTTTACCAAGTCCAGCTTCTCTTAAAGCTTGAACCGCTTTATCTAAATCACCTTCAGTTTCATTAAGAGCATTTTTACAATCAAGCATTCCTGCCCCTGTCATAGCTCTTAATTCTTTGATTAATTTAGGAGTTGAACCAGCCATAATTACTTAGCCTCAGTTGCAGTTTCAGTTTTTTCAGCTTCAGCTACTGCTTCTGCAACTACTTCTGCAGTTTCAGTTTCACTAATAACTTCTTCTTCAACTCCAGTTTCTTCAGCTAAAATAGCTTTACCTTCATTAATTGCAGCAGCCATTTCATTACAAAATAATTGTACTGATCTAATAGCATCATCATTTCCTGGAATTGGAAAATCAACTAAATCAGGATCACAGTTAGTATCTAAAGGAGCTACAACTTTGATTCCTAATCTTCTTGCTTCTAAGATTGCAATTTTTTCTTTAACAGCATCAACAACAAACATTAAGTCTGGTAATTTATGCATTTCTTTAATTCCACCTAAGTATAATTCTAACTTAACTTCTTTTCTAGAAAGCATTAATGCTTCTTTTTTAGTTAAAAGATCTAATTGACCTTCTTCTCTCATTCTTTTAATAATTTCTAATTTTCTAATTGATTTTTTAATTGTTCCGTAGTTTGTTAACATACCACCTAACCATCTATGGTTAACATAAGGCATACCACAATCAATTGCTGCTTTTTTAACGGCATCTCTTGCTTGTTTTTTAGTCCCTACGAAAATCATTGTTTGACCTTCAGCAGCTGCTTCTTTAACTACATTATATGTGTATCTAAAGTATCTTAATGTTTTTTGTAAATCAATAATATAAATATTTTTTCTTACACCGAAAATGAATTTTTTCATTTTTGGATTCCATCTTCTTGTTTGGTGTCCGAAGTGAACTCCACATTCTAATAAGTCTTTCATTGTAACCATGTTGTTTTCCTTGTGTTTGTTTTAGGGTTTAGCCTCTGTGTTCCTTAATACAAAGACAAGCTTTGCACAACCCATACCAGGATTAACACATGTGAGGTTTCTAAATTAATTTAGAACCGTGATTTTATCTAAGTTAAGTTTAAATTTACTTTAAGTGCTTATATTAGTATCTAATCTTCTATATCACTACAAAATATCTCAATTCAAATAACCTTTATTTCACTTGTGCTAAAATTGCATAAATTATAATAAGCGCTGATTATTTAAGGAAAAGACTTGAGTTTACATCATAAAATAGAAGAATTAAAAAAAGAAATTAAAAAAGGTGTTATTGGACAAGATCATATGATTGATGCTTTATTAATTGGTATTTTATGCAATGGGCATATTTTATTAGAAGGAGTTCCAGGACTTGCTAAAACTACTACAGTTAAAGCTTTTGCCCAAAGTTTAGACATAGCTTTTAAAAGAGTGCAATTCACACCTGATTTACTACCAAGTGACATTATTGGAGCACAAATATATGATATGAAAGAAAGTGAGTTTAAAATTAAAAAAGGTCCTATTTTTACAAACTTACTTTTAGCAGATGAAATAAACAGAGCACCTGCTAAAGTTCAAGCTGCCCTTCTTGAAGTCATGCAAGAAAGACAAATAACTATTGCAGAAGATACCTATATGCTGGAAGAACCATTTTTAGTTCTTGCTACTCAAAATCCAATTGAATCAGCTGGTGCTTACGAATTGCCAGAAGCACAACTGGACAGATTTATGTTTAAAATAATTGTAGATTATAATACAAAAGAAGAAGAATATGAAATCGCTTCAAAAGTGACAAATTCTACTTTTGAAACTATAAATAAAGTATTTACAAGAGAAGATTTGTTTTTATTAAAAGAAGAAATCCAAAAGGTTCATATTGATAAAGAATTAGAAGAATATATCGTTAATCTTATTTTTGCAAGTAGAAAGCCTGCTCTGTATGGATTAGAACATATAGCACAATACATACAATTTGGAGCAAGCCCTAGAGCTACTATTGACATGTTTAAAGCAGTAAAAGCAAAAGCCTATATTAGAGGAAATGATTATGTTTCTCCTTTAGACATTGCTTTGATTTTTAAAGAAGTATTACGACATCGTGTCATTTTATCTTACGAGGCACAAGCAAAAGAAGTTAATATTGATGATATTTTACAAAGCATCTTAGAAAAAGTAAGTATTCCTTAGTTTATGAATTTAATTGCTAAAAAACTGCTTATAAAAAGTAAAAAACGTGTATTCTCAGAAATACATGGAAATAATTCTTCTTTGTTAAAAGCGGATGGTTACGATTTTCTTGAATTAAAAGAGTACGAATATGGGAATGATGTAAAAAATATTGACTGGGTAATCTCAGCCAAACTACAAAAACTTTATGTCAAGGTTTTTCATGCACAAAAAGAACTTAATATAACAATTGTAAATATTATGGGTGGTTCTATGCATTTTGGTTTGCACAAATTAAAAAGTGACTTATGCAATGAGATTGCCTGTTTATTAGGATTTATAGCTATTAAACAAGGTGATCCTTTTGCTTCTTATATTCTAAATGAAAATTTAGAATTGCTCACGAAAGCTTCAAAAAAAATCTTTGCAGTTACTGAGATGAACCAGAAAATCTCACAATACAAGTGTCTTAATAAAAGTATCGATTATTCTAATTTAGGAAATATTCTTTTTAAAAATATTAGAAAAAAGTCTCTGCTCTTTTTATTAGGTGATTTTTTGGAAAGCAAAACCTTAGATTTAAAACTTTTGTCAAAAAAACATGAAGTATATGTCATTGTTATTCGCGAAAAATTCGAAGAAAAACCTTTTGCTTTAAGCAATGTAAATTTTATTGATCCAAGTAATGGAAAAAACTTTTCAGGACTTCTATCTAAAAAATCATTAAATAATTACCATCAAAAAATAAAACAAAACGATCATCTTTTATATGAACACATTGAATCTTGTGGAATTAAAATTATTAAGATATATACCAACGATGATGCATTGGCAAAACTAATGAGTTTTTTAAAATGATAAAAATCCATGATATTAAGAACATTGTAGAAATAAATGATTATTCTTTTTATTTCTTTCTTTTTTTACTTTTAGTCTTACTTGTTTTTTTAGTGTTTTTATTCTTATATTTATACAAACTTTATTTGAGAAAAAAAAACAATCCCTTTAAAACATATCTAAAGGAACTAAAAAATGTTGATTTAAAAAATACAAAACAAGCATCATATAGTATTGCCAAATACGCAAAGTTGTTGAGTTCTCATAAAAATAACGCACAAGAGTGTAAAGATATTTTATTTTTATTAGAAGAATATAAATATAAAAAAGATGTTCCTAGTTTTTCCAAAGATTTTTTAAATAAATATAATAAATTCAAAAAGAGTCTCCATGTTTGAGTTTGAATATCCCTATGTTTTTTTTCTTATTTTTATTTTTATTTTTTGTGAATATTACTGTAAAGAAAAAAGTTCGGCTTTTTATTTTCCACAAATCAATATGCTTGAAAAATCTTCATCCTTTTTTAATTTAAAAATACTTAAATATCTCATTTTAGTACTTACACTTTTAGCTTTAGCCTCTCCTATAAAAAAACTCAATACTGTTTTTATTAAAAATGATGGAATAGATATTGTTTTAAGCTTGGATACCTCTTACTCAATGAAACAAAGAGGTTTTAACATAAATAATCCCGATGAAAATAGATGGATGGTTATATCATCAATTGTAAAAGACTTTATTCAAAAAAGACTTAATGATAATATTGCTTTAGTAGTATTTGGCTCTTCTGTTATGACTGCATCCCCACTTTCTTTTGATAAAAATGCCCAAATGGATATATTATCCTATTTGGATATTGGTATTGTTGGTAATAAAACGGCTATGTTTGATTCTTTAGCAAGCGCAATAAATATTTTGAAAAGTTCAAAATCAAAAAGTAAAATCATTGTACTTTTAAGTGATGGAGAAGATACGGCAAGTAAAATTCCTATAAGTATCATTATAAAATTAGCAAAAAAACACAAAATTAAAATCTATACAATATTAATTTCAAATTACAAAATACCTGCTTTAGAAAATATATCTAAACAAAGCAAGGGTAAAAGTTATTTAGCAACAAACTCATTAATCTTAGAAAAAATTTATGAGGATATTAATTATTTAGAAAAAAGTTCCTTAAATAAGAATAAAGTAGTTTTAAAAGAATACTATTATTTTTATCCTTTGTTTTTTTCTATATTAATGTTATTTTTCTTTCTTATTATTAAAAATCGTTTCTAAACAAACAAAGAGAACATAAATAATTAATTTTTAGTTATAATAATACTATGAATGAACAAGATAAATTAGAAGTCAAAGATTTACTTAAACAAGCCTTAGAAGAACGTTCAAAAGAATATACCAATAAAAAGAAATTTAAAATCTATAGAAAAGATCTTAGAGATTTTTTATCTATTAAATTAAATAAAATTGTAATTCCAATCTTTTTGGCAGTAATAATTGCACTTACCTATCAAATACAACAAAATATAATCCCACAAGAAATTGTAACAATAAAAGAAGTTCTTGTAGAAAAAATTGTAAAAGAAGAATTTGATAAAAGTACTTTAGTGTTTGATGATTTAAATAAAGATTTACAAGCAGCATATGTTTTAAAAAGTACCTTTACGACTCTTGAAAAACGCTTAAAAGCATTAAAAACTATTAACCCAAAAGAATCTGGAAATAGCATTGTATTAAATAAAAAAATTTCTTATCTTCAAGCTAATTTAGAAAAAACCAGACAATCAATTAAAAAACAAAAATACAACTCGGTTTCTTGTTATGATACAGGAGTAGCAGCTAAGAATATAAGTGCTGCATGTAAGAAAAAATTAAAAGTTTTTTTTAAGAACAATAAAGAAACAAGTATTCGTTACCAAATCATTCCTCTCTTAGATAAAAAAGATGCACAAGCGTTTTTGTCTATCAAAAGTAAAAGTAGAAGAGAACTATTACACTTAGGACTATCTCGAGCTAGAGTATTAGAAGCAGCATGGTTAGTAAAAGATTATTTAGGAAAAGATACTTTAATTTCTTATGTAAATTATATTGCACAATCTAAACACGGAAGAGGAATTATCATTAGAGCTTATAAATAGAAGATTATTTATAAGCTTTATTTTAAATTTTAATTTGCCAAACAATCCAAAATAATTTTTTTATCCAGTAAAGGGAATTTTTTATCATAAATAGTTTGAGTACTTTCATCCCCTTTTCCAAGCACGAGCACTACAGAATCTTTAGAAGCCAATGCAATAGCTTTAGCAATAGCAGCTTTTCTATTAATATCAATTTTAACATTTTGTTTGTTTTTAATACCACTTAAAATATCAGAGACAATTAAATCAGGATCTTCGAAACGTGGGTTATCTGAAGTAATAATAATATGTTTGGCATACGTAGCAGCCATTCTTCCCATTATTGCTCTTTTACTTTGATCTCTATCTCCTCCTGCTCCAAAAACGACAATAATATCTTTATGGTTAAAGCTTTCAAATACTTCTTTCATTCCATCAGGGGTGTGAGCGAAATCAACAATGATCAAAGGTTCTTTAGAAATAATCTCCATTCTGCCTTCAACTCCTGCAAAATTTTCTACAACAAGACAAATTTCTTCAAGCTTTTTATTAGTAACAATATCAACAGCTGCTATAGCAGCTGTAAGATTATAAATATTAAATATTCCCATCATGGAAGAAGAAAAATTAACCATTTCTCCTATATGCGAAATGGCAACTTGCATTCCTTCTTTAAAAGAATAGGCTTGTACTTTATAAGTAGAAGGTTTATCCAAAGAATACGCGTAAGCATTTTTACGGTTGATTTTAACTTTTGGATCGTCTTTGTTAATAAGTTTTTTTCCATCATCGCTAAAAAAAGAATTTTTAATATTGATGTATTCTTCTATTGTATTATGATAATCTAAATGGTCACGTGTAATATTTGTATGAATTTTAAGCTCAAAAGAAAGGCCCTCAATTCTATTTTGCGCAATAGCATGTGAACTAACTTCCATAATAAAAAAATCACATTCATTTTTAATAGCATTTTGAATATGTGAAAAATTTGTTACTTGCATGGGTGTAGTTAAAGAGTATTCTTCTATACGTTCATCATTGATAAAAAATCCACGTGTACCTTGAAGCGCTACTTTATAGCCTAAATCAAGTAAAAAAGAGTAAATTGCTGCAGCAGTTGTTGTTTTCCCATTAGTACCTGTGATTCCAATTATTTTAATAGGCGAAAAATCAAAATAATCTTTTAATTGGGATGAAGGTATAATTTTTTTGCAACCTGCTTGTTTTACTTGTTCAATATATTTTTTATTATAATTATTGCTTACAAAAATTATGTTTTTGTTGATTTCTTGTGAATTGTCTGTGAAATGGTATTCATTTGTGATTAAGTGCAATGTTTTTCTCTTCTAATAATTTATATAATTTTTGAATATTATCATCGTAGGAAAAATATTCATTAAAGCCTTCTAAATAGGAATATGCTGTAGTATTAAAATCATTTTCAATCAATTTAGAAACAAAATCAAAAAAATCATCTTTTGATTCAATTGCAACTTTTGTTGAAAACATAATATCTTCGAAAGCCACACGAAAAGAACCTCTTGAAATAACCAAAGCTTTAAAATCATCATATTTAATAGCATCCAAAGACTCAACTGTATTTTGTGAAAATTCATCTAACATCAGCATTAAACTTTCAACATCTCCGTCATAAGCGCTGATCACTTTTTTAATATAAGGAATCGCACCTTTTTCATCTTCTGCTTTTGAAACACTGTAATAATCATATAAGGACAGGGCCTTTTCAACATCTTCAATGGCTATATCACAAAAAATTGCATATATTTTATACTCTTCATTCAAAGGATCAAGATATAATAATTCAGAATATAAAAACAGGGCTTTTTTAAATTCTTTATTTAAAAATAATGTGTTTGCATCATTAAGTAGGCGTTTTTCATTTACCATTAAAGTTCCTTAAGCTTATTTTCCATTCCATGTGGTACATTTATTATAACAAGTTCTGGATGAATGGCTGTTTTAAGCTCTTTCTCAACAACAAATTTCAAAGTACTTCCACTTGAACCACAACCAACACAGRSWMYWWNTAATTKRATWAWYRYTYTTGCGTCAATAATATCAAGTAGTTCAATTGCACCACCATCTCTTGCTAACATAGGTGCTACTTTTTGTTTAATTAAATTAGCAACTACTGGTTTTAAATCTTCATCTGAAAATGGCATCATTTTTTAGCCTTTATTTACTTCTTTTATTGGTATTTATAAAATAAATACCAATGGCCGTACATATTAAAATAGCTGCAATACTTTGAAAAATAAAGCTTAAACTTACGGCTTCCTCAAACATTATTTTACTGCATCTTCACATCTAATACATAAACATTCACTACTTACACTTGTAAACTTCCAACATCTTGGACATTTCTGTTTTGAGGCTTTATATGCTTCAAAAATAGCTCCATCAAGTTCAAAACGTAATAACGGATTTTGCGATTTTTCAATACAATTTGAAACAATAAACCAATCTGCAATTTCCGTTTTTGGTAAGACTAACAAGTCTTTTGAATTAGTATAAATATCTAATTCAAGCGTAGACTTAATGATTTTTTCTTTTTTAAGTTTATCAATTGCTTCTTGAAACTTTTCTTTAGCACCCATTAAAACTTCATTATTTAATGAATTTGTAACATTTGGGATCTCATAAGTATTTAAATCGAATACATCTTGTGCATTTCCTTTAATTACTTCTGGAGAATGTGTTAATAATTCATCTACCGTATACGTTAAAATACAAGCAATAGTAGAAAACAGTTTTTTAGCAATAATAGCCATTGCTGTTTGAGCTCCACGTCTGTGAAGATCATTTTTATCATCACAATACAATCTGTCTTTACATACATCTAAATAAATTCCGGATAAATCAACAACTAAAAAGTTATTCAGTTTGTTTAAACCTTTTGAAAATTCATATACTTTAAAAGCATTGTTAATTTCAGAAAAAACATCTTTAGCTCTTGAAAGTACCCATTTATCTAATGCGCCTAACTCTTCAACAGGAACCAACGATTCTAAGTCACTTACATTTGCAAGTAAAAATCTAGCAGTATTTCTAATTTTTCTATAAAGTTCTGCATTTTGTTTTAAAATATTATCAGAAATCTTTAAATCACTTTGATAATCGCTCATAGCAACCCATAGTCTTAAAATCTCAGAACCATATTGTTTCATCACTTTATCAGGGGCAACAACATTTCCTTTTGACTTAGACATTTTTTCACCCTTTTCATCTACGGTGAAACCATGAGTCAGAATTGCTTTATAAGGTGCAATTTCACTTGAAGCAAGCGTTGTTAAAAGTGAAGATTGGAACCAACCTCTGTGTTGATCACTTCCTTCTAAGTATAAATCAGCAGGAAAAGTACCCGCATCATAATTTCCACTTCTTAATACTGCATTTTGCGTTGAACCTGAATCAAACCATACATCTAAGATATCTTGAGTTTTTTCTAAGTCATTTGCATTATGTTTTGAATCTTTTGGCAATAATTCTTCAATACTTAAATCATACCAAGCATCACAGCCTTTTT
Organism: Arcobacter sp.; assembly: GCA_002733685.1. Taxonomy (GTDB): domain Bacteria; phylum Campylobacterota; class Campylobacteria; order Campylobacterales; family Arcobacteraceae; genus NORP36. The sequence continues at coordinate 4,118 of NVWN01000011.1, read as the reverse complement.
CATCAAAAATATTAGCTACATGAGTTAAAACTTCTTCATCAAAAATAATTTCATCTGTAAGTTTATTTCTAAAGAATGCAATAGGAACTCCCCAATCTCTTTGACGTGAAATACACCAATCAGGACGTCCATCTAACATAGATTTTAATCTGTTTCTTCCCCATTCTGGGTAAAAAGTTAAATCTTCTACAACCTTAAGTGCATTTTCTCTTAATGACTTATTTTCTTTTCCATAAGCATCATCAATAGAAATAAACCATTGTTTAGTGGCTCTATAAATAACAGGTGTATGTGTTCTCCAACAATGAGGATAAGAGTGAGTAATATCAACTCTTTGTATTAAAGCATCTCCTAATTCTTCTAAAATTAATTCATTTGCTTTAAATACATGTAAACCTAAATACTTTTCTGTATCTTTAAATAATTTCTCTCGCACAATTGTATTATCATATTTACCATAAGCATCAACAGGCATAATAATGTCTAAATCATAAAGTAAACCTACTTTATAATCTTCTTCCCCATGACCAGGAGCTGTATGAACTGCACCAGAACCAGAATCCATTAGTACATGCTCACCTAAAATTATTTTAGATTTTCTATCATTTAAAGGATTAATTGTATAAGTATTTTCTAAAGCACTTGCTTTAATTTCTTCAACAATTTCACCTTTAATAATACCATCAGCTATTAATGTTGCATGCAATTTTTTAGCAACAATAAATTTATCAGTAGTTAGAACATAAATTTCTTCAGGATTTAAAGAAATTCCTGTATTTGCAGGTAAAGTCCAAGGTGTTGTCGTCCAAATAATTAAAGAAGCATCTAGTTTTTCATGTTTGAATGCTACATATATAGATGGTGATACTTTATCTTCATATTCAATTTCTGCTTCTGCTAATGCAGTTTGTGCAGCCCAAGACCAATAAATAGGTTTTGAACGTTGAATTAATAAACCTTGTTTTGCAATTGCACACAGCTCTCTGTAAATATTTGCTTCAAATTTAAAGTCCATAGTTAAATAAGGATTTTCCCAATCTGCAATAATCCCCAATTTTTTAAATTCATCTTTTTGGATATCAACAAATCTGGCTGCATGTATTCTACATAATTCTCTAAGTTTTGATTTAGGAAGTGCTTTCTTTTTTGTAGATCCAATTTTTTCTTCAACTTTTTGTTCAATTGGTAAACCATGACAATCCCAACCTGGAACATAACGAATAGATTTTCCATCAAAATAATGATATTTATTAATAATATCTTTTAAAATTTTGTTTAAAGCATGTCCAATGTGAATATGTCCATTAGCATAGGGAGGACCATCATGAAGGGTGAAAGAAGGTGAACCTTCTCGGTTCTTTTTCATTTTTTCATAAACATTTGACTCATCCCATAACTTATATTTTATAGGCTCGTTCTGCGGAAGATTTCCTCTCATTGGAAACTTTGTATTTGGAAGTAATAAACTATCTTTGTAATCCATGTGTAAGACCTTGTATCTGGTTTAAATGCGTGATTTTATCTAAATTATTGTTAATTTCTGATTATCTTTAATAATGTACAAGAAGTGTACATTATTAAAGATAATGAATCATAAATGACTTTTTTGTTTCTTTTCTATACATATATGCCCTATTTGTAAAATTAGTGTGTTAAAAAGAGACATTTGGAACATATGATGTACATATATTTTTATTATTTTACTTCATAAGTTAAAATATTCTGATATTATAAGTTTAATATTTATAATAGGGAATGGAACAGATGAATAAAAAACATTATGATGTAATAATTGTCGGAGGCGGTATCTCAGGAGCTGCAATTTTTTATGAATTAGCTAAATATACTGATGTAAAAAGTATATGTATATTAGAAAAATACGAAGACTTAGCTACTTTAAATACTAAAGGTACTAGTAATTCACAAACAATACATGTGGGTGATATAGAAACAAACTATACTCTAGAAAAAGCACATGCAACTAAAAGATCAGCAAAAATGATAGAAAAATTTTGTCTTCAATATGAACTTGAAAATAAAATTATGTTTTCTCATCAAAAAATGGCTTTAGGTGTTGGAGATGAAGAAGTTGCTTTTATTACAAAAAGATATCATGACTTTAAAGAATTATTTCCATACCTAGAACTATGGGATAAAGAGAAACTAAAAGAATTAGAACCAAAACTTGTTTGGGCAGATAAAGAACAAACAATTGAGAGACCTGAAAATATTGTTGCAATGGGTGCAAAAGACCAGTATACAACAGTTGATTTTGGTGAAATGACTAAAGCTTTGGTTAAACAAGGTACTAAAGCATCTGATATTCCTAGTGATGTTTATTTTAATTCACAAATTAAAGAAATAATTGAAAACGATGATAAAACATTTGATGTTACAACTGAAAATGGTGAAGAATATTCTGCTAATTTTGTAATTGTAAATGCAGGAGCACACTCATTGTTTATAGCTCACCAAATGGGTTATGGGAAACATATGGGTTGTTTACCAATGGCAGGAAGTTTTTATATGACTTCTGGTGAGTTTTTAAATGGTAAAGTATATATGGTACAAAATGATAAATTACCATTTGCTGCTTTACATGGTGATCCTGATATTTTAGCAAATGGGAAAACACGTTTTGGACCTACTGCTTTAATGATGCCAAAACTAGAAAGRTTTAAACCWGGTACGTAYATGGATTTCTGGAAAACRYTMAATTTTGATGGAAAYATTGTRAAAATTTTCTGGGAYTTATTAAAAGACTCAGATATAAGAAACTATGTATTTAAAAACTTCTTATTTGAAGTCCCTTTTATTAATAAAAGATTATTTGTACAAGATGCAAGAAAGATTGTTCCTTCTTTAASTACWGMTGATATTGAATATGCAAAAGGTTTTGGWGGSGTRMGACCACAAGTTCTTGATAAAGAAAAACAAAAACTTATGTTAGGAGAAGCATCWATTAACCCWGGYAATGGWTTAATTTTYAATATGACKCCAAGTCCWGGTGCWACATCKTGTTTAGGWAATGCTGAGCGWGATTTAAARGTWATTGTTGARYATTTAAAYCTWAACTATAATGAAGATGCWTTYTTAGCWGATTTAACWGAWTAAWACWTMWNNACTATAATAAGAGTAAAATCTTATTATAGWTTTYYWACKKYARMAAYMYWTTCMMMWNTTAAGTTCAWTTACTCTARTATAWWCATCACAAWAYWMWNAAAGGYMMMSYTATGTATGATTCAATATTTAAYRAYAMTGATATGAAAAAGCTWCWAACYCTACTAAARAAAAAMAAKGCAAGTATTACWWGTGCAGAATCRTGCACAGGAGGGCTAATTTCTTATTTAATAACACAAGTCTCTGGTTCATCAGAAATCTTCAATGGAGGCATTGTTACTTACTCAAATGACATTAAACACAAAGAATTAAATGTATCAGAAAAAACACTTCAAAAACATGGAGCAGTTAGTATTGAAGTTGTAAAGGAGATGTTAAGCAATGTCAAAGAAAAATTTGACGCAAATTACGCACTTGCTACTTCAGGAATTGCAGGCCCAAATGGTGGTTCAGAACTTAAACCAGTAGGTACAGTAATCATCGGTTTCATGGGCCCTAATGAGCATATAAGTGTAAAAAAATATCACTTTTTAGGCCAAAGAAATGAGGTGCAAATACAAGCCGCAAAAACAGCACTAAAAGAAATTTTGAATTTTCTTCAAAAAACCGTTGACAAATGATTATTTTTTGCATATAATTCCACTCCAATTTAAGACACCTTCTTAAATAGGACCCGTTAGCTCAGCTGGTAGAGCATTTCCCTTTTAAGGAAGTGGCCGATGGTTCGAATCCATCACGGGTCACCAATATAAGTTTTAGGTCCCTTCATCTAATGGTTAGGATTTTGGATTTTCATTCCAACCATAGGAGTTCGAATCTCCTAGGGATCACCATTTACAAACTTATTATCAGGGATGATATAAAATATCTACTCGAAACTTTTTCTAAAGCGATTTAGAAAAATATGTTTCTCCGGTCGATTAGCTCAGTTGGTAGAGCGCTACCCTTACAAGGTAGACGTCAGAAGTTCGAGTCTTCTATCGACTACCATAATTAAA
>NVWN01000029.1 GCA_002733685.1 Arcobacter sp. | reverse complement strand
AATTACTATTTAACATTAAAATGGATGGGGTATCAGGATTCGAACCTGAGAATGTCAGCACCAAAAGCTGATGCCTTACCACTTGGCGATACCCCAATCTTTCGCTTTACTTTAAGCGGATAGAATAATATTGTAATTAACATTAAAGTAATTTTAAATTTAAAGAAAATTACTCTAAATTTTACAAATTTGTAAATATTTATTTAAATCTCTTCATAAACCCTATCTCTTTATGTATTTTTCCTATAATAAAGAAAAGGATATTTATGAATATTTATGATTTTAATGTAAAAAATATAAAGAATGAAGATGTTTCAATGAGTATATACAAAGATAAAGTACTACTTATTGTGAATGTTGCTAGTAAATGTGGGTTTACTCCACAATATGAAGGTTTAGAAAAGTTACATGAATTGTATAATGACAAAGATTTTGCCGTACTTGCTTTTCCATCAAATCAATTTTCAAAACAAGAACCTGGAACGAATGAAGAAATACAAGAATTTTGTACTTTGAATTATTCCGTTGCTTTTGATATGTTTGCAAAAGTTGATGTGAATGGTGAAAATACTATTCCTTTATATCAGTTCTTAAAAAAAGAAGCAAAAGGACTATTGTCAACCGAAGGTATTAAATGGAATTTTACAAAATTTTTAGTAGATAAAAATGGAAAAGTTTGCGAAAGATATGGCTCAGCAAAAAAACCCATGGATATAGAAAAAGACATACTTAAATTATTGAAATAACTATAATACATATATAGTTACGTATTAGAATACGTAACTATTCTTACAATTATTTTCAATATCTTCTCATATACACCAATATAACAGCCTTGTACTATTTTAACTGGATATTAGTATACTTAGTTTATTTCAATTATTTTAAATTTTTTATTTTTATATGAAGGCATTGTTTGTCCAATATTTGCGTTTATATATGTGGGGTCTGATACAACATATCTCTTGTTTTTGTATTGTGTAGAGTCTCCTTTTACATAAGAAGAAAAAGCAATAGCATTGCTTAAGTGATTGTTGTACTTAAGGGCTATGATGTCTAAATTACTCAAATTTTTAACTAAAAAATTAAAAAGAATACTTCTGTCCTCACAATCACTGTAAGAGTAAAAAATGGTTTCTTCAGGAAATAGTACATTTTCTTTGAAGAAATTTTCTTTATCACTTTTATAAGCAAAGGCTGTTTGCACAAAACGCAATAAGATATTAATTGCTTCTATTTCTGTTTTTCCTTCTATGATTATTTTTAGTTCTTTCAGTAAACTAGAAGATAAAAGCAAAGAGTGGGTGCTATTAAAATAAACTTTATAATCTGATTGTGGAAAAGTACTGTAAAAATCAATTAAATCAAGGCTGTATTTGGCTTTAATTTTATATTGTTTATTCTCATAGGAAAAATTTAATACTTTCTCTTTGATATTTCCAAAAAGTTTGATGGCTTTATTACTAGTAAAAGAAAGACTCTTATTTGCATTTTGATAGGTACTTTTATAGGTATATACTTGTCCAATATTTTTAATAGGTTTTTCTGCGCTTAATACGTAATATCTTTTATCTTTAATCCTTACATATGAAACTTCATACAATTTGTGAGTAAGTTTTGAAATAAGGTAGATATTATTTTCATTAAATGCAATTTTGACATCATAATTCATTTTTGATAAATAAAACCAAGTAAATAAATTTGCCATATTTTTATCTTGATATATATGATACGCACTTTTATATATAAGTAGATATTTCGCCCAATCATTTAAGTTTAACTCCCTTGCATAGTCCTCAAACTGCTGTAGGGTACCTTGATACTCACTTTTACTTATATCATTCCAAAAAGCACTAAAAGCATCTTTATTGTTCATTAGAATTTTTTTATGTTTTTTATCATAATAAATATTTATCTCTTGTGAATAAAAAGAAAAAGATATCTTTTTTAAATTATTAAGAGTAAGTATCGTTTTCTCTTTTAAAACAATTTTTGTATCTTTTTCTTTATTAATGTTTTTGATTGTAATTATTTTTGATCTTTTGATTTCTTTTTTACTTAAATCAAAGGGATTATTGATGCTATTTAATATTTGAGGTTTATTTTTTTCGTAGGGATTAAGGCTATGACTGCTTTGAAAATGTAACCAGTCTTTCTTTAACGCTTCGACAAAGTCTTGATCAAAGGATTTTTTATAAGTGAGATATTCTTTTTCTTGTGTTTTTAACCAATCTTGGTATTCACTTCCAGATAAAAAGCATAAAAGACTTAATAAAAGAAGATACTTTTTCATAAAATATTATCTTGTATTAATTTATTATAAACAAAACGTTTTTGATTAACTTTGTATAAATATTTTTTTGTTTCTTTGTACGGCAAATTTTTCATAAGTTGTTTATATACTTCCTTTGCTTGCATTTTATTAATGATTTGTATTGCTTTTTTAATATTATTTGTTTTGTAAAAAGCTCTGGATACATTACCTGCACCTGTATTATATGCAGCAATGGCACAGTATAAACGCGCTTCTTTATTTTTTATACCTTTTAAATATTTGTAAAATAAAATATGTAAATAAGCTGTACCTATTTTGATATTATTTTTGGAATTATATAAATAACTTGAGCTTAAAAGCTTTTTTTCGCCATACAAAAAATTATAAGAATCAATCCCCGCTGACTTAGGAACAATTTGCATTAAACCATAAGCAGGAATATGAGATCTTGCCATTGGATTAAAAGCACTCTCTGAATGGATAATGGCATAAACCAGTTCTTTTGGAAGATGCATTTTTTTTGCATCTGCAGAAATTGTATTTTTATGTATTAATGCTTTATTTATTAAGGCTTTTGATGGAAGTTTTAAATTAAGAGTATAAATAGTGTTATTGTTATAAATAGTTTTTTCTAAGGGACGCACTTGAATATATTTTTTATATTTTTTGATAGTACTTTCATTAAGAACATCTGCTATTACTTTTTCTTTTGATTGTATTGTGATTTTTCTCTTTAGTTTTTTCGAAATATTTTGTTCTAGTTGGTCATTTTTATAGGCACTTTTTACGTCTTCTTTTAATAAATCACCTAAAGCTTGTGAAAGTTTTTTTCTTGCTTCTTTAGAAGATTTTGCAATAACATTTAAATGAATAACTTGATTTTCAAAATCAACAACTTTTTTTTCTTGATAGTTCTTAGAATATTGCACCCATTTGTTTTTTGTGGATAATTCTTTTTGTGGCCAGWATGTTTTRATTTCATTTATATACTGYTTRTGTGCTTCTAAAAAGGCTTCTTTRTAAGTGTAAAAGTCTTTTTKATAAGCAGAATATGAAATRTTTTCTTCTTTTTTAAAATCTTCAAAACTTTGAGAGAATAAAAAAAGGGGTAATAATAAAACAAAGACTTTTTTCATAAYATTTCTTTAATAACTATAGGTTTCCCTATAGTTTATTTRTTTAACTTTTCAAGTTCYAWSKCAAGYTCACCTTGTGCTTTTGAAGCCAAAAACTTTTGATACATTGCTTTATCATCTTTAAAKGAAGTTCTTACKGATTCTTCTATTTTTGAGCTAACTTGAGCAGTATCTACTGCCATTARAACATAAAACGTTCCAGAAGTAGATATCCATGTGTCTTTTACAATAGTATTGTTAAGTGTTTCAGATGCAATTTGTTTCGATACTTTTTCACTTGATTTATCAAATGTTGAATTYTCMCCTGAACCCGTAACRGAYTTAAAAGATTTGAACATATTATTAACTTTTACTGATATTTGTTTTGCTAAATTATCTCTGGCATCAGCCATAGCTTCTTCTCTTTGAAAAGAAAAATCATTACCTGCATTTTGAGGTGCTGATCCTACATCTGAAATAGTTCCTTGAACATAAGGCATTCTTACCCATTTTGGAGAACCTTTTAATTCAGGATTTACGTACATATCACTAGATGTTGTTTCTGTCTTTTTTACTTCAACTTCTTCTTTTGAAGAACAAGCAGTAAATAGTACTGAGCCTAATAAAATGGGGAGTAAGCTCTTAATAAGAATTTTTTTCATTTTTTTCCTTTTATATTTGATAGTTATTATAAAGTTAAATTGTATAAGAATAGTTTAAATGAAATAAAAACCCAAAAAAATTAGGTTTTTATTTATTTTTTAAGACTTGATCATAATATTTTTGATCATAGTTTTTAAGTTTGTTTACTCTTATAATTGAGCCAAGAATTTTTAGGTACTTTTCTCTAATTGCTGAATAGTTTATCATTGTTTGTGATAAAACAAGACCTTGTGGATTCATAGAACTTTTACGTTGTGCAGCTCTCTTATTTCTAAAAGAAGAATATGCACGCGTTCGGTTAAGATTTTGCATATAGGCTTTTATAGATGTTTGAAGATCAGGGAAAATACGAATAAGGTGTTTTGAACCCTTATTTCTGCGTAAAGGAACAATCCCTACTTTTCCGTACGTCCAATGTCCAAAAATATTATTTGCGACTTTAACAAAACGGCTTTTTCCCCAGCCACTTTCAGTAGCAGCTTGTGATAAAGCCATTGAAGGAGGAATGATATCAATTTTTTTCAAGAGCTTATTGTAATCAAACATATCTTTAACCGAATATGTTTTAGCAAGTCTTTCTAATTTAAGATAGTCTTTTGAATTTTTTTCTAAGTTTTTATTTGTTTCTAAAGAGAGTACAAAAGCCCTGTCTTTTAAAATTAGATTATTTTCTTCTTCAATTAATGGATACAAAAAGTCAAAAAAATATGTTTTCATTTGTTTTGTATCTTTAATTGAATAATACTCTTTTGGAAAGCCAAGTGCATTGAGTATTAGCAGTGAGCTAAAACCAAGTGCTAGTAAAATTTTTTTCATTATATTGTTGTTGTAAAAACTTGTTGGACACTGCCTTTAAAATAAACCTCATTGTTTTCTAATCTTAGCGTTAACTCTTCCTTACTTTTTGGGTAAACAAAGGTTTTTTCATCCACTAATCCTAATTTATAGGCTCTTAGAAAACATGCTGCCATTCCTGTTCCACAAGCTAGGGTTTCCCCTTCAACACCCCTTTCATAGGTTCTTACATTTATTTTTTTTGAATCTATACATGCAAAATTAACATTTGCATTGTATTTGTATCTCATTTTTGCACATAAATCGTGATCGTATTCATTTAAATCATTTACTAAGCATACTAAATGTGGTACTCCTGTATCTATTAAATACCAGGTCTTTCCTTCTTCTTCGAATTCTTCTTTTATTATTACAGCTTTTGTTAATTGTGTTTCAACGACATCTTTTTTTACTTCACACGATATGGTTCCAGCAGATGTCAAAAAACTCATTGAGTCACTTGCTAAATTATTTGAAAAAGCATAGTGAGCACAAGCTCTTGTTCCATTGCCACACATTGAAGCTTCTGAGCCATCCGAATTATAAAACAACCATTGAAAATCTAAGCCATCATGAGGCAAAAGAACAATCAGTCCATCTGCTCCAATGCCTTGTGTTCTTGAACATAAAGATTTAGCAAGCTCACTGTAATCTTTTTTGATAAAAGTGTGAAAAATGACAAAATCATTGCCACTTGCTGAATATTTTGTATATGTCATAAAATTTCCTTAATAAATTGTTCTACTTCATTTTTTAGCTCTTCTAAACCAGCAGAATTATCTATTATATAGTCTGCTTTATTTTTTTTCTCTTCAATATCCATTTGATTGGATATTTTAAGAAGGGCCAAGCTCCGATCGATATTATCTCTGCTCATTAAACGCTTTTTTTGCATATCTTTAGGGGCATATACAAGTAAACATTTTGAAATAGGATAGTGCATCTTTTCGTAAAACAAAGGTATATCAATGAAATATACCTTTTTCGTTTTTTCTAAAATATTGGCTTCTTTTTCAATTTCTTTTTGAATTAAAGGATGAATAAAAGCTTCTAGTTTCAATTTGTTTTTTTCATTAGAGAAAATAATACTTCCCAGTTTTTTACGAAGTACTTTTTTGTCTTTTACATACTCTTGCCCGAACATAGCGGCTATACTTAGGTGATGTAAATCTAAAAGCTTATGGGCAATAAGATCGGCATCAATAATTAAAAAGTCATCTTTTTTTAGTAAATTACATACAGTAGACTTTCCTGTAGCTATGCCACCTGTTAATGCAATAGCCCTCTTAAATGTATCTTTGTTCATAGTGGCTATTGTACAGTAAAAAGTATAATAAAATCGATTATTTTAATTCAAAAGATAAATTGTTTAAATAAAAAGTAAAAGCTTATTATTTAGTATTAATAATAGGCTTAATTTAATATCTAACATGCTTTTAAATCTTTTTTGCTATAATAGCAAAAAAATGGATGTATAGGTAAATCTAATTTACCCTTGATTTTACAAGACATATGAAGGACGAACGTGGCAAAAGTTAGTTATAAAGATGCAGGTGTAGATATAGATGCAGGAAATCAATTTGTTGAAAATATTAAACCTTATGTAAAAGCAACAAAAATTCCAGGTGTATTAGGTGGAATTGGGTCATTTGCTGGTGCATTTGAATTACCTAGTGGTTACAAAAAACCAGTTTTATTATCAGGAACAGATGGTGTTGGTACTAAATTAAAATTAGCAATAGATGCTAAAATATTTGATACTGTGGGAATAGATTTAGTTGCAATGTGTACGAATGATTTATTATGTAACTTTGGAGAACCTTTATTTTTCTTAGATTATTATGCAACTGCTAAATTAAATGTGGATGAAGCTTCTGCTGTAATCAAAGGTATAGCTGAAGGTTGTATCAGGAGTGAATGTGCTTTAGTTGGCGGTGAAACAGCTGAAATGCCTGGAATGTACAAAGAAGGCGATTTTGATTTGGCTGGTTTTTGTGTTGGAATTGCAGAAAAAGATGAATTAAACAGAATTGAGAGAATTAATGCAGGAGATGTTTTATTAGCACTTCCTTCTTCTGGAATTCACTCAAATGGTTTTTCACTGGTACGAAAAGTATTATTTGAAACACTAGGACTTACACTTGATGATGATTTTGAAGGGAAACCTTTAAAAGAAGTATTATTAGAACCAACCAGAATTTATGTAAAAGAATTTAAAGAAAACAAAGAAAATATTTCTGCTTTAGCTCATATCACAGGTGGTGGAATTACTGAAAACTTACCACGTGTTTTACCTGAACATTTAAAAGCAGTGGTAAAAAGAGATTCTATTAAAGTCTTACCAATATTTGATTTTATTGGTGAGCATGTAGAACTAGAAGAAATGTACAGAACTTTTAATATGGGTGTAGGAATGGTAGTCGTTGCACATCCTTCTAAAGTAGATGCAATYTTGGCAAGTACTGATGCTTATGTTATTGGAAGTATTGAAGAAGGAAAAAAAGGCGTAGAGTTTATCTAGGCATTTTTTTCTTTAAAAAAGGAGTAACCACTTGGTTACTCCTTTTTTTATAATAAATTAACTTTTTGGCATTTCTATAAACAAAAAGTGAGATTGTTCTAAAGCCTTTATTTTTAAAGAACTTTCTTCTGTAATCTCCATAGCATCCCCGTTATTTAGGCTAATACCATTAACATTAGAAGAACCCTCAATTTGTACAAAATAAATTTGTCGTTTGTCTTTGATTTGATATTCTAATACCTTGTTTTGATCCAACTCACTAACATACATATTTACATCTTGATGTATTTTTATTTTTGAATCTCCTTCTTGGGAAGAAACAATATTTAACAAGGTGTTTTTTCTTTGTTCTTCTTTATAGTTTTCTTGTCCATACAATCTTGGAAGAGAATCTTTAGGAGGTACTATCCATATTTGCAAGAGTCTTAAGGTGTCGTGTTCATGTTTATTATATTCACTGTGATATATTCCATCTCCTGCTGAGAGATATTGAACTTGTCCTCTTTTTACTACTTCTTCATTTCCCATAGAATCTTTATGAGAAATCTCTCCTTTTACTACATAAGATATAATCTCCATATTTTGATGAGGATGGGTATCAAAACCGCTTTTTGCTTGTATTAAATCATCATTTAATACTCTAAGTACTCCAAAACTAATATTGTCATAATTCCTATATTCTGCAAATGAGAAATGAAATCTACTTTGTAACCACCCAAGGTTAGAAGTACCCATATTTTCGTTTGGTAATTTTTTTAACATTGATGTCCTTTCTTTTTATTTTAATTTGAAAATAAGAGTGTTTGCATGGATAAATTTCCATACATAAAACTTTTATTTAAAATTTCACAATCTCTTGAAATTGCTGCACCTAAGGGAAAAAATAATGGCATAAAATGCTCCTGACTCGGATGATTCTCCCTAAGTTTAGGTGCTTTTTCTTTAAAAGCTAAGAGTTCATGTATATTCTTTTCTTTTATTGTTTTAGAAATATATTCATCAAATATTTCCGCATACTCTTTTACTTGGGCATTGATATCACTTGAGGTATCATAAAGGTTATGAGTAATGCTACCACTTCCAATAATTAAACATTCATTTCGTAATTCTTGTAATGCTTCACCTAAAATAAAAAGTTCTTTACTTGTATAACTTTTAGGTAAAGAAATTTGAATAATAGGAATATCTGCTTTTGGATACATCAAAGATAAAGGTACCCAAACCCCATGATCATAACCTTCTTTGAGAGGTTCTTCTTTTATATCAATATCCTTATTTTTCAAAAGATTTTTTATATTTTTTACTTGCTTGATACTATTTTTTGCTTGATACTTTTTTTCATGCAATTCTTTTGGAAAACCATAAAAATCATAAATAATTTTTGGAAATTCATTGCTTAAAATTAGTAGCTCTTGACTTTCCCAATGCGCTGATACTATGACTATATATTTAGGTTTCTCAAATTTTTTACTTAAATTTTTGAAAAAATCACTGAATTCATTGTCCATAATACCAAGAGCAGGGCTCCCATGTGAAATAAATAAACTTGGTAACACTATATCTTCCTTACTTGTTTGTACTTATTTGAATAAATTGTTCTAATATTCTTTTCAAACTGCCATCTTCTATTGGTTTTTGATACGTAGCAATGATTTCTCTTGGCATTACTAAAGCACCTAAGCGTGTAAATTGATTTCTCATAGCAGCACTTACATCACTTCCACCACCACCAGCATGAACAGCTAGTTGAATGGGTTTTAGAGTAAATACTTTTCTGAAATCTTCATCTGCTCTTGAAACCCAAGCAATAAAATTAACAAGTACAGGAGGAAGTGAGAAGTTGTACTCAGGACTAACAAATATATACCCTTGCGTTTCTTGCATTTTTGAAATTAAGTCAAGAATTCCATTTGGAATTCCATCTTTTTCTTCTTTTAAAGAATCATACATAGGAAGATTTAATTCAACAAGATTTATAATTTCACTTGTTTTACCTTCTTGTTTTAGTTGTTCTTCAACTTTTTTTGCTAATTTCATATTCTCATTTAAACTTGCTACAAATATTATATACATTTTTTAATCCTTTATTTTATTATTAAATTAAGCTCTAAGAAGTAAATAGTTTGACCTAAACTATTTACTTTTTTTTAACTAAATACTTGAAAAAGAGAGTAAGACTTTTTTACTTGATTCTAATTCGAAGGCTTTTTGGTAGGTCGTATGGATTTCATCTGTATATACCATGGAACCTAACTTTGTAAATTGTGCTCTCATAGTGTCTAGAACATCTTGTCCTCCACCTCCACTATGAGTAGATAAAAGAACATTTTTATGCGTAAATACTTTCCTGAAGTCTTTATTAACAACCGTAATCCAATCAATTGCATTTTTTAATACAGCGGGTACTCCAAAATTGTATTCTGCTGTTACTAAAATAAAAGAATGGGACTTATCCATTGTTTCATACAAATTTTGCACGGCTTTTGGAATTCCATCTTTTTCTTGTAATGCACTATTATGTAGAGGAAGATTTAAATCAACTAAATCTATAAGTTGGTTTTCTTTTCCTTCTTTTTCTAATAATCCTTGCAATACTTTGGCTAATTTCATGTTTTCATTTTGAGTCGATACTAAAATGGTATACATTTTCTTCCTTTTTTATGTAATTATTTTGCTAATACACCTTCAAGTTCAATGCTTAACTTGATTTTATCAGCAACAATCGCACCACCAGCTTCTAATAGATTGTTCCATTTTAATCCAAAAGCTTTTCTAGAAATAGAACCGCTTAACTCAAGACCAATTCTTGTATTTCCCCATGGATCTTTTATCATTCCACTGTTTTCAAAATCAAAAACTACTTTTTTAGTGATGCCATGAATTGTTATTTCCCCATGAGCTTCATCGTCTATAATTTTAGTTATTTTATATGTAATATTAGGATACTTAGCTGCATCAAAAAAATCAGCTGATTTTAAATGTCCATCTCTTTTTACATTGTCTGTATTTATTGAACTTACGTCAACCTTACCGTTTAATGAAGTAACTTTTTTTGTTTTTTCATCATATTGGAAACTTCCAGAAAAAGTATCAAACTCACCTGTCACATTTGAAATCATCATATGTTTAACTTTAAATGCTACATTTGAATGTACGGGATCAACATTAAATGTTCCTGCGAATAATGAGCTTGCTAATAAGATTGACGTAAGACCTAATTTGATTTTTAAATTCATAATATTTCCTTTTGTTACTAGTACTAACTAGTAGTATATAAATAAAAAAAGTTTAGTGTTTGTAAACTTTTTTCAACAATGCGTGTAATGTTTCTAATTCTTCATCATCAAGTACATCCATATACGAGGTAATGTTTTTCGCGTGCTGCGGGAATAAAGAAGCTATCAATTCTCTTCCTTGATCACTAATAGATAAAATACTTGCGCGTTTATCTTTGGGATCACAAAGTGAGTGTATTAAACCATCTCGTTTTAGATTTTTAACAACAACAGTAATATTACCTGGGGTACTTGAAGTAAGCTTCGTAATAGAACTAATATTTAAATCTCCCCTATGATAAAGTACTTCTAGTACTTTAAACTGATTAAAAGTCAGGTTGTATTCACTTAAGTATTGAAGTTCAGTTGTAAAAAACTTAAAATAGGTTTTAGCAATTTGAACCCATGTTTGCATTGCTTTATCGCTACGTTTTCCATAACTTATCAAACTTTTATAACTCATCGTGTTACTCCTTGGTGACAGTATACTACTAGTTAGTATTAAATGTCAAGAGCTAAAGATGAATATATTACTAATTAGTACTAATATGCTAAAGAAAGCCTAATTTCAGGCTTTCTAAATTTCAAAATTCTTTTTTAAGTAAGCTTATTTTTTAGTATTAAAGATTAAAGCAATCATATCAGTGAAAAGTTTTCCTTGAACAAGTACATGATTTCTCATTATGTCCTGTACTTCAACATCATTTCCTCGTATTATTGCTTCTGTTATCATTTTATGTTCATTAAAAGAAGATTTCATTCTGTTTTTTACTTTTAGTTGGGTTTTTCTATAAGGAAGCAGTCTGTATTTTAGTTGTTTGGTTTGTTCTCTTAAAAAACTGTTATTACTGGCTTGATAAATAATGGCGTGAAATTTTCCATTTTCAAGAAAGTACTGATCTAAGTCATCGTTCTTATATGCAATTTCGCATTGTTTTAAGGCTTCTTTTAATTCAAGTATTTCTTCATCTGATATTCTTCTTGCGGCAAGTTTTGCACATAAAGATTCAAGTTCTGCCATTACTTCAAAGGTTTCTATTATTTTTTGTATACTAATTTCGCTTACGAAAGCACCTTTTTTTGGAATAATTGTTATTAGCTGTGAAGACTCTAATTGTCTTAGTGCTTCTCTTATGGGTGTTCTTGACACTTCAAATTGCGCAGCCAATTTACTTTCATCTAATTTAGTACCAGCTTCTATCATATTGTTTATTATTTGGTCTTCTAATTGATTACGTATATATTGTGCAATTGGGAGGTTAGTGTTATTTTTAATTTTTTCCATAGATATGAAAATAATCCTTTATATGTTTCTTCTTAATAATATCGAAAATGTCATTAAAACTCTTTAAAACAATTATGTTAATAATGTATACAATATAAAATAATAAAAATTACTAGTCAAATATTTTAGAAGAATTAAATTTATTAATACACTTAGCGCTAAAAAGCATTGACAATGTATTCTTATTCTGTTAATATCTGTCTATTGTATACAATAAGTTTAAAATTGTATACTTAAGGAGAATGGAATGAACAAGTTACTTTTATCTTTAGTTTTAAGTATTACTGTTGTTGTAAGTGGTGATATTATTTTAAAAGCTTCTCACCAATGGCCAGGTGGAGGAAAAGATGTGCGGGATCAAATGGTGCAAATACTTGCAGATGAAGTTGAAAAAGCAAATGTTGGATTAAAAATTAAAATTTATCCTAGTAAATCTTTATATAAACCAAAAGAACAGTGGGCTGCTGTTACTAAAGGACGATTGGATATTACTGCATTTCCATTGGATTACGCAGGAGGGAGACATCCTGAGTTTAGTGCTACTTTAATGCCTGGCTTAATAAAAAATCATGATCATGCTACAAGAGTAAATGATTCTGAGTTTATGATGGACATTAAAAAGATTATTAATAAAGCAGGGGCTAGAGTATTAAGTGATAGTTGGTTAGCTGGTGGATTTGTTTCTAAGAATAAATGTATTTTAAATCCAGAAGATATTAAAGGTCAAGTAACACGTGCTGCTGGGAAAAACTTTGAAAATATGTTAATAGGCGCTGGTGCTTCAATATCTTCTATGTCTAGTTCTGAAATTTATACTGCTTTACAAACAGGCGTTTTAGATGCGGCTAATACAAGCTCTGGAAGTTTTGTATCGTACAGAATTTATGAACAAGTTAAATGTTTAACTGCACCAGGTAAACATGCTTTGTGGTTTATGTATGAACCAATTTTGATTTCTAATAAAACATGGAATAAATTAAATCAAGCACAACAAGATGCTTTAACTATGGCAGGACAAAAAGCAGAAGACTTTTTTATCAAAGAAGCAAAAAACTTGGATGATAAGATGGTATCTGCATATAAAAAAGCAGGTGTTAAAGTTGTTTATATGACAGAAAATCAAGCAAATAAATGGAAAAAGATTGCAGAAGAAACTTCTTATAAAATGTTTGAAGAACGAGTTGCTACGGGAAAAGAACTAATTAGAAAAGCCCGAATGGTGGAGTAGGTTTACTATGTGGAACGGAATTCTTAAGATAAATAAATTATTATCAAACGTATCCGCTTCAATTGCAATAATAATGTTACTACTGGCTTGTATAGTAGTAACTGAAATGGTTTATATACGGTATTTCCTTCAAGGATCTACTGTATGGGAGACTGAATTTATTATGTATTCAATTGTTGCTTCAACACTTTTAGGCAGTCCATATGTGTTATTAACGCAAGGACATGTAAAAATCGATTTAGTACCCAATGCAATGGGCAATAAAAAATGGATTCTTGAGCTTATATCTTCTTTTATGTCTTTAACTTTTGTATCGGTACTTACCTTTACTAGTTGGGAATATTTTATAGAAGCATATACAAATAATTGGCTAACTGAGACAGTATGGGCACCACCATTGTGGATACCATTATTATCGTTAGTAATTGGAATGACATTTTTATGTATACAAATCATACTTAATATATGTTCTTTGATTGCATTTAAAAAATGCGTGTTTATTGCACATGAGGAAGGATTATAATGTCTCCATTAGAAATAGCATCACTTATCTTTATAGTGACAATTTTGGTATTAGCAACAGGCGTACCTATTGCTTTTGGTTTAGGATTTGTTTCCGTTACTTTTATCTTCTTTTTTGAAGGATTAGACGGTATTTTAGGAATGGGTGAGATGTTTTTTGGAAGTTTAAGCGAATTTACACTTATTGCAATTCCTATGTTCATTCTAATGGGAACAGCTGTATCGTCTTCTCCTACAGGAAAAGATTTATATAAAGCTTTAGATAGCTGGTTGTATAAAGTACCTGGTGGTTTGGTTATTGCAAATCTTGGCGCGTGTACAATATTTTCTGCACTTAGTGGTTCTTCTCCTGCAACATGTGCTGCTATTGGAAAAATGGGAATACCAGAGATGCAAAAAAAAGGATATCCAGATACGATTGCAACAGGTTCAATTGCTGCTGGTGGTACGCTTGGAATATTGATTCCTCCTAGTGTTACGATGATTGTTTATGGAGTTGCAACGGAAACTTCTATTGGTAGATTATTTATAGCAGGGGTAATTCCTGGAATAATATTATCTTCTTTATTTATGCTTTGGTCGATATTTTATATTTCACGATATAACAAAAAGAATAATATAAAAACAGTAACAAAAACATATAGCTTAATGGACAAATTACGTCTTTTACCAAAGGTTTTACCTTTTATGATTATTGTAATGACTATTTTGTACATTTTATATGGTGGTTTAGCTACTCCTTCAGAAGCTTCTGGTGTAGGGGCATTGTTTTGTTTGGTTTTTGTTGTTTTAATATACAAAATGTGGGATATAAAAAAGATTTGGAATATTTTAAAATCAAGTATGAGAGAAAGTACTATGATTATGATGATAATTGGAGCATCTGCTTTATTTAGTTATGCTTTATCTTCTTTATATATTACACAATCAATGGCAGAATGGATTGCAGTACTTGATGTAAACAAATGGGTTCTTCTAGCAATTGTAAATGTATTTTTACTGGTTGCTGGTTTCTTTTTACCTCCTGTAGCTGTAATTTTAATGACAGCACCTATTTTAATTCCTATCATTATTTCTGCTGGTTTTGATCCTTATTGGTTTGCAGTTATTTTAACAATTAATATGGAAATTGGACTCATTACTCCTCCTGTTGGTTTAAACCTTTATGTTATTAATGGAATAACCCCCAATGTAAGTCTGTCTACAATTTTAAGAGGTGCTTTTCCTTTTGTGCTAATAATGATGTTTTCAATCGTCTTATTTAGTATCTTTCCAGAAATTGTAACGTGGTTACCTAATAAAATGTTGGGTGAAGTGCAACAATAATGAAGGATTTGCAATGTTAGAAAATAAATGGAACAAACAATTAGTTATACAAAGCAAAAAAATAAAAAGTACTGCAAGTTTTTGCAAAGGCAAAATTGTTTTAGCCAAAGACGCAAAAAAATTATTTGAAACAGTAATCAGCCCTGGAGACAGGGTTTGTTTAGAAGGAAACAATCAAAAACAAGCAGATTTTTTATCCAAAGTATTGGCATCAGTTGATAACAGTAAAATCAATAATCTGCACATGTTGCAGTCTGTTGTAGCTTTACCTGAGCACTTAGATATTTTTGAAAAAGGAATAGCTTCTCGTTTGGATTTTTCTTTTTCAGGACCACAAAGTTTACGCTTGGCAAAATTAGCTACTTCTGGGAAACTTAAAATAGGTGCAATTCACACTTATATTGAATTGTATTCCAGGTATTTTTTGGATTTAATTCCAAATGTATGTTTAGTAACAGCAGAAGCAGCAGATAAAAAAGGAAATTTATATACAGGTCCTAATACAGAAGAAACACCTACTATTGTAGAAGCAACCGCTTTTAAAAATGGAATAGTAATTGTTCAAGTAAATAAGATTGTAGATGAATTACCTCGTGTTGATATTCCAGCTGATTGGGTGGATTTTGTAATTGAGAGTCCTTATCCTAATTATGTAGAACCTTTATTTACACGAGATCCTGCCCAAATCACTGAAATGCAAGTGTTAATGGGAATGATGGCAATAAAAGGTATTTATGCCCAATATGGAGTAAACAGATTAAACCATGGAATTGGTTTTAATACAGCAGCTATTGAATTACTTTTACCTACTTATGGAGATGAACTTGGGTTAAAAGGCAAAATTTGTGAACATTGGATTGTTAATCCTCATCCTACATTAATACCTGCAATTGAAGCTGGATTTGTAAAAACAATCCATAGTCCAGGTTCTGAAGTAGGAATGGAAAATTATATTTCACAAAGAAGAGATATTTTTTTTACAGGACGTGATGGTTCAAAAAGATCTAATAGAACCTTAGCTCAAATGGCTGCTTTATATGGTATTGATATGTTTATTGGTTCTACCTTACAAATTGATGCAATAGGAAACAGCTCAACTGCCACTAAAAGCAGAATCGCAGGTTTTGGAGGAGCTCCTAATATTGGCTCAAATGCACCTGGTAGACGGCATGCAAGTCCTGCATGGTTAAAAGTAGGGCAAGAAGATAAAAGCAGAACAAATACTATTCCTATGGGAAGAAAACTGGTTGTTCAAATTGTAGAGACCTATAAACAACAAATGGAATATACTTTTGTTGAAAAACTTGATGCTATTGAACTTGCCAAAAAATCAAATATGTTATTGCCTCCTGTTATGATTTATTCAGAAGATGTAACACATATTGTTACAGAAGAAGGAATTGCAAACTTATTATTATGTGAAAGTTTAGAAGAGAGGATGCAAGCTATTAAATGTATTTCTGGATATACACCTATGGGTTTATCAAGAGATAAAAGAATGCAAAAAAAACTAAGAGACAGAGGGATTCTTCGTTATCCTGAAGATTTAGGAATTGATAAATTAAAAGCAAGTCGAAATTTATTAGCAGCTAAATCAATTAAAGATCTTGTACACAGTTCAGGAGGTTTATATGAACCTCCTAAAAAATTTCGTAATTGGTAATATTATATTAAAAAAGGAGAGAAGAATGGAACATTTAACATTTGAGTATGAAGAAGGAAAACATTCTTATGATGCAAAAGCTACTATTGTTGGAGTGGTGGCATCTGGAAATTTAGAAGTATTAATTGAAAAAAATGACAGCGGTTTATGTTCTTGTAAAGTTATTACTTCTGAGATTGGATTTAAAAATATATGGCAGGCAGTACTAAATGATTTTTTTGAGAAGTATGAATTGAAAAATACTGATATCTTAATTAATGACAGTGGAGCTTCTCCCTCAGTAGTTAGCTTACGCTTGGATCAAGCAATGGAAAAATACAAAAGAAGTGCCAATGATTAGTTTTTATGAATCAAGTGCAAGAGAGCGTATTAATCACTTGGTTGATCCCAATACATTTGTTGAAATATTGCCTCCTTCAAGTAAAGAACAAAGCCCTCATTTAAAACTTTTAAATATTGTAAGTTCTTTTGATGACGGTATTATTATTGGAAAAGCCAGACTTAATAATCATAGTATTTTAATTGCTTCTCAAGAAGGCAAATTTATGGGAGGTACTGTTGGTGAAGTACATGGTGCGAAACTGGTGGGTTTATTGCAAAGTGCAATTTCTTGTGAAGTAAAAGCAGTATATTTATTAATTGATTCAGGAGGCGTTAGACTACATGAAGCGAATGCTGGATTAATTGCAATTTCTGAAATAATGAGAGCTATATTTACCTTACGTAATCACAATATTCCAGTATATGCAATAATTGGAAGTCAAAATGGATGTTTTGGGGGAATGGGAATTGTGGCTGCATGTTGTAATGCTGTGTGCATGAACGAAGAAGGAAGATGGGGTGTTTCTGGACCTGAAGTTATTGAGACGGTTTGTGGGGTTGAAGAATTTGATTCCCAAGACAAACCTTTAGTATGGAGAACTTTGGGTGGAAAACACAGATATATAATGAAGGCTATTGATATTATTGTTCCTGATGATGTAAATGAATTTAAAAAAGCAGCCTATACTTTATTAAATAAAAAAGAAGAGGTAAGAATTAGCCTTGAAAGCATAAAAAAAGCACAAAATAAATTCAAAGAAGATTTAAAAGAATACAAAGAAGTAAAAGATGCCATTGATATTTGGAGATTAAAAAACATAAACAAACTTGAAAGCATTTCTCTTCTTAATAACAGTGATTTTTTAAATGCAGTGAAAGGAGAAAGTAATGGAAATTAATACTTTATTAGAATTATTGTTTAAAAAAAAGTATTCGATTGACACTGTTAATAATGTTGTATTTGGAAGTGGAAGTATAAATAAAACGGAAATAGCAATTATTGGCACAACAAATGAAGCATATATTGGAATTGAGATGGCTTATTCTTTTGTTGATATTTTAATTGATATTATTGAACACAAACCAAAAATTCCAATACTTTTATTAGTAGATACCTTGGGGCAAAAACTAAGCCATTACGATGAATTATTAGGATTGAATGTTTATTTAGGGCATTTAGCTAAAACAATTGAACTAGCAAGACTACATGGACACAAGATTATATCTGTTGTACGAAATCAAGCAGTAAGTGGAGGCATTTTATCTACGAATATGTTAGCAGACTCTTGTTTTGCAATAAAGGGAAGCAATATTGGAGTGATGAATTTACCGTCAATGGCAAGAATCACAAGAATTCCTTTACAAAAACTTGAAAAATTAAGTGAAAGTTCTCCTTTGTTTGATACCAATGTAGAAAACTATTATCAAATGGGTGCCATTAATGCAATTTGGGATTCTGAAAAAGATATGAGTACTTTATTATTAGCTGCTTTAGATGAAACAAACAGTGATGACAGAAAAGATAAGGGTTTTAAAAGAAAAGGAAGAATGAAAACTAAACACATTGTATCTTCCATAAATGTAGCACTTACGGAAAAGTAATGAAGCGGCACCATTTAGTGTATTTAGATGAAAAGTATTTATATGATGAGGTATGCGAAGAAAAACATAAAAAGGTTTTTATCTCTTGGATTAAAAATGCCCATCCTTTTATAGTAGCAAAACAAGAAGATCAAAAGAGTGAAAAAATAAGACTGGGTTTTTTATTGCCTTTAGAAAAAGGGAAACACAGAGTCTCACTTTTAATAGATAAAAAAGTCTTAATTAAAAGCTCAAAACCACCTAAATTATCAAGAATCATTTCAAGTCTTGATGAAAAATGGCAGGAACCTTTAGCGCAATTGATTCATTCTTTTGAAGAACTAAAAATCAATTTGCTTGTATTTGGTTCTGCTATGTGGCAATACTATGTAAAAAAAAGATATATGAGTGACAGCTCTGATATTGATTTATTATGGACCTGTTTTTGCCCCAATAAATTGAATACTGCTTTACTTATTTTAAAGCAGTGGAGAGAGAAATATTCTTTAAATATTGATGGCGAAGTTGAATTTAAAGAAGGATTTTCTTGTTCCTGGCAAGAATTATTAAATGAAGATGAAAAACTAATTGTACGTACCTTAACAAGCGTATCTTTAGAATTAAAAACAAAATATTTTAAGAAACTAAAAGGAATATACAATGTCAAGACCTAATAGTATTTTAAATCAAAGAAAAAGTTTTTCTTATAAAATAGGTAGATTAGCTATACGAAGTTTGTATCAAGAATTAAATCTTTCTTATAAACCAGGCTTGGTTAGTTTTTTAGATTCTGGAAGCCATAAAGATATGGATGCAAGAACTTTTATGAGAAGTATTTTTTCACTAAGACATTATTTTAAGGACATGGTTTTTGCAGGAATAAATGAGTTTTCTTTTAAACAAATGCAAAAATTAGGAATAGAAGCAGAAAAAAGAATGTTTTCATTTACAAAAGGTATCAATACGCATAAAGGAGCTATCTTTTGCATGGGTATTTTATGTGCGGCTATTGGAAATTTACATCGTAAGAATATGGTAATTTCTACTTCTAATATTTCTACTTTTATTATAAAGACTTGGAAAGAAGATATTTTATATATGTCTGTGCCTTCAAAACTTACAAATGGAGAAAAAGTAAAGCATAAACATGCTTGTAATGGTGCAAGAGAAGAAGCTGCTAATGGTTTTTTATCTTTAGTATGTATTGGGGTTCCTTCACTAAAAAGTACTATGAACTTATGCAATAATAAAGAGATGGCATTAATACAAACACTTTTTTTCTTGATGCGAAATCTTATTGATACTAATGTTCTTCACAGAACTGGAGTAAAAGGTCTAAAACTGGTGCATACTGTAAGTAATACTTTTATACAAGATAATGGAATTTATCAAAAAGATTGGCTCTTAAAAGTGCAAAAAATTCATTCTTTATTTGTATCGAAGAATATTTCTCCTGGAGGAAGTGCTGATTTATTAGCAGCTAGTTGGTTTTTATTCAGTGTTGAAAAGGAGTGTTTATGCGATTAGGAATATTATGTCCAGGGCAAGGAAGTCAAAGTCTTCAAATGCTAGATATTCTAAAAGATAATTTGTGCGCCCAAGAGATTCTAAATATTGCAAAACAATATGTACCAAATGAAGTATTTACAGATACAAAAGAAGAACTTATTTTTAAAAATGAATATGCCCAAGTTCTTATTTGTGCTACGCAACTAGCTTTATGGAATGCAATTAAAAATGAGATTCCAACACCCTCTTTATTTGCAGGATATAGCTTAGGTGAATTAAGTATATATGGATGTGTAGGTTCTTTAAGTTATGAAGAAAGTATTTCCTTGGCTCATCAAAGAGCTTTAATGATGAATGCTTCAAGTCCTAAAGATTCACGTTTATTAAGCTCCAAGAATGTTTCGTATAAAAAAATCCAAGCTTTATGTGAAAAAACAGGTGTTTATATATCTATTGTAAATGTAGACAATCATTTTATAATTGGAGGAGAGAATAAAAAACTTAGCATATTTGAAGACTTAGCGAAAGAAGAAGGGGCTAGTATAAAAGCCTTGAGCATCAATGTTGCTTCTCATACTCCTTTATTAAAAAAAGCCAGTGAGTCTTTTTTGACACTTTTAGAAAAACAAGATTTTAAAACTCCTCTTATTCCTACTATTTCAAGTATAGATTGTGATTTTATTTATGAAAAAGATATGGCAATAGCTACTTTAAGTAAACAAATATCGCAAAAAATTCAATGGAAAAATTCTTTAGAAACAATGCTTGAGTATGGTTGTGATACAGTTTTGGAATTAGGTCCTGGAAATGTTTTATCTAAAATGCTACAAAAATTAGACCCAAATATTAAAATTAGAAGTGTATCCGATTTTAAAACCATTCAAGGTGTGATTTCTTGGCTTAATAAAGGCTAGAACTGAATAAATATTAGTGTTTATTTATGTAAAAAATACAGTATTTTTAAGCCAAATTCATAAATTTTAGCTTAAGCTTTTCCTCTTTTCTATAATTATAATATTCTACAGACCCACATTTAATGCACTCACAGAAGGTATATTTCTTTAAAGAAAAGCTTAGTAAGTTTTAGATACACTATCACGATTTACTATGCCCAAATGCTAAGGAAAAAATATGTTATTAACGCCAGGACCAACTCCTGTACCAGAATTTGTAAGAACAGCAATGAGTGATATTACCATTCATCACAGAACCCCTGAATTTGAAAAAATATTTGRAGAAACRCGTTCTTTATTATTAGAAATTCTTGATATGCCTGAAGCTGTGATGTTAGCATCAAGTGGAACAGGTGCTATGGAAGCTTGTGTAACAAATTTAACGCATAAAAAAGCCTTAAGTATTAACTCTGGGAARTTTGGTGAGAGATTTGGAAAAATCTGYCAAGCTTTTGATATTCCTTTTAGAGAAATTAAAAATGAATGGAATACTCCTGTTAGTGTAGAAGTGGTACTGGATATTATTAAAAATGATTCAGATATTGATGCTATTTTTATTCAAGTATGTGAAAGTGCTGGAGGYTTAAGACATCCAGTAGAAGARCTAGCAYTTGCAGTAAAAGCTTWTAATAAAAATATTACAATAGTWGCAGATGGAATTACAGCWGTKGGTGTTGAAAAAGTAGATACTAGMAATATTGATGCKTTAATTACGGGAAGCCAAAAAGCRYTAATGCTTCCTCCTGGTCTTTCAATGATTGGATTYTCARMKGMWGCWGTWAMKAARATWAATAAAAAACCAGCAGGTTATTATTTAAATCTWGCAAGTGAAATYAAGAAACAAAAAACAAATACTACKGCATATACTGCTGCWACTACTTTGATTATWGGMTTRMGAGAAATTTTAAGTTTTATTAAAAACAATGGTGGTTTTGATKCWTTGTATGAAAAAACAGCRCTAAGAGCTAAAGCTACACGTAATGCTTTAGAAGCWMTAGGYTGYGAAATMTAYCCAAGCACACCWGCAAATGCTATGACTACCATTAAAACAGATAAATCWAATGAAATTAGAAAAATCTTAAAGAATAAATACAATGTAAATATTGCAGGGGGACAAGATCACCTAAAAGGYAATATTTACAGAATTAATCACATGGGATTAGTAGAAGATTTTGAAGCTTCTTGGGTTGTAAATGCGCTTGAGTTGGCAATGGATGAATTAAATATAAGAACATTTGATGGAACTGCTTCTAAAGTATTTTTATCAAATATGTTTAAAGGTTAAGAATGATTTTAGAACATGAAATTCCAGAAGGGTCTCGTTTATATTTTGGTAAAACAGCCAAATTAAAAAGAGAAATAGAAAAYAAACTTGCGTCTTTTTTAGATAAAGCAGGTTTTGAAGAAATAGTAACACCTAATTTTTCTTATTCKCAACATCAAAGTATTGAGGATAACAAAAAACTTATTACTTTTTCAGATACAAAGAATCAAAACTTAGCACTAAGAGCTGATTCTACACTTGATGTGGTAAGAATTATTACAAAAAGACTGGGACGAACAACGTCTCATAAAAAATGGTTTTAYGTACAACCTGTATTTTCTTATTCTTCGAATGAAGATTATCAAATAGGGTGTGAGTGGATTAATCACGATAACATTACAGATATTTTAAATTTAACATCTTCTTTATTGAATGAGTTAAATGTAAATCCTGTATTACAATTATCAAATATTAATATTCCTATTTTAGTTGCAAAAGAATTAGATATTGATATTGCTTTATTTAAAAAAGGTGAAATCGCACAATTAATGAATGTTAATTGTGAATGGTTAAATACACTTATTAAAGTAAGTACCACTGAAGATTTAAGTGCTGTTCTTTCAATCGTTCCTCCTTCTATTAAGATAGAACTGGAAAAATTATTAAGTACAGCAAAAACAGTTGATTATAATAATCTTGTAATAGCACCTTTATATCATGGTTCATTAAAGTACTATGATTGTGTTTATTACAGAGTTATTCAAGACAATTTAACAATATGTAAGGGTGGAAGATACAGTTCTGATGGCATCAGTTCTTTAGGTTTCGCATTTTACACAGACAGTTTAATAAAATTATTAGAGGATTAGGCATGATGAAAGCAGATTTAATTGTAGGAATACAATGGGGTGACGAAGGTAAAGGTAAGATGGTTGACATGCTTGCTCAAAAATATGACATGGTATGTAGAAGCCAAGGTGGACACAATGCTGGTCATACAATCTGGGTTGATGGTGTAAGACATGCACTTCATTTAATTCCTTCTGGTGTTTTAAATCCAAAAGCTATAAATGTAATTGGAAATGGGGTTGTTTTATGTCCTGCAGCTATTATTGAAGAAATGAAACAATTCACGGATTTAGAAGGAAGATTATTTATCTCTGATAAAGCGCATTTAAACTTACCTTATCATGCTTTAATTGATCAAGCTAAAGAGAGATTAAAAGGTGACAAAGCTATTGGAACTACTGGAAAAGGAATTGGCCCTGCTTATGCTGAGAAAATTTCACGATCAGGGTTTAGAGTAGGTGAGTTATTAAATCCAAACAAATTAGCTAAAGCAATTGTTGAATATTTTGAACAAAACAAAGCTATTTTTGATGTACTTGAAATTGATACACCTAATGAAGCAGAGTTACAAGTATTATTACTTTCATATAAAGATGTTTTAGCACCATTTATTGCAAATACAACAAACATCGTATGGAAAGCACTTGATGATAATAAAAAGATTTTATTAGAAGGAGCTCAAGGTACGCTATTAGATATTGATCATGGAACGTATCCTTATGTTACTTCTTCTTCTTGTGTAAGTGCTGGGGCTTGTACTGGTTTAGGTATTGCACCTAGAGACATAGGAATTGTTACTGGAATTGTAAAAGCATATACTACAAGAGTAGGAAATGGACCTTTCCCTTCTGAAGATTTCACACAAGATGGCGAAACAATGGCAGATGTTGGAAAAGAAGTAGGAACTACAACGGGACGTGGTAGAAGATGTGGATGGTTTGATGCTATTGCTGTTAAACATGCTGCGAGACTTAATGGTTGTGATCAATTATCTTTAATGAAACTAGATGTTTTAGATGGTTTTAAAACAATTAAAATATGTATCGCTTATGACCTTGATGGAGAAAGAATTGATTATATGCCAAGTGACCTAGAAAACGTTAAACCTATCTATGAAGAAATAGCTGGATGGGATAAAGTTGAAGGGGTAAGAGAGTATGATAATTTACCAAAAAATGCTAAATTATATATCAAACGAATTGAAGAATTAACAAATGTAAGAGTTGGATTAATTTCAACATCACCTGAGAGAGACGATACAATAATAAGAGGATAAATTATGAGAATGAAATTTCACCATACACCCTATGTAGCAAGAAGAATCTCAAGAGATTTAGCAACATGTGAATTTGTAGAAGTTAGAAAAACGAAAGATGAAATCACAGCAGAAATTGAGCGAATCTTAGTAGAAGATTTAGACAATGAACATGCTTTAGATGAAAAAGTAAATGATATATTAGACGAACAAGAAGAAAATATTGAATTTTACAATGCAGACTACAGACAACTTTTTTGGATGACTAAAAAAAGAATGGCAAATGATCATGGTGTAATTTTAAACAATGAAGACAGATTTTCTGATATCTCACATAAAATCTTAGATTTTTTATGGGAAGAAGATTATATTCATTATATTGTAACAGATAATAAAATCAAAAATGTAATTTTTGAATCTATTGATGTGTTCCTTAAAGGTTTCGAAGAAGCAGACGATGAAGTACATGTGAAAATAAAATCTTATAAAAGAAGACTGATTCCAGGTACAGAAGATTATGATTTAGTATTTGCTAGATTATATGAAGAAGAGTTAATTAAAAGAGGGTTATTATAGAATGAAAAAAGTTTGGATATATTTAGAAAATGGAACATTTCTTGAAGCAAATTCCTTTGGTGCGCAAGGAACTAGCGTAGGTGAAATTGTTTTTAATACTTCTTTAACAGGTTACCAAGAAATCATTACTGATCCTTCGTACGCAGGACAGTTTGTAACATTTACTATGCCAGAGATTGGTAATGTAGGCGTGAATACTCAAGATATGGAAAGTTCTAAAGCACACTGTAAAGGTGTTCTTGTACGAAACTACCACCATGAATATTCAAACTTTAGAGCTACAGGTGACTTAGATTCTCTTTTAAAAGAAAACAATGTTTTAGGAATTTGTGATATTGATACACGATATTTAACMAAAATGCTAAGAAAAGAAGGAGCAATGATGATGATTGCTTCTACAGARATTGAYAATATTGATGAATTAAAATTACTTTTAGATTCAAGTCCTAGAATTGAAGATATTAATTATATCAAAGAAGTATCTACTAAAGAAGCTTATGTTCATAAATTTGGAGCATGGGATCACTCAAAATTTGATTACAATAAAGCGGTTATGAGTGATAAAAAAATTGTAGTTGTTGATTTTGGTGTTAAAAGAAATATTTTAAATGAACTTGTTGAAACAGGTTTAGAAGTAGAAGTTGTTCCCTCAACATTTAAAGCAGCCAATTTAATTTCACGTTTTGAAAGTAAAGAAATCGGTGGAGTATTTTTATCAAATGGTCCAGGTGATCCTTTAACACTTACAGAAGAGTTAGTGCAAGTAAAAGAACTAATCAAAAGTGAGATTCCTATCTTTGCTATTTGTTTAGGGCATCAAATGTTATCAATAGCTCATGGTTTTGATACTTATAAACTAAAATTTGGACAACATGGWGGKAAYCATCCTGTTGGAAATAATAAAGGTACAGTAGARATTACWGCGCAAAATCATAATTATAATGTTCCTGATTCTATAATTAATATTGCTGAAATTACKCATAAAAACTTGTTTGATAATACTATTGAAGGTGTATCTTATAATGATAAGAATATTTTCTCAGTACAGCATCATCCAGAAGCAAGTCCAGGGCCACACGAGTCCAAATATATCTTCCAAGAATTCGCAAATATTGTAAAATAGCTTTGCTTGTTTGCGCAATCTCTGCGTTGAAGTTTAAAAATCATGCGTCATGTACTTATCGTACACTCCTTATGATTTTTAAACTTCGCCTTGACCTTACGCAAAACGCAAAACTCTTTTACAATATTCTCTAAACAATAAATTCTTTTATAATATTTCATTTAAGTAGTGAAGTAGTTTTGTTAATAATTATAAAGTAGGAAAGAAATAAATGTCTAAAATGACCAGATCTAATCAAATATTATTTGAAGTAATGAAACAACACAATCTTACTATGTTCCCTAAACAATCGAAAAAGAAAGTATTTAGTATAGTAATAGATAGAATTAAAAGACTTTTTAGGACTAATAAATACTAAGTAATAAAATAAGAGCTATTCCTTCTTTAAAAAATATACCCTCATTATATAAATAGATATTTTTACGTAAATACAGTATCTTAGGTTATTTAAGTATCTCTAATTCATCCGTGTATTTATGTTCACAATATGGCTCATACGAAGCTTTATATACTGCATAATGAGAAGTGCCTTTATGACCATCAAGAGCTTTTTCATCTCTCCATGACTCAACAGCTGAGAATTTTTTTCTGTTATTTTCATATTGAAAAATATCATAAAAGATACAACCGTCTTCTTTTTTTGAAGGTGCTACCATAGCAATTAATAGTTCTTTCATTTTATCTTCACAGCCGTCTTTTGCTATAAAGGTTACTTTTTTTGTAATTGTCATGATTTTTCCTAGTATATGAATTTAAGAATAAGTTGGTAAGTTCCTGCTGCTGCTAGTCCTGCTGCAACACCTGCTAAAAGATCATCTCCCATAACACCCCAACCACCTTTTACTTTTTGATCTATTTTACCAATTAAAGAAGGTTTCCAAATATCAAAGAGTCTAAAATATACAAAAGCTAAAGCGCCCATAATATAAAAATTTTCATCAGTAATGCCACAAATTGAAAGTGCTAACCACATACCMGCCAGTTCATCTATTACGATTTCTTTACTGTCATGCTCTCCTATTTCTTTTTCATAAATATCAATTTGTTTTATTGCTATTGCAGTAATCAATATTGATAACATAAATAAGGTTGAATCAGGAACAATTTTTAGAAGTAACATCCCTAGAATAAGAGCAACAATACTTCCTGCAGTTCCTGGAGCTTTTGGAGTTAGACCTGAGTAAAAAAGTGTTAAAAAGAGTTTTCTCATTGTTTTGCCTGTTTCTTTTTTTCAATACCWAGTTTTTTTCTTTTTTCCCARAGAGATTTTCTTGAAATTCCCAGTTTTTTAGATARYTCAGTATCRGGGTAATTCCCTTGAAAAGTTAAAACCATAAGTTTTACATATTCATTTATTGTCATAATATTATTGTTCATTAAAGAAATATTATTTTGCATRCAYGAKATTTTTGAGAAAGGRAAGTCTTCTTCTTTTTCAAGAGAACAAATAATWGCTTTTCTTCCATCTAAAAGGGCATTTAAATTGTCTTTAGAAGATTTTTTAAGTACTTGRTAGTCYGTAATGTATAAAAGCTCTTTAGTGGGTTTTGCTAAGTCTTTTTGCCAWGTTGGGGTATCKGATAAWGAAATAAATTTAATAGCCAAATCAAATTTTCGYGCAATTTCAAATACTACTTTGTCTGCCATTTTTGGAGAATTMGTWGATACTAGTAGAGGAAAAGTATGTGAAAGTTGAATATTAGAGATATTTACATCTTTAAAATTGAATTCTAAATAAGCTCTTAGCGTGCTAAGTTCTTTTTTAACACTTTGCCATTCTTTATAATGATAAATTTTACGTACAAGTTCATCCATAATAAAAGGTTTCATAATATAATCTTTGGCACCTTCTTTAATAGGATCAGTAACCGTTTCATCAGAAATATAAGATACCAGTAATAAAACAATAGCATGTTCTTTGTATTTTTTTATTATCTCTTTGCATTGAGAAGAAGGCAAAGATGTCGATAATAAAACAATATCGTAATCTTTTTCCATGTTAATATTAGTTGATTCGATAAAGTCACATAGGTGACCATCATCCAATAATCGGGAAACAATTTTTTGTGCCAAATAAACTTCATTTTCTATTATTAAGATATTCATGTATTTTTCCAATCGTAGTATTTTAAATTAGCAGTACATAATACTGTAAGGCCTTCTTTTCTGCCAACAAATCCCATCTTTTCAGAGGTTGTTGCTTTGATATTAATGAACTGTGGCTCAATATTTAATAATTTTGCCATTGAAAATTTAATATCTAATTTATGAGGATTAATTTTTGGTATTTCGGCCAGTATTGTTAAGTCAATATTGATTATTTCATATCCAACACTTGTAATAAAGTCTAAAATAAAAAGAAGTAACGATGCTGAATTGGCATTTTTATATTGTGGATCATTGTCTGGGAAAAACTCTCCAATATCACCAGCGCCAACAGCGCCTAAAAGAGCATCTATTACAGAATGAATTAAAACATCTCCATCAGAATGTGCTTTGAATCCATAAGAACAAGGTAGTTTTACACCACCTAAATACATCTCTTTATTATCTTCATAAGCGTGAATATCAATTCCAGAACCTACAAAAGTATTTTTAGAAGGTCCACCTAAATAATCAAACTCATTTAAATCACTTAAAAAAGTTAGTTTTTTACTTGAATAAGAACCTTTAATATAAAAAACACTTTCATTAATATTTTTAATTGCAGAGCTGTCATCAGTAAAATCTTGTGTATTTTCTAAGGCTTTTCTTAAAATACTTGTATTTGATAATTGTGGAGTTTGTATAAGTTTTACGTGTTTTCTATCAATTGTTTCTTCATTAAATATAACAGTATCATTTACATCTAGTATAGGAACAATGCAGGCTGCTTTATCTTTATTGTTAAGTAAATCTAAAATGAYASYTTTKGGAACKCCTGCTCTTGCAACATCAGTAACCATTACATATYYAGAGTCAACTTCTAATAAAGCAT
Source organism: Arcobacter sp. (assembly GCA_002733685.1). GTDB lineage: Bacteria > Campylobacterota > Campylobacteria > Campylobacterales > Arcobacteraceae > NORP36. The sequence goes on along the minus strand of NVWN01000029.1, from coordinate 4,834 downwards.
TTTTCATTGATTCTTGTCTTGTTTCYCCACCTTYWACAAARGTTAYAYTTGAKGAGAAGTTTTTCATGTAATTTAGTTCATTTGGATGAGAAGTAACAATTAYYTTTTTAAATTCRYAATAAGAGGAGATACGTTTTGTAACATTTAACCACAAWGGCTCRTTATTTATACGCAACCATTGTTTTTTAATTCTGTGTTCAAACCTCGAAGAAGTACCAGCACACAGAACTATTAGCGTAACATCAGTCAAAAAAGCCCCTTGTGTAAAAAAGTTACATATTATAGGCTAAAGTTACTTATGTTTGAGTTAAGCTTCGTCTTCGATTTTGCTTTTGATACCTTCAATTGCAGATGATAAAGCAGCTACATCTAAACCATATTCTTTACATTTTTTTAATCCAAGTGCTACATTATCATCACTTAAAGGAGCGGTTAAATTGGATAATATTTTTACAATTTCAAGAATTTGTACTTTTTCTTTGAATCCTGTTGGTGCTTTATCKGGRTGYCCTACATAACCAATTGCGGTTACTAGATTAGGACTTAATTTCCAATGTTTAAAAATATTAGCAGTAATCGTAGAACATGAATGTCCCACTAATGTTCGCTCTAATGTAGCTAAGTGTTTCCCTTGTGCTATACCTTCTTTAAATTCTTCTTCTTTTTCCAGCTCTATAATTAATTCAGCAATAATAAATTTTCCTGTTTCTTGTAAAAAAGCGGGTAATAAAAGTTCTTCTTTTAAATCAAAGTTTGAAGCTCCTAACCATTTATTAACAATAGTAGAGGATAAATTACAAGAATTTAAAAAAGCATCAATTCCTACACCATAAGGTTTTAAATCCGATTTAATTAAATCTTGAACCACAGTACCTAAAGCAACAGAGATAGTAAAATTAATACCAAGTAAATTAATAGCACGGCTAGGCGTTTCAACCGCAGATCTAAACCCAAACATTGCAGAGTTTGCAACTCTTAATAATGAAGTAATAATTAAAGGATCTTGCTCAATGATTTTTAATAAATCCAAAGGTTCTTTTTCTGGCAGAGATCTAAACTCTTCAATCTCAATTACACTTTTTGGTAAGGGAGGAAGGGAGTCAATTTTATCAATGATCATATCTTTCATAGTAATATTCCTTTTTCAATGTTAATTAAATACGGTTTTTCTTTTTTTAGTGCCTGGCTTAGCGTTAATCTTGAATTATATAATAAACTTTCTTTGTTTGAAGAGGTAATAGCAATAGTAAAGTSCWRWWMAWWGKTWTYYWMATTATTCTCTACTTTTAAAGAAAATAGCCTATTAAGTATTTCTGAAAAATCAATTAATTTTGGAAACAAAATACTTAGAGTAAAATCATCAATTTTATATATTGTGGAATCTTTTACTATTTCTTGTATTCTTTCTTTTAATGCAGCCAAATACTTGTCTTTTGCTTTAAAGCCATATTCTTTAATAACTAAAGGCAAAGAAGCTACATAAATATCAATCAATGCAGGCGTTTCGTATTCATAATCACCAAGGTCATCAATGAGGTTTTGCTTGTTTTTTAGCTTATCTGTTTCAATTTGGTTAAAGTTTTTAGCTTCTAAGTTAGCAATGATATTATTGATATTGTTTAGAATAAATTGTTTATTATTTTTTAAAAGCTGGGAAAAGGCACTTTCATAAACAGCAGGAAAAATAAACTCAATAGAATATTTATGTAATAAAGGCAGTTCATATGTTTTGTAGCCCTTATCTAGTATATCTGAGCTTTTATTGTTCAATCCTACAATCCTAACACTGGATAAACCATAAAATAATTCTTCAGAAATAAGTGAAGATAAATTTTTCTCAATGTCTTCTTTGGTGATACTATTATCAAAAATAACACTTTGTGTAATACTTGAAAGTTCACCTGCAATCAGGGCTTTGTGTTTTACACTGTCAAATTGTATACACTTATCAATATAACTTTTCCCAAGGTTTAGTAAAATATCATCTGTAAGATTGGCATCTTCTAACTTAAGTTCTTTTGCATGAAAAGAAGCAAAATTTAACAATAAAATTCTATTTGCATAAACATATTCATTTTCAAGAATTTCATAACCGTTCATATTAATAAAAATAGTATAAATATCTTTTGCTTTGTTTATTGATGAAATATTATTTTTTGCGGATAAATACGTTACTAAATCAATATATATCTTAGAATATATTGATAGAAGATGGGATGTCTTTTTTTGTTTTTCAATATAAGTGAATGTTCTATTAATAAGTTCATCAATATTTTCTTTACTTGGGGTATGAATAAAATAATTGATTATAATATCTATTGTTTTTAATTTGAAAAACTCATAATAATCGTTTTTTATTAAAGGAGACTCAATTAAAATCTCAGCAATATTTAAATATTTATAGTCTTCAATGTGATTTGAAAATAAAAGAATATCATGCACTATTTCTAAATTTTGGATAATGTACTTATCATCACTTTTWATAAAGTTATCTATTAAATCTTTATGGTTATTAATAACTTTTTCATAACTTTTTACATGGTACTTATAAATGAAGTTATCTAAGAGCTTATTTTTGAATGATTCTTCATCATCATGAATTTCTTTTTTTAACAATAAAGAAAACTTTTTATTGTATAAACGTATACACCTTTTAAAATTGTCAGTTTCAAAATAATCAATACCATCATAACGAGAATCTAWCTTTTGCAATAAAACTAAAAGTAAAAAAGAGGCATTACTTTTAAATATAATAAACTCTTCTTTTTCATCTCTTTCGTCAAAATCGCATTCTTTAGAGATAGTATATCCATCAACTTGTTTTTCCAAATTTAAATAATATTCATCAATAATGTATTCTATGCTTTTATTTTTGGTTGAGATATAGGGTAAGTGAGCAAAATAATATAAAAGCATACCMAGAACATTATTAAGTGAAGTAAGATTTTCTTTRCTTAAAGTAACGGTGTATTTTAAAATATTAATGGACTCAGTTATAAGATTTAGAATAGGTTGAATGGTTTTTTTTCTGCTTAGATCAGTTGAATTTATAATACAAAGTTTTTGAAGAACAAAAATGAGTTGTTTATAACATAAAAAGGTTCCTAAAAAAGACGCTTTATTTTCTATCTCTTCACTTAAAATACTTTCGTAGTCTCTAAATAAAGTTCCTAAGTTATCAAAATTATAGGTATCATAACTTGTAAAAATATTATAGTTTTTACCCATAGACAATAAATTGATTATCAAAGTGACTTCTCTAAAAAAGGTGATACCTTCATTTGACATAAGTGCATCTGTTTTTTTCTTTACATATGCATGTAAAATGTCTTTAAACTTTCCATTGTATTTTAATACATCTTGTATTTCTTTGGGGATGTCTTCATTAAAATAATATAATTTATTGATATATGATATTAAAAGTAAATAATTATTATCATCAGACTCAAGAAGTTTATCCTTGCTTTTGTTAATATTGAAAATTTTAAGAATTTCGAAAACTTCGTTATTATCAAAATTATTTTCATATTGGTCACTAGATAAAAATGTGTAAGTAGAGTTATTAAATGCTTTTTCATCAATTGTCATGTGAATCATCCATTCGTTTTTATAAAGCGTTTGTTAGGCCCTATTAAACCGCCACCTATATCCTTTGCTTCATCAATCACATTAATATCTGAAACATTTGCAGCCTTCACAACTGCTGCTTCACTTCGCTTTGCTTGAAAAACATTATAAACCTCTTCGCTAATATTAAACTTTCGTTGAATTTTTTAAAAATTCTTGCTGATCCGTTGGCAGTTTACTCAGTTTTGCTTCAAAAGTAACAATAGTGCCATTAATAGAATTCAATTGCCTTCCAAAAGTTTTTTTGGTTTCTTTAATAGTTTCTAATAGAACGTTTTTTTCAGCATCTATTTGCCGGTCTATATTTCTAAACTGGCTAGACGTTTCACGTGTCGTATATTCTAATTTCTGACGCGTTATAGATAATTCAATAATTCGCTGTACACTTGCAACAATACTGGCTTCTTCAATACCAACACTTGTAGGTGCTGCGATATTGATATAATCTGTTTTAGTTTCTAAATAGGTTTGTAGCGAACTTAAATACTCTATTTTAGAGTTAATTTCAGTTTTATTTACTTGATATTCTCTTAATCTCTCTGAAACTCTACCACTTTCTTCATCAATATCAAAAATCTTATTCTGAGATCTAAAAGAATTCATCTCATTTTCAACGGCTTTTAAATCTTTAGAGACATCACTCAAAGTACTATCAATAAATTTAATGGTATTGGTTGCATATAAATTCTTTCTCTCTAATTGTGTCCTTTTTAAAATAGAAACAGTGGCATTTAAATAGTCTACAATTTTAGATTTATTAGAACCTGCAAGTCTTAAAGTTAATACTGATGATCCCTTAGCATAAGCTTTTACACTTATTCCATTTTTATATTGATTAACGACACCATCAAAGTTTAAAAAATTAATATAATAGTCTTGGCCAGTCTGAAGAACGCCATTATCTCTAGACTCTATTACGCCATTAAAAAAGGGTGTTTTAATAATTTCTCCTAACTTAAATGTTTTAGAATGCTCTCCTTTTGATACCACAATACCAAACTTTTCTTTTGTTTTATATATTTGTCCTTGTCCTGTATTAGTTTCAAAATTTGAAGAAAACTCAAAGGTATCTTTACTTAAAAAGGTTATAGTAATTGGGTGTCCTAATATTTGAGGTCTAGATTTATCAATAATAACTTTAAAAGGGGCATTTTTATATTGATTAACGACACCATCAAAGTTTAAAAAATTAATATAATAGTCTTGG
>NVWN01000028.1 GCA_002733685.1 Arcobacter sp. | reverse complement strand
TAAAATACAAGTAGTTAGTATGAGTAAAGTTGTTGTTTTTACAATGTTTAATAACATATAATCTCCTTCTAGTTTTAATGTTAATTATTTAATTTTTCCAGTACTTACTTGTGTAGTACCTTTTAAATCAACCCAGGAAATAATTACTTTATCGCCTTTATTTGCCCCTTTAAATTTGAATTTAATATAAGGGTTTTTAGATAAAAATTGACTTGTTGATACTTCATACACCAATTTATCATTTACAGTAGCTGTCATATATGTAATAAAATTGAGCTCTTTTTTGGCTTTTTTAGCCTCTCTATGTCCTAACATTTCATGTTTTGCCATAGCTTTTACTGTGATGATTCCCTTTTTTAATTTTGCTTTTATTCTGGTTTTTTTAGCCATTTTAATTCCTTTTTTTATTATTCATTTTTTCTCTTAAGGAGGAATCAWCCACCACAACCACCAATWGTTACTTTTACAAGTTTTGARGCTTTATAAAGTTTTCCATCTGCTAATGCAACTACTGTTACCGTACCTGTTTGTCCTAATTTWATTCGTACWGAATAATCAATAATTCCATCTTTRGGWACGSTAAAWACAGCYACYGTRCTTTCYGGATTYGCATCTTGAAAAATAGCTACTTTWGWRGCATTTAATTTASTAGATACAGTTACTGGAATAACTGCMCCATTTTCYGCAATATCRGGRGCTTTTATTTTYATATTRCYTTCAATWGCAGWACTRGTTCCAAAGAGTTCWATCATKGCTTGATCTACTTTWGTAGCRSTCCAAACYTTWGGTYTRCTTTCTCTAAAATTSATTGCTYTTAAATYAAYRGGMATRAGWGAAACCGCAAAARCACYCATTCCAAGTGTTAAAAAAWTTCTTCTGTTCATTGTATATCCTTTATTTAATTGTTTGTAAATATGCTACAAGTGCATTGATCTCATYATCACTTAACCAACCATTTTTYCCAAATGCWGGCATGGCAGAAATAGGATTAGTGGTATAAGGATCATAAATTTTATTGTAAATTTCTTCTTTAGGCCAAGAAGATAAATACTGTAGTTTAGGTCCCATACTTCCAGGTCCATTAACCTCTTTTCCATTAATCGCGTGACAGGCTAGGCAATTTCCTAAACCCTTAGTCATGAATATTTTTTCACCTTGTTTTATTTTGTCCATTTCATTTGCAACAAGACCAGATGTACTAAGGATTATTAAAGCCGTAATCATTAATAAACGTTTTGTTAATTTCATTTCTTCTCCTTTGATTGCTTTATTTACTTACATTAATCATATAATCAATAAGATTTTCCAATTCTTTATCGCTTAACTCCATATTTCCACCACGTGGTGGCATGGCATTGATTCCATCAATAGCATTTGTATATACCTGTTTTACTCCCTTTTTAAGTACTTCACTCCACGCAACTTTGTCTCCAAGAACAGGTGCTCCTAAAGCATCATTTGAATGACATGCCGCACAACTTTGTGAATAGATTTCTTTTTCTGCTGCATTTTTACTTTGATTTTTTGTTTTCACCAAATCTTTTATCGTAGAAATCTTAGGATCAAAACCTGTTATTTCATTTTTAATAAAAACAACATTAGAACTCTTACAATTTTTCATACAACGCGTTCCTTGAGCTAAAGGTGGTCTTTGCTCTTTTAAATCAGAACGCTCTGGAGATACTGGATAAAAACCATCAACATTTGGCATTTTTATTTTTAAAAACTTTTCTTTTGTAAGTACGTATTCATCTTCTAATTCTATACCCTCAATTTCTATTTCATTTACCGATAATAAATATGCTACGAGTGCATAGGTTTCATCATTGCTTAGACTTTTTGGATTATTAAAAGGCATTGACGATTGGATATACCAAAATAAGGTACTCGCATAAGGCCAATAGGAACCAATGGTTCTCATAGGAGGTTGATCACCTGCTTCTAAGAGTTGGTTTTTTAAAGTACCTTGTCCGCCTGTTAAAGTAGGATAACCATTTCCGCCAGCACCAAAATCACCATGACAAGATAAACACTGAGCAGAATATAATTCATCTCCTTGTTCAACACTTCCTTGACCTTGCGGCAATCCTTCACCATCTGGCATAACATCTTTATTCCATGCTTTAATTTCATTAGGGGTGGGAGCTCTACCATGATTAAATTCACTTATCTTTTGTTTGTTTAATAAATAAAGGGAATAATGCGTATTTGTTCGTGGATAAATAACTGAACCATCTATGTTTTTTTTAAGAACAACATTTGTGCTGGCAGATGTATAAGAAGCCAGCAACATACAGGAGCCAAGAATTAAAGCAAAACTTTTTTGTTTAAGAGCGAACATGTGCATTTTTAACCTCTCCTTTATTCGACACAAACCAACCTACAATTGGATTTCTGTGATAAATACCTTCTACTCCTACATTTTCTATAAGTTTGTTTATACTTGGTTGTATATGACCTGAGTCATCAATAGCTCTGCTTAAAAGCATTTTTTCTTTTGCATCCCATTTAATGATATAAGAAAATCGTGTCCAAGACTTAGGTAGAATGAGGCCTTTTAAAGAAGCCTCAATCCAATTCTTACCTCCATCTAATGAAATGTCAACTGTTTTAATTGTACCTCTTCCACTCCAAGCAAGGCCAGTTATTTCAATAATATCTCCTTTTTTTAAAGAGCTCCAAGGAACTTCTGGGCAAGGGGAGGTAATAATTGAATTTACTTCCATGGGCCAAAAATAATTAATGGCTTTTCCATTTTTTTGAAGCATGGTATATTTTGAGGTTTCTTCTTTTGAATGCCAAGGTTTAGAAGAAAACTCTAAACGTTTTAACCATTTGACATTTAAATTTCCTTCCCAACCAGGAAGTAATAAGCGTACAGGATAACCTTGTTCAGCTCTTAAAGGTTCACCATTTTGACCCCATACAAGCATGGCATCATCTAAAACTTTTTCAATAGGAATACTTCTTGCCATTTCAGAATTATCGCTTCCTTCTGCTAACATCCATTTGGCATTTTTGTGAAGCCCTAGTTCTTTTAAAACTACTTTTAAAGGTACGCCTGTCCATTCAGCTGAACTCATCATTCCTTTAACAAATTGTAAATTATCAAATTGTGGCCCTCTCCAGCCTGTAGATCCATTAGCAGGACATTCAATAAAATGAATTCTGCTTTCACTTGGATAACGTTTTAATTCTTCTAGAGTAAGTACCAGTGGTTTATCTAATAAACCATGAATCATGAGTCTAAATTTATGTGGATCTACCTGCGTTGTTCCACTGTGACTTCTATTAAAAAATAAACCATTAGGAGTAATAATACCTTCTTGTTGGTGCAAAGGGCTCATCGAAACTGTTGCGTATCTATCTCCTGAGCTTAATRAATCATGTACACGTCTNACATTATTATGTTCATAAGGGGAGGGCAAACCATAATGGTTTTTATCTACTAAATCTCCKAGTTTTGTTCCCCATGAGGCTTGATYTATGATTGCMGGATCRTCMARMGAACTTGCAGWAATTTTWATKGGAGCTAAAATRCTWGAACTTGCKAYTAATGAAGCGGATAAAAAAGCAGTTTTTTTAAAAAAATCTCTTCTGTTTGTTGGTTTAATTTCGAGGTCTTTGCGTTTTTTTGTCATATATTTTCCTTCTCATGGAACATAAAATATTCAGAATAAAATCATATTGTAAAAAATAATTGTCCTAAATAAATTGGTGATTATTTRTATCTCTTAAAGTATGTCACTATTATTTTAAGATGTCAATTAAATTTATAAAAAANTATTTTTTCATTAAGAAYTGGAACTTGTSKMTAGAARTTTCTTTYAAAGYARCCTATAAAAGGGACTTYRWGTAAGAAAATAATTATTTTCTTACTTGAGTAATTTGTTTTATTTTAATAATATAGCAAAATAGTCAAGATTTGATAGGTCAAAACTTATTTACCAAAACTAGTATGAAAATATCAATTGTTTTTAAGATTTTTAATAGATTGGCTTACATTGGYAAAGAGAAAGGTTTTTATTAAAATAATTTAAAAAAGNAAAAATNGTCTTTTTTTTNGTTAAAAAATKGYARAAGMAAATAAAAGTGCGTTTTGCTCTAATAATAATATAACTATGTATGTCGTATAATGCMAAACTTATTTAGATATAAAATATTATTACATAAAAGAGTTATATGATTGAACTAACAAATATATCAAAAAATTATGGGGAACAAGAACTGTTCTCTTCTTTAAATTTTCGTTTAAGTGCAGGYAATAGAATTGGACTTGTWGGWCGWAATGGAAGYGGAAAATCTACTTTATTTAAATTAATTTTAGGRGAAGAGCATAGTGATGATGGAGCKGTMCATATTCCWARAAATTATAAAATAGGAACSYTRCGTCAGCATCTATCCTTTWSMGARAAAACRCTTTTAGATGAAACAGCYCTTTCTTTAGSWGAAGATGATAAATTYTCTTTRTAYAAGGTTGAAAAAATACTCTTTGGTTTRGGATTTGAAGAAGAAGATTTACAAAAAGAYCCCTTGTCTTTTTCAGGGGGATTTCAAATTAGAATTAATYTKGCAAAACTCTTATTAACAGARCCYAATCTTTTATTRTTAGATGAGCCTACGAATTACCTTGATATTGTTTCYTTAMGATGGTTAAAAATGTTTTTRCGAAGTTTTGATGGAGAAGTAATAYTAATYACCCATGATAGAAATTTTATGGACAGTATAACCACACATACCATGGGAATTGTAAGAAAGACTTTATCCCTTACAAAAGGAGATACTCATAAGTTTTACAAACAATTGGCCTTAAATGATGAATTGTATGAAAAACAAAAAATTACTCAAGACAAAAAGATAAAAGAACTTGAAGAATTCATTGCTAAAAATAGAACCAGAGCTTCTACTGCTGCATTGGCTCAGTCTAAGGTTAAAATCTTAGAAAAAATGGAAAAAATGGATGATTTAAATTCAGAATCAAGTTTAAGTTTCGAATTTAAATTAAAAAATACCCCTGCAAAAGTTTTATTAGATGTAAAAGATTTGAGTTTTTATTATAAAGAAAATGAGGTATTGTTTAAAAATATTTCATTTACTTTACAAAAAGGTGAAACATTAGGAATTATTGGAAAAAATGGTAAGGGAAAATCTACTTTATTAAATACTATTGCAGGCGAGTTACAACAGCAAATAGGAAGTGTTGATTTTCATGTAAGCTCTTCATTTGCACACTTTGGACAAACCAATATAGCCCATCTTAACCCAAAAAACACAGTAATGGATGAAATATATGTAGGAAATCCACGACTTCCAGAATCAAGTGTAAGAAGTATTTGTGGGGCAATGATGTTCTCTAATGATAATGCTAAGAAAAAAGTCTCACTCTTATCTGGGGGCGAAAAATCACGCGTAATGTTAGGACAAATTATTGCAAGAGAAGTAAATGTTTTATTTCTTGATGAGCCTACGAATCATCTTGATATGCAAAGTATTGATGCTTTAAGTAAAGCCATTAAAAACTTTGATGGTTCTTGTATTATAGTAACTCACAGTGAGGATTTATTAAGGAAAGTATGTGACAGATTGATTGTTTTCTCCAATGGTGAAGCGGAACTCTTTGATGGAAATTATGATGAGTTTTTAGAAAAAATTGGTTGGCAAGACGATATAGTAGAAGAAAAAATAAAAACTGCACCCAAGATGAATAAAAAAGAGAATAAAAAACAACGAACGTTATTGATTAATGAAAGAAATAAACTCACCTCGCCTTTAAAAAAGAAAGTGGACAAACTTGAAAATGAAATAATGAGCATAGAAGAGAACCTTGAATTAGAGCATGATGCTTTGGTACTTGCTTCCAATGCTGGTGACAATGCTAAGATTATGGATATATCACGATTAGTAAGCGCTTATGAAAAAGAAGTAGAAACTAAGTTTGAACTTCTAGAGCAGAGTCAAAATTCATTTGATGAAATCAATGAAGAGTATGACAAAAAATTAGAAGAACTTTAGAGAAATAAAAAGCTTTAGCTTTTTATTTCTTGTGATTATCTACAGTTGTTGGAATAGTATTGCCACTTGCTTGCAAGCTCAAAGCTTGCGGGTATTTAATATAATGTTCTCTTACAACAAAAGCCAAAGCTTCTTTTGTTTTATTATCAATTAAACCCTCCTCATTTATAACCTCAATAATATTTTCTAATAACTCATCTTGAGGACTTCTTTGAATCTTAATCCATGAAGCTAACAATTTTTTATTAACATGAGTAGGTAAAGAAGCCATTATTCCAAGATTGTTTTGAGAATGTATTAATAATCCTGAGGTAGTCCCTCGATCAAGCGTTAAGACTTGAAATAAGTATAARGTATGGTAGTTAAGCTGTTTTTGTTTTTCTTCTTTTGAAGGTGAGAKTTTTTTTTCTAAAGAAGTATTAAGAATAYCAATATASGTATCAATAATACCAAGYCCAAAGGTTTGTGCAAAATCATAATCTTTTACTTCATCATCGCTGTAATGGTTTTCTAAATAAAAATGACTTACGCCTCTGTGTTTTTTTAAGCTTGGAATATAAAAATATTTATCCCCTTGTTTAACCCCTTCATCAAAGAACTCTTTTGTTAAGTCTTTTAAAGATAATTTAAAGCTCATATAATCTTTCTCATTAGTAAGAGATGGATTTAAATCCGCCATTATTCTCCAATACGATTTTTGATTCTTAATTTGTGTATAAGAAATATGTATATGAACGGAAGGAAGCAGAGGATTTTTTGGATGAATAATAGTAGAAATAGCCGTAGCACTTAAAAGATTTTTATTATCTTCTTTATCATAATGTACTTGAGAGACATTAACMGARGCAGTATTAAAYAAATCAAAGTCTTTTGCTTGAAATCTRYTTCCTCCGCCYTTGGTTCCTTCGTCTCTTAACCATGTACTTTCTTCAAAAGCAAGATTRYTRCTGTGTTTTAAAGACAGTGCGTTTAATTTTGARACAAAATGTTTTTGAATATTAGTTACGAGTGTATAAGCATCGATCGCTTCTTTTGAAGTAGATAGTTGAATACTCATTAAGTACCTTTTGTATTAAATTTTTTACTTTTTTATTTTAGTATATTTTTACAAAAAGTACAATGATATAGGCAAARAYGCCTATAAAATTTTAGGAAACTTCTAATTGAGAAGATAAAGAAATATTTCCATCTTTTAAAATACAAGCTCTTAATCCTGCTTTRTTTTCTARKCCTGTTAGTATATCTTKRCTTGTTTTATCTGCTAGGCTTTCGCAAGGTTCACATAACTCTAAACCTTTTAATAATACATTTCCAATATAAAATTCTTTGTTTACTAAAGTATTTAAGTCACAATTTGAAATAACAATATTTCTTCTAAARWSWCTGKRYTSWWAAGWAAGRTNTAAAKYMRWWAWWAMATSWWTCAWMWYTTYYTYWYTCWMWWARRKTRASKKMWWWKTRRGGTTCTTCATCTTTGTCATAATATCTGTCTCCAAAGATACCTTTTCCTGCTTCTAAAACTGCTTCATTTACGTTCTGCATAACAGACTTTTTGTCTTTTGCAATTAAAATTTCAACGATTTTTCCTGACATAATAATACCTTTAAATTTTTTTGTACTTCATCATAACCTAAATAATATAAAATGTATTTAAAAGAAACAATATCTGTCTTAAAGGCAAATTGCTCTAAAATACGTGATACTGATACTATAAYAAGGACCAACTTTGCCATTTACGCAATTTAATTTTAATAAAAACATYMWWRATGCTTTRGAAAAAAACAAYTATTTAAAACCMACATTAATTCAAGAAAAAGTAATTCCTCTTATTTTRCAAAAAAAAGACGTAAAAGCCAAAGCTCAAACAGGCTCAGGTAAAAGTGCTGCWTTTGTACTTCCTATTTTAAAAACMTTAAGTGAYGATTATMAAAAAGGAAAACCAAARATAAAAGTTTTGGTTYTAGTTCCTACKCGTGAGCTTGCKYTACAAGTAAGCCAAAGTTTCAAAACCTTTAGTGAATTTTATAGCAAAAAACCAGAATTGGTTACTTTTATTGGAGGCCTTAGTTTAGGAGATCAATTGCATGAAGTGCAAAAAGGTTGTGAAATCTTGGTTTCAACTGCGGGTCGTTTATTAGACATACTTTCTAAAAAACAAATCAATCTTTCTTTTGTAGAATTTTTTGTGCTTGATGAAGCGGATAAAATGCTTGATATGGGGTTTGAAAAAGAACTGGATTTAATTTTAAATGAATTGCCAAAAGAGAGACAAAACTTAATGTTCTCTGCCAGTTATTCAAATAAAATGCTTGCTTTAATTCCAAAAATTACGCAAGAATATATTTCTATTGATGTTACTGATGAGATTTTGATTCCTTCCTCAATCACGCAAAGAGTAATTGAAGTAAATGAAAACAAACGTTCATCTTTATTAAAACACTTATTAAAAACAAATAAATGGGACTTAGTGCTTGTTTTTATTAAAAGCAGAAGAGCTGCTGATAATATAGCTTTTAAGTTCAGAGAACTTGGTTTTGAAGCTGAGAGTTTTCATGGTGATTTAGAACAAGAAGAGAGGATTTTTACCCTAGAAGAATTTAAAGCAAAAAAAATACGTATCTTATTTGCAACAGATATTGCAGCAAGRGGACTTCATATTGATGATATAGAATGTATTGTTAATTATGATTTACCACGTGCWAGTGCWGATTATATWCACAGRGTWGGACGAACRGCAAGRGCTTCAAAAAAAGGWGAAGCTATTTCTTTTATTGATTATGAAAGYATGGAACATTTTGAACTCATTAAAAAGCGTTGTAAATTAGAAATYACTCATGAAAGYATTGAAGGTTTTGAATTAAYYGGGGTGCTTAAAGAAAAAGTTAAAGGSCAAGAAGCAATAAAAGGCAAGAGAAAAAGTAAAAAAGACAAACTAAGAGAAGCCGCTTTAAAAGCCAAAAAAGACTAAGAAAAAACGACAAATAAACGCTCCCTTATCGTGCCTTTTTGAACCCACAATAAAAAGGCACGTTTCTTTTCTGCATAAGCAGATGTTTCTTCTAATATTCGCTCATAAGAATACCATTGTTTACACTTTTCTATATCAATTAACCAATCTTGTTTTTCAGGRAAAAAATAAAGACTGTCTTTATAGGAAGATTCACTTAAAAATGTATGAATATTGGTATAAGACCCTTTGATACAAAGGGCATTACATATACCTAAATCTTTTTCATCTTTATTCTTTTCTAAAAATATATTGCCTTTGAAACAAAGTTTTTGTTTGATTTTTTTTATATCTATGTTTTCTAAATAGGCTTTACTTTCTTTTTTATATAAAAGAGGAAGTTGTTTRTTTTTTARYTTAACTAAGCGYTTTTGYAARGAATCATCRAARTTWGGYCCCATACAAGCTAWAAYTTCATTCTTTTCTTTTTCTAAAAAAAYATAATATTTATAAATAAGTTCAATATGYAAATAATCTTTGTTTGTTTTATCTTCAAGAATRTARTCAAGTTCMCCTAGRGTATTTTTATTATGTATAATTTGAATGTTTTTTTTAATCATGGTATATCTGTCGTTTGTATTGATTAAATATTCAAAAAAATACTCAACTCGTTTTCCAAGAGGTAAATGTATTGCAGGCATGATGAGATTAAAATCTTCATAAGCTACAATATTTAAGTTTTTAGTTTGGAATATATCCATGTCATTGATGTCTTTTGTAAATAAAGAAAAAGTATTTACAAAACCGCAATATTGATAATACAGTCTTTGTTTATCTTCAAAATCCAATAACATTTATATCTCCTTTTTTGCAATTATAGCTATAATTAGCCAAGAATAAAAATTCTAGAATTAATACTGTAAATTCCAGATAAAAAAGTATTCATTTTGTTTAGGAGCTAAAAATAATGTTAGAAGACAATGTATACAAAGTATTCTTAAAATACATCATTCCCTCACTTTTTGGACTTTTAGCAATATCTTCTGCAAGCATAATTGATGGTTATTTTATAGGAAATTATGTAGGAAGCATTGGTCTTGCTTCTATTAATATATCTTATCCTATTTTTGCTATTCTTTTTGGTTTAGGACTTATGTTTGCTGTGGGGAACAGTGTGCTTGTTTCAAAATTAATAGGTGAAAAAAAGACACAAGATGCATCTAATTTATTTAGCAAAGCTATTATTGCTGTATCATTTTTTTCTGTTATTCTTTGTTTTTTACTGTATTTAAATATTGACAATATTTTTTACTTTTTGCAAATTGAAAATGAATTAAGGTTATCCTCCAAGTCGTATTTATCTGTAATCCTTATATTCTTGCCATTTTTAATGAGTGGAATTGTTTTGGATTATTTTGTAAGAGTGGATGAAAATCCAAATTTATCTTTTATCGCACTTTTATTAAGTGCTGTAATAAATATTCTTTTGGATTATATCTTCATTGTAAAACTTGATTATGCAATCGAGGGAGCTGCATATGCTACTGGTATATCGCAAGCTTTCATAATTATTATTCTTCTTCCCCACTTTTTTTCTAAAAAAGCTAAGTTAAGGTTTATTAAACCARMAGGYAGTTTTAYTGATACYTTTAAAGCTCTTAAAAATGGTTTTTCTGAATTTATAAATGAATCTTCTGCCGGAATCACTGTTCTTATATTTAATTTTATGATGTTAAAATATTTAGGAAGTAATGGCGTAGCAGCTTATACGATTGTGGGCTATTTTTTAATGATAAATATTATGATTAGTTTTGCAATAAGTGATGGATTGCAACCCATAATAGCAAAACATTTTGGTGCCAAAGAGTTTCTTAGAATTAAGGAATTTCTTAAACTCGCACTATTGAGTGTTTTAGGAATCTCTTTTATTTTAGTACTTTTTGTTCTAAGTTATCCGGAATTATTAGTCAATATATTTTTAAAAGATGAAAACAGCGCAGAAACATCAGCAATTACTATTGAATTTTTACATTATACATGGCTTGCTTTTATTTTTATAGGTTTAAATATTCTTATAACGTCTTATTTAACCGCCATTCATCAAGCGTTTGCATCTACATGCATTTCTTTGTTTAGATCGTTGATTTTTCCTATTTTTTTTGTAAGTGTGTTATCTTACTATTTTGGATTAAAAGGGGTGTATATTGCTTTGCCTTTAAGTGAAATATGTACCTTTGTACTTGCTTTTTATTTTTTTAAAAAACATTACAATCTTTCAATATGACATACTTCATAAAGCCAGTTTATTTTCTACTATAATAAAAAAATAAAATGATTTGCTTTATTTTTAGAAAGCAGGTTAAAAGGAAAAAGAATGATTCAAATTTCAAACAAAGAATTAAGACTTTTATGGTTAGATTCAAATGCTTTGTTAAATACAAAAAAACAAAAATTGGATCTTCTTCAAATCATWAAARAYTTAGGTTTTGTACAAATTGATAGYATTCAAAACGTAACAAGAGCMCAACAYCATGTTTTATGGTCAAGAAACAATAMCTACAAAGAACAYATGTTGGATGAYTTATTRGAAAAAAAAGGAAGTATTTTTGAGCACTTCACYCATGATGCMTCRYTAATTCCACTRGAATATTWTCCTATGTGGAAAGGYCATTTTAAACGCACCAAAGAAAGAYTGGATAAATCTAAATAYTAYAAAGAMCTTTTRGATGAAAARGGWAAASAWAACATAATAAGTAGRATYAAWAATGAAGGTGCTTTACATTCAAAAGATTTTGATWCTACAATTATAGGTGAGAAAAAAATGTGGTCAAGATCTCTACATAAAACAACACTTGATTATATGTGGTACTGCGGAGAACTTACAACAGCGTATAGAAAAAGTTTTAGAAAATATTATGAGCTCATTCATAATATAATTCCATCACATATTTTAAATAAAGAAATAAAAGAGGAAGAACAAATATCTTGGCTTTGTTCGTCTGCTTTACAGAGATTAGGAATTGCTAGTGCGAAAGAGATAAAGAACTTTTGGGGATCCTTAAGTATAAAAGAAGTGAATGAGTGGATTAAAAATAATTTGGATAATTTACTTGAGATTGAATGGGAAAATCATGAAGGAAAATATATAAAAAGTTTTGCATCTTTAGATATAAAAGAGCGTCTGGAAAATTTAAAAAGTTCTAAAAACAAAGTACAAATAATCAATCCTTTTGATCCCTCAATTAGAGATAGAATAAGGCTTAAAAATATATTTGGTTTTGATTATAAAATAGAGATTTTTGTTCCCAAAGAAAAAAGAGTTTGGGGATATTATGTATATCCTATTTTGCAAGGGGATTCTTTTGTTGCTAGAATTGAAATACAAGCGAATCGAAAAATAAATGAGATGAGTGTATTAAATTTTTGGATAGAAGAGGGTGTTCTTTGGAATGACAAAGAAAAAGAAAAGTTAGATGTAGAATTAAAAAGTTTCGCTTCTTTGGTTGGTATTGATAATGTAAGGTGGCTTGCTTAGTTATACGAAGTGTAGTATATTAAAAAAGACTGGGAATATTAAAATAACTTAGTAGTTTTTTAGTATGAAAAGAGAACTATCCAAAATCTGCATTTTTTATTTACGCAGATTTTGAACAATGATTTTTTATAAATTATGGAATTAAAAACTTTCCCATTCTTGGTTATTTTGACTTGTGTTCATTGATAAAGGATTTTTTAGTGATTGTTCGAGAGCTCTTTTTTCTTTTTTAGTATAACTTAGGTCTATGTCTTTTTGACGTATGTTTCTATTTCCTGCAAGATTTAGGTCTTTTTCTGTTTTTCGTTTTTCATTGCCTTTAAATGCTAAATCGAGATTATTTTCTCTTCTATTTACAATGTCATCTTTTCCCCTAAATTCTTTTTCATTTGTTATTTGAACAATTTTTTTAGAAATATTTGAGGTGTTGGTAGCTATATCAAAAGTTTGATTTGCTGCATGTGCAATATCTTGTGTTTGTTGTTCTTGTTGCGCTACTGCTATGTTAATCTGTTCAATACCTAACTGCTGTTCTCTAGAGGAGTTTGATATATCATCAATGTGTGTTAGTGTTTTTTTAATTGTATCATTAAGTTCTTTGTATCCAATAATCATACTTTTTGATATTTCTTTTCCTTGTGAGGCTTTAATATTTGCATTATTAACTAAGTCTTTTATTTCTTTTGCTGCTTGGGCTGATCTGTTTGCTAGGTTTCTTACTTCTTGAGCTACAACTGCAAAACCTTTTCCTGCTTCCCCTGCTGTTGCAGCCTCTACTGCTGCATTCAGTGATAAAATATTTGTTTGAAATGCAATTTGATCTATAACTGTAATTGCTACATTAATAGAGCTTACTTCTTCATTTATTTCATCCATTGATTGCATGGTTTTATTTGCTAATTCTTGGCCATCTTTAGTGGCTTTAGTTAAAGAACCAGCATAGCTTGACATTAATGAAATTGAATTATTGTTATTTACTATAGTACTTGTAATTTCTTCTAAAGAAGCAGCCGTTTCTTCCAGTGAACAAGCAGCTTCATTTGAACGTTGATTTAAGATATGAACATTATTTAATAAGTGAGAGGAGGATGAATCAAGAGTTATTCCTACTCTTTTATTATCAACTAACATTTGTGTAATAGAATCTCCCAAAGAGTTAAGATTTTCTCCCAGTTTTAATAAATGATCTTTACTGTTTTTTGTATCAACCTTATTAAGATAATTGTAATGTGTATATTCATTTAATACCTCTAATACGTTGTTGATATTGACTTCAAAATTATTTGCCATTTTATTTAATAACAATGTAAGTTCATTTAAAGCAGGATTTGATATGGTCATATTAATTCTTTGAGATAAGTTTCCAAGCTCTAATTCTTTAAGTAGAACTATTGTTTTTGATACTAACTCAATCTCTTCATCAATTAATTTTTTACTTTTGATTATATTAAAATTAACTTTTCCTGCCATAACTCCTATTTCATCTTTTGAATTAATATTAATAACTTTTATTTCATTTGTTTCTTTATTTAAATAAGAAAAAAAGTTTAATAAGCCTTTTTGAAACTCTTCAATAGGTTTGATTATTGTAATATTTGAAATATAAATAATTAAAAAAGAGATAACAATACTGCTTAGAAGGGTAAGTAATAATATTTGCCATATAATTTTATTAATTTCTACTTCAGTGTTTTTTTTCAAGAGCGAAACTCTTTTTTCTATATTATCAACATAAGCACCTGTTCCAATTATCCAATTCCACGCTTTAAAGTTTTTAACATAAGAAAACTTTTCTCTGTTTTTCGTTTTATCTTGATTTTGCCATGAATATTTAACAATCGCTCCCTTTTCATGCCTTAGACTTTTTTCAATCATTTCTTTGAAATAATACTTTGAATTTGCGTCTTTTTTATTAAGTAGGTTTTTCCCAATTAACCCTGTTTTATAAGGATGCATTAACATTATTCCACTTGTATTATTTATCCAAAAATAACCGTCTTTTCCATATTTTAGTAAGGAAACTTTTTTTAATACATCCTCTTTTAATTTGTTACTTACATTATCAATATAAGCACCTGTTCCAATAATCCAATTGTAAGGTTCAAAAACCCTCACCAAAGATGATTTTAAAGCCTCTTTTTGGCTTGTAGGATTGTAAAAAGAATATTGAATAAATTCTTTTTTACTAGATGATTTATGTAATGCATTAATAGCCAAATCCAAGAAAACGAAATTTTTATTGTTTTTGAATTTTTTATTATTTAATTCTTTTTTAATGGGATGCATTAATATCCTATGATCAAAATCATTAATCCAAAAATAACCTGCTTTTCCATATAAGGACGATTCAACTATTTTTGTAATTCTTTTTTGTAATACGTCTTTACTTTCTATATCTTTATATTCTTCATAAAGTTTTGTAATAATAGAAAATAAAAAATCTGACTGTAAACTTAGTTGCTCTTCTACATCTTTTTCACTTTTTGAATAAGAAGAATCAATCATTTTATAAGCCAAAGAGGTATAATTTTTTAATTCTTTTTCTTTTTCCTCAAAAGCAGATTTTTTATAGTTTTCGATATTCATCTGACTTAATATATTTATTGCATTAACAGATTTTGCTGCAATAATACTTGCTATTATAATAATAGTTGATATAACGATTATTAATAGTTTGTTTCTAATTCTTAAATTTTTAAACACTTTATTCCTTTAATCAGATAACGATTATTAATATTGTATATTACATTAATTTCCTTAATTTAAATTTAATAATATAGGGAATATCTAAGAATATAAAATGATTATAAGAAGACCAGAAATGTTGATAATGAATTGAGTAGTTTATTTCTTAGCTTGGGATTGATAATGAAAAGTAGTTTTCTACTTAAATTTATGAAAGCTTTAAAAGGTCTAATATAATTATGTTTATGAGCTCGTGAAAGCTAGCGCATTCGTTTTGTTTCTTCCTTAATTGTAAGAAAGAAACAAAGAAGCAACTGACACATTGATAAAGCCCTTCGGGTTCCTAAATATTTTTATTATACGAGTAAAAGAACGCAAAGGTATTTTGTAGGAGCTCTCAAAAAAATGATTTACTATCCTCACTTCTAATTATAAGAAATAATAAAATTTATTAAATCTGTGACGTAAACTGTGACAGGTTTCTTGTATACTTAAAACAAGTGATAAATGAGTATATTTTTTTAAGGAACGTAATGTTCTACTAATAAATAGTTGCATGATTAATGTACAAGGATGAAAAATGATTACAATTGAAAAACTTACAGAATCAAGTGTTGAAAAAGTACGTCAAATACTTTTAACTGAAGAGCAAGTAACGTTTGCAGGAACAGCTGAAGAGTTTCTGAAAAGTGGAACGGATACAATTGCACTGCATATAATAAAACTTAAGAATGAAGTTGTTGGGTTTTTTAAAATAGATGTTGGTTATACATTGGGTGATGAATTTTTTATTGAGAACGGGCTTGGTTTAAGAGCTTTTGCTATTGATATTAAGCATCAAGGAAAAGGCTTAGGTACATTATGTGTTAAAGCATTATTTTCTTATTTAAAAGAAAACTATTCATCTTATAGTTTTATGTATCTAACTGTTAATTGTAAAAACCTAAGTGCTTTTGCTTGTTACTTAAAAGGTGGCTTTAAAGATACCGGTAAAAAATATGTTGCTGGTGCAGCTGGGCCTCAATATATTATGCAGTTAAAAATCTAAGCCCACATATAACAATAAATAGAAGGAAAATGAGGTAGTAGCTGAAAAAACTTTTAGGTTTATTGAAAGATTGAAACTCTATTTCTTCCACTATTTTTAGCAGCATATAAAGCTTTGTCCGCTTTATGTAAGACACTATTAATATTCTTGTCTTCTTTCTTGTTAAATTCATATACTCCAAGGCTAATGGTAAAGCTAATTTTGGTAGTACTTTCTTCAAAAATTGTTTTTTCAACTTCTTCTCTGATTTTTCTAGCAAGAATGTTAGCCTGAGTAGCACTTGTATTTGGAAGTAAAATCGCAAATTCTTCTCCGCCAACTCTTGCTATAGTATCACTTTTTCTTACTAAACTCATTAGTTTATTTGCTAATAAAATTAGTATTTTATCACCTATAATATGTCCGTGAGTATCATTAATATTTTTAAATTTGTCAATATCAATCATTATTACACTTAAGGACTCTTTTGACCTATTTGTTAATTCAAGAATTGAGTCTGAAATAATTGCAAAGTGTCTTTTATTATACATATTAGTAAGAGGGTCACGATTGGCTTGCTCTTTTAGTTTTTCAAGTAAAAGATTCTTCTCTTTTGCTAAAGCACTTAGCTCAAAATTTGATTTATTTAAAAGTACTTGTGTTTTTTTAAGTTTACGGTTAAATGCAATTAATTTAATTGTAAATACGGTAATAAGTATAAGCATTATAAGACCAGAAAAAAAAGCATAAAGCAACCATGTAGGTATATTAATTGGTTTGTTTTCATACAAAAAATTCTTTGATATTTTATAGTCTTTTGCTAGTAAGTCCAAAGAAATATAAGTATTGGCAATATTTTTCCAGCGAACAGGATTCATATAACCTATTTCTATTAAATCAGGTTTTACTAAAGCTGTCATTTGTTTGGCTTGAAAAACAATATTTTCTTTAGAAAAACTTGGATTATACTTTTTCATAATAAGATTTATAATTTCACTTTGGTGCGTAAGCGCATAGTCCCATCCACGCATACTAGCTTTAAGAAAAGCACTCGTTCTTTTTGGATGATTTTGGATTTCTAATTCTGAGGTAAAAAGATTATCCCCGTAAAAATCGATTCCCACACTTCTTGGGCTAAAACGTTGATAAGTGAAATTATCAGCATTCAAAAAATAAGGATCATTTGTAAGATAACCCGACATGGCTTTTATTTTACCTGCTATTAAATCTTTGCCATTAAAACTATGAGGAATTAAATTGATTTTATCTAAGGGGACATTTTCTTTTTTTAAATATGCAAATAATTCATCTGCATCAGACTCAATCATAACTGTTTTTCCAATTAAGTCTTTAAGTGAGTGAATCTCAGCTGATGCAAAAATCTGGTAGGGTGAATGTTGAAAAATAACAGCTAAAGCTACTACAGGTTTACCTTTTGCTCTTGAAAGTAGTAAACTGCTTGTTCCTACCCCATATTGTACTTTTTGCTCTAATACTTTTTTAACAACATTAGTAGAAGAATTTGCTTCTATAAATTCTACTTCTAAACCTGCATCTTTATAATAACCTTTTTCTTTTGCTGCATAATATCCGGCAAATTGAAAAGAGTGGGTCCATTTTAGTTGAAGGCTTATATGTTCAAGAGAATCATTGTTTGCTATAAGTTGTGAGGATAAAAAAATAAAAGATAATAAAAAGTATTTAAATTGCAAAATATTAGGCCTTATTTAAAATATATTTAAACTAAAAATTTGATTTTAGTATATCCATATTATTGAAAATATAGTTTAATTTAAAATGTCTTTAATTTAGAAATAATAAATTTTAGACTTTTCTATTTTTGGCTTTTAGAGGAAATGAGAAATAAGATATATTTAAAAACTTTAGCTTAAAGGAGAGTATTTGCCGTATTCAAGATATGATTATTTTAGAGTTCATAGTAATAATAAAAATTGTTAATTTTGTAATTCAAAGTGTATCACTATTTTAGTATACTAATAATATTTTATAAAAGTGCACATAGAATTTAAAAGAACATAATAAAATTAGAAGAAAAATTATGTCTTGTTAAGGTCAAATATTAAGTGAAAAAAGGTCTAGGTAAAATGACAAAATTTTTAGAAGAAACAAGTATTATTGATTATTCAAATATAGAAATACAAAAAATATCAAAAAGTTTAACGCAGGATTGTAAAACAGATATTGAAATAGCAAAAAAGTGTTTTGAATATGTAAGAGATAGTATAAACCATAGTGGGGATTATAAAAATGATACTACTACTTGTAAAGCAAGTGATGTATTAAGATATAAAACGGGTTGGTGTTATTCCAAAAGTCATTTATTAGCTTCACTATTACGTGCTAACAATATCCCCACGGGCTTTTGTTATCAAAGATTAAGTTGTTCAGAATATAAAAAAGATATTTATTGTCTTCATGGACTAAATGCTATATATTTAAAAGATTATGGATGGTACAAAGTAGATGCAAGAGGAAATAAAAAAGGGGTAGATGCCCAATTTAATTTCCCAATAGAGAAACTTGCATTTGAATTAGAAGAAAATGAATTCGATTTACCAAAAATATATGAAGAACCGCTTGATATAATCATTCAAGCATTAAAAAAGAATAAAACATATAAAGAGATGATAGATAACATGCCTGATATTGAACCCAATGATGAAATAACTCTTATAAAAGAAATTTAAAGCATCATAGGTCTAATAAAAAGAAAATAACTCTTAACTCGAAGCTTTGGAAGGGAAATATTAATTATGTCTGCGAAAAAAGAATATGATGACAAGGGATATGTTATTTTACGTAACTTCTTTAGTAATGATGAAGTCCTAACTATCTCGAACTGTGTAAATCGTATTTATAAGTCTTGGCTAAATAAGAATAAAAAAGAAATATTTGCAAATCAATTAGTAAATATGCACTCTTTGAGTAAAAAAGAATATTTTGAAAATAACTCTCAAGAAAGACTGGATTTTTTTAACGTAATTTCTAACGAGAAAATAGTTGATTTACTTGAAAGTATGTTTGGCTCTGAAATTTATTTTCATAATACACAAGTGTTTTTTAATCCTTTAAATAAAAAACGCCTTCCTTATTGGCACAGAGATATGCAATACAGCTCCATAACTGATGATATACAAAAAGAACAGCAAAATAAGATGTTAAGTTTACATATTCGAATTCCCTTAGAAAAAGAAAAAGGTTTAGAATTAATTCCTGGAACTCATAAACGATGGGACAACGAATTAGAAAAAAATGTTAGATTAGAGTTACATGGTCATCTTAATAATGAGAAACTTCCAAATGCCAAACTCATTGAAATAAATACAGGAGATATTGTAATCTTCTCTTCTCAAATGCTTCACCGTGGCAATTATGAGCTTAATACTTCACGAAAAGCATTTGATATTTGTCTTGGCAACTATCATAAATTAAGCTTTGATTTTTTTGATAAAAAAGTATTGCCAAGCAAAGAAGAAATAAAATTAATTAAAAATAAACAATGGTTTGTTTGTGCTAATGAGAATTTTATTAAAGGAATTGTGTGAAAAAAATCTTAGTATTTTTATTTTTTATCATCTTTACTTTTTCTTATTCTCAGGCAGAAGAAATAACTTTTAAACATGGTTCAAGTAATTTATCTGGACATTATTTTAAAGCCACGAATGGTAAAAACGCAAAAGCTGTTTTGCTTTTTGTTCATGGAGATGGAGCTATATCCTATGATGCGGAAGGTTATTACCATTTTATCTGGAATGCATTAAGAAAAAATGGTTATGCTATTTTTTCTTGGGATAAACCAAATGTAGGCAACTCTACAGGTAACTGGCTTAATCAAAGCATGCTTGATAGGCAAGGTGAAGTACTTGCAGCCATTGATTTTGTTCAAAATAAATATCACTTTAATTCCTCAAATACAGGCCTTATTGGTTTTAGTCAAGCAGGTTGGGTAGTACCAGCCCTTGCAAAACAAAATTCAAAAATTTCTTTCTTTATTGGAATTGGCTTTGCAAGTAATTGGATTGAGCAAGGACGCTACTATACAAAAATCAAACACCAATTAGCAGGTGAGAATAAAAATCAAATCAGAAAAGCTTTAGCTTCATATACTAAGGATATTTCATTTTTCAAGCAGGCTTTATCCTATAAAGAATACTTAGAGTTCGCAAACGAAGAATCAATGACAAAAGAACGTTACTTATTTGTATTAAATAATTTAAACTCTGATGCAAAGGAGGATTATTTAAACATAAGTGTTCCAAGTTTATTTTTGTGGGGAGAGAAAGATTTAAATGTAAATGCAAAAGAAGAGTTTGATTCATGGAAAGTTAAAAACAATGCTTTTGTAAGTACAAAACTAATAGCTAATGCTACTCATGGAATGCTAAATGCAGACTCTTTTACTAAACAAAATTTTGGATTCTTTGAATGGATAAAACTTATGTGGTTAGAAGAAGATGCATTTGTAAGTGAATTTATGCCAAGTATTTTAACTTGGTTAAATGAACTTAAGGGTTTAGAAATATCTCCWRCWAAAAAWTAGCTTAATAAAATAAAAGGAATTATATGAATGAAGTAGGAACATTGACATTTTTTTGTGGRAAAATGGGTGCKGGRAAATCTACTAAAGCAAAAGAACTTGCYTTAGAAAAGAATACAATATTAATATCAGAAGATGAATGGTTAGCTACTCTTTATCCTAGTGAAATTTCATCTTTTGATGATTATATTAAATACGCTGCTATTTTRAGACCCTTAATAAAAACTCATGTACAGAAAATTCTTTTAACAGGAACAAATGTTGTTTTGGATTTTCCTTGCAATACTGTCAAACAAAGAATATGGTTTAAAAAACTTAGTGAAGAAATAAAAGTTAATCATAATTTAATTTTTTTAGATATAAGTAATGAAAGATGTTTAGAACAAATATCTAAAAGACGAAAAGAACAGCCAAAACGTGCCTCTTTTGATACAGAAGAAATGTTTCATCATGTCACTAAGTATTTTGAAACTCCTATGGAAAAAGAAGGCTTAGAACTTACTATCATTAATTAAGTATAAGGAATAAACAAAGGTGAATACAAAAGATTTAGTAGAAAAATATCAACCTTATTTGTATAACTTGGCTTTGCGATTGGTTTATTATCCACAAGATGCAGAAGACTTAAGTCAAGATGTGTGGATTAAAATTCTTAAATCAATTGATAGTTTTGAAGAAAAATCTGATTTTAAAACCTGGTCTTATAGAATCATGATAAATCATTTTTTAAATCAAAAAAGAAAATACTCAGAATTAACGTTTGATGACTTTGAAAATACTATGGACAATATGTGTGACGAACTTTTATCAAAAGAATACGATGAAGGCTTTAAAAAAGTATTAATCAATGAAGCAAAGGTTGGTTGCATGATGGGTATGCTTTTATGTTTAAATACTGAACAACGAGCCATTTTTGTACTTGGAGATATTTTTGAAATCAAAAGCCAAACTGCATCTGAAATATTTGATATCTCTAAAGATAACTTTAGAAAAAAATTATCAAGAGCAAGAAGTGATTTGTACCATTTTATGAATAATCAATGCAGCTTAATCAACAAAAATAATCCCTGTAAATGTGAACTAAAAACGAAAGCACTTATAAAAGAAGGTTATGTAAATAAAGACAATATTCTCTTTGATTTAAAAATACAAAAGAGTATGAAAGAGAAATTGCAAATATTATCAGATAACTTGGATGATACTATAGAAAACTCCTATAAAAACTTGTATCAAAATCATCCCTTTATCGAAATAAATGAAAAAGAATTTGCCCTGAATATCTTAAAAAATAAAGAAATTAAAGAAATTTTTTCTTTTTAGTGTCACAGTTGAGTTTTTGATGTGTCTAAGTAGTAGAGATATAAAAATCTCAATTAATATTAAGGCTCAACATGACAAATTTAACAAATATAGGTAATTTCGCAGGAATGGAATTTGCAAGATTTAAGTTAAAAGAAGGTGTTTCAGAAGAAACAATGTTAGAAATTATAAAAGAAGTGGATGCAAATTTTTTGCAAAAAGAAGAAGGTTTTTTAGGGCACGTAGCATTAAAAGGCAGTAATGGAATATATGCAGATGTTGTATTCGCAACAAGTCAAGAAAAAGCTCAAAAAATTTGTGGGAAGTGGATGGACAATGCGTTTGCTTTAAAATATATCGAACTTATAGATGAAGAAAGTGTTGATATGACATTTTGGAATAGGATTAAATAATACAGTAAAATATATCCCTAGAAATTTTGAAGGATTCACCTCAATATTAGTTTGAGGTGAAATTTCATTATATTTTATTTAGACTTAATGAAATCAATTATAGGTCTTCTCATCTTTCGTCCAAAATTATTAGACTAAAATAGTTTATAAGTTTTTATCAATCACAAGAAACGGCTTGCTATAAAACAGTGTAGAAACTATAATTCACAAAATTAAAGGATTATAATGAAAATACTAAATAATAAAGTAGCAATAATAACGGGAGCCAGTTCAGGCATAGGGAGAAGTACTGCATTGCTTTTTGCTAAAGAAGGAGCAAAACTTGTTTTGGGAGCTAGAAGAGGTGATAAGTTAGAAGCTCTTGTTTCTGAAATTATAAATAATGGTGGTGAAGCTGTATATTTAGCCGGTAATGTACAAGATGAATTGTATGCAAAAGACTTAGTTACTTTAGCAATAAATAAATATAAGCGTTTAGATATCGCTTTTAATAATGCGGGAACGATTGGAATAGTGGATGATATTCAAAATATTTCTTTAAAAGATTGGAATGATACTCTTGCTACAAATTTAACAAGTGGATTTTTAGCCGCTAAATATCAAGTGCCAGTTATGAATAAGGGTGCTTCACTTATTTTCACTTCTTCTTTTGTTGGAAATTCTGTAGGATTACCACAATTAAGCGCTTATGCTGCTAGTAAAGCTGGTATAATAGGGCTTACTAAAGCTCTTGCAAGTGAATGTGCTCCTTTGGAGATTAGAGTAAATTCAATCTTACCAGGTGGTGTGGAAACTCCTATGAGAGTGAAAGCTGCTCCAGAAGAAGAACAAGTGGAGTTTTTAAAAAGTTTACATGCACAAAAAAGACTTTCAAGTCCTAGTGAGATTGCACAAGCAGCATTGTTCTTAGCTTCTGATGCTTCGAGTTTTTCAACAGGTACTTCTATGTTGGTTGATGGTGGTTTGTCAATTTCAAAAGTTTAATAAAGGTTAAAAATGAATGAGGATTATAAATTTAATTATGAGAGAATATCTAAAACAATTAATTTTATTAAAAATAATTTTAAAGATCAACCCTCTCTAAATGAGATGGCAGAAAATTTAAATTTAAATGCTCATCATTTTCAAAAATTCTTTAAACAATGGATTGGAATAAGTCCTAAAAAATACTTACAGTATATTACTTTAGAATGTGCAAAAGAGATTTTAAGTAATAATGAAATATCACTCTTAGATACTTCTTATGAAGTGGGTTTATCTAGCTCTAGTAGATTATATGATTTATTTATGAATACTGATGGTATTACTCCTGGTAATTTTAAAACACAAGGTGAGAATTTACTTGTATACTATAATTTAATGCCTACACCCTTGGGCAATTTATTAGTAGCTTCAACGAAAAAAGGAATTTGTTCTATAGCTTTTTATGAGAATGAAAAAGACGCTTTAATTTCTTTACAAATGAGCTTTAAAAATGCTTCTTTTATAAAAATTGAAGATGATATTCAAGAAAAGGCTTTTAGTATTTTTAATAATGTCAATAATATTAATTATGTGAAATTTCAATTAAATAATTCTCCTTTTCAAATAAAAATTTGGGAAAGTTTATTAAAGATTGAAATTAAAGATTTGATTGCATATTGTGAAATTGGTAAAAAAGTGAATAACCCAAACTTATCAATTGCCACATCTTCTTATATACATAAAGAAACTATAAGATTTAATGTCTCTTAAAATAAGAAAAAATGCAGCAAGATAAGGTGAAACTAGAAATTTTAATTAGCTGAATAATTATAAATAATAGTTTCTTGCTTGTTAGTTAATAAAACGTTTTTTTGTTTTATAATATCCACCGAATCTGTTCTTTTCTATGATTTTTTTAATCTCAGAAGGTTTTTTTAATTCTTTCTTTTCTTCTTTAACAGTATCATCTGTTTTATTTTCACTTGTTTTGATTTTGTAGCCTTTTTATATTATATTTTTGTATTATATCAAAAAATAAAATGTTAAGTGCAAAGATTGAATTTTTCGATTCTCTGTTTAACAGTAATTATTCTTTTTTATCATTTTGAAAATAAGAAAGAATCTTTATTAAATCTATATCCATGCTTGTTTTGATGTCTTTATTAAATTCATTGAAAAGTGTTGGATGATTTTGACTAAAGTTTTTAATAAACAAGGAAAAGTCTTTTTTTGGAAAATCATTTTGAATTTGTGCTGCTTTTATTCCTTCTTTGAAAAATTCTATAATTATTTTATAGTCTTGTTTTTCATTGATGATATTGTTTAGAATAAAAGATATATTTCTAAGAATCTCTTTATCGTATTTGTTTATACTGCTTAATGAAAATAAACATGTTCTAAACCATAGTGTTTCTAAATCTTTACATTTATTTAATAAGAGAATTTTAGAAAGAGAATATTTGATTTCTAAGCGTTCATCTTTGGCATATAATTCAAGAATATTCTCAAAACTACTGTCTTTTTCTTTTATTTTATTAGAAGAAAAAAGTATTGTTTKWTCAACRTTAATATTCTTTGTTTCCATTAGTTTTAAAAATATTTCATATACTTCTTCTGTTTCTTTTGGGAGCAATTTTATTAGAGCACTTATTTCAATAGCACTTTGAAGAATAAAAATATTCTTATTTTGGAATAATTCTTGAATTCTTTCATAGGCTTTATTGTTTTTATAAAGAGATATAAATAATATATTTAAAGGTGAAATCATAAATTCTTCGCAATTTTTCTTCATTAAAACATATAATTCTAAGCTAAATGTTGGTGATTCTTTAGCTATTTTTTCTGTTATAGTAAGACTTATATAATCATAGTGTAARWGTGAAAGTGTTTTGTATAATTCTAATATTGTTTCTGTCTTTAAGATAGAAACAAAGACAAGTTTATCAAGTATTAACTGTAGTTTGAATACTTCATAATCATTTTTAATGGCTTGCGTGGCCAAAAGAAAAAAATCGAGTTCTTTTTCTTTTTTTAGTAGAAGTAAGATTTTTTCTAAATAAATATCTTTTGGAATTGAAAGTAAGATATCAAAAAAAATGTTTGGATTTTGAATGTTTTTTAAAAGTAAATTTTTTGTTTTAATCATAAATGATTTTATCTAAAATACACACTGTTATTAATCATATTCGATGAAATTGTCAAAGTAAATATTTTWAAGTATKACAAKTATCACTGTTCTAATTTTTGNTTATTTTGATATCATTTAGWAAGGACTAAATATGAAATTATTAYTGGCTATTTTTATGATTATTAYKTTTACYGGATGTAYTAGTAAAACAATAGCACTTAAAGATAAACCTTTTAAAAGCGTGAGTTTTCAAGATATTTGGGAAGAAGTAAAAACTGATCCTTATACTAAACTTCCTCAAGAAAAAGTAGCTTATTCTAAACTCACATCATCAAAAGTAAACATCATTTTAAGCAATGCCCGAAGAACGCTTCATGATCGTAGTGATTTATTAGAGCCTTTTGAAAAACTGGCTCATCCCAATGGTATTTGTTTAAGTGGACTATGGAAAATAGACAAGGCTAATATTTACAGTGGATATTTTAAAAATAATAGCGAAGCCCTTATTATTGCCAGAGCTTCAACGGCTATGAGCAATACTACTAATGATTCAACACGTGCTTTTGGTTTTGCTGGTAAACTTTTTCCTACAATAAAARAAGATGAAAARATTAAAGAATACTCTGCTAATTTCTTTTTRATAGATGAYTTAGGYGGWACWKMTGCTAARTATTWTAGARATGTWTCTTTAACAAATGAACCAARTATTAGTRTYACKTATGARGTAATTAAAAATATATTTTATGCACTTAAGGTTTCATCTTCTTTTTCTGATGCRGAYAAACATCCTGGTATTAGACAATTRTAYGAGATTTCTACTYTAGGTGAGARWRAARCTATTGTAACKCCTAAATGGATGAAAATTAAAATAGCTGAYAAWAAAACACTWAATGAAAAAGATTTTAGAAATGARTTGAAAATACAAAAARATAAARWACTTGTATTTGATATWTTTGTAGCAAATAAAAAGACAGAAAATAAAARRGAGTGGGARAAAATAGGGAATATTAYTTTTAAGGMTTCWGTKGTTTCRAAATCTTGTGATCAACGCTTGCATTTTCAYCAYGCAAAATACAAAGATGATTTAAWTCATGGGCTTAAGTAATATTTTTNAGCATTTAWTTCTAAGTGCGAAGCCTATGATAAAGAGGACTWTGKKWACAAAGTCCAYCTCTAATAAGTAGAAAAATATTTTATAATTTTATATGTTTTTTAAGATTTCTTGAAATTGTTTTTCAAGAGCTTTTGGRTCTTTATCTAAGTTGTTTTTTATCATTTTAGARAAAGYATCAGGATATACTTCTTCTTCATTATTTTTWATAGCAAGGTAAATTTCATTKGCAACATCTTTAGGATTGGCTTTTTCCATTTCTCTTCCTTTTGTCATATTAGTATCAAGAGGTCCTGGTAATACTTCTARTACATGRATTTYTTGYAAAGACATTTCKGCTCTTATTGCTTGTGTTAGTGAATGTAAAGCACTTTTTGAAGCAGAATATAAAGCAATAAGTGGATTATTAATTAATGCTGTAATAGAAGTGACATTAATGATGAGGCCATTTTTGTTAATTTTATTGGATAAAATTCTAGTAATATTTAATGTTCCTATAACATTAACATCAAAATCTAAAGTAGAATTCTCAAAAACTCTGTTTTTGCTGTTTGCACCTGCATTGTTTACAAGTAAATCAATATTTTTTAGTTCACAAACAATGTTTTTAATATTTTCTTGCTTAGAAATGTCAAGAATTATAATTTCAACTTTTGAAGATAAAGCTTTTAAAGAAGAGGCATCTTTACTACTTCTTATGGCGCAATAAATTTTTTTAACATTTTGTTCTAAGAACATTTTAACCAGTTCAAATCCTAAGCCACCATTTGCTCCTGTAATTAATACTACTTTGTTTTTTAAAATCAAGTTTGTCCTTTTATTCTAGTTGAAAGGCGTATCTTAGCACATTATATGCATTTAATTGTAGGAAATTAATAAAAAGAAGTTGTCCTTTTTACCTTTCTAGAGTTTTTCTAACATTTAGAGACGGAAGCTTTTAAAATTTTGTAATTTACTTGAACTTATAAGAATAAATACCTCTTTTCTTGAAATAAAATAAAAATAACTCAGTACGTAATTTACTGCTTTTTTTGAAGAATGACGCCCGTAGGAAAGCTTATCTACTTTATGATAAAATAATTTAAAATTAAATAGTTTATTATTTGGATGTATATTGAAAATCGAAACAAAAACAGCACAATTTAAAGAACCTTTAAAACTAGAAAGTGGACGGCTTCTTGATAATTATGAAATAATTTACGAAACCTATGGTGAATTAAACGAAGACAAGTCAAATGTAATCGTGATTTGTCATGCACTTTCAGGTTCACATCATGCAGCAGGACGATATAACAATGAAGCAAAAGCAGGGTGGTGGGATAACTTTATAGGCGATGGTAAAACCATTGATACTTTAAAATATTATGTGATTTGTACGAATAATCTAGGCTCCTGTTTTGGTTCTACTTCTCCTATGAGTATTGATCCTGCTACGAATAAAGCCTATAGAATGAAATTTCCTGTACTAACTATCTCAGATATTGTAAAAGCACAAATGCGTTTATTCGAAACCTTGAAAATTACTCATGCACGGGCAGTTATTGGGGGTTCTATGGGTGGAATGCAAGCTATTTGTTATTCTATTGATCACAGCGGATTTGCAGATATCGTTATTCCTTTAGCAACTACTGCTTATACAAGACCTTGGGCTATTGCTTCTAATAAAATAGCTTTTGAAGCAATACGTCATGACCCTGGTTTTAAAAATGGAAACTATGAAAAAGATGATTTACAAGCCAATTCACTTCCTGGTTTAGCTATTGGAAGAATGGCTGGCTTGATTGCATATTTAGGCCCTAATTCTCTTGATGAAAAATTTGGTCGTAAATATACTGATACCGATGGTTTGTATGAATTATTTGGGCGTTTCGAAGTGGAGAGGTACTTGGAATACAATGCATATAACTTTCCAAAAGTATTTGATCCCTTGTCGTATTTATATATTTGTAAAACAATGAATATTTTTAATGCAGCACGTGGAAGTGATAAACTAGAGGATTCTTTTTCTAAGGTTGAAGCTAAACTTCACTTGATATCTTTTTCTGATGATATATTGTTTTTTCCTAAAGAAATGAAAGAAATATACGATATTATGAAAAAGATTGGAAAAGAAGACCTTGTTACTTATAAAATGATTGAATCCTCTCATGGACACGATTCATTTTTGGTAGAACTTGATAAATTTAAAAATTATATAAAAGATATATTAGAGGATAGAGTATGAGTACAGAAGAAAAAATACATTTTGAAGACAAAATAAAAGAAGCAAAAGAATTGTTAGAAAAATTAAGCAATCCAGAAATAACACTTGAAAACAGTGTAAAACTATATAAAGATGGACTAAAACAACTAGATGATGCGCAAAAACTATTAGATGAAGCAAAGCTTGTTTTTACACAACTAAACAAATAAAGGATTTTTATGGAAGCACATGACGAATTTTTTAACAGACAAATTAAACTTTGGGGGAATGATGTTCAAAACTCCTTACAAGGCAAAAAAATAGCAATTATTGGTTCTGGTGGTTTGGGATGTACTTTAGCTATTGCTTTAGGGGCCAGCGGTATTGGAGAGTTTGCTTTTGTAGATTTTGATACAGTTGGTATTCATAATATCCACAGACAAATAGGTTTTAGCGTTGCTGATGATGGCAAGTTTAAATCAGAAGTATTAAGAGACTTAGTACATTCACGATGTCCTTATACAAAAGCTACTGCATATGTGGAAAGTTTTGATGAGTTTGCAAAAAGAGGTCTTGAATTTGATTTAATTATTGATGCTACAGATAATTTACCTGTACGTGCTGCTATTAATGAGTATTGCATTAACAAAAAACAAGCATGGATTTATGGTTCTGTTGAAGAATTCCATGGGCAAGTGTGTTTCTTTGAAAAAGCGTCGTATGAAGCAGTATTTCAAATAAATGACCGTAAACCAAATGGTATTGCTTGTCCTATTGTTATGCATATCGGTTCATTACAAGCCAATCTTGCGCTTAGATTTTTAGCTGGTTTAAGTGTTAAAAAAGATATTCTTTATTATTTATCTTTTAATGAAGAGGGTATTCTTGATACAAAAAGATTTAATTTACCCGTAAACTAGAAATATTATGAAGATGTTTTTTTAAAAAACATCTTTACTTTTCCCCTCTCCTATAACTATATTTTAAGCACTTCTTAGCTATACTTCCCAAATTTTAACTAAATACACAGGGAATTATTTATGCCAAAAAGAGAAGATATAAAAAACATTTTACTTATCGGTTCTGGTCCAATTATTATTGGTCAAGCTTGCGAATTTGATTATTCGGGAACTCAAGCTACAAAAACTCTTAAAGAGTTAGGATACAGAGTTGTTTTGGTTAATTCTAACCCCGCTACTATTATGACAGACCCAGAGTTTGCTGATAAAACTTATATAGAACCTATTACTGAAGAAGTTGTTGCAAAAATTATAGAAAAAGAAAATATTGATGCTATTTTACCTACTATGGGAGGTCAGACTGCACTTAATGTAGCTACTTCGATGTACGACAAAGGTATGCTTGATGGTATTAAATTCTTAGGAGCTCATCCTGATGCTATTAAAAAAGGTGAAGACAGACATCTTTTTAACGAAGCTATGCGAAAAATAGGTATGGATTTACCTGAAAGTGCAAATGCATATACTGTTGATGAAGCTATGCTTCGTGCTAAAGAAATAGGTTTCCCTGTTATTTCTAGAGCTTCATTTACACTAGCAGGTGGTGGTTCTGGTGTGGCTTATAATATGGATGAATTTAAACTTTTAGCAGAAGCTGGACTTGATGCCTCTCCTATTAATGAAATAGAAATTATGGAATCTATGCTTGGTTGGAAAGAATACGAGATGGAAGTTATTCGTGATAATAAAGATAACTGTATTATTGTATGTTCTATTGAAAATCTTGATCCTATGGGTGTTCATACGGGTGATTCTATTACTGTTGCACCCGCTTTAACACTTACTGATAAAGAGTACCAAGATATGAGAAATGCTTCTTTTGCGATTTTACGTGAAATTGGTGTTGATACAGGTGGTTCAAATGTACAGTTCTCAATTTGTCCTAAAACAGGAAGAATGATTGTAATTGAAATGAATCCTAGAGTTTCAAGATCTTCAGCACTTGCTTCTAAAGCTACGGGTTATCCTATTGCAAAAATTGCTACGCTTTTAGCGGTTGGTTTTACGCTTGATGAAATTGAAAATGATATTACAGGTACCACTGCATCGTTTGAACCAGTTATTGATTATATTGTTACAAAAGTACCAAGGTTTACTTTTGAAAAATTCCCTAAAGCAGACTCTACTCTTACAACATCAATGAAATCTGTTGGTGAAGTTATGGCAATGGGAAGAACATTTAATGAATCTTTGCAAAAAGCGTTAATTTCTTTGGAAACTGGGCTTAGTGGTTTCGAT
Source organism: Arcobacter sp. (assembly GCA_002733685.1). GTDB lineage: Bacteria > Campylobacterota > Campylobacteria > Campylobacterales > Arcobacteraceae > NORP36. Next base: position 6,772 of record NVWN01000028.1, on the reverse strand, counting down.
AAAATAGAAGCTGATTTTGACTTTATTAAAAAAGAAATCAGACGTCCTAATGAATCACGATTATTATATTTAATGCAAGGAATGAGAGAAGGATTAAGCAATGAAGAATTATTTGATCTTTGTGCTATTGATCCTTGGTTCTTAAGTAAATTTAGAGAAATATACACTATTGAAAAATCAATTGATTCTTCAATTTTAAGTGATGAAAATAAAATGAGAGAAGCTAAAACAAACGGTTTCTCTGACAAAATGATTGCATCTTTATTAAATGAAAAAGAAGATACTGTTTATGATGCCAGAATATCTTTAGGAATTGAATTTGAATACAATGAAGTTGATACGTGTGCGGCTGAGTTTGAAGCGTTAACTCCTTATTTATATTCAACTACAAATATTACTAAACTTCCAAAAGTTGAAAAAGCAAAAAGTAATGATAAAAAAGTATTAATTATAGGTGGAGGACCAAATAGAATTGGTCAAGGAATTGAGTTTGATTATTGTTGTGTACATGCTTCTTTTGCGTTAAAGGAAATAGGTGTTAAGACTATAATGTATAACTGTAACCCTGAGACTGTATCTACTGATTATGATACATCTGATGTTTTATATTTTGAACCTATTGATTTTGAACATGTACGAGCTGTAATAAAAGAAGAAAATCCAGATGGTGTTATTGTTCATTTTGGAGGACAAACTCCTTTAAAACTAGCGAATGCATTAACTAAAATTGGTGCTAAGATTATTGGAACTACTGCTGCTGTGATTGATTTGGCAGAAGATAGAAAAAAATTCTCTTCTTTTGTAGAAAAAGTTGGTTTATTGCAACCTGAAAATGGTACGGCAGTTGAAATAACAGAAGCAATCCAAATTGCTGAGCGTATTGGATATCCTGTTCTTGTACGACCTTCTTTTGTACTAGGTGGAAGAGGAATGAGAATTGTTTATTCTACTGAAGAACTATCTAAGTATATGGATGCGGCTGTTGAAGTATCTAATGATGCTCCTGTTTTAATTGACAGATTTTTAGACCGTGCAATTGAACTTGATGTTGATTGTATTTGTGATGGTAAAGAAGTATATATTGGTGGAATTATGCAACATACTGAAGAAGCAGGGGTTCATTCAGGGGATTCATCTTGTACTCTTCCTCCTCATTCTATTTCTGATGAGTTAATTAAAGAACTTGAAAGCAAAACAAAAGATATGGCACTTCAATTAGGTGTTGTAGGTTTAATGAATGTGCAATACGCAATTCATAAAGGTGAGATTTATTTAATTGAAGTGAATCCAAGAGCTTCAAGAACAGTTCCTTTTGTGTCAAAAGCTACGGGTATGCCTTTAGCAAAAGTTGCTACTCGTGTTATGTGGGGAGAAAGTTTAAGAGAAGCGTTGGCTGCTTATGACTTTGATTTAGTATGGGAAGGAAATGGAGTCTTAAAACCTATTTTAAGAGACCATGTTGCTGTTAAAGAAGCTGTTTTTCCTTTTGCTAAATTATCTGGTTCTGATATGATTTTAACACCTGAGATGAAATCAACTGGTGAAGTTATGGGAATATCAAATTCTTTTGCCCAGTCGTATGGAAAAGCACAAAGTGCAGCTAAAAATGACCTACCAAGTGAAGGTAAGGTATTTATATCATTATGCGATTTAGATAAAGAATTTGCGCCTAAAATTGCTCAAGGTTTAGTTGATATGGGTTGTACTGTGGTTGCCACAGAAGGTACTTACAAAGAGATTATAAACGCCGGAATAGAGTGTGAAAAAGTTCTTAAAATATCTGAAGGACGACCTAATATCACAGATTTAATGACAAATGGGGAAATTGCACTTGCATTTAATACTTCAAATGGAAAAGAATCTGTTAAACAAGATGGTAGAAATATCAGACGATCTGTTTTAAAAATGAATGTACCTTATGTTACTACTGCTACTGCTGCTCTTGCTTGTGTAGAAGCTATGAAACATGCAAAAGAAAGTGATGGTATTACAATTAAAGCCCTTCAGGACTTTTTAAAATAATATGGACAGCTCTTTAGTTTATTTAGTTCAAACCGATACAACGGTTGGTTTTTCGTCCTCAAATGATGAAAAACTCTCTTTTATAAAACAAAGAGCTACTACTCAAAAAATACTTCAAACTGTAGATTCTTTTAAAACGCTAAAACAAAATACACGAATTCCTTCTAAATTTAAAAGAATGATAAGAAACTCTAAACTTTCTACATTTATTTATCCCAATGGAAATTCATATCGAGTTGTAGCAAAAAACAATGCCTTCCACTCTTTTATTAAAAAGTTCTCCCAAAGTTATTCAACTTCTGCAAATCTAAGTAAAGAAGCGTACGATGAAAAATTTGCCTATGATAATGCAGATATAATTGTAGTGCAAAAAGATGGCTTTAGTGAATTAAAATCTTCTTCAATATACAGACTAAATACACGAAGAATTAAGAAATTGCGATAAGTATTATTTATAATTAAATATTAATTTAATAATATATTTAGTAACATAGTTTTAATATAATAGATTTTAGGTAAGGAATCATAATGTTTTTAGCTAGGGAAAAAGAAATATCACTTTTGGAAGAAGATTATCTAAAAGCCAGCTCTAGTTATATTTGTCTTTTTGGAAGAAAGAACATTGGTAAAACGATACTTCTTAATGAATACATCAAAAATAAAAAAAGATTTTACATTTCATTTACTGAAATATCCGAAATGCTCTATTTTAATAACCTTACAAAGTTTATTTATAATTTTTTTGAGATTAATTCTAGTAAAAAAATAAGCAGTTTTAGTGATTTTCTTCTTTTTTTATCTGATGTTGAAGTGAAACATAAAATAATTATTATCTTAGATGATTTTAATCTCTTACTTAAAATAAATAAAAATGCATTAGTATTATTTTATGAGTACTGGAAAAAAGACTTAAAAAAACAAAACCTTCAAATAATTCTTGCAAGTTCCGTACAAAGCAGTAAAAAAGAGTTTACAAGTATTTACGACAAAGCCAATGTAAAAATTGTTTTAGAGGAACTTGATTACTCAGTTATTACAAAAGTAATTAAAGACTTGCCAAAAAAAGATTTAATGTACGTATATGCTTGTTTTGGAAGTAATATCGCTTTATTAAAACAATATGATGTAAAAAAAGATTTTTTACTCAATGTAAAAGAACTTGTACTTTTGCATAAAAAGCACGTATATACAGATGCCATTACACTGCTAAAATATGAGCTAAATGATATTTCTACTTACAGTTCTATTTTATATGCAATTTCTATGGGAAACAACAAAATAGGGAATATCGCCACTTTTATAGATGTTAAGTCTTCTTTCTTAACGCGTTATATACAAAAACTAGTAGAGTTAATGATTATTGAAAAAGAAATTCCTCTGAACGATGACCCTATTAAAAGTAAATTTGGTCGTTATGATATTAAAGATAATTTTACAAAATTTTGGTTTTGTTATATTTTTCCTTATAGTTTTTTGCTTGAACAAATGAACTTTTATCCAATTACTGCATACATACGTAATGATTTTTCTAAAAGACTGGTACATAAAGCCTATAAAAAGTATGTAATGACGATTATTAAAAAAGATTCTTTTAAATTTTTAGGTTATGAAGCAATTAAGATATCCAGTTGGTGGAATAATAAAACAAGTGAAATCGATATCATAGCTTATAATAAAAAAGACATTACTTTTCTTGATTGTCAGTGGCGAAAGAATGAATCTTTGGAACTCTCGTATTCACGGCTTAAAACTAAATCCAAGTTATTTGAAAGTCCTTTGAAAAAAAACTATATTATTTTTGCAAAAAAATAAATAACAATGATATACATATCAATTAATATATAATTAAACTACAACATTTACACGTAATAGTTGAATATTTAAGTTTTACGTAAGCACTCTGGGTATAAAGTATTAAAGAAGGTTACATAATGAAAAAAGATAAAATAATAGATTTGATATTTCAAGACAATGAACAAATAAGTACTGATAATAAACTAAATATAACAGAAGAGTTAGGTTCCTCTAAAATTGACATGTTGAAAATTATAAAAAAAACTTCAAAAATGGAAATTTATTCTCATCTTAGTTTCGAAGAGTTATTAAAAAATGACAATGAACCTGATATGAAAATATTTAATAATCTTAAAAATACTGATATCTCTTCTCTCAAAAATTCCACTTTAGAAAAAACAGTAATCCCTCATTCTAACAGTAAAAAAAGACAAGTTAATGATGATAATAATTTTAAAACGTATACCAATAGAGATATTAATTTATACGTTGAAGATACCATTGTTATGAAAGACCTACAAAAAACTCAATAAAGATAAATTTCAATCACGTGTTTTTATTTTGAATCCTCTACTTAATGTATGTGCACTCCCTTTGTTCTCTTTTTGAAAAATATTATAAAACAATTAATTAATTTATATGTTTTACTACATAGTTATCTGAAATAATATGAATTTTAATGAGTGTTTAAAGCTAATATTAAGATTTAAATAAGTAATAAATTATATTATATAGTATATAAAAAAGGACGGGTAATGAGTGATTTTATCAAAATTGTAGATACACAAGGTAATGTAAAATTTTATGACCCCAAAAATATTGTAAATATTCAAATAAACAGTGGCGATACTGTTTATTTATTACATGTTTCGAATAGTCTTCCAAATGATGACAGTCTTTTTGTTACTTTTGACAATGGTGAAAATGTATTACTAACTGATATGATTTTATTTTTAAATGAAAGTGATGCAACAATAATCATTGTGGATCCAGATAACAATCATAGTGAATTAAATACTTACGCTCAATTATTAGAATTTCTTGAAACTGCTGCTTCAAGTGCAACACTAGAAAGTGATGTTGCCTCAACTACTCAAAGTATCTCAACTTCTATTACCTCTTATGAGTTAAGCAGAAGAGGTCAAAAGATTCAAAATGATGAAGATACTTCACTCTCTATTGTAAAGAGCAGCTCTGCTTCTTCTTTAGTAGATTCAATTGAGCCTGTTTCTAAAGATGCAGTAGCTGGTACTGTTTTAATAAATACTATCACAGATGATAATATTATTAACATTACTGAATCATCCTCTTTAATCATGATAAGTGGAACCGCTATTGGTGGAGACATCTCTGCTAATGATACAGTTTTTTTACTGATTAATGGAACAACATATACTACAAATGTTCTTGAAGATGGTAGTTGGCAAGTTAGTGTTAATGGAAGTGATTTAATCAATGAGCTTGATTTTAAAGTACATGTCTCCTCTACAAATTCTAGTGGTAACTCAATTTCTTCTTCAGTTTCTGCAAGTTTTTCAAAAGATTTAATAGAAGATATTATTTCTCTTAGTTTAAATACTGATACAGGAACAGCAGGCGATTTACTTACAAGTGATACTGAAATTAATGTAACAGGATTAGAAAGTGATTCTACTTGGGAATACTCAACAGATGGAGGAAGTACTTGGACTAGTGGAACTGGAACAAGCTTTGAAATAGCTTCTAATACTTCTTATTCAAATGAAGATGTACAAGTAAAAACAAGCGATGCTGCTGGTAATACTACTGTTGAAAAAATGGCTGCAATTATAACGGATAATCTTGCAGATAATGTAAGTTTAACTTTAAATAGTGATACGGGAAGAGATGATGATTTTATTACTTCTGATAGCAAAATTAATGTAACAGGACTAGAAACAGGTTCGACTTGGGAATACTCAACGGACGGTGGAATTACTTGGATTACTGGAACTGGAACAAGCTTTAACTTAATAACAAATACTGTATATACTGAACATTCTGTGCAGGTAAAAACAATAGATGTAGCAGGAAACATTTATATAAGTAAAATGGCTGAGATTGTCACTGATTCAAGAGCCGATGATATTTTAGTCCTTAATACCGACACCGGATTAAATAGATTTGATAATATTACGTCAAATAATCAAATTAATGTACAAGTCTTAGAATCTACGTCAACATGGGAATACTCTCTTGACAGTGGTAACACTTGGATTGAGGGTGTTGGAACATCTTTTCTTTTAGCTTCAAATAAAGTTTATAATGAAGAAGAAATTCAAATTAAGAGTATTGATATTGCAGGAAATACAAGTATTTCTAAAATGGCTTCTATTACAACGGATAATACAAGTGATACAGTAAGTTTGTCTTTGAGCAATGATACTCAAATAACCGTAAGCGGACTTGAAAATACAAGTATATGGGAATACTCTTTAGATGGTGGTAATATATGGTTAAGTGGAAGTGGAATTTCCTTTAATATTGATCAAAATACAAGTTATTTTGATGATGATATTCAAGTAAGAACAACGGATATTGCTGGTAATACAAGTATCGCAAATATTTCAGTGCTTACAACTTCTGAAGATGATGCGTTAATTAATGGAAATATTACTTCTTCTGATATTGATGATAACTCAACATCTGCTTATACTACAACATCYACYGTTGCAGGCTTTACTTTAAATGCTAATGGTTCATACAGCTTTGATCCAARCAATTCAAGTTACCAAAACTTAGAAGAAGGAATAGATCAAGTTATTACTATTCCAGTTACAGTAACTGATGATAAAGGTGCAACTCATACACAAGATTTAGTGATTACAATAACAGGAACAAACGATGCTCCTGTATTAAATACTATTACTGCTGTTACCACTTCTGAAGATGATGCGTTAATTAATGGAAATATTACTTCTTCTGATATTGATGATAA
>NVWN01000010.1 GCA_002733685.1 Arcobacter sp. | reverse complement strand
ATTAGTAGATAAATATACATTTATCTCTGGATCTCAAAATGTTAACGTTGGGGACAAATCAAGTATGATTGTTCGTAATGAATATGGTAAAACATTTGCCACAAGAATAAACTAAAACAATATCAAGAAATAAGTTGACGCGAACCAACTTACTACTTAAACATATTTATTGCAAAATTTTATTTCTCTCCTGAACCGAAATTTAAAAAAGGAATACCTTTTAGGTGTTCCTTTTTTTTACTTTTATGAATATAACTACATATATAGATGTGTTATAATTCATTCATTAGCAAATAAAAATATTGTTATTTATAGACATTTTAATACAAATAAATAGCATAAAATTTTAATTATCTAGGTAAAACCCAGATAATAATATACTAAACAAATAAAATTAAAGAGAAAATTATCATGACAGCTTATTCTATTTTAGATCTTTCCCCTATTGTTGAAGGTTCAAGCCCTACTTATTCTTTAAAGAATTCTCTWCTTTTGGCACAACACGCWGAACAAATWGGTTATACRCGTTATTGGCTTGCAGAACATCACAATATGMMAGGMGTTGCAAGTTCTGCTACTTCTGTAGTGATTGGATATATTGCAGGAGGAACCAAACATATACGAGTGGGAGCGGGAGGTATTATGTTGCCCAATCAYKCTCCTTTAGTAATAGCAGAACATTTTGGTACYTTRGAAACWTTRTATCCAGGCAGAATTGATYTAGGACTAGGACGAGCTCCTGGGGCTGATGGCCTTACTGCAAGAGCKTTACGGCGTGATTTATCTGGYAATGATAACTTTCCTCATGACATTGCACAATTGCAACAATATTTTAGTGAWTATWCAGGGGATTCAATACGTGCAATTCCAGCAGATGGAACAAATGTACCYTTATRKATYCTTGGYTCWAGTCTTTAYGGCGCACAAGTGGCTGCAAATTTTGGACTRCCTTTTACTTTTGCTTCTCATTTTGCACCTGATGCACTKGGRGAAGCTGCAAAAATTTATCGTRARAAYTTCAAGCCATCAGCTAYATTAAAAGAACCCTATTTTATGTTTTCAATTAATGTTTTTGCCGCTGATACAAATGAAGAAGCAGCATTTATTCGMAGCTCACATCAGCAAGGTTTTGCAAATCTAAGATTTGGGAAYCCMAGTTTATTACCACACCCTGTAAATGATATTAATGAAGTGTTAGACAGTGTAACCCTTGCAAATGTCAATAACACCTTACGATGTTGTGCTATTGGTAGTCCTTCAAAAATTCACGAAGAATTGTCTTCACTAATAGATAGATATAAACCCAATGAAATTATAATTAATAGCCCAATACATAATCATGAAGCACGATTAAAATCGTATAGCATTACAGCAGAGGTAATGAAAGATATCAATAAAAAATAAATCTTTTAATTAACTAGGGCTTTACGTCCCCTGGGCGTAATTCTTAGAAATGCTACTTAATTGACCATTTAGTCAAGGAATAGAACTTTCCTACTTTTTTTACTTATTAAAACGAAGTATCTGTGATAATATATTTTAAGAAAATAAAATTTAGCTAGTTAAGGATATCTTTTATGATAAAAAAGTTCACTGCAAATATTTCGGATGCAAACATTTCTGAATTAAAAGAAAAAATCAAAAATACGCGCTGGCCAGATGAAATGCAGGACTCATCTTGGAACTATGGCTCAAATCTAAGTTATATGAAAGACTTAGCCGATTATTGGTTACATACTTTTTCTTGGAAAAAAGTCGAAAAAAAAATAAATTCTTTTCCCAATTATACCTTTGATGTTGATGGAAATACTATACATTTCCTTCATATTAAAAGTAAGCATAAAAATGCGATTCCACTAATTATAACACATGGATGGCCAGGCTCTTTTCTTGAAATGTTTAAGTTAATTCCTTTATTAACAAATAATAAAGATTGTGCTTTTGATCTAGTAATTCCTTCTGTTATTGGTTTTGGATTTTCATCAAAAGCTACAAAAGAAGGGTGTAATAATACCTATATTGCAAGTTTGTGGCATAAATTGATGTTGGAGCTTGGATACAGTAAATATGCTGCACAAGGTGGGGATATTGGTTCTGGTATTAGTACAAGGCTTGCTATGAATTATCCCGAGCACATGATAGGTTTACATTTAAATTATGTATCTGATTCTTTTAAACCAGCTTTTTATGATGAGAATACTGTTTCTAAAGAAGTGCGTAACTACCAAGAAGAATTAAATACTTGGGCCCAAAAAGAAGCGGGATATGCTTATGTTCAAAGTACTAAACCAATTACTCTAGCTTATGGTTTAAATGATTCTCCTATAGGTTTATGTGCTTGGATTATTGAGAAGTTTAATTCATGGAGTGATCACAATGGAAATATAGAAGAAGTATTCACCAAAGATGAATTATTAGCCAATGTCAGTTTGTATTGGTTTACTCAAAGCATTCATTCTTCTATTCGAATATATAATGAGAATTCTAAAAATCCAATGGTATTTGGAAAAAATGATTACATTCAATGCCCAGTTGCATATGCACAGTTTCCAAAAGAAATATCTAAACCACCACGAGAGTTTCTTGAAAAAGCTTATAATATTAAACGTTGGAGTGTAATGGAAAAAGGGGGTCACTTTGCTGCAAGTGAACAAGCAGAATTGTTAGCAAAGGATTTAATAGAATTTTTAAAAGTATTAGAGATAAATGATGTAGATTTAAGGCAAAAAAATACAGTGTAAGAGTGAATATCCATATTTATAAAAAGTGGAATTACTACCCCTAGGGCGTAATTTATTATTCTGTTTAAGAGCTCATACAAAGTACCTTTGCGCTTTTTTCTTTTTCTTAATTGTCAGAAAAAGAAACAAAAAGAAGCAACTGACGAAATGATAAAGCCCTTCGGGTACCTAAATGTTTTTATTTGTTAGCTAGGTTCAAAAACTCGCTAAAACGTGCTAAAGAGAACATTTCTGACGCTCTAACAGTTTTCACCTTTTTCCGCTAAAAAATAAAAAGATTTAGCTTTCTCAAAGTCAGGAGAAGAGCCTAATGAAATATTATTCTATTTAGAAACTGTTCTTAAAATTTTATCTTTTTGTTATATTAAAAAAGAAGAAATCAATTATTATGAAAACGTGGAGCGTAAGTCCTGCCTTTGTTGAAACAGAGTGTTTGTTTTTTTCTTTCGAAACAGCTCGAAACTGTTTGAATGTTAAGAAATGTGCTCTTTAGCACATTTTAATGAGTTTTGCAGAGCAGAAAGAAGAAAACAATAAGGGAAGGTAGCTTTGCTTTCAACAACGTGGCAGTTGCTTCTTTTGTTACGTTTCTTTCAATAAAGAAAAGTAAAAAACGAATGCGCTAGCTTTCACGAGCTCTAAAACAATTAATTTAGAACTTGACATTAAATAACTTGAAGATTTTGCTTCTAATGACATTAACTGAAAGGAGTAAAAAGACCTATAATTCCAAAAGCCATAAAAAAAATAGCTAAGCCTTTCATTGCTTTCGAATATTTTCTTAGTGTAGTTTCATTGATTCTACTTTTAATTTTTTCTGCTGCTATTAAATAAAGATATATTCCCGCAATGATTGAGATTAGTGCATTTAGTATTTCATACATATGTAATTCCTTCTATGAACTTTGTATTTTTGTAGAGTTATTGTATCTAAGATAAAATTGGAAAGTCTTAGTTCTAGTATTGTAAAATTATAAATTCATTATTTAAATTTTAGAGCTCATACAAAGTACCTTTGCGTTTTTTTTCTTCTTTTCTTGAAAAGAAGAAACAAGAAAGCAACTGACGAAATGATAAAGCCCTTCGGGTTCCTAAATATTTTGATTTTATAACTAGCCTGCGGAACTCGTTAAAATGTGCTAAAGAGCACATTTCTTTACACTCAGACAGTCCTCGCCTTTTTCCGTTAAAAAATAAAAATATTTAGCTTTCTCAAAGTCAGGGAAAGAGCCTAATGAAAGATTATTCTATTTAATATATGTTCGATACTTTTTATTTTTTAAAAGAAGAAATTATTATTAGTAAACGTGGAGCGTGAATTATGCCTTTGTTGAAGCCGAGTGTATATTTTGTATTTCGGAAAAGACTGAGGACTGTTTGACCGTTAAGAAAGGTGCTTTAATGCACATTTTAGGAGTTCCGCAAGGCAGAAACAATAAATAACAAGCGAGGGGAGCTGCAAGCCTTCAACAATACAGCTTTGCATTCTTGTTTCTTCTTTTCAAGAAAAGAAGAAAAAAAACGAATGCGCTAGCTTTAACGAGCTCTAAAACTATGAATGTAGTAATTTATATTAAATAGAAAGTTGATATAAATATCTCTTGCCTTCATAAAATTCTTTATTTAAATTGTATTAAAACTTCTTGAGTTGAAACAACAATATCAAAATCAGATTTATATTTTTCTAAAATCATATATATATCACATATTTCTCTAATTTCTATTATAGATCCAACTYTAAWRTTAGATTTWGTAATACGTATTTCTTTATCGGTTTGAGATATTTTATTAWAACAAATATTCTGATTTARRTTTAGTTCGTTTAACATTTTTNYTYNTCAATCTTAANNCYCCCCATTCTATTTTGAATCTWKWTTTAATTATTTTTTCTTTTAAATTTATTATTAATATRCAAATTATTATTSTRTTATTTAAATTAAATRTAATATTATACACCCATAGGGAGTTATAAATAAATCATATCTTTTATAAACTTAAATATTAATTACACCTATAGGGAATWATATACAATGAAAATATTTTTAGAAGTTGAAGAAGAAGAATTTGAAARTTTATTTCTTAATATTACCAATAATGTTAARAAATATAGAAAAGAAAAAGGMTTTACACAAGAACAATTGGCTTTAGCTATTGGTCAYTCATCTGCAAGTATGCTTTCTAAGATTGAAGCAGGRCTWGAAAATAAACATTTTAATATTAGACAGTTATATTTAATTTCAAAAGTTCTTGATATTGCAATATCAAAGTTTTTTGAAAAATAACACTTTGATTTTTTTGATGATGCAAGCAGGAGAATGAGAATTAAGATAAGAAAAGGTCAATTAATTATTATTATGCTCTTGTCCTTTTATTATTTTTTAATAAAAAAAGTAAGAAGAGGGAAAATTTAGTTTTATAAGAGATCTAAAAAGAAGCTAAGTTTTATAAGTGATTGATAAATGTTAGGTRAAAATATTTGTCTGTAGNNRRAGGGGAAWKAAAAGCTTAAAACAAGTAGTTTAAAACTACTTGTTTTAAAGAAGAAGTTATTTTAGAATAACAAAACTATTATCAAAATAAATTGTATTTCCAATAGAAATAACTTTATCTTCTTCATCGAATGAAAAGTCATAGATCGCATCTTGTGAAAAATCAGGTTTGATTGCCACTAAATACCCTTGTGATTCTAAAGCATATAACTCTTTCCCAAAAGCAAGAGTATAAAACTTAGCAAATTTATATTTTCTACTGTTTTTTGTTTCTAGTGATGAACTTAAATGCATAACTTGTCCATCATTTGTAGCAATATAAATTTCTTTTTCATTTGAAATAACATCTCTTATTTCAAAATCTTTGATAATTACATTAGCAGAACTAACAGAAATGATTTTACTWGAKGTTGCTGCAATTAAATTGTCATCAACAACATCTAAATAAATCARATTRTTAAATTGRCCGTYTGCATCAAGTACAATTGAATTWGAAATGACATTCTTTTTGTAATCTACAATTACAATTTTYCCATCTAAACTAGGRAATAAAAGYAATTCTCCTAARAATACAGGATTTGCAATTCKTACATCATTTACTAAAGATTTTGAYAAATATTCTTTAAAAACAACTTTTTTGCTTTTTARATTRTAAATCTCWATAGTATTWGTATTTAATAATAAAGCTAAAATATCGCCTTGTACAGATGCTGCAATTACATGTTTMTTTAAGTCTAGTATTTTTGAATCAATATACAATTGATCTTTGTTATTACTAGCAATTAATCTTTTATTAGAATAATTAATAAAAGTGAAACCTTCCGGTAGTTTTTCTTTTAAAACACCTTCTTTAGTAATTACTAAGTTGTTATCAAGTGTCGCGCCATCTCTATTAAAAGCAATAATATTTGCACTTAAAGATTGWGTATCWACGTTTAAYGACAAAGARTCTTCTGGTTCAAARTATTGTTTTGAAGAGCAGCCTTGGAACAATAGTACAAATGTACAAAAATATAAAACTTTTTTTATCATGATTTTACTTTGTAATCAAATAGTGATTAAGCAARCTTGCTAATTCATTCACTTTTGAATCTGATTTTATTAATTTTAGTGTTGTTTTTGCTTCTTTATATTTCCCATCTTGAGCTAATAATAAAGCTCTGYTAAAAATTGCAAATTCTTTTAACAAAAAGTCWYTTTGCATAGACACTGAATTTAGTGCWGCAATGTTTTTTGTTTYTAAGGCTTTTTGATAAAYAGAAAGTTCTTTTAAAAACTTCACATTYGTATCAACAATYTTACCTTCTTTATTTCCTTGYAWATACAAAGCYAAATCRTAWAGCGTTTTATTATTATTTTCTAAAACTACTAATGCATCTTTATCATTTGGGTTTTCTAAAATRGTATTAAATGCTATRTTTGCTTCTATTTTACTTTGTTCATTGTTATATGAGTTGACATTGTATGCAACAACTGCAACAATAACTACAACAACTGCTGCAATAATTATTGTTTTGTATTTTTTGAAAAAGTTTTCACTTCTTACAAAACCTTCTAAGAATTTTTCTTCACTTGAAATTTCATTTTTAACGAAATCAATATTATCTTTTAGCGCCATTATATACCTTTTGAAAAATTAATACATATACTACAAAAAAAAGCATAAAACCTTACTTTTATAAAACATTCAATATAATACCAAATATTAAGAAAAACTGAAATCAAAATAATTATGACCAAAGGTAGACAATGAGAAAAATACTAATATCGTTTATGCTAATGAGCTCTTTCTTTATTTCACTGCACGCAGTTGAACATAAAGATCCAGAAGCTAAACCCTCACGTTTTGAGTCTTTATCGAAGTTAACACAAGTTATTGGAACAGTTGAGAAGTATTATGTGGATGATTTACAATTAGAAGAAATTGTAAACAAAGCACTTAAAGGTTTGATGCAAGAATTAGATGCTCATTCTACYTATATGGACAAAAAATATTTCAAAGAAATGAAAATAAAAACCTCTGGAGAATTTGGAGGTTTAGGTATTACWGTKGGAATGAGAGATGGMGCTTTAACAGTTATTTCTCCTATTGATGATACSCCWGCYSATAGGGCCGGAATTAAAGCAAGYGATATTATTTTAAAAATYGATGATAAATCTACTTTAAAYATTACTCTTGATGAAGCCGTTGGTTTTATGAGAGGAAAACCTAAAACACCTATTGTTTTAACAGTGGTAAGAAAAGGTCAAAACAAACCTATTAAAATTAAAATCATAAGAGACATTATAAAAATTCAAAGCGTTTATGTAAAAACCATTGGGGATGATATTTTATATTTACGAGTAAGTTCTTTTGATAGAAAAGTAGTAAAAGGTTTAAGTAAAGCCATCAAAGAGAATAAAAAATTCAAAGGAATTATTTTAGATTTACGAAATAATCCTGGTGGTTTATTAAACCAAGCTATTGGAGTTACGGATCTTTTTGTTGACAAGGGTGTTATTGTTTCACAAAAAGGAAGAGATGTAAATGATGAAGAGAAGTTTACGGCTTCTTATCGAGCAACGTTAACAAAAGCTCCTTTAGTGGTACTTGTAAATATTGGAAGTGCATCTGCTTCTGAAATTGTTGCAGGATCTCTTCAAGATCATAAACGAGCAATTATWGTAGGWGATAAAACTTTTGGAAAAGGTTCTGTTCAAGCAGTATTACCAATTACTAAAGATAAAAGTGAAGGTATTAAAATYACTATTGCTAARTATTATTTACCAAGTGGTAGAACAATMCAAGCTGTAGGAGTAACGCCWGATATTATTGCTTATGCAGGWGARTCMGTAAGTGAAAAAGAAAATGATTTTAAAATYAAAGAAGCAGATTTAAAAAAACAYTTAAAAAGTGAACTTGAAAAAGTTGATGGAAAAANTAAAGAGAARATAGAAGAAAAAGAAAACAAAACAATYATYACAAAAGAAAAATTACTTTTAGACAATCAATTAACGATAGGTGTTAATATTCTAAAAAGTTTAATTATAATGAATTAGGAGAGTAAATGAAAATTAGCGATATTGTAGAACTAGGACTTTGGCCAGAAGCAAAAAAAACTACCTCAAAAAAAGGTATTTCTGAACTTGAAGATTTAGGATACAATTTATTTTATATCGGGAAAAATGCTGACCTTTATACCTGTCCAGGTGAAGATCAAAAAGTATTATTAGTAAGAAGCGACAGATGTTCTGTTTTTGATATTCCTTTAAATCTTGAAATTATTGGAAAAGGTGTTTCYCAAACAAGTATTTCAAATAATGGTGCTGCATATGCWAAAGAATYWGGAATYAGAACAGCTATTTTAGATGARAAAATYGATTCATCTTTAGCTATTGCTCCAMGATGYCAATTAATGGAACTTTGYAARCCWTTAGAAGCTACAATTGATGGTGAGCTTGTACAATTTGAATTTATTTTTAGAAACTATTTAACAGGTTCATTATTTGAAGCTTGTCAAAATGGAAATGATCCTTATGGATTGGATTTATCAAAAGATTTAAATCAATGGCATAAATTTGAGACTGCAATTTTTACTCCTACTACAAAAGGAATAAAAGACGAACCGTTAAATACAGCTAAAGTTAAAGAAGTATTTCCAGAGATTATTGAAAATATGGAAAAATTGTTTAAAGATTTTACTTCTTATGCGCATGAAAATGGCATTGTAGTTGTAGATACAAAGTTTGAAATCTTTGTTAATCAAAAAGGTGAATGGGTTCTTGGAGATGAAGTATTAACTCCTGAGAGTTCACGTTTTATTGCTCGAGAGAATTTTGAAGCTGGAAATTATCTTTCAATGGATAAACAAATTCTACGTGATTTTGCTAAAAAGAATTCTTGGAAAGAAAAAGCGAAGAGTTTAAAAGCGGGTGAGAAACTAGAAGTAGAAGTTCCTTCTTCGATTACAGAAGGTATTTTAAGTGCTTACTCAATGATTGAGCAAAGATTAAATAAATAATAATTAAGTGTAAAGATTTTGTNCTAAAAGTGATATAAAGCTCTTTTAGATATAATCGCAAAAATATATATGAAGGTAATAAATGAAAGCAATTGTAAACATTGGATTAAAAAAAGGTGTATTAGATGACCAAGGAAAAGCAACTCACCATGCTTTAGATACTTTAGGTTTTAAAGATATTGTTAAAGATGTAAGAATTGGTAAACAAATTATTATTGAGTTAAATRCTTCAAATGAAGAAGATGCWAGAACTGAAGTTACAAAAATGTGTGAAAAAYTACTCGCAAATACTGTAATTGAAGATTATTCAATAGAAATCATAGGCTAAGTGATGAACGTATCAGTATTACAATTCCCTGGAACAAACTGTGAGTACGATACACAGTATGCTTTTGAAAAACTTGGATGCAATGTAAGTATTATATGGCAYAAAGAAACAAMATTACCTTCAAATACTGATCTCTTAGTAATTCCTGGTGGATTTTCTTATGGAGATTATTTACGTTCGGGAGCTATTGCTAGATTTGCTTCTATTATGGATGCTGTTCAAGAATATGCTTCTAAGGGTGGAAAAATATTAGGAATTTGTAATGGTTTTCAAATTCTTTTAGAAGCTGGTTTATTACCAGGTGCTATGAAAAGAAATGATAAATTACATTTTATTTCTAAAATTGTTCCTTTAAAAGTAGTMTCAAATAACAATACTTTTTTACAAAAACTTGAAGTTGGTGAWACTCTTAATATYCCAGTTGCCCACCAYGATGGTAATTATTTTATTGATGAAGCTGGTTTAGMAGASTTAATAAAAAATGATCAAATTCTTTTAAGATATTGTAATGAAGAAGCAGAAGAAATTAACTTAAATGGTTCTGTTTCAAATATCGCGGGAATTTGTAATAAAGAAAAAAACATTTTTGCATTAATGCCACATCCTGAACGTGCATTAGAAGAAATTTTAGGTTCTACCCATGGAATCAAAATGTTAGAAGGTTTTTTAAATAAGTAGCTTTATGCTGCTTATACAAGGACAGATATGAACTATATACTCGCTCTTTTTTTATTCACGCAAATTCTTTTTTCCAGTGAACTGCAAAATAAAGAAGTGTCTGTTTTCTCTTCCCCAACTATAAGTGAAGAGGTAGAAAATAAACAAGTTATAAAAGAAACGACTTTACTTGAAATAAAAGAAAGTACTTCTTTTCAAACACCCAAAAAAGAAATAATAGATTACAGTAAAGAAGTTTTTTTACTTGATGATACTTTTTCGCAAGCTAAAACGCTTTACCTCTCTTATCAAAAATTTCCAGATGTTATTTATCAAAAACAAATCTTTTCTATTGATATTAAAGTAATAGTCGCAAGAGATAATTATGAAAAAATTGATATACGTTTTCTTGATGCTTTAAATGTAAGTGTTTTAAATGCGGATTCTGCATGGAGTGAAATAAAAGAACAAGAATATGAAAATAAATTTTATTTTAAAGTAAGTGCTTCAGATTTTGTAATGCCTCGTATTCAAGTATTGCTTTATAATAATGGAATTCTTGAAGAAACCCAATATTTGGATGCTTTAAAACTTGAATTTACTCACTTGGCAAATGGAAATAAAAGGTTTTCAAATGTAATTGCGAAAGAATTAATAGTAAATAATTATAAAACCAAACAGTACAATAATAAAGAAYTACTAACGGTATTAGAYTTATCAGCMCAAGRGGGWAATCTAGAAGAYTTTACTCTWGGASTTGAATACCTTGAGCAAGGYTCWACYTCTTTTGATCAARATTATCCTTCMCAAAATCTTATTTACCATGTMATTGTTCCTATTCATACAAAAAAGATTACTTTTAATTATTACAGTCTTAAAACAAACTCTTTTATAAGTATTAATTTACCTATTATYTTAGAAAAYGARTTGATTTCTACTCAAAGTGATTTAAAYCCAAATAATTCAAATTTTGAGTTTTATAAAAAAATAGCAATTTYTGCTTTTTTGTTTTTCTTTCTTATTATTACTTTGTGGAAACGAAAATTRATTTATCTTATAATAACCCTTGTTTTTGTTATATTACTTATTTTATATGTAATGCCAAATAAAACAGCTATCATACAAAAAGATGTAATTATTTATATTTTACCGACAAAAAACTCAACTGTTTTTTTCAAAACACAAAAAGAACAACTGGTWGAAATACTAAACCATAAAGCKGGTTTTTATAAGGTTTTATTTAATACGAATGAYMAAARTRCTGAAATAATTGGTTGGATYAAGGAAAACAATGTTAGCAAGAATTAAAGCATTATTTATAGCAATACAATTTTCTTTGACTGTAGGAATAGTTATTGTTGCTATGTWCTKCTTTAAAAATAAAATTCACAGAATAATTAAAATATGGATGAAATTCCAAATTTTATGTTTGGGAATAAAAATTGTTGAAGTTGGAAAACTGGATGAGTCCTGTGATATGATAATCATGAATCACCAAAGTATGTTGGATATTATTATCATGGAACATGTTCATTCAAGGCACTTAGCTTGGGTAGGAAAAAAAGAGATTACTGATTTATTCTTTTTTGGACATATTATGAAAATGCCTGAAATGATAAGTATTGAYAGAGAAAATAAATCGGGTTTRATMAAATTAATCAAGGATTCWAAAGACAGAATAGGAAAAGGTCGTCCTATTGCTATGTTTCCWGAAGGMACACGCTCAAAYGGKGAAMAACTTTTAACGTTTAAAGCGGGATCTTCAATGGTGGCTTCTAAACTAGAACTAAGAGTTCARCCTATTATTTTACTTAATACAAGAGCTATYTTAGAYTCTCAAAACTTYAAAGTWAAYRMWGGCACGGTTAAAATCATTTATYTARAACCTGTACAAGCAAAAAGAAAAACCACTTGGTTTGAAGATACTGAAACCTTAATGAATGAAGTTTTACAAAACGAATTAAAAAAGGCTTAAAATGACAGGTTCTACTATACTAGCTGTAGGACTTGGGGGTTTTTTAGGTGCCATTGCAAGAGCTTATATTGTGCATTTATCCAATAAAACATTTGCAAGTGATTTCCCTTATGGAATTTTAGGGGTAAATCTTCTTGGTTCTTTTTTAATTGGTTGTTTRTTTGCACTYTTTGCTGTRCAAAAYTTCTCAACAGAAAGYAAATCTTTTTTGAGCACNGGGNTTTTTAGGTGCTTTTACTACKTACTCTACTTTTGCWATTGAAAGTTTTTTTCTTCTWGAAACATCTTTTTTTCTWGGYCTTGCWAATGTTTTATTTAATGTATGYGGKTCTATTTTRGCAGCWGCWWSTGGWTATAAGATTTTTCATTTTTTTYTAAAATAAAAGYAAAAAWYRSYRGYTAAAGAAGAWTTTCTTTTAGTCAATATTATTTGACTCAATATTTTTTTTAAGCATTAAGCCGATATAATACYTCAAAATAAAAATAACGCAGGAGTGTCAAATGGGAATGCCAGGTGGTGTAGAATGGATTTTAATTGCATTTGTAGTATTGTTACTTTTTGGTGGAAAGAAGATACCAGAATTAATGAAGGGTTTGGGTTCAGGAATTAAGAACTTCAAAAAAGCTGTTNNANAAGAAGATGATGAAACAGTTGAAGTTACTAAAAAWGAAGAACTWGAAAAGAATGAARAWAAAGAAACGTCAAGTAAAAAAGACGAAACAAAAAACGCTTAGGAAAATAATTGCAAAAGTTAGTTAAAAGTTTTATTGAAAAAATYTTAAAAAGAGAAGTAGTATTAGAAAAACCCAAAGATATTTCTTTTGGACATTATGCAACACCTGTTGCTTTTTCTTTGGCAAAAGAGTTAAGAAAAAATCCTATGCAAATTGCACAAGATTTAGCCAAAGAATTCGATTCTTGCTCAATGTTTGAAGAAGTAAGTGCTATTAAGGGTTTTATTAACTTTAGATTGTCTAAAGATTTTCTTTTTGATTTGAGTAATAAAGCTTTGATAGAGAACTTTGATTTTGGAAAAATAAGTGAAAAGAAAGAAAAAATTCTTTTAGAATATGTTTCTGCGAATCCTACTGGACCTTTACACATTGGACACGCACGAGGGGCTATCTTAGGAGATACTCTAACACGAGTTGGTAATCATATTGGTTATGATGTAACACGTGAGTATTATGTAAATGATGCTGGCTCTCAAATGGACATGTTGGGTTTATCCATTTGTTTATGTGCAAAAGAATATCTGTATAAAGAAGAAGTAGAATTTCCTGAAACATTTTATAGAGGAGAATATCTTTTAGACATCTCTACAAAAGTGGAAGCAAAATTTGGAAAAGATATTTTTTATGATGAAAAAAATCACAGAAAAATTGCTATTTTTGCTAAAGATTTGGTTTTAGATATTATTGTAAAAGATTTAAAAGACTTGGATATTGAATTTGATTCTTTTGTTTATGAGTCTGAGTTATATTCCAAATGGGATGAAACAAAAACTTCTTTAGAAGCTAAGGGTGCTTTGTATACAAAAGATAAAAAAATCTATCTTAAATCAAGTGAGCATGGAGATGATTCTGATCGTGTAGTAGTACGTGATAATGGAATGCCTACTTATTTAGCAGGAGATATTATTTATCATAAAAATAAATTTGATAGAAAATACGATACTTGTATTAATATTTGGGGTGCAGATCACCATGGATATATTAAAAGAGTGAAGTCTAGTGTTGAGTACTCTGGTTATGATTCTTCTAAATTAGAGATTATTTTATCTCAATTGGTTTCTTTATTACAAGGTGGAAAACCCTACAAAATGTCTAAACGAGCAGGTACTGTTATTTTAATGTCTGATATAACAAAAGAAATAGGTGCAGATGCCCTTAGATTTATCTTTTTAACTAAAAAATCAGATACGCACTTAGAATTTGAYTTGGATTCTTTGAAAAAYCATGACAGCTCAAACCCAACTTTTTATATTAACTATGCKCATGCTAGAATTAATCAGTTGTTTAAAAAAGCAAATAAAACTSCYAGTGAYGTGAAAGATGTTGAATTTACAAATATCAAYCAAGAYGCRCTTAATTTATTATAYGAGGCACTTTTATTACCTGCTATTTTAGAAGAGGGATTTATTAAAAGAGATATGCAAAAGATTACTGACTATTTACATGGTTTGGCTGCTTCTGTACATAAATTTTATAATGAACACCGAATTATTGACAGTAAAGAACAAGATGAATATTTAAAAATGTTATCTATGGTGGCTTTAAGTATTAAACTGGGGCTTCATTTATTAGGTATTAAAGCAAAGGATGTAATGTAATGAAATGGTTTTTAATTCTCGTAGCTATTGGCGTAGGATATGCAATTTTGACAGATAATATGGGTGGAGCTAAAAGCGCCACCTCTAATTATTCTAAGGTTTTATTAAACCCAAGTAGTAAATAAAAGGCTAGCCTTTTATTTATACTTCTTTATCATTTAGTTGTGATAAAAATTCTTCAAGAGTGTATTTTTTTCTGTACTTTTCACTCATTAAATGAATAAGAACATCTCCTAAATCAACAACAGTCCAATCATCATCTTCATCAACTCTTACAAAATCTTCAGTATCAGATTTTACATCTGTTTTTAAATAATTCAATAATGAGTAGGCATGTTTATTATTTAATGTAGTTGCAATAACCACATAATCAACAATATAGTTTTTTGATCTTAAATCAATAACTTCAATATCTTCTGCTTTTTTCTCGTTTAGTACGTTTACTATTTGATCACATCTATTCAATGCTTAACCCTTTTTTTTGCCAAATTTTTTTGACTTTTTTTCTTATTTTTTTAGGAATATATTTAAGATTTAAAAAACCTCTAATGTCACTTGAGCTAATGTCAATATCCACTTTTAGTTTTTTAACATCATCACCTTTTTTTGTTTCATAAGTATTTCTACTTGCAACAACTAGGGTGCAAAGTTCTTTGATTTTTTCATGATCTTTCCATTTATCAAAAGAATTGTAATTATCAGCGCCAATAATCAAATAGATTTGGCAGCTTTTGTATTTATGTTTTAAATACATAATTGTTTCTAATGAATAAACAGGCCGATTTTGATTAATTTCATAATCACTTATTAAAACCTTCTTTTTTTTAGAAAAGATGGTTTTAAGTAAGTCCAATCTAGAATATGCATCCAAAAATGATGTGTTTTTTAAAGGATTTAAAAAAGTTGGTACAACAATCAATAAATCAAGATCTAATTTTTTGAGAGCTTTTTTAACGATTTTTTTATGCCCTATATGAGGAGGGTCAAAACTACCGCCAAAAATACCAATTTTCACTTATCTAATCCTTCTTTTAAATTATTTTCTGCAAAAACCAAGAAAGAATTTTTCTTTTTTTAGCCTAGGAAAAATATAATTTAAACTTACAATATTACTTAACGTTTATTATAGCAACTTTTGGATAAAATATCTCAAAATTATACAGTGCTTATTGATAAAATTGCATTAAATAAAGGGACATGATGGCTATTAAAGTCGCAATTAACGGTTTTGGAAGAATAGGTAGATGTGTTGCTAGAATAATAGCAAAACGAAATGATATTGAGTTAGTTGCTATAAACGACACAGCAGAGCTATCTATGTTAGARTATATTACAAAATWTGATACRGTTCATGGAACRTTTGATGGTGAKGTTAAAGTARAAAATGGTTATTTAACTATGGGWAATGTAAATGCAAAATTATATTCAACCAGAAATGCNAAANGARYTRTCTTTTKCTAAAGATTGTGGGGCMGAAGTTATTTTAGAATGTACRGGCGCTTATTTAACACAAGAAGCMTGTCAAGTTCATATWRATAATGGWGCTTCWAAAGTWGTTATGTCTGCACCTGCWAAAGAYAAYACWCCTACTTTTGTTATTGGAGTAAATGAACATGAGTATAAGGGGCAAAATATTGTTTCTAATGCTTCTTGTACAACTAACTGTTTAGGACCTGTTGCTAAAATCATTGATGATGCTTTTGGAATAGAGAAAGCGTTAATGACAACTATTCATTCTTATACAAATGATCAAAATATCTTGGATGTAAAACATTCAAAAGATAAAAGAAGAGCAAGAGCAGGGGCTCAAAACATGATTCCTACCTCTACAGGAGCTGCAAAAGCTATGAAATTAATTATGCCTCATTTAGATGGTAAAATTCATGGACAAAGTGTAAGAGTTCCAACACCAAATGTTTCTATGGTAGATGTAAATTTTGTTGTTTCTAAAAAAACAACAAAAGAAGAAATTAATGCTTTATTTGAAGCAAAAGCAAAAGAATTACCTGGAATTGTAGCTGTTGATAATGATATGATGGTTTCTAGTGATTTAATTGGAAATACAAATTCTACTATTATAGCCTCTGATTTAACGCAAGTAATTGGTGATGACATGATTAAAATAATGACATGGTATGACAATGAGTGGGGTTATTCTTCAAGACTTATTGACATGGCTATGTTTGTAGCTAAGAAATAGGTTTAGTATGAAATTACAAGAAATTAAAAGCTTAGATATAGCAGGAAAAAAAATATTTATTAGATGTGATTTTAATGTTCCTATGGATGAATATTTTAATATTACAGATGACAGACGAATTAAATCAGCATTAAATACAATTCGATATTGTATTGACAATGATTGTGCTGTTATTTTGGCTTCACATTTTGGAAGACCAAAAGATAARTAYGATGAAAGATATTCTTTAAAACCTATTGCTAAACGTTTGCATACACTTTTAAAACAAGAAATCAAAATGGCAAAAAATGTTATTCARSCTGATACYTTGGAAATCGCAAAAAAYCTASAAGCAGGTGAAATWTTATTACTTGAAAATGTRCGTTACAAYCCRGGYGAAATWAGTAATGATGAAGARTTYGCARSWACATTAGCTTCAATGGCAGATGTTTATATYAATGATGCTTTTGGTGTATCTCACAGAGCTCATGCTTCTGTWGAAGCTATTACAAAAYACTTTGATAAAGAACATAAAGCGGCTGGATTTTTACTTGCAAAAGAAATYAAATTTTTTCAYCATATTGTAAATGAACCAAAACGTCCTTTTGTWTCTATWGTTGGRGGTTCWAAARTATCTGGRAAACTAGAAGCTTTRCATAACTTAATTACCAARGTAGATAARATTATTATTGGTGGRGGAATGGCTTTTACTTTYCTTAAAGCYCAAGGACAYGAAATTGGTAAATCTTTAGTAGAAGAKGATYTAATTCCAGATGCYYTACAAATTATGGAAAAAGCAAAAAAACTRGGYGTTAAATTYTATTTACCAGTAGATGTTGTWGTTGCRGAAGCYTTTGATGCAGAAGCTATTGCAAAAGTAACMACWATACAAGAAATTCCTAAAAAATGGATGGCTYTAGATGTTGGACCTGCKACTGCTTCTTTATTTAATTTAGCWATTCAAGATGCAAATACTATTTTATGGAATGGTCCAATGGGTGTTTATGAAATGGAYAAGTTTATGAAAGGSTCTATGAAACTTTCDCATGCKGTTGCTTCTTCTTTTGCAACAACAGTWGTWGGAGGTGGAGATACTGCTGATTTAGTAAGAATTACAGGCGATGAAGAAGAAATGACTTTTATATCAACAGGTGGTGGGGCTTCTTTAGAATTAATCGAAGGCAAAATACTTCCTGGTGTAAAAGCATTAGTAATAGGAGAATAAATGATAATAGCGGCAAATTTTAAAACAAATCATACAAGAAAATCTACAAAAGAATTYGTATCTTTTGTAAATGATTATTTAGAAGACAATAACTCAAGTGAAGTGTATATCTTTCCAAGTGCTACATCTTTAGATACATTTGATAAAAAAGACAATTTACACATAGGTGTTCAAAATGCTTATACTACAAAAGCAGGATCATATACTGGTGAAATTGGAACCATTCACTTAGATGAGTTTAATATCAAAACAATTTTAATAGGTCATAGCGAACGAAGACATGTACTTGGTGAGTCTCAAGCTTTGATTGTAGAAAAGTATAAATACTATATGGAATTGGGATATACTATTATTTATTGTATTGGAGAGCCTTTAGAAGTAAAAGAAGAAGGACTTGATAAAACATTAGAGTATGTTTATTCTCAGTTAGAAGGAATTGATACTTCTTATGAAAATCTAATCTTAGCGTATGAACCTGTTTGGGCAATTGGAACGGGTGTTACTGCTACTATTAGTGATATTACAAATGTTCATGATGCAATTAAGAAGAATATTAAAAAACCACTTTTATATGGTGGTTCTGTTAAAGTATCAAACGCAAAAGAAATTTGTGCTTTAGCCAATGTAGATGGTGCATTAATAGGTACAGCTTCTTGGATAAAAGAAGATTTTACAAAAATTATTGAATTAACAAAATAAAGGATCAACGATGTTTATGAAGGGCAAAAAAGGAGTAATCTTAGGGGTTGCTAATAATAAATCTATTGCATACGGAATAGCAAAAGCATGTGCGGATCAAGGCGCAGAAATTGCTTTTACTTATGTAAATGATGCAATTAAAAAACGTGTTGAGCCAATAGCTGCTGAATTTGGAAGTCAAGATTATGTTTACCCATGTGATGTATCTAATCCAGATGAAATAAAAGCTTTAAAAGTTTCTCTAGAAAAAGACTTTGGAAAAATTGACTTTATTGTTCATTCAATTGCTTTTGCTCCAAAAGATGGATTAACAGGGAGATTTTATGATATTCCTAAAGCTTCTTTTGATATTGCAATGGATGTTTCTGTTTATTCTTTAATAGAAGTAGTAAGAGAATTAAAACCAATTATGAGTGATTCTTGTTCCGTATTAACGCTTACTTATTATGGAGGAGTTAAATATATTCCTAATTATAATTTAATGGGAATAGCAAAAGCTGCTTTAGAAATGACTACAAAATACTTAGCAGAAGATTTAGGAAAAGATGGAATTAGAGTAAATGCTATTTCAGCAGGTCCTATTAAAACTTTGGCAGCAGCTGGAATTGGTGAATTTAGATTCATGCTTAAATGGAATGAAGCACATGCWCCCTTGAAGAAAAATGTTACAACTACTGAAGTTGGGAATTCTGGTATGTATTTATTATCTGATTTAAGCTCAGCAGTAACAGGTGAAATTCATTATGTGGATTGTGGTTACAATATTATGGGTATGCCTGCAACTAGATTTGATGAAAATGGGAARCAAARAATAGCATGGAACGGCACWGATAAATARYMANCNNNAAAGCGTAAGCTTTYKMCCAATACCTKCGTTGTCTTAAAAATCTAGACAGTCACGTACTTTAGTACGCTCCTGCCTAGATTTTTACTCCGCCTTGGTCTTGRANAAAATCTCACAYTTTRWRSCTMWTTATWAGYRWAGKAAGNNNAANNGTTTTTATTTTAAATTTRATGAATTTAAAATWAAGATTTTAAAANGTATAGGATARTTATGAGTATAGATTTCAAAGAATTAAGTAAAAAATATGCWACRCCATATTATGTGTATGATTTTGACCATATTACTGGGCAATACAATGAATTAAAAGCGGCCTTTAAAGCAAGAAAATCAATAATTGCTTATGCTGTAAAAGCGAACTCAAATTTATCTGTTATAAAACATTTAAATACCTTGGGAGCTGGAGCTGATTGTGTTTCTATTGGAGAAGTTAATAGAGCATTAAAAGCAGGGGTGAAACCTTATAAAATTATTTTTTCAGGGGTTGGTAAAATTGATGCTGAAATCAAAGAAGCACTTGAATTAGATATTTTAATGATTAATGTAGAAAGTGAAGCAGAACTAATTCGTATTGAAGAAATAGCTTCTTCTATGGATAAGATTTGTAGAATTTCTGTTCGYGTTAATCCCAATATTGATCCTAAAACMCATCCTTATATCTCAACAGGTTTACATGARAATAAATTTGGTGTAGATATTGATACTGCAAAACGAATGTATATTCGCTGTAAAAACTCTAAAAGTTTAACTGCGGTTGGAATTCACTGTCATATTGGTTCACAATTGACACAATTAGAGCCATTAACTGAATCTATTAATATAGTGGCAGATTTAGTAAGAAATCTAAAAGCAATTAATATGGAAATCTCCTTTTTTGATGTAGGTGGAGGATTAGGAATTGTTTATGATGATGAAAAACTAATTTCTACAGAAGAATACGGTCAAATGATAATGAAAGCACTCTTTGGTTTAGATATTACTGTTGTAATGGAACCAGGAAGATTTTTAGTTGGAAACTGTGGAACATTTGTTACTAAAGTATTGTATGAAAAAGTTAATGGTAATAAACGTTTTGTTATTGTGGATGGAGCTATGAATGATTTAATCAGACCTGCTTTATATGGAGCAGAACATAAAATCACTGTATTAAATGACAATACGAACATAAGTGATTGTAATTTAGTAGGTCCTATTTGTGAAAGTGGAGACTTTTTTGCTAAAAATATTGATTTACCACAAACTTCTCATGATGATTTAGTACTCTTACACAGTGCAGGAGCRTATTGTTTTACAATGAGTTCTAATTACAATACCAGAAGTMGAGTTGCWGAAATYGCATATGAAGATGGKAAAGAGCGMTTRATMAGAAAAAGAGAAACTTTTAATGATTTAATTGCTTTAGAAGAAGAATTTATTAAMYAATAGYATTTAAGGAATATTTATGGATGAATCAGGACTAATAATTTTAAGAGACAAACTGGACTCAATAGATAATCAATTATTAATATTAATTAATGAAAGAATGCAAATTGTAAAAGATGTGGGTACCTTAAAAGCAAAAAGTGGTGGCTCAATTTACCGCCCTGAACGTGAAAAAGCAATTATAGACAGGTTGGATAAACTAAATGATGGTTTATTAAACAGAGCTGCAATTGAGGCCTTATTTTTAGAAGTATTTGCTATTTCTAGAAACCTTGAATTACCAGAAAATGTAGCTTTTCTAGGCCCTGCTGGATCTTTTACTCATCAAGCAGCAGAAGCCAGGTTTGGGGCTATGAGTTCTTATATTTCTATTTCTTCTATTAAAGGTGTTTTTAGAGAAGTAAGCACAAAAAAAGCAAAATTTGGAGTAATCCCAATTGAAAACTCTTCTAATGGAATAGTATCAGATACTATTTCTTCTTTAAATAAATACGATTTAAAAATCATTGCAGAAGTGGTTTTAGATATTCATCATACGCTTGCAACTACGTGTGATAAAGTAAGTGATATTAAAAAAATCTATTCAAAAGACATTGCTTTTGATCAATGTGCACGTTTTTTAGAAAAYTTTGGMYTKGATGAAGTTGAGCATATACCTATTGAATCAACTACAAAAGCTGCAAAACTTGCTCTTACTGAAGCAAATAGTGCTGCAATTTGTTCTCATGTGGGTGCAAAAATGTACAATTTACCAATATTATTTGAAAATATTGAAGATAAAGACAATAATAAAACACGMTTTTTTATTGTAAGTGATTTTGAAAATGCAAGTTCTGGAAATGATAAAACAAGYRTTTTAGCAAAATTACCACATTCTCCTGGGGCATTAGTAGGATTTTTAACTGACTTTGATGCAGCAGGAATTAATATTACTAAAATAAAATCACATATTGTTGACGGGCAATCAATCTTTTTTCTTGATTTTAATGGGCATAAAGACGATGAAAATGTWAGCGGKATTTTTAAAAAACAYGGAGAGCATATWAAATTATTAGGCTCATATGTAAAAGAAATTGACGATATTTAAAAGGGAWATATAAATGAATTTTAATAAAGTTTTAGATGADTGTAAAATATATGAAGCRGGTAAACCWATTGARYTKGTWGTKCGTGAATATGGAATTGATTTAAAAGATATTATCAAATTGGCTTCTAATGAAAACCCTTATGGWACTTCACCAAAAGTAGTAAAAAAAGTACAAGAACATGYAAAAAATATGTTTATGTATCCAGATGATTCTATGTATGAATTAAAAGAAGGTTTAGCRAGTAAATTTAATGTACWAAGTTCAAATATWATTRTWGGWKCAGGAAGTGAYCAAATTTTGGACTTTTGTGTAAAAGCRAAATGCGATGAAAAYTCTTCTGTTTTAATGAGCCGTGTTACTTTTGCTATGTATGGAATTTATGCAAAACAAACGGGTTGTAAAATYATWCAAACAAAAGAYGAYGAACATAACTTAGATCAATTTTTASMWKYATATAAAGAACATAAACCTTCTTTGATTTTYYTGTGTTTACCWAATAATCCYTTRGGTGARTGTTTGGAYAAAGAYGAYGTATATGCTTTTTTAGATGARATTTCWTCTGATACTTTAGTYGTAATTGAYGGMGCTTATCAAGAATWTGCAACATTYAAAGACAGTAAAAAAGAAATAAAAGCGCAAGAYTTAATTTCTAAATATCCTAATTGTATTTATTTAGGAACCTTTTCRAARGCSTATTCTTTRGGYGGWATGAGAACRGGWTATGGTATTGCTCAAAAAGAAATYATTCAAGCTTTATTAAAATTACGKCCTCCTTTTAATATWACAACTTTRTCTTTACTYGCTTSTATWGAAGCGTTAAAAGAYGAAGAGTTTGTAAATGAATGYATAGCTAAAAATTTTRTTGAAATGAAAAAATATGAAGAATATGCMRAASWWAARGGTTTTTCWTATATTGAATCCTATACYAATTTYATTACTTTTAAATTYGAAAATAAATATATTTCATCWGATGTAGCTCAAGCTTTATTACAAAGAGGTATAATAATTAGAGATTTAAGTGCTTATGGACTAAATGCTATTCGAATTACTATTGGTACCACTTCTCAAAATGAAAAAGTTCTTAAAATACTAACAGAAGTATTAGAAGAAACAAAATCAGTATAAAGACAGTTTATGGACATTAGAAATAAAGAGCTTGAAGAGCTARAAACAGTTTGTCAAGATATYAGAGACAGAATYATTGATGTTGTATCAAGAAAAGGTGGACATTTTTCATCAACTTTAGGYGCTGTKGAATTAACAGTTGCTATGCATAAAGTATTCGATGTAAAAAAAGATCCTTTTATTTATGATGTATCGCATCAGTGTTATGCCCATAAACTAATYAATGACAGATGGGATGAATTTGAGAGTATAAGGCAATATGGTGGACTTTCTGGMTTTACAAAACCCAAAGAACATRAAAGTGATTATTTTGTAGCAGGACATAGCTCCACCTCTATTTCTTTRGCAGTGGGAGCTGCAAAAGCCTTTAAATTAAAAAAAGTGAATAATATCCCTGTTGTAATGATAGGCGATGGGTCAATGACGGCTGGAATGGTTTATGAAGCATTAAATGAGTTAGGTGATATTAAACTTCCTGTTGTTATTATTTTAAATGACAATGAAATGTCAATTGCTAAACCCATCGGTGCAATTTCCAAGCATCTTTCAAAATTATTGGCTGGAAAATACTATCAGAGTTTTAAAGGTAARGTAGATACKTTTATTAAAAATAATATGCCAGAAGGAACTTCTTATATAGCYAAAAGAATGGAAGCTTCTTTAAAACTAATAACACCTGGTATTTTATTTGAAGAAATGGGAATTGATTATATWGGTCCYATWGATGGTCATGATTTAGCAGAGATTATTGATACGCTAGAACTTGCAAAAGCATTGGGTAAACCTGTTATTGTTCATGCACGAACAGTAAAAGGAAAAGGATATAAAATATCTGAAGGCCAATTAGAAAAATGGCATGGAGTAGGTCCTTTTGATAAAAAAACAGGTGAGTTTGTTAAAAAACAAGCACCAAAAAGTGCAACTGCTATTTTTGCAGATGCTTTATGTGACTTAGCTTCTAAACATGGAAATGTAGTKGGAGTAACYGCTGCAATGCCAGGCGGTACTGGAATTTCAAAACTTATGGATAAATTTCCTGAGCGTTTTTGGGATGTATCAATTGCTGAGCAACATGCAGTTACATCTATGGCTGCTATGGCTAAAGAAGGGTTTAAACCTTTTATTACCATTTATTCTACTTTTTTACAAAGAGGTTTTGATCAAATTATTCATGATGTATGTTTAATGKCTTTACCTGTTGTTTTTGCAATTGATCGAGCTGGAACGGTTGGAGCTGATGGAGAAACYCATCAAGGGGCTTTTGATATTTCTTATTTAAGATATTTACCYAATATGATWATWATGGCACCAAGAGATGAAAAAACATTAATTGATGCKGTKCATTTTTCTTATACACTTGATAAACCCTGTGCMCTAMGATAYCCAAGAGGAAGTTTTGARAACCTTGAATATCCCAATGACCCTTATATTTTRGGTCAAGCWCAATTATTAAAAGAYGGAACAAGTAAAAAACTTTTTATTGGATATGGAGCAGGTGTTAGAAGAGCRTGTGAAACTGAAAAACTGCATGAAGAAGATATTGCAATAGTAGATTTACGTTTTGTAAAACCACTGGATACAGAAATGTTAAARAAYCTWGCATTAAAATACAATGATTGGTATGTGTTTTCTGATTCTCAAAAACAAGGTGGGGTTGCTTCAGCTATTTTAGAATTTTTAAATGAAGATAATGTTCAAGCAAAAGTTACCTCTTTTGAGTATGAAGACCATTTTATAGAACATGGAAATACGCCTGATGTAGAAGAAGGTTTAGGTTTACTTCCCCATCAACTGGTAAAAAAGATAAAATAAATCTTTTTTATTGCAGGTTTAATATTTATTTTAAATTTTAAACTACTCTTTGCTAACAATAATTGTTTTAGTTTTCAATATGAAAAGTAGACATAATTATTTTCCAAGTATCCTCTTTTTTGATTAGATTATAAGACTGTTTCCATTCTTTGATTACTACATTATTTTTGCCCATCATTTGCCAAGTAAAAGTAACCAGCATGCTTTTTACTCCTAAGTTAATAACTTCATAATCTTTTGTAGAAAATTTAACATAGCCATCTTTTTTCCATTTACTTAAAACAGAGGTGAAAAAAACTTTAGCATCATTGTTAGTATTCATAATGATGCTTTTACCATCTCCACGTACAGAAATAAAAGGTTCATTAAAAAAAGAAGAAAACTTTTCCATATCCCAAGAATCAAAAGTACTTCCATATTGTGAAAAAAATTGTTTTGCTTGTTCTTTCAAAAATCATCCTTTATAAATGTATAGCAAATAATAAAATAAATTGTATTAAAAGAAAGAATTGTTTTCCCTATGTTTTTGTTTTGATATACGAATTAWATACAAWGAGTTAAGAACAAGAGTTAATAAAATAATTCCTCCACCAATAAAAGTATTAGTAGHAGGAACTTCATTTAAAAABATCCAAACCCAAATGGGTGCCATTATTGTTTCTATTAACATTAAYAATCCAATTTCACTAGGAGGAAGTATTTTTGTTCCTATTCCCATAAAAACYCTTGCTAAGGGAGAWATTAATAAACCYGCAAATAATAAAATATATAARCTGTYCATATTTATATAGATATTATTTGATAAATTAAAAGATACGAAAGCAGATATTATACTACTAAGAGAAATRACGGCAAACATATTAATATTTTTATAACGAGATAAAAGWACAAAWGCCAAAGARAACAATGTTATGCAAAGAAAAGCATAGATATTTCCTTCATTAYYRCCCTTRCCTATATTTGTTGAAAAAATAATAAACAATCCCAAAAATATAAACAATGATGAAATATATATATTCTTAGTGCTTTTTACTTTAAATAAAACATACATATAAAAAGCAGAAAAAATAGGTGCGATAGAAAAAATCAGTACAACATTAGCGACACTTGTATTTTTAATGGCTGAAATAAATAATATATTTGAAATTCCTAATAAAAATCCACATAGTAAAACAGCGAATAAATTTCTGTGGTAAGCAGCTAAAAAATATCTTTTTTTTGAAAATAAAAGTATAAAATTTGTAGAAGTTAGCATAAAAATAGATATGTAAAAAGAAAAAACAAGAGCTGAAACAGAAGTTAGTTTTATAAATAAAGATTCCAAACTAAGAAGAAACACACCACATGCCGTTATTGTTAGACCTTTTATATGTGTATTTTTCAAAATATTCCTTTTAAATGAATATATCTAAAATATATTTAAAATATATTATAAATTAAGATATAAGATAGATTTGATTACAATTGATAGATATTTTACATATATGTTAAAAATATAATTTAAGATATATTTAAATATAATGAAATAATTTAGAATATAAAAATAATTAAATGCGAGTGCACTATGGAAAAACTTAAAAAAAATAAAAACAAAAGCATGACAGAACAAGTYTACGAAAGACTTGAAGATTTAATTGTTTTTTGTAAGATTGAACCAGGAACYATTTTAACCGAAGCTGARATTTCAGAAATGATTGGMGCWGGWAGAACTCCTGTTCGMGAGGCMTTAATTYTACTATCCAAATCTTTTTTAGTRAATATYTCAAGRTCWGGAATATTAATACCTGAAATGAATGCWTCTACTCAGCTACAAATGTTGGAAGTTAGACATTCTATTTTAAGTTTATGTGTAAAATGTGCCATCAAAAGACTTAATGATACAGATAAAGAGAACATCAAAGTTTTGTTAGATCAAGCCAAACAGCAAGATGATATAGGATTTTTACATTGGTTAAAGAAACGGCATGAAGTCTTAGCAAAAGCCTCAAAAAACCAGTTTATTTTGGAGGAACTTAAAAATGTTCAAGGTTTATCTCATCGATTTTGGTATTTTCATGCCCAAAAAGAAGATCATGAAGAAGGTAAGAAATTACATATAGAAATATTAGAAGCTGTTCTTGAACAAAACAATGAAAAAGCAATGGCTTGTGTGGATGCATTAATTACTTACCTTGAATCCTTTATTCGAAAATACTCTCTTTAAAATCATTTCTTTCCTCTATATACTAAAGCAGAGTTTTCTCTGTATTTAGGCATTTTAWTYTAAATTTTTRCTAGCTCAATTTATGATAACATTTTTGGTATTTTTTTCTTAATATACTCTTACTATATTCTTGATATATCTTAAGCTATATCAAAGTTTATAARATATATACTGCTTTTACAAGTTAGGAACTAACTGTTAAAAAGGATGAACAATGATTAAAGGTAAAGTAATTGGCACTTTATGTGCGATGTTATTAGGTGCCAGTTTAAATGCAGAAACATGGAAGTTTGCAACTGAGGAATCTAAAAAAGATGTACAAGATATTTATGCACAAACGTTTGCAAAATCGGTAAAAGAACAATCAAATGGAAAAATAAAAGTTAGAGTGTATTATTATGGACAATTGGGYGGTGARAATGATATTGTTGAGTTAACATCWAATGGRACRATTCAATTCGTATCWGTTGGWACGGGACACTTAGGTTCTTTTGTTCCTGAAGTTCAAGCACTTTCTATTCCTTACGTATTAACGAATAATGAAGAAGCTGCATTAGAAGTTTTAACTACAAGTAAAACAATTTATAATGATTTAGCACCAAAATTTGAGAAAGTTAATTTAAAACTTTTATCAATGTTAACAGAAGGTGAAATGGCATGGGGTGCAAATAAACCTATAAGAACACCAGAAGATTTTGCAGGTCAAAAAATCAGAACCTTTACTTCAACAATTCCAGTTGAAACATATAAAGCTTTTGGGGCAGTTCCAACACCTTTATCATGGGGAGAAGTATACTCAGCACTTCAATTAGGAACAGTWGATGGAATGGTTAATCCTATGTACTTTATTTATGGTGCAAAATGGCATATGGTTCAAAAATATATTATGTTTCCAGGGCAACAACCTTATGTAGCAACTGTATCTACTAACTCAAAATGGTTTAAAAATCTTAGTGATGATAAAAAAATCATTGTAAAAAAAGCAATTAAAGAAGCTGATAAAGCTGCGTTTATTTACCAAAAGAAAATTAATAAAGAAAATACTCTTAAAATGAAAAAAGAGAATAAAGACTTGACTTTTATTACTTTAAGCGAATCTGAGAGAGCAAAATTTAAAGAAGTAAGTAAATCTTTACATGCAACATATTTAGAAGTTGTAGCGAATGCTTATCCAACAGATCAAAAAGAACAAGCTAAAAAAGATGCTCAAAAGATCTTAAATAATTTAATTAAAGAAGTACAAGCGGCTGAAAAAAAACACTAAATATTTAGATTCTCTTCCTTTTGGGAGGGATCTATATGTTACTTAAACTAAAAAGAAATAAGATGAAAATAAATAATTTAAAATGTGAAATTAAGAATAAAATTTCTCACAATGGAAAAGTAGGTTTAATACTTCTGGCAACAGATCAAATTACTTTATATGAATTTGAGGGTATTTTTAAAGACTTAGGAATTTTATGTTTTCCTTCAAGAGTTATGAATGAAGTTGAACTTACTCCTAGCGTATTATTAAAAATAAAAGATGAACTAAAAAATGCAACAAATACTTTATTGCCAGGTCTTACACTTGATGCAGTTGCTTTTTCTTGTACGTCTGCTTCTATGACTATTGGTGAGCATGAAGTTGCTAGAATTATCAAACAAAGTGATCCTAAAAGAGAAATAAAAGAAGTAACAAACCCTTATTCTGCTATTAAAAATGCCTGTGCTTATCTAGAGATAAAAGAAGTAGGTCTTATTACACCTTACAGCAAAGACGTTACCCAAGGC
Source organism: Arcobacter sp. (assembly GCA_002733685.1). Taxonomy (GTDB): domain Bacteria; phylum Campylobacterota; class Campylobacteria; order Campylobacterales; family Arcobacteraceae; genus NORP36. Next base: position 139,839 of record NVWN01000010.1, on the reverse strand, counting down.
ATAATTGATGGGATGAAAGATGCTGGTATTAAGACCTCATGTGCAAGTACTTTTAATATTCCAAATGATAATGTTGTTCCTGATATTACGATTTTTTCTATTAAAGAAGCGGTAATACAAATGGCAAAAGAAAATGAAGTGGATACTATTTTTGTATCTTGTACGAATTTAAATATTTGCAAAGAAATTAATAATTTAGAAGAAATTACAGGTAAAACGATTTTAAGCAGTAATCAGGTTATGGCTTGGGATATTCTACGTTTATTAGATAACAAAAAAAAGATAAGTGGTTTTGGAAAACTATTCTTTGAAAAGGATAAAAAATGAAAAAAGTCTTAGAAAAAATAAATACAATTACGGCAAAAATTGAAATGTTTATATTATCTGCTTCTATTTTATTGATGATGATAAATACTACAGCAAATGGTTTAGGAAGATATCTTTTTAACCAAAGTTTATATTTCTCAGAAGAATTAAACCAGTTTTTGATGGTATCAGTTACTTTTATTGGTTTTGCATATGCCGTAAGAAATGGAAGAAATATTAGAATGACAGCAATATATGACTCTTTATCTCATAAAAAGAAGAAAAAATTAACAATGTTTATTGCAATCACTACTGCTGCTTTGATGTTTTTCTTTGCATATCAAGCTCTTGTTTACGTTTCTCATTTAAAAGAAATTAACAGATTAAGTCCTGCTTTACAACTAGAAGTTTATATTATTTATATCATTGTTCCTGTTGGATTTTTTATGGCTGGAATACAATTTTTAATCAGGTTTATACAAAATATTTTTCATGAAGAAATTTATCTTTCTTATGATGTAGTTGAAGAAAAAGATGTTGATATGAAGGATCAATCATGTTAGAGTTTTTGCAAAATATAATTGCAGGGGAGTTAGATGCTTATGTTATTTCTTTTACCCTAATAACAGTAATGATAGTGTTACTCTTCTTGAGTTTTCCCATGATTGTGCCTTTAAGTGTAGCAACGCTTGTTGGTTTTGTACATTTCTCAGATGTTCCTTTGGAGAATATTATTCAGCAAATGATAACAGGAATTTCTCCTAATGCTTTAGTTGCTGTTCCTATGTTTATTTTTGCAGCTGATATTATGACAAGAGGACATACTGCTAAAAGATTATTAGATGTAATTGAAGTTTTTATAGGACATTATAGAGGTGGTTTGCCAATAACTACGTGTATTGCCTGTACTCTTTTTGGTTCAGTTTCTGGATCAACACAGGCAACTGTTGTATCAGTAGGTTCTATTATGAGACCAAAACTTTTAAAAGCAGGATATAAAGACTCTTTTATTTTAGCTTTAATTATAAATGCCAGTGATATCGCTTGGTTAATTCCACCTAGTATTGGCTTGATTTTATTTGGAGTATTAGCAAATGCAAATATTGCTGAGTTATTTATAGCAGGAATTGGTCCTGGAATTATTTTGGCTTTACTGTTTTCTGTATATTGTTATGTGTATTCTATTTATCATGAAAAAAGTATTACTTTATCAGTAAAAGCAGATTGGCCTAAAAAAATTACTGCAATAAGAAAATCTATTTTGCCCTTAGGTTTTCCTGTATTAATTGTAGGTGGAATTTACTCAGGTGCATTTACACCTACAGAAGCGGCTGCTTTTTCTGTTTTGTATGCGATTATTTTAGAAGTAATAATTTATAAAAAATTAGGGTTTAAAGATATTATTGACTCTTCTTTAAGCACAGGATTAATAACAGCAGTTGTTTTTATTTTAGTAGGTGCAGGGCAGGCTTTTTCTTGGTATATCTCTTTTGAAATGATACCTCAAGAACTGTTAAGTAGCTTAAATTTAGAAAATGCAAGTCACGAATATATTTTATTTGTTATTTCAGTAGCTTTTGTCATTGGATGTATGTTTGTTGATTCCATTGTGGTTTTACTTATTTTAATACCTGTATTTATGCCAATCATTGATAGCTCTGGTATTGACCCAGTTTTAGTAGGTGTTGTGGTTACCTTACAAATGGCAATAGGATCAGCTACTCCTCCTTTTGGATGTGATATTTTTACAGCCATTGCCGTCTTTAAAAAGTCTTATTTAGAAGTGGTTAAAGGAATTTTACCCTTCTTTTTAATACTAGTATTAATGTCAGCAATACTGATATTCTTCCCTGATTCTGCTTTATTCTTAAGAGATTTAGCTTTTGACAAATAATAAAAATGAAAATAAAAAAATAGGAATAAAAATGATAAATGAATATAAAAAATACTTAAATGATACAGAGTTTTATGATAACAGTGCTGCTACAGTAAAAGGTGAATATGAGCACCAAGACATATTAAGTTTAGAAGCATTTGAAAAAGCTTCTAAAGAGATTACTTCATGGGATGATTATTCAATCACTCCTTTAGTTGATTTAAAAGATTTAGCTTCCCAAACAGGAGTATCTAAATTATTTTATAAAAATGAACATTACAGATTTTCACTTAAAAGTTTTAAAGCTTTAGGTGGCGCATATGCAGTTGCAAATTTATTAATTGGAAAATTAAAAGAGAAAGGAATTATAGCCTCCTCTAAAGATTTATTAGCTGGAACGTATAAAGATATTACAAGTAAAATTACAGTTTCTTGTGCAACAGATGGTAACCATGGTAAGTCTGTAGCGTGGGGTGCAAGAAGTTTTGGATGTAATTGTGAGATTTTTATTCACTCTCATGTAAGTGTTAGTAGAGAAAAAGAGATAGCTAAGTATGGTGCTACTGTGAATAGAATTGATGGAAATTATGATGATTCTGTTCATTTTGCTGATAAAACGGCAGAAGAAAAAGGGTATTTTACGGTTTCTGATACTTCTTATGAAGGATATACAGACGTTCCAAAAGATGTAATGCAAGGGTACACAATAATGGTGGATGAAGCTTTGAAACAAATGGCTTGTAAACCTACTCATGTATTTTTACAAGGAGGAGTAGGTGGCATGGCAGCAGCGGTTGCTTCTTTTATTTTAGAAACTTATGGAAAAGACTCTCCTATTTTTGTAATGATTGAACCTACAAATGCAGCTTGTTTATTACAAAGTGCCAAAAATGGAAAACCAACTGTTGTTCATGGGGATTTAGAAACAGTTATGGCTGGACTTTCTTGTGGAGAAATTTCAATGTTGGCATGGAAAATATTAGAGAATAAAACAAAAGGTTTTTTCACAATTCCAGATGAACCAATAGCTAAAGTTATGAAATATTTATCTAATTTAGAAGAACCTGTAGTTGCAGGAGAATCAGCTGTTGCAGGACTTGCTGGATTTATGATTATTCAACACAATGAATCGTATAGAAAAGCTCTTGAAATAGATGAAAATTCTAAAATATTATTCTTAGGAACAGAAGGTGATACAGACTCACTAGTATATGAAAAAATGGTTGGAAAATCTTCAGCTGATGTTTTAAAAAAGGCATAGTTATGGAAAAAATGTTTGAAGGTATTCCTTTTGATAAGATTTTAAAAAGAGCTGATTTTTATAAAGAAGATATATACAGATTTACAAGAGACTTAGTTAGATGTCCTGGAGGTTCAGGAGATGAATCAAAAGCTGCCAAGTGCACAATTGATGAGATGAAAAAACTTGGTTTTAATAAAATAGATATTGACCCCATGGGAAATATTTTAGCTTATATAGGAACAGGAAAACATCTTATTGCAATGGATGGGCATTTAGATGTTGTGGGTGTTGGAAACATTGATAATTGGGATTATGATCCTTATGAGGGTTATGAAGATGATGAAAAAATAATAGGTCGAGGTACAACTGATATGAAAGGTGCAATCGCATCTATTGTATATGCCGCTAAAATTATTATTGATTTAGATATTAAAGATGATTTTACACTTCTTGTATCAGCAACGGTAGCAGAAGAAGACTGTGATGGTTTATCTTGGAAATATTTAATTGAAGAGCAAAATATACGACCTGAGTTTGTTTTACTTGCAGAACCTAGTGATGGAAAGATTTGTCGGGCTCAAAAAGGACGAATGGAAATTTCTGTTAAAACTTTTGGTAAATCAGCTCATGGTTCAATTCCACATACGGGTGATAATGCTATTTATAAAATGTCTGCAATACTGCAAGAACTAAGAGCTTTAAATGAGAACTTATATGTAGATGATTTATTAGGAAAAGGGTGTTTAACTGTTTCTGAGATTAATTCTACTTCTCCTTCACGGTGTGCTGTTTCTGATTCTTGTACTATTTCTATTGATAGACGTTTAACTTGGGGTGAAAAACCAGAACAAGCTTTACAAGAAATTAGAAATCTTCCTTCCGTTAAAGAAGGACATGCAGAGGTTAGTATTTATAATTATGATAGACCTTCTTATACAGGGTTAGAATATGGACAAGAGTGTTCCTTTAAACCATGGAAAATGGAAGAAACGCATGATGTTACACAAACAGTAGCCAAAGCATATAAAGCATTATTTAAAAAAGACGCAGTCATTGATATTTGGCCATTTTCAACAAATGGAGTATCCATTATGGGGGAACATAATATTCCTGTTATTGGTTATGGCCCAGGTGAGTTACAATTTGCTCATGCTCCTAATGAAGAAGTAAAAAAAGCAGATTTAATTTTATGTGCAGCTTTATATGCAGCAATTCCTAGCGTATATGTATCAATGTTAAAAGGTAAATAAAATGTTAAAAGCACCAAAAAGAGGCTTTTCTAAAATAGAGTATGAAAATAGATTGATCAAAATGCAAAAATTTATGTATGCAAACAAAATAGATGTTATTTTATTAACAACGCAGGTTGATATAGAATATTATACAGGTTTTAAAACACAATTTTTGCAAAGCCCTACAAGACCTTGGTATTTATTACTTCCTTTAGAGGGTGAAATACAAGCTATCATTCCTACTATTGGTTTATCTGGTATGCAGGGCACTTGGGTTAATAATATTCAAACATGGAGTTCCCCAAATCCACAAGATGAAGGTATCACTTTATTAACGGCAAGTATTAAAGCTCTTATGAAAAGATTTAATACTATTGGTTTACCCAAAGGTCATGAAAGTACTTTAAGAATGCCTATAAATGATTATGAAAGACTAAAAAATAATTTATCCTCATATGAATTTGCAGATGTAACAAAAATTCTAAGATATGCCAGATATATTAAATCACCTGCAGAAATTGAAAAAATAAAATATATTTGTGAAATAACATCCAAGGGTTTTAAAGATTTGCCATCTTTACTTAAATTAGGGCAGAGTGAAAGAGAAAATTGCCAAAGATTTAAAAAACACTTACTTGATTTAGGAGTTGATGATTCTCCTTATTTRATTTCTGGATCGGGASMWAATGGTTATGGTTCTATTATTATGGGTCCAAGTGAGAGAATTCTAGAAGAAGGTGATATTTTTATTATTGATACAGGCTCTGTTTATGATAGTTACTTTTGTGATTTTGATAGAAACTATGCATTTTCTTATGCCAGTGATGAATCTAAAAAAGCATATGATGTTGTTTTTAAAGCTACAGATGCTGGTTTTAACGCTTGTCAAGTTGGAAATACAACTTCTGATGTTTATAAAGTTATGAATGATATTATGCAAAAAGGGGGCGCTTTAGGAAATTCTGTAGGAAGATTAGGACATGGTTTGGGATTACAGTTAACCGAATGGCCTTCTAATACTTTGATGGATAATACACCTTTAGAAGAGGGTGTAATATTAACGTTAGAGCCAGGAATGGAATATTTAGAAGGAAAAGAGATGGTACATGAAGAAAATGTATTAATAACCGCAAATGGACCAATTTGGCTTAGTACCAGAGCGGATGAAAACTTACCTATAATATAACTTGACCCAATTTAAACATAACTCTTTTTATTTATWYGAATTAAATACAAAGAGTTAAGAACAAGRGTTAMTAAAATAATTCCTCCACCAATAAAAGTATTAGTAGCAGGAACTTCATTTAAAAACATCCAAACCCAAATGGGTGCCATGATGGTCTCCACTATCATTAATAAACTTAYTTCAGAAGCAGGTAATGTTTTWGTWCCAWYKGCTATTAAAAGCCTAGAAGCAGGWGCAATTAWTAAACCTGCAAKRATTAATATATACAARTTATCCATATTTATTTCTAAACTTTGCACAAAAATTAAAGCWATAAAAAAAGTRAAAAATCCAGAACTTGAGGTTACTGCAAGTCTGTTTACCTTTTTATGTCTTGATAAAAATACAAAAGCCAAAGAAAAAAAGTTGGCACATAAAAAGGCATAAAAATTTCCAATCATTGTACTTTCTTCATTTTGGGAATAAAATATTACAAAAAGACCAATAAAAATAAAAAAGGAAGAAATATAAATATTTTTAGTACTTTTTTCTTTGTAAAATACATAAGCATATATAGTAGAAAACAAAGGAGAAGCACTTAATATCATAACAGTATTTGCAACAGAGGTATTTTTAATTGCAGATATGAAAAAGATATTGGACAGACCAAAAAAAGCACCACAAAGCAAGATAATTAAAAAACCACTGCTATAAGCGCTTAGAAAATTTTTCTTTTCTTTTTTAAATAATAAAAGATTCATAGAAAGAAACATGAAAATTCCTATATAAAAAGAATAACTTAAAGAAGAAATAGATGTTAATTTAATTAACAAAGATTCAAAACTCATTATAAATATACCAAGTGCTGTAAGTAAAATGGCTCTTAAATGATTATTTGACATAGTATTAACTCTCCAAAAAAGGAAGAAGTTTTTCAATGCATAAACCCATAGCACAGGATTCATAACCCTTAACTTCTTTTATATAAGGTTTGCAAAAACCTTCAACCATTATAGCGCCTGCTTTTCCAAAACACTCTCCTGAGCTTATATATCTGTCCATATCTTTTTTATTAAAAGTAGAAAAAGTATAAGTAGTAATAGAAATATCAATAATTTCTATATCTTTTGATTTGTAAATCATGCAAGTAATTACAGAAGTTTCATTGTCACTTTGTAACTCTAGCATACGTCTTGCATCCGTTTCATCTTTTGCTTTTCTTAATAACTCCCCATTAGCTGTTACAACTGAATCAGCAACTAAAAGGGGCATATCATTAACACCATATTTGGCATACAATTCTTTGTATTTTCCTAGTGTTGCTTGGTAAACAAAACTTTTTGGATCTTTAGTTTTAATAGAATCTTCATCAAAACTTCCACCGTTTTGAACAAAATTGATATCAAAACTGTTTAATATATTTGCACGTGTTATTGAGTTTGAACCAAGTCTTAACAAAATCTACCTTTTTTATTTGAATTATACTCTATTTATATATAATACACTTAAAAATTATTCAAGGATTTTTATGAATATTGTTGTTATTGGAGTAGGTGGTATTGGGAGTTTTTATGGGCTTTTATTGCAAGAGCAAAAACATCAGGTACAGTTTGTAGCAAGAGGCCAAACGCTAGAATATTTACAAAATAATACACTCATATTAAATCATCCTAAATTTAGGATTGAAAAAAATATAAATGTTTGTTCAATGCAAGARYTAATAAAAAAAGACTTTTCAAACATCGATGTTATTTTTCTTACCACAAAATCTATGTCAACARAAAAAATTACTTTTGAACTGTCTTCTTGGTTTAAAGATWMWGYAAAAATTCCTTATATTGTATCTTTACAAAATGGGGTTGAAAATGAGAATATACTTAGCACAAGTATAAAAAAAGAGTTTATTATTGGGGGTTTAACACGTTTGATTGCCGCTCATATTGTAAAGCCTGGATTAGTAGAATCCCAAGGCGAAGTAGAAACTATTTTAGGTGCATTAGTTCCTAATAAAGAAAATCAAATTTTTCTAAATAACTTAAAAAAAATATTAGATGAAACGCCAACTCAAACAATACTTTCAAAGAATATAACAAAAGAGTTGTGGCTTAAGCTAATTATTAATAATGGAGTTAGTGCTTCTTGTGCACTATTAGAAGAGAAATCGGGTGTTTTAATAAACAACCAAAAAACCTCTAAACTTGTATATGGATTAATGCAAGAAGCAGGAATTGCATCTAAAGCATTAAATTTAGGAATAACACAAAAAGAGGTTGATGGAATGTTTGAATTAATGAAAAAGTTTGATTCAATTAAACCCTCCATGTGGATAGATAAAAACAATAATAAAGATTTAGAATTAGAAGAAATTTGTGGAAGTGTGATTAAGTATTGTGAAGTACAAGGTCTTGATGCCCCTTATACAAGAAGTATTTCTACTGTTTTAGCATTTTTATACAATAAAACAAGACAGAAATAATTCAAAATATATAAATCTGAAATACAAAACTTTATTTTTAAACAGTAAAAATAAAGTTTGTAATAATTAAATAAATATGCTTTAGAATTTATAAGTCATAGCTATATTATAGGTTCTTCCTTGTAAAAAAGTGCTTCGTACAATAGTTGGATCAATTTCTGGGGTTTTATCAAAAACATTGTTAACAGCAAAACTTAAATTAAAATCTTTGTATTGGCTTGAGATTCTACTGTCTACAAGCAAATAAGAGTCAGAGACAATAGTATCTTCTTTTTTTAAAGGATCAAAAGAATCTGTAATATAGTGTTTGATATTACCAATGTATTTTATTCCAGAAGCAAGGGTTATATTTCCAAGTGCTGTATTTTTTAAGGTGTAATCTGCCCATAAAGAAAGACTTAAATCTGGAATTCTCTCCATATCTCTGCCTTCATGTTCTGCATTTGTAGTATCTCTTTGTTTTGCAGATATTTTAGACAATGAAAAAATAATATTGGTATTTTTACTGGTTTGAAAAGATAAGTCTATTTCTATTCCTTTTATATCTGAGCTTGAATCTTGTATTTGAAAACTTTCACTTGTACTGTTTGTAGGATCAGAGCTTAGAATATTTTCTTCTTTGATATTATAAAAAGAGAAAGAGAGTAAAGCATCCATATTTTTAGGTTTATATTTAGCCCCTATTTCTATTTGTTTTCCAAGTGAAGGCACATATTGTTTTTTCTGTTTATTCGTCCCTGGGTTGGTTACAAAAGATGTAGAGTAGGAAATATAAGGGCTAAATCCATTATCAAAAGCATATCCTAATCCAATCCTACCTGAAAGATTTGTATCTTTTTGTTTTTGTTTTGTATCATTAAAAGTATCATCGTTTATTTGCTTGATTTTATCATATCTTAGTGCTGTGGATAAAATGATTCTGTCATTAATAATGGCTTGATTTTGTGCATAAAAAGCTAATTTATTAATACTTTCTGTCTCTTTTTTATCTATGTTAGAATTTTTTGAAATGTTTTGAGTGCTGTAAGGATTAAACAAATCAACTAAAAATAAGATATCCTCATAACCTTCCAGTTCAAGTTTTTGATGATGATAATCTATTCCAATCATAGATTGATTCGTTATATCTTTTGTTTGCCAAGAATATTGAATATTATTGTCAAAAGAAATACTGTCTAAAGAACTAAGCTCTTTATCTTTTGTCATTCTAATGGTACTTAAATTTGCAGTTCCAATCATGGTAGGTAAATAATTGTTATCAAGTCTGGATTGAATATATTCACCTTTGTTTTTTTCTATTCTAAGATTAGAATTAATGCTTAAAGAATCATTGATTTTATGCTTTAATAAAGTAGTAATACTTTGCGTACTTCTTTTTAATTTATCATCTTTTGAATCTCCTAAGTACATACGGCTAGAAAGATTTGCATTGTTTAATGAGTCTGCACTTGTTTGTACATGGGAATAATGTTTTAATATATTTTTGTGGAATACTAATTCTCCTGTATTTCCTGATAAATAGGAAGCGGCTAACATATTATTCTTTGAAAAAGATGTTAAAACATCTAAAGTCGTATTATCATTAATATAAAAAGTAAAAGCGGGGTTTATAAAATAGTTTGTATTTTCTACAAAATCAACTTCCCCTTTGGATTTTTTGTATTTTCCTGTGAGTCTAAAGAGAATATTTTTATTAAGAGATGTGTTTAAATCTGCAAAAATTGATTTTGAATTAAATGAGCCGTTTGCTATTCCCACTTCATTTTTATCCTCAAGGTTTGGTTTTTTACTTTGCATATTTAATAAACCACCAGGTGAACTTGCTCCATACAATACAGAAGAAGGTCCTTTTAAAACTTCAACTTTTTGCAAAGAATAAATATCTGTTATTCTTCCAAAATATCCCAAAAAAGGCACTTGTAAAGCATCTAAAAAAGTAGAAGAGGCCAACATTCCTGAGGCTCTTATTGTATCTGTGTTCCTTCTTATATCTCCATTTTCACCATACTCTTGTGAAATTCCAGAGGTATACGATACTGCATTATTAATGGTTTGAGCATTTCTACTTCTCATTAAATCACTGGTAATAACGGCTACACTTTGTGGTATTTTGTTTATATCCATGTTCATTTTGGAACCTGTAGAACTTTTCCTTGCAATATAGCCTTTTATGTTTTCATAGGCATTTYCTTCATAAGACAAGACCTCATGAGTAATGTCTGCTTTTGAACTAGTAGAGAGTRGTTTTTTTCTAATAACTATTGTATTGTCTTTAATTATTGCTTCTAAACCACTGTTTTTTAATAAGAGATCTAAAGCATTTTTTAAACCTTCTACTTTTGTGATTTTGTTTGTGATTTTGTTTTTTAAAATACTACTATCTACTAAATAGGGAATTTTCGCAATTTTAGAGATTTCTTGAATAGCTTCTTTTAAAGAAGAGGTATTTGTAGTATATGATTGCGCGTTTAAGGTATTTGCATACAGTAGTAAAGCAAGTCCAGGAGCAATCACAGAGGTTTTAAATAGATTCATTTATTATCCTTGTAATGATTATGAGAATTGTTCTCTTAGAAAGGAAGACGTGAAAGTAAAAAAAAACAGACAAAAAAATCTATTTATTTTTAAATTTGTTTTTTATGTAGACAATATTTTTATTTTTACTTATATGTATGGGGTGAATTAAAGGAAGGGTTGTTAATAAATTATCAAAACCATTAACATCAAATTCTCCAGAAATCAAATAAGATTCGAGTAAAGTGTTTTCAAAATTAATTTTAATATCCAAATATTTTGCAAATTCATTCATAACTTCTTTTAAAGGAGTTTGCTCAAATATTAATTTTCCTTGTTCCCATAAAGCGATGGCATTGACATCTAAATGGGTAAGTTTAAGAACATCTCCTTGTTTGTCTAAGGATATTTTTTCTCCTTTTTTTAAAAGAGCTAAAATTTTTCCTTCTTTATTAATATTGTAAATCTTAGCGATTTTTACTYTTCCTTCTTTTACTTTTATATTCACAAAACCATTAATATTGCTAACTTCAAATGTTGTTCCAAGGACTTCAATACTAGTATGATTTGTTTTTATAATAAAAGGGCGACTTTTATTAGAATGTACAGAAAAAACAACCCTCCCTTGCTCCAAATTGACTTCTCTTGTGTTTTTGTAATATTTAATACTCAGTTTTGTATTAGAATCTAAAGAAATAATGGATTGATCTTTTAAAAGTATATTCTTAATAACTTTTTGTTGGCTCATATAACTTCTTTGAAATAATATTTCTTCTTTTTTGTAATAAGTGAATATTCCAGAAGACAATAATAAAAGTAAAGAAGCAGCAATTGTGTAGGGTAGTATGGTTTTGAATAAATACTTTCTTTTTTTCTCAATTTTAAGTTCTTCAAAAATTTCTTGGCTTAATTCTTTTAGTATATCCTTTGATAAATTTTTAATTTTTCTTTTTAAACTTTTTTCTTTTTCAAAAGCAAAATAATGTTCTTCTTTTTCATTTAACCATGATAATAATTCTTCTTGTTTAAAGCTTGAGTGTTTTTCATCTTGTAAACTTAGCCAAATACAGGCTTGTTCTTGTATTGAAAGTATTTTATTCATACACTACATCCTTATTGTTTTCTAAACTTTCTTTTATTTGAAAAGAAGCTCTTGCTATATGTTTTTCAACAGCACTTACGCTTATATTAAGTAAAACAGCAATTTCTTTTCTTGAGTAACCATCAACAACATGTAAAACAAAAGCTTGTTTTCTTTTTTTTGGTAATTTTTGGATTTCTTCTAATAAAAACTGATTTTCATTTATTTGTAGTATTTTTTCTTCTGCTTGTTTATCTTCTGATATAAAACGTTCTTCTTCAAAATTAATAAGATGATTTTTATTATTTTTTCTTGCTTGGTCAATAATAATATTTTTTGCTACTCTATATAAAAAAGCACGTTTATTTAAAATAGGGGTATTAGGCTGAGATTCTAACGCTCTGGCATAGGTTTCTTGTGTGATATCTTTTGCATATTCTTTGTCTCGTACAATTTTTTGAATATAAAAATATAATTCTTTATAATACGATAACATATATTTAAGCTCCTATGATTAATACTGAGAATTATAATCATAAAATAATAAGTAAAAACTTAAAGTGAGGAAAAGAAGTAAATATTATATATTTTCTTTTTTTTTGAAATGTCACTTTTAGTTCATTTAKCTTTATTATAATTTCAGCAGTTGAAGTAAACACGAGTTGTTTTATTTGATATTWTTATGAACTCCTTTNATATWAATTTAAATAAAGCGATTATACGATTATTTTTTAATCATATAAATCATATCCTTTCTCCCTATACTTTTTATATAATGATTTCGTATTTACTTCTATTCAACTAATCTAGGTTATAATAAGATTTATTACTTACCTAGGATTTTTCATGTCTTTATTTTTTATAATCTTACTTAAAATATTTCCCTTATACCTTAATGTCATTTTAGGTTATGTTGCTGCTAAATCACTGCAGGTACAACGAGAATCTATTGCTACTTTATTGATCTATATTTTAGGCCCCATAGTTGTTTTTTCTGCAACACTTTCTGTTAAAATTAATTTTGCAATTGCAATGATTCCCATTTTTTTATATATTTTTTGTTCTTTAATCGCTTTTTTGGCTTTATTTATATGGGGAAAATCTTGGAATAATCCCACAGGAAATATTTTGGCTTTTTCTGCAGGTACGGGAAATACTGGTTATTTTGGTATTCCTCTTGCTGTTATTTTTTTTCCTCCCGCGTTAGCTGATATTTACATTTTTGCTGTTCTTGCCTCTTTATTGTATGAAAGTACTACCGGTTTTTATGTAACAGCAAAAGGAAATTTTACGGTTAAAGAATCTCTTATTAAAATATCAAAACTACCAATTTTATATGCTTTTGTTTTAGGTCTGTGTTTAAATATTATTGGTTTAGAAATTCCAGAAACATTGAGTGCTTATACGTCACAGTTTAAAGGGGCGTATGGAATCTTAGGAATGATGATGTTAGGAATGGGTCTTATTGGTTTAAAAGGAAATGAAGACAACTGGGATAAAAAATTTATTACTATTACTTTTATTATAAAGTTTATTTTTTGGCCACTTGCAATGTTATTTTTTATATATATAGATAAAACATTTTTACAAATTTTAAACAATGATTTATATAAGGTTTTATTTTTATTCTCAATTGTTCCCCTTGCAGGAAATTCGGTTACTTTAGCAGTATTATTGAATGCAAAACCGGAAAAAACTGCTTTAACTGTATTTCTTTCAACTCTTGTATCTGTAATTAGTATTCCTTTATTTGTTTATTTATATGGTGGTTTTTAATAATACTAAAAAATTATTTATATTAAATTTAAGAATAAATATAGTTAAACTCAGTAGACTGTTTCATGAGTACATCTAGATTTAGAAAATTATTTTTTATTATTGTCTTTATTTTTCTAGGAAATAATTTATATTCTTTGGACTTAGTTTTAAACGAAGAAGAAAAAATATATCTTAAAAATAAAAAATATCTTAAAATTGCTCATTTAAATGATTTCCCCCCTTTTGGATTTACTAAATACAATGAAGCAAAAGGTTATTCTGTTGAATATATACGTTTATTGTCACAAAAACTTGGTTTAAAACCTAAGTTTATACTTAATTATTCATGGTCCCAATATCTAGACATGTTAAAAACAAACTCTATTGATGTTATTCCTTATATAGCAGTAACTCCTAAAAGAAAAGAGTATATTGATTTTACTTCTTTTGATTATATAAGTTATAACACAGGGTTTTTACTTAAAAAAAGTATGAATATAACTGAGATGAAAGATTTAGAGAATAAAAAACTAGCTCTTACCCGAGGTACTTTTTTACATGATTATTTGAAGAAAAATTTCCCCTTGATTCACTTAATTTTGACAACTTCCACAAAAAAAGCAGTTGAAGCAGTTTCTCTAGGAAAAGCGGATGTTGCAATTGGAAGTATGCCTTCACTTTCTTATTATATGGAAAACTCTTGGTTAAGTAATTTGAAACTTGTAAATGCAAGTGATTTTTCTTTACCCAATAATACAGCTTTAAAAATGGGTGTTAAGAAAGACAATATATTAAAAAATATTCTTGAAAAAGCACAAAAAGAAGTAGGTTATACAAAGTTACAAAATTTAAAATTAAAATGGATGAATGTTAACAAAGAGAAAGAAAAAAAAGAGTTTTTCACAGAAAAAGAAAGACAATTTTTAACAAATAAACAAAGAATTAATTTTTGTATTGATCCAGATTGGATGCCTTATGAAAAAATCGATAATAACAAACATATTGGAATGTCCTCCGATTACATAAAACTTATTCAAGAGCGCCTTCCTATCCCTTTAAAACTAATTAAAACATCTTCTTGGAGTAATTCTTTAGAATATGCAAAAAAAAGAAGATGTGATATGTTTCCTTTAATAATGGATACAAAAGAGAGATCAAAATATCTTAATTTTTCAGAAGTACTTTTAGAGGTTCCTTTAATCATAGCGACCAGATTCAATCAAGGTTTTATTAACAAAATAACTGATATCCCTAAAGAAAAAATAGGAATTACGAGAAACTATGCTTATGCTAAAATTTTAAAAGAAAAGTATCCTTTTTTAGAATTAATTGAAGTTTCAAGTGTTGAAGATGGGCTGGAAAAAGTAAAAGATGGTGAAATATTTGGCTATATAGGTTCTTTATATTCAGTTGCTTATGTGATTCAAAATAAATATATCGAAAATTTAAAAATATCTGGAAAGTTTGATGAAAAATGGAAACTAAGTGTTGGAAGTAGAAATGATGAGACTCTATTAAATGATATTTTTAACAAAATAATAGCTGATATTTCCCAAAAAAATAAAACAGCTATTAAAAATAAGTGGATTTCAGTAAATTATCAAAATGCTGTTGACTATACAATGATTACTCAACTATCTGTTGTTTTTTTGATAATTTTATCTTCAATTTTTTATAAAAACAGATCGGTTAAAAGTATTAATGAAAAACTCACACTTGCTAATATGGAAATTAAAGATAAACAAGAAATGGTAGATAAATATGTGCTGATATTAAATACGGATTTAAGAGGAAATATTACCCATCTCAATAAAGCCTATTCTTTGTGTTTAGGATATAAAGAAAGAGAGCTTTTAGGGAAAAATCATGTTTTAATAAAACATGAAAGTACCACAAGAGAATTTACTATAAAAATGTGGAATACTCTTAGAGAAGGAAAATCTTTTATTGGTGAGATTAAGAATTATACAAAAGATAAACAAATAAAAGAATTTACTATTTATATTGAAGCTATTTACAACAATAAAGTAAAAATTGGCTATCGCTCGATTTGTCAAGATATAACAGATAAAAAAAGACTGGAAGCACTTTCGTTAAAAGACAAACTAACAGGTTTATATAATAGAAATAAATTTGATGAATTAATGATACTAAAAATAGAAGAATTTAATAGATATCAAGTTGATTTTTCAATTATTATGATTGATATTGATAATTTTAAATGTGTTAATGATGAATATGGACATGATGTGGGAGATAAAGTTTTAGTACATATTGCAAAAATCTTAAAAGATAATGTTAGAATATCTGATATAGTTGCCAGATGGGGTGGAGAAGAATTCATTATTGTCTGTGAGCATACGAATACAACAAAATCGTATATTGTTGCAGAAAATATTAGAAAGATAATAGAAAAAGAACATTTTGAAGAAGTAGAAAATCAAACTATTTCTTTAGGTTTATCTCAGTTCACAAAAGAAGACAGTATTAATAGTATTTTTAAAAGAGTAGATGCTGCCCTATATAAAGCCAAGAATGAAGGTAAAAATAAAACCATAATTGCCTAGGAGAGTCTATGTTACAAGGCCTTAATCATATTACATTAGCAGTATCAAATCTTGATAAATCTTTTGATTTTTATGTTAATATCTTGGGTTTTAAAGCACATGCAAAATGGAAAGAAGGTGCTTATTTATCAATAGGAGATTTGTGGTTTTGTTTGAATACAGATGAAGTTGATTTTAGAGGAGATTATTCTCATATCGCTTTTGATATAAAAGATGAAGATTATGATAAATATGTTACTTTTCTTTTAGAAAAAAAAGTTCATTTATGGAAAGAAAATTCTTCTGAAGGAAAATCTTTATACCTTTTAGATCCTGATTTACATAAAATAGAAATACATGTGGGTTCTTTGCAAAGCAGATTAAAATCACTCAAAGAAGAGGATTTTGAAAACTTAGAATATTTTATTTAGTGTTTATTGGAATAACTCTTTTACTTTTCCAATAATATTTGGCCCAGAAAACATTGTTCAAAGAAGAAATAATAACACCTTTTGAAGAACTAATATGCATAAATTTTTTATTTTTCAAATAAATTCCTACATGTCGGTATTTTTTAGAAGGCTTAAAAAAAACCAAATCCCCTGTTTGCAAGTCCTTTTTATTTATAAAAAAACCTCTTTTGGCTTGATAATATGTTGTTCGTGGTAGTGATATATTAAGACTTTGTTTAAAGGCTTTTTGGACAAAAGAAGAACAGTCTTGCACTTTGTTTGTATTACCACCTAGTTTATAAGAAATATCTCTGTGAGTATTAAAATAGTGCAGTAAAGCTGTTGAAATATTGGTATTTTGATACTTTAGTTTTGTATAGAGTTTTTTAGGAGCTGATATTTGTTTTTTTTGTGTAGAAGCACAAGATATGAAAAGAAAACTTGCACAAATTAATAAAAACAATGTTCTTTTCATCTTACCTCTTTTATGAAATAGCTCTTAAAACTACCCCTAAATAAACAGCTACTAATCCTAAAAAAATATTTAAAGGAATTAAATATTTAGAGATGAGTATTAGGGCATTTTTTGTTTTTAACATTTCGCCCATTTCAAAAGCTTTTTTGGCTTGTTTTGTTTTAATATAAACCAAAATAAATACTCCCGCCATAAGTGTGAAAATAATTTCTTTAAGTATTATAGTGGAATATAAAGTACTTTGATTTAAAGCAAGTGTATAAATAAGAATAAGTGCACTTATAAATAAAAGAACGATAGAAGGAATAAGTAATTTAAAAAAATTATTTAAGTTTTGTAAACTTCTTTCTATTTTTATTTTAGGCTCAAGAATTTCTTGCATTGAAAAATGAACCGCATATCGTAAGACTATCATTCCTCCTAACCATATAATGGCAGAGATTACATGAAGAAATACGATTTGGGTTAAAAAATCACTAAAGACATCTCTCATCTATGTTAAAGTTTTTCTTTTGCATAAGCTAAAGCAGCAATTTTTGCTTCTTCTATTTTACTAACATCTTTTCCACCTGCTTGTGCAAAATCAGGACGACCACCACCACCGCCACCAACAATAGGTGCAATAAGTTTAATCCAATCGCCTGCTTTAATAGAAGTATTTTTACTTCCAGCAACCAACATTACTTTATCACCCTTTGCTTGAATTAAAAGAACAGCAAGTTTATCATTGGCGTTTTTTAAATCATCTACTATTTTCTTAATATCACCAGTTTTAACAATATCTACAACAACTTTAACATCAGAAATAAGTTCTTCTTTTAAGGGTGATGCACCTGCACTTAAGGCTTCATTTACTTCTGTTTTAAGTGTTTTTATTTGATCTTTTAATTTTGTAATTCCTTGAAGCACATCAATGTTTTTTACTTCTTTTTGTACTTCATTCATTTTAGCTATGATATTTTTTGCATATTTAACAGCTGAAAGTGAACATACAGCCTCTATTCGTCGTACCCCTGCACTAACACCTGATTCTTTGATAATATAAAAAGAACCGATTTCAGCAGTATTCTTTACATGCGTACCCCCACAAAACTCAACAGAAGCATCTTCAAAAGAAACCACTCTTACGCTTTTCCCATATTTTTCACCAAACATAGCAATAGCACCTTTGTTTTTGGCTTCTTCTATAGGTAATTCTTCAATATTTCCTGAAATTGCATCTGCAATCATAGTATTTACTAAGTTTTCAACGTCATTTAGTTCAGAACTGCTCATGGCTTTTGGGTAGGTAAAGTCAAATCTTAAACGAACTGCATCATTTAAAGAACCTGCTTGTGAAACCGTTTTTCCAAGAACTGTTTTTAGGGCACTTTGTAAAAGATGAGTAGCACTGTGATGTTTTTCAACTTCATTTCTGTTTACCACACTTGCATTTATTGTTTGACCTTGTTTGATATTTTCAGCTTTTACAATAATTTCGCATAAATTAAGTCCGAAATATTTAGAAGTGCTTAATACTTCTGCTAATACTTCTTTGTTTTTTAAGAAACCAATGTCTCCATTTTGTCCCCCAGAAGTAGCATAAAAAGGTGTTTTTTCTAAAAGAACATAAGCTTTAGCTCCTTTTGTTAAAGAAGATACTTCTTTATAGTTTTCATCTAAAATCGCAAGAATTTTTGTTTCATTTGAAATCTTGTCATAACCAACAAATTCATTTTCTCCATACTTTTCTAATAAAGCTTTAAAGTCACCGCTTGATGAAGCATCAACAGCACCCTTCCAAGAAGCTTTTGCTTTTATTTTTTGTGCACTCATTAAAGCATCAAAACTTTTGTTATCTACTTTTATATTATCATCTCTTAACATATCTTCTGTAAGATCTAGGGGAAAACCATAAGTATCATAAAGTTTAAAAGCAACTTCTCCTGAAAAAATATCTTTAGTGTTTTTTAATTCATCATTAAAGATATTCATACCCAAATCAATTGTTTTAAAGAATCGTGCTTCTTCTAGAGTAAGTTGTTCTTTTACATAAGCAGCATTTTCTTTAAGCTCAGTATAGTGATCGCCTAAAATATTTGCTAATGTATCATATAGCTCTGCCATATATGGTTTCCTTACACCAAGCAAATAACCATGTCTTACCGCACGTCTTAAAATTCTTCGTAAAACATAACCCTTACCTTCTTTATCAAAAAGTATTCCTTGAGATAACATAAACGCACTTGCTCTTAAATGATCTGCTATTACTCTGTATGAAGCAATCGTTTTTTTAGTGGTTTTTTTACCTACAAGTTCTTCTAGTTTGTTAATTATAGGTAAAAAGTTTGATGAATCAAAATTATTTAATACACCTTCTTTAATAGCAATAACTCGCTCTAATCCCATACCTGTATCAATAGAAGGTTTTGGAAGGGGAGTTAATGTTCCATCTTTGCTTCTTTCGTATTGCATAAATACTAAGTTCCAAATTTCTAAGAACCTATCTCCATCTGCTCCCATTTTATCTTCAGGGCCATTGAAATGTTCTTCTCCTTGGTCATAAAAGATTTCAGAACATGGACCACATGCACCAGTATCTCCCATAGACCAGAAATTGTCTTTATCTCCAAATTTAATAATTCTATCTTCAGAGATATGTTTTTTCCATAATTCATAGGCTTCATCATCACTATCATGAACAGTTACCCATAGTTTTTCAATAGGCAGTTCTAAATTAACTGTAATAAATTCCCATGCATTTTTTATTGCTTCTTCTTTAAAATAATCTCCAAAAGAAAAGTTTCCAAGCATTTCAAAAAGTGTATGATGTCTTGCTGTATAACCTACATTTTCTAAATCATTGTGTTTTCCACCTGCTCGTAAACAGAGTTGACATGAAGTCGCTCTTGGATTTTTAGGTCGTGGAACAGCGCCTGTAAAAATATCTTTAAATTGAACCATACCCGCATTAACAAACATTAATGTCGGATCATCAGGTGCTAAAGGCATAGAAGAAATAACCTTATGTCCTTTATTTTCAAAATAATCTAAAAACTCTTTTCTAATATCCATTCTTTTATCCCATCTCTTATCTAATCTTTTTTTAAGTTGGATATTTTACCTAAATAAGCATTTAAGTATAATTAGTGCAAATATAAGAAATAATATTTCTTAGGAAGCCTTGTACTGTAGCATGTAGAAAAGCTTATAGATAAATATTATATACTTAAGTTTGATACTATAAAGGAAATCCCTATATGTTTAAGATTTTTCTGATTTTTTCTGTTTTAATTGCTTATTTATCTGCTAATAACTCTATCTTGATAGTAAACTCTTACCATAAGGGTTATACTAAAAGTGATGTCATTATTGAAGCAATTGAAAATATTCTCACCAAAGATAAGAATACAGATATAAGTGTTTTGTATATGGATTCTAAACGTATTGTTTCGCCGGAGTATTTTGATAAGTTAAAAGAACTCTATTCCGTGCAGATGAAGAACAAACAGTATGATTTAGTTATTACCCTTGATGATTTTGCGTATACGTTTATTATAAAAAATTATAAGTACTTTTTTACAAGTGAAAAAATACTGGCTTTGGGACTGTTTTCGTACAAAAAAGAAGAACTTAAAAAACTCAAACTTCAAGACAAAGTGTCCGTATATTTAATCAAAAAAAATATGAGTGAAAATGTTAGAATAATTAAGACCTTAATTCCAAGGCTTAAAACCTTATATATAATAGACAGCACTTTAGGCAATAAAAACAATAAACTCTTTTTAAAAAATGACATTCAAAATATAAAGTACTTGTCAATAAACAATACAAAAGAGCTAGTAAAAATACTCTCCAAAAAAGAAAAGAATGCAGCAGTATTCTTTATAAAACTTTCTAAGAACAAAAAAAGCGTAGTTAATAACAATCAAATAAATAAGATATTGAAAAATTCTTTATTACCCGTTTTTATCAATAACTCACTTTTTATTGGAAAAGGAGCTTTGGGTGGAAAAGTATTGTCATTGGAGCTTTTTGGAAAAAATTCAGGCAGACTTGCTTTAGACATAATCAAAAAAGATGAAAGTGTTGTAAAACTTTCTAGGGACAGTAAAGTTATATTTAATTATCAAGAACTTTTACGTTTTGACTTATTTCCTATCCTTAGTATTAAAGACTATACTTTGATTAATAAAAATGAACATTTTTTTGATAAATACAGAGCTTTAATAAATTATGTATTCATTTTATCTCCTTTGTTAATGATTCTAATTTTTGCATTGGTTTTAAATATTTACAGACGTTTTGAATTAGAAAAGAAACTAAAAGC
Organism: Arcobacter sp.; assembly: GCA_002733685.1. Classification (GTDB taxonomy): domain Bacteria; phylum Campylobacterota; class Campylobacteria; order Campylobacterales; family Arcobacteraceae; genus NORP36. The sequence goes on along the minus strand of NVWN01000010.1, from coordinate 118,406 downwards.
CAGAATACATTTTGATAATGTAATGTTAAATGCAATAGAAAGTCCTATTTTTTGGCAAGATGAAAATGAAAGAATCATAGATGCAAATATAAAATTTTGTACTTTGATTGATATAAAGTTGAAAAAACTACAGCATAAAAAACTAAAAGATTTTAAGAAGAATAAAAAAGTAAAGATAGTAATGGATTTTTTAGAAGAGAATAAAAAACAACGAGGCAAGGATTTTATCTTTAGATACAGCGATAAAGACTTAGATGACAAAATTTATCTCATAAAACAAAAAAAATACTTTGATAAAAAAACAGGATCTTCAGGAGTGGTTAGTATTTTTACGGATATTACAGCTGAAAGAGCTATTGCAATTGAAAGAAAAAGAAATCAACAATTTGTTTTACAACAATCAAAACTTGCGGAATTGGGTGAAATCTTTTCATCTATTGCCCATCAATGGAAAGCACCTTTAGTTGAAATTACTACTATTGCACAAGAACTCTTTTATTCCTCACCCACAAGTAGTAAAAATGATACAAATGAAAGAGAATCTTATGTGGGAGAAATCTTTAAACAAGTAAAATATATGAATGATACAATGAATGAGTTTCAAGAATTTATAAAACCTTCTTATTCTAAACATATTTTCTCTATTAAAGAAGCAATTGAATCAATGCTTGAAATTATGAATCATAATATCGTTTTTAATTATATAAATATTACTATAACAGTAGAAGAAAATACCAATGATGAGGTTCTTGGCTTTAAAAATGAATTTATGCAAAGTTTTTTAAATATAATTAATAATGCCAGAGATGTTTTACTTAAAAATGATTTTAAAAAAAGAAATATCAATATCAATATATACAATGAAAAAGATTATGTAGTTATAAAAGTACAAGATAATGCAGGCGGAATAAAAGATAAAGACATTGAAAAAATATTTGAACCTTATTTTTCCACTAAAGTTACGGGGCATGGTTTGGGTTTATATATGGCAAAAGTGATTATAGAAGATAAAATGGCAGGCACAATCTCCGTTGAGAATATCAATGATGGTGCATGTTTTACTATAAAAATAGGACAAATAATTTGAAAATACTAGTATTAGAAGACAATGTACGTTTAGCAAAGTTAATTAAACAGGCTTTGAAAAAAGAAGCCTATGAAGTAGACAATTTTTACAATGGGGAAGATGCTTTAGGCTCAATTGGAAATGGTTATTCGTGCTTTATTTTAGATATAAATGTTCCTGGAATGGATGGTATTTCTGTGTTAGAATACATTAGAATCAATCATAAAGATATTCCTTGCATGATTATTTCTTCTAATCATGATTTAGATCATATACGAAGATCTTATGAATATGGCTGCGATGATTATATTAAAAAACCTTTTTTTATCTTTGAGCTTATTCAAAAAGTTAATAAATTATGTGTAAATACAAAAAGTGTTCTTGTTTTAGATGAAGAATATAAATATGATTATTCAAAAAAAGTTTTATTTCACAAAGAAAAAGAAGTAGAATTAACTAAAAAAGAAATACTTTTTTTGGAGTTATTTGCTAGCAATTTACATCATATAGCTACCTACAGTGAAATTGAAGAGTATGTTTGGGAAGGTGAAAGTACCAACTTAACAAACATAAGAGCACTTATTAAAAGGCTTAGAAAAAAGATTCCTTATGAGAGTATTACTATTGTAAAAGGTTACGGGTATTCTTTAAATAAAAGCGTTGAAATTGTATGATAATTTCTTAAGTAAATATAAGTTTATTTTCTTATTTTAAAATTAAGCGAAGTAAAAGCAATATTCTAGTTTAATACGATAAATATTATCAAAGGATAAAAATTATCCTTTATGAGTTTTTCTTTAAAGAAATTAAACAAAGGCTTAATTAAATTTGAGTATTATTACGCCTATTCTAAATGAGAATATATTCACAAATATGAAATGTTTAAAGTATATTTTCATTTAGGATAAACCAAAAGAAGGAATGTATATGTTAGATTTAGCAATTATCGGAGGAGGACCTGCAGGACTTACTGCAGGACTTTATGCAACTAGAGGTGGATTAGACAATGTAACAATGTTTGAACTTGGACTTCCTGGTGGACAAATTATTACTTCATCAGAAATTGAAAATTATCCAGGACAAAAAGAAGTTGTTACAGGAATGGCACTTATGGAAGAATGGCCTGAACAATGTAAACAATTCGGTTTAAAACATGAAATGAATGAAGTTACAAAAGTGACAAAAGAAGGTGATATATTTACTATTACTACAGCAGATAAAAAAACCCAAGAAGCAAGAGCTGTATTATTAGCAACAGGTTCAGTTCCTAGACGTGCTGGTTTTAAAGGGGAAGATGCTTTATTTGGAAAAGGTGTATCTACTTGTGCTACTTGTGATGGTTTTTTCTATAAAGGAAAAGAAGTATCAGTAATTGGTGGTGGAGATACTGCTATAGAAGAAGCAATTTATTTAGCAAAAATGTGTAAAAAAGTATATTTAGTACACAGACGTGATACATATAGAGCAGCTCCAAGTACTATTGCTCATATGAAAGCTTTAGAAAACTTAGAAGAAGTAACAAACCATGATATTGAAGAAGTATATGGCGATGCTATGGGTGTTGTAGGTTTAAAAGTTAAATCTAAAATCACAGGTGAAATTAGAGATTTACCAACTCCTGGTGTTTTTGTTTTTGTAGGACGTGATGTATTAAATACTTCTCTAAAACAAGATGATGGAACTTTTTTATGTGCTACTAATAAAGCGGGTGAAATTGTTGTTGATTTAGGAATGAGAACGAATGTTCCTGGTTTATATGCAGCAGGAGATGTTCGAATTGAAGCATCTAAACAAGTTGTTTGTGCAGCAGGAGATGGTTCAACAGCAGCTATTAATATTATTGAATATTTAGGATAATACATGATAAACATAGGAATTCTAGGAAGTACAGGACGTGTTGGCTCTTTATTAATTGATGATTTAAGCAATGATAAAGAAGCAAAAGTATCGGCTTGTTATGTTCAAAATAAATTAGATAAAACAGTCCCTTCTGGTACTGTTATTACAAATGATATGAAAACGTTATGTGAAAGTTCTGAYATTATTATTGATTTTTCAAAACCAGAAGCTACWGAAGACTTGTTAACACAAATTGTAGAGAATGGTYTWMGAAAACCTTTGGTTATTGCAACAACAGGTTTTTCTAAACATCAACAAAATCTTTTATTAGAAGCCAGTAAACTTGTACCTGTTTTATATGCTTCAAATATGAGTTTGGGAGTAGCTGTATTAAATAAACTAGTATCCCTTGCTTCTAAATCTTTGGGTGATTTTGATATTGAAGTAGTTGAACAACATCACAGATATAAAGTAGATTCTCCTTCTGGAACTGCTTTAACGCTAGCCAATTCAGCTGCAAACGCTAGAGGTTTAGACTTAGATAAAGTAAGAGTATCTGGGCGTGATGGAGATATTGGAGCGCGTACTAAAGATGAAATTGGAGTTATGAGTTTAAGAGGTGGTGATATCGTTGGGCGTCATACTGTTGGATTATATAATGATGGTGAGTTTATTGAATTACATCATACTGCAACTACTAGAAATACCTTTTCAAAAGGTGCTATCAAAGCTGCTAAATGGTTGATTACACAAGAAGCAGGATTATATTCAATTAATGATTGTCTTGGACTGTAAATTTAGTTATTTAGGGTATACTTCGTTTTAAACACTTAGAATAAACAGCAATGAAAATAAAAAGATATTTTGTTTATAATCTTTTATAAACGTGCATAACGTTCACTTTTTATTTTCATTTTAAAAGGGTAAATAAATGTGCGCAATAGTTGGAATTTACGGTAATGAAAATGCAGCGAGAATGGCTTCTTTAGCTTTGTTTTCAATGCAACACAGAGGTCAAGAGGCGAGTGGTATTTCTTCTTCAAACAATAATAAAATTAAAACCTATAAAAAAAGAGGTTTGGTATCAGAAGTTTTTAAAGAAGATACTTTGGCTTTATTAGAAGGTTCTATGGCAATTGGTCATAATAGGTATTCTACTGCTGGTGGGGATACGCTAGATGATACTCAACCTATTTTCGCAAGATATAAATTGGGTGAAATTTCTGTTGTACATAATGGTAATTTAATTAATAAAGATGAAGTACGACAAGAGTTAATTGATGATGGAGCTATTTTTCAATCGGGTTTAGATTCTGAAAATTTAGTGCATTTAATTGCAAAATCTTCAAAAGACAGATTAAGAGACAGAATCAAAGAAGCCTTAGAAAAAACTATTGGCGCATTTTGTTTTATTGTTCAATCTCGTTCAAAACAATTTGTTATTAGAGACAGATACGGTATTAGACCCTTGTCTTTAGGAAAAATTAAAACAGGTGGTTATATTGTATCTTCTGAAACGTGTGCATTTGAATTAGTGGATGCTGAGTTYATTAGAGATATAAATCCAGGTGAAATGYTRATTTTYGCAGAAGGMAAAGAGCCTGAATCTCTTCAGATWTTTGAACCAGAATTTAGACCTTGTGCTTTTGAATACGTATATTTTGCGCGACCAGATTCTGTAATTGATGGAAAAACAGTTTATTCTACCAGAGAAAAAATGGGRAAAACWTTAGCTTTAAATGATAAAAACAATCAAATTAAAGTRGATATGGTTGTACCYGTTCCTGATTCAGGTGTTCCWGCAGCAYTAGGTTATGCAGATGAAAGTGGAATTCCTTTTAAATATGGAATTATCAGAAATCATTATGTTGGACGTACCTTTATTGAACCAACACAAGAAATGAGAGCTTTAAAAGTAAAAATGAAACTTTCCCCAATGAGATCATTAATTGAAGGGAAGTCTTTATTAGTTATTGATGATTCAATTGTACGAGGAACTACTTCAAAAAGAATAGTAAGAATGCTAAAAGATGCAGGAGCTAAAGAAGTACATTTTAGAGTAGCAAGTCCTGAAATAAAATTCCCTTGTTTTTATGGAATTGATACACCTAATAAAGATGAACTTATTTCTGCTGGTATGACTAAAGATGAAGTTTGTGCATATATTGGTGCTGATACTTTGGAGTATTTATCTATTGAAGACTTGACCAATGCCATTGGGGATAGAAATTATGGATTGGAAAGTTTTGATGGAGATTATTTCGTAAAAAAATAGTTTCAAACATAAAAAAAATAGCTTTAAATTTTTAAAGCTATTTTTATTTATGCTTTTTAAATAATTATTAATTTTTATATTTCCTTTCTTTTCTACTCCTTGTGTTATTCCTCTTAAAATTAAAAAGATATTTATTTTTTGTATATTCTCTTACTTAKTWWARWAKMWKWAAATCNTAAAAAAGAAATTAATTTTTTATAAAWAATATGATATAATCTGCGCTAAATGGAGTATAAATGTCAGAAAATTTTTTAGCTACTTTAAATGAATCTCAACAAAAAGCCTCACAGCATATTGATGGACCTTTGCTTATTTTAGCAGGTGCTGGTTCTGGTAAAACAAAAACAATAACCACAAGACTGGCTTATTTAATTTCTATTGGAATTGATCCTAGCTCTATTTTAACCCTGACATTTACAAATAAATCAGCAAAAGAAATGAGAGAACGTGCTTTTTCTTTGATTGACCCAAATCTTATTAATACTCCTCCTTTATTATGTACTTTTCATAAATTTGGTTTATTATTTTTAAAACTACATATGCAAGTATTGGATAGAAAAAATAATTTTATTATTATTGATACAGACGATAAAAAAAGAATTTTAAGAAGTATTGATAAAGAGATTACGACTGCTTTAATGGCAAATGAAATTTCAAAATATAAAAATAGTATTTTGACACCTGCTGAAGTAAAAGAAACAGCACAACTAAAACTTTATACTCAAATCGCTGATATTTATGAAAAATATGAAGCATATTTATTAAAAAATAATTTAGTAGATTTTGATGATTTATTATTATTACCTTATAAAATTATGGAGAAAAATAAAGAATTAGCAAAAGAAGTATCTGCTAAATACCAATATATTATGGTTGATGAGTATCAAGATACAAATGAACTGCAATACAAGTTATTACGAGTTTTATGTTGTACTCATAATAATCTTTGTGTAGTTGGAGATGATGATCAGAGTATTTACGGCTGGAGAGGTGCAACGATTAAAAATATTTTAAATTTTACGGAACACTTTAAAGATACAGTAGTAATAAAACTTGAAGAAAATTATCGCTCAACAGATACTATTTTAAATCATGCCAATCAGTTAATTGAACATAACAGAAACAGATTAGGTAAAAACTTAAGAGGAACACGACATAAAGGAGATTCAGTTAAACTTTATGAATCTCATGACGAAAATGAAGAAACAAGAAAATTAGTTGATGATATAAAGAAACTACTATTAGCTGGGGAGTGTGCCAGTGACATTGCTATTTTATTTAGAGTAAATGCGCTTTCCCGTTCACTTGAAGAAGGTTTTAATAAAGCAGGACTTCCTTATAAATTGGTTGGAGGAATGAAGTTTTATGAAAGAGCTGAGATTAAAGATTTAATCGCTTATTTTAGAATACTTACTAATCCTACTGATAATTTTTCTTTTAAACGTATAGTAAATAAACCCAAGCGTGGAATAGGAAAAACAACAATAGATAAACTAGATGCCAGATCAATTCAAGATAAAAAACCAATTTTTAAACTTATTGATGAATTAAGCCCCGAAGAATTAATAGTGCTGGTTGGAAAAAAGAACAGCCGAACCTTAAAAGTATTTATAGCTTCAGTATTGGATTTAAAAGATGTATTAGAAAAATCTAAAATAGGATTTTTAGATGCATTTGAAGAAATATTTGACTACCGTTCATCTTATGACAATGCTCCTGATGGAATTGATCGACAGGCAAATATTGATGAATTTTCAGGGTTTATAAGAGATTATTTTATGCAAAATCCACATTTAAATCTGGAAGATTTTTTAAATGAAATTTCTTTAGAATCAGAGCAAGATAAACTTTTTAATGAAGCAGTTTCAATGATGAGTATTCATGCTTCTAAAGGTTTAGAATACAAACATCTTTTTGTAATAGGGCTTGAAGAAGGATTTTTTCCTCTTATTGGAGATGGCAGTAATCTTGAAGAAGAGAGACGTCTTGGATATGTTGCATTTACAAGAGCAATGGATACTTTGACTTTATCTTTTGTTCACTCGAGGTTTTATAAAGGTAAACGAGCTATGCTTACAAAATCAAGATTTTTAAGTGAGTCGGGATTGATAAAGGGCTCATTGAAAATTGAGAGGCGCTCAGATTTTATAAAAGGCGATATTGTTACACATAAAATATTTGGTATGGGTAGGGTGGAGAAGAGTAATAAAGTTGGTAAAGAGTATAAGTTGACGATAAATTTTGGTGGAAGCAAGCGGGACATCCTCTCCTCTTTCGTCGAAAAAAAATAGGAAAATAAAGCGCTAGCTTCAGCCCTAACTCTGCGTTGGAAATATAAATTCAATCGGCACTTACTAGTGTAAGCTTCTCATGAATTTATATTTCCGCCTTGATTTACGGCAAAATCTATCACTTTCTTCCCCTATTTTAAACAAAATCAAATTCAATTAAATTAATATTAAAAAATAAAAAGTAGAACAATGCAAAAACGACTTTATGATAAAGAACCTTTGAACAAATTAGTGGTAGTTAAAAAACCTATGTTTATGTCTTCGAATTCTTATTTGAACAGAATTAAGAGAAAATATAAGAATAAAAAAGCGGGTTTTTCAGGTACATTAGATCCTTTTGCAAAAGGGTGTTTGATTGTTGCTTTTGGACAGTATTCTAAACTTTTTAATTATTTGGCAAAAACACCTAAATCATATCGTACTACTATTTGGTTAGGGGCGCAGTCTGAGTCTTTGGATTTAGAAAATATTCACTCAAATGAAGAGTGTGAAATATTAAGTGAAAGTCTTATCAAAGAAGAAATCAAAAACTTAATTGGTGATATTACTTATTTACCTCCTAAATACTCCGCTAAAAAAATAGATGGGAAACGTGCTTACGATTTAGCACGAGCTGGAATTGATGTTAAAATGAAAGAATCTACAATGACTATTGTTGATACCAAATTTTTGTCTTATTCTCATCCTTTTCTTACTTTTGAAGCTACCGTATCAGAAGGTTCCTATATTCGTTCACTTGCACAAGAATTATTAAAAAAACTTAATCGTGTGGGAACCTTATCTTATTTAGAGAGATTAAATGAAGGCAAGTTTTTTTATGAAAATGAAAAAGATTTAAATCCTTTGGATTATTTGGATATTCCAAGAAATAAATATACAGGTACAAAAGAATGGTTGGATTTTGGTAAAAAAATAGCTCTTGATTATTTAGAAATAAAAGACGAGGGTAAATACTTGATTGTTTTTGATGACTTTTTTAGTATAATTCAAATAGAAAACAATGAAGTTAAATATTTGTTAAATAAGGTTTTATTATAGTGCAAAAAAAATCCTATGCAAAAGTAAATATTTTTTTAAAAATTACAGGAAAAAGAGGAAACTATCATGAATTGGCTTCTCGTTTTGTRCGAGTAAARAAYTTATATGATYTTMTKTCTTTTRTWMMWGWMGAWAATRAAACATTTACTYTRGAAGGRAAYTTTGGTTGTRAAACMKMRCAAAATACYATTTAYAAAGCCTATSTTYTMTTAAAAGAACRWTTTTCTTTTTTAGAAGAAGAATTTAAAACTATWWWRRTCAAAGTAGAAAAAAATATTCCAGAATTTGCTGGTTTAGGGGGAGGAAGCTCAAATTGTGCGTGTTTTTTAAATATGTGCAATGAGCATTTTTCTTTAGGTTTATCAAAAGATGAACTTGCAAACATGGGCTCTAAAATAGGGGCTGATGTTGCTTTTTTTGTTTATGAATATGACAGCGCTAATGTAAGTGGTATAGGTGAAATAGTAAAAGAGTTTAATGAAGAATCTTTAGAGATAGAAACATTTACTCCTTTAATTGCTTGCAATACAGTAAAAATCTATCAAAAGTACCGAGCAGATTTTTACCACGTTATCTCAAGAGAAGAAAAAAATAAACTAATGTCTATGAAGTCGTTAGATGTATTAAAAATTATGGATATTAAAGAAGCGAATGATTTATATCAAGCGGCATATGCGCTTTATCCTTCTTTAAAAGAAAATGAAAAAAATAATTGGTACTTCTCAGGTTCTGGAAGTACTTTTTTTAAGGTTAAAAATGGCAAAAGAAAAAGTTAAAAAAATACTATCATTTAAGAATAAAAAAGCCTGGCATGATTTTACTATTCTAGAAACTTATGAAGCAGGAATTGAGCTTCAAGGCTCAGAAGTGAAAGCTATAAGAGAAGGAAGAGTTAATTTAAAAGATTCTCATATTAGAGTTGTTAAAAATGAACTTTTTGTTTTTAATATGCATATTACGCACTTAAGTACTGCTCATGCTGCTTACAGACCAGATGAAAGAAGAGAGCGGAAACTCTTACTTCATAGAAAAGAAATTAATAAGATACATGAAAGAGTAATGAAAGATGGTCTTACTATTGTGCCTTTAAAACTCTATTTTAATAAAAGAAATATGTTAAAAATGCAAATTGCAACAGCAGAAGGTAAAAAGCTCTACGATAAAAGAAATGATTTAAAAGAGAGAACATTAAAAAGAGAAASTCAAATWGCWMTAAAAGATTGGAAATAAAAATATTTATTTCCAATWTATAGCMATATRACTAAGCTGTAACTTASTAATTAYTAAATATTTAAAAATTCTATAAAAAATTATTAATAAATTTAAACTTAAATATTTAAACTAATGTATATAATGAGAAAATTAAAACAACACATCCCTATATAATTATTATATAATCTAGTTTATTATTTAAGCTTATACTTTTAGAAAATAAATAATATCTTAAGATAAACATAAATACCATCCTTCCGTAAGCTTATAGTAAAATTAAATAGGATAAAAATTGTCCTATATATGCTTTATATATTACTTCTTTAAATTAAAAAAGAAAGARAATCTTGATATTAATCAAGYGAATAATYGCTTAATTTAGATAAACTTCTAAAAATAAAATAACAAAATATACTATTATTAATTTTAACTTAAAAAAAATAATCAATTATTAAGGCTAATTTTATTTTAATTGAGTTAAAATTGTTACTAATTTAACAAGTATAACTTGTAAAAAACAAAAGGAGTCCATTGTGTCCAACGATACAATTATTGAATACGACTACAGCGTAGCAAAAGCATTTACCTTTACAGCAATAATATTTGGAATTATTGCTATGTTAGTGGGAGTAATTATTGCTTTTCAACTGGCATATCCTGATTTAAACAATTTAGCAGGTGAATATGGTACGTTTGGAAGATTACGTCCAATACATACAAGTGGAGCTATTTTTGGTTTTACATTAAGTGGTATTTTTGCCTGTTGGTATTATATTGCTCAAAGAGTATTAAAGGTTTCATTAAATGAGTCTCCTTTTTTAATGATAGTTGCAAAATTGCATTTCGCAGTATATTTAATTACTATGTTATTAGCAGTAGTTACGCTCTTAGCTGGATATACAACATCAAAAGAATATGCCGAATTAGAATGGCCTTTAGATATTTTAATTACTGTTTTTTGGCTTTTATGGGGAGTTGGTATTTTTGGTTTAATTGGTATTAGACGTGAGAGAACTCTGTATATTTCGATTTGGTATTTTATAGCATCSTTTTTAGCTATTGCAATGCTTCATTTATTTAATTCAATGGAAGTTCCAACTGCTTTATATTCAGGTTACGGTTCATGGATGCATTCTGTTTCTATGTATTCTGGAACAAATGATGCTTTGGTTCAGTGGTGGTATGGACATAATGCGGTTGCATTTGTATTAACGGTTCCTATTATTGCAATGGTATATTATTTTCTTCCTAAAGAATCAGGACAAAATATTTATTCATATAAATTATCTATCTTATCTTTTTGGGGTTTATTATTTGTATACCTTTGGGCGGGTGGTCATCATTTGATTTATTCAACCGTTCCTGATTGGATGCAAACTATGGGTTCTGTKATGTCTGTTATTTTAATACTTCCTTCATGGGGATCTGCTATTAATATGCTTTTAACAATGAAAGGACAATGGGCTCAATTACAAAACAATACYTTRATTAAGTTTATGATTTTAGCKTCTACTTTTTATATGTTATCTACHATWGAAGGACCTATTCAAGCTATAAAATCAGTAAATGCTATTGCTCACTTTACRGATTGGATTCCTGGACATGTACATGATGGAACACTTGGTTGGGTTGTATTTATGATTATGGCAGGTTTATTTCATATGGCACCAAGAATGTATAAAAGAAAGATTTATTCTAAGTCTTTAATGGAYACTCAGTTTTGGTTRCAAACAACGGGTATTGTTTTATATTTTACTTCAATGTGGATTGCTGGAATTACGCAAGGAATGATGTGGAGAGCTTACGATGAATATGGTTCATTGGTTTACTCTTTTATTGATACGGTTACTGTGTTACAACCTTATTATACAATCAGAGCCGTTGGTGGTTTATTATACTTAGTAGGTTTTCTTTTGTTCTCTTATAATATGTTCAAAACAGCAACCGCTGGTGAAGTTCTTGAAAAAGAACCTACTAATGCTACTCCTGTAGCAGCTTAAGAAAGGAAGAATTATGTTTCATTGGTTTGAACAAAGACCGTTCTTTTTTGCAGTATTGGTGTTTATTTTTATTTCATTYGCTGGAATAATTGAAATTATTCCAGATTTTGCAAAACAATCACGTCCTACAGTTGGTACTAAACCTTATACSSTTTTAGAATTAGCAGGTAGAAATATTTATATTAAAGATTCATGTAACTCRTGTCATTCACARTTRATWMGACCTTTTAAATCTGAAACKGACCGATATGGTATGTATTCTTTATCAGGAGAATATGCYTATGATAGACCTTTTTTATGGGGATCAAAAAGAACAGGTCCKGATTTAATGAGAGTKGGAAAYTACAGAACTACRGATTGGCATGAAAATCAYATGATGGATCCWGCWTCWGTAGTWCCTGGWACKGTAATGCCTGCTTACCCTCATATGTTTACAAATATAACAGATATGGATACTTCTTATGGAGAAGCGTATACTATTAAACATGTATTTGCTACGCCTTATGATGTAGATATTAATGGAGATGGTAAAATTGATGTTCCTTTAGGAACGTATGAAGAAKCAATGAAACAAGCTYTWATTGAAGCMAAAGGYATTACTGCTGATATGAAAAATCAAGCAATAAAAGATGCCGTRAATGCAGGRAAAATTCCTGAAATTGTTGCATTAATTGCTTATTTAAATTCTTTAAAATAAGGATTTGTAATGACACATCAAGAATTGGTTGATTTGCAAGGTTATGTGAAGTTTTTTTTATTACTTGTTGTTTGTATTGTTTTTTATTCGTATGCATATTCAATTTATAAAAGAGATAAAAGTGGTGAGCGTGATTATGAAAAATATTCAAGCTTGGTTCATGATGATTCAATACATTCACAGCCTCTTGAAAACAGAGAGTTAAAACAAGAAAAGAAGGAGAGTTAAAATGAAGTCTATGGTTATAGGTGGAATTATTCTTATTATTGCATTAATGGGTGGAACATATTTTGTTGCTGGAGATGCATTTATTACRGATGATTATATTAATAATTTAACRATGCTTGGGGCTTTTGCAATTATTGCAATTACTGTTTTTACAGCTATTAAATATATTWATCAAATCAAAAACGATAAAGCAAGTGGYGAGYTWRCRMMYGAATCKTGGGATGGYATTGGTGAATATAAAAATGAWGTTCCAAAAGGYTGGGCTTTGGCTTATATTGGAACCATTGTTTGGGCTATTTGGTATTTACTTCTTGGRTATCCAACGAATCARTATTCTCAACTTGGACARTGGAATGAAGAAACRCTGGAGTATAAAGAAAAATTTGAGAAAAAATGGCACAATGCAGATGAAGAGACTTTRCAATCTATGGGTGAATCTTTATATTTAGTACAATGTGCTCCTTGTCATGGTGTTGATGCTGAAGGAATTAATGGAAAAGCTCAGGATTTAACAAAAAGAGTATTAAAATCTTCTGTTAAATATATTATTAAAAATGGTGCAAATAATTTCAAAACTGCCTACCCAGGTGGAATGCCAGCTATGATGTTAAGTGATGAAAAAGAAATAGATGAAGTTTCAAGTTATGTCGCAAATGGTTTTAAAGGACAAGCTCCTGCAGCATATGAAGCATGTGCTTCTTGTCATGGAATTGATGGTAAGGGTATGGAATATGTTGCTCCAAATATCTTAGCTTATGATGATGCTTTAATGCATGCTGTTTTATTAGATGGTAAAAAAGCAGAAATTGGTGCAATGCCTAGTTTTAGAGGCAGACTAAGTAATACWCAAGAAAAAGCACTTGCTGCTTATATTCGAAGTTTAGGAGAATAAAATGAAGTCTTCAATGGATGAAAGTGAACGTGGWATTTTTAAACTGCATGGATTAACAGGTATGTTAATTGCAGTTGTATTGTTATTAAGTATTTTAGGTGTTCTTACATATTATGCAATAATTGTACAACAAAATGAAGCCCAAAATTATTATAAAATAAATCAAGATATTAATGCGATTAAGTTTAACAGCAAAGACAATTACAAACATTATACTTTAGTTGGTAAAAAAGGGAGTGAATAATGGATAAGATTATATGGGTTTTATTAGGAATTACTGCAATAATTACTATTTACCAATCATTTTTTGATAGTACAAGGGTTTTTATTGGTTAAGTTCATACAGCTTTTATTTTTAGGGGTTTTTATTGGAACAAGTTCTTTATTTGCTGCAAATGATTTTACCTTAGATTCTGGTGCTTTAATAGATAAAAGAACTGTTAGTAAAATCAATGAAATTGGAAATGAACTTAAAAAGAAAACACAAATAAGTATTTATGTTCATGTCAAAAATAATTTTGGGATGAAAAACAATATTACGACAAAAGAAAAAATTGCTTTTATTAAAGAGTATGAACAAAAACTAGTACAAAATCTAGAAAAACCTTATGTAGTATTGACTTTTTCTTTGGATCAAACCCATGTGAATTTATTAAGATCTGCTAGTTTATTAAAAGCGCTTGATAAGGATGATATCCTGGATTCGTATGTTATTCCTTTATTGGCTTCTAAAGATAAAAACTCTACACTTGCAAAAGTAAGTGCTGCTGTATTAAACGGTTATGATGAAATTGCAGCGCAAATCGTTGAAAGTAAGGGTTTAGAAAAACTTGACTCAGCCCTTGGAGATTCTGGAAGAACTTTTTCTGCAATTTGGAGAGTTTTAATGTACTCTTTGGTGCTTTTTGGAATAATAGCTTACACATTTATAATTTTACGCTCAAAAAAGAAATAATATGAAAAAAAGAAACTACTGGCCATTATTTTTTATTGGCATTTTTACCTTTACACTTGGCATGATATTCTGGACTATAAGTTCGGCGATTAAAACACCTGTTCATGAAGATGAAAGTTTTTTAATTTCTTATCATAATTTAGACAGAGATTTTAATAAAATTGTAGAGTCTAATGCAGAATTTTTACAAGAATATGATTTTGTATTAAGTATTAATGCCCAAAAACTTAAGCTAGATATTCAAGATGTATATTATTCTCAACGCGTACTTGATAAAAAATCTTTGCATAAAGATTTATATAAAGTGGGGGACAATTCGATAGTGTTTTTTGTTAAAAATAAAAAAACACAAGAAAATGAGAAGATTACTATTAAGTTTAATATATCACGAGCAACTAATTCTTATTCAGATTTAAACTATGATAATGCTTCTTTAGAACAAAAAAACAATACTTATAGTACAATAGTTAAAATAGACAAAGCAGGGAACTTAAATATAACTGGTTTTGTTGAAACTAAAACAGGTAAAAAAGGGTATTTTTTTATAAAGTCTAATGCAATTTAACCAAGAACTAAAAGTATTTCCTACAAGTAGAGCAATAAGAGAGTTTATTAAAACAGAACAAAACAATAGACTATTGCCTACTTTTCTTACTATTGATGATTTTTTTAAAAAATCCATTCAAATAAACAATAAAAACTATATTGATGAAGAACAACGATTGCTTTATTTAAAAGAAGCTATAAATGTGGATAATTTTGAAGCTTTGGGTATTGCTAAAGATTTTTCATCTTTTATTCATCAAAGCGATTATATTTTTAGGTTTTTTCAGGAGATTTCCAGTGAAAAAGTATCCATTGATGAAATTTCATGTGTAGATACGTATGAATTTTATGAAAAACATTTAAGTATATTAAAAAATATTTATAAAAACTACCTTAACATCTTAGATGAAAACCTAGCCGTTGATAAAATCAACTTAGCTGCTTCTTATAGTATTAATGAAAACTATGTAAAAAAGTACAACAAAATTGATTTATATTTTGAAGGGTATTTTACAAAAGTTGAGTTTGATATTATAAAAAATATTTCCAAACATCAAAATATTATTATTCATTTAAATGCCAATGAATACAATCAAAAATCTTTGGAGTGTTTTGTTGGTTTTTCTTTAGAAGAAAATTACGATTATATCTTAGATTTTAATGCAAAAACAATATTAGAAAAAAATGAATACATTTCTTCTAATAAAAATATTGAGCTTTGTGCTTTTAATACAAGAGTCAATCAAATTGCTTATATCAAAAAAAGCATTACTACTATGATAAATAATGGCATAGAAGCCTCAAATATAGCCTTGATACTACCTGATGAGTCATTCGCTAGTTCGATGCGTTTATTTGATACAGAAGGCTATTTTAACTATGCAATGGGACTTGATATTTATGACTCTTCTTTGTACAAAAAAACGTATGCCATTTATGAGTATATAAAAGAACAGTCTTCAAAAAACATTGAGAATTTGCACTATTTAAAATTAGAAGAAAAAGAGATAAAAGAAAAATTTTTAGTTTCGTGGAATGAAAAAATTTCTTTAAGTACTTTTGAAGAGGTAGTTTTATATCTTAAAAGCGAAGAAATAAACGAAGATATTAATGAACGTTATAATGAATGTGTGTATAAACTGTATAAGTTATTGTTTACTTATGATGAAAAACTTTTGTTTAAAGATGTTTTTAAAATCCTTTTTCAAAAAATAGCTGCATTAAGTACGGATGATGTTAATTCTGGGAAAATTACCGTTTTAGGTTTATTAGAAAGTAGATATGTAAGTTTTGAGGGTTTGATTATTGTGGATTTTAATGAAAGTTTTATTCCTAAACGCTCTGTTAAAGATAAGTTTTTATCAACTACTGTAAAAGCCCTAGCAAAACTTCCTACGAATATTGATAGGCAAAACCTACAAAAGTATTATTACAAACGTGTAATACAAAAAGCTAAAAATGTATATATTTCTTTTGTTTCTAATGAAAGCTCTAGTATTTCACGTTTTGCTCAAGAACTCTTTGATTTTAAAATTTCGCCTTACGTTCAAGATGAAAAATACAAAAGTATTTTATATACAAACAATAAAATACAGCATTTTGATAAAGAAATATTTCTTGATATTGATTTATCAAAACAAAGCTGGTCTTCAACTTCTTTGAAAGTGTATTTGGAATGCAAACGAAAGTATTATTTAAAATACATTGCCCACCTAAAAGAACACGATATTTCTTTAAAACCAAAAGGTTATGAATTGGGTTCAATTATTCATGAAACTCTTGAAGACTTTTATACCAATAACAATGATATTTCTTATCAAAGTTTAATGCAAGTATTTAATAAACACAAAGCAAAAAATGCATTTTTGAGTTTTGAATTAGAAGTATGGAGAGAAAAACTAAAAGATTTTGTTGATCTTGAGTTAAGAAGATTTCAAAATAAAAGAAAAGTGTTACACTTGGAGCAAAAATTCTCAATACAAATCGATGGCATTACTCTTAGTGGAGTGATTGATAGAGTGGATGAATTAGAAGACTGTTATGAAGTACTTGATTATAAAACGTCCTCTTCATTAAAAGTGGACACTTTGAAAACGTATGCAAAAAGTAAAGATTTTCAATTAGAGTTTTATTATTTAGCTATGAGAGAGTTATATAAAAATAAAAATATAAAAGTTTTTTATTATGATTTAAGTAAAATGAAACTATTAGAAGAAGTAGTATTGGATGAAAAATTACAACTTTTATATGCACATTTAGAAGGATTTAAAACAACAACTGTAAATTTTAATAAATGCGAAGAAAAGTCTACTTGTTTATACTGTGATTATAAAACAATTTGTAAACGATAAATAGAGGATAAATATATTATCCTCTATTTATTCTGACAAAAAAACTATTATTTTGCAGTTGCTATTAATACGTCTTCTATTATTTTACTAATATCTCCATCTAATATAGCATCTACATTGGAATAAGCAATGTTTGATCGCGTATCTTTTACTTGTTGATAAGGTTGCATAACATACGATCTTATTTGATGACCCCAACCAATTTCGGATTTTTCAACTCCGTCTTTTAAAGCTTGTTGTTCTTCTAATTCGAGCTCATACAAGCGAGACTTCAACATCTTCATTGCACTTGCTTTATTTTTGTGCTGAGAGCGGTCATTTTGACACTGTACAACAACGTTTGTAGCAATATGAGTGATTCGTATGGCTGACTCCGTTTTATTAACGTGTTGCCCTCCTGCGCCACTTGCTCTGTAGGTATCAATTCTAATATCTTTGTCTTCAATTACAATATCAATATCATCATCAACCTCAGGGCTAACCATAACAGAAGAAAAAGAGGTATGTCTTTTAGAATTAGAATCAAAAGGGGAAATACGAACCAAACGGTGGATTCCATTTTCAGCTTTTAAATAGCCGTAAGCATTTTCACCTTTTATAATAAAGGATACATCTTTAATACCAGCCTCATCACCTTTTTGATAGTCAAGTAACTCAATCTTATAGTTTTGTCTCTCAGCCCATCTTAAATACATTCTATACAACATCTCAGCCCAGTCTTGGCTCTCAGTCCCACCTGCGCCTGGATGAATAGTAACAATAGCATTGCTAGCATCATCAGGATTGCTTAACATGACTTCAATTTCTATTTTTAAGATTAGCTCTTGTAAAGAGGGAGCTTCTTCATACAGAAGCTCAAAAGTATCTTCATCTTTTTCAAGAGTAGCAAGTTCAAATAATTCATTTGTACCTTCAATAGCTTCGTAGGCTTTTTTATACTTAGCTAATTTCCCTAAAAGTCTGTTTTTTTCAATACCAATTTTTGTAGCATTTTCAACATCACTCCAAAACTCTTGTTGTTCTTCATCTGTTTGTATTTCTTTAAGCCTAGCTTCTATTTCATCGGGTTTTAAAATCCCTTGAATATTGCTTACTTTAGTATTGAGTTTTTTTAAAAGCTCTCTGTATTCATAAGCATCCAAATTATTTCTTTAGGGTTCTAAGATATAAATAAATATTTGTAATATCTTTATCACTTAAGAATTGAGCAATTGATTCCATTTGATAAGCCAGAGGAGATTTTATAGCTCCAACCCCATAAGCTTTCATTTTTTGAAAGTAGTCAAATTCATGTAGTTCTGAGAGTTTTTTAGAGTGCATGGTTCTTGTATTGCCATCTATTCCATGACATGAAGCACATTTATTTTCATATAATGTTTGTCCATCAGTAAGTCTTTTTAGTTTTGCCAGACGTATTTTTTCTTTTCTTTCTTGTTTTGCTTTTATTTTTCTTTGTGCTAATATTTTATTGATTTTTTCATCAATATTATCACTTGAAACATTTTGTTGATTGTATTTTTTAAAAATATAAGTAAAAGAATACTTTCCATTATTAGGGCTTATTTTAACATCATCAATTATCCATGAGTCATTTTTCATATCTTGAAGATTCTTTTCACCCTTACAAATACCACCATCAAGATTGACATATTCAATTTCTGAGATTGATGTTAAATTTTCTTTATAACATAAGGTTTGTTGAGCATATAAAGTGCTTGTAGCTAAAAGTGAAAGAAGTAAGAATTTAAGAGTTTTGTTTTTGGTCATTAATTATCCTTTGGCTAGGATAATAACATATTACAAATAAAAAAAGCCTAAGGTAAAACCTCAGGCTTTTAATATTTTAACAATTAAGTGAAAAATACTAGAATGAGTATTTAGCACCTAAAGTTAATTCAGTCATTTTATCATCACTAGAATCTTTGTCATTAATTTCGTAGTTTGCGTAAACAGAGAAGTTTTTAGACATCATGTTAGTATATGTAACTTTAATTACATCTTGATCCATGTTAGTACCTTCAACATCAGCAGCAGCATAAACTAATTTAACATTGTTAGTTGCATTTACATCAACAGAAACACTTGCTTGAATTGCAGATGCATCCCCAAGACCATGTAATTCTAAGTCACCAACAGAAATTTCACTTGCTGCAACATCTGAACCATCAACTAAAGTATTACCACCATCTTTATCATTAGCTGCATAAGCTAATCCAAGAGTAACCATACCTAAATCAGCACCAACAGAAACTTTATATTGATTTTGATCTTCATTACCTGTAGATAAATCAGTTTTTTGAGAATAGTCTAATGCTAATGAAATCATTTCGATGTTTCCAGATACACCTAAGTGTAAAAAGTTACCTTTGTTATCATCAGTTGTTCCATTCCTATTACCAGTAGTAGTAGCATCTGCATCTAATACTGATGCATATGTAGCATAATAAGATACAGGAGCTATTGAACCAGCTACAGAAATAAATGCAACTTCATCAGAACCTTCTGCAGTAGTATAGAAGTAACCAGCATTAACTTTTGCAGCACCAAAGTCATAAGATGCAGTAATTCCATCACCTTGAGCAGCATCAGTTAAAGGAACTTGCATTAAACCAAAGCTAGTTGAGAATTTAGCATTCTTATAAGTAAAATAAACTCTATCTAATTCTAATCTTAAAGAGTTAGAATCAACTGCAGCTGATCCTGTTGCATCTGTATCGTCATCATTAGCTTCATCAAGTCTGATTGTAGCAGTAACCATATCATTAACTGGAATTACAGCTTGGATTCTAACATCAATATCATGTTGTGCTTCTGATTTATCACTTGAATATTGACCTTTAGTTGCACCAGCAGCAGTAATTTTAGCATTATTAACTTTTTCCATTGTATATGATACAAAACCAGAGATTTTAACACCCTTGATTGCTTCAGTTAAATCAGCTGCAGATGCAGATGTTAATCCAGATATAGCCATTGCAGCTACTAAACTCATTTTTGCGATTTTTTTCATTTGTTCTCCTAAAATTTCGAAATTTATTTTTAATCAGTAATCAGGGCGCGCGAACTGCCTTTTTTCCAATTGCTTGGCATAAAAAGACTTTCCTGAAAGACCGTTGAGAAAATACTACAAGGAATATTTTTAAATTTAACTTAAACGAGATGTAAATTTGCCAAATTTTTGCTAAATTTAAGAAAATGCTATACAAAATGTACTATTTATGGAAAATTAATAGGTTTTTTTTTGTTTTTATAATGCAACTGATACAAAACAATCAGGAAGAATATCCGGTTTTGTGATTTTTAGTCTGAGTTTTTTCATCTTGTAAGACGTTTTTAAATCATTTTTGATGAAAAGTAGGGCATCTTCAAGTAATTCAAATTTTTTATTTATCATAATATTTTTTATATCGTTAGCAACGAGGGAATAATCAATGAAAGAGTCTTTTTGATAAGTATAAATAAACGAAGCGTCGATGATTACTTTTTGTTCTTTTATTCTTTCTTTTGGAAGTATTCCTATGATGCAGTTAAATGTTAGTTCTTTGATTTGTATTTTCATTTTTAGTCCTTTTATATATAGGGAGGGATTTTTTTGTTTTATATTAATTTTGGTGAAGGGTTATAATGAAGTTTAGGTTCCAAGAAAGATTTCCTTAGAACGCTTTTTTTTACTCAGAAAAAAAAGCTATGTTAGATAGCTTTTTTTTCTTCCCCTTTAAACAATCTAAGTATATTAGGTATATGTTTATAATATATGATAAACATGATTAGATACATAGGCACATTTGAGTTTATTTCTAAACCATTGTTTAGGACTAGTGCAGAAAGCACTACGGCTAATAAACCTAGTAGAGATGAGATAGAAGAGATTTTAAGTACTTTTGCACAAAATCCCCATACCAAACCTCCTATTAAAGTAGGAATAGGAAGAAGTACTAAAAACACACCCAAACCAGTAGCCACTCCTTTTCCACCTTCTAACCCTAAATATATACTGTAACAATGCCCAATAATAGATAATACTGCTACTGCCCATAAACTTTCCATACTTAAACCATAAGCAGAAGCAAGTAATAAAATAATAGTACCTTTAATAGCATCAAGAACTAAAGTAGCCCCCGCAAGTTTTTTAGCCAAAGAAGGATTGATTTCTTTTACTACTCTTAAAACGTTTGTAGCTCCAATAGATTTACTTCCAAGTTCTTTGATATTAACCCCTGCAAATGTTTTTGCCAAAAGTAAACCAAAAGGAATAGAACCAACTAAATACGCCAATAAATAAAAAAACAGATTTTCATTTATAAAATCCATACAAACCTTCTTTCAACTAATCTTTTTTATAAAATGATGACCTTATATATATGTAACATTCAAAGTAATATTAAATTTTAAAGTAATTTTTTATAATTTAAAAGGATTATAACAAAAATTTAGTTATATTCGCATATAAAATAGTATTACTTAAGGCTTAGGAAAATGAATATTTTTAAGCGCAAAGGGTGGAATTGAATTTAAAACAAAAAGTATTGGCTTTAAAAGAAGAATTAGATGTAACTATTGTTGCTCACTWTTATCAAAGAGATGAAGTATTTGATATTGGWGATATAACAGGTGATTCTTTAGAACTTGCAAAAAAAGCAGTAGAAACAAGTGCTCATAATATTGTATTTTGTGGGGTTGGTTTTATGGGTGAGAGTGTAAAAGTATTAGCACCTCATAAAAGAGTAATCATGCCAAAAGTTGCCTGTTGTGCAATGGCTAGAATGATTGATGAGTTGTATTATGATGAAAGTRTAGAAACTCTTAGAAAAGCTGGAATWAAAAAAGAAGATATTTTACCTATTACKTATATTAACTCAAGTGCAGCTGTAAAAGCACGTGTGGGTGAAATGGGWGGWWTGGTATGTACTTCTTCTAATGCTTATAAAATAATAGAAAAAGGTCTGAAATCAGGGAAAAAGATTCTTTTTTTACCTGATCGCTGTTTGGGGCAAAACTTTGCTAAACAAATGAATTTAAAATCAGCAGTTATTGGCGAAGATGAAAATTTACAAGATGCTGATGTTATTTGTTACAATGGTTTTTGTTCSGTTCATCAATTGTTTTCAGTAGATGATATTGAGTTTTACAGRGAAAAATATCCWGGTATCTTAATAGCAGTGCATCCCGAATGYGATCCTTCAATTTGTGATTTGGCTGATTTTGTAGGYTCWACYTCRCAGTTAATAAAATATATTAAAGAATTACCAATCGAGCAAAAAGTAGCAGTGGGTACTGAATATAATATGGTTTCACGYTTACGWACTAAAAATACCTAYATTTTAAGCTCAACWAAACCTGAGTGTCCAACAATGAATGAAACAACACTKGAAGAAGTATACAAAGTATTGCTTGATATTAAAAAYGATACGGTTAAAAAAGAAAATGAAGTYTTTGTAGATAAAGACGTWATMAARTGGGCAAGAGTAGCATTAGAAAGGATGTTTGAAGTATGATACAYATAAAAAAATTCGTTAAAAAYGCGATTATTGAAGATAATGGGCGAGGKGATTTATTCTTTGAYATTGCACCAAAAGGACGTTTTAAAGCAAGAGCAATAGCAAAAGCAGATGGAATMTTAGCTGGTGTTAAGTATGCAAAAGTAYTAGCAAGAACAGAAAGATTTGACTGTAAGTTTTTAAAACACGATGGGGATRYTCTSAAAAAAGGGGATATCATTGCTGAATTAGAAGGTAAAGCTTCTGTTTTACTTTCAAGCGAGCGTACTTTTTTAAAYCTTTTACAACATGCAAGYGGWATTGCTACTATGGCAAATTCTTATGTTAAAAAAATAGAAGATCTAGATGTTGTTATGTTAGATACTAGAAAAACAAGACCACAATTAAGAGAATTTGAAAAATATGCAACAAGAGTTGGTGGAGCTATTAATCATCGTCTTGGTTTAGATGATTGTTTAATGATTAAAGATACTCATTTAAGAACAATAGATAATTTAGAAGAATTTATAATAAAAGCGCGTAAACGAATTTCTTGGGTTACTAAAATAGAAATTGAATGTGAAACCTTTGCACAAGTAGAAACAGCAATGCATGCAGGAGCTGATATTATTATGTGTGATAATATGAAACCTTCAGAAATTAAAGAAGTTATAAAATACAGAGATGAAAATCATTCTCATATCTTAATTGAAGCTTCTGGAAATATTTCTTTGGAGACTGTTAGAGAATATGCTTTATCAGGCGTTGATGCTTTGAGTTCGGGTTCAATGATACATCAAGCAACGTGGTTAGACTTCTCAATGAAATTCGACTAAAATAGAGGTATAACTTATTGCCTTTTTCTCCTACTCTKCGTCTGAGATATAATTTTTGTCCTCATGTACTAATGTACACTGCGGGAAAAATTCTATCTCATYCTTGATTAGAAAAAAAATTCAATAAKTTCTCYCTCTATTTTACTAKGATTGTTAGAATTYTKTKTNATTAATTAATTGTTATTAGAACTCTGCTATAATTACRAAAATTATTTTAATGGTGAAWTTACATTARGAATAAGGACTTATTTTGAAAAAAGATTTTATAYTGAACAATAAACTTGAYMGTTCRTTTTTTGCAGAAGCACTTTCTTTGATTTCAAAAGCACGATATATAGTTATTGTAAGTCATATTAATCCWGAYGCGGATACTATTTCRTCTGCWTTRGCTTTRTCTTCTTATTTTAGTGAAAATAAAATCAATCATAAAGTATTTAATGTACGAACAKCAGATATTCCTTCAMGGCTTGATTTTTTGCATCGTTTTGATAAAATTGTTCAAGAATTACCAAAAACCTTTGATTTGATGATTTCTGTGGATTGTGGGGCAAGATCACGTTTGGGAATWAMMATMCCTASAGATATTCCTTTAATTAATTTTGACCATCATAAATCYAATGATGGTTTTGGAACAGTAAATTTAGTAGATGAGAATAAATCTTCTACAGCAGAAGTAGTATATGACTTTTTTAAATTTAATGGTTTATATATTACAAAAAATACAGCAAGTGCATTGTATGTAGGTATTTATGAAGATTCATTGGCATTTACTTCTGCTAGGTGTGATGAAAGTACCTATGAAAAAATTAACTTTTTGGTTAAATGTGGGGCAGATCCCTCATTAATTGCTTCTTTATTAATAAGACGAGATTCTTTGGCAAAATATAGAATTTTGCCAAAAATATTTGATTCTTTGGAATTACATGAAGAAGGAGAAGTGGCTAGTATTTACGCTTTACCTTTGTGGTTTAAACAAACGGGTGCTGTATATCATGAAACAGAAGTAGCACTTGATATGATTTTTTCTATGAGCATAGTTAAAATTGCCGTATATTTTAGAATAGTAAATGAAAAAGTWAGAGTMTCTCTTCGTTCAAAAGATAATATTGATGTTTCTAAAATAGCAGCWATATTTGGYGGTGGTGGYCATCTTAATGCAGCAGGTTGTGCWATAGATACACWWGATATWTATAAAGCAAAAGAATTAGTATTAAAGGAAATAAGTGAGAAATAAWAAAAGTGGRTTTGGAAAAGTTGTATTTTATTTAATAACAATAGCAGCAGTATGTGCAGGTGTATTTATTTATATTTCTCCTACTTTTGAGAAAAAAGTACCGACAATTACGTTTAAAGATGGAATTTATTGGAATTTAAAAGACTCTTTAGATTTACAATTAAAAGATGAAAGTGGTATTAAGTTTTATAAAGTTACTTATAAAGACAAAGACAATGAAATTGTACTTTTTAATAAAGTTTTACAAAATCCTGAAAAAATATTAAATCTAAAAATCGCACCTCCTGCTTTAGATATGTTTTTTAAAGGAAAAGTTGTAAAAATTTTAGTTGAAGCCATTGATGATTCTAAATGGAATTTTTTAGAGGGAAATAAAAGTATTAAAGAGTTTACTGTTAATATTGATAAAAAAAGACCTCAGGTTAATATTATTTCAAATTCTTATGCCATTAGAAGAGGCGGTTCTGCTATTGTTATTGCCCAAGTTAATGATGAAAATTTAAAAGATGCTTATATCTCTTTTTCAAATCAAAAACGCTTTGAATTAATTCCTTTTTATAAAGAAGGATATTATATAGCTWTAATTGCTTGGCCTGTAGATGTAAAAGAATTTACMAAAGTTACAYTARTTGCAARTGATAAAGCAAACAATCTTGTAAAAACAAAAATTCCTTTATATATAAGAAAATTAAAAATGAAAGATTCAAAGATAAATATTTCTTCCTCTTTTATTAAAAATGTAACGGTAAATGTTTTAGAAACGAGTTCTTATAATGTTCCAACTTCTTTAGAAGAAATTTTTGTAGAAGGTAATAATATCCTAAGAGCTAGCAATGTAAAAAACATTGAAGATGTTTCTAGAAAATATATGAATAAAGAAATGATTTCAAAAATAGAGTTAAAAGCATTTAAACGCTTAAAAAACTCAGCAACWGCTGCMKSTTTTGCWAACAGACGGCAYTATTATTTRGATGGRCAAAAAATTGATGAAGCTTGGCATTTAGGTATGGATTGGGCTTCATATAAAAGAGCWCCTATTAAAATATCAAACCCTGGACGCGTGATTTTTAATGATTATTTAGGAATTTACGGAAATACTGTTATAATTGACCATGTTTTAGGTTTACAAACCTTATATGCACATACAAGTGCTACAAATGTTAATGTAGGTGATTATRTACAAGCAGGWGAGCAAATAGCTAATACAGGAACCACAGGTGCTGTATTAGGTGATCATTTACATTTTGGAGTTTTAGTTCAAGGTATTGAAGTTAATCCTTTAGAGTGGATGGAYAAAACTTGGATGAAAAGYAGAATWTTTGATGTAATTGATGAAGCAAAGAAAGTGATAAATAATAAATGAGACAAAGAACWATAGGGCGAAAAGTAGAAATAGTAGGAATTGGTTTGCACAAAGGTGTTGCCGTAAAAATGATTCTAGAACCATTAGATGCAGATATGGGAATTGTTTTTTATCGCAGCGATAAAGGTGTTTCTATTCCTTTAAAAGTTGAAAATGTTGTGGATACAAAAATGGCAACAGTTATAGGAAAAGAAGGTGTTCTAATTTCTACAATTGAACACTTATTATCAGCAATTTATGCTTATGGAATTGATAATTTAAGAATTATTGTAGAYAATGATGAAATGCCTGCACTTGATGGAAGYTCTTCTGGGTACTGYATGTTACTTGATGAAGCTGGKATWAAAGAACTRGATGTTTCAAAAAAAGTAATTAARATWAAAAAAGAAGTAGAAGTTACAACRCCTGAAGGYAAAAGAGTATGTTTAAAACCTTCTTCTCATATTATWTATGATTTTTCTATTGATTTTGAACATCCWGTTATTGGRAAACAAGCCTACAGATTGGATTATTCRCTWGAAGAATATAAAGAGAATATTTCAAGAGCAAGAACTTTTGGKTTTTTRCATGATTTACAATCCCTTCAAGCCGTTGGTTTAGCTCAAGGAGTTTCAATGGACAATGTAATTGCTATTGATGATAATAAAGTAATTAATCCAGAAGGCCTAAGATACCACGATGAATTTGTAAGACATAAAATCTTGGATGCTATTGGAGACATGAGTTTATTAGAATATACAATTATTGGYGAATATACTGCWCATGCAGGATCTCATCATTTAAAYCATTTATTAACCAAAAAACTWTTAGCAGATAAAAGTGCTTATGAAATAATYGATTTAGAACTTGCSCAAGAAGAAAGCCGTGTTTTTGAACTKGCTTATGCAACATCTAATAATAAAGAGTAGTTTTGTAYCAAGTATTCGTTATTTCAATAGCAAAACCAATACAAATTGGTTTATATGAAAAYTATAATTTAATYAAGACCTATGATGAKGAAGGWAAAAGTTCTGATATTTTACCTTCTKYMTTAAAATCTATWTTCAAAGAATATGATATTAATGAAATATATTATGTTAATTCYCCTGGTTCTTATATGGCWATAAAAGTWGCYTATGTTTTTTTAAAAACRCTTTGTATTGTTAAAGATATTRAATTTTTTGCRAGTTTTGGTTTTCATTTTAATGAGAACTCACCSATAAAAGCTTTGGGKAAAAAATACTTTTTTTATAAAAATAATGAAATTAYTACAGACTTTTTGCATAAAGAGTGTACAATTGCGCAATTTTTATTACCAAAAGTATTAAATACAAAATTATTTAGTAAAAATACTTTRCCCATATATAATTTACCAGCAGTATAAAGGAAGATAATTGAGAATAACGGTACCAGCAACATCTGCAAACTTAGGCCCTGGCTTTGATACTTTAGGTTTAGCAATTAAGCTAAAAAACCAAGTTATCATAAAACCAGCTAAGTTTCATTCTGTTTCACTAAAAGGTGAGGGTTCAAAAAACCCAATGTTAAAAGACAACAATATGTTTGTTTCTATTTTTAATGATTTTTATTTTAATTTGACACAAAGAAGAAAACATTTTAGATTTGAATTTGAAAACCAAATTCCACTATCCCGTGGACTTGGTTCTTCCTCTGCTGTTATTGTTTCTGCAATTGCTTCTGCTTATGCYATTGAAGGACTTGAATTAAGTAAAGAYAAACTTTTGAATATGGCDCTGTCWTAYGAAGCACATCCTGATAATATTACACCAGCTGTTATGGGTGGTTTTTGYGTGGCAACTGTAAAAGACAATGAAGTTCAATACATWAAAAAAGATTTACCAAAAAACTTATCTGCTGTAATTGTTGTTCCTCCAAGACCAATGTCTACTAATCTTTCAAGAAAAGCCCTTCCTTATAAATATTCAAAAGAAGATGCAACCTTTAATATTTCGCATTCGTCTTTATTAACGGCTGCTTTTATGAGTGAAAATTGGGATATGTTAAGAACAGCATCTTTGGATACTTTTCATCAACAATACAGAATGAAATTAATGCCGGAACTTTTCGAAGTACAAAAAGTTGCATTAAAAACAGGTGCTTTAATGTCAACGCTTTCTGGTTCTGGATCTACATTATTTTCAATTACTCATGCAAGTGATGCGAAAAGAATAGAAACGGCTTTAAGAAAGAAATTTCCACATTTTAAAGTGTTTATTTCTGGTTTTGACAATACCGGTTTAGCGATAGAAAACTAAGCCGTATTGAATTAAGTAATATTTGGATATAATGATTGGCAAATTTAAAAAAGTGTTTAAGAACGTGTATTGTCTGTAGAACTAAACTTGAAAAAGTTGATTTATTAAGGCTAAGGTGTGAAAATAAAAAACTTGTACCATACAATAACTATGGCAGAAGTTTTTATATTTGTAACCAATGCTTAGATGTATGTTTCGATGTTACAGATGAAACAAAAAATCTAAAAAGTATAAAAAAACTAGAAAAATCACTTTTTAGAGAGTGTAAAAATAAAGATGAGTACCTTGTACAACTTAAGGAGATATTAACGCATGTCAGAAAAAGTAAGAGTTTATGAAATAGCTGAAGAGGCTGGAGCTAGTAGCAATGATGTTATTACGAAAGCAAAAGATTTAGGGATTGAACTAAAATCACCTCAGAGCGCAGTTTCATATGCAGATGCGGAAGAAATTGCAAATTATATAATGACGGGTAAAAGTTCAAAACTACCAGAAAAAGTAGAAGAGAAAAAAGCACCTGTTAAAAGAGCAATGAAAATCGTAGAAAAAAAAGAAGAAGAAAAAACTGAAGTTTCTACAACAGAAGAAAAAACAATTGAAGTTAAAAAAGACGAAAGTCCTAAAACTGAAACAGAAGTTGCAAACGTTGCAAAAGTTGAAAGCGCTAACGTAAAAGCTGAAGTTAAATCTGAAGTTGAAGTTACAGCTAAACCAGTTGTAAGTGCACCTGTAAAGAATGCTTCTGATTCAAGAAGAATTGTTCCAAAACGTAGAGGTTTAAAGATTGTTAAAAAAGCAAAACCTGCACCTGTTGTAAAAGAAGAAGTATTTAACAACTTCTCTTCATCAAAAAAACAAATGAAATCTTTAAGTGAAATACTTGGAAATAATTCAGATGATAATAAAGCAGCAGTAGCTCAAAGAGTAAGAAAAGAAAAAAAGAGAGTTACTGCAAAAGCTCATGAACATGGTAAAGTTATGCACATGAATGGTGCTCAAAATCATAGCAATGAATTCAATAACACTACTACTTCATTATTAGGTGAAGAAGTTGTTTTATTAGATATGGATTTATCTGATACTTCAAAATTATTTGAAGATGAAAGAAAAAAACAACAACAAGCACAACAACTAAGAACGACAAGACCTTCTGCTTTTGGTAACAGACCTAGAGGTTTAAGACGTGGTAAACGTAAAAAAAGATATACAAGAGAAGAAATAGTTGAAGATATTACAGCTGTTACTATTCCTGAAGATGTAAGAGTTTACGAATTTGCTGAAGCTTGTGGAAAATCTGCTTCTGAAGTTATTACTGTTTTATTTGGTTTAGGAATGTTAGTTACTAAAAATGACTTTTTAAAACAAGATGAATTAGAAATACTTGGTGAAGAATTTGGTATTGAAGTTACTGTTAAAGATGCATTAGAAGATGTAAATTATATTGAAGATTATGCAGAAGAAATTGATACAACAAACTTTGTAACAAGACCACCAGTGGTTACAATTATGGGTCATGTTGATCATGGTAAAACATCTTTATTGGATAAAATCAGATCTGCAAAAGTTGCTGCTTCTGAAGCTGGTGGTATTACTCAACATATTACTGCTTATACAATTACACAAAATAATGAAAAAATTACTTTTGTTGATACTCCTGGACATGCCGCTTTCTCAGCTATGAGAGCACGTGGTGCAGAAGTAACTGATATTATTGTAATTGTTGTTGCTGCTGATGATGGGGTTAAACCTCAAACAGAAGAAGTAATTTCACATGCAAAAGCAAGTGGTTGTCCTATTATAGTTGCTGTTAACAAAATGGATAAAGAAGCTGCTAACATGGATATGGTTAAAGCTCAAATGGCAGAAAAAGATTTGACACCTGCTGATTGGGGTGGAGATGTTGAATTTATTGGTGTTTCTGCACTAACGGGTAAAGGAATTGATGATTTATTAGAGAATATTTTAATACAAGCAGAAATTCTGGAATTAAAAGCAGATCCTACTGCAAAAGCAAAAGCGGCTGTTGTTGAAGCTACTATTGAAAAAGGAAGAGGTCCAGTAGCTACTATTATAGTTCAAAATGGTACTTTAAAAGTGGGTGACAATATTGTTTGTGATACTACTTATGGTAGAGTTAAAGCTTTAACTAACGATGCTGGAAAAGCTGTAAAAGAATTAGGATTAAGTGAAACTGGAAATGTTTTAGGTTTAAATATGGTTCCAGTTGCTGGTGCTATTATGGTTGCACAAGATTCTGATAAAGAAGCAAAAGATATTGCAACTACTAGAGCTGAGCATGCACGTGCTAAAGAATTATCTAAATCTACTAAAGTAACTTTAGAAGAAATGTCAGGATTAATTGCAGAAGGTAAAATTAAACAATTACCAGTRATTATTAAAACAGATGTTTCAGGATCTCTTGAAGCAATYAAAGGTTCATTAGAAAAAATTAAAAATGATGAAGTAAAAGTAAAAGTTTTACATGCTGCWGTTGGTGGAATTACTAATTCAGATTTAGTACTTGCAAATGCATCTGAGGGTTGTATTATCTTAGGATTTAATGTAAGACCTACTGGTTCTGTTAAAGCTAARGCTAAAGCKGATGGTGTAACTATTAATACTTATACTATTATTTATGATTTAATTGAYGATGTTAAAGCTGCATTATCTGGTATGATGTCWGCTATTATTAGAGAAGAAAATACTGGKCAAGCAGAAGTTAGAGATACTTTTGTTGTTCCTAAAATAGGAACAGTTGCAGGAACAGTTGTAACGGATGGTAAAGTAATTAAAGGTGGATTAGCACGAATCATTAGAGATGGTGTTATTACATATACTGGTAAAATTAAATCGCTTAAACGATTTAAAGACGATGTTAAAGAAGTATCAAATGGTTACGAATGTGGTATTATATTTGAAAACTTTAATGACATCAAAGTCGGAGATTTCATTGAAACATTCATTGAGATTGAAGAAAAAGTTAGTATAGACGACTAGGAAGATAATTGAAAAGCGTAAACTTACAACGAACAGAATCTTTATTAATGGAGCTAATACCTGAGGCATTAGCTACGTTAAATGATTCCAGAATTAATTCTTTAGCCATTACAGCAGTTAATTGTAAAAATGGTAAATATGATGCCATTGTTTATTATGATGGAAGTGACTTTTCAAAATCTGAGCATCAGGTTTTGAACAAACTWCTTATWAAAGCATCTGGTGCAATTAAGTCTTATTGTTTAAAYTCAACWGGYTGGTATAAATGTCCAGACTTTAAATTTAAAGCAGATACAGGATTAGAAAAAAGTCTTAACATAGAAGCTTTATTTTCTCAAATTAAAAATAAAAAGAGTGAATCGTGAATTTAGAAGAATCAATTAGAATAACTGTCGAAGGTTGTGATGCAATGTTGTATGATATTGTTACAGCTAAAGAACATAATAGAAATATTTACAGAGTTTTAGTTACTGCAAAGGGCGGTATTAACTTAGACAAATGTGCTGAAATTTCAAGATTAATTTCTCCTATTTTGGATTTAAATGAGCCTTTAAACGGAGATTATATTTTAGAAGTAAGCTCTCCTGGTATTGAGCGAAAATTAAAATATCCTCATCATTATTTAGGTTCAGTTGGCGAAAAAATTAAAGTTAAAAATATTGCAACTGAAGTTTTCAGAGGCGAATTATTAAGTGCTAATAATGATAATATTGTTATTAAAACTGAATTTGGTGAAGAAACCTTAGATTATGATTCTATTCTTTCAGCAGCTACTTATTTTGAATGGTAGAAAATAGATGCATTAAAAAAAGGAAGTTGAATATTCAGCTTCCTTTTTTTTTACATTTTTTAAAGGAAAAAAATGAAAATTGATGATAATTTTTATATGAAATTAGCACTTGATGAAGCGTGGAAATATCAATTATTAACCTATCCTAACCCAGCAGTTGGATCAGTTGTTGTTAAAAATGGAGCAATCTTAAGTATTGAAGCACATAAAAGTGCAGGAGAAGCTCATGCTGAAGTAAATGCACTAAAAGCTGCTTTCTTAAAAATACATACTAATGATGTATTAAAAACAATACATGATCCTTTTAAAATACATGAGTATTTAATTAAAAACCACAAAGGTTTTTTTAAAGACTGCGAAATTTATGTCACGCTAGAACCTTGTAATCATATAGGTAAAACACCTTCATGTGCAAACTTAATAAAAGAACTAAAGTTAAAGAGAGTTATTATTGCTCATGAGGATATGAATAAAGTGGCATCTAATGGGATAGAAACTCTTAAAAAAGAAAACATGGATATTGATCTAGGCTGCATGAAAAAAGAAGCCTATGAGCTTCTATACCCATTTCTAAAATGGAGTAAATCTAACTTCATTTTTTTTAAAATGGCGCAAACACTAAATGGTACAGTTTCGGGAAAAATATCGGGAAACCAAGCTTTGGCTTATGTCCATGCTTTAAGAGAAAAAATCGACGTTTTAGCCATTGGCGGAAATACTGTAAGAATTGATAAACCAACACTTGATGCCAGATATATAGCAGGACGAGCTCCTGATGTTTTTATTTATTCAAAAAACAAAGTATTTGATACCAATATCCCATTATTCAAAGTTCCCAATAGAAAAGTAATAATAAGCGATGATTTATTCAAACTTCTTGATTATAAATTTATAATGTTTGAAGGTACTTATACACTCCTTGAAGTGCTAAAAGAAAGAATAGATTATCTTGTATTAATCATCTCACCAAAAATGAGAGCAGGACTAAATGCAATAACAATTGAACAAGACTTCAAAATAGTACACGAAAATTATCTGGGAAAAGAAAAAATAGTATATTTAAAGAGAGTAAGTCTTTAAATATACTTATCTTTGATTGGTACTTTCAAAAATTTTATCAGCAGATGCTACTACAAAACCATCATATATTTTATTGCTAGAATCTTTATATCTTTTTGCAAACTCATAAAAACACGAAGGTATGGAATAGGTTCCATCAATAAAATCAATATTTGTTTTTTCTGCTAAAGTAGAACTTTGTTCTAAACATACGTATGAATCACCTTTTATTTCACCACCTGTGGTATTTAATTCATAGGAGTTTTTCTTTAAAAAATTATTTACATCTTCAATATTGTTAAAGTTTTCTAAGTCATTTATATACACAGTAAAATGATTTGCCCTAAATCCATAAACGTAAAACCATGCAAGATACTCGCTAATACTATAAAGCTCTTTATATTTTTCATAAGATACTTCCCAATGCCTTCCTGATGTTACTAATGTATTTGAGTTAAGGGTATTTACTGGAATTCTATCAATAATTGTTTTTAAGAAGTCTTGAATTTTTTTGTCAAATTCATATACTTTTAACTCACTAATAAACACTTTTGCATACTTTGGATTATTATGTGAATAGTAATGAGCCTTTAGTTTTTTACTCTTAAAATCATAAGTCTCTTGTTTTACATATCCCAAATCAGTAAAATTTTTAGCTAAAACCTCTATCTTACATTCATTAAACCCAAGTGTTCTTAATGCAATATGATCATTAATAATATCGTTTTTTTGTGTTTTTAAAAAAAGATCTTTTATTTCTTGTGCTTGTGGTGTAATAGAAACATATTGTTTCCATAATTCATCAAAAAGTTTTTCGACTGTCATTATATTTCCTTAAGTGTCTTGGTGAATTTTTCTAATCTTTTTAAGCTTTCCAAAATCTGTTCAGTTGAAGTTGCTAGTGTAATTCTTAAGTAACCCTCTGTTCCAAAATAAGAACCAGCAAGAGTAAGAACGTAAAACTCATTAAGTAAAACATTTGCAAAGTCTTCTGAATTTTTAATTAATACCTTTTCATACCTAAGATTCAAAAATTTCTTAATATTTAAAAATATATAAAAAGCACCATCTGGTTCTATGTAGGCTAAATGATGGATTTTTTTAATAGCTGCGCAAACAGTATTTTTTTTCTCTAAGAGTTTTTTATTAATATCTTTAATATAAGAAGATTTATCTTCTAGTGCAGCAATACAAGCAATTTGTGACACTTGAGAGGCTGAACCAGTTGTTTGACTCTGATAGGCTGTCATTTTCTTAATAATGTCTATTGGA
Source organism: Arcobacter sp. (assembly GCA_002733685.1). Classification (GTDB taxonomy): domain Bacteria; phylum Campylobacterota; class Campylobacteria; order Campylobacterales; family Arcobacteraceae; genus NORP36. The sequence continues at coordinate 83,733 of NVWN01000010.1, read as the reverse complement.
CCTAAAGCCCAACCAATTCTGTATCCAGTCATCGCATAGGTTTTAGATGCACCATTTATACATATGATTCTATTTTTTAAATCAGGAGCAAGTGAAACAAGGTTATGCGCAAGAGACAAATCTTTGTTAAAGATAATTTCATTGTATATTTCATCTGAAACTATTATTACTTGTTTGTGTTTTCTTAATTCATTGGCTAAAGACAAAAGTTCATCTTTTGAATACATAATCCCACTAGGATTAGAAGGAGAGTTCAATAATAATATTTTCGTTTTTTTATTTATTGTTTGCTTTAATTCTTCTGGGCTTATTTTAAAGGTGCCATTTTTAATTATTTTGCATTTTGCACCTGTTAATTTAATCATATCAGGATAACTTAACCAATAAGGTGCCAAAAAAATTACCTCGTCATTTTCATTCAAAAGTGTTTGAAAAGCAGAAGTAAGTATGTATTTCGCACCACTCCCTGCTGTTATTTCGTTCACATTATAAGAAATACCGTATAATTCTTCAAACCTATTCGCTATTGCTTTTCTTAATTCAATCATACCATTTGCTGATGTATATTTTATTTTGTTCTCTCTTATAGCCGTAATTGCGGCATTCTTTACACTATCAAGACAAGTCCAGTCAGGTTCACCAATTGCCAATGAAATAACAGGTTTATTCTTTTTTTTCAATTCAAGTGCTTTTGCTACTAAAGAGAGAGTAAGGGATTCAGATATATTTTTAATGCGAGTAGAGAGATAATCATTCATGTATTTCCTTTGTGTAAATACTGAAAGAAAGAGCTTATCCTATTTTGCTTATTGGAGTAGCTTGCCTTATTAACTATTCATATATATAAAGTATAACAATATTTTATTAATAATAAATTATTTGAATAATGTAAATTAGTGTTTAAGAATTAAAGCGTTTTGAAGAATTTTAATACAGTTAAATTTGAAAAAAGATAAAAATATATTGGGTAAATCAAGATAGAGTCGTTTTTATTGAGTAATACTACATCTGTAGGTGCGCGAAAGAAAAGCAAAATATCGTCATTGAAGACGATATAGTTTTGCCTTTTTATTTTACTTTTTCTACGTAGTCACCTGTTTTGGTGTCTACTTTAATTTTATCACCTTCAATTAAATGAAAAGGGATTTGTACAACAGCTCCTGATTCTAAGGTTGCAGGTTTTTTACCACCTTGAGAATCCCCTTTAAAGTTAGGAGGAGTTTCAGTAATAATTAGTTCAACAGTWGCAGGTGGTTCAACTGTAATAGCWRYACCATTRAARAATAACATATCWACATTCATTCCATCAATAATCCATTTTTCAGTATCACCAACTTGAGAATAYGTTAAACCAATTTGRTCATAWGTTTTAGTRTCCATRAATTGYAACATTTCACCATCATCATAYAAAAATTGCATWACTTTTTGTTCTAAATCWGGTTTTTCACAYTTATCACCWGCATGGAAAGTTTTTTCAATTACTTTTCCATTTAAAAATGATTTGATTTTACAACGAACAAAAGCAGCACCTTTTCCAGGTTTTACATGTTGATATTCCGTGATTTTATAAGGTGTTCCGTCGAATTCGATTTTCATACCTTTTTTTAATTCACTCATTCCTATTGCCATTTTTTCTCCTTAGATTTCTACATAAGAAACGCTAATCGCAGCTTCTATGTTTTCTAATTTTTTAAGTACACTATGGTCTATTTTAGAATCGACTAAAATTACAGCTAAAGCACACTCTTTTCCACGTGCCAGTCTAAAGTCAGCAATATTAACACCATTATCTCCTAATAATCTTCCAACTTCCCCAATAACACCAGGTACATCAGAATTTCTAATTAGAATCATATTTCCCTTAGGTTCGATATCAAAAGTAAAACCATTAAATTCAACAATTCTAAGAACATCATTATCAAAAACAGTACCAGAAATAGTATTAATACCATTTTGGGTTGTAATCGTAATTTTAACTCTATTAGAATAACCAGTAGAGCTTAATATTTCTGTTTCTTCAAATGTGATATTTTTTTCTTTTGCAATAAAAGAAGCATTTACATAATTAACATCATTCTCAGCACTAACACTTAAGGCTCCTACTGTTGCAAAAGTAGTTAAAGAATCTAAATATTCTTTAATATCACCTTGAGCAGAAATAGTAATTGAGCGTATTGCAGATTTATCACTTTGTGCTAATAAAAAAGCCATTTTTTGAGTTAATTCAATATATGGTTTTACAAAATTAGGAATTTTACTCTCATCAATTGGTAGATTTAAAGCATTCGGATAAGCAATTCCACGTGCTGATTCAATAGCATTTTGCGCAGCTTGAATTGAAATTTGTTTTTGTGATTCTTTTGTATTTGCACCTAAATGGGCAGTTACAATAATATTGTCTAAATCTAATAATTTGTTTGAAGTAGCAGGTTCTTTAATAAATACATCTATTCCTGCCATAGAAATTTTTCCAGACTTAAGGTTGTTATACAATGCATCTTCATTGTATAAACCACCTCTTGCACAGTTAATTAAAACCACACCATCTTTCATTTTTGCTATTTCTTCTTCACCAATTATATTTAGAGTTTCTTTATTTTTTGGTGTATGTATAGTAATAATATCACAGTCAAGAATTTCTTCAAATGAAGATGCATACTTAATCCCTAAATCTGTTGCTTTTGTCGAAGGAACATATGGATCAAACGTTATTACGTCCATTTCAAAAGATTTAGCTCTAAGTGCAACTCTGTGACCTATGTTACCAAAACCAATAACACCTAATTTTTTACCAAATAATTCTCTACCATACCAGTCTTCTCTTTTCCAGACTCTTTGATCTTTTAATTGAGAGTGWGCATAAGGCATTTTTCTCATACAAGAAAGTAAATGAGTCATAGTAAGTTCAACTGCWGCAATKGTATTAGCTGTAGGAACGTTCATAGCAATGATTCCTCTTTTGCTACACCCATCCATATCTACATTATCATAACCAACACCAGCTCTAATAATAGCTTTTAAATTTGTTGCAGATGAAAGAAATCTTTCATCTACATCTGTTGAGGATCTCGTAATAACTACATCAGCATCTTTAACTACATCTAATAAAGCAGTTTTATCAATATCGGCCGCGTAAACGTAATTAATGTCTTCAGTACTTTGTAAAATATTCAAACCATCTTCATGGATATGGTCACAAACTACAATTGTATGCTTAGTCATATTATGTAAATCCTTATTTAATTTGGTCTTTTAATAAATCACCTAAAGTCATAGATGAAGTATCATTTACTTCTTTTAATAATTCTCTTTGTTGTTGTTGCTCTAATCTTTTAACAGATAATCTAACTCTATTTCTTTTAGTATCAATATTCACAATTACTGCTTCAATTTCTTTACCAATTTCTAATGCTTCAGSWTCTTCAGCTAAAGGTCCRAAGTCTTCAGTTCGTACAAGACCATCTAAGTTGTCTTCAATTTTAATGAATAAACCAAAGTCTTTTAAGTCTTTAATTTGTCCTTTAATAATGTCTCCAACTTTATTAGCTGCTTGGAATGCTTGCGCAGGAGATTCAGAAATTTCTTTTACAGATAAAGAAATATTTTCTTTATCAGAATCAATTTTAATGATTTTAACTTCAACATCATCGCCTTTTTTGTAAATTAATTTACATTTAGCATTTGATTCCCAAGAAGCTTCTTCATTGTGTAATAAACCATCAACTTCACCAATAGTAACAAAAGCACCAAATTCAGTTAATGTTGCAATTTTACCAGTAACAATGTCACCTGTTTTATTTTCTTTTTTGAATTTAGCAAAAGGTTTTTCTTGTAATGTTTTTAATGATACTCTTAATCTTTTTTTATCAATTTCAAGTTCAATTACTTCAACATTAATTTCTTCACCTAGAGTAAGAATGTCTTTTGGATTTTTTAAGTTTTTATTCCATGAAATTTCAGAAATATGTAATAAACCTTCAATGTCATTTCCTAAATCAACAAATGCACCATAAGATTCAAAGTTAGAAACAGTAACAGTAATAGTATCACCTACTTCTAATTCGTCTCTAATTTCTTCCCAAGGGTTTGGAAGTGCTGCTTTGATTGATAATGATAAATGTTGTTTTGTTTTTTCATATGAAAGAATAGCAACAGTAACTTCATCACCTTCATCATAATAATTTGCAGGATTAACAGGACCTTTATAAGAAATCTCGTTATAGTTAACCAATCCATCAATACCATCTAAATCAATAAACATACCGTATGATGTAATTTTTTTGATGATTCCATTAACTGGTTCACCTTTTTCAATTATGATTGCAACTTTAGAATCTTTTTCAGCTTTAGAATCTTCAATTAATTTTTTTCTAGAAACAATAATTGAATTTTGTGCTGCATTTACTTTTAAAACTTTCGCTTTAATTTTTTTACCAACAGCACCAATTGCTTTTAAGTAAGACTGAGCCATAGGCATGAAATATTCACAACCGTTCTCATCTTCAAGTACAAATCCACCTCTGTTTTTTACAGAAATAATTTTACCCTCAATTACAATACCTTCAACATCTTCACCGTGTTCAGCGATAAATGCATCAAATTTTTCTTTTTGAAGTACTTTTCTGTAAGAAATAGAAGGTCTTTCACCTCTTACACCTAAAAGCATAACAGGGATATCATCACCCTTATTAAACTTTAATTCACCATTAACTGTGATTTCTGAAACATAAAGTTGACCTTCGATCTTTTGACCAACGTCTACTAAAACTCTGTCACCTTCGATTTCTACAACCACACCTGTTACTACAGAGTTATTCTCTGTATTTTCAAAAGACTCGTTAAGCATTTGCTCAAAATCGAACTCTTCGCCTAAATCAATGTCATCAATACCCATATTATTCCTTCGTATTTACCGTATTTATTAAATGCGAAGATTATATCTAAGTTTCCCTTAATACTTGCCCTATAWTTTTTCTATRTATTTWAGYACGGCTTGTATTACCCAATCAGGTGTTGAAGCACCTGCTGTAAGTCCACAGTTRSTTTTATTATYGAACCATTGGGGTTTTAAATCTTTCTCRTTTTCGATTAAATACGAGTCTTTACAGTTYTCAATACAAATSGAATGAAGTTGTTTKGTATTGCTAGARTTTTTTCCACCAATTACTATCATAAYRTCAACTTTTTGAGACAGTTCTTTTGCTGCATCTTGATTTTCMAGCGTTGCATCACAAATRGTATTAAATACTCTTACTTCTTTGTTTTTTAAAATAAGKGCRTTTACAATTTCAAGATAYTTTTCTTTCTTTTTTGTYGTTTGYGCAATSGTTGCWACTTTATCRTGTTTRAATTTWATKSMATCWATYTCWTTTGGATTRATTACAATATGAACATCMTCTTGGTCTTCWCCRTAAGAYTGCACACCCTTAACTTCTGGATGRTCAYTGTCTCCAAAAATYARAATGGAATAACCCTCTTTAGACATTTTTTTAACAATTTGYTGAGGCGTTGTTACAAAAGGGCAGGTTGCATTAATTACTTTTGTATCTTTAGCTCTTAAAAACTTCAAATCATTTTTAGGAATTCCATGGGTTCTAATAATTACTGTTTGATTGTCTTTTACATCTTCTAGTTTTTCATATAAACCAACATTATAATCATTTTGTAAACGATCAATTTCATTTTGATTATGAATTAAAGGCCCCATAGTTGCCGAATTTTTGTGTTTTTCTGCGATTTCGATAGCTCTTTTTACACCAAAACAAAAACCATATGAAGCAGCTAGTTCTACTTTCATTATGCTTTCCTTAAATCATCTAAGATATCAAAAAAATTAGGAAAGGAGGTTTGAATACATTCTATGTCTTTAATTTCCATRCCACACTTAAGTCCTGCAATTGCAAAACTCATAGCAATTCTRTGRTCTCCATGTGAATCRATACTYGCTTTTTGTAAGTTTCCACCTATTACTTCGTARCCATCATCAAACTCATTGAAKTYWATATTRCATAGTTTAAGGTTATTWACAACAGAAGATATCCTGTCGCTTTCTTTTACTCTTAACTCTTTTGCATTGGAAACTTTAGATATTCCTTTAGCACAAGCCATAGCTATAGCAAGAGCAGGTAATTCATCAATTAACCAAGGAATATTGTCTTTAATATGAACAGGCTTTAATTCATGCTGTTCTACAACAATATCTCCAATGGGTTCATATTTATCTTCTTTTAAAATAAATTCTATTTTTGCACCCATTTTTGCCAATATTTTATATGCTTCTATCCGTGTGGGATTTAAGGTAACATTCTTTAATACTATTTTTGCATTAGGAGTAATGGCTGCTGCAAGAGCAAAAAAGAAAGCAGAGGAGGGATCCGTTGGAACGGTAATTTCCAAGGGTTTAAGTTTGCCTTTTAGGGGTGTTATATTAATAAAACCTTCTTCATCTGTAAAAATATCTGCGCCCATGCCCTTAAGCATTCTTTCTGTATGGTCTCTTGTTAGTTCGTTTTCTTTATATTTACAAATGCCATCTGCTTTTAAAGCAGCTAAAATCATTGCAGATTTTATTTGAGCTGAATCAATGGGWGAAGTATAGGTAAAMGCTTTTAAWGTTCCRCCTCTTATAAATAAAGGYGCTTTRTTTCCATTYTCACGTCCATCAATATTTGCWCCAATACTACGTAAAGGTTTAACSACTCTRTTCATGGGTCTGTTGTTTAAATATTTATCTCCACTTAAAACAAAAGCACCATTCATTGAAGACAATAAACCTGTAAATAATCGCATACCTGTACCTGCATTACCACAGTCTAAAATTTCTTCTGGTTCAAGGAAATTCTCATTAGGAGTAATTTCTATGCTTGAACCATCTCTTTTTACACTTGCACCTAATTGMKCAATAATACTTAARGAATTAAGYGTATCTTCTGCTGTYAAAAAGTTTTTAATTTTACTYKTTTTATTAGAAAAAATTGAAAACATAGCACATCTGTGTGAWATAGATTTATCACTWGCTATTGTGTCAATTGTTTTKTGAAAACTTTGTTTTAATGCTTGAATATTTATACTTTCCATTGTTTACCTTAGTGTAATACTTAATTCTTCATTTAATGTTTTAACCAGTGCATCCATTGTGGATGTAATATCTTCTTCTTCCATTGTTTTATTAAAGTTTTGTAAAACAAAACGAATAGTAAGAGAATCAAATTCTCCTAATTTATCATCAGAGTAAATATCAATTAAATTAAATTGTTGAATATTTTCATTTTTTAAATTAATAATACATTTTTTAATTTTTGCATATTCTAAATCTYTAGGAACKATAAGAGATAAATCTTTTTTAGAGGCTTGAAATTTAGAATAKGTTTGAGATTTYACTAAATCATTTTTAATAGCAGTAAAATCAAGTTCTGCAATAAAGGTATCATTTAATGAATAATCACKTGCWACACTYGGATGAAGTTTAGARATATAACCYACTTTTTTATTGTTTATTACAATATCACCATTTTGAAAAGGGTGAATAAAATCATTTAATTTTTCATTWTCTTCATTTTTTACTATTTCAAAAGTACCAATACAATTTAACACTTTTTTAGCAAACTCAAAAAAGTTAATGTTTTGAGGTTTCCCTGCATTTGATAATTGTTCTTGTTCTTTTTCACCTGAAAAAACAAAAGCGATTTTAGAGCTTTCTTCACGTTTTTCATTAAATACAGTACCAATTTCAAAAAATGCAATGGATTTAAATCCATGTTTTACATTTAATCCAAGAGATTCAATTAAATTAGGTAATAAAGAAGTTCTATAGGTATTTAACTCTTTTACAATAGGATTTAAAATATCCAAGCTTTCTTCTACTATAGGAAAATGATATTTCTCTAAAATATCTTTATTTGTAAATACATAAGTCAAGGTCTCATAAAAGCCATTTGAAACAGATCTTTGTCTTATAATATTCTTCTTTTCATAGGCTTGTGATGTTTTATTTGTTCTGTTAACTTCTTCAATRCTTAAAGGTTTTGCTTTAATATTATCAATWCCAATAATTCTTACAATTTCTTCTGTTACATCAGCAATATTTTTAATATCRTGTCTGTATAARGGWACTTTAACGCCAAGAACATTATCAATACCTTCTCTTACTTCAAAACCYAAAGAAGATAAAATAGATTCTATTTTTGCTTTTTTTGTAACTTGTCCAATTATTGAGTTTACTTTTTTMACACTAACATCTAAAGCAAGYTTTTGTTTGTCATCAACAAATATTTCACTTCCTTTATGAATTAAAGCACCAAAAGAAGATACTAGTGTTGTAAAATAATCAATACCATAAGAAATATCAGGCTCGCTTCCTCTTGAACTTTTATAATAAATATCGCCGGTTTTAATTTTCTTTTCAAATACGTTTTTAGCCAATAATTCTGGGTTTATGTARGAAGCTTCTAARATATATTCTGTGTCTTCTWRCGATACTTTTTCATGTGAAATACAAATAGTACTTAATTTTTCTTTTCCATAAACACAATCAAAATTGTTTTCATCTTTTTTAATATGTAAAACAGATAARTCATTGCATTTATCTGTTTGRTTTTTAGCATAAGCATTTAATAAAACACCATTGGTATGAATTGCATAATTAATAGCATCTTGAATGTCATTATTTTCATATTTATTTAATAAAGCAAGACGAAGTTTGTGCATAATTGGTAATTTAAAATCAGAAAAATCAATGGCTTTAAAAATAAGAGAYGCATCCATYTTTGAATCRCATTCTATTTCCARRCTTTGTCCAATYCCWGAATCATTGTAGTTTARTTTTTTCTCAAATTCATAGGTTTTTAAATTGTARTAWGCTGCRAGTTCYCTWGCTACTCCRTGRATACTTAAACAATCTCCTCTATTRGCAGTTARTTCTATTTCAATAATATCATCRTTTAATAGTTTGTATTCATTTAATTCTTTACCTAAAATAAGYTYRCCAATAGAATYATCTAATTCTAAGATACCATTATTAAGTTTKGYYARACCAATTTCACTTGAMGAACAAATCATTCCATTTGATTCAACTCCTCTAAGTTTGGCTTTTTTAATTTTAAAATCATCCCCTAAATTACAACCAACCAKMGCWACTGGYACATATTGACCTTGGGCAACATTTTTAGCTCCACAAACAATTTGTACGCTTTGMTCTCCTAYATCAACTTGACAAATATTTAATTTATCTGCATCAGGATGTTTTATYTTTTSRGTAACTTTTCCAATTACAACACCCTCTGGAATTCTGTTTTTATTTGCAGAATCAACTTCTAACCCAATAGAATTTAATGTTGCACAAATATCTTCTGTAGAAACTTGAGAGATATCAACAAATTCTTGTAACCATGTTCTTGAAATAATCATTTATATTGTCCTAATAGTCTTAAGTCACCTTCAAACAGTGATCGTAAATCTCCAATGTTATGGATAAGCATTGCCATTCGTTCGATTCCTAAACCAAATGCATAACCAGATACGTTTTCATAACCTACTGATTTAAATACATTTTCATCCACTATTCCACATCCTAGAATTTCAATCCATCCWGTTTGTGAACAAACTCTACATCCTTTTGCTTCACAGAAAACACAAGAAATATCAACTTCAGCAGAWGGTTCTGTRAAAGGRAAAAAAGARGGTCTAAATCTAACTTCTACATYTCCAAACATATTGTGTAARAAYTCTTCCATAACATGTTTTAAATTTGCAAAAGAAATTTTATCGCTTGAATCTACAACCAAACCTTCAATTTGATGAAACATRGGAGTRTGCGTAATRTCAAARTCTCTYCTAAACACAGTWCCAGGTGCTATCATTCGTATAGGTGGTTTTTGTTTTAACATAGTTCTTATTTGAACAGGAGAAGTATGAGTTCTTAAAAGTGAATAATCTTTGTTGTAAAAAGTATCTTGCATATCTCTTGCAGGATGGTACTTAGGAAGATTTAAACTTTCAAAGTTATGAAAATCATCTTCTACTAAAGGACCTTCTTCTACAGAAAAGTTAAGATTTTGGAAATAAGAAATAACTCTGTCCATTGTAAAGTTTACAGGATGTAAGGCTGCACAAGATAAATCATTGTTAAATTTTGAAACATCAATYTTTTCACTTTGCAATTGTTTVTTTAAAGCATCTTTTTCAAGTATTATTTTTTGTTCATCAATTGCTTGGTTAATTGATACTTTTTTAGTATTAAGATCTTGAGCAAAAGCTTTYTTTTCTTGATTTGGAATRTCTTTAAGTTTTGCAAATTCTTTTGTTARYACACCTTTTTTACCAAGTATATCAACTCTTAACGTTTCTAACCCATCTAAAGATGAYGAAGTTTTWATTTTTTCTAACCACTCTTTCAATCTGTCTCCATTTTACATGTCATTTATTTTTATAGTTTGAGGATTATACTTAAGAATTTATTAGAGTTTGGTTATAATTAATTTTTAATAATAACAAGGACGATTATGTGTATATTTTGTAAGATAGTAAAAGGCGAAATTCCAAATAAAACTTTACTAGAAAATGAAGATTTTTTGGCATTTGAGGACATCAATCCTGCTTCAAAAATTCATGCTTTAATAATTCCAAAACAGCATATTTCTTCTTTTGATGTTATGCCTCCAAAAGTTATGGCTGAAATGACAGAATTTATTCAGAAGCTTGCGTCCAACTTAGAGATTAAAGATTCTGGTTATAGAATAATAAGTAATATTGGTGATCATGGTGGACAAGAAGTCAATCATTTACATTTTCATTTATTAGCAGGTGAGTATGTTGGAAGATTAGTAGGAAATAAATAAATCGCTCTTWAAAGTAAGGAANTTTTCCTTACTTTATAAAATATTACTCTTCAAAAGAACCTAAGTTCACAAGTTTTTCATATCTTTTTTTATAYCGTTGTTCAGGYGTTAATTTTCTAATCTCATTTARAGAATTWARAAAATAATCACCTAAAGCTTTTATTGCTTCATCTTTTTKTCKGTGCGCTCCAATTAAKGGCTCTTCTATAATATCATCAATTAAATTCAACTCTTTTAAAGAAGAGGCTGTRATTTTTAAAGCATTYGCAGCAGTTTCYGCTTGTGCWGGRTCATTCCATAAAATAGCRGCACAACCTTCTGGTGAAATAACRGCATAAATTGAGTATTKCATCATTGCWAGTTTATCTGCAATAGAAATWGCYAATGCTCCTCCYGAACCACCTTCTCCAATAACWACAGAAATAGTAATAGTATTTAAATCAGAAAACTCATATAARTTTCTWGCAATRGCTTCACTTTGRTTTCKCTCTTCTGCTCCAAGWCCTGGAAATGCACCWGGAGTATCTACTAACATTAAAATAGGGATACCAAATTTTTCTGCCATTTTAGCAGCTCTTAATGCTTTTCTATAACCTTCAGGAGAGGGCATTCCAAAATTTCTTCTTAATTTATCTTTAGTACCTCTACCTTTTTGCTCTCCAATAACCATTACTTTTTCTTCGCCAATATAACCTAAAAAACATACTAAAGCAGAGTCATCATCAAAATGCCTGTCTCCATGAATTTCATAAGCATCGCTCATTAATCCTTTAATATAATCCATAGTATATGGTCTATCTGCATGTCGTGCTAATTGTAGTTTTTGGTAATCGCTTAAGTTAGAAAAGGTTTTTTTTACTTCTTTTTCAAGTTTGTTTTTTAAGATATCTACTGCGGGATCATCTGCTTTTGTTCTCGCAAGAATAATATCTTCTTCTATACTTTTTATTTTTTCTTCAAATGCTAAATAAGTCGCCAAGCGTTTCCTTTTCATTAAGGGCGAAGCCCTTACATGTTCTAGTTATTTACTGTATTTTCTTAAGATGATAGAACCATTTGTTCCACCAAATCCAAAGTTGTTACTCATTACGATATTTAAATCAGCTTTTATTGATTTATTTGGTACATAATTTAATGGACAATTTTCATCTTGATTTTCTATATTAATAGTAGGAGGTATTACACCTTCGTTCATTGCTTTTATMGCAAAAATAGCCTCAATAGCTCCAGCTGCTCCTAAACAATGACCAATTTGWCCTTTTGTTGAAGAAAYRGGAGGACAATTMTCAGCCCCTCCAAAGATTGCWRMTAAAGCAGCAGATTCATTTACATCWCCAACAGGAGTAGACGTTCCATGWGCATTAACATAATCAATYTTWGGTTTTTCACCTGTAAGATGTTCTGCCATATCAAAWGCAGCTTGCATAGCTCTTAGTGGWCCATCCATTACAGGAGAAGTAATATGATTGGCATCAGCACTTTCACCAAAACCAATTACTTCAGCATAAATTTTAGCACCTCTTGCTTGGGCAGATTCAAGTGTTTCTAATACCAGTGCTCCTGCACCTTCTCCCATAACAAAGCCATCTCTGTCTTTATCAAAAGGTCTTGAAGCAGTTTTAGGATCATCATTTCTAGTAGATAAAGCTTTCATTGCAGCAAAACCAGCAATTCCTACTCCACATATAGCACTTTCAGCCCCAACAACTAAAATACGATCAGCTCCATTTAACATAATAGTTTTACAHGCATCTGCAATTGCATGAGTAGAHGCAGCACAAGCAGTAACATGAGATAAAGAGGGGCCTTTTAGATTATGAGAAATTGAAATAAATCCACCTAACATATTAACCAATGATGAAGGAATGAAAAAAGGAGAAACGCGTCTTGGTCCTTTAGTATCTAAAGCAATAGAATTTCTCTCAATAGTACCTAAACCACCAATTCCAGAAGCTGAAATCATACCAAATCTATTTGCATCTTCATCTGATACTTTACCATTCTCATCTACTAATCCACAATCATTCATTGCTTCTTTGGCAGCTTTTAATCCCAATTGAATAAAACGATCCGCTTTTTTAACGTCTTTTTTATCCATAATTGTTGTTGGATCAAAGTCTTTTACTTCTCCAGCAATTTTAACAGAAAATGCTTCCGCATCAAAAAGTGTTATAGTATCTATTCCACTTACTCCATTAACAACTGCATTAAATGAATCCTCTACATTATGTCCTATACAGTTTATAGTACCTAATCCAGTTACAACAACTCTTTTCATATATTTAACTCCGTATTATAATTTATGTTTATTTAAAGTATTTAATCTTCCATTAAAGACTCAATACTTTAAATAAAAAACCACAAAGTGATTTTTTATTTAGAATGTATTAATATTATTATGGTCTATTGGTGGTTTTCGATGTAAGAAATTGCATCTTGAACTGTTAAAATACCTTCTGCATCTTCATCTGGAATTTCGATATCAAATTTTTCTTCTAAAGCCATAACTAATTCAACTACATCTAGTGAATCTGCACCTAAATCTTCGATGAACTTTGAATCTTCTTTAACTTCTGCTGCTTCACAATCTAATTGCTCAACTACTACTTCTTTTACATCGTCTAATAATGCCATTTTTTGTTCCTTTTAAAAAATTATCTTAGTATTATATCAAAAAAGATTTTAAATCTTCTTTGCTTTTGAATTATACGTATAATCCACCATTKACTTTTAATATCTCTCCCGTTATATATGAAGAATGRTCRCTTAATAAAAACGCAACTGCATCAGCAACTTCGCTAGCAGCGCCCATTCTTCCWAGAGGAATATTTTTTKCATAATTATCTTTTACTTCATCACTTAATTCTTTTGTCATGTCAGAAATTATAAAACCAGGTGTTACAGCGTTGTATCTTAAGTTTCGTACCGAAGCTTCTTTTGCAAATGACTTAGTCATAGCATTAACGCCACCTTTTGAAGCGGCATAATTGGTTTGACCTGCATTACCCATTTCTCCAATAATTGATGAAATATTTACAATAGAACCAAATCTTTTTTTACCCATAAATTTTAAAGCCGCTTTACAWCCAATAAAWGTAGASGTTAAATTAGCACTTAATACATCATTAAAATCATTAACWGACATTCTTAATGCTAATTTATCTTTAGTAATTCCGGCATTATTTACCAAATATGAAATTTGACCATCTGCATCAACAATTGTTTTAATAGCAGCTACAAATTCTTCTTCAATTGAAACATCTGCTTTAATAATAGCAGCACTTCCACCAGCACTTTCAATTTCTTCTTTGATTATATTTGCAGCATCTGCACTTGAACGGTAATTAATCCAAACTTTTAAGCCAAAACTACCAAGAGTTTTTGCAATTTGTGCTCCAATACCTTTACTTGCACCTGTTACTAATACATTTGTTCCTGTAAATTTCATTTGTATCCTTTTAAAAATTTATTTTATCATTTTTTAGCAAAATTTGACTTTATGYATSTTTTCMTACTTNTTATTAATRAGYGTTTTNACACTCCWCGTTTGTCACCCCAAATTCTAATATGGGTTCKGTCRCTRTAAATRTAATCATGTTTAATACATAATTCAATAATACTCTTGTCATTTAAAYTTAAGTCTTTGATATTRTCTCCCATGGGCATTAAATAAATATCAATTTTTGGTAAAACATTTTTAATTTCTTCTATTTCTTTTTCAAGTTTTTGTATGTTTTTTTCATTGAGTACAAATTTTAAATACGCATCTTTAGTATTTTGTATTATATTTTTAAGTGCAGAAATATTTATTCTTTTTTCATATTTTTCGTTTGCATTGGATAGTTTAACACTCATTGAAAAAAGTATACTTTTTTGATAGTTTTGAGTAAACTTAATATTTAAAGAAGCATTTGTTTCAATAGTTACCTGATGCCCTTTAAGAATAAAATATTTTAAGATTTCTTGAAATTCTTTTTTATTCCAAAGAAGAAGAGGTTCTCCTCCTGTAATAACAATGTCATAGAGTTTTTTATTACAGCGTTGATTAACCTCTTTGATAATATCTTCATAAGAGGATTTTCTCCATTCGTTTTTAAAACTTTTATCCACTGCATAATAAGTATCACAACCCAGTTTTTTCTCACCCTTAGGCGTGATGTATTCAACTCCAAAACCGGAGCACGAAAAATTACACTTAGAAAAACGAATGAAAATTGAAACCTTACCTATTCTTTTTCCTTCTCCTTGAATAGTAGGCCCAAAAATTTCATTTAGGTCAAGCATATACCGTGCTTTTACTTTTAGGTGTTTCTAAAAACTCTAAATGGGAAACTTTTACATCTAAGCGTTTCATTTTCTTTTCAATGATTTTTAGCAACCATGTTGATATATTTTCACTAGTAGGAACATAATCAACTATGATATACCCTTCATACATCTCTTTGATATGATCTTCTTCATTTTTAATAAAATCCATATCAGGACGTTTATAATTTTCTTCAAAAGAAATAAGATTYTCTTTATTTGTATAATGAGGMAGTAGRGTAGGRAATAAAGGRTCATTAATATCTATTATAAATTTATGATCCAGKGTTTTATCTAAAAAAACTTTAAACCAATTTAAATGTTTAAAATCAGTTACCATACCACCTTTTAATTTATCAGATTCTAAATGAATAATGATTTTRCCYTGATGCCCATGAAGGTGTCTGCAKACTAAACAGTCATCCAGTGCAAATTCAATATCAAGCTCTTGCGACCAAACWCGATGYCCATAACAAAAATCAAATTCTTTTGAAATATTCCATTTCATTATTTAGCCTTATAAGGGATTGGGTCAATACTATTTGCAAGTGCGAAACCATTTAATCGTAAACGACAGGAGTCACATAAACCACAAGCCTCTTTTTCTTCTTGATAACAAGACCAAGTAAGTTTTAGAGGAACATTTAATTCTAACGCTTTTCTTACTATATCTTCTTTCATTAAATTAACCAAGGGTGTTTGAATACTAATTTTTGTACTTTCTTTGGTACCTTGATTAATAGCAGCTAACATTTTTCCAATAAAAGAATTTGTACAGTCTGGATATCCCGAGCCATCTTCTTGCACAACACCTATAAATAAAGCTTGTGCTTCTTCTTTTTCAGCAATTGCAGAAGCTATGGATAAAAATATTCCATTTCTAAAAGGTACGTAAGTACTTGGAACTCCTTCTTCAATTCCTGAAGTGGGAATTTCTATACTTTTATCTGTTAAAGAAGAAGCTCCAATTTGTGCAAAAAATGGAATATCAATTTCATATTTGTTTTCTATCTCTAAAGATTTGCAAATATCTCTAAATGCTTTTAGTTCACGCTCTTGTGTTCTTTGACCATAATTAAAATGAACAGCTACAAGATCATAACCTTCATTTTTTGCCATATAGGAAGCTAGGGTTGAATCCATCCCTCCGCTTAAAATACATATTGCTTTTTTACTCATATGTTAAATAATCCTTTTCTTTGTTCGTAAAAAACTTCCATGAAATAGGAAGAACTTTTACTTTTGTTTTATTGCTTAATTTTTTTACACTTTTATCTACTACAATTAAAGAATTACAATGACTTAAAGTAGAGACCATACCTGGACGCATTTTTTCACATATACTAAAAGTTGAACCATCAAAAAAACCAGGAACAATACTCATTTGCGCTTTATTATTAATATATTCACCTTCTAAAGATGTTTCTATATAATTRTGGTAAATATCATTTACGCCTAAAAGTTTGTTAATTATTAGTTTTCCAAAGAGCTCRAAAATTAATGCAGCGGCTAAGGGATTGCCTGGTAAATTCAAAATATAAGAATTRTCWATTTTCCCAAATACAGTTGGTTTYCCTGGTTTAATAAAAATACCATCAAAAAGTGTTGTAAAAGAAAGYTCRTTGAAAGCAGCTTTAGTAAAATCAGCATCTCCTACWGAAACCCCACCTGAAGTAATAATCAAATCTGCATCTAAKGCATTTAAAACAGAATCTTTAATAGATTCAATACTGTCTTGTGCTTGSCCTATAAAACTMACCTCACAACCTAACTCTTTACAACGAGAGAGTAAAGTRGGGGTATTTGAATTGTATATTTGGTAAGGTTCAATCTTTTCATAATGTARTTTTAGTTCTTCTCCTGAAGAAAAAACAACAATTTTAGGTTTTTTGATAACTTTRATATGTGAAATTCCTTGTGATGCTAAGAGTGTAATATGTGAGAAATTAAGTATCTCMCCTTTTTTAATCAAAMMTTCACCGCTTTTAATATCTTCRCCAATAAAACGAATATGYTGATATTCTTTAATTTGTTTATGAAGTTTTATKSWTTTATCRCTAAGAAYTTCAACATCTTCTTTGGGAACAACTGCTGTACAATTAGMWGGAACTCTTGCWCCTGTCATAATTTTAATRCAAGTACCTTCTTCYAGYATTTTWGTATTGTTATCGCCTGCAAAAATAGTATCAATAAGAGTAAGTATTTTATTTTCATCTTCAAGCAAAATGGCATAACCGTCCATTGCAGAATTGTCAAACTTTGGCAAAGATGAAGTGGCAATTATATCTTGACCCAGTACTCTTTGATTGGCTTGTTCAAAAGGTAAAAATTCACAAACTTCATTTTTAATACTTGTTAAAATTATTTCATTTGCTATTTTGGGAGTAACTGCCATTTTGTTCCTTCTTGCGTCTTTTAATCCATAATACTAAGATAAAATATAAATCTTTTATTTGGTATATCTTTGATATAATACCCAAAATTTTTAAAAGTGAGATAATATGGACGTAATGAGTTCTTCCGTACAAATGCATGTTTTTATGCTCTTTGTTTTTTTTGGTATTATGTTGTTTAATTACTATACTGTTTCTACCGTTAAGAACTTTATTAAAATGGCTAAACGACTAAAAGCGATGACATCAATTTATCATATTGCAAATGCAATGATTATTTATACAGGAATGATTTTATCAGCCTTTTATCATGACTTGGCATTTAAAGTGTTATTAATGATTCCAACAGGAATCTTTTTAATGGTTATTGAAATTAAACGTTTCAAAAAAATGAGAGTTATTAAAAGTACAGATATAGAATTACAAAAAGCTTTTATTCCTTATGCAAAAAAGATTTATAGAATTGAAATGGCAGTGCTTGTTGTAATGTCAACAATTATTTCTTTAATTTAATGCAGTTTTTACATCATAGTGATGCCGGAGCATCTTCTCTTGTTATAAAAGAAGATGCTTACAAATATCTAATTAAAGCCAGACGKCACAAACTACAAGATMAAATATTWTTTAGAAACTTACAAGACACTTCACTTTATACCTATGAAATTYTYAATATTCTTAAAAAAGAAGCARTACTTACTCTTATAAAAAATGAAGAAAAAWGTATWGAAGCYMATAAAAAACTTCATATTTTATGGGCWGTRGTTGATCCTAAAACAATWGAAAAACAACTTCCWTATTTAAATGAAATAGGAGTAGATAAAATATCTTTTTATTATGGATCTTTTTCTCAAAAAAACTTTAAATTAAATTTTGAAAAGTTTGAAAAAATATTAATTAATTCATCTGGGCAATGTGGACGTTCTTCTATTATAAAACTTGAATTRATTACTTCTTTAAAAGAATTTTTAGCTTTAAACCCAGATACACATGCGCTWAATTTTTCTAAAAAAAATGTTTCACAAGCAGATTTTTCATCTATTGCACTTGGGTGTGAAGGTGGTTTTTCAAAAGAAGAACTTTCTTTATTTAAAGAAGAAAATATTGTTGGTTTTTCCTCTAATCTTATATTACGCTCAGAAACAGCTATTACAGCAATGGCTTCTAAAGTATTACTTTAATAAGCCCTTTGAATAATAGTATATTTATTATATTCTCTCTTTATTCCTAGTATATCCTTGACTCTTACAGATATTTTCTTTATTTTAGGCATAAAAAAAGGGCACAGATTTCTCTGTGCCCNTTTTTTATTTAGAAGARATGTTCTAGTGAACTTCTCTCCATTTACTGTTTTTCCAAAGGAAAGCAAAAATAGCAAARATAACCATATAAATTAAGAACTTAGGTCCTAATTCTTCTCTTTGAGATTTTTTAGAATCTCCTATGTCTTCCATATATGCAATTACTTGAGCTTGAGCTTCTTCATTAAGTCCAACTCTTGGCATTGCTGTACCTTCAAGATGTTTCTGAGGATCATTAATAAATGTTTCTAAGAATTCATGTCCTCTTGATCTGATGTACTGAGATAAATCCGGAGGAGTTTTTCCCATATATGCTTTGATGTTATCAGCAGGAGTTTGAGCAGCCATTGAGCCACCTTTCATATCTGCGTATTTAATACCATGACATCTTAAACAAGCATCAGTAAACACTTCTTTATTTGACATTTCTTTAGGAGCAATTGTTTGTAAATATGCAACCATATCAGCAATATCAGATGCAGGCATCCAATCATAATTAGGCATAGGGTGAACTGCATCATCTACGAATTTATGCTCAACTTTTGCAGCTTTTGCAGGATTCTTAATAAATGCTGCTAAATAATCACCAGAATAAATCTTACCAGCTGAGGATAAATCAGGTGGGACAACACCGTAAGCTGCTCCATTATCTGCATTAGACATTAAAGCAGGAAAGTTAGCAACTTCAATAGAGTGACATGCTGTACAATTAGCTTGAACTAAAGTAGCACCATTTACAGCATCACCTTTAGCTCCATTTAATCCATCAACATCTTTAAATTCATAATCAGCTTCGGCAACTGTTGGATGCATCTCGTGATGAGCATAAGGTTCAACACCCCAATACATCACAAGAGTAAGACCAACAACAACTGCAAGTATTTTTAGTTCTCTCATTTTACTTACCTCTCTTTTTAGCGTCCATTTTAGTAACTAATGGTAATACTGCAAAAATAACTAAGAATGCAACGGCTGCGTAGAAACCTACCCATGCATTAGAACCTGTTGGAGGAAGTTTTCCATAAACAGTTAATACAATTAAATCGGCCATTAAAATCCAGAACCAAATAAAGAATAGTGGTCTTTTATGAGCTGGTAAAATTTCAGGATCTCTGTCTAAGAATGGTAATAACAAGAATGCAACATTGGCAAAACCAAATGCAGCTAATCCAATGTCAAAAGCCTTAATTCCAGCAATATCAAAGAAGAAACCTCTTAATACTTCATACGACCATAAAAAATACCACTCAGGGTAAATATGTGCTGGTGTAACCATATTATCAGCAGGATCAAAGTTAACTGGATCCATAGCAAAGTTATAATGGAAGAATACTAAGTAAAAATAGAAAATCAAAAATACACCAAGAACTGCTAAATCTTTAGAGATAAATACAGGCCAAAAAGGAATAACTTTAGATTCTTTTTTATTTCCAGATAAATATTTTTGTGCTTCTAAATCATAATCAATTTCTTCAGAACTTTGATTATTAACATGAGGAATTCTTAATGTATAAAAGTGTAATCCAATTAGTCCCATTATAGTAATAGGTAATAAAAATACATGTAACATAAAGAATCTTGTTAAAGTAGCATCAGCTACATTAAAGTCCCCTCTAATCCAAACTACAAGTGCATCCCCAATTACTGGAATTCCACCAAATAAATTGGTAATAACCATAGCTGCCCAGTAAGACATTTGTCCCCAAGGTAACATATATCCAGAGAATCCAGCTGCTGAAAATGTCATAAAYAATAACATMCCAGAAATCCAAATCATTTCTCTACCTTGTTTATAAGAACCRTAATAGATTCCAGTAAACATATGAATATAAATAATTAAGAARATAACWGAWGCYGCAACACCATGCATATGTCTAAAYAACCAACCAAATGCAACTTCTTGCATAATTGTGTAGTTAACAGAATCAAATGCTAAGTTAATATCAGGTTTGTAATACATCATCAARAAAATACCTGAAATAATTAATATTCCAAASGTAGTTGCTAATAAAACACCCATTGCCCATAAGAAGTTAATATCTTTTGGAATCCAATATTCAGTCATCATAACTTTATTGAATTGTGTGGTATTTAATCGTTGATCAAACCACTCACCAAGAGAGTTTGCTTTTGTTAATTTTGCCATTCGCTACCCCTTACGCTTGTGTTGCTAAAAAAGCAGCAATTTTTTTGAATTCAGGACCTTCGTTACCTAAAACGATAGTATTTCCTTCAACAGAAAATGGTGGTAAATCAAGTGGTCTAGGTGGTGGTCCAAATGTTTGTGTTCCACTCGCATTAAACTGACCGCCGTGACAGGCACATTTCCAAGTATCTTTTTTCCATGCTGGAATACAACCTAGGTGAGTACATAGACCAATTGCAACCGTAAATCTCTCTTTACCTACAATTAAATCTCGCTCAGAATTATCCATACTTTCAGATTTCTTAAGCACAAATATTGGCTTACCTCTCCACTCAAATGTTTCTGGTTTACCTGGTTTCATTGGGGTTAAATCAATTGTTGTGAATCCACCAGCAAGTACGCTTGGTAATGGATCCCAAGCTCGCTTCATTCCTACAAGTGCAAATCCACCACCTACAGCTGCAACAGCTGCAAATGAATAACCAATAAAATCACGTCTATTAGTATCGTTAGACATTAATCTTCCTTATTTTAAAATAAATTGTCCCATTATAATTAAACTTCACTTAAAAATATATGTTAATGAATAATTAATAACGAAATTGAAAGATGTGATGAAAAAATGATACAGATGGTTACAGCTACCTAAAGATGGTAACTGTTATGACTTGATAATGATTATTTATTGAGAATGATTCTTATTATTTAATAAAATTTATTATTTCTTTTTCTATCTCATCTTTGTTWATWACTGACTTATGAATAAYTTCWGARTTAAATAAATYTTTTATAGAATCTGTAATTTTWATATYAAAACTTGAAGATATTTCATCTAAAGCTTCTTTATCAGAGTATTTTAYTTTATCACTTTTTAAAGCATTAAGTACWGTRGGMGAAAAYTTTGTCCACTCAGCAGTTGAGTACATWACTGTTTTAAGTTTCTTTTCTTTTAAGTTTTCGTATGCTTTAAAACACGTWGCWGTATGWGGATCCATTAAATAWCCATCAAGACTTGCTTCTTTTATGATATTTAAACCATAATCATCATCAGAGTTTATAGCTGAAAAAACATTTTGCAATAAAACTAATTCTTCTTTTGTTAAAGAAAATTTATTTTCTTCATTTAAATTGTCCATTAATTCTTTTGTTCGTAAAGGTCCATATAAATCAAATATAATTCTTTCAATATTAGATGATTTTAAAATATCCATAGCAGGAGAGCTTGTTAATTTTAATTCTTTTCCTCTAATATCATAAATTCCAGTATTAATCCATTGGGTTAAAATATTGTTTTCATTAGAAGCAATAAGAATTTTTTCTATTGGAATACCCATTAAACGTGCATAATAACCACCAAGTGCATTTCCGAAATTTCCAGAAGGTACAATTAAATAGATTTTTTCACCTAAAGTGATTTCTTCTTGTTTTAAGAGTTGAATATACGAATGAATATGGTAAATGATTTGAAATATAATTCGCCCAAAATTCACAGAATTAGCAGCTGAGAGTTTAATTCCGTCTTTTTGTAATTCATCTTTAAAWGWTTGGGAAGCYAATAGTTTTTTAAGTGCAGCTTGAGCATCATCAAAATTCCCATTGATTCCAATTACTTTTAAGTTTTTACCTGTTTCACATACCATTTGTAGGCGTTGCACATCTGAAGTYCCACCTTTTGGRTAYAAACAAGCAACTTTAATATTTTCTTTRTCTCTAAAYGTATTTAAAGCAGCAGGTCCAGTATCTCCAGAAGTTGCAGCTAAAATTAAATATTCTTGATTTTCTTTTTTAGCAAGRGCACTTAAAATTGAKCCAAAAGGTTGTAAWGCCATATCTTTAAAAGCMCKTGTTGGTCCATGATATTGTTCTTGAATAAATAAATCATCTTTAATTTTTACAACAGGTGCTGGATTGTTTTTATCATCAAAAGAATCATACAAAGACAATGCTTTTTCTAATTCCTCATCTTCAATATCAATTCTAAATGTTTTTAAAAAACTAAATGCCAATTCTTTATAAGAAGAATCTAAGTGTGCTTCAATAAATGCATTTCCTAAAATAGGCAATGTTTTTGGAACATATAAACCTCCAAATGAAGCACTTGGATTTAAAATTGCATGTGAAAAAGCAACCTCTTCTTCGTGTTTTCCATCATTTCCTCTGGTTTCTATAAATTGCATGTTTTCCCTTTTAATCTTGTAATAGTTTTTCGATATCTATACCGTTATTTGTATTGTTTTCTCGAATAAATTGAGTTCCAACTCCATCACTTGTAAACAGCTCTAAAATAATTGAATGTTCAACTCTTCCATCAAGTATGTGCGCTTTATTAACCCCATTATTAATAGCTTCTAAACAAGAATCTACTTTAGGTATCATTCCGCCATGTATTGTTCCATCTTTTTTGTATGCTTCCACTTGTTCTTGTGTTAATGTTGATAATAAATTTTTATCTTTATCTAATACACCTACAATATCTGTTAAAAAGATTACTTTTTGGGCATCTAATGCAGCTGCAATTTTAGATGCTGCTAGGTCTGCATTAATATTAAAGCCTGGATGATTGGGTTTTAATGAGTCAGCAATTGGTGCAATTACGGGAATGAAACCTTCGTGAATTAAAGCATTAATAAGTTTGGCATCTACTTTAGTAATTTCACCTGTATAACCAAATTTCCCATGATCTTTTGCTTTTGCTTGTATTAAAGAAGAATCTTTTCCTGAAATACCAATGGCTTTTGCTCCATGATAGTTTAATAAAGAAGTTAGGTTTTTATTGATTTCACCTGAAAGTACCATCTCTACAACTCTCATTGTTTCTTTAGACGTAACTCTTTGACCTTCTATAAACGTAGATGTAATATTAAGTTGTTCTAAAAGTTCAGATATTCTTGCCCCACCCCCATGAACTATTACAGGATTCATACCTACAAGTTTAAGCAAAACAATATCTTCCGCAAACTTTTCTTGTAATTCAGGTGAAGTTTGAGCTGAGCCACCATATTTTATTACAATAGTTTTGCCATAGAATTTTTTAATATGAGGAATCGCATCAAGTAACGTTTCAATTTTTTTAAGTTTTTTTTCCATTTCCATATCTTCTTTAATATTTTAATAGTTGGAATTGTACTAAAATTAAACTTTCTAAGTCCTAAGGTAAATYTTCTTATTTTTGAAAGAAGATAAAATWGCTTCTAATTTGTTTTTGAGTAGAATACATTTATGAAACAATTTTTAGCCYTAAAAGCCAGTGCAGGCTCCGGAAAAACCTTTGCATTAACRGTCCGATACATCTCTTTATTGTTGCTTGATGCAAAACCCAATGAGATATTAACGCTTACGTTTACAAATAAAGCAGCCAGTGAAATGAGTGAAAGAATTTACAATACTTTACTCACTTTAGGTGATGATGAAATATATTTAGACAATATTATAAAAGAATCGGGCCTTGCAAAACAAGTAATTTTAAATAAAAAGAATATTTTATTAAAAAAATTTAGAAATTCTGAACTCTCCATTTATACTATAGATAAATTTGTAAATAAAATTTTGCGAGAATTTTGTGGATATATAGGAATCAGTGATGATTTTGATATTAAAGAAGATGATTTGGATGATATCTCTTTAAAGTTATTAAACTCACTGGATGAAAAAGAATTTTCACTTCTTCTTGATTTTTCTCATTTTGAAAATAAAAAATATCATTCTATTTTTGATTTATTTAAAGTTTTATATGAAAAAAATGAAGACTTTAAAACAATAAATATAGAAAAAGATTTGATTTTTGCACAAAAAGATTCTTTAATGAAATATGCTTATATCATTAAAGAACAAGTGCTTAATTCTGATATAGCTTCAAATTCTGCAAAAAAAGCAGTAGATTTTATAAATTTTGAAGAACTTATTAAAAAAACATGGTTAAATAAAAATGCAGCCAAAGAATATTCATATTTTAAAAAATGTTGTAATGATATTATGGAAAACAATTTTACACTTCTAAAAGAACAGCTAGAAATATACTTTAAACTAAAATCTACGTATTCTTTGGGGAATTTACTGCGTTTATACCGTATGTTTGTGAATTTTAAAAAATCATATAACAAAGAAAAGAATTATTTAGAATTTAATGATATTTCAAATCTGGTTTATGATTTATTACAAAATAAAATTGATAAAGATTTTTTGTATTTTAGACTGGATGCTAAATACAAACATATGATGATAGATGAGTTTCAAGATACCTCTACCTTGCAATATAAAATTCTAGAACCTTTAATTAATGAGATCTTATCTGGTTCCAGCTCTAGTGAAAAAAGTTTTTTTTATGTAGGAGATACGAAACAAAGTATATATAGATTTAGAGGTGGAAGAAGAGAACTCTTTGATCATCTTAGTAATGCATTTCCTTTAATTGAAATGGACAGTCTTAATACCAATTACCGTTCAAAAGAGAATATTGTTTCTTTTGTGAATGAAATCTTTTTAAAAGTACATAATTATGAATACATCAAACAAGAATCTATTAATAAAGATGGATATGTAGAAGTATTTATAGATACTGCTTTAAAAGAAGATGAGAAATTTGTTAATGTGGCTTCGAAAATATCTTATTTATTACAAAATGGTGTTGACATTAATGATGTAGCAATTCTTACGTATACCAATGCAGATGTTTTATCTCTATACTCATATTTAAGTGAAAAGTTTCCTCATCTTAAAATCTCAACTGAAATGACTTCGCGTTTAAAAAATCAAGAAAATGTAAAAGCTTTGATTAATACAATAAAATATTTATATTTTAAAGAAGATATTTATAAAGAAAATCTACATGCTTTAATTGGAAAAAAACCTTTAGAGGAATTAAATCTTAACATTGATATCCAAGATAATTTAAGCAAAAATTTAATGTATGTGGCCAAATATTTAAAGTTAATAGATGACAATGTTATTAAACTAATTGATTTAAGTAAAACGTATTCAAATATTGTTTCTTTTGTATATGAAATAGATAAACTTGAAAGCAGTATTGAAAATAAAGAACAGCATGGTTTACAAATACTTACTATCTTTAAATCCAAGGGGTTAGAATTTGATACGGTACTTTTATTAGACAGAATTAAAAGAAAAAATGTAGACCGTTCTTCTTTGTTGTTTGAATATGAAGATGTGGCCTTAAAAAATATTTATTATAAAATACCTAATTTTGAACACTATAATGAAGAGTATAAAAATGCACTTTTAAAAGAAAAAGCACTTTCAAGGGACGATGAATTAAATATTTTATATGTAGCAATTACACGAGCTAAAAATAATCTGATTATTTTTAAGAAAGATGAAACGTCTGTTTTTGATTTATTAAATTTAGAAGCTTACCAAAATGGTACACTTTATAGTAAAGAAATTGTTCCAAAAGCCAAAGAAAAAGTTCTCCCTATTTCTTATACTGCTCTTGATTTAGGAAAACAAGAAAAACAAATCAAAAAAGAAAAAGACACTTCTTACACTTTGCATGCAAAATATTTTGGACTAGCAACTCATTATACACTTGAAATGATGAATAAATTTACCTTAGATTCTTTAGTTTATGCGCTTAAATTAACTAAAAGTAGATATATGAATTATTTAAGCACAGCTGATTTYATATCAATMTATAAAAGARTTGAACACTTRCTTAAKAATGATCTTTTTATATCTTTGCTTAAGGACAGTACGTTTATAGCAGAACAAGCAGTAATGTATAAAAATGAAATTAAGATATTGGATTTACTTTTATATAAAGAGGATTCTTTTATTATTTGCGATTATAAAACCACAAAAGATGAACTCCTTGAGCATGAGGTGCAAGTTTCTTTTTATAAAAAAGCCATAGCCGATATTTTTAAAACAAAAAACATTAAAACCTATGTTATATATTTAAATGAAAAAGAAGCAAAAATAAAAGAAACTTTTTAAATAAAATATCTTATAGAAGCAAAACCATAAGCTTTACTTTTCTTTATTTCTTGAAGATGCTCTTTTGTAATAATTCCCCCAAGTGCAAAAACTTTAATTTCATACGTATTACAAATACGTATTAATTCTTCTATTCCTTTGTTTTTTCCTTTATTAGGAGTATCAAAAATAGGAGAATAAGATACTGCGTCAGCTTTTAATATTATGGCTTTTTTGATATCTTCTTCTGTATGACAAGAAATAATGACAAAAAGATTTAGTGCTTTTGCTTCTTTTATATGATTAAATTGTTTTGAAGTTAGGTGCACCCCATGAGCTTCTAATTTATGAGCCAGAAGATATTCTTGATTCAATAAAATATTCTCTGTCTTATTATTTTTACATGTATCTACAAATATTTTTGCAAGTTCTTCATAGTTTTTAGAGCTTTTATCTCGGAAGCATACATAGTTAGGTTTATTTACTCTTAGGGTATGATTGAGTATTTCTAAGAGTTTATTCCTAGTATTTCCATAATATAGTGGATCTGTAATTAAATAGCTTTTGATAAAAATCCTTTTGAACATAAAAAAAGGGGAAACATTGCTGTTTCCCCTTTTGTATTTAATCTTACTTACTAGTGATCTTCTTCAGCCATCATAACTGAACCTGCAATATAAACATATGTTAACATTGCAAAAATAAAGGCTTGAAGTACACCAAATGCAGTTAATAAGAAAAATCCAGGTAAAGGCACAATCCAAGGAACTAACATTAATAATACCATTAAGAACATATCATCGCCTCTTACTGAACCAAATAATCTAAATGCTAAAGATATAATTCTTGAGAAGTGAGAAATAATCTCGATTGGAAACATCAAAGGTGCTAATATAGGCATAGGACCCATAAAGTGTTTGAAGTAATTAACGAAACCATTGATTTTAATACCTACATAGTTATAGTATACAAATACCATAATTGCTAATGCAGCAGTAAAGTTAATGTTTGAAGTAGGAGATTCAAAACCTGGAATAACTCCCATCATATTTGATAGAAAAATTACAAGTGCTAATGAACCAATTAATGGTAAATATCTTCTAGCATTTTTTTCACCCATACTATCACTACCCATTGCAATAATACCTGTAATATATGCTTCCATAACGTTTTGTGTACCAGATGGTACTAATTGTATCTTACTCGTAGCTGCTCTTACTAATAAAACGATAATACCGATTACTAATGCATAATGCGATAAGATTATCCATTCTTGACCATGCCCACCAATAGCACCTAAGAACGTAAATAGTCTTCCTTCCATTGTCTTCCTTTATTTTGTTGTTTCTATTTATTAATTATTTCACGTATTATAATGACATTAATCTAAATACCTTATGAATCATTAAGCAAAAACTTATATTTGTTTAAATTTGTAACCATTATTTTTTAAATGTTCTTTTATTTCTTTTTGATGGTCAGGACCTTTTGTCTCTAAAGCAATAGTTACATACGCTTCCCCAAAATCAATTTCTACAGAATTTCTATCAAAATCAATTTGTACAATATTCGCATCACATTGTGTAAACACATCWGTAATATCCATTAAYGCACCTGGTTTATCCATTAAMGTAACCAATAAATTTAATTTTCTATARGATTTAACCAAACCTTTTTCAATTATTAAAGAAAGCATAGTAACGTCAATATTACCACCACTTACTAAAGCACAGACTTTTTTATTCTCAATATCAACTTTGTTGTGCATAATAGCAGCCACAGTAACAGCACCTGCACCTTCAACAACTAATTTATGACGCTCTAATAAAAATAAAATTGCATTGGCAATTTCTTGTTCACTTACTTCAACAATTTCGTCTACATATTCAAGGGCATAATCCAAATTTTTGGGCATAACACAGCGTACTGCTATTCCATCAGCTATGGTTTTAACACTTTTAGAATCAATAGGTAGTTTTGCTTCAAAAGATTCTTTCATTGCTCTAGCACCCGTTGCTACTACTCCAATTATTTTGATATCAGGATTCATACTTTTAGCAGCAATTGCAATTCCTGCAATTAAACCTCCCCCACCAATAGGAACAAGTATTTCTTCTACGTTTTCACATTGCTCAAGAATTTCAAGACCAAGTGTTCCTTGTCCCGCAATAACTTTATCATCAGCAAAAGGATGAATAAAAGGCTGATTGTTTTTATTTGARAATTCTTTTGCYGCTTCATATGCTTCATCATAATTAGCGCCTTGTAAAACAACAGTCGCACCATAAAGTTTAACCCCAGATACTTTTGTTAAAGGTGTTGATTCAGGCATAAATATAGTTGCRCTTATTCCAAAATGTTTGGCAGCATAAGATAAACCTTGGGCATGATTTCCAGCACTAGCTGCAACTACCCCTGCGTCTTTTTCTTCTTGGTTTAAGGTTGAAATCTTATTAAAAGCACCTCTTAATTTAAAAGAACCTGTTAATTGTAAGTTCTCTTTTTTTAAGTAAACTTGCCCTTTTGAATCTTGGCTTAAAAAAGGTGCGTACGTTATAGAAGTTTTATTTATTATTCCTTCTAACTTTTCTTTTGCTTGCTTTATGTCAGTTAATGTTATCATGTCATATCTTTATAGAAATTTTGGCTTACATTCTAGCCTAAATTTACTAANAGAAAGAAACTTACAATTATTCACTAAAATATTTTTCAAAATATAATGATTAAAAAGAATTTTGTATTGAATAATGTATAAGGAAAAAAATGAATTTTACTTTTGTTACTTTGTTCCCTAATCTAATWGAGTTTTATTTTCAAGACTCTATTTTAAAAAGGGCCATTGCTTCAAATTTTATATCTTACGAGTTTTATGATCCCAGAGCTTATACTACTAATAAACATCAAAAAGTKGATAAACAAATAATCAGTGGAGGTGCYGGTATGTTAATGACTTGCCARCCCTTATTTGATTGCCTKGATGAYATAAAAGCMAAAAATGAAGATRCRTATATTATTTTTCCCTTAGCTGCTGCAAAAGCTTTTAAACAAAACGATGCAAAACGACTTGCTAAGAAAAAAAATATTGTTTTTGTTTCKGGTAGATATGAAGGAATTGATGAGAGAGTTATTGAAAAATATGCCAATGAAGTGTTTTGTATTGGTGAATATGTTTTAACAGGAGGAGAATTGCCTTCTTTAGTAATGGCAGATGCAATTTCTAGAAATGTACAAGGAGTACTTGGAAATGCCCAATCCTTGGACATGGAATCTTATGAAAACAATCTTTTAGAAGCGCCATCTTTTGCGAAACCTGAAAATTTCCAAAATTTAAGTGTCACTAAAGAATTCTTAAAGGGAAATCATAGTAAAATTCACGACTTAAAATTAAAAATGTCTATTTGTAGAACAAGATATTACAGACCTAATAAGGAAAAGAAATGAAAAACAGATATATTGCTAGCTTTGAAGCAGCACAAATGGAGTCTAAAGAAATCCCTCAGTTTAGAGCTGGAGATACTGTAAGACTTGGTATTGAAATTAAAGAAGGGACTAAAAAAAGAGTTCAATCTTTTGAAGGTATAGTTATTGCTAGACATGCAGAAGGTACTGCAGCTACATTTACAGTAAGAAAAATTGCTGCAAATCAAATTGGAGTTGAAAGAATTTTTCCATTATACTCTGATTCAATCAAAACTTTTGAAGTACTAAGAAGAGGTAGAGTTAGAAGAGCTAAGTTACATTTCTTAAGAGGATTAACTGGTAAAGCTGCTAGAATTAAAGAATTAAAAAAGAACGTTAAGGCTTAGTCTTAACAMACTCTTTAATGTTTAAAACATTAATTCACTGTGCYTTACTTTGTGAGGCACARGCACTTATTAACTATTACAAACTATCMCWKSATAGAASAAACCCAAMCCAAGCAACACAYATTAAAATATACAGYAATGATACACTWSTAATAGTGATTTCTGGYRTAGGWAAAATTAATACACAAAATACTTTAGAATATATWTTTAAAAACYATCAAATMTCAAAAGCTATTAATTTAGGTATTGCAGGATGTKYAGATAAAAATATAAAAATTGGAAGTCTTTTYTGTACGAATAAAAAACTTGAAAAYWTAARCCATGCAAGWATTACAACATTAGATACAATATGYACTAATAAAAATCAAATTTCTASYATTTTAGTGGATATGGAAAGCCAATATTTTGAAGAAATAGTTTCTTCTTTCTTAGAAGAAATATATATAATAAAAGTGGTCTCTGATCATTTAGAAGAACAAATACCTAAAAAATCTTTTGTAATACAATTGATACAAAATACCTTTAAAGAATGGAAACACYTATTATGAGTTTGAACAAATTTAACGAACATATTTTAAAAACAAATTATAAAAATCTAAGTTTAGACAACCAAACGTTTGTCAAAGAAAAATTCTTAGAATATAAATTCTCTTATCAAGAATTAAAACAAATAATTGATTTTTCAATCGATTTTGTTTTATGGAATGAAGACAATATTGTAAATATTTTCAAAGACGAATATTCTTCTAAAAAAGAAGCCTTTAATCATATAAGAGGAGTTTGGACTGCCTTGAAAAACAAACCCAATTCTTACAGTAACTTTTCAAAAGATTTGTACAAAAAAGATGTAAGGAAAGTAAGTTTTACTAAATTTAAAAGTGATACTTCTGCACTTGGGGCCTGTCCAGTTGCAAGCTCAGGTACTAGATGCTGTAATTTAATGACTCTTGATGCAGTGCAATCCTGCGGTTTTGATTGTTCGTATTGTTCCATCCAATCTTTTTACAATCAAAATAAAATTGGTTTTGATGAGAATTTTAAGAAAAACTTACTTTCACTTAAATTAGATCCCTCAAAGACTTATCATATAGGAACAGGTCAAAGTTCTGATTCTTTAATGTGGGGAAATAAAGAAGGTATTTTAGATGCACTTTTCGATTTTGCACGTGCAAACCCTAATGTAATTTTAGAGTTTAAAACAAAATCAAATAATATCAAATACTTTTTAGAAAATGATGTGCCAAAAAATATCATTTGTACTTGGTCATTAAGTACRCCTACTATTATTACGAATGAAGAACACTTAACTGCAAGTTTAGATAAAAGGCTTGCTGCTGCAAAAGCATTAAGTGATAAAAATGTTCTAATTGGTTTTCATTTTCATCCCATTGTTCAGTATGAAAACTATTTAGAAGAGTATGGGGAAGTATACAAACGTGTGGTTGATATGTTTGATTCTAAAAAAGTAGTTTTGATATCTTTTGGAACACTTACTTTTATTAAACCTGTGATGAAAAAAATTCAAGCCCGCTCTTTTAAAACAAAGATTTTACAAATGCCTTTTGAAAATGCCAATGGAAAAGTTTCTTATTCTTTAGATGTAAAAAGAGAAATGTTTAAACATGCTTATGATTCMTTTAAAGCTTGGCATGAAGATGTGTATTTTTATTTATGTATGGAAAATCATACATTATGGAAAGAAGTTTTTGGTTATGAATATGCTACAAATGATGACATGGAAGACAGAATGAAAACMTCMTAYTATTCTAAAATCAAGGCTCTTGATGTTACATGATATTGCTCTTTATATTGTAGATATTGTTTCTAGTTTTGGATATGCGGGAATCTTTATCATGATGTTTTTAGAAAGTACTTTTTTCCCTTTTCCTTCTGAGATTGTAATGGTTCCAGCTGGTTATTTAGTATATAAAGGTGAAATGAATATGGCAGCTGTGTTATTTTGTGGGATTTCTGGAAGTTTAGCAGGAGCTTTATTTAATTATTTCCTTGCCTTAAAACTGGGACGTGTTTTATTAATTCGTTTTGGTAAATACGCTTTTATTAGTGAAGCTACTATAACAAAAATGGAAGACTTTTTYSTAAGTCAYGGGCATATATCTACATTTACAGGAAGATTGATYCCTGGAATTAGACAGCTTATTTCTTTTCCHGCDGGACTTGCMAAGATGAACCTTTTTACTTTTTGTTTTTATACTACWWTRGGTGCAAGTATCTGGGTKGTAATTCTTACTCTTTTGGGTTATTACATAGGTGRTAATCAAGACTTAATTAAAGAATACCTTTCTTATATTATCTATTCACTTTTGTTTATTTTAAGTATAATTGTTTTAATTTATTATAAAAAGAAGGCTTAAAATGACAGCAGTRGTTACAGGTTATAGCTCTGGTATTGGAAAAGAAATATGCGTGAGTTTAGAGGAAAATAACTATGAAATCATTCGTTTAAAATCAAGATTAGAAGACAGTGTATCGCTGGAGAAAGAAATAAAAGARCTTTTAAAAACAAAAGATATATCTGTTTTAGTAAATTGTGCAGGTTTTGGAATMTTTAAACCYCATGAAGAAATMKMAGTWWCAAAAATAAAAGAATTAATWGATGTAAAYTTAACTGCRCCTATTATTTTAACGTCACTTTTAYTACGAAGTCTTAAAAAAACAAAAGGTCATATTATAAATATAGCTTCCATWGAAGCTACTAAACAYTCAAARTTTTCTGCTTTGTAYACAGCAAGTAAAGCGGGTTTAAGAGACTTTTCTTTAACATTATTTGAAGAGYTAAGACGTGCAGATGTTAAAGTAACATCTATTAATCCCGACCTTACAAAAACTTCTTTTTTTGATGCTTTGAACTTTGAACCAAGTGAAAAAGAAAATACCCATTTATTAGCTAAAGATATTGCATCTACAGTAATAGATATACTTAATTTTAATGGAGTGATTACAGATATTACTGTGCGAGCTCAACGTTTAGAAATAAAGAAAAAATAGCAAAACTATTCTTTATCTAAATATTCTTCTCCCCATAGTTGCATGTCTTCCATTATAGGAATTAGCTTCTTTCCTTCTTTTGTAAGACTGTATTCTACTTTTGGAGGTACTTCATTGTAAATTTTTTTAGAAATTATTTTGTTTTGTTCCAGTTTCTTAAGCTGTTGAGACAACATTTTTTGAGTTATATCTGGTAATATTTTTCTGAACTCATTGAAGCGTATTATTTTTTTYTCACTCAAGTGCAAAAGCAAAAGTACAATCCATTTTCCACTTAATATTTCTACTGTWATTTCAATTTTAGAAGTATAATTCTTACAATGGACTTTATTTTGTCTTACATTTGGCATAAATTCTCATTTTTTTATTTTATTTAAAGCACTGTTTTATCACAAATCAAACCTTTTGTATACTATCCTACCAAAGGTAAACTTCTTGACGAACATACCATGCTTTGCTACTATTCTAGCATTATTCTCATTTAAAAAGAGAAATCAAAAAGGAAATAAAATGATTAAAAAAATTAACACAGGTATATTTTCGGTACTTATTTTAGTTGCAAGTTTAAGTGAAGCAAAAAGTTCAATGCAAACCTTACCATCGCATGATGAAGTTAAAAAAGAATTAAKYAAAATWGTAAAAGAAAAAAATGGTGGTTTTTCATTAAACATGTGGGCAACTCTTGTTAATAGAGATGGGGTAGTAAAAGTAGTAACTTTCTCAGGAAAAACAAGAGCAGATCAATGGCCAGGAAGTAGAGTAATTTCAGCTCAAAAAGCGAATACGGCTAATGCTTTTAGTTTACCTAATCTAGCTCTTTCAACTGCAAATTTATTTACAGCAACTCAAGATGGAGGAAGTTTATTTGGACTTCAGCACAGTAATCCGGTATCTACAAGTGTTGCATATGGTGGTTCAAATGAAACTATTGGAATGAAAAATGACTACATGGTAGGTAAAAAAATCGGTGGTGTAAATGTATTTGGTGGAGGCTTGGCTTTATATTCTAAAAGTGGCGRACTTCTTGGGGCTTTAGGTGTAAGTGGAGACAGCTCTTGTGCTGATCACAATATTGCATGGAAAYTGAGATCTGCATTAAAACTTGATACTATTCCTGGTGGAGTTAACAGTGATGGCAGTGATAATATAGTAAATGACATTACAAATAAAATAAGTAAAAGTGGATGGGGMCATCCMAAATGTAGYCCTGAAGCTRCAAACATAGCTAAAAACTTTGCTTCAACTCATCCCCTAAGTAAAAAATAAATTAAGCAAACAAGGAAATACTATTTTCCTTGTTCTTAAGCCTTCAAAAAACTCTCAAACTACGCTATAATTCACAAAAAATGGAAAAATATTGAAAGACATAACAGGCTACTTTTTAGAAAAGAATATTTTATTTAAAAAAATAGAAGCTATTAATYTAAAAGATTTTGGCACAAGAAAAAAAATAGATATTTTTACAGCAACCAGTGTTAAAAGAGAGTTTTACGCTATTTTTATTTTGGCAGCAAAATCAAGATTTATAAGAAAAAATGCGGATGAACTTATGATTTTATGTGAAAATCTKGCTTTATATAAAGAACACAATTTTAAAAAGAAAATTTTGTTAATATCTTCGCCTCTTTGTTCTAAGTCTAAAAAATATCTTGAAGAAAATGATTGGAGAATTGAAATTGATTTTATGTGATATTGGAAATACCTCTTTTCATTTTTTAATTAACAATAAATCTAAAAAATACTTTATGAATGAAACACTTCCACTTTTTGATGAGCCTATTTATTATATATCGGTTAATTTAACGGCACTTGCAAGATTAAAAGAAACGAAAAATACGCTTATTGATGTAGAGAAATACTTGAATTTTCCTACAGAATATAAGGGTTTGGGACTTGATCGAAAACTGGCATGTTTAAATGCAAAAAATGAAGTAATAATAGATGCAGGTTCTTGTATAAAAGTAGATTTAATGCAAGAAGGAATTCATA
This sequence comes from Arcobacter sp., assembly GCA_002733685.1. Classification (GTDB taxonomy): domain Bacteria; phylum Campylobacterota; class Campylobacteria; order Campylobacterales; family Arcobacteraceae; genus NORP36. The sequence continues at coordinate 48,024 of NVWN01000010.1, read as the reverse complement.
GAGGTGGTTTTATTCTTCCTGGTTTAAAAAAACTGCATGATTTATATCCTACTATTTCTCCTGTTTTAAATTACGATTTAAATTTAAAGCAAGATTTAGATAAAATCCCTTTAAGTACGCAAGAAGCAATCTCTTATGGGATATTAAAAGCGATTATTTTACCCATAAAAGAGTTTGCAAAAAACAAACAAATCATAATTACAGGTGGGGATGGAAAAGAACTTTCTTCTTTTTTTCCTACTTGTACCTACGATGAACATTTAATTTTTAACAATATGAAAGGACTTATTAATGCTAACAATTGCATTACCTAAGGGACGAATAGCACAAGATACTCTAGAAAAGTTTGAAAAAGCTTTTGGAGAAAAATTTGTATTTGAAGACAGAAAACTCATTTTAGTAAAAGCAGGTTTTACATTTTTAAATGTAAGAAACCAAGATGTACCCACCTATGTTATGCATGGTGCTGCTGATTTAGGAGTAGTTGGATTAGATGTTTTAGAAGAAAAAGAATACGATTTAATCAAACTACTGGATTTACAATTAGGTAAATGTAAGGTTGCAATAGGGCTTAGAGCTGGAGAAGAACTGGATTGGAGTAAGAGTATTATTAAAGTAGCTACAAAACATGAAGTTATTGCTAAAAAATACTTTGAAAAAAAAGCAATGGCAGTAGAAATTATTAAACTTTACGGTTCTATTGAATTAGCACCTTTGGTTGGACTTGCTGATTGTATTGTTGATATTGTTGAAACAGGTGCAACAATGAAACAAAATGGTTTAGAAGTAGGGGCTACTATTATGGAAACGTCTGCTCATTTAATCGTAAATAAAAATGCTTATTACTCAAAAAAAGCAGCGATTTTTTCATTAAAAGAGAAAATAGAAGCTGTTTTATAGTGGGATTGGATTTATATTCAAAAATTGAAGCTTATTTAGAATTAGAAGAAGAAGTAAAAGAATTACACTCAGCTTTTTTAGGTCTGATTTTTGAAAAGAATTTAAACGATATTATTGATATTGGCTGTGGGCAAGGTGCGTTTATGATGCATCTATTGGCTAATGGCATAGAAGTGTATGGAATAGATTTAAGTGTAGAACAAATAAAAGTCTGCCAAAGTTTTAATCTTCGTGCAGATGCCATAGATGTAAAAGACGTAGAAGATACTTTTGCTTGTGCAACAGCAATTTTTGATGTGCTTAATTATATTCCAAAAACTTCTTTAGAAGACTTTTTAAAAAACACCCACAAAATATTAAATCCTGATGGGTATTTTATCTTTGATGTTAATACTCTCTTTGGTTTTGAAGAAATAGCCCAAGGTTCTTTAAATATTAATCAAAAAGATAAATTTATAGCAATAGATGCAATTTTTGAAAACAATGAATTAAAAACAGATATGACACTGTTTTCAAAAACTAAAAACAATACGTATACTAAAGAACAAGACAGTATTATTCAATACTATCATGCTTTAGATTATTTAAAAAACCTAATAAGTTCTTGCGGTTTTAAAATAGAGCAAGTAATTAATTTTAATCTTCACAGTGATGAAGATGCAGATAAATACATATTCATTTGTAAAAAGATTTAATCTTTCTACAAATTTTTATTTGTTAATAGGCTAATTTTTGATAATGATACTACTAAAGATATAAGTTTAGTATAATTAAGTTCCACTTGGCCTCTTTACTTTCTATATTAGACCAAATATTCCTTTCACGTAATAGGAAGTCGCTTGATTGCTTATTTCCAATATCCCCTATTGCTTTTAGTGCCATTCCTCTATCTTGCCATAAATGGGACAATCTATATTTTGATACTAAATAATCAAATTGAGATTCTCCACCTAATAAACCAAGAGTTGCAATAGATGAGATTCTTACATATTCATCCTCATGACTACTTAATTCTATTAAATAAGGGAGTGCTTTTTTATTATTAGAAAAACCTAATTCATAAACATCTAAATAAACTAAAGAATCATTTTTAGCTATTTTCTCTTTTACTGTATTTAATAAATCAAGAACTTTCTTATCACTTAGTTTATAGTTGAAATACTCTTTATTGATTTTTGCAACCAGTTCTAAAATCATTAATTTAAATGGCTCATTGTATAAAGGTTCGATTATTTCATCACCACTCCAAATGGGCACTTTTCCTCTTTTTATATAAGAAGTAAATATTTTATTATCTTTGCTCATTTTAATCTTCATTTGTGAAAAAGTAATTATGGGTGAAAATCCACTGGAACGAGAAGAAAAGAATTCAAATTTATCTAAAGATAATATTTCTTTTGATTTTTCATTAAATTCTAATGGAATATTTTTAGCTTCCAATACTTTTATGAAATTTTCTTTAAAAAAAGTATTTGCATGCAACTTTTTCTTATTATGCTCAATAATCACTGAATCTGTAAATACACCTGTTGATACATTATGTGTATCTTTTAGGGAACTTTTATATTTAACACTAATTTTCTTTTGAGTATCTAACTTTTCGTATGCTTCAATTTCTTGATCGCTAGAATTAAGAGGCACTTTCATTGAGCACGCTTGAAAGCTTAACATTGCTAGGAAAGCAAATGCAACAGTTGTAAAATTTATTTTTTTTAACATTAATACACCTTTTAAATAACTTAATAACTTCATCACTTATTTGAGGTGTTATAGTACAATAAATATAATTAATATACTATTTAATTATATATAATTTTTATAAATACCATATAAAGGCATTTGTAAAATATTTACTATAGATTGTTTTTCATAATTTCTTGTTAATAAATTGTTTTAATCTATAAAAAAGTATATATAAAGTAATTATTATAATTTTTTCATAAGTAATAATTTTAAATATAATTTATAGGATTATATTTAAAAGACATCTTGTATCAATRATTTTGTATTTTKAATATGTTTTTATTAAGTAAAACTTTAGTATTATATTCAAAAATTAGATTACTTTACTATTTAGGCCTAATATGGAAACATTTACTCTAACAATCTTAATATCAATATTTATGTTCTCTTTTGCAACTTCCATTACTCCTGGGCCTAATAACATTATGCTTTTATCCTCTGGTCTTACTTTTGGTTATAAAAGAACCTTACCTCATATTTTAGGTGTGGTATTTGGTTTTCCTTTAATGACTATTTTTGTGGGACTTGGATTGGGAGAATTTTTTAAAGCTTATCCTTCTGCATTTACAGTTTTAAAAGTCATTGGAATTGCTTACTTACTATTCTTAGCTTGGAAAATAGCAAATTCTAATCCAGAATTCAAAAAAAATGATGAAGCTTCTAATCCCATGAAGTTTTTGCCTATTGTCTTGTTTCAATGGATGAATCCAAAAAACTGGATTAAGATTATTACTGCTATGTCTGTATATGTGACATCTGTAGAGCATGCGAGTATACAAATTTTAATCATTACTTTTATTTTCTTTTCAACAATTCTTATATCTGCAAACTCATGGGCTATTGGTGGAGTTGTTTTAAAAAAATTAATCAAAAGCCCTAAGGGTATAAAACGCTTTAACGTTATTATGGCAATACTTTTAGTTCTCTCACTTGTGCCAAGTGTCATATAGAAGAATATAAAAAAGACTTTTTATTACTTATTATGTATTAATTAGCGTTTGATTTTTTCCTTTATTTTTGGCCTCATAGAGAGCTTTATCTGCTCTTTTTATGAGTGAGTTATACGTGTCCCCATTTTTCGTTTGGGTTAATCCAAAACTCATCGTACTATTTTTTATACCTTCAATAGAGTGATTTTCAATTTTTAATCGTACTTTTTCAATTAGCTTATAAATTATGTCAATATTAGACTCTGGATAAACTATAATAAATTCTTCTCCTCCAAACCTAGCAACAAAATCTGTTTTTCGAAGATTCGATTTTAAAAGCATAGCTATTTGAATAAGGACTTTATCCCCTATTTGATGGCCATATTTATCATTAATGTTTTTAAAATTATCAATATCTCCAATTACAAGACAAAACTTATGATTAAAGCGTTCATTTCTATTAAGTTCATTTTTTAAAAGCTCTTCTAGTTTTCTTCTATTATAAAGATTAGTTAAAGGATCTGTAATTGCAAGTTGTTCTAATTCTTTATTCTTACCTTCAATATCCTTTTTTGCTTTTTTTAGGAGTTTATTGGCAGTAATTATTTTTGTATTCCAGTAAATGATTAAGAGAAGTAAAAAAAGTGAAGATAAAAGTATTGCAATGATTAAATTATAATCTATTCCTTTTTCGTATTTAATAGGAATCCATTTACTAAATATTTCGCGATGCAGTTCATTTGTCACTTTATTAATTGTTTTTTGCAAGATATTAAGTAATATCTTTTCTTCTTTATTTACTGCCATAGAGAGTTTGAGACTCTCTGATATTTTACCCGCAATTTTTAATTCTCCAAAATACTTTGATTGAAATTCATATCCAATACTAGCAAGTGTATCAATATAAGCAAAATGCTCGCCACTTTTAACTTTATCAAGCCCATCATAAATATTATTCACTTCAACTAACGTAATAGAAGGGTATTTAGAACGAAGTATTTTTACAAATGCATCATCTTTTATAATACCAATTTTTTCATTCTCTAAGTCTAATATATGATTAATAAAAGGCACATCTACTCTTGTAGCAACAACTAAAGGTACATCCAGATAATAACTAGTAAAGTTTAAGTGCTTTTTTCTCTCAGGTGTTTCCATTCCTAAAGCTAACATTGAACATTTACTTGCAAGTACGTACTCTAATGATTGGCTCCAATTTTTTGTTTTAATGAGTTCAAAATTTGCCGATAACATTTTTTCAAATAAATTATAATAATCAGAACTCATTCCCGTATGTTTTCCATTCTGATTTAATCCCTCAAAGGGCATTCCATTTGGATGAATACAGTATTTAATAGGCTTAGAATCCAAATAAGCTATTTCATCTTTATTAAGCTCAATATGGCCACCTCTGAACTCTTTAATTGACCCTATCCACTTTGTTGCTAAGGCTTCTTTCTCTTTTTCACTAATAGAGTTAATGGTTTTTTGAATGATGGAACTTAGAACCAGATTTTCAGGTTGTATTCCAAATCGTAAATCTTCATTCTTTGTATTAGGAAGAATTAATTCACTAGCAATTGTGATATTGGTATATAGATGTTTTTTTATTAATGCATTAATATTTGTAAGGTTTTGCAGTAAAACATCAATTTTCCCAAAAACCAAATCTTTCGCTATTTGTTCATAACTGTCATAAAATATTAAATTTAAAGTATCAATTTTTTCGAGTTCTTTGATATAAAATACATCTTTCAATACCCCAATTTTTTTACCTTCCAAACTTTTTAATCCCTTATATTCCCCGAAATCATCTCTTACAAAAACTATAATAGGAATATCATAATACGATTGTGTAAATGTAGTAAAAGGTTCACGATACTCTTTGTGAGAAATACTAGAAATCATATCAATTTCTTTATTTTTAAAAGCACTGTATATCGTAGTCCAATTATCTATTCTTTTCTCAAAACGTATTCCTGTTCTTTTAGATATTATTTTTAATAAATCATGCTCAAAGCCTACAGGAGTATCTTCAAGATAATAAGAAAAAGGAGTAAAGTCAGGCATCATTGCAACTGTAACAATAGGCTGCTTACTAAGATAGTCTTTTTCTTCTTGTGTAAATATAATATTCTTAGAAAATAAGCTAAGGGAAAAGCAGACTATAAAAAATATATGAGTTAATAAAAGTTTCATTTTTGTCCTAATAAATAAATAACATGTTGGCTTAATTATATTCTAAATAAGCAAAAAATCTTAACTTTTTTATGAAAATAATATTTAGAAATAAAAGATATAGATAGATTTTAGACTTACATTGACTATTGTATAATTAATATCAATATTATGTAATATTATATCGGTAAAAATAATTAATTTTTAAAATTATTAGTAGAAAATAAAATTGAATTTTCTAAGTGCCCAGAATGTAAAGAGTCATTTAATTATCATGAGTTAATCAATGGTAAATGTAGATATTGTAAATCTATTGATACTATTGAAATAGACAAATATTATAAAAAATACCCTAATGAATTAAAAGACAAGAATTTTACAGAAAAATAGAATTATGGTGACTGTTGCCACCTTAAAAGAGCTTCAAGTTTAAAAATTTATACTAGTTATTTTCTTGCAATCATGAAATAAAGAGAACGAGTACGCGGGATTTTAGAAGCTCTGCGTAATAAAACATATAAAAAGATTTATCTTTATCAACGTCAGAGCTAAGAGTCTTTAGAATGTGTTTTTTAAATTTTCTTAAAAAAGTTTAAACTGTGAATATTTATTCACTTGTTTTTTTATTTTCTAGACTAAATTTTCCTGATCCAAATGCAAATAATACAAATAAAATGGATATATACGCAAGTGGTATTTCCATACCAAAGTTGGATGCTGCAAAACCTTTTTCTAAATTGACTAAGAATAATGCGGTAATCATAGTGATAATTAATGGTATTGTTGCTAATCTTGTAAATAGTCCTATTAGAAGTAATACACCTCCTATTGCTTCAACTGCAATCACTAAATAAAGATTTAATAAAGGCAAGGGTAAATCTAATTTATCTGAAAACAAAATGACATAATTATCAAAATTAAGTATTTTTTTACTTACATAAACAATAAAAGTCCCTCCCATAAATAACCTAAGTAACAACAACGATAAATCTTCGAATACTCTTTTTTGACCAAATAATAATTTGTACAATACAAATCCTTTATATAAAATATTTGTTATAGTAAAGTTTTTGTGTTAAGTGTTTATTTACAAGCCCTTTACTCGTAATTTTWTATAAATTATTTATTCATATATAAAAAGAATTYWGGCGTAAAWTAAGCATAAAAAATATTATTTAAAATTATATTTTTATTTATTTTTCTTGAATAAAAAATATTTATTTTGAAATTTGGGGAATATAAAAGCAAATTATTCAAATTTTGATGACAGAAAATCAAATTATTTAAGAAGCAGTGAATTTAATAGTAGATTAACTAAATAACTAATATAATTATCTTATTGTAAGAATAAAAGAGTGGTAATAACAAATATACCCCCTTATGTTAGACAAAGAGATGTTAACTTTTAACTGTCTTTTTTAAACATGATGATTATGAATATTATAAAAATTTACGTTTAGAACAAAGATAAAATCAATGAATTACAATAAAAAAATCAAAACCACACTAGCTAAAATCAAAAACTTGAATTTAAATGGTATGGATGAAGATAAGAATATTTTGAAAAAAGCATTTGATATTGCTTTTGATAATGATACTTTTGCTTTATATAAATATTGCGCACCTTTACAAGAAAAATACAAAGCCATTTTATTGTCAAAATTTGCTGAGGTATCGGGATCTCTTGCTTTTTTGGCTATTCAAATACTTGCAGCAAATGCTATTATGAATAAAAATAGCTTTTCAAGAAAAGAACGGTTTTTTAAAAAAAAATGTGGTATCGCTATTAATCATTTGCATTTAAAAACCACACAAGTACAGGCTAAAAAAGTTAAAAATGGCTATCTTTTAACAGGAACTTTAACGTGGGCCAGTGGTTATACAATATTTGATTCTTTATTAGTAGGTTTTCATTATAAAGAGTATGAATTAGAAGTACTAAGCTCTTTTAAAAATAAAAAAGGTTTTATCATTTCACCTGCTTGTGATACTTTTGTTGGGTACTCAATAAACACAGTAAATATTGAATTAAAAGATTTTTTTGTAAAAGATAAAAATATTGTATCTTCACATCACTTGGGTAATTATTCTAAAAATCGCTCCGTAGCTAAGAGCATACATTACTGTATTTACGGTTTGGGAAAAGCTGCTATTAAAGAGTCCAATAATATTAGCTTTAAAACAGAATCAAAACTACTTTTAAAAAAGAAACAAGATGTAGTTATATCGTGTAGGGATGCAAAAGAATTGAGTATATTAAGAGTAGAATTGTTTTTATTTGTACAAGAATTAATTACAACTGCAATGGTCTTAAATGGTGGAAAATCTATTTTTACACATTCTTCTTTTCAACGATATTACCGTGAAATAATAATGTTTAATACCAATGGTTTAAATCAAAACCTAAAAGATATTTTTTTACTTAAGTATAAAAATGAATCTTAAGCTTGTGATTGTTTGTTCACATAAGAGTTTATTTGTATTTATCAAAAAGAACAAGATAGTATTAGACAATATTAGCACGCATTGAATTTTTTGAATATGCTATTAAAATTCTGCTGCTAACTGTCAGGAAAATAATAAGATAGATAAAAAAAGAGGACAGTTAAAATTCTGTCCTCGGTTTATTATTTATTTCCCCAAATAGAGTCATCAACTCCTTTGATTTCAGGAAATTTTGTAGAGTTAAAAGTAGGTACTTTTCCTTCTTTCCTTTGATCTAAAAAATCTTTTGTTAATTTTACTACTGTTCCAGATAAAAGAACAATGGCAACTAAGTTAATAGTTGCCATTAATCCCATAGCTGCATCAGCTGCATTAAATACTGTAGCAACACTTTTAAATGAACCCCATAAAACCATTCCTATAACACTTATTCTTAATACTAATAAACCTAATTTATTACCAATACCTAAATACGTAAAAGCATTTTCAGCATAAGTATAGTTTCCAATAATAGAAGTAAAGGCAAAAAAGAAAATAGCAATAGCAATAAAATAAACTCCTGCATCTCCAATATGAACAGATAAGGCAGCTTGTGTTAACTCAATACCTGTAACTCCTGAGCCATGATCCATAATACCAGATAATAAAATCATAATAGCAGTAGCTGTACAGATCAAAATTGTATCAATAAATACACCTAAGGCTTGAACAAATCCTTGTGATGACGGATGGTGTGGTGCTGGTACTGCAACTGCCGCAATATTTGGTGCAGAACCCATACCTGCTTCATTTGAAAATAGTCCTCTTTTAATACCATTCATCATAGCAGCCATTACTCCACCCGTTACTCCTCCAGCTGCTTCTTGCAGACCAAAAGCACTTTTAATAATAGTCATTAAAATTTCAGGTACTACAGAGATATTTACCATTACTACATACAAAGCTACTAGTAAATATATTCCAGCCATTAAAGGAACAATAATTTGAGCAATTTTCGCAACGCTTTTAATTCCTCCAAAAATCACCAAAGCAGTTAAAGCGGCAATAACAATTGCAATATATGATTTATCTAAATCAAAAGCAGTAGATACTGCACCTGCAATGGAATTCGCTTGTACGGCATTAAATACTAAACCAAAAGCAATAATCAAACTAATTGCGAAAATGGATGCAAAAATAGGAGAATTTAAACCCTTAGATATATAAAAAGCAGGTCCTCCTCTGTAAGCATTATTTTCATCTTTAATTTTATATAATTGTGCAAGGGTACTTTCAGAATATGCTGTTGCCATTCCTACAAGTGCAACCATCCACATCCAAAAAATAGCTCCAGGCCCACCTAAGTATAAAGCAACGGCTACTCCTGCTAAATTACCTGTTCCTACTCTTGATGCTAAGGAAATCATTAATGCTTGAAAAGGAGTGATTCCTGAACTATCATCTGCTCCTTTATTTGAAACTGACTTGAACATTTCTTTAAAATGTATAAATTGTAAAAATTTTAATTTAACAGTAAAAAAAACTCCAACTATAAGTAAACCATATATAAGTACATATCCCCAAAACACTGTGTTGAGAAAATCAATAATCATATCCATTCTTAATCCTTTATTTATACAATTTTACGAATGTATAATTACAATAATTCTATTATATTATAACTTATAATATTATTTAATTTGACAAAATGAAGTGTTTTAATATTCTTATTGTAATTGACTCGCGTGGAATATGTTTGTAATCTGATATTATTGGGACTATTTTTTATTCTTGAAACAATAAATTCCACAGTGACATTCCCCTCTTGCGGAATTTCTTTTTCTAAAACAGGGAGAAAATCTTTTTTCATAAGAATCCTTTCTATCTCATTTAGTATAAAATATTATAGTTTAGGCAGTGTAAAATTAAAAAGGTAGTAAATCCGGTATTAAGCAAGTTTTTAATATTATATAGTTAATACTAATAATTACTATTAAAATAAGATACCTTAAATAGGAAATACAATGATAGATATTAAAAAAGCGAACCAAGATTTAGGAGCTAAAACTCCAGAAGAAATTATTTCCTGGGCAGTAAAGAATTCTTCTAAACCTTTAGTTACTACCAACTTTGGTTATCACGAAGCTGTAATTTTACATATGGTGACACAAATAAAACCTGATATTCATGTAATTTGGATTGATTCAGGATATAACACAAGAGAGACTTATTTAGTGGCACAAAAAATCATCGAAGATTTAAAATTAAATATTAAAATTTATACTCCAAGTATGAGCACAATGAGAAATGATTGTGTTTTTGGAGGAATTCCAGAACTTGACGATGAACGACATGATTTATTTACGGAGCAGTTTAAGTTAGAGCCCTTTAAACGAGCTATGAAAGAAGAAAGTCCTGATGTGTGGTTTACAGCTATTAGAAGTGAACAAACAGAACTAAGAGGGAAGATGGAAGTATTTTCAACAGGAATTAATGGGGTTCTTAAAGTTGCACCCTTACTTCATTTTAAAGAAGAAGATATGAATGCGTATTTAAAAAAGCATAATTTAGAGAATGTAAAAAACTATTTTGATCCCACTAAAGGTTTAGCTAATCGTGAGTGTGGATTACACAGTAAATTGTAAGTAGTATTAAATGCTTGAAAGAACAAATATACTAATAAATCAATACAATCAATACAAATTACAAGCCCATAGTGTATTTATGTATGGGCAAGAAAAAGAAGCGTCTTCTTTTTATACGCTTGCTTTTGAAACAAATAGAAATATTCTAATACAAGATACAAGTATAGAATCTATTAATAGAACACTGGAAATTTGTTTGGATTGTTTGGATTTTTGTATCTGCAATGAAGAAAAAAACACTGCATATTATCTTAATACTACAGGAGATATGTTTTCTTTTATCCTTGAAGGTTTTTTTTCAAAGAGAGTTAAACAAGATGCCCTAATTGCTTACAGTGAAATATCATTAATATCACAAAGCATGGAGTATTGTATTGGAAGCAGTGAATATCTCCAAAGTCAATTCAAAAATCTGTGTTATAAAAATGAAGGGTTGTTAAACAATATGTGCTAATACTTTAGTCTTATTTATTCTTAATATGATAAAATCAAAATAAAAAAGAGTGTTATGTTTTCAAAAAATGATTACTGGGAAGAAGAGTTTGAACAGTATACGGATAAAAATCTAGAAGATATTGAGTTTGATAATTGTACTTTTGTAAAATGTGATTTCTCAAAGGCTATTTTTTATAATTGCAAGTTTATTGAATGTACTTTTACGGATTGTGATTTGTCTTTAGCTGAGCTAAAAAACTGCGTATTTAATGATGTTACGTTTAAAAAGTCAAGACTTCTTGGGCTTTCGTGGAGTTCTTGTTCTGAGTCTTTTGATGTTATTTTTGATGGCTGTAATCTTTCTCAAAATTCTTTTCATCTTTTGGATTTACGACAAATGAAATTTTTAAATTCAGAGATTAAAGATACAGGTTTTGAAGAGTGTAATTTAGAAAAAGCACTCTTTGATAATTGTAATTTAGAACAAAGCGTATTTATAAAAAATAGCCTGAAAAAAGCCAACTTTGAAAGCTCAAAAAACTATTTAATAGACCCTGCTTACAATGATATCAAAGGCGCATATTTTTCATTGCCAGAAGCTTTAAGTTTTTTAAGTTTATTGCCTATAAAAATAAAATAAACAAAACTTCTTTTTTAATATAACTATAAACCTACAGCATCTCTGATTATTTCCATTTTAGCAGCAGCTACTTTTCTGGCTTTTTGTGCTCCAAAATCTAAAGCTTCTTGTACTTGTTTTGGATTGGCTAATAATGCTTCTCTTTTTGTTGCGTAGGGTGCAAAGTATTGCGTTATTTGATCAAGAAGAGTTAGTTTAAAATGCCCATAACCTTCGCCTGGTGTTTCATATCTATCTCTTAAGTTTGCAAGTTCATTTTCATTCATAAATAATTTACATAAAGTATAAATATTACACGTAGAATAATCTTTTACATCTTCAAGACCCTTAGAATCAGTAACTATTCCCATGACTTGTTTTTTGATGATTTTCTTACTTCCAAACATATTAATAGTATTGCCATAAGATTTAGACATTTTAGCCCCATCTGTTCCTGGAACGGTAGCTACTTTTTCATCTACTTTTGATTGAGGAATTGTTAGAATATCTCCATATAAATGGTTAAATGATGTTGCAATATCTCTTGTCATTTCTACATGTTGAATTTGGTCTTTTCCAACAGGAACTATTTGTGAATCATATAATAAAATATCAGCAGCCATTAATACAGGGTAAGAAAACAAACCATGATTAGCACCTATTCCTCTTGATGTTTTATCTTTGTAAGAGTGTGCACGTTCTAATAAACCCATAGAACAAGAGTTTGATAAAATCCAGTACAGTTCTAATACTTCTTTTACATCATGTTGTGCCCAAAATGTAGATTTTTCTGGATCCATCCCAATGGCTAAAAAGTTAGCAGCTACTTCGAAAATATTGTTTTTTAATTCATCTTTATTTTTAACAGAGGTTAAAGCATGATACGAAGCTATAAAAGCATAAAGTTCACCTTCTTCTTGTGCTTGTACTATTTTTTGCATTGCGCCAAAATAGTTACCTATATGTAATGTTCCTGAGGGTTGTATTCCTGAAAGTATTCTCACTCTTTGTCCTTACTTCATAGTAGTTGTTATTTTTTGGTTTATTATATTAAAAAGTATATAAAAGCCTGATATATAATAAAAAGAATGAATATAGGAAAAAAAGAAATATAAATGTACGATTGTGATAATTGTTATTATAATTAATGTATACTTCGTTTATGAAAAGAGAAGAGTTTAAAAATATCAAAATTTTATATGTTGAAGATGAAAAATTCATACGAAAAAATGCAGTTTCTTATTTGGAAAGGTTATTTCCTTTTGTTTATGAAGCAAAAGATGGACTTGAAGCTTTAGCGATTGTAGATGAATATGAACCAGATATTATAATAACAGATATAAAAATGCCTAAAATGACTGGAATTGAGTTTGTTAAAAAACTAAGAGAAAAGAAAATAAATACGCAAATAATAATGATGACAGCTTTTACTGATACCAATTATTTGATTTCTGCTGTTGAACTTGGATTGCTTAAGTATATGATTAAACCCATACGACATAATATTTTATTTCCAGTACTATTACAATGTGCTAAAAATATAAAAGAAAATATTAACAGCTTAAAATACATTACAAAAGAGTGTTATTATGATCCTTTTAACAGAACTCTTATTAGAAATAACAAAAGTATAAAAGTAAGTAAGAACGAGCTTTTATTTTTGGACATCTTGCATAAAAATGAGAATAGGGTAGTTTCTTATGAAGAAATAGAAAACAAAATTTGGTATGACTCATCAATGAGCGAAGATGCTATTCGTTCACTTGTACGAAATCTTAGAAAAAAACTTCCAGATGATTGTTTAATAAATGTAGCAAAAGTAGGCTATAGGATTGAAATCCTTGCTTAGATATTTTGTTTGTTTTTTATGTTTGTTTGTTTATTTAGAAGCTACTCCCTTACGTAGTCAAATTATAAAAGAAGCCTATCTTTCAGAAGATTTCATTAATTATAAGCTTTATGGAAAATACAATATTAAAAAAGATAAATTTAAACAAGTAGCAATAAAACTTAATATTGATAAGAGTTTTTTGAAAAATAAAACCTATTCATTTAAGGTAGTTACTGCTATCAATGATTTACTTTATTCAAATATTGAATATGAAAAAACCTATGATTCTCTTATTTTTGATGTTAATAAGGACAGTCCCGAAGAAATTGTTTTTTATTTTGTATACAAAGAAGCGAAGTTACTAAATTTTGGAAGAATACTGGTTAATGACAGTAGATATAAAAGTTTACAAATAAATGAAGGTCTCTTTTTTGGAATTGCTTATGCTATTATTTTTTGTGCATTTTTATATAATTTTATTTTATTTCTTTATACATTTGAGAAAGCTTTTATCTATTATTCTCTTATGCAATTATCTGCTTTAATTACTTTGTATCTTATTCCTACTATTTTAAATCAGACTTTTTTTACGAGTATTGAACAAATGATTATTGATCAAGCAGAAACGTTTGCTTCTTTATTTGCTATTTTATTTACAAAAGAAATTTTAAATACCAAAAACAAAATGAAAAGAATGAATGCTTTCTTTAATTTTTTGCTCTATGTACATATTGTTGATTTACTTTTAGCTTGTTTACTTCAATACTCAATTTTATATTTGTATTTACCACGTAGTTTAGTAATAGGCTCATTGGTTCTTGCTGGAAGTATATCTTATTTTAAGGGCACTAAAAGTTCTGGTTTTTATGTACTTGGTTGGTGTGTATTATTGGTCAGTTTATTTATAACTGAGTATATGCCTTACTTTGATTTAGATATTGTACATACTTTACATATTGGCTTGCCAATGGAGTCTCTTGTTCTAACTTTTGCTTTAGGTTATAAATTAAAAGAAACAATTTTTGAAAAAAAAGAAAAAGAAAAAATGTATGTTCATCAAAGTAAATTAGCTTCTATGGGTGAAATGATTAATAATATTGCCCATCAATGGAGACAACCCTTAAGCCATCTTTCTTATATAAATATGAACCTTCAAYTAGCAAGTGATGACAATGATTTAAGCAAAAAATACCTAGAAGAAAAACTTGAAGAGTCTAATAATCAGTTGGATTTTATGTCTAAAACCCTTGATAACTTTAAAGACTTTTATAAACTCTCAAAAATAAAAGAAGARTTTTTTATTAGTATGGCAGTACAAAAAGCAATAGATATTATTCATCCTTCTTTAGTATCTTCAAATATAAAGATTAAATATATTATAAAAAGTGATAAAAAAATAAAAGCAATAGAAAATGAATATTCGCAAGTACTGTTAAATCTATTAAAAAATGCAAAAGATGCACTTGTACTRAATAAGATTACTGATCCTTTAATAACWGTAATMGTTGATACAAAAGAWAATAAAAGTTSTTTAAGYGTWAGTGATAATGCWGGKGGAATAAATMSYWMTATMATAGAAAAAATATTTGAACCCTATTTTACAACAAAASARAACARYTCWGGYATTGGAYTGTATATGTCAAAAATGATTATTGAAACRCATTTTWSTGGKGWAWTAASTGTCTCTAATGATTTAGARGGYGCAAGRTTTTGTATTGAGGTTTAACAAAGACAAAACAGTAGAGTGYAARTATTCATTTGAATAATTAAATCKAAATTGAGATTCTTTTAAATGCAYTAATAAATTCTCTTTRTTTAAACCTCTGAATTTTTTTAATCTTTTATCCACAAACKCTTGCATATTGTTRCTTGTWTTTAACATTCTCATCACTAAATAACTCTGTTTTCTTTGATTAAATAAAACTTTTGCGCAGTTTGATTTTGAATTRTTAWKMAGAGAAYTTTTYATAKCTTCATTTAATARATTATCAATCTTAGGKACTAAGGTAGAATCAGAATCTATAATAAATACTTTTTCATTGTATTCWATAAAATAGTTTACATAAGAATTRGAYTGAAGATATTTTAATGARAAMCCATTYTTRKMWGATGTWTCTTYCAWATCYARCATTAATTCTTCTTGTTTTCTAAGAAGTAGGGTTCKTATTATYTTGTAATARTTATTAATGGTTTGTCKACTTAAATTAAGCTCTTTRGCTGTKGTACTAGCTGTATAATCAAGTGAAAAATAGTAACAAATYTGCGCTAACATATGATCTTTRATTTTTGCATTTTTTAAATAGTTTAATATCTCATTTTTACTCATGCGAAAGTATAGATAAAAACAATGTACAAAAAAGGGCTAAAAAGCCCTTTTTATTYTATGAAGCTAAAYTATATTTTAATACCYAGACTTTTTGCTAARTATGTCGCTCTTTTTTTCTGGTATTTATTTGAAGCWGCTTTTTGAAGGTATGTTTTTGAAGATTTTTTGTCATCCAGTTCGTGAAAACACAGAGCGATTAATGAATATCTCTCCCCATCTTTTCTGCTTCCTTTTTTAAACTTGTAGTGTTTTAATACTTTAATAGCTGTTTTATAATTCTCTTTGTTGTAATAAATATTTGCAAGCATAAGGGTATATTTAGAAGTATGTGCCCATTTAGAAGCATTTAATTCTTTAATAGCACTTTTGTAGTTTTTGGCATTTAAATAGGCTGCTATTAATAAATCAAAGTTCTTTTTATCTTTTGTAATAAAACCTTTTTTGATTGCATCTTTAAGTACAAGACTTCCTTTATGAAAAAGGTCATTTTGTAATAAAACATTCACAAAATATTTTGCATTTTCTTTTTGACTAATGTATTTTTTATTATAGGCTAGTTCAAGTGTTGCCAAAGATTTTTTATCTTGTTTTGTACGTTGATACAAAGAAATAAGTTGCATCCAATAAGATGATTTATTAGTATAATTAAGTGTCATATATTCTAAAACACCAATGGCCAAATAATAATCTTTTGTTTGTATATAAGAAGAATACAGCATACGATACCAGGATTCTTTTTTCTTTTCTGCTTTAATTACTGATTTTATATAAGGTGCAGATTTTTTGTATTTTTCATCATAATAATAAGCCAAAGCGATATTTTTAATAACACTTTCTTTTTTTACATACTTGCTATCAAGAATTTCAAAAGAGTATTTCAAAGATTTTTTATATAATGATTCTCCTAAATATATTTGAGAAAGATTCTTTTTTAATGTATCTAAATCTTCTTCTTCTGAAATCTCTAAGTTAATAATACTTATATATATAAGGGCAACTTTTTCATATTCATTTTTATTTATATAAATATTTGCTTTAGCTTGATAAGCATACAATCGTTCAAGTTTATTTTCAGATGTTTTAATAATAGGCTCTAGAATTAATAAAGCCTTTTTATATAACTTACTTTCGCTTAGCTTTTGTGCTTCTTGTAATTGTTTGTATGCTGCTTTTGAAATGGTATTTTTTGCATTTAACAAAATTGTCAAAACAAGTAAACAAAGTAATAATTTTTTCAATTTGCCAACCTATAATTATATGTAATCGTTGCATCTTTTTGGATGCCCGTATGTTTAAACTTCCATCTTTTCATTGCTTTTATTGCAGATTTTTCAAAAATACCTTTTGGTTTTGAGTCTAAGACTCTCACATTTGATACATTACCTTCTTTTGAAATAGTAAAAATAAGTTTTACAAAGCCATCGAGTTTCTTAAGTTTTGCGCGCCTAGGATATCGTGGATTTGCTCTTCTTAATATCTGTAAAGAATTGGCGTCAATAAGTCCCATATTCATCTCAATTTGTGCCCCACCTAAGGAGTTTATAGCAGAGAGATCAATTTTTTGATGCTCAATTTTAAAGGGTTTAATTTTAACCATTTTATTTGTTTTTATATCAAGAGGTGTTCTTAATAACTTCATTTTTTTAAGTACTATTTCTTTAGGAGGAACTTTTGGTTTCACTCTTTTTTTACGCTCAATATGTGTATCTTGTTTATCTCGCAAATAAACAAGGTGAGGTGTTGCTGTTTTTTCTTTTAATGCCTGTTGATCCGAAGAAATCATCAAATGCATAACAAAAAACATACCCAAACAAATAAGGGTAGAAAAGATTAGGCTTAAAATTATTTTCATTAATTAGTCTCTAGGGTAGAAATTGAAATAGCAAATATACCTGCTAATCTAATTTGATCCATAACTTTTACCAAAGTACCTGTTTTAGCGGCTTGGTCTGATTGAATAACAACAGAGTTATTGGCATTGGATGCTTTCAACCTTTCTATATTAGCTCTAACTGATCTGATATCAACCATTCTTTTATCAATCCAAATTTCATCATTGTTTTTTATGGCAATTAAAATATTGGCTTGTGCTTTACTTTGTGTACTTTTAGCAGAGGGTCTGTTTACGTCTATTCCTGTTTCTTTGATAAAAGAAGTTGTAACAATAAAAAATATAAGCATAATAAAAACAACATCAAGCATAGGAGTTAGATTGATTTCTGTATCTTCTTTATGATGTTTTTGTGTAAATCTTCTCATTATAATACCTTTTGAATTTCAAATTCAAGTTTTTGTTTGGATTGGGTAATCGTYATTTCTAATYTTTTCTCAAATAATAAACCACTTAAAGCAACAACCATTCCYGCCATTGTMGGAATAGTAGCCATAGAAACACCAGAAGCCATAGATTTWACATTGGAGCTTCCTTGAACAGCCATRACATCAAATACTTCAATCATTCCTGTTACTGTTCCTAATAAWCCAACAAGTGGACACACGATAATAATAGTATTAATAAAAGGCAGCCCTTTTTCAAGTTTAATGGCTGAATGTTCAATAAAGTAGCGTTTAATTTCTTCTTTAAATCGATGATCTTTTTGTATTTTAGATACTTCWTCTAAAAYATTTTYTTTGAATGCYTTAAACTCATAAGATATATAAATATAGCGTTCAATTAATAAAGCCCATAAACATAAGGCCAGAATAAATACTAAATACAATACCAGGCCTCCTTTTTCAAAGAAACCCATTAAATCATCTACATATAATTCAAACATTTATTTTAAGTTTTTGGCTAATAAACCAATACTTTGTTCTTCTAAAATAGAAATAAGTTGTCTTGATTTTGAAGAAATATAGGTATATGCAAACAATAAAGGAATAGCAGCAACTAATCCAAGTACAGTCGTAATTAATGCAGTTGATATTCCTCCTGCCATAAGTTTMGGATCACCTGTTCCAAATAAGGTAATGGCTTGAAARGTAGTAATCATTCCTGTAACCGTTCCTAATAATCCCAATAAWGGYGTAACTGCTGCTAGAAGTTTTACAAAACTTTGACCTTTTTGTATTTTATTRCTTTCTTTTAAAATGGCTTCCCCCACTTTAATTTCTAAATCATTTAATGAATCATTTAAATTGTTATAAAATACKHTTGCAATTTTTCCTAAAGCATTGTCTTCATTTGCATTTTCTAAATCTTTWATTTGTTTTTTAATATTACGTGAATACATATTTARTAYCAATATCTTATACAATGCAAATAACAGTCCTGATCCCCCMAGAACTAAAATAATAAAACCAACTATTCCACCTTGATTTATTCTATCAAGAATGCTTGGATTATTTTCAAGCATTACTAAGAGTGTTCCTCTTGTAGGATCAATTAAAATACTTTGAATATCAGATGAATTTTCAAAGTTTTTTGCATTTTTTTGTACACTTGAGCTTGGCTGTACTGCTAATTCAACTAAAGATTTCATTTCATTAGAATAATTTAAGTATTTTCCATTACTCGTAGCTGAAAATAGTCCTATTCTAGTAATACGTTGCTCTGCTCTTTGTCCTGAGTTTAAAATGACTTTTGCATCGTATTGTGAAATGGAACCACTTTTGATAATTTCATCTAACATTTCATGCCAAAATAAAGTCAGTTCACTAATATTTGCTAGTTTTTTTGAATTGGCAAGTTTATAAAAGAACATTTCTTTTGATACATCTTGTGAGGCAGTTAAGGAGTGCTGAAAATTAATTAAAAAATCAGATGAACTTTGTCTAACACTTCCAAACATTTCCCCTAAGTTAGCTGCTTTTTTTTCAAGTTCAGCTTCTTTTTCAATAAGTTCTAACTCTTTTTCTTCGATTGCATTTTTAAGAGTAATACTTCTTCTTTCTGCTGTTTTTAAAGCTTTTTTAGTTGTTGCTAAAACTTTAGCTTGTTGTTCTTTATTATTAATAAAATCATTTAATCTTTGTTTTTCAAGTGCTACTTCWACTTGTGACTCGTTTTTAACGCTTTTTAATAAAGATTCAAKATCAAGTGAAAATGAAAATGAAAAAABAAGGCTTAAAGCTACAATATATCTAATCATTWTATATCCTTAAGTGCTAAAAATGGCAGGCTTAATAAATCAACATTTTGTTGTTTTTTAGCTATTTTAATTGCTTTTCTAATATTTGATTTAGCAGAAGAATCTGTGATAGGTACCCATAATTTGCTTACTTTATTAAAATATGAATATTCTTTTAAATCAAGCGTTTGAGTATAAAGTGCCACTCGACCTAAACGTAAAATATTATAAGTTATATCGTTGATATTTTCTTGGTAAGCTTCAATTGTTTTAGCATAATCGTATTCGATTTTAAAAGCTTCTAAAATAATTCTATATTTTTCATGAGTTTTAATATCACCAGCTTCAAGAGCTTTTTCAATTCTTGTAACTCTGTTTGTTCGCTCAGTCAATAAAAAAGGAGTATCTTCTTTAAGAAGCATTTTTAATGAAATAATCATATCTTTCATTAAAGGAAAGATTTGTTTTTGTGTTTGAGATATATCTGTTATTTGTTCATCAATACTGTTTAATTCTTTATTTTGAGAATCAAGAATTTTTTGCAGTTGTGCATTGTAATTTTTTGTATTTTTTAATGACTGATTAACATATTTGTATTCATTAAATAAATCCAAACGTTTATCCTCAGATTTGTTAATCTTTTTTTGTAAAGTATTAAGTTTTGAATTTGTCTTTTCAATAACTTTAATCGTTGGTTCTAGTGTATTTGATAAGGCAGTATTAATAATAATTGCCATTAGTAAAGCCACTTTTAAAAAGGGGTTCATTTTTTTCCTTGTTATTTGAATTTGTTTATAATAATAATTCTCATAATAATAATTAAAACTGACTGAATAAGCACTTATATCTAGATTAAACATGACAAGTAAAGAAAGATTTATTAAAAAGATAACAAATATTCCCGTTTAAAATCATTGATTATGATAATCGTTCTCTACTAAATAAGACGAAAAACTAGCAAAAAACGGACAGAATATTTTACAAATTTGAAAATTTTCTTGTTTTAGATGAATTTTAAATAGATACCCATCATTTTCGTAGAATGATGGGTATTAGGTCTGTAACTGTATTTGAACCTAGTGCTTAGAGGAGAACCTTTGGTTTTAGAATTTATAGCTAAGTTTTGCTGTGATTTTTCGTGCTTCTCCATAGTTGTAGCCATTTACCCAAAATGTACTGTAGTACTTTTTGTCAAATAAGTTTGTAACATTTATTTGAAGAGATAAGTCATTCGAAAAATTATATTTACTCATAGCACTTATAATCGCATATGACGCTTGTTCAACACCATCTATTCTATCACTTTGCCAGTTAAGACCAGTTCCTAGGGTTAGCTTGTTAATATTATATTTCGCATATATTTTTAATAATCTATCTGGTGTGTACTCATCTTTACTTCCATCCGAATATTTTGTTGTATTTTTTGACATTCCAATTGAAAGATTTAGGTTTTGAGTAATATCTCCTGCTACTTCAAACTCTATTCCTCTACTCATTGTTCCTTTACTTTCGGTATAAGCATTTTCTGATGTTAACAATACTGTTTGTCCTTGGTCTCTTTTTGCAAGGTTTTCTTGTTGCATTTTGTATATACTAAGACTTGCATTTAATTTATCATCAAAATACGATGCTTTTGTTCCTACTTCAATACTATTTCCTCTAATTGGCTGTAAGGTATCACCATTTTTTGTTTTTTTACTTTGGGGTGTAAAAATATTGGTATAACTTGCATAAGCTGAGTACGTGTCGTTTATATTGTAAACTATTCCTGCATAGGGAGTAATAACATTTTTATCTTCTCTACTTTTTTTGATTCCGGCATTGTTCTCATTGTAAGAATAATTACTTAAACGTGAACCAAATATTAGTTTTAAATCATTGCTAACATTAATGCGTGCAGCAGTGTAAATACCACTTTCACTAACTTCTTGAGTTTTATTTGAGGCACTTCCCCAAGTAGGTTCAGTAGCTCCATTCCAAGTATAGAATGAATTTGCTGCACTATTTGTACCCGTAATAGAGTCTGTATTTGTTTTCATTTTACTATAAGAAAAACCAGCAATTATCTCATGTTCATTAGAAAATGCTTCAAAGGGTATGTTTGCATACACATCTAAAGTATCTTGCGTTACTTTATCTGAGGGATAATAGTTTGCTTTACTTGTTAATCCCAAACCTGTTGTTTTATTTACTGTACCAGTTAATCTTGCTAATTTTGCAGTTGTGTCAATTATGGCATGAGCATATGAGGTATTAATTTTAATATCATTCATAAAAGTATGTTCTAAACTGGCAAAATATCTTTTTTGTGTGGTTTTTCTAAATGTCCACGGGCTTGATGTTGTTTTGCTTACATCAAAGTCTGTTTTACTTCCATCACTAAAAAGTGCAGGTATTTCGCCATAAGTTACACCTTTTGCATCATCTTGTTGGTAGGAAAATCCCAGACTTAATAGAGTATTGTCTGTGATATCTGCTTCAAATAAAGAATAAAAAACATTGGTATCTTTTTCATAAAAATCTTGTGCTGCTTCTTTATTTTCTTTACTAGCAAATATTCTTGTTCTTATACTTCCTTTTGCATTTAAAGCAGAGCTTAAATCAACACTGGCTTTCTTTTTGTTCCAAGAGCCAACTTCTAAATCTATTTGTCCTTTAAATTCTTTTGAATTTGCTTTTTTTCTTACAAAGTTAATAGTAGCAGAGGGTTCACCAGAGCCAGAAAGCAAACCAGTAGATCCTCTAACAACTTCAACTCTATCATAAATTCCTAAGTCTTGATACGTATCCCCTTTGTATCCTGTTTTAAGATTAGTAGGTACACCATTAATTTGGAAATTCTTGATGGAAAATCCTCTGGCGTAATAGTTAGAGATATCAGTATTTATAGATTCTGCATATAAACCAGTAGAAGCTCTCACTATGTCAGCTATGGAAGTGATATTTAAATCATTGATTTGTTCCCTTGTGATTACAGATACACTTTGAGGTGTCTCTTTTATGGATAGATTCATTTTTGTTGCTGTTGACATCGAGCCAATTGTATATGATTTACTGCCTTCAGTGATGTTAGAACGTTCAATTACATCTATTGAACCAATATGTGAGGAAGAGTTGGACTTTATTGTTTTTTTTCTGATTAAAATAGTACCGTCTTCAATTACCGCTTCTAGATTGCTTCCTTCTAGTACTTTTTTTAAAGCATTTTTAAGTCCTTCAATATTTTTGATATTAGGAGCTTTTTTATTTTCTAATAAAGTACTGTTTGCCAAATAAGGAATATTTGCATTTTTTGATATTTCTTTTATGGCTTCAATTAGAGTTTTATTTTGTATGCTGAATGTTTGTGCTGATAAACTAAGGCTTAATAAAGCACATAGATTAACTGCAATAAACGAAGATTTTAGTAAGTTCATTTTTTTCCTTTTGATAAGAATAATTTTGATAATCATTCTCTATACTAATAAGACGTAAGAAGAAAAAAAAACGGTATAAAAATCTAATTTTTTTTGAAATCTCTTTTAAAATGAAAATAAGTTCTAATAAAGTTCTTTTCTTGAATGAATAATTAATTGATTTTATTGCTTATTGTTATAGTTTTATTCAAGTCTTTAATTTTAATGGGGTAAATTTTGGGAAGTGCGCTTAAAAATTTATCAAATTCATTAATAGAGAATTTACCTGCAATAGGAAGCTTTGATAGTTCAAAATCTTCATACGCTACATTTATATCTACATATCTTGAGAACTCATCTAGGGCATCTTTTAAAGAAGTTTTATTAAAAACTATATACCCTTTTTGCCATGTGGCAATTTCGCTTGGTTCTATTTCACCATAAGAAAGAATTTCTCCTTTTGTATTGATAGAAACATTTTGACCTTTTGTAAGTAAAGAAAGTATTTTGTATTTATTAGCATAAATTTGTTGTGAGACTTTTACTGTTCCTTCTTTAACTTGAATGGTGCTGATATTTTTAATATTTGTAACTTCAAATTTTGTTCCTACTACCTCAATTTGCACATTATTAGAATAAATAATAAAAGGACGAGAAATGTCTTTTTTTACTTCAAAGATTGCTTTTCCTTTTAAAAATGCTACTTTTCTAGTATTTTTAAAAAAATCCACTTTTATTTTTGAATTAGCATCAAGTATTATTTTGGAACCATCTTGTAAATTAATTACAGTATTAAGTTTATATTCACTTACAAATTCTTCTGAATAAAGAGGATTAGAAGATGAAGTCATTTGAAATATTGTAAAAGATACAGTCAATAAAAATACAGCTACAAAAGCTAGAGGTTTCAATTTCTGTAATACCTTAGTCATTCTTAGTTCTTTTTTTACTTCAAATTTTAATTGATTTTGACAGAATGAAGGCAAGGTTTTAAAAGCGTTTCTTATATCTATAATAGAATCATAAGCTTCTTGATGAGTGCTGTTTTCTAACCACTTAAGGAAGAGTTTATTCTCTTGCTCATTTAAACCATCTTGTTCTTTTGAAATCCAAATAGAGGCTTGTTCATTTATTGTTTGCATATTATTTAGCCTTTTCATTGTTCTTCTAATTCTTTTTTGATTTTAAGTGTAGCATGAGTAATATGTTTGTCTACTGTACTAATATTAATCCCCATTTTAAGTGCAATTTCTTTTCTGCTGTAACCTTCTAAAATATGAAAAATAAAAGCTTGTTTGCTACGTGTAGGAAGGTTTTGTACTATGCTCATTAATACCTTTTGAGTA
Source organism: Arcobacter sp. (assembly GCA_002733685.1). Taxonomy (GTDB): domain Bacteria; phylum Campylobacterota; class Campylobacteria; order Campylobacterales; family Arcobacteraceae; genus NORP36. Next base: position 23,183 of record NVWN01000010.1, on the reverse strand, counting down.
TTGATTTCAACAGTAAGTTCATCTGGTTGTTCATTGCTAGGAATTACGAATTGTTCTTCTTCATAGGCTATTTTAGCAATGTTTTTGTTTTTTCGTACATCATCAATAACTATATTTCTAACCATTTTATATAAATAAGCGCGTTTATTAGAAATAGTAGTTTTATTATCAACATGAATGACTCTGGAATAGGCTTCTTGTACAACGTCTTTTGCATTGTCCTTATCTCCGACCATTCTTTGTACATAATAAATAAGTTCTTTATAATACGCTAACATAGTGCCTTTACTTTATATATTGATATCAGTTCTCACAATTGTTATTCTAATCAAATTTTGCTTAAATTTGTATTTTAAGATGATGAAGGGGTAAGAGTTGAAAAATAAGACGTATAAAACGTCTTATTTAATTAGATAGTGGGAATTTAGAATTTATATGAAGCGGTTAAAGCGTATGTTCGTCCTTGTGTTTCTCCACCTTGAACACTGGCATTTGCAATAATTGCTTTTTTGTCTAAAATATTGTTAATGTTTAATGCAATATTCCAATTATTGTATTGAGTAGAAATAAGAGTATCTACTACAGAGTATGCTTTGTTTTTATATACTTTTTGAGCTCGATTTGGTAAATCTAAATGATCGGGTCTAATATAATCTGATGCCCCAGTATATTTAATACCGGCACCTAAGGTTAAATTACCAATTAGAGTTTTTTTGAAAGTATAGTCAGACCATAATGAAGCAGTGAATTTAGGAATATCACTTAAGTTATATCCATCGTATTTAGGATCTGGAGTATTTTTTGACTTTCCTTTCATTCTAGTAAAAGACGCTATTACATTTAAATTTTCAATAGGATTTGCTGTGATGTCAAATTCAAGTCCTTTTATTTCAATATCTTTTTCTTGTACCGAGTAACTTGGGTCTAAATCAGGAGTTACAACGTCATTGTTTTCTAAATGATATGCTGCAAGTGTAAAAAAGGCATTCATGTTTTTGGGCTTATATTTTAAACCTATTTCGTATTGTTTTCCAATAGAAGGCACAAATTGTTTCCCACTTTTATCTTTACCTGAGTTAGCAGCAAAGGAAGTAGAGTAAGTAATATATGGAGCTAGTTCTTCATTTAATAAGTATACTAATCCAACTCTTCCTGAAACATTAGAATCATTTTTAGTATAAGAAGTAGCTGCAACTTTTTCATCTTCTTTTTCTTTTAATTTATCGTATCTAAGCGATGTTGATACTATATATTTATCATCTATTTTTGCTGTATTTTGGGCATAAAGTCCAAGTTGCGTAATACTAATTGTTTGATCTTTTGTTTTACCCGTGTTTGTTGTGTATGAAGATATTTTTCTATTTTTTAAATCATAAGTAAAAGCATCTGATTTTTCTGCTGTAGTAGTAAATTTACTGTATTGTAAATCTAAACCAATTAATGAGGTGTTCTGAATATTTTTTGTATTCCATTTGTACTGAAGATTTGTATCACTCGCAATTGATTTCATAGTTGCTTTTGATTTAATTAACTCAAATTGTACTTTTGTTAAATCTGGCGTAAAGTTTGCAATAGCAGTAATAAGTGCTGTTGAATCTGGTTGCGAATAATCATAAATACCATTCATTTTTTTTGCTCTTAATGACGATTTTAACGATAAAGAATCGCTAAAAGTTTTATTAAAAACAGCCGTAATAGACTTATTTTCTTTTTCAAATATTTCTTTGTCTTTTGCTCCAATTAACAAATCACTTGGAAGATTCAATGCATTAACTTCATCTGCAGAATTTTCAATAGCCTGAATCCAAGCAGCTGTTGGAACACCGGCAAATGCAGGATTTAATGTTGTAATATAAGCTTTTACTGCTGCTGCATTTAGAGCAATAGAATTATGAATATTGTAAGTAGATTTTCCACCTGCAAAGTTTAGACCTAAACCTTTGATTTGATCTTTTGAAAAAGAGGTATATAAATCTAAGCTACTTGTATCATTAATTGAATAACTTAATGAAGGGTTAAAAAAGTATGAACTGTTTGTAGACTCTTTTAAGGCTGCATTGCCTTTTTTATATTTTCCTATTAATCGAATAGATACTTTATCATTAATTCTTTTATTGATATCTGAAAAAACACTTCTTGTATTAAATGTTTCATATGAAACACCAATTTCAGCAGAATCCGTATCGTTTGCTTTTTTACTTTGAAGATTTAATAATCCTCCTGGTCCACTTGCTCCATATAATACTGAAGATGGTCCTTTTAATACTTCAACTCTTTCAAGAGCGTAAGGGCTAATAGTAGGAATTAAATGACCTGAATGAAGAAGTTTTAAACCATCTAAGAATGAAGATCTGTAAATTGAACCCATTCCTCTAATATTTCCATAATTAGTTCTAGTATCTCTTGCTTCCCCATAAGGTTGGGTAATAGCAGACGTATAAGAAGTAGCACCTTGAATTGTATGTACATTTCTTATTCTCATCATATCTTGTGTAACTACTGAAACACTTTGTGGAATTTCTTTAATATCGACATCCATTTTAGAGCCAGTTGCACTTTTAGTAGCTACATAACCTTTTAGTTCTCCGTATGCACTTTCTTCATACGATGTTACTTCTTGCGTAAAATCTGTTTTTGTACTTTGAGCAAAAAGTACATTAACTGTGCATAGACTTAAAATACTTCCGCATAATAATTTATTTAAATTTGTTTTTTTCATAAAACATTCCTTTTGATAATTTTCTTTAAATTATAATTTTGAGAATGATAATCAAATTTATATAAAGAAAGTATTATTTCTTGACTTCACTAGACAATCAGTAGAAGAAAAGGATCATAAATTGAGGCTTTTAGAGAAATAAAAAATGAAACATTTAATTAAGTCATTTATATGTAAAAGAAATTTAAAATACCTTGAGAAGAAAAAAATAAATTTTTAAAAGGCTAAGTTTAGGACAACATGAGAATAAATACTAATAAATAATAATTAATATGTAATATTTATAATATTATTTATTAATACAGCATAATTTTTATCTATTTTGTTATACTCAAAGTAAAAAGAAGAAAAATGCAAAATTATGTGGATTTATTATTAAAAGAAATGAAAGAAACTGTCCTATTTCATCAAGATGTTTTTGGGATTAAAGATAATTTAGCTGTGTCTTCGTATTTAAATATAAGAGATGATATCTTTTGCATTTTTGAAATATTTTCTTCTTTGGACAAAGATTTTACAAAACCTGAGATGAGATTATTACTGCAAGATTCTTTAAGTATTATTGAATATTTTGGGAGTTTTACTCTTACTTCTGATGTTACACAAAATCTTTATAAAAAGAAACCAGAAAGCGTAAATTGTACAGAAGAAGAATTCACAAAAGCCTATTCAAAAACCTTTAAAGAATTAAAAATGAAAGTAATTTCTTTGGTAAATACAAAACTGTATTATTTGGATCTTTATATTTGGAATGAAGCAAATAAATCAAGTTCTATAAATTTTTATCTTAGAGAAAAAAGTGAAGAAACAATTAGTAATACAAAAACTTTTTTTAAAACAAAAGTTGAAAAAAGCCTAAATGCTAGCTATTCTGCAATAAGCAAAAATACAAGAGTTAAATATGAAGAAGATTTTTCTTCTTATCTAATAAGTTTAGTTGATACAGAAGAAACAAAAGAAAATCCTTTATTGTTAAAACTTGTTACTGCAAAAAACTCAATTGCTTTTTTTAAAAATATGCCCGACGATGATATAAAAAAAATAGTTAAAAACATAAGTTTTATAAAATATAAAATGCATGAAACTATTATTACTCAAAATGATGACAGCAGAGAGATTTATTATTTATTAAGTGGAAAAACAAGAGTTATTGTGGGGACAAATACTGTCTCTACTCTGGAAAAAGGAAGTGTTTTTGGTGAGTTTTCATCTATTACTGCTGAGCGAAGAAGTGCAACAGTAAAAGCCCATGATAATAATGTAACAGTAATTAAATTTAATTTTACCTTTGATAAAGTAGATGAGATTCCTAAATCTTTTACTACTTTATACCAAAATATAATCAACTCATTGGTTCGTAAAATAAATAGCTCTAATAAACATAAAACACAAAGTGAAAGAACGATGTTAACAGATATTAATGCAAGTATTAATAAAGCAAAAGGTTTACTTGAAAAAACCAATGCAGAAATAAAACGAAATAAAAAAGCACTATCAGAAGCTTAAATTAATAAAATAACTTATTGCCCTTATCACTGTTAAATAAAATAAGCATATAAAATATCTTTAAATGGGAAATAATCGCAAAAATAACTTAATATTAACTGAAATTTACTGAGTAAATTTCAAAGTAATTTATTAAATAATATTTCATAGTAGTATATTATATAAATAAACTACAAAGAGTTCTTATGGAAAGATATGTAAATACTTTACATGAAGATTTAAATCAAACAGTGAAACATCACCAAGATATTTTTGGGGTAAATGAGAATATCTCTACTACTTCTTATTTGAATTTAAGAATTCAGATTTTTGATTTAATACAGATTTTCTCTTCTTTAGATCAAAAATTTGCCAAAGCAGAACTTCTACTATTGTTTGAAGATGTAGTCACTATTTTAGACTATTTTGATAAGTTTAAATTAACAAGTGAAGTTTTGAAAAACTTGTATTCAAAAAAACCAAGTACTGTTTCTGGTTCTTATGAGAACTTTGATCAACTTTATTCAAAAAAATTTAAAATCCTAAAATTGAAAGTAATTGGACTTATTAATACTAAGTTATATTTATTAGATACTTTTATATGGAAAGAAGCTTCTAAATCACGTTCAATTTTATTCTTTTTAAAACAAAAAAGCCCAACGCTAATTACTTCTACTAAAGAGTTTTTTAATGTTTCAAAAAATAAAAGTAGAGTTAGAATTACGTACAGTACTATAAATAAAAATGTTAAAACATTATACGAGCCTAATATTCTTAGCTATATTAAAAACTTACCCAATGAAAGTGAAAAAAATATCAATCCTTTATTGAAAAAACTAATATCCTCAAAAGACTCTATTTCTTTTTTTCAAGGTATGTTTGATGATGATATGAAAGAGATTATTACGGATATTAATTTTATAAAATTTAAAAAACATGAAACTATTTTAGAAGAATTTGATGACAGCAGTGARATATATTATTTGTTAAGTGGAGTTGCAAGAGTAATAGTTGGTTCGAATGCTTTAGCAGTAATWGARCAAGGTAATATTTTTGGTGARTTYTCTTCMATTACKGGYGAAAAAAGAAAAGCTACAATTAAAGCAAATGATGACAAAGTGACTGTTTTRCGCTTTARATTAAACTTTGATTTRTATGAGAGYATRCCTTATGCTTTTACWCATTTATTTAAAAATGTAATTGATTCCTTGATTTTRAAACTTAATAATTCTAATGTACATAAAATMGYAKCAGAAGAAAAAATGAAAGGYAATATTGGAAGAAGAATMAATGAAGCTACCAAACAYYTAAAAACAGAAAATAAAGCGATTAARATTTTAAAAGAAGCTGTTAAATAAGCTTCTTATTTTTGATGMGTTTTCGTATTTTTCTATCAATTAAGTCTATATGTAAAATCAAGTTATAATACTCRCCCATAAAAGACGAGGTAACRGWGGTTTCTTCTTGTATTTCATTTTTMAGTGCATTTAAAAGTTTTAACTTTTTYTCTARTTCTTCKATAGAAYTTTCTTCTAAATTACTGTCRTATTTYTTAAGTTCTTTATACCATTTGTAAATTTTTGAACGCATAGACCAGATATATAAAGGAAAAAAACCTTTTAATAAAGGAATCCCCAAGGTAATTAAAGGAATTAATAAAATCTTTAACCTGTCAATATTAGATGCAATCCAATAAGGAAAAATCTTTTCTAAAAAATTATCCCCATAACTAAGATATTGTTTTGCTTCTTCATTAATATTAATATTTAAATTTAATAAATTGGGGAATTGATTTTCTTGTTGAAAGAGTCCTTTTTGTGTATGTTGATTTTTTACTTGTTTTAAGAATATTCTAATAAGCTCATGGGGTACTTCATTATTGGCAACTAAAGTAGCAGTAGTTGCTAATAGTTTGATATTAGAATTTGGAATATTTGAGAATAAATCAAGTGAACCTTCATATAAATCTAAAGCTTCTATAAAAGCATATTTTCTACTGTAGGCTTTTGCTCGTTTTATATTTAATACATTAATACTTGGGTTTTCTAATAACTCTTTTATAATTTTTGAGTGCTGCGAGCTTACTACAAACATAGCATCAATATCTCCTTTTAAAAGGGATTGTTTTGAGTCTTGTGAATTCATATATACAATGTTTGAGTTTGTATCATCAATGCCATTTGCGCCTAAGAGTTTTAACGCTAAATTACTAGTACCTGAGTGATTTAGTCCTACAGAAATGTTTTTGCTCATAAGTTCTATTAAATAAGAAACATCAAAACTTTCTGCTTTATAAAARACCCATAAAGGYTCATAATAGATATTTCCCAAAGAAGAAATATTTTYTAGTTCTTTTAATTCATCAATRCCATTTTGCATAAASGCTAAGTCCGCTTTTTTTTCTTTWARYAATTGAATATTTTCAAGAGAWCCTTTTGTCTCTAAAACYCTAAGTTCWACTTTTTGTTCTTTTAAKAGYTCTTTATAYTKCATAGCCATTTTATAATAGGTTCCATTTTTGSWTCCTGCTGCWATAGTTAATTCTCTTTTAACAGGAGGTTCWATAAATTTACTKGTGATATAAAACAAAGATATGATTAATAAGATTACGGGGACAGATACTTTAAAGAAGTTACTTTTCACGATTGTTCCTAGTAGTTTAAGTATGAATAGCATTTATTATAGCCAAGTTGCTTATAGTATTACAAATCTATTTTCTAGGATATCTTAGATATAATCTCAAAAAATTAACAGAAAGTATAGCTATGATTGATATAAAATTATTACAAAAAGATTTTGATACAGTATCAGCAGCCCTTATTAGAAAAGGAGTAGATGCTGCTACTTTAGATAATTTAAAAGCACTGACGCAAGAAGCAAAAGCTAAGCGAATGAGCATGGAAGAAATAACAGCAAAACAAAACCAACTTTCACGTGAGTTTGGGCGATATAAAAAAGAGGGTTTAGATATAGCTCCTTTACAAGCAGAGATTGCTACTTGTAAAAGCTCGAAACAAGCTCTTGAAGATGAAGTTAGAGTATTAGAAGAAGAATTAATTTCAATTGCTTTAGCTATTCCTAATATGCCAGATGATTGTGTTCCAAATGGTGAAAGTGAAGATGATAATGTAGTTCTAGAAACGATTGGTGAAAAACCATCATTTTCTTTTGAGCCAAAAGAACACTGGGATTTGGGTGAACAAGATGGAACCTTGGATTTTGTACGTGGTGTTAAATTAGCCAAAACAAGATTTGTAGCTATGCGTGGGCAGGCTGCTAAAATGGAGAGAGCTTTAATTAATTATATGCTTGATTTTAATTCAAAAAGAGGTTTTGAAGAATGGTATGTTCCTTTTATGGCAAATTCTAATGCACTTCAAGGTACAGGACAATTACCAAAATTTGAAGATGATTTATTTAAAATTGAAGGTGAAGACTTATATTTAATTCCAACTGCTGAGGTTGTTTTAACCAATCTTTATAATGATGAAATTTTAGAAGCCCAASMWYTRCCRATGYTATTAACATCTTATACTCCTTGTTTTAGAAAAGAAGCAGGAAGCGCGGGAAGAGATACCAGAGGTTTAATCAGACAACATCAATTTGATAAAGTTGAAATGGTTGCAATTACAATGCCTTCTCAAAGTGCTGAAGTTTTTGAAAAAATGGTTGAATGTGCCAGTGATTTATTAACTTCTTTAGGTCTTTCTCATCAAAAAGTACAATTATGTACAGGAGATTTAGGTTTCTCAGCAGCTACAACTATAGATTTAGAAGTATGGTTACCAGGTCAAAATAAATACAGAGAAATATCTTCTATTTCAAATACTAAAGAGTTCCAAAGCAGACGTGCTAAAATCAGATATAAAGAGGGTAAAAAGAATATTTTGACCCATACTTTAAATGGTTCTTCTTTAGCAGTAGGGCGAACGCTTGTTGCTATTATGGAAAACTATCAACAAGAAGATGGAAGTATTTCTATTCCAGAAGTATTAAAAAAATATATGTAAAATAAGGGTTCTTTCCTTATTTTACAAAAAATGTCCAAAATGTTCTTTTTTCGTATTTAAGTATTCTTTATTGTATTGATTTATTTTTGTAATAGAAGGAAGAATCTTATTTATATTAATTCCTAAGGATTCCACATAAGAAATCTTTTTTGGATTATTGGTAATCAAATTTATATTCTTTATGTCTAGATCTTCAAAAATATACCCAATAATAAAATAATCTCTTTCATCTTCTTTAAATCCAAGTTCTAAATTTGCTTCAATTGTATTGCGTCCTTTATCTTGAAGTGCATAAGCGTTTATTTTATTTACTAAACCAATATTTCTTCCTTCTTGTCTGTGATAGATTATTATTCCACTTTCTTTTGAAATAAATTCTATGGCTTGGTTTAATTGATTTTGACAATCACATTTAAGAGAAGAAAAAATATCTCCAGTTAAACATTCGCTGTGTATTCTCACATTGATATTTTCTTTTTTACTATAATCTTTGCTCATTAATACAAAATGTTCTTGATTATTATAATTATATGCTTTTATTAAAAAGCTTCCAAACTTAGTGGGTAGTTTGGCTATTTGTGATTGTTTGATTTTCATATTTATGCTTCTAATATTTATTTGCAACTTAGTTGCATATATAATGATAAAACATTATTGCTAAAAAATAAATTAAACAAAAATATTTTTGCGACTAAGTTGCAATAAAGAAAAAAGAAGCTATTCTTCCAAATATGCAACTAAGTTGCAAAAAAAGAAAAGGAATTTTATGAAAACTATAATTACAGCAGTATTATTAATCTCAACGTTTGCATACGCCAAAACAAACGTAGTTGTGAGTATTTTGCCTCAAAAAACATTTGTTGAAAAAATTGGAGGAAATAAAGTGAATGTAACTTCAATGGTAAAACCAGGTTTTGATCCTCATACCTATGAACCAAAACCTTCTCAAATGATTGAAGTTTCAAAAGCAGATATATATTTCCCCATTGGTATTGAATTTGAAAATGTATGGTTACCTAAATTTACTGAACTAAACAAAAAAATGAATGTTATTGATATGACTAAAGGTATTTCTTACATACAAATGCCAAAACATAACGAACATCATGATAGCCATGATATGCATGAAGAAGAAAATTCTTATGAATGGGCGGGTTTATTTAATCTTAAAAAGTCTACATATACATGGAGTTTTGCAAAAATTGATTCAAAATATGCAGATCATAAAATGAAAATACTAATTTTAAGAACAGATGACAAAAGTGAAGAAGGAATTGAAAAATTAGAAAAAAAAGCCAATAAAATATTCTCTAATGAAAAAGCATTTGTAAAACATGATTTATCTGTATTAAATGAAATAAACACTTTATATGACATTGAATTTAATCAAAAAAAAGAACTTACAAAAATAAATATTGAGATTAAAAAAGAAGGAAATTATGTAATTTTCACTCAACATCTTCCTAGTGAATTTGAAAATAAGGAGCATTTTTTTAAAAACAATAAAAATGCAGATATTGAAGCAATACATCAAGAACCTGAATCAGCTTCTCATGATGCACATAATCATGCTGGAAATAAAGATCCTCATGTATGGACTAGCCCAACTAGAGTAAAACTAATCGCAAAAAATGTTTATAATGCTTTAGTGAAAATGGATTCAAGAAATAAAGAATATTATAAAAAGAATTATATTAAGTTCTTAAATGAAATTTCATATACGGATAACAAAATTAGAGAAATCTTTCTTGACTTGCCATTAGCATCTAACTTTATGGTTTTTCATCCATCATGGGGATATTTTGCAAAAGATTATTCATTAACACAATTAGTTATTGAAATTGAAGGCAAAGAACCAAAACCAAAAACATTAAAAAGAATTATTGATGAAGCAAGAGAAAAAAATGTAAAAGCAATTTTTGCTCAAAAAGAGTTCTCAGATAAAAGTGCGAAAACTATAGCAGGGCAATTAAATATTCAAGTTATAAAAGAAACACCTTTAGCTTCTAACTGGAGTGAAAACCTAATTAATATGGCAAAAGCAATTGCAGACTATAAATAATGCAATAAACATTAAAGATTTATATTTTAAATACGATCAAGATTTCGTATTAAAAAATATAAATCTTGAGGTTAAAGAAAAAGATTTTTTAACAATTTTAGGCCCTAACGGTGGAGGGAAAAGCACTTTAATCAAATTAATTTTGGGCATTGAAAAACTTCAAATTGGTTCTATAAATATTTTTAATAAAGCGCTTCTACAAGAAACACAAAATATAGCTTATGTTCCACAAAATACCAACGTAAATACTCATTTTCCAATAAAAGTACTTGAAGTTGTTATGATGGCTCAAAATTCTATGAAAAAAAGATTCTTTTTTTATTCTAAAGAGGAAAAAATTGAAGCTTTGAATGCCTTGAAAAAAGTTAATATGCAGGATTTTTCTAATAAAAAAATAGGTGAACTCTCAGGTGGGCAGAAACAAAAAGTTCTTATTGCACGTGCTTTATTTGGAAATGCTAAAATCATCTTATTGGATGAACCAACATCCAGTTTGGATATTTTAGCTTGTGAACAAATCTATAAAATACTAAAAAAATTAAATGAAACAATCACAATAATTGTAATTTCACATGATTTAGCTTTGGTTTTAAAATATGCTAATAAAGCTGTTTATATAAATAAAGAACTCTCTTTTCACGACCTTAGTAAAATGAAAAATGAGTTTGCCAATCTTAATTCAGATACTTGTGAAATTGAATTATTACAAATGTTAGGAAGATGCAAATGTTAGAAGCTTTGGAATATACCTTTATTCAAAATGCGCTTATCTCTGGAATTATTATAAGTATTATTTCTGGAATAATTGGTTCCTTAATAGTTGTTAATAGAATGGTGTTTTTATCAGGAGGAATAGCACATAGTGCTTATGGTGGAATTGGATTATCTATTTATTTTTCACTGCCTATGTTATTAACAACGTCTTTGTTTTCAATTGTAGTTACATTATTCATATCAATGTTAACGTATAAAAATAGAGAAAAACTTGATAGCGTTATTGGTCTTACTTGGGCTCTTGGAATGTCTTTTGGTATTTTATTAGTGGATATTACGCCTGGTTATCATGCGGATTTGATTTCGTATTTATTTGGGTCCATTTTAGCTGTTAGTTCTTCTGATATTATTTTTATGTCAAGCATATTATTTGTAATACTATTTATTTTGATTTGTTTTTATAGAGATATTCTGGCTGTCTCATATGATACAAGCTATGCAAAGTTAAGAGGAATAAGAACAAGAGTGTTTTATACTATAATACTTTTAATGGCTTCCATTAGTATAGTTATTGCTATTAAAATAGTTGGACTTATATTGGTGATTGCTCTCTTAAGTATTCCTACATATATAGCATCAAAATTTGCTAATTCTTTATTAGAAATGATGATTTATTCTGCTTCTTTTTCTTCTGTTTTCACAGTATTCGGTCTGTTTATATCCTATAGCTATGATTTAAGTTCAGGTCCTTCTATTATTTTAATTTCATCTCTATGTATGTTTTTACAAATTATTATTGAAAAAATATATACAAAAATGTTTAAATAGTTTTGTAAGTAGATAATCTACTTACAAAACAAACTTACATTAAAAAGAGAAGTATAATGCTATTCCAAGTATTAGCATTACTAGAATTGCTACATACTCTAAAACAGAGGATATTTTGTGAGAATTATGTGATAATTGTTTGAATCCTAAACCCATAAAAGCTGAGGCAAAAATAACCAATCCCATTCCTAAAGAAATGAAAATGCTAGCTAGTATTACCGCAAAATAAGTTTTTAATACAAAAGCATAAATAAATAAAATAACAGTTCCTGGGCAGGGTATTAGGCCAGCAGTTAATACAAAATATAGCTCTTGTTTATTTGTTTTACTTTTTTGATTCTTAGTTATTTTAACATTTGACCATGACATTTTATTAAAATTATTTGTCTGCTTAAGAGTATTTTCTTTTTTGGGAGTTTGACAAGACCTGCAAAAACAAGATTTTTTGTATATTTTATTATAAAGTATAAAAAAAGCCAGTAAAATAATTAAAACTGCTGAGATTTTAGTAAGCATATAAATTGAGTCATTTACAAAAGAATTTAAAAAAGAATCCAAAATAAAAACAGACACCAATACTAAAATAAAAGCTCCTAAAATATGAATGAAAGCAGTAGMKAGAGATATTGCAAAMGCTTTTGATACAGAAGTTTTATTAATTAAAAAATATGAAAAAGCTAAAGATTTTCCATGCCCTGGWCCAATGGCATGAATTATTCCATAAATAAAAGAAACAAAGAGTAAAAATACGAGAGCAARATTGTCTTTWCCTTCTTTTATATCTTGTAAATATTCTTTRATTTTTAAAGAATAGTYTTGCAGATAAGAACGTTCWTTTWTRTCTTCTTTWTTTACTGYGATTTTTATTTCTTCATTTTYKACTTGGGGTTTGATTRTATYTSTKGTAGAAATTGTAAAAAGAATGCCACTTAAATCACTTTCTTTTTSTGTAYTAACTTGTTTGAAACTTGAATATTCTTTRCTTATTTTTAAGTCAAAATATTGATTTTCATCAAAAACTTCGATGTCCAATTTATAATTGTTTTTAATTTCTTTTTTTAGTTCTATGCTATAACTTAARTGTAAACGCTCATTCTTTATAAAAACRTCATCGTCTAARATGATATTTTTTTCAAGTWCTTTTTTTTCTTTATTTTCATAATAAAAAATCTTTGTTAAATAATCTTTAGGTCTAACATAAGAAATAAAAGCATTRTAGATATTYTCTATCTCATTTTCATCCAATATTTTATTGGTATTTTGATCATAAATTTGATTTAAACTAGMGGTGAATTCTTTTGATACAATCCAGACAAAGTCTATCTTTTGAATATGTGTTTTACTAGAGACTACRSTTACTAAAACGGATGTTTTAGGGGTAGATAAAACACAAATATCACAAGATAAAAGAAAAGCTTGTAAAAAAAGTAAGAGAAATATTACTTTTTTCATTTTTATTGATTTTTGATGGTTTTAGCGATACTTAGTAAGTTTTCATCCCATTTATAGGCTAAGGAATCTACACTAAGTACTGTTCCATTAATTGCTTTTGCAATCTTTCTTGCTGCATTTTGTGAGAACTGAGGGCTTACGAAAAGTGTTTTTATTTTATGTTCTTTAGCTTCTTTTACTAAAGCAATAATTTCTTTAACTTTGGGTTCTTTCCCTTCTTTCTCAACTGCAATTTGCTCTAAATGATAGGCTCGTGCAAAATAACTCCAAGAAGGATGAAAAACCATAAATGCACTCTCTTTTTTATCTTTTAAAATATCTTTTATTTTATTATCAAGTAAGGATAATTCTTCTATAAAAGAATTGTAATTTTTTGTATAAAAAGAAGTGTTTTTTTCATCTACTTTAATCAATGCTTCTAAGATATTTTTTGCATGAATTTTTACTAAAGAAGGGTCTGTCCATGTATGAGGGTCAAGTCCCGTGTGTTCTTCATCCTCTTCATGATGTTCCTCTTCTTCGTGTTTTTCGTGATCTTTTTTTTCATCTTCTTCTTCATGATGCTCATGTGCGAGCATTTCTAATTTTTTAATGTTTTTAGAAGAGTCAATCATAAGCATTTTTTTATTTGAATAAGCAAACTTATCTAACCATGCATTTTCAAAAGGTACTCCTATGTAAAAATATATTGAGGACTTACTTAGTTTTCTCATTTGTGATGTTCTTGGGGCATAGGTTGCTGGGGAGAAACCGGGTTTGACCATAACATTGATATTTACTTTATTTTTTGCTATTTTTTCTACAAAATATTTTTGAGGTAAGATACTTACTGTTACTTCATAAGCATAACTTTGAATGATTAAAAATATTGAAATTAAAAATATTTTCACTTTTTTCCTTTTTTGCAACTAAGATGCATTGTTAAATGAATAATATAAAAACTTAGCTTTAATGCAACTTAGTTGCAAGAGTTATTTATGATATAATTCTTTATGAAAAATATTGAAGCACTAGTATTAAATACAAATATAAAGTTAACCTCTGCAAGAGTCGCAATTCTAGAAATATTTGCAAAAAGCACCAAACCACTGTCTTATGAAGATATCAAAGAAAACTTATTAATGGACAAAGCCACGTTTTATAGAAATATTTCAAAATTTGAAGAAGAAAATATTGTTAATTCTTTTGAAAGCAATGATAAAAAAAGATATTTTGAAATCAAAAAAAATGCCCATTCTCATTTTGTTTGTTCAACTTGTTCTAAAATCGAATGTTTAAGTGAAAAATCCAATATCTCTTTACCTGGATATAAAATTGAAAATGTCATCATAAAAGGTATTTGTCAATCCTGTATGAAAGAAATTAATGATTAAAAATATCGTTATTTTTATCGTTATTTTTTTACTTGGAAGTATGGTATCTTCGTATTTACATGAAGACTATAACAATATTCAATTTGATGCTATGATTTTAGTATCTGTAATATTTTTATATTTTATTTCTAAAAAATTAAAAACACTTTTAAATGATAACAATAAAAAACCTTAGAAGAATAGGAATTTTATAAAAAAGTATGTTTTGCATTTTCCCAGGATGAATTTAATTTATAACGTGAACTTGGGTAATACAGTTTTGAATACGAGGCAATTTCATCATTTGAAGTAACCGTTCTTGATATTAATAAACAAGGTTCAAACTCACTTATATCTAAATATTCTTGAATCGTTTTATTAACTAACTCTGCTTCAATGGTATTTTCTACCTTTTGAATAGGACATACTTTTTGTAAGTATTGAGTAGGAGTAGTATTCGTAAAATCTTGTTCTATATAATGAGGTACGCAAAAAGGTTTAATATAACGAATATCAAAACGCACAGGAACATCATTTTCTTTATGAATTATTTTAGAAATAAATATTTTCTGATCTTTTACAACATGTAAAATTTTTGATATCTCTTCATTTGCTTTAATTTCTTCTAAACAAAGTAAAACATTTGAGTAGGTATTGCCTCTGTCTTTGATTTCATCTGCGATGTTTTTTAAATCCAAAATAGAACTTTGTGATATTTGTTTTTTTACAAAGGTTCCAAGCCTCGCAAAACGTTCAACATATCCTTCTATTACTAATTCTGAAATAGCTTTATTAACTGTAGGCCTACTTGTTTTAAATTCTTGAAGCAGTTGCATTTCAGTGGGTATTTTTTCTCCCTCTTTGTATTCATGGTTTAGAATTTGTTTTATAATATGTTCTTTTATGATTTTAAACAGAGGTTGTTTCATGTGGGCCTTGACAGATTTTTTATTTATTTTATCACAAAGATGGTAAAAAACCATCTTTGTAGATGCGTAAACTTAAAAACTTGGCATTAAGTCACTTTTGATAAAATTATTGTATTTTCCTGATCGAACCACGGTCATAGCTTTTTCTATATCATCGGTAAAGTATCTGTCTTGCTCATAAAAACTCACTTCTTCTCGAATGATTTTTTTAGCAGCTTCTATTTTATTCGTTGATTTATGAGGAGCTCTAAAATCCATACCTTGAGCTGCTGCTAATAATTCAATTCCTACAATACCAGCCGTATTCTCAGCCATATCAGCCAGTCTTCTTCCCGCATAAGTAGCCATTGAAACATGATCTTCTTGATTTGCAGATGTTGGAAGTGAATCCACACTTGAAGGATGAGCCAAACATTTATTTTCACTAGCAAGTGCTGCTGAAGTAACTTGGGCTATCATAAAACCAGAGTTGATACCTCCATTATTTACTAAGAATGCAGGTAATTGACTTAAGTGTTTATCCACTAATAAAGCCATTCTTCTCTCACTTAAGGCTCCAATTTCTGCTATAGCTAAAGCTAAGTTATCACTAGCAAAAGCAATAGGTTCCGCATGGAAATTCCCACCTGAAATAACATCTCCTTCATCTACAAAAATTAAAGGATTATCTGTTACGCCATTAGATTCTACTAATAATGTGTGAGCAGAATTTCTGATTTGAGATAAACAAGCTCCCATAACTTGGGGCTGACATCTAATAGAATAAGGATCTTGCACACGGTCACAATTTACATGTGTTAAAGAAATCTCACTTTCTTTTTCTAATAAATCCACATACATAGAAGCKGCATCAATTTGCGTTTGATGTCCTCTTATTTCATGTACTCGTTTATCAAAAGGAGAACGACTTCCTAATACTGCTTCAGTAGTCATTGCACCAGCTACTACAGCAGATGCAAATAAATCTTCTGCATAAAATAAACCTTCWAGRGCAAAAGCRGTGGAAAGTTGTGTTCCATTAAGTAGCGCCAAACCTTCTTTTGCTCCCAATACAATTGTAGTCATTCCTGCTTTTTCTAAACCCTCTTTTGCTGGAAGAATTTCATTGTTATATCTAACATAACCATATCCTAATAAAATAGCTGCCATATGCGCTAAGGGTGCTAAATCGCCACTAGCTCCTACAGAACCTTTTTTAGGAACACAAGGATAAACTTCTTTATTAATTAAGTCAATCAAAGCTTGAATGACTTTTAATCTAATTCCTGAAAATCCCAATGATAAAGAATTTATTTTTAATAAAATCATTAAACGCACAGATGCATTTGAAATATATTCACCAATTCCTGCACTGTGTGATAATACAATTCTTTCTTGTAAATCTTCTAAGTCTTCTTTATCAATTTTTGTATTAGCAAGCAGACCAAATCCCGTATTTACACCATAAACAGTTTGGTCTTTTTCAACTATGTCTAAAATAGTTTTATTGGCTGCTTTTATTTTAGCTTCTGCACTTTTATCTAAAGTAACAAAAGTTTGCTCGTTTTTTACTCTTCTTATATCTTGAAGCGTTAATTTTCCTGGTACTAAGTTTAATGTAAACATTCTTTCTCCTATTCTTTCATCATTGGTAAATCTAAATTTTCTTCTTTTGCTTTTTTAATGGCTAAATCATATCCTGCATCAACATGTCTCATTACACCAGTTGCTGGATCATTGGTTAAAACATTTTTTAATCTTTTTGCAGCATCAGGGGTTCCATCAGCAACAATTACAAGACCTGCATGTTGTGAAAATCCCATTCCTACACCACCACCATGATGTAAAGACACCCACGTTGCTCCTCCTGCTGTACTTAAGAGAGCATTTAATAAAGGCCAATCAGAAACTACATCTGAACCATCTTTCATGCCTTCTGTTTCTCTATTAGGGCTTGTTACAGAACCTGCATCTAAATGATCACGTCCTATTACAATAGGAGCTTTTAATTCTCCACTTTTAACCATTTCATTAAAAGCAAGTCCCGCTTTTGCTCTATCACCAGCTCCAATCCAGCAAATTCTTGCAGGAAGTCCTTGAAATTGAATCTTTTCTCTTGCTCCATCTAACCATGTATGTAAACCAACATTGTCAGGGAATAATTCTTTCATTTTTGCGTCTGTTTTATAAATATCCTCCGGATCACCAGAAAGTGCTACCCATCTAAAAGGTCCTATTCCTTCACAAAATAAATCTCTAATATATAAAGGTACAAAACCTTTAAAATCAAAAGCATTTTTTAAACCTGCATCCAGTGCCATTTGTCTGATATTGTTTCCATAATCAAAAGTAGGAATTCCACGTTCGTGAAATCCTAACATTGCTTTTACTTGCACGGCCATCGAATTTTTAGCTTCTTTTACTACTAAAGCAGGGTCAGATATTCTTAATTCTTTTGCTTTTTGCATTGTCCAAGAAAGAGGTAAATAACCATTTAGTGGATCATGCGCGGAGGTTTGATCTGTAACTGCATCAGGTAAATAATCGCCTTCTAAAATAAGAGGAAAAATTTCAGCCGCATTTCCTAATAAGCCAACAGATATAACTCTGTTTTCATTGGTGGCATCTTTAATTAATTTAAGAGCTTCTTCTAAACTTGTTGCTTTATAATCACAATAACCAGTCTCGAGTCTTTTATCAATTCTTGTTTCATCACATTCAACTGCTAACATACAAGCGCCTGCAAGTGTTGAAGCCAAAGGTTGTGCTCCTCCCATTCCGCCTAAACCACCTGTTAAAATCCATCTTTTTTCTAAACTTCCATTAAAATGTTTTTTAGCCATAGATAAAAATGTTTCATAAGTACCTTGAACTATTCCTTGAGATCCTATATAAATCCAAGATCCTGCTGTCATTTGTCCATACATCATTAGACCTTTTTTATCTAATTCATTAAAGGTTTCCCAGGTCGCTTTATATGGAACAATATTAGAGTTTGCAATTAAAACTCTGGGTGCATTAGTATGAGTAGTAAAAACACCTACTGGTTTTCCAGATTGAACAAGAAGTGTTTCATCATCTTCAAGTCGTTTTAATACTTCTACAATTTTATCAAAACATTCCCAGTTTCTAGCAGCTTTTCCAATGCCCCCATAAACTACTAAATCTTCAGGTCTCTCAGCTACTTCAGGATCTAAGTTGTTTTTTAACATTCTTAATACTGCTTCGGTTTGCCAAGACTTGGTTTCAAGTGTAGTTCCTGTATTTGCTCTTATTACTCTTTTCTTTTCCATATCAAGCCTTTCGTTTTATATCTTCTTATGCTACAATTATATACACAATTAATCTAATTGTCAATACAATTAAATTAAATATATCAAAAAGTGAGTGAAAAATGGAAGATTTTGATAAGGTTTGGACCCATGCTCGAATTACAGTTCTTACTAAAAACAACGAGCTAGAAGTACTTGAAAACAGTTTTTTAGCAATAAAAAATAAAAAAATAGTAAAAATAGATAAAATGGAAAATTTGTCAAAATTTACATMTAAAGAAAGTTTTAATGTTGAAAATAGGCTGATTTCTACTTCTTTAATAGATTGTCATACGCATTTAGTATATGCAAAATCAAGAGCTAATGAGTTTGAAAAAAGACTAAATGGAGAAACATACGCACAAATTGCAGAAGCAGGGGGAGGTATTGTTTCTTCTATTAAAGGCATAAGAGAAAGTAGCTTTGATGAAATCTATGAAAGCAGTGAAAAACGCTTAATTTGTTTAATAAAAGAAGGCGTGACCTGTATTGAGATTAAAACAGGCTATGGTCTTGATACAAAAAGTGAAATCAAAATGTTAGAAGTAATGAAAAAACTTGAAGATAATTATCCAATACATATTGAAAAAACATTTTTAGGTGCCCATGCTGTTCCCTTGGAATATAAAAACAATGCAGATGCTTATATTGATTATATTTGCGAAACAATGTTRSMTGAGGTTAATAAAACAGGGCTAATAGATGCAGTTGATGCGTATTGTGAACATTTGGCTTTTTCGGTTGAGCAAATCAAAAGAGTTTTTGAAAAAGCTAAAAGTTTAGATTTAAGAGTAAAACTTCATGCCGAACAATTTTCATCAATGGGAGCAAGCACACTTGCATGTGAATACAAAGCTTTAAGTGTAGATCATTTAGAATTTACACAAGAAGAAGATATTAAAAGAATGAAAGAAAGTAATACGGTCGCTGTTTTATTACCAGGGGCATATTATTTTTTAAGAGAAACTAAAATGCCAGCAATTAATCTTTTTAGAAAACATAAAGTACCAATTGCAATTGCTAGTGATTTAAATCCAGGAACGTCTGCTTTATGTTCCATGCAATTAATGATGAATATGTCAGCCGTAATATTTTCTTTAAGTGTCAATGAGACATTTTTAGCGGTAACAAAACATGCATCTGTAGCTCTTGGGCTTCAAGAATCAAAAGGGCTCTTAGCTTTGGGTTATGATGCTGATTTTTGTATTTGGGATATTGATCATATTAGAGATTTAGTGTGTTCTTTTAGACCAACAGCTTTGCATTCTAGTGTGTATCAAGGAGAAAAAGTAAATGTATAAAAAAGCAAACAAAGACTTATGGAGCGGAAGAGTTGATGCAGAAGATAAAGAATTAGGAAAACGTTGGCATGAAAAAATACAATTTATAAATGAGCCCTTTGCGAAAAAAAAAGGTATTTGTCTTTTTTCTTTTGATTGTGATGTGGGTGTTAAAAGAAACAAAGGAAGAGTTGGCGCTTCAAAAGCTGGGGATGCTTTGAAAAAAGCCATGGGAAACTTTGCTTATCATTTAGAAAATAAAATTCTTTACGATGCTGGAAAAGTTATTGCCAATGAAGACTTAGAAAAATCTCAAAAAAACTATGCCAAATATCTTAAGAAAATATTAAAAAATAAACACTTTCCTCTTGTTTTAGGAGGAGGGCATGAAACAGCTTATGGAAGTTTTTTGGCTTTACATAAACATCTAAAAGAAGATATTGCCATTATTAATTTTGATGCGCACTTTGATTTACGAGTGAACAAAGAAGCTACTTCAGGAACACCTTTTGCTCAAATAGCTGCTTTATGTAAAAAAGAAAAAACAAACTTCTCTTATATGTGTTTAGGAGTATCAAAAGCTTCAAATACAAAAGCTTTGTATAAAAMWSMMWRRSMWWTMWWTKTYSTTYAWATMRAASATAMAAMMAWRWWYYYYTTRWWYYTSKASSRGAKWMMARWMSWCATTRWYKWWWTWYTKCWRWMMCAAAAATATATTTATATTACTATTGATACAGATGTTTTTTCAGCCTATATTCTAGAAGCAGTATCAGCACCTGCTTCAAGAGGTATTAGTTTAGAARTMACCTATGAAGTTTTACAATACTGTTTCAAAAAATATAAAAATAGAATTAAACTTCTAGATATTACTGAGTTTAATCCTCATTTTGATGAAAAAACCATAGGGGCTAAAATTATTTCAAGACTGGTTTTTGATATTGTTCATTTAATTGATGCGCATATAAAATAAAGAAGAAATATTCTTCTTTATGCTTTTTGAACTTGGGCTGTATCTAATTGTCTTGAAAATGCTTCTAGATCTTTTTTCTTTAAATCACCATTGTATAAAATATCTTCTGGATTGATATCATTGTCATTAATTCCTTTTGGAATAACATCACTGTTTTTTAATATTTCCATATTTTGATCCAGTTCATCTTCACTGTAAGCCATTTGCATTTCTGCTGCTATTACGAAAGGCAGTTGTTCAACCACTCGCAGTTTTTTTAAGTCTTCTTCTACATTTGCGCCTTCTATAGTAATAATAATACGACCTTCTTCATCGTGCATGTGGTAATCACAGGCTTCACAGTTTTTAAGGCTGCTTATTACAGCATCCAAATTCTTTACTAGGGTTTTTACTACGATACTTGAGATATTCATTTTTATTCCTTTAGGGTAAGATATAATAATTGATGGTTTTGCCATCATTGCTTATAAAAAGTTCTTTTTCATTGATAAACAAAATATGATTTAACAGCATTTTATTGCCTTTTAATTCAAATAATTCTTTTTTTGTTTTTGTATCAAAAATCAAAACATTGTTTTCTTCATCATGTGCAATTGCCGCAAGCTTTCCACTTGGACTTAAGGCACATGCATATATTAAGAAGTTTACCTTTTTATAGAATGTTTTTCCTTGATTATAAACAACTGCACGTCTGTCTTGACCTGCTGTTAAAATAACATTATTTTTACTGTCCACTTGAAAAACATTGTCTAGGTTTTGTTTTTCATAGATTTTAATAAAAGAACCTGTAAAACTGTTATGTACTTTTAAATCTCCACTTTCATCTGCAATAATTATCTCATCTTTTTTTTCATTTAACACGAAATGCGAAAACTTAGAAGCAGATATTTGTTTGATATAAAGAGTTTTTTTACTTGCAATATTGTATAAATAAATCTCATTTGCAAGACTTGCAAATATAATTAGATTTTTATTTATAAATTTTGCTTGAGAAATAAATAAATGTTTTTGGTCTGAGAGAACCGTTCTAAGTTGTTGATTCTCATAAATTAAAAGCTGTCTTGCTCCTTTAAAACCTTGTGCTAAAAGCAATATTTTATCTTCAAGAATATCTATAGAGTATATTTTAGAATCCATCACGTCACCTACAAAGTCTTTTATTTTTGACATTTTAACTAAGGTTTTTAATTTTTTTGAAGATATATCAAAAGAAAAGAGTGTTCCTTCTTGTGTAGAAAGATATAATTTTTCTTTGTATCTGATCATATCCGTAACGCCAGCATCAAGAGAAAAATGGTAGTTTGATTCTATGCTTTTAGCTTCTAAAGAAGAAATGAATAAAAATATAAAAAAGAGTTTTATAATACTATTCATTTTATACACTTATTTCAATTGCACCAGTAGGACAAGCTTTAATACAATAACCACAGGAGGTACAATTATCACTAATTGTAGGTTTAAATAATGCAATAAAATCTATGGCTGCATCTAAGCATGGATCTTTACAAGAAAAACACATGGTTTGATTCCAGGACAAACATTTTTCTGTATTAATTGTAACTTTTGCTTTAATTGTGTGTTTAAATTCTAGAGAAAGTACTTTTGAGGGGCAAACAATCGCACATTCATCACAGTAAGTGCAGCCTGCATGCTCAAAATTTAGTGCTGGGGTTTTATTCTTTTGAATGAAAATAATATTTGTAGGGCACACATCCTTACATAAACCTTCACAGCTTATACACTCATTCAAAAAAATATCATCTTTATAATAAGGGGGGCGAATAACACTCTCTTGCTTTTTAAAAGCAAGAGAGCTAAAAAGTTCTCTTCTGTTCATTATTTCTCTAAACTATCTATGTCTTTTTTTAAAGTATTTTTTTTTATCATTTGTCTGCCAGAATAAATATTCAGACCATGAATTATCACTTCACGGAATATTCATTCAATAATATCTCTTTCAAACCCTTTTCCATCTCTAAGTTGTTTTAAAGGAAATGATATCACCATCACTTCAAGGAGAATTGAATGACATTCAAGAGAAAGATCCTTAAACACTATCTCATATCACTATTCACTCAACACTATCACTATC
>NVWN01000009.1 GCA_002733685.1 Arcobacter sp. | reverse complement strand
AAGTTGTTAAAGATCATCCAGTCTCTCACGTGTCAGTTTAAAGTGTCACACTTGATTTGGACGGGAATTATAGGAGGTTTTGGCTTCTTTGTCAAGGGGTTTTTCTTAAAGGTGGTTTAAATTTTTAAATTCATTAAAAGTGAAGTTTATTCACTTTTAATTTTGTTTTTTACATAAGGTGGTTTCAAAACCTTTTATAGGATCTTTTGGTATTAAATAAGAAAGAAAAACGGAGATAATTGCAATACTTGCACCTATAATAAAAACCAAAGAATAAGAATATAACCATATTAATCCAAGTAGTGCAGGTAAAAATACAGCAGCTATATGATTAATAGTAAAAGATACAGCAGAAGCACTTGCAATATCTTTTGGATCTGCAATTTTTTGAAAATATGTTTTTAGAGCTATGGCCATTGAAAATAATAAATGATCAAGMACATACAAAAAACAGGCAAAATATAAATTATCCACAAAAGCATAWGAAGTAAAWACAAKTACTAAMCCAATATATTCWAGTCTTARYGTCAATCGYTCAGAGTATTTRACAATAAATYTTCCAATCTTTGGTGCTARG
Source organism: Arcobacter sp. (assembly GCA_002733685.1). GTDB lineage: Bacteria > Campylobacterota > Campylobacteria > Campylobacterales > Arcobacteraceae > NORP36. The sequence goes on along the minus strand of NVWN01000009.1, from coordinate 175,897 downwards.
TACATATTAAGTACTGCRTTWATAAAAAGTAGAATAACCATATTATGAATRTTYACWCCAAAYTTTTCTACCAATAAAAAMCCAGCAAAWACWACAAATATCTGTCTTCTTGCRCCTGCAAAAAAAGTCAAKARATAAAATAACCAATACTCTTTTTTAAGTACGAGTTTTTTTTCYTGCACAATATCATCTTTAAAATGCTCAAACATATACCAAGATAARATACCTAAWATAAATGTTCCKGCKCCAAAAAAAGCATATACGTATTTATATTCTAAAGAATARAATTTCATCATTACRTAWATGAGRGCRAAAACAATCAAACCYACAAAAGATTTTACRGCKGATATTTTYCCTAAAACRATAGGTGCCGTTTCTTTTTTTAACCATTGTAAACTCAAGGATTGATTKATTGTTTCTAAATAATGRAAACCTGTTGACATAATAATGGTWGTAAGGTATAARCCCAAAACAGAAGGAAACATYCCTGTWATAAAAACCCCAAAACCTAAAAGCATCATAGATATATAAGCCAAKCGTTGTTGAGCAATTATAAGAAGARCTAAAATAACAGTAAAAGCCAAAAAKCCAGGAATTTCTCTTAAACTCTGTAAAATTCCYACTTGGGAACCATCAAAAGAAGCCTGTTCAATAATAAAGTTGTTTAACATACTCATCCAAGCAGAAAACGAAAATACCATTGAGATACTCATAATGTATAAAAGGGCTACTTTTGAGCTAAAAATTCTTTTCATCATATTAATAATCCTATAATTAATTTAATTGCGAGTGCAGATAATAAAAGTTTTAATATCAATAAAAACTTTTTACCATTTACTTTATTTCTTAATTTTGTTCCTGCATAAGAACCAGCAACTGCACCTATTATCATGGCTATTAAAATACTAATATAATCTAAAAATACAAAACCAAAGAATATAAAAACAAATACTTTTAAGCTATGAGTTATTCCCATTAATGCAGCACCCGTCGCAACTACTTGGTCTTTGTGTTTATAGTCTTTTAATAAAAGCGTCATAGTTAAAGGTCCCGTAGCTCCTACAATAATAGACAAACCAGTTTGAAAAAATCCTGCTAAAAAATAGCTTTCATAACGTTTAATTTTTTCATTAAATTTATCTGACCACAAAGACAGTAATATATAAACACCTATAAATAAAGGTACATATTCTAAAGAGATATAATAAATAATACTTGCAAAAACAGATATTCCACAGAGTGAACCAAATAAGAATTTAGGAATCACTTCTGTTCTAATATCTTTATAACCAAAAATAGCACGGGAAAGATTACTGGACATTTGGGTTAAACCATGAACAGGAATCAAAGCATTTAAAGGCAAAAAAGAAGGAAGAATCGCAATTAACATCATACCTCCTCCAATACCAACAATACCAGCAACAGTAGATGTAACAAAAGTCAATAAGCCTAAAATCAGTTCTTCATACATATAAAACCTTAAAAATATTATAATTATAAAATATCTTAAAAAACTTATATAAAAATAAAGTGTTTTTGATATAATCTACCGTTTTTTAAAAGAAAGGTCGAATATGGATATATTTCAAATTATTGGTTTTATAGGTATGATTTTTATTGTATGGGCATACTACATACTACAAATGGGRAAATATTCTCACAACAGTTTATATTATCAGTTACTTAATTTAGTRGGTGCMATYTTATTATTRATATCACTTTTTGTWCATTTTAAYCTTGGTTCTTTTATWATTGAAGTGTTTTGGATTATTATTACCTTATATGGYATGTACAAAAATAAAAAAGACAAAAAGAGCTAAAAYATTTACAGTATTGTAAATATTTTTATGTTAAAATCCAAAGAAAGGAGTTATTTTGAAAATCTTACTAAGTATCTTATTAAGTACATATATAATGGCTTCAACGCATAATAATATTGATATGCATGGTGGAAACTATGACTCGTTTAAAAAAAAGAGTCCTTTTTCTAATACAGTAAAGTCTCCTTTTGCACAAAAGAAAAAACTAATAGAAATTGACGAAATAAAAATAGACAAAATAAAAAATGATAAAGAGAAAAAAAATGGCAAATAAAACATATAAATTTATATCATGGAATGTAAATGGTATTAGAGCAGTTGATAAAAAAGAAGCCTTAAAATGGGTTGATGAAGACGATATTCATTTATTAGGTGTTCAAGAAACGAAATCTCAAATTGAACAAATTCCTAGCTCAATTTTTGAAAAAGAGTATAAGAATTTAGTAGGTAGTCAATCAGCAATTAAAGGAAGAAGTGGAACAGCACTTTTTACAGATATTGAATTAAGTTTTCAAGGGAATTGTCCAGATGTTGATGTATTGGATGAAGGCCGTATTAATGAAGTTCATTTTACRCTGGGAGATAAAGATATTGCATTTTTTAATGTCTATTTTCCWAATGGTCAAAGCAAAGATGAAAGACTTGTATATAAAATGGAATTTTATGACAGATTTTTAAACTATTGTGAGAATCTTAAAAAAGAAGGTAAATCRATTATTGTATGTGGAGATGTTAATACAGCTCACACTGCAATCGATTTAGCACGTCCAAAAGCCAATGAGAAAATATCTGGATTTTTACCAATGGAGAGAGAGTGGATGGATAAATTCATAGCTTGTGGATATATTGATACCTTTAGACATATTAAAGGCAATGAACCTGATCATTATTCATGGTGGTCTTACAGAGCAAATGCACGTGCTAATAATGTAGGATGGAGAATTGATTACTTTTATGTTAGTGATGATTTAAAAGATAATATTTCTGAYGCTTATATTTTAAGTGACGTAATGGGAAGTGATCACTGCCCTATTGTATTAGAAATTAAACTTTAATACTTAGCTCTATTATAAAACATTGAAATTTTTCAATGTTTTATATTCTTATTCAAAACTCATTTTTGTACTTGATAAATCATAATTCTTTAAAACAAAATTTAACTCATCTATTAAACGCAATTTATCTTTAGGTAAAACACCTTTTAATGCAAAGGTATTTGAAGCATGGTTGGATCTAAAAATAACAGCTTTAGAGGGATTTATTAAGGATATTAACAAAACTTGTTCTTTTAACATTTCTTCTTGCGTTAAAAAAGTAAATTCCCCCAGTTTTTTTTCAAATCGTTTATAAAATAAGTCTTTTCTGTTTTTTTCAAAACCAAGTTCAAGCGTAGATAAATACGATATCTTACAGGCATTTATTAAAGCAGCTGTATTATTGATATGTTCTTTACTTCTGCTTTTACCTCCCAAACCTAAAATCACCATAGCTGATATTTTAAGTCCCGCATCACTTGCTTTATTTAAACCTTCAATCATTTTTGTAGGTTTTATACTTTTATCAATGGCTTTTAATAATTCAAAATCTCCGCTCTCAATGCCATAATAAACAAGGGAAAGTTTTTTTTCTTTTAGTAAAATCAATTCTTCATTGGTTTTTTTCACTAAATTAAAAGCAGAAGCATAAGCAGATACACGCTGCAGTTTTGGAAAATTAAGAAGTAAAGCATCCAAGATTTTTAAAATATGTACAGCATCCACATTTAACACATCACCATCTGCTAAAAAAACTCTTTTAGTATCTGGTTTAAGTCTTGCCATTACTTCTATTTCATCTAAAATATCTTCCAGTTTTCGCACCTTATACTCTTTATTTTCGTACATAGTACAAAAAGAGCATTTATTATAAGAACAGCCTAAGGTTACTTGTAAAATAAAAGAATTAGCTTCTGCTGGGGGTCTGTACAAAGGCATATTATATTCAATCATTTTTTTTCTTTCCAAGCAAATATTGTTGAGAAGTTTTAACCGCTAAAAAGCGTACAAAAAGTAAAAATAAAATAGTACCTGCAAGAATTAGCAAATTAAAATTCAAACCGCTTTTTAAAACCTCATCAAAAGTACTTAACTCCATATCATTAATTTTTACTACATTTACAATAAATTCTCGTAAACTTAAGATTATAAAAGCATCTACTAAAAGAGATAAAATCACCCTTTGTTCTCGTATATAATTAATAACTGCACGTACAATTTCTAAAAAAATTATAAAATACAACATATAAATAATAAAATCTATCATTTTATTGGTATACATAGCTACAAGGAATAAAACAGAAGCAATAGTAATTTCAATGTACAGTTTATCTTCAATAAACTTGCTAAATAATCTTTTCATTCAGGCTCCTATTTTTATTTTATTATAAAGTTTTTATATTCAAATTAACTTAATTGGAAATTGGATATCATGTTTTATGATGAAAATTACCTTATATTATGTATATGATCCTATGTGTTCATGGTGTTATGGGTTTAAAAAAACCTTTGACGAAGTTAAAAATGAATTATCAAGTGATATTGATATTGTTTATGTTGCAGGGGGATTAGCACCTCACAATGATGAGCCAATGGCTATAGAAATGCAGGAAAAACTAGAAAGTATTTGGCAACAAATCACTGAATATACAGGAACTGCTTTTAATCATGAATATTGGAGACTCAACAAACCAAGACGCTCAACCTACCTTTCATGTCAAGCAGTAATTGCAGCAAGACTTCAAAATAAAGAAGAAGAAATGATCAGTGCTATTCAAGAAGCATATTATTTAAAAGCAAAAAATCCTTCTAATGAAGATACCTTAGTTTCATGTGCTAAAGAAATTGCTTTAGATTGTGAGAAATTTAAAAAAGATTTATATTCACAAGAAGTTCTTTCTTTGTTTCAAGCGGATTTAAAGCTAAAAAGTACACTTCGTGTTCAGGGTTTTCCTTCTTTAGTATTAAAATACAAAAAAGAAGCCTACCCTATTAATATTGACTACAATAATAAAGACCATATTTTGAAACAAATTAATAATTTGTCCCAAAANWRRKWWTTTTWAAAACAAACTATTTATAGTTTGTTTTTATACTAAAAGYTTTGTTTGTAACCARGCTTTTGGAATATTTTTTATTCCATCTTTTGCAGCAAATAAAGCAGCTATAATCATAGCCCTWGCAGAATTATCTCCCCCWGCTTTTGCATTAAAAATCATTGCATCTTCAAAATTATCATATTTTGCAAGGATATGAATAAGACCTGGAAACCCTTCATCTGTGCCACAAGCAGGTCCAAATTCTCTAATAACATCAAAAGTAGCTCCATGTTTAGAAGCTATACCCTTTTCAACATAACTTTGGAAGTTACTTGAGAAACTCTCTTTGTGTTTTGTAAAAGATTCTAAAATATCACTGCCTTCTAAAACATCTAATAAAACAAGTGCAAAATATTTACTTGCTTCTTTACATAAAGTAGAATTATGAGTAGCACTTATAAAAACCTCAACATTAGCTAAAAATTCTTCTTTAGAAGAAGATAAAAGCAGTAAAGGTACAATTCTTGATACAATTGATAAATCATTTGACGTAGATCCAAAAGGAGATGATTCTTGCTTTTCTAAATTTGCAAGTGTTTCTCTTGTAGCCCCATCAACATAACCATCATAAGAAGTCATTTTAAAACTCCACTCTTTTAAATAATCTTCTACATCAAAAGTCTCTTTTTCTTTTGCATAAGTGTAAAAAAAGTGTGTTTGGTCTCCATAATGTGTAAAATCACCAGCAACTTTACCTTTGTGCCACATAGCATGTGGATTGTTTAATTCTTCCCAATTTACTTTTAAATTTTTTAAGTCGTTTTCATCATATACCCAATGGCTTCCTAAACAATAAGCATCTGCAACAATACTTGCTAAAACCAAATCTCTTACTTTGTTTTCATACATAATAACTCCTATTTCCAATTTTTATAATTTGTGAAAAATGGATTTTGCTCCATAAATTCTTCTTTTGTACACAAAAACTCAAAACTATCCATATAAGCATATACTAAATCATAGGCTTCTTGTAGTTCTTGAAACTTAAGTGTAGAACCTGTTTCGCTATCTGGATGATATTTTTTTGACAATTTTAAATATTTTTTTTTCAAATCTTTTTTTGATGTTCGTGTTAATATTCCTAAAAAGTCTATAGCTTTTTCAAACTCAACATAATCCATTCTTTTTTCCTAATATACCTGTVTKTAATTAAACATCTTDATGTTCTGCTTTATTGTAGTAATTTTACTATTAGTATATTCTTTTATTAAGAGAATTTTAATTAAGTTCTTCTTTTTTTGTAGCATAAAAAGAAGTATAAAAGAGTTTATACACTTAAGTCTTACTTTAAGTCATTTTTTGCATTAATTCATTATAATAAGTAAAAGATATAAAGGTCATCATTGAACAACTTCCAATATACATTAAATAGACTGATTAAAACAGGTATTACTTTATTTTTATTGTATTTAATATTTACTAACTTTTTCGCTTTTATCGGCGTTATAATACTCATTTCTACATTATTTTATTTTTTTGTATTTAAAAAATTAAAAAAAATGTCTCAAGGTTATAAATTTCAGTTTAAACAAGGYGATTTTAATGCCAATGGAGCAAACTTCAATAACTTTAATACTAATTTTACACAAGCTCCTATGCATGATGAAATAAAAAAAGCAAAAGATTTTTTTGGTTTTGHAAACGATCCCAGTAAAGAAGAAATAAAAAAGAAATACAAAGAATTAGCAAAAAAATATCATCCAGATGTAAATTCTCATGACGATACTTTAATGAAAGAACTCAATCATCACAAAGATGTATTAATGAGAAGCTTCGCTTAAATGTTTATTCATAGATTAAAAAGATACTTTCAAATTATCATTTTTGTTAGTATTTGTTTTTTAATTTATTCATGGTATAACAATTACCAATTCTCCAAACAAGAACTAAAAACAAGTATTATTAATCAAATTAAAAACAAAGAACAAGCATTAAAGAATCTTGTTTACACACATTATAAAATACATGTAGGTTTTCCTATTATTATCTCCAATGAATTACCTTCTAATCTTTTTGGTTTGACATCTTATTCCAAGGGAGAAATAAAAATCTATTTAAATAAAAAAAGATTTCAAGAAAGTTTAGATTATATGATTGATGATGTTTTACCCCATGAATATGCTCATGCTATGATTTTTAAATTAAAACTTTTTTCCAAAAAGAAAGCAGGACATTCAAAAGAGTGGCAAAGAGTATGTAAAAAACTTCAGGGTTTAAGATGTGAGAGATTTGTAAAAAACAATGATATTGTTTTTGGAAAAACCAACTTTTAAAAGAAWTCTTTTAAAGTGTTGGTAAAACTTCTTTTTTTGCTACTAATTCTTGTGATTTTACATTGAACATATTGATATGGAAACTTTCTTCATGTGTTTTTAGGGCTTCTTTATCTTTAAATTCAGTATAAACCAAAAACTCTGCTGCATCTTCATCGCTTTGATATACTTCAAAACAAACACAMCCTTCTTCTTGTACAGAAGAAAACAGTAATTTAGAAAGAAGTATTTGAAGATCTTTTTCTTTTTCTTTATTCGCTTTATATATTTCTTGTATTATTATATTCATAATTTTCCTATTCTTAAAACGTAATGTACAAAATCTTACTTTACAGTTTACTTAATAATCCTAACTTTATATCTTTATAATGAATATTTATAAAATTATTTAAGAAAAGCTATTGTTTAGCTTTTCTTTTTACTTTCTTGATTTTCATGTTCATAAGCAACTGAATGTAATTCATTTGCCCATGCTTCATCATTGTAACCATCTTCATCAGCAATAGCATCTGCTATGCATGTTAGTTCTTCAGCTGTATGTGCTACATCAATGGCCTTTAAATACAGTTCTTTTGCCCAGTCCTTATCGTTTAATAAAGAAGGATCACATAAAGAATCTGCAATACAATAAAACCCATAAGCATTAGAAGCTTTTTGTATACATTCTTTGTATAAAGTGGCTGCTATATTTTCATCATGGTAGCCAGAATCTTTATTAGCAAGTGCATCTGCTAAATTTCTTAAATCTCTTACATTTGTAATTTTTGTAATCGTAATATCAAGTAATTCTTTTGCCCAGTCTTTATCATTAATACCAGCACTTCTACCAACATAAAAAGCAAGCTCTTTATAATCTCTAAACTCATTGGCATTTTCTACTGCTTCATCAAATAAAGCTTCTGCAATTTCTAAATTATTGTCAAATTCATCACTGCACAGTTTATTTGCCCAATATGCAATATTTACATTAAATTCTAAATCATTCACCATACTTTTAATATTTTTATTTAAAGCGTATATATTTTTTATTTCTTCTAATAGTTTTTTGTCATGCATTTTTAACCTTCTTAATCTTTCTGCTAATTCTTTTCATATTTTAGTATATATTCAATTAGAGAGTTTTTAATTTTTAAATTAATTATCAAAAAACATCTTTTATCAAATTCTTTTGAAATATAAAGAGTACTTAAGTATAAATTTCTTATAATCTCATCCACATGCCCGTATGGTGAAATTGGTAAACACGCCGGATTCAAAATCCGGTGACTTCACGGTCTTCTCGGTTCAAGTCCGAGTACGGGTACCATAAACACTAACATTACAAGAGATTAAGTAGAGTTAAATACGATACACTAACACGATTCCCTCAAAACCTTTACATTAATTAGAATACCATAGGATTAACTAGAATACAATTGGGATGTTGCCTTTTTGTTGCCTTTTGTGATAAACTGCTGTTACCTTTTTAGGAGTACAAATGTCTAAAAATAATTTCATGCATAAAACAAAATATGAAGGTGTCTATTACAAAGAACTACTTAGTGTTATTGGACAGGTACCTGACTTATCTTATTATGTGATTTATAGAAGTGATGGCAAGCAGAAAAAAAAGTCTGTTGGAAAAAAATCACAACGAATGACAGCAACAAAAGCAAATCAAATTAGAAATGATATTTTATACGAAATCAAATACGGTATTAATAGCCATACACAAAAAAATCTTACCCTACAATACTTAACAACTAAATGGCATGAAGATAAAAAAGATACATTAAAAGCAGTAAAAGAAGAATACCAAAGAGTTATCAATCATTTTAGCTTTCTACTTACTAAAAATATCGAAGATATCAATACAAAAGATATTGAAAAAGTCTATTCAACTATGCTTGAAAAAGGTATTACGGAGCAAACATTCCAAAAAGTCTATTCTATGTTTAAAAGAGTAGTTAATCATGCAATAGCCTCAGACTATATACAATCTGGACCTATAATCAGATTTAATAGAAAAATTAAAAACAATAAAATAACAGAGACCTACTCTGATGAAATGATTGAAGATTACCTAAAAGTTATAGATAATTATGAGGATCAAATAATTGCTAAAATTGTTAAGCTAATATATACAACTGGAATGAGAAGAGCAGAACCTCTTAAGATAAAGTGGAAGCATTATTCTTTTGTCAATAGTACAGTAAAAATAGTAGATGCAAAAAGTGGACATGATGAAATATACTACTTATCAAATAACGCTAAGAGCATTATAGAAAGCCAAAAAGGACTAAGTAAAGAATATATTTTTGAACAACGTCCAGGTGTTCCTATTGGAAAAAGTAGATTATCTTATCATGCAGTAAAAATGAAATTAAAAGCAGGCCTTCCTGATGAATATAGACCATTACATAGCCTAAGGCATCATTTTGGCACAGTACTTGCAAGAAATGGCTTAAATGCCTTTCAAATACAAAAAACGATGACACACAAAGATATTAAAACCACTCAACGGTATATAGATTTATCAAACAAAGATATAATTGATGATTTAAATAAAATTGAACAAAAACAAAGTAAAATATAATTATAAAGAAAAAGGAATACAATGGATTTTTATCCACAATATATATCGGACATAGAAGATGGAGAACCAACTCATATTATTATTCCAATTAAAGAGTGGTATAAAATTGAAAGAACTTATGACCAATATAAAAATTACTTAGTACCTGTTGATGATAGATACTATGAATATTATCCATTATATCTTCTTCCACACTATGCTGATATTAATAAACTTCTTGCAAAAATGGATAGTTATTCAAAAGAAGATTGGCTTTCTTTATACAAGACCTATTTTAAATATTATGATTCTCTTTCTCAAGAAGACATAGCTCTTTTATACTTTTTTAGGTCATATAATTTATTTTATCTTAAAGGAAATAGCAATTATGATGAAGTGCTACCTAAACATTTAACTACACTTTTTTACGTATATGGCCTGAAATCATCTGGTAAAGTATTAACAATAGAAGCATATGAGAACCTATCTAAAGCAACTGTTCGCTTAAATGAAATTGCATTTCTTCAATATTTTAATATGCACTTTACAATAGATAAATTAAATGTCTCAAATAAAAGATTAATTAAAAAAACCGAAAGAGATAGACTTTTTATTTATGATATATTCAATTACATATCAATAGAAGACAGCATAAGATATATGCTTCAAGAATTTAATGACTTTGGAGATATTATAGAACTAAATAAAAAAGAAACGATAAAAAAACTAGCTACTATGCTTTATAATGGAAATACCTCACAAATATATAGAGCTAATCAAGAAGCAGAAGATAAAATTAAAATGACGAATAATATAAAATTTAAGCCGCTCATATTATAATAATATATAGCCAAATCAATTTTACAAAGCCTACTTTTTACTCCCCCTTCTATATTATATATTCTACATAAATACAATCAAATTAATAAAAAGTGCAAATAACTTATTTATTGTGTACTTACTTTAATCAAGGATTTTTTATACCTACTTTAAGTACTAAATAAGCTTTATATAGTACTTATTTACTAGAATTATCCTTTTAATATCAATATTAATACATTATTAAGCTTTTATTGTACATAATGATTATGTTTAAAGGAGATTAAATGAAATATACTACGATTAATTTGGATAAAGAATATTTATCTATTGAGGAGACTTCTATCTTTACAGATACATCAGTTGGAAGTCTTGCAGTTGCAAGGTCACTTAAAAAAGGTTTCCCTTTTTGTAAGAGAGGTAGAAAGATTTTATATAAAAAATCTGACTTAATTGAAATGATAGAAAGTGGACGTGTAAATATAGAGAAAGGGGAATAAATGGACTTATTAGATTTAAATGCAAGACTAAGAGCCGAATTAGAAAAAGGGCAATTAGCAAGTAACCTAGTTGACTACATACTTAATGATTTTACTATGACTAGAGCAATAGTTACAAAGCATTATGGTAGGTATGGAAATATTGGAAAACAAACACAAAAAAGACTAGTTCGTGAATATATTGAAGAATTATAAAAGCTAATAAGAAAGGCACAATATGATTTTTTTTAGGTGTTCATCTTACTAACAGCAATTAGTAAGACGAAGAATACTCATAAATACCAAAGGGGCATTATATGAATATAAGTACAAGTAACAATATATCGAATATTGTATTAAGTGTATCTAAAAATATACTTTCTAAAAAAGAAATTAATATCAAGCAAATACTAACCAATACAGCAATAAGTTTAGGAATAAAGTTTGCTATATCAAAGCTGCTAAACAAAAGAAGCAAAACACTGGAGTTAGAAAAACTAATATTAATTGGTGGGTTTGTTTTTATTACAAGTAAGTATTACATAAAAAAATATGAATAATTAGAAGTACTTTGGAGAGCATTTAAATAAACACTCTCCAAAATATTCGGCAAATAACATAAGGTAAGAAGTAATGAATTCTAACACAGATAAACAAAATATTCAAAGTGATGTGACAAGTACTCTAAATGTAGAAAGAGCAGTCTTAAGTTCTTTTCTTTTTAATAGTAACACTTTTGATAAAATGCATGACTCTCTCAAGCCTGAGACCTTTTTCATGGAAACACATCAAATGATATTTAAAAGCATGTTGAAGCTACATAAAGAAGAGAAACCTATTGATGAAGAGTTTATAAAGAAAGATATTAATGATAGCCGTCACGAAAATGTTTTAATAGATATATTAAGTGCTAATCCAATTACAAACCTTTCTGCCTATATAAAAAGTATGCAAGAAGATCACATTAAACGTGAAATGCTTCGTATCTCTTCCTCTTTGGCTCAAAATGCACGAACTACTACATTAAGTGCCTCCAGTGGCATTGAGAAGCTCAATAGTGAATTACTAAAGCTAAACAATTTATATAAAACAAAAAATAAAAAAAGTTCCAATAAAATGGAAATTGATGTAAGTAAATTCACTCCATTTATTAAAAGTATTGTACAGGACTTAGCACAGATAAACGACTACCCAATTAGTATGGTACTTTCTACTGTACTAACTTCTATGGGTGGATTAATTGGAGGACGTGCACAAATTACAAACAATGTAAATTTAACCGTCTATCCAATAATATGGAGTATTGTCATAGCCCCCTCAAGTGCAGGAGCCAAGTCAACTTTGTATAAATATACTAAAAAATGTATCTTTGGAAATCTACAAACAGACTTTTATGATGAATATGAAAAAAAAACAGAACAATACGAACTTGATAAAAAGAACTTTAGAGAATTATCAAAAGATGATAAAAAGAATGAAATTGAACCTGATAAACCTGAGCCGAAACTATTAATATTCCAAAATGATGGTACTCCAGAAGCGAAGATAAAATCTCTTCAAGAGAATCAAAATGGAGGAATTATCTATTATGATGAAATGCGTTCAGAACTTGAAAGAACCAATAATGATAGATCATACAAAGCTACAAAAACATCTATATTTGATGTAGAACTTATTCATAAAAGACTTGTAAATGGGGGTAGTATTATTGTTAAAAGACCGGTACTATCCGAAATTGGTTTAATTACCGAACAATGGTTATTAGAAGCAACCAACAAAAACGATATTGCAAGTGGTTTTATGGCTAGGTATTTATTTAGTTATAACATTCGAGCAGACTTTAAACCCCTTCAAATAAAACCTTTACATATAAAGACATCAATTTATGAGGAAGTAGGTAATTTTGTTATAAATATGCTTGAGTTTGATAGAAAAGAACCTGTATTATTTAAACTAAGCAAAGAAGCAGAAAATCATTTTACTCTATGGTTTAATGAGTACAGTGAAAGTGCTCATGACACTGAAACAGATGAAGAACTAACGGCAACATACAGACTTTCAACCTATGCACTTAAATTCGCACTTATGAGTTATATTTTTAATAATGCGTACGAAAAACTAGACGTAGTGAATAGTAAGTTAATAGAGATACCTTTAGAGTACATAGAGGAAGGTATTTTTATCATGAACATCTTCACAGAAGAAAGTAACAAGGTGCTACAGTTATTTCAAAAAAACAAGCTATTAAATTTCAAAATTGATTCAGTAGCAGAAAAACTTCTAAAAAAGATTAGAGCAACAAAAGAAAAAAGAATTACAAAATCTAGTGCAACAAATAATATAAGAGGCTTAAATAAAGAAAAAATAGATGAGTTAATTGAGCAAGGCATTTTCAAACTTGAAAAAGTTGAAAAAACAACCTTTATTATTGAATGTTAGGAGAACAGATGAATAATATACTAAATTGCAAAGAAAGACCACAAGATAGTTTACTCGTATGGATAGAGAAATATATGAAATATAAGATTAATATACTTACAAGAAGAGATATAAAAAATAAGAAATTACTTGATAATGCTACAGTAAAAATAAAAGCGGGTACACACTCAATCCAAGAATTAGACTTTTATATGAAACAAGTTAGAAAAGCTGGATTAGCTGGAACAAATGTTTATTTTACTGTTATGAAAAAGTTTCACTTATATATTGAGAATATACCCATGGTCTCTCTTAATCAAATAGATGAAGACTTTGTATCGCAGTTTTTATATGAAAGCACGTGTACCCTCGCTGACGCAACAAAAAAAAATCATCTTAGGGTAATTTCAAACTTTTTTAATTATCTTGATAAAAGAGCTGACTGTAAGTTCAACTTCTCACTAAATAACTGGGGTGGACTAAGAGGAAATAGTGGAGTTAAACTTCCAATATATTTAAACGATAAAGAAATAAAAGAATTTATGAATGCCCTGGAGGAATATAGAAAAATATCGTATAAAAAAAGTATTATGGTTATTCTAATTGAAATGATTCTGCATACTGGAATGCGTGTACATGAAGTAGTAAATATACGTCTTAAAGACATAACTCATGATGAGTTATCTTATGTAATAAAAATCATTGGAAAAGGAAATAAAGAAAGATTTATAATGATAAAAGAAGACATCCTAAAATTTTTCCTTACAAGTAAAACTAAGCCGGAACTCCAAGATAATGAATTGCTCTTTAAAACAAAAGGAGAAGCCTTCAATCAACAAACAGTTTATCATCATATGAATAATATATTAAGGCTCGCAAAATTAAAGAAGGGGAAAAATGGACCGCATTTATTAAGACATACTTTTGCTACAAGGCTATATAAGAAAACTAAAGACTTAGTTCTTGTACAAGAGCTTCTAGGGCATGAAAATATTAATACCTCAAGAATCTACACACATTTTGATACCGCAAGACTAAAAGAAGCAGCATTAATAATGGATGACCTATAAATCTAATACTATCTCTTGAGTAATGTAGCCTTATTTGCATTACTCAACTAAAAATAACTATCATAAACACGTTCATTTCGATATAACAAAATCTATACAATATTAAAATTGTTTTGACCTGTCCTGCAAGAAATAAATAACGAAAGTAAGGTTACTATTTAGTGATATTTTTGGGCGAAAAAAGTTATAAAAATGTACTTATTTTGAATTTAATTTAATCTATTATCATAGATACGTATTTATTCATTTTCAAGAAGTGTTATTTTATGGTACTTGTAGAGTTTTATTTTGCTGCAGCAACTGATCTAATTATGCTGCATAAATCTCTCAAGCAATTTACACCAGGACAAAGCATAAAAATAATATTTATCACGCTAAAAATGTTTATTTTTATAAATAATTGAATAGTTCTTTTGAGTAAAATAAACCAAGATACTTGTTAAATATATTCATATTTTTATCATCATAAAATTAAAACTCTTTATATGAATTTGGCAGCATATTATATATATTACATACCCATAAAACAAAAGGCACAAAGTAAAGAAAATACGTGTAACTAAAAAATACATATCTACACAAAGCCACACAAGTCTGCGCACATATTCTCGTAATTTATGAGTAAAAGAAGTACACAAGAGTTAATGTAATGATTACTCATAAGCACTACTATATAGTGTACGTGAATAAAAAAGTCTAATCTCTCATATCTGTGTAAAAACCCAACACACATAGTAAAAAAGATATTACGAGGAAAGAATACAAACTACTCAAATTAACATGAACTTTCATATATTGGATTATTCAAAAATATATTTTAGGCTAACAAGTAGTATATAATCTCCTTGAGAAAAAGATTCTTTGTGTTGATAAATTCTTTTAAGAAATTAAGGCTAGCACTAAACATATTACTTATCATGTGAAATACATTTAATGCTATATCAAGTAGCAGCTACAATTGATGAAAAAAAAAGTTAATATTTATAAAAACTTATCTTCTATAATCATAAATTTACTCCTCCTACATCTAACTTGCAAACACATAAATATAAATTCCATTCCATTTCACATAAAAATGATTTTAAAGAGCCCTTTCTACTATTGAACAATAAAAGCATACAACTATTAATACAGAATATCAAACCTCAAGTAAGATAATTATCCAATATCCTGTTATGGTTACTGCAGTAATATTGTTCTTAAAGAAGACTGGTTTTATCGATGTTGTTGTGACTGATTCTGTAATTAAACCTACGTCAACAGAAAACAGGACAGAATCTGTTAACAGGGAACAGGAACAGGAAACAGGAAATAAAAAACAGAAAATGATATATGTACAATTTTATTCAAACATGTGTACAGACTGGAGTAATTTCTGTGTAAAAGAATCACACAAATGTTAAAGTAATTACTACTCATAAACGCCACTATTTTACGTATACGGAAAAAAAGAACTCCATTGTTATATTTATGTAAAAAAACTTATATAAGCACTTACACATACATTATGAATAAAGAACACAATTTACTCAAGAAAAGTTAGTTTTAACATATTTAGTTTTTTCTACTTGAGAAATATTTAATTCCTGATTAAGACAATTAAGACAGATTAAGACGCTTTGTCTTAACGTAATATATATGGAATAGGAGTAAAAAGTAAAACATAGAGGTATAGTGTCTTAATGTCTTAATATAAATAAATATATATCTTTTTTACTATATATAGCCCTATTCATAGGCTTATGTTTTTAATTCACGTTAAGACATGATTAAGACAATTAAGACAAAAAATGAATATTTTCCAATTATAAGTAATTTTAGTAATTATTTAATCCTGATTAAGACAATTAAGACGTTAAGACAGGGGGATATAGGAAAACGTACAGGAGGGTACATATATAAATACTCCTAATTAAGCTAGATTAATCCTACTTAATCTAAATTAACCCCAATTAATCGAATGAATTATAATACATTAAGTTAATGTGTATTATAATCACTACATGATCATCCCGTAAGTTATTAGCTTACGTAACCCAGTTGCCTGTGCGCTGGGTTTTTTTATTTATAAGAGAGAAAAAATGCGAGTACAAGCTTTTATCGATGGATTTAATTTGTATCACGCAATAGATACACTAACAAAAAAAGACTCCTCCAAAAAATACTACAAATGGCTAGATTTACGTTTACTAATGAATGCATATATAAAACCCTCCACAGAAATACTTGATAATGTTTATTATTTTTCAGCTTATGCAAAATGGTTGCCGAAATCATGCAAAAGACATGAAAATTACATCAATGCATTAAAAGCACATAATGTAGAAATTATCTTAGGTCATTTCAAAAAAAAGACAAAAAGATGTCTAAGTTGCAATGCTACATGGGAAACACATGAAGAAAAAGAAAGTGATGTAAACTTGTGTATACATTTACTTCAAAATGCACATCTAGATAAGTTTGACAAAGCAATTATTGTTACATCGGACTCTGATATGGTACCTGTAATAGAAATGATTAAGAAGAGCTTTCCACATAAAGAAATAATGGTTTTAACTCCACCAAATAGATACCAAATTGCAAGAGAAATAAGAAGTAAAGTTACAACTATAAAAATAGGTGAGAAACAACTTAAAAATAGTATTTTGCCCCATAGAATAAGCTATCAAGGGAAAACTATTACGAAACCAGAAAGATGGTAAGTTTAATAAGATGTTGCCCTTTTGTTGCCTTTTATAAAATATATTCTAAGGAAAGACTGATATGTAGTTCATGTAGAGATTACTAGTCCGTCTACGGGTACCACTTATAAAATTCACAAAAAATCATCTAAATATTATTGATACAAGGTTAAAAATGGAAATAGAATTTGTTTTATTTATATTAGCAGATATTGCACTTACAATTTATTTTATTTATCGTTTTAAGAAATATCAAGAGCAAAAAGCTATGGATTATTTTATGAATATGGATGAAGATAGTGATGACGCTGATAAAACTAATGATAAGACTGAAAAAAAGAGTTAAATAGCCCTCTTCTTTAATTAAAAGAATCAATAACAATCCTTTCATACTCTTCTATTATATTTCATATTAATTTATTGAAAAGTATTCTTTTAAAATTGAAGCTGGCAACTGTCCCCATCTATACCATTTATTTATAACATTTAACCACCCTACTATCTTAACTTCTTAACGTTGCACTTCTAATGTGAATCAACAAAGTAAAACAGTACAAAAGTATATTTTTAAAGTTAAGTGTAAGGTTTAAGAAATAAAACAATACAAAAGTATATTTTTAAAGCTAAATATAAGTTTAAATGAATTAAACTATACAATAGTATATGTAAAGGAATTTAAATGGCTAAAAAGGTTATTCTTTCAAAAAAACCCACTTCTAACATTATTAGTGATACTAAAATATTTGGAGATTTTGTAAAACATAAAAGAACATCTTTAGGTTTGTCTTTAGAAGAAACAGCAGCTTTATGTAATGTAAATCATTTAACATTAAAAAAACTTGAAAATGGTAATGAAGGTACTAGATTATCAACTGCTTTAAAAATATCAAAGATGCTTGGTCTTAAAACGTTTGTGGAGTAAGAAATGAATGAATTAAATATATTTTATGAAGATAAAAATGTTGGTATTATTATTTATGATGCGCCCAGAAATGAATTTAATTTCCAATACAATAAACAATGGATAGAAACAGGTTTTGAATTATCTCCTAGTTTAATGTTTGAAGAAGAAATCTCACCTAATACAATAAAGAATTTTATTGAAAATCTACTACCAGAGGGTAATGGTTTAGAAATTTTAACTCAATATTATCATCTCTCAAAACAAAATAAGTTTTCTCTTTTGAGTATTATTGGTGCTGAAACAACGGGAGCATTAACCTTTTCATTAAAAAATAAAACAAAAGAAACTTCCTTTACTAAAATCTCAAAAGAATTGCTTTCTTTGAGAATTGAACAAAGAAAAGAAAAACCACTGGCTATTTGGGATGGAAAACCCAGATTAAGTATTGCAGGCGTTCAAGAAAAATTGCCTGTCTTAATAATTGAGGGAGTGTATGGTTTTGGAGAAGGAGACTTAGCATCTACTCATATTTTAAAATTTAATACCACTAATGAAAACTTAGTTTTAAATGAGCACTTATCTTTGATGTTAGCTAATAGCGCTGGATTAAATGTTGCCAATAGTGAGATAGTAAATATTTCTAAAGAAGAAGTACTTCAAGTTAAAAGATTTGACAGAATTCTTTTAGAAAATAAATATGTAAAAAGAATACATATCATTGATTCAAACCAAGCACTAAATTTACCCGTTTCATATAAATATGAAAGAAACTTTGGATCAAGTAGAGATGTAAAAGATATAAGAGAAGGGGTAAGTTATAAAAAACTTTTTAATTTAGCAAATATTTGTCAAAGCCCTATTATTGTAAAAAAAGAACTTATTAAATGGATTTGTGTAAATTTATGTTTAGGGAATAGTGATGCACATGGAAAGAATATATCTTTTATAATAGATGAAAAAGGAATAAAACTAGCACCATTCTATGATATTGTAAATATTACTTTATATGAAACTTATGATCATGAAATGGCAATGGCAATTGATAATGAATTTTCTTTTGAAAAATTAAGTGCTTATGACTTTTATGGGTTTTGTAAACAAATGGCCATAGATAAAAAAATGTTTATAAAAGAGTTCAAAAACATTTCAAAAAAAATATTAAATAAACTAAATAATATAGATGATCTAAAAACAAATAAAGTAAGAAAAGATTTTTGTAATGACTATCAAAGTAATGTTCACGATAGAATTGAACAACTTTTATTAGTTATTGAATATATGAAAGATATAAAAGAATAAAGTCTAAAAAAAGTATTGTGTGAGTACGGTACCACTGTAAAACTCCAAAAAAATCATCTCAATTATTATAAATATAGCGTTAAAAAATGGAAATAGAATTTGTTTTATTTATATTAGCAGATATTGCACTTACCATTTATTTTATTTATCGTTTTAAGAAGTATCAAGAGCAAAAAGCCATGGATTATTTTATGAATATGGATGATAATAGTGATGATGTTGATTCTAAAAGTGATGATAAAAGTGATAAAAAGAGTTAAATAAGCCTCTTCTTTCGTTAAAAGAATCAATAACAATCCTTAAATACCCTAACTATCCTTTTTAACTTAATTAAAACAAATACTGATTAGTCAAAGTAAATACATAAAATAATATTCATTCTGCATATATCACCATATGAGAGAGTTAGGTGTTAAAAGATTTTCCTTTGAATCATTTTACTAATTTAACTTCAAAATCACCTTCACATAAATCGGTGTAATAGTTCCCCTTAATAAACTCATTTTTGAGTTTAGCAGTAAATCTAATATCTTGTGTTTTGCTTGTAATTATTTCATTATCAAGTAACCCTTGTATTTGATAAACGAGTAGTTTTGAATTAGTATAATATTTAAATTCACCCAGCCAATTAATATTGTCTTTTGTACGTAAAGAGATAATTCCTTTATCAAAACATTTTGGACTTTTGGATAATATATTTCTATATGTTCCATAATAATAACTTGTATTACTTTTTCTACGTTTTTGGGGTAAAAATAAGTTCTTTTTATTATCAAGTTCTTTTCTCTCTTTTACATAATTTTCAATAAAATCTATGTTGTCATTATTTAGCACAGATTCCACAAACTGATTGTTTATATATTTATCCGCACCTATAAGTTTACACCATTTTGTTAATGTAAGTTTAATTGTTTGACTACCTTTTTTTAAGGTACTTCCATTTCTTATACATAAACCATCATCTAATAATAGTTTAACTTTCATACCACCCACTTCATCATCGTATGAAGATGTTCCATCACTATAATTATGCGTATCCATTTTTATTGAGCAAGCATTAAAAAATACGAGCAGTAGCAGGGGTAAAATATATTTCATACATTTCCTTTTTATTAATTATAGCTTTATATAACTTTTGTAGTTATTATTATACTTATTTCGGAAATATCGTTTTAATATCTAAAAATAAAGGGGTTAGTAAACCTTAATTTATGTATTAAAAGAAGTTAACTATTATTTAGAATAAATGGAGATAGTTGCCACCTTTAATTTATTTAATAAACGAATTAATGTATTATTCACTTGTTTTAAAATGTACAAAAATAAGCTTACAACTTGTAGTTTTAAGAGCTCATACAAAGTAACCTTTGCGCTTTTTGGTCTGCAAGCAGAATTTAGTCATTTCATTCCGGCATCATTTTCTTAATTGTCAGAAAAAGAAACAAAAAGAAGCAACTGACACATTGATAAAGCCCTTCGGGTTCCTAAATGTTTTTATTTGTTAGCTAGGTTCAAAAACTCACTAAAACGTGCTAAAGAGCACATTTCTTACGCTCTAACAGTTTTCACCTTTTTCCGCTAACAAATAAAAAGATTTAGCTTTCTCAAAGTCAGGGAAAGAGCCTAATGAAAGATTATTTTGCTTTGTAGTTCCTCTTTATACTTCTATCTTTTTTAAAAAATCAATTATCTAGAAAACGTGGAGCGTGGTTCTGCCTTTGTTGAAGCCGAGCGTTTATTTTTTGTTTCGAAACAGCCCGAAACTGTTTGAGTGTAAAGAAATATGCTCTTTAGCATATTTTAACGAGTTTTACAGGGCAGAAACACAAAATAATAAGTGAGGGAAGCTGGAAGCCTTCAACAACGTGGCAGTTGATTCTTTGTTTCTTTCTTGCAATCAAGAAAGAAAAAGAACGAATGCGCTAGCTTTCACGAGCTCTTAATCCAGCCACTCAAAATAATATTTAGAAATAAAAGTGAAAATCACCTTTGAATTTATTTATACTTTTGATTTAGACAAAAACTCACATGTTTCAGGTTTTTCACTAGAGCCCCAAGTGCACATTAAATCTAATAAAGGAATAAGTGATTTTCCTCGTTTTGATAAACGGTATTCAACTTTTGGAGGTATCATAGGATATTCTTTTCTAATTATCAGCTTACTTGCTTCTAATTCTTTTAATTGTGAACTTAACATTTTATAAGTAATACTTCCTATTTTACGTTGTAATTCGTTATATCTTATTATCTTATGCTCAGATAATAAATATAAAATCATCAGTTTCCACTTACCAGAAATTAATGACAAGGTATAACCAAACGACGTATCAATCAATGGTTCAAACTTAGTTTTTTTCATTTACACTATCCTTTTGTATAGTATATTACATTATGGTACATACTTACATTATATTCCAATTTACATTATAATCCTTTTTAATATATTAAATAAAGGCTTAATTATGAACAAAAAAATATTAGGAGTTTTTGCTGGAATTTTAGCAGGATTATTATGGGGTGCGTGGATGCCAATTACAAAATATGGAATAAGCAGTAGTTTAAATATAAATGATTTGATTTTTTTAAGATTTTTTGTTGCAGCTATTATAGCTTTACCTTTTTTATTTAAATATGGATTTATTGAACCCTCAAAGTCCTATACAAAAACCGCAACTCTTGTCTTTAGTTCTGGAATAGGATATGTTGTTATTGCTTCATTTGGTTTTGCATATGCACCCGCTTCATATGCAAGTACACTTCCAGTTTCCATGATTTTTTTCAGCACAATAATATCTTTAATAATTTATCGTAAAAAATTTACTTTAAAAATAATACTATCTCTATTATTTATATTATTTGGATTTATCATGTTTCTTATGCAATTTAGTTTGGGAAAAGATATCTCAATTATTATTGGTTTAGTTTTATTCACTTTAGCAGGATTGTCATTTGCAATTTATAATGTTGTTGCGAAACATTGGAGTATTCCTCCTTTTCATGCAGTAAGTTTAGTCTCTTTTTATTCTTTTATTATTTTCTTCCCTTGGTATTTACAATCTGAGAAATACATATTTGAGGCAAGTGCTAAAGATATAATTTTTCAAATGTTTTATCAGGGTATTTTAGTCTCTTTTGTAGCATTACTTGCATTTAGTTATGCGGGTCAAAAACTAGGAGCAACAAAAGCAGCATTGTTCGCAATATTAATGCCAGTTCTTGGAGTATTACTTTCAAGAATATTTTTGCATGAAGATATTTCCAATGAGATATATTTTACATTATTTTTAATGATTGTAGGAATGGCTATTGGGGTAGCACCTAGTAAAAACACAAAAATACCTACAGAAAAAATAATTGATAAATTGTAAAATGACATTTTACTTGTTAAGAAAATAAAGAGGACAATTGTCCTCTTTAACTTGTCTAAAATTTCGGGGACACTTATATGAAGTTGTATATATTTAAAGTATTAACATAATTCTAATTTAGTATTAATTTTCATTCTACAAACAACTCATATAAAAGTAGCATTATTGGGATACTCAACAAAGATAGTGCGGTTGACATTAAAACACTAATACTAGCTTTTTGAGGCTTTGTGTTACACAAAATTGCAAATGTAACTG
Organism: Arcobacter sp.; assembly: GCA_002733685.1. Taxonomy (GTDB): domain Bacteria; phylum Campylobacterota; class Campylobacteria; order Campylobacterales; family Arcobacteraceae; genus NORP36. Next base: position 152,821 of record NVWN01000009.1, on the reverse strand, counting down.
TATTACCAGCCATGGGTACAATTGAAAAAAGAAACATAATAAAATATAATTCCTTGTTAAAAAAATTAAAATAAAGTCTATCTAGGATTTGAATAAGTATTATAAAAAGTGGCCAAAGTAAAAACTTATGAAGATAGGCTAATAAGATAAATTTTTTATCAAAATCTTCACGAAAATTAAAATCCTTAAATCCCATTCCTAAAATCATCATGCCTAATAATCCATACAAATATTTAGTATAGTCAAAGTATTCTAATAAGAAAGCAGGAAGTTTAAAACTCAATATATTTAGAGAAATACCAAGAATAAAGGCATATACCAAAGGAAGTTTTAATACTTTTTTTAGGCTTTGTATGCTAGAAAAAGAGCCTTTTGCCATAATATAAAAACCAATTGTATATTCATACATTGTAGAAGCTAGGGTAGTAAAGATATAAATATTTACATATTGTGGTTCTAAAATAATGATTGCCAAGGGAATTCCAAAATATCCAGTATTTCCAGAGCCACATGTAAATGCAAGAGTATTTATAGAAGAATCCTTCCATAATTTTTTATAATTATATAATACAAAAAATGCACTTATAGTACTAAAAGTGAAAAGAATAATAGGAATAGAAATTACTTGTAAATTTATATTAATAGACAAGCTTGCAAAAAATATAACAGCAGGAGCTAATATATACACAATAATAAAAGCAATGTGATGACTTTTAATTTTAAATATTTTAGAAACATAAAAACCAATAATTATACTAAAGTAAATCGGAATTATTTTACTAAGCAATGCAATAAATATACTCATTTTTTACCTTAATAAGGATTCATTAACTAGTTCTAATTCTAATGGATAAAAGTGATAAAAAGGTGACTCTTCTTATAGATATTTTTTACTCTTGAAATACTTATCACTTTTTTATCACTTTATTTTTTTAGAATATATTAAATTATTATGAGGAAAAGGATTCTCAATGCATTACAAAAAGATATTTTTTCCTATTGGTGGTGGAGAAGAATTAAAAGAAAGAATTCATGGAGCATTGTTAATTGCAAAACATTTTAAGTCTCATCTTCAAATCTTTAAAGCTCAAGTTACTCCTAAACAACTTATGCAACTAAGTGAAGCCCTCACACAAACTGTTTTAGAAGAACTTAATAGTGTGGCAAAAGAAATGCTAAACGAAGATCTACAGAACACACTAAATATTGTAAAAGAAGAAGCAAGTATTCTTAAAATTATGCTTTCAAAACAAGCCAGAAAAGAAGAAGTAAGTGTAGAGCTTACGGTCAAAGATGGTTATAGAAGTAAATTAATTGAACAAGAATCAAAATACTGTGATTTAGTCATTGCCGCTTCTCCTCACAATGCAAAAATAACAGCAACCTTTGAAGCTACTATTACGAAAAGTGGAAAACCTGCTTTGGTTTTTCCACGTAAAATGAAAATCTTTAAAACTGAGCATATTTTAATTGCATGGAATAATTCTCCTGAGGTTTCGAGAGCTTTATCCCAAGCTATTCCTTTATTACAAAAAGCATCCAAGGTGCATGTAATAACAAGTAAAGAATTTATTTCTAATGAAAAGGATATGGATAAACTCATGTCTTATTTAGAGATACATGGTATCAGTAGTTCATATGAGGTCATTCGTACTACAAGAATTCCTGGAGAAGCCTTACTAAAGTATTCCAATAAAAATAAATTTGACTTAATTGTAGCTGGTGCTTTTGGACATAAAGGCTTGAAAGAATTGATGTTAGGTGGAACAACTAAATATATCCTAGAACATACAAAAATACCAATTTTTATGGCACATTAAACAATATTATAGAAGAGACAAGATATATTAGCAAATTCTAGTTTCTGTGTAGGTTATTATATTAGTACTTTTTATCAAGGTCGTTTAGGAATATTAGTAAGTATTTTCATATCTGGTTTTTTTATTTAGCGACCATGCTTATTTTTTCTTTTTTTATTCCTAATTTATTTTTTACAGCGGCCTTGGTCTTTTTACTCTTATACCTTCCTATCCTTTATTTTTCAAAAAAGAGGATTATATTTTAAGTAACAAGAAGAATCTTACGATAAAAAATTTGATTCTGAGAGTTATATTTACGACATCAATTTTTCTCTTTATATCATACTTACCTAATATTGCACCCGTTCATATTGCCGGTTTTTTCATCTCTTTTCCTATTATACTCTTACCTCTTTTACTAATTATTCATTTTAATTATTCTTCTCTAGAAGTAAGAACTATTGCTAAAAATGCTACAAACGGTTTGCCAAGTATTGTCATATATGTTTTAGTGGTTTATTTTCTTTATCCAGAATAAAATATATTTTTAGGTACAGTAATAGCCTTACTTGCTTCATTTGGAATAATTTATTCACAAAAGAAAGTTTTTGTGTATTTAAATAAGAAGTTCTAGAATAGAAGTATAAAGTACTCTATTCTATCTCCTGTTTTATTTAACTGCTTTGGCTCTATCATACGAAGCCTGCATCGCATTCATAAAAGAATTTCGTACTTGTCCTTCTTCTAATTTCTTTATACCTGCAATAGTAGTTCCTTTTGGTGAAGTTACTTTATCTTTTAAAATTGATGGATGTTCTTCTTTTAAAACCTTTCCAACTCCTTGAAATAATTTTGCAATATATTTATAGCTAATATCTCTTTTTAGTCCTAGGTTCACAGCCCCATCACTTAAACCTTCCGCAACTAAAGCTAACCAAGCAGGAGCAGATCCAGCTAACCCAGTTGCTATATCTAATTCTTCTTCACTATTAAGCCAAAAACACTCTCCTATTGTATTTAAAACTTCTATGGCTGTATCTTTAAGCTCAATATCCCCACATACAGAAGTTGCAGATTCTTGAACTATTGCAGCCATATTTGGCATGGCTCTAATATAGGAAACCGCCTGCATTCTATCTTTTATACTTTTGAGCGTTACACCTGCTAAAATTGATATAATCCCTTTTGCTTTCCCTGTAAAAACTAAGGTATTAAATACAATAGGTTTAACAGCAACAATAACAAGATATCCATCTAAAGCGGGAATATCATACAGTATATTAATACTTGGGTACTTTTCTTTTAATTGTTTTGATTGATTAATATTCCTTGCAACAACTGTAATATCATATTTTTGTAAACCTTGAAGCATTGCTCCACCCATATTTCCTGCCCCAATTAATAATAATTTCATTATTTTCCTTCTATATTGCTAAAAACTTAATTTCACTTGCTAAGATATTTATACTTGTAGGTCTTAAAGGAGGCCTTGCTTTTGAAGCTTCTTCATCCTTAAATCCTTTTGCCAACAAAATATTTCTTACCAATTCAGAACATGTTTTACCTTGACAATTTCCCATACCAGCTCTTGTTCTTTTTTTAATAGAATTGATACTCGTACTTCCATTATCAATAGCATCTTTAATCTCTTTTACAGAGATATTTTCACACCTACAAATAACCGTACTGTCATCAATATTATTTAATTCATTTAAATTAAATTTTTGCATAGATGCCAATAACCTTGAAAAATCTAGCATTTTTTTTCTTTTAGCTAGTAAGATATTCAAGGAACTATTATGTTCATTTTTTTGCATTTTTCCTAAAGAAAAAAGTACATCCGATGCAGCTATTTTTGCTTCTAATTGCGCTTTATCCGCTCCTCCAACACCTGTTGATGCACCAATAGTATATATTCCAGAAATACTTGTTTCTAGAAACTCATTTACTTTAATAATTAACCCACCTAAGTTTTCATCGTACATTGTTTCACAACCAGCTGTTGTCGCAACTTCGACATTTGCACTTAACCCTTCACCCATTGCTAATAAAGTAGTTTTTTCCTCAAACTCACTGCCTTTTATAATATTTCCAAGTGCATCAACTTTTGCTAGGATAATGCTTTCTAGTTTTCCATTCCCTTTGGCTTCTATTACTTTGGTATTATTTATTGTATTTTTTTGTAATTTAATCATTTTGGGTAATAAAGAAAAAAAATCAGCTCGTTTATCACTGGATTTTAAAGCAGAACCTAACATAGATAATTTTTGTGAGAAATTATTAGAGTCATAAAAAGCTTTAATCCTTCCACCTTTCTCAAACCAGGTAGCAGCAGCTGCATAAGGTAAAATTCCACAGCCTGCAATAGTAACTTCATCTGCAAATAATTTTCCAGAAGTTTTTAAGAGAATTTGTAGGGCTCCTGTTGTAATAATTCCAGGTAAATCCCATCCTTTAAAAGGTTGAATAATTTCTCTAGCACCTGTTGCTAGAATAATCTTTTTAGGCTTGATTTTTTTTAAGCTATCATCTTTTAATTTTACAATTATTTCTTTATCCATGTTAATAAAAATTAACTCAGATTGATTTAAATAAGTAATTGAACTTTCATTAAATTCTTTAACTAAGGCTAAACCTTTTGAATAAGAAGGAGGAGTATTTCCATTATTACCATTTTTATTGTATCGAATAAATTGTCCTCCTGGTAAGACGCCCTCATCAATGACACAGACATTTAAGTTTTTTTTATCTAAGCTAAGTGCTGCTTGAATTCCGCCAAAACCTGCACCTACAATTAGAACATCGTATTCTTTATTCATAATCTATAATCTCCATATCACCTTGGATTATTGTTTGACAGGCTAAGGTATCTTTTCCGTTGCTTAATTCAACAAGACATTCTTGGCAAACACCCATTCCACAAAAACCACCACGTTTTCTTTTTTGATTAATACCTTGGGTATATATTCCTTCTTTCATTAAAGAAAAAAGTAATAAATCTCCTTCATTTGCCTTGAACTCAAATTTACCAAATTTTATACTACAGCTTGTCATTTTTCTTTCCTTTTTTATCAAAACGAGCAGGATGAAAATGGCTCATATCAAATTCTACTTCTTCTTCATTTATCATTTCGCTTACCACTTTTCCTGTAATTGCACATAAGGTAATACCATCTCCTTCATGTCCACAGGCGAAAAAGAAACCTTTGACTTTTTCATGCTCACCAATTAAGGGCAAACCATCAGGAGTATAAGGTCGAAGACCTGCAAAATCTCTGATTATATTTAAATTCCCTAATCCAGGAAGGGTATGTGCAATACTTGCGGTTATACTTTGTAAAGCTTTTATAGTACTGTCTCTATTGAACCCAACAAATTCTCTTGTTGAACCAATTAAAATATTACCATTAGGGACTTGCTCAATGGCAAAACCTGTTCCTTTTGCAGCAATTTCAGGATCGTATTTAGCAGCAATATAGGTTGCTGATAATAAAGGATAATTTAATATCTTCCTTTTTGCAGTAGTAACTAATATTTCACCTTTTCTTGGTTCTAAAGGAACATCAAGGCCTACCATTTTTGCGATATTTGCACCATAGGCACCGGCTGCATTTATAACTAAATCTGCTTGAAAATCACCCTTTGTTGTTTTTACAACTCTTACTACCCCACCTTTTGTATCTATTGCTGTAATTTTACAGTTTTGATGCAATACTGCTCCCATTTTAATACATGCTTGTAAAAAACCATGTGTTAAATTTAGAGGATTAACGATGGCATCATTCTTTGAAAAACTTCCACCTTTAATATCATAGGCAACTTCTGGTACCATTTCTTTAACTGTTTTGGCATCTAACATCTCAATATCAGCCCCACTGGCTTTTTGTTTAGCAATGTAAGTGTCTAGTATTTCCATTTCTCTTTTTGAATGAATTAATACAATTCCACCTTTTCTTTCAAATTCTATATCAATGTCAAGATCTTTTTGAATCGCTTCAAATAAATCTATACTTTTCATTGCCATATTTAAATGAATTCCTGGTTTTTTAGACTGTAAGAACATCAAACCTTCACATGCGCCAGAACTACCCTTATCTAAAACAAAATTCTTTTCTATAATTGTTGGTTGATAACCTTTTTTACATAAATGCCATGCAATGGAAGCACCAATGATTCCTCCTCCAACAATTACTATTTTTTTATTTTTTTTCAATTTTTTTTCCTATTATTTTAAACTGCAAGTTTTGCAGATTCTTTTGGACTTGTCACATATAATAATACCAATACAGCGATACTTGCAATTAATCTATATTCAACTGGTGTTTCTACACTTAGGGCTAAATATAAACCAATAGGAAATAAAATAATTCTTAGTGGTATTTTTACTGTAGTTACAAAATATCCAGTTATTGCAATAGAGAATATTGTTAATCCCAAAATTATATTTGCAGTATTTGCAAGAATAGATACAACAGTACCTTGCATTAATAATTCAGGTACAAATAAATAGGAGAATCCAACTACATAACCTGCAATAGCCAGTCGTGTTGCTTGAAAAGCCGTGACAATAGGATCAGCGCCTGAGATCGCGGCGGCGCCGTAGGCGGCTATGGAAACAGGAGGAGTAGCATCCGCTAAAATAGCAAAATAAAATACAAAAAAGTGAGCCGCTAACAAAGGTACATCAAAGTTCGTAACCAAGGTTGGAACACCAACAGCTGCAACAACAATATACGCAGGAGTAGTAGGAACGCCCATACCTAATACTAAGGTCATCAAAGCTAATAATAATCCAGCTAAAAACAAGTTATCTCCCACAACACCCGTAACAATCGTACCAATTGATACAATTAATCCTGTTTTTGTAAGAACCAAGACCATCATATTTGCACCAACACATGCAATTGCAACTAATACTGCATTTTTTCCAGCCGTTACTAAAATATCAATAGTTTTTCTTATTCCAATTCGAGTATGTTTTCTTAACCAAGAAGCAACAAAAGTACTAAGAATTGAAATTAAGGCAGCATAAGTTGGAGAAAACCTCATCAATAATAAAGTAATTAAAACAACTATAGGTATCAATAAATGTATGTCATTTAGAATTTCTTTCCATGAGGGTAATTCACTTTTCTCTATACCTTTTAAATTTAGTTTTCTGGCTTCTAAGTGCACTGTAATAAAAATCATAGAAAAATAACAAACAGATCCAATCACAGCAGCAATTATAATATCTGTATAAGGAACCCCTGTAATTTCTGCCATAATAAATGCACCAGCCCCCATAATAGGAGGAGCACTTTGGCCACCAACAGAAGCAGCCGTTTCAACACCACCTGCAAAAGATGCTTTATAGCCTCTTTTTTTCATCATTGGGATAGTAAAAGAACCTGTAGTAAATACATTAGAAGATGATGATCCTGACATCGAACCAAATAAAGCAGATGTTAAGACAGCAATTTTTGCAGGTCCGCCCGTATAACGACCAGCTACTTTTTTACCCAAGTTAATAAATAATCTACCCGTTCCACTGCCTTCAATAAAAGAACCAAAAATCAAAAATACTGCAATCAAGGTCGCTGAAATACCAGTAATTGATCCAAAAATTCCATTTCCATTATATAAATATAAAGATTCAATAATTTCAGGATAAGGAATATCTCTAAAATAAAAAATTCCAGACATATATTCAGTTAAAAATAAATAAGAAAGTCCTATTACTACAAGGAAGAACATAACAACAGAAACTCCACGTCGTATTGCTTCTAATATTAATACCGTCATGATTCCACCAAGAATTAATTCTACTTGTAAAATATCATCAACATCTTCAAGTCTCATATTGATTCTAAATGCTTCAAAATATGAATATAAAGCAGGGACGGCTATTAAAACAGCAAAACTATAGTCCAAGAAACCAGGTTTTACACTTTCTCTTCTTTCCGAATTAGAGAAAAAGCTTGGTTTCATTAAGAAAACCATTGGCAAGAGAAAAAATAAGTGAAGAGATCTTTGTTCTCTGGGTTCTAAGAATCCTATATTCCCAGTGTACAAATGAAAGATACTAGCTATTAAGGCCATTAATGATATTACAAGTGCAATATTAATTTTTTTAAAATATTCTGACATAACTTCTCCTAGTTAAAATATATAAAACTACTTCCTAAAAAGTTTTTATATATATTTTTCATATATTAATCTAAAAGTTTTTTCAAAAAACTTTTAGATTAGACTCATTTAGATTGTTATTTTATGTAACCCATTTCTCTATAGTATTTAGCCGCACCTGGGTGAACAGGAAGTGGAGCATTTAGAGTAGCCGTTTTACAAGAAAAGTTTTTCATACTTGAATGAATTTTTTCTAGATCAGCTTCATTTTCACAAATTGCTTTAGTAATATTATAAACAGTATTTGTAGATACGGAATTACGTGCAAACATAATAGTAGACATCTTACCAGTTAAGACACTAGCTATTTGTCCTGAATAAGTGTTAGCACCAAGTGTTCCCGTATTATATCCCCACTCTTTTTTCAAGCTAGAACTTAAATCTTTTGGTAAATCAGTTATTTGCCCATCTCTACTTAGTAGCATATCTATAACAGCAGCCCCTGGAGTACCAAGATTCATTACTGCATAATCAACAAGACCATCTTTATATTGACTAGAAATTTCAGTATAGTTACCATGTATAACTTTAAAGCCTCTTTTCTTTAAATCAGCATAGGACGTTCCATAGTATTTCATTATCCATGAAAATATTTTTTCATCTGAAGATCCTGCTTTTGTTACTGCAATATTTTCGTCTTTACCATTTTTAAGTAAATCACCAATATTTTTATATTTTGCATCTTTAGCTCTTATCACATGAAACATAATATCCGACAAACCCATAGCAATTAAAGAAATATTCACATGTTTTTTCTTATAAATATCTTTTCCATTAGCAGCAAGATACGTCACTGTATCTAAGCCAAGACCTAAGTCACTTTTACCTTTTTCTACCTTGGAAGGATTAGAGGTTCCTCCACCTGGAACAATTTTTAAATTAAGAGATGAATCATTTTTTTCAATAAATTTTGCCATACCAGCAGCCATGGTATACCAACCTCCACCTAATTGTCCTGATGTCCAAACAAGTGTTTCTGCAGATAAAAGAGATGCACTTAAACATATTCCTGATACTAGTAAATTTAATTTTTTCATAATTTTTCCTTTAATTTTCTATTTTTCATTTTATTAAGCTATATTTTCACCCATAAGGTAAAAATATCTATTAACGCCTTTTTCATAAATTTTGCCAATTAAAATTTAAATACCTCCTATTTTTATTAGTTAAAATATGGTAAGTTCTTCGCTTTTGCCGCTTTTACCCACACAGGGACAAAAGGTACAATTTTATCTTGTGAAGGAACCATAATTTCAATAAAACTTGCACCGTGGTGTGCAAGTGCTTCTTTTAAAACATCTTCAATTTGATCTTCATGTGTAATCTTTGCAACTTGAAAACCAAAGGCTTCCGCTAATTTAACGTAATCCACAGCACCAAAATCAGTAGTCATTGGTTCATCTACGTCATCTAATAAAATGGCTTCTCCTCTTATCCAGCCATAAGTATCATTTCGAGTTAGAATTACCGTTACATTTTTCTTAGATCTTTTAATTGTTTCCATATCTCCCATAACAAAAGCAAAAGAACCATCTCCTGTAAACGATACAATAGGACCGTCACTTGCATATGAAGCACCAATAGCAGCAGGTACGGAATAACCTAAAGCTCCCATTGAATAATTGGTTAAATATCTTCTTCCTGGTTTTTCAAAGGTCAATAAAGCAGAAGGATAAATAGCACTAACCCCTGGTTCTGCTGTTACAATTGCATTATCAGGTAGTAGTTTTTGAATAGCTTGTGATAATTTAACAGGAGAGATAGTTCCTTCTGGCATTTTAATATCTTTGGTAAAAACAGCATTAAGGGCTTTTTCTTTCATAGGATTTAAATTAATTTTTTTTCTTTTTATATTAGGGTGTTCACTTTTAATAAGTTCTACCATATATTCAATACTTGCTCTGGCATCTCCTACTAAACCAACTTTTACAGGAAAGTTATTACCTACATGTGCCTCTGCTATGTCTAAGTGAATAAATGTTTTTGATTTAGGATCACCATATAATGTCCAAGCATCTGTTGAACAAGAATCAGTATTCGTTCCTATAAAAAATACAGTATCCGCATTTGATACATAATTGTTAGAATATTCCATTCCTCCACGTGCTCCAATAACTCTTAACGCTAAGGGATGATTCTCAGGAATTGTTCCTTTTCCTGGAGTTGTTGTACCAATAGGAATTTGAAGTAATTCTGCAAGTTCTAATAAAATTTCACTTGCTTTTGAGATTAAACCACCTTGACCACATACAATTACTGGGTTTTTAGAAGCTAGTAAAATCTTAATAGTTTCTCTGATTTTTTTATGATCAGCTACTGGTCTATGAGCAGGATAAAAACTATATTCTTCTTCAGCATATGCATCAGTAATATCTGCTTCATCGTGAAAGATATTAATTGGAACTCTAATATGAACAGGACCTGGTTTTCCAGAGGTTGCTACTCTAAAAGCACGTCGTAATAAAAATGGTATTTCGGCAACATTTGTAACAACAAAAGATTCTTTTGAAATACTTGAATAAAGTGCAGTTTGATCAATTCCCGTTAAACCATGTTTTTTGTCTTGATTAATTGGAATATCAGAAGAAAAATAAATTATAGGCACGCAAGATAAAAATGCCTCTGTAATACCTGGGGTACAATGTGTAACGCCAGGACTAGGCGCTTCTAAAACACAAGGTCTTCCCGTAACTTTTGCATAAGCTTCAGCAGCATAAGAGGCTGTTCTCTCATCTCTAGTTAAAACATACTCAATGTTTGAGTGTTCTCTCCATTCTTTATACCAACCAATAGTAGTTTCACCTGGTAAACCAAATACATGCTTAATTCCATGTAACTCTAACATTTTTAAAATTATTTGTGCGCCGTTCATTTTCATAATATATTCCTAATTAAAATTCGTTAATATCAAAACGTTTTGCTTGAACGGATTGATGTAGCCACGTTACAGCGGAGTAAATACTAAAAACTGGTAATCCTGTTGCTCTTTGCATATCTCTTGCATAAGGAACCATATTGGTACATTCACATAAAATAGCACCAACATTTGGGTTCTCTTTTTGTAATTTCAACGCTGCTGCAATCATTTCTTCACGACATATATCAAAATCTAAGGCTTCCCAATCATCTAAAATTCCATCATGAAATTCACTTGTTTTCATCTCTTCCATCCCAACCATAGGAACATCATGAGGAATGTTTGCAGCATCAAGATGTTTAGTAGAAAGATTTTCTTTTGAAATAGTAAGAATTCCAGGTACTTTTGATGAAGCCAGTGTATTTGCAATTAAAGAATATTGCATTAGTGACGAAGTTAAAATAGGAACACCTATTCTTTCAGCTAATTCGTCATGAAATAAAATTAAAAAACCACAGTTAGTAGTAAGAGCATCTGCACCTCTTTTAACCAAAGCTTTACCTGCTTTGACAAACTCATCAATTTTTCCACCACCATTGTCTCGTACAACATTATCTGGATGTGCTCCACTTACTGGTTCATAATGAACAGGGAATGGCCAGGTTGTTGCATTACCAATATCTCCTGGAATTCTTGGAAATTTGGTTTCCAGCATCATAATACCTATCGTTGCACCATAAATATTTTTGCCACCTTTTGTTTTCATATTTTTTCCTTGTAAGTAATACTTTCTCCCTTAGGAGTTTAGAATTTTACTTTATAATTCGTACCTATCTTTAATTATAAGTATGTGTTATAAATGTATATGTCAGTTTAAAAGAGAAAAGTGATAAAAAAGTGATAAGAAATGATAATTATTTAATATTTCAAGTCTTAGTTTAGATAAAGAAAGCTTCTTGCATACACTTTATATAACAATCGTTATAAGGTTCATCATTTGAAAAAAATAGGAGGGATAGTTACTTTGTTTATTACATTTTTACTTATTTAATGCTTTCATTTTAAGAAATTAAGAGTTTGATTTTAGGATATAGATAGAGGTAAAGAGTTTAATCATGCTTTCTTTAAATAATAACCTTGCATGGATTCGCATTTAATTATATTACATAATTTTTTATTTAGTCTAAATATTAAGGATTTCAAGGTAACTTTAGTCATCTTGTTGAAAGGATCTAAGGATAAGAATATTTCTTCATAACTGACCACTCTTGATTTTTTTTTACTTAGTAGGAATAAGAGTGAGTTTTCTAAAGAAGTAAGCTTAATTATTTTATTATCTTCTAATATAACTTTTCTTGAAGCAGATTCATAATGCCCAATATTACTCAGGGGAAGTACTTTATCCGGATAATTATCATCGTCAATACTTATTAAAATAGAGATAATAACTTTTTTATCATTATAATCTTCAAGATACTCAACGATTTGTAACATCTCAGGCTTGTTAAAGCATCTATTTAATTCTTTCATTGAAGAAAAACTTTTATTGCCATCAATAAAAAAATATTTTTTCATACGTTTTATATGTTCCAAGTATGTTAAATCTGAAAAAATCTCATCCAGATCTTTGCCTACTACTTCATCAATACTTTTATGCATTACTTTCAATGCGGCTTTGTTTGCATATATTGTTACGTTCTCGTCTCTAATATAAATTCTATAGGGGAAGCTATTAAATGCGCTAAATTCTGTCATATAAAATACTATACTATTAATTCTTACTCGAAACTTAAAACAGCATATATAAAGTAATTATTAATGTTATACTTTTGACAGGTTCCATGTAGTTTTAACTTCTTATTTAATAGTGACTTTTATTTGCAAGGGAATTCTTTCTTTTAGTGCTTCTACATGTGAGATAACATCAACTATTTTTCCTCTACTTTGAAGTAAAGAAAGGACATTTAGTGTTGTTATTAGGCTGTCTTCATCAAGAGTTCCAAAATATTCATCTAAGAAAAGTGAAGCTATAGATATCTTTTGACTGGCTAACTTTGATAGCTAAAGAGCAAGTGAAAGACTTACAATAAAACTCTCACCACCGGATAGTGGAGTGTTAACTGAAGTTTATACACTTTATTTTTATTCAAAATCCACAATATCGTTTGCTAACAATACTGCCAGCTTTTATCCAATTAGATAAGCTTTGTGAATTTAAACCTGCTGCAAGCTTAAACACTTTTATTACTGTGCAATATTAACAGCAGGGTTGATTCTTTGAATTATTTACGATTCATATTCATTTTTTATTTTAACCTAGAATTTTAAATTTGGAGTATGAATTTAGCTAAGCACTCAAGCTTTACTTAAAAGATTTAGTGATTCGGTAACTCTTTATTATCGTTATAGTTTTTATTTAAAATGCTTTTTTTGGGAATAAAGTTTTATTCTTTTTTTTATTTATTACTTCTATGTTTACGGTATAAAGAGAAATCAATTATTAGAAAACGTGGAGCGTGGTTCTGCCTTTGTTGAAGCCGAGCGTTTATTTATTGTTTCGAAACAGCCTGAGGACTGTGTGACCGTAAAGAAAGGTGCTCTTTAGCACGTTTTCTCACAGAGAGTGCAAGCACAAGAGGGAGTTCCACAAGGCAGAAACAATAAATAATAAGTGAGGGAAGCTGCAAGCCTTCAACAACACAGCTTTGCTTTCTTGTTTCTTCTTTTCAAGAAAAGAAGAAAAAAACGAATGCGCTAGCTTTCACGAGCTCTTAACCCAGCCACTCAAAATAATATTTAGAAATAAAAGTGAAAATCATCACCTTTGATTTTAGACAGAAACTTTTACTTGATTCCGTCCATTTTCTTTACAATAATACAAAGATTTGTCCGCAATTTTTAGCATGTTTTCCAATCCATCATCAAGTCCATAATAAATACCAATGGATACCGTAAAAGATATTGTATATTCATCTGCATTAATGACATTTTTTTCAAACGACATTCTTATTTTTTCAAATGTTTTTTCAGCATCTTCATAAGAAAGATTATCTAAGATCACACAAAATTCTTCTCCACCAAAGCGTGCCATTAAATCATATGATCTAATATGTTCTTTTAGTACAGTAACAACATCACAGATAACTTTATCACCAACATCATGTCCGTAAGTATCATTGATATTTTTAAAATTATCTATATCTATCATTGCCAAAGCAACCTTTGTATTCTCTCTTCGTGCTTTTTTTAATATTAGATTTGAAGCTTCAAAAAAATACCTTCTATTATACGCACCCGTTAAAAAATCTTTGTTTGCCATCTCTTTTGTTTTAGTAAATAATTCTATTAAATCCAAATTTGAGTTTATTCTTGTTAGCACTTCAGTTTCGTGATAAGGTTTATTAATAAAATCATTTGCACCCATTTTTAAAAATTGTTCTGCAATATCAGGTTCATTATTTGAACTCAAAATAATAATACCAACTTCATCTTTATCAAATTTTTCTCTGATTTTTAAGGTTAATTGCATTCCATCCATATTTGGCATATTATAATCAGTAAGTATTAATTCAAATTTTTTATTGCTTTTTTCGATAATGTCTAAAGCTTCTATTCCATCATGAGCGCCCGTTACACTTAAATTCATTTTTTCCAAAATCTTAGTTAATACTGCTAATTGTATTTTTGAATCTTCTACAATTAAAATATTTTTATCAATATTTTTAAAAACATGGCTTGCTGCGCTTACAATATTTTTAAATTCTGACTTGGTATAGTGAATAATACAATCAATCACACAGTTTCTTTCAAAAATTAAATCAGTGGGTATATTTTCTATATCATTGCAAATGATAATACTTTTTATATTGTTAACTTCTAACATATCAAAAAGTGTAGCATCATTTGTTTGTAATAGATCATGATTTAATAAAGCTAATTCTATTTCATCTCCATATTTTATAATATTTTTTATTGTTTCTTTATACGTTCTTGCTACAAGAACATCTATATTTTGTTTAATTTTTTTTAGCTCTTTTGTTAAAATAGATATTGAGTGTTCCGAATTTTCTAATAATAATATTTTCAGCATGAGCACTCCTTTTCATTAATTATTGTAATTATTTAATTTATGTTTACTTACTTGATTAACACTACTTCGATTAAATGCCACTTAGGGTATGACATAAAGCATGGCAGCTTTTAGCATATCAGGATGCCGTAGCATACCCCGTTAATTCTCTAAACTGTAGCCAGTAACATTAGAAAAATCTTCATTTGCAAATTTTATTATTCCTTTTGAATCTGTCTCACTCAAAAAAAAAGCATATTAATAAATATTCTTTGTTTAGTACTTGTATTTTTAAACAGCAAAATCCTTTAAACTTGATAAGCATCAGATAATAACAACTTAATTGTTGCATTTAAAACTATTAATAATATTAATTTTTTATATTTATAAAATTATTTAATTAAATTTTAAACTTTTAGATTCATATTTAAAATATATTATAAAATATTTAATTAGACTTGAGCTTAACTTCAATAGTCAAAATGCCAGATTTTTTAAAAATTTAAAATCTTGCATAACTTACTATGAAGGACTGCATTAATATCTTAGCTGTTTATATTAAGTAAATGTTCATAGATAAACACAGTTTTTCATGTTTGTAATTAAAAGTAGGTGAATTCAAAAGCATGATATATTAAGTACAAAGAAAAGGATATAATTAAATTATTATTTTATTTTAAATATTAATATCACATGTCAATACTTAATCTGAAATTCAAGGATCAGTATACTTATTTGATTATTAGTATATTTCATGAGCTCTTGAAAAGTTTCTTACACTTTTGAACCTGCCTGAGTACTAAAAGCAGGCACTTAAAATAATGATAGTAAGAATTAAATATCTCTGTAAAATATTTTAGTGATTGGGTAACTCTTCATTATCGTTATAGTTTTTATTTAAAATGCTTTTTTTAGGTTTTATATAATGTCTATAATAACCTATTAAATTGCTTCCTAAAAATAAAATCTCCATAAAAACAGCAGCAGGACTGTTAGCAAAATAATTGTTTACTAACCAAAAGGATGTTCCTATAAACATAATAATACGCAAGTGTTTATCTTCTTTACAAAAAGAAGCAACAGTATTAATGCTAGCTCCTAAAAAGCTAAGAATACTCAGAAGTCCAGAATACGTAAAAAAAGTTACCGCAGAACAAGCTAGTAAAAATATTGCCATAAGTTTTTTAGATGTAGTAAAAATACTTGTAATAAATCTAAGTGCAGAAATAAATACCAAAGATGCAGCAGTATATTGTTCTAATAATAAAAAATGAATTGCTATAAAAATAGAAGCACAAAAAAAACAAATTATAATCTTTTTTCTCTCTTTAAATTGAAAAGACATCATGTCAAAACAAATTGCTATTCCTATAAATATTTGTGATAATAAAAAACTTGTCATTTTTCGCCTATTTTTTAAATTTAAGAAATTATATCTAAGTTATAGATAAAAATTAAAATTTGGGGACAGCATGCTTGTTCACTGCTTCGTATAGTTTAAGAGCTTTGAAAAGTTCTTATAAAATATTTGCTTTGCAAGAAAATTAATTTTATTAAATAATAAAGTTGTCTTTAATTATTATCTATTTATAATCATAATACAAGACATAGTAAAAGGATTTAAATGTTCAAAACTTTATTATTTATATTAATATCATTGTTTTTTATTAATGGTTGTAGCACAAATAATAAAATACAAAAAATGGATACGGCAAAAATAAAAATGCAAAAAAACAATCCTAGGTATTTAGAATATTTTGATAAAAATGAAGAAAAATATTATGTTAACGTTGAGGGTATTTCAAATCCCATTCAACTTATTCAACACACAGGTATTCCTTATGTAAAAAACATAGAGATTTTAAGTGATACCATTATGCTTCTTCATGCAACAGCTGGAGGACAAGGTACATATAAAATAGTAGATTATAATTACACCTATATACTTGATAAAAGAAAAAAAAGTATTGTTGGATTTTTACAATACAATGAAGAAGACTCACTAAATAATAGTACACCAGTATGGAAAGTAAAAGATGATGAAGTCATTGCCTCTTATTACGAGCAAGAATACAAACAAAAAAAATTTAAGCTCTCAAAAATATTGGATATCAATGATGCTAATATAGAATTTAAAAATATCATTAATAGGTTTAAACACATAGTCAAAAAACAAAATATTTTTGGTATATATCCTAATATTGGAATTGAATTTAAAATTGAAAATGATTATGAAGGTGTTTTTAACAAAGAAGATTTACCTTCTCATAATTTTATGAAAATATTACCCTTGGATTCAAGAAATAATAAAACAAAAGCTCAAGCATGGATAAGATTGTCTCATTTTTTCAATTCGAACATTTACCTCAAAGAAGAGGATGAATATTGTTTATTAAGAGCTATGTTTTTCAATGACATAAATAAAGATGCAAAATTATGTTTAAAAAAAGTAAAAAATAAATACTGGCGAATAGTTAGGTATGTGCACGTTTATGATGAATAAGTAAATGCATTGCAGTTAAATTTAAATCCCTTATAAACTAGTCTTGCCTCGTATCTAAATGTTATCATTAATCCTTAGAATCTAAAAATTCATATATTACTATAGTAAGCAAAACGCTCAAATAAAAATCTGTCCCCTTTAACTCTTTATCTAGTCTAAGAATAGAAGTTTCTTAACATAAAAAAGAGAGTAATTTTAATAATTTTAATAAACACTTTCTTCACATAAGTGCAATATAATCCTAGTAAAGGATAAATATGAAAATTCATAACAATACAAATTCTTGTAAGAAAAGTTCACTCTTAAATCATACTTGTAAAGATAATGTAGATTTTTCCCATTACATAGAAAAAGCTTTTGAAAAACAAAGTATAGATTTTCAACTTAAATCTGAAAGTGAAAATACAGAAAAAACATCCATATTTCACAAAAAGAAAATAGGAAAACGACAAAGCGATATTTTTGATACGCTTATTGATATATAAAGTACCCAAGAAAGTTCCAGAGATACAATCCTAAATCATTTAATATACAAAAGAAGCGAAATGCACTAGCAGCACAAGAGCTCAAAACCTGCCATCTAAAATAAATCAAAGATATACAATCACAAGAAATTAAAGAGTTTTCTTTTTCTCTGTATATTCGATAAAAATTCCTATTCTTTTTTGCATTTTGTTTGCACACTTACTTATTACAATCATAAAAATATAAAAAAGGATGTAGTATGAAAAAGTTATCACTTTTTGTTTTTATTGATGGTTTTGGCTGGGAGGTTTATAAAAAACATGGTTTTAATCTCTCAATTATAAAAGATGCAAAACCTTTAAAAACTACCTTTGGTTTTTCATCTGCAGCTGATCCATCCATTCTTACGGGACGTTACCCGGATGAACATACTCACTGGTCAAGTTTTTATTACGATCCTAAAAACTCTCCTTTTAAGTTTTTTAAATATTTGGCTTTTTTGCCCAAACAAATTTTTGATCGTTTTAGACCAAGACATTATTTGAGTAAATTAATAAAAATATTTTATGGTTATACGGGATATTTTGAGCTTTACAGTGTGCCTTTTAAATATCTTCCTTATTTTGATTATCTCGAAAAAAGAGACTATTTTGTACCAAACGGAATATTAAAAACAGATACCATTTTTGACTGGTGTGTGGACAATAATATTCCTTACCACTGCTCCAACTGGAGAAAAAGTGAAACCTATAATATCAAGGTTTTAAAAAAAGAAATAGAAAAAAAAGAAATAGAATTTACTTATTTATATCTGCCTACCCTTGATGGTGTTATGCATACCTATGGTACACAAAAAGATGAGACCAAAAATAAACTTTTATGGTTAGAAGAACAAATCCAAGATGTATACCTTCATGCGCTTAATCATTATGATGAAGTAAGCCTTCATATTTTTAGTGATCATGGAATGTGTGATACAAAAGGAAGTATTGATTTAATTTCTTCTATAGAAGAAATTAATTTAGAGTACGGAAAAGATTATGTTGCAATGTATGATTCTACCATGGCCAGATTCTGGTTTATGAATGAAAATGCAAAAATAAAAATACTAGAAATTCTTGAAAATGTTGAAGAAGGTTCTATAGTTACACATGATGAGTTAAAAAGAATGCATGTTTTTTTTGAAGGTAATCGTTTTGGAGAAGTATTCTTTTTAACCAAGCCTGGCATATTAATCAATCCCAGTTATTTTGGATTAAAAGTAATACCAGGAATGCATGGTTTTCACCCTGACCATAAAGATTCAAATGCATTGATGTTCTCAAGCACAACAATAGATGAGGAAATACAAAGCATAACAGATATTAGACGTGTTATGGAAAAAGAGATTAATAATGAAAAAAGATAATATAGATAAGCATTTTTTAATCAATCCATACTATTATTTAAAAGTATTAAGATATAAATCTCTGCTTATTTTATTTATCACCCTTGTTTCTTTAATTGCAGGAATCTTTCTTTCAAAAAACCTGATTAAACCAACGTATAAAGCAACCGTTAAATTAATCAGATATGACAAGAAAATATCCATGCCACGAGATGTTCCTTATAAGTTTCAGAACTTTAATTATGATACTGCTTTACAAACTATAAGAACCAGAAAAAATCTAAGTGAAGTTATTCAAGTATTGAATATTGATAGTACCGTTGAAAAACTTTACTCTGCTTTTGAAATCAAAAGAGGAAGAAATTCAGACATTATAGAAATTAGATACAGTAATAAAGATATTAAAAAAGCGGTAAAAGGAGCAAATGTATTAAGTGAAATATTTTTAAAGAATTTTTATGAAGTACAAAATGCGGCAACAAAAGAGATTTATCATTATTATGCAAAAGAAAAAAATAAAATACAAAAAAACATTGATTTGTCCCTGCATAAAAAAGAAAAGTTTATCAAAAAACATAAAGTTTTATCTATAAAAATACAAAAAGAATACAAATATAAACAGTTAAATGAAATTGATTTGAGTCTTATTGAAAGTAAAGTCGCCAAAAAAGAGTTTGGCAGTAAAGTACAGGAGATACAAAGAAGTTTAAAAAATATTCCGTTTCAAGTTCAGCTCAAATATACAGTAAGATCAGCCAATATAAAAAACTTAGAGAATAAGAAAAAAGAGTTGCGAAAATTAAAACAGAGATATACCCTCTTGAATCCAAAAGTAAAAAAAATCACGGATGAGATTCTGATTATGGAAAAAGAATTATTTAATAAAAACAATACAAAAACAATAGCTGATGAAACTACATTTGGAAATAATCCAGTAGTTACAGCACTAAAAATTGAAGAAGCAAAAAGTAAAATTGGAATAATCTCCAGTTATACGAGAATAAAAAATTTGGAAAAACAACAAAAAATCATACAAGAAGAAATTAAAAATTTAAATTATTTGGAAAAAAGATTTAAAATCATAGAATCAAACTTGAGTCAAAATACAGACTTAATGTATAAAGTTACAAACAGATTGAATGAACTGAAAATGGCCTTGGAATCATCCTTAGAAGATTTCAAATTTTTAGAATATGCCACACCACCCAAATATGCCCAACCTACATATAGAAAAGCCATCATCTTAATGTTCGGTTTTTTAGGCCTTTCTTTATCCATTGCCAGTATTTTACTCTTAGAGTTTTTTAATGACAAAATTAAAGAAAGTTTTGATCTAGAAAAAAGATTTAAGATAGAGGTATTGGGAACATTATTGGATGAAAAAGAAACAAGTAATTTAAACATCAAATATTCTATGCAATTTTTTGACACCTTCATAAACACTTGCGAAGAATTTGATGCCCCTAAAACAGTTATTTTTGGAAGTGATGTTTCTCATACAGGAAAAACCTTTGTCATTGAAAAATTAATGCAGCTCTTGTCTCGTCAAAATAAAAAAGTTTTATTTATACAAAGCATTTCAAAAAATGAAAATGAAACAAAAAATGCGCTCTTGAATGATGCTTTGTTTTATGAAAAACACATTGATTATTCTTTGCTTAATAAAATAAATGACACGGTAGATAAAGCATATCTTTTAATCAATCAAAAAAACAAATATGACTTAGCAGATGTAAAAAGTTTACAGCGTTTTTTTAAGAGTTTGAATGAAAGTAAATATGACTATATATTTTTAGAAATATCAAACAGCCAGTCCAATCCTTTTCTTTTTTCTTCCTTAGCAAGTTTTTCAAGTTTTGTCTGTTTAATCTGTAAATACAGAGTTTCTAACAGAAAAGATTTAAAAGAATTAATTACTACAATGAGAAAAAAAGGAATAAAAAACATAAAAGGAGTTCTCAATGTTATTCATAAAAAATATATTTAAATATTTATTATTTTTACTCATTTTTGCTTTTTATACAGGGTGTATTCCCAGTCCTAAACCTGAAATGAGTGTTATAAACAAAAAAACTATTAACACAGAAAATGCTTTAAAAAGAACATTTGAAAAAAAAGAAAAATATGTAGTTATAGAAAAAGATTTTGACATTTTATATGGAGGTAAAAATGAAAATGAAATTAAAAAAGAACTTCTTCTTTTACATGTCAAGAAAAAAGAGGATTATAAAATAGGCGTGGGGGATAAGTTTAATGTTTTTGTTTATGGGGAGCCTGAATTAAATATAAAAGGTGCCGTAGTCAAACCAGATGGAACAGTGACTTTGCAGTTAGTAGGAGATGTGACAATAGCAGGATTAAGCGTTAATGAAGCCATGAAAGAGCTTTCCTTCAAACTTCGTAAGTTTTTAATTAATCCCATAATTTCTCTTGTACTTTATGAATTAAAAAGTGAAAGTTTTACTATTTTGGGGAAAATCAATGAACCAGGAAGATATGCAATTACGAATAATAGCAAAGTAATAGATAGCATTGCAATGGCACAAGGTCTCTCTATTGGTATTTTTGAAAACAATACCGTTGAGTTGGCAAATTTAGAACATGCGTATATCAGAAGAGACAATAAGGTATTACCTGTTAATTTTATAGAGTTAGTAAGAAAAGGAAATCCTTTACATAATATTCCTTTAGAAGATAAAGATTATATCTATATTCCTTCTGCTTTAAACAGTGAAGTTTATGTATTAGGGGAAGTAAAAGAACCGGGCCATTTTGGCTTCAAAGAAAAAATGACTTTGGTCCAATTAATAACATACGCAAAAGGATACAAAACAAATGCAAATATAGATGAAGTTGCAATTATAAGAGGAAATCTAACCAATCCTATTGTTTATGTTGCAAATTTGAAAAAAATAATTGAGGGAAAACAAAAAGATTTTAGGATTAAACCCAACGATATTGTTTTTATTGCTTCGAGTAAACTAGGTGACTGGAATACAGTTTTGGCATTGATAATGCCAAGTTTAGATGCAGTCTTAAATACATTTTTATTAAGAGAAATAGTAACAGGAGATTAAAATGAAAAATTTATTTACATTAATAAAAGAAGATATTTCTATGTTTAGGAATAAAGATGAATTGGGAATAAAGGATTATATTGTGGTTCTAAATCCAAGAATGTACCCGGTCATAATGTTTCGTATTTCAAGTTTTTTCGAGCAGTATCATTTAGGAATAATAGCCAAAATATTTTCAACAATAAATTTTGTTCTTTTTGGCTGTGATATAGCAAAAGGAGCCAAAATACAAGGAGGATTATATCTTCCTCATCCAAGCGGTGTAGTCATTGGAGAATATGCCATCATTGGTCACAATTGTATTATTCACCAAGGTGTTACCCTAGGAGATAGAGGAGAAGAACATGAGACGTCCAATCCAACCTTAGGAGATTATGTGGAAATTGGAACAGGAGCAAAAATTCTTGGAAAAATTCTTCTTGATGACTACAGCAGAATCGGGGCAAACAGTGTGGTACTAAAAGATACACCAAAATATGCTGTGGTTGTTGGTATTCCTGCCAAAGTCATTAAATACAGAAAAGTAATTTAAAGGGATAATATGTCTGAGTTTAAATATATTATATTTTTTATTGTAATATTTTTAGGTATTCCTATTGCTTTTATGCTGGCAAAAAGATTTCCTAAAGTGGAAAAACTCTTATGGTTTTTATTGCTTTTTTTTACTGCCAGTACAGAAGATATAAACTTTTTTTCTATGGAGCTTTATAGAGGGACGTCAAAAGGTTTTGAAATAGGTTTAGTAGATATTACTGCCATGATAATGTTACTTGTACTTTTTAGCAGACGCGAAAAATATCCTATAAGTTTACCTCTTGGCAGTTCTTTGTATTTTATGTATTTTACTTTTTCTTGTATTTCTATTATAAACAGCGATATATATATTTATTCATTTTTTGAGCTGTGGAAAATGTTACGAATGTATTTATACTTTTTTGTCATTTATAATTTGATTCGTTCTTTTAAAGATATTGAAGAATTTTTAAAATATATGTGTTTCATTGTRTTTTTTATAACCCTWWTGGTWTTAAAACAAAAATATTTTGAAGGAATGTTTCAAGCAAGAGGACCTTTYCCCCATCAAAACTCACTGGTTATGTATTTAATTGTTTACGGCAGTTTTTTTCTCTCTTATTTGTTAAATGTTAAAAAATCCAATCTTTTTTTATGGACTCTGGCATTTGGTTCTTGTGCGATTAATATTTTATCCACTCTTTCACGTGCGGGTATGGTTTTATTTAGTCTTTCTATTTTCGTAATCTTTATTCTATCTTACGCCCATAAGTTCTCTTTAAGGAAAGTAGGAGTTGCTGGTCTACTTTTAATTTTGGGAACTGGCGTTTTATTTAAAGCCAGTGACACTATTATGGAGAGAATTAGAACTGCTCCTAAAGAATCGCTTAGTGTAAGACTGGTTTTAGCCAAAGCGGCACAAAATATGGCAAATGACAAAATATTCGGAATTGGTCTTAATAATTTTGCYTTGAAAATAAACCCTCCTTATACTTATGGTAATCATATAAAAAGAWTAGATGATGATGAAAAAGGYGGTTTGGTTGAAACYGTTTATTTAATGATAGCAGCAGAAACAGGATGGRTRAATTTRGCTGTGTTTAKTTTCATGCTTGTGTTTTTTTATTTTAAAAAYCTRMAWAATTATATGAAATTAAAACRTGGKAAGTGGCGCAAATACAGATATATATGTATTGCMYTGMTTGGRGCTTTATTAAGTATTTATTTACAATCTTCTTTAGAGTGGGTACTCAAACAAACAAACAATTTTTATCAACTAATGTTTATATTCGCAKTMATTGGTGCAATTASTAGAATAATMAAAGAAAGGATTTCAAGTGAAAAMAGTAAATGAAACKTCAAKYMTTGAARYYAGTACAGCAAGTATNNNWMAAMARMWRTCTYSTKAMGAAAAYAATGAGAGCSTAGSTYTKCCCYCTATWAGTGAAGATTTTATTTTTTCAAAAATAAAYCCTTTGATTGAAGAGAGTATGAACAATGAACAAAAAMGAGAAAGCAAAAGATTRATAAAWCTTGSWYTWCCMARACARACYAAAAAAGTTATTGAAATAAATATTTGTTTTTGGTTTTTTAAACTCTTTTATATTACTTTTTATTTGGGACATGAAAAAAGAGATAAAAGCAGACAATTCAATAAAAATTTCATCTGGGAGCTTTTAGTAATGTTTATTTCATCAATATTTGTCTTGAGTGTTGCTTTATCTTTGGTTTTTGCAATCTTTTTGGCTTTATATTATATAAAATCACTCTTAGGAGTCGATTTGTTTGACGGCCATTTACTCAAATAATAAAGGATGTACAATGAAAATTTTAGTTATTAGCAATTATTATCCTCCTTATTACATTGGGGGTTATGAATTGGCTTGTTTTGATACCGTACAATATTTAAAAGATTGTGGGCATGAAGTATATGTCTTAACAGGAAATTATAAAAATGAAAGCATAGAGTTTGAAACAATTTACAGAAAATTAAAATATATCAATTATGAAAACCCTTCTTATTTTGATAAATATAAGGTTGAAGTTTATAATTATGAGCTCACACAAGAATTAATAAAAAAAATTAGACCTGATCTGGTCTATTTTTGGTCTCTTCGTTTGCTTTCACTTTCCCCTGCCCTAGCCGTTCAAAAACTTCAGGTAAAAAAAGTATTTGAAATTGGGGATTTGTGGATGAAAGGTTATTTCCAAAATACAATTTTTTCTAAATTAAAAAGAAGTATTAAAAATTGTTTGCCTTTTTTTGTGGGTTCATTTGTTGAATTCTCACCTGCAATTTGTGTCTCAAAATGGATTGAAAAAGAGATGAAAAACAAATATTTGTCAAAAAAGACTTATGTGATTCCAAATGGGGTAAAAATATATGAGAAACAAAAAAGCCACTTGAGCAAAAAAATAAGATATATGTTTTGTGGCAGAATTGACTATAGCAAAGGTTTGGATTTGGCATTAAAAGCCTTGAGTAATTTAAAAGACAGAGGTTTTTGTAATTTTGAACTTCATATATACGGAGAAGGTCAGGAAGGATATATACATAAATGTAAAAAAATTATTAATGTTTTGAATTTAGACAAAGAAGTAAAATTTTGCGGTAAAAAAGAGGATATAAACAAATACTACAAAGACTATGATGTTTTGTTAATGCCAACACGAATGAGAGAACCTTTTGGTCTCGTAATTATTGAAGCGATGGCAGCAGGTGTGGTTGTCATTGCTACAAATGCTTATGGACCGGCTGAAATTATTACACACAAGAAAGACGGTTTGCTCTTTAAAAATGAAGATGTTAATGATTTGACAAAAAAAATACTCGAAGTACATAATAATCCTGCTTTATTTGAAAACTTAAGAAATACAGCTTTCCTTAAAGTATTTGAAAAATTCAATCTTTTAAGTGTAAAAAAAGAAGTTGAAAATATCTTAATACAAACTGCTAAAAAGGATATTTTATGAAAATCAATATTAATGAGGTTTTGATAAAAAGCAGTGTTTCAAATTACATTTTTCTTGTTTTAAAAATTCTTCTTTCTTTATTTTTAATTAGAATAATCTTTTTAGGAATAAGCAATGAAGAATACGGATTTTGGGCACTATTATGGAGTATTTTTGGCTATTCGGTTTTATTGGATTTTGGTTTTGGTACGGCAGTACAAAAAGCAACCAGCGAAGCTTTAGAAAAAAATGAGTGGGAAAATTATAATAAGTTGATTTCAACCATTTTTTTTTCTTACGTACTATTGTCCTTAGGTATCTTTTTTTTTACCCTCATCATGGCTTTTAACCTTGAAAAAATATTTGTATTTACCTCCTCTGAATCTCTTGAATATTATAAAATGATTTTTATGATCTTTGGTTTTGGAACAACACTTATTTTTCCTTTTGGTTTTTTTAAAGAGATATTAAGAGGACTAAGAGAAATTCCATTAAGAAACAATATTGATATGGTTTTTTTGATATTAAATTTTATGATTATTTACATTTCTGTTACTTTTTATTCTTCCCTTTTAGTAATGGCAATAGGAGCTATTCTTGTACAATTATTTACAAATATTTTTATGGCTATTTATGTATATAAAAAGATTCCGTCTTTAATAATATCAATAAAACTATTTCAAAAAAATAAAGTAAAAGAAGTAATGAGTTTTTCTTTTTTTGCTTATATTGTAATGTTTTCAAATTTGATTATTTTTAAAACAGATCAAATAGTTATCTCCGTTTTTTCAAGTTTTGCTTTGGTTGGTTTTTACCAAATTGTTTCAAGAATAAGTGAATTATTCAGACAATTTTCAACACAAATACACGATATAATAGGCCCTATTAGTGCTGCACTTTTCACATCATCCAATAAGGATGAGCTTTCAAAAGTTTTATTACAGTCCAATCAAATTGTGGCTTTCATTTCAACTATGTTAATGGTTCCTTCTTTTTTATTTATAGAAGAGCTTTTATATTTTTGGTTAAACATTAATGACAGGGATGTGATATTAACAGCAAAAATATTATTAGTTTCCATGTATATATTGGTTGCGTTAAGAAGCAGTAGTGTACAAGTGTTATTGATGTGTAACAAACACAAACAATTAACAGTCGTTGCTATTATTGAAGCAGTGATGAATTTGTTTTTAAGTATTTACTTAATTCAATACTATTCAATTGTAGGAGTTGCTATTGGTACTTTGATACCAAATGTTATTTTGGCTATTGTTTATAATATTCCTCTTGCTTGTAAATTTTCTGGAATCTCTGTTTTTCTTTATCTGAAAAAAGCTGTGTTTAAAAATATTTTTACAGGTTTTATTGTTTACGCTGTTTTATTTTATCTATCTCAATTCTTTGGAGAAATATCGTTTATAAGTTTAATCGCTTATGGGTTCTTGTCCTTAGTATTGTATATTACGTTTTATTATTTATGTTTCTTAAATAAAAGTGATAAACAAAAAGCCAAGTGTTTTATAAAAGAATCTATTTTAAGTAAAAAAAAAACTATTAAATATAATTAATGTATAATTGTTTTATGTATAGAATATTTAGGAGCTAAATAATGAATTTAACTATTAAAAAGTCTAACACTCAAATACAAATAATTTTTATTGATGATGACAGAATTGATGCTACGAATTTAAAAGAGATTCAAAGCTTACTAAGCCCTTATGTACTAGAAATTCAAGAAAGCGAATTAGAAGAACTCGAGCTTGATTTTGCTTCCATAAATTTTATAGACAGTTCAGGTTTGGCTATGATTATAAATATATATAAAAAACTACTTTCAAAAAACCAAAACTTAACTATCATAAACAGTGGTACTTTTATACAAGAGATATTTAATGTCACTAAACTTGACACCTTTATTAATCTGAGATAAATAGTATGAAAAAGTTTACTTCAAACATGACAATAACAAGTAATCTTAAGAATATTAAAAAAGTAATGACCTGGGTTGAAGCGGACTTAAAGTCATTCTTTAAAAATGAGAAAAAATATCAAAGTATAATCTTAGGTCTTCAAGAAGCAATCACAAATGCAATTATACATGGCAATAAATTGGATGAAAAAAAGTTTGTTAATATCTATTATTGTCTGGATCAAAAACTCAAGATTACTATTGAAGATGAAGGAAAAGGAATAATAGAAAAAAACCAAGCCCTTGATGTATCAAAAATCAAAAAAGAAGATATATACAAAGAATCTAAACGTGGAATAATGCTCATGAAACACTTTTGTGACGAAGTCATATTTAATAAAAACTGCGTAACTTTAGTTATACAGTATGAATAGGCGGTGGTGATTATGCAAAATTTAAATGAACTAAGAGAATTGGCAAAAGGTATTACTGTTTTATATGTGGAAGACAATGAAATAGCTCGAAAAAAAACATACAGCTTGTTTAAGAAAATATTTAAAGAAGTTCATACTGCTTCAAATGGGCAAGAGGGTTTGGCTTTATATATGAAACACAAATTTGATTTAGTTATAAGTGATATTGTTATGGCTAAACTTAATGGCCTAGAAATGGTTATTTCAATCAAACAAGTTTATAAATCACAAAGAGTTATATTCTTATCATCTTATGCCGATATCAATTTTTTAACACAAGCTATAGAACTGGGGGTTGACGGTTTTATTTTTAAACCCATTGTTCATGATAAACTTTTTGACGTTCTTCATAAAATATTGATGCAAATAAAATACACACGCGAAAATAAACAATATAAAACAAACTTAGAAGATTTGGTAAAACAAAGAACCAAAGAGTTAGAAGAAAAAAATATTATTTTATTAAAATCACTGGAAGAAGTTAAAAAAGCTAAGTATTTAAAAGAAGAATTGATGATAGCACAAAACGTACAACAAAATTTTCTTCCAAAAGAGATACTAAGTAGCAAAAAAATGCAGGTTGCAACATATTTTGAGGCTGCACAGTTTGTGGGTGGAGATTATTATGATCTTTTCGTTTCAAGTGACGAGGCAATTAATATTGTAATTGCTGATGTATCTGGACACGGTCTTGGTCCAGCCATTAATATGAGCAGTTTTAGAGGTATATGTAGAGCCATTTTATCTACAGCGTCATCTTTTCAAGAGCAAGTTGAACATATCAATGATATGGTATGCTCTGATGCAAAAAACAACAGTTTTTTTATTACTGCTTTTTTTATCAAGTTTTATGAAAAAGAGAATAAAATCGCTTATATTGGTGCGGGTCACAATGATATTTTATACTACAATTCAAAAACAGATTCTTTAGAACATTTACGTTCAGTATCCATTCCTTTAGGAATATTTGAAGCAAGGGAATATCAAGCTTTAAAAAAAGACATTTCAAAAAATGATTTTATGGTTTTATATACAGATGGTCTAAACGAAGCGGTCAATGAAAATCAAGAAATGTATGGAATGAATAGACTCATAGAAATAATCAAAAAAAACACTCAAAATTCTGCCTCTCATCTTTTAAACAGTATTACTTATTCTTTAGAAAACTTTATAAAAGAAAAAGAAAAAAATGACGATACTACTATCCTTATCACAAAATTTTTATAATATTTAAAACATTATTTGCTTAATTTACTCTGCTTACTCTTCTGCATTTTATTTGCAACTTCTTATGGAAAACTTCTTAATATAAGTCGTTTAACTAAAGTGGAGGTGCAAAATGACAAATGTAATATTATCTGGCGGAAACGGTACAAGACTTTGGCCCATTTCAAGAAGCCATATGCCCAAACAATTCATAAAACTTACATCTAAATACTCTTTATTTCAAAATACAATTTTAAGAAATAAAATTTTTACAAATAAGTTTTTAGTCGTTTGTAATGAACAAAACTATTTTATTGCAAAAGAACAAATTAGTCAAATAATAAATGATTTTTCTTTGAAGATAGATGTTGAATTTATTTTAGAATCTATTGGAAGAAATACAGCTGCTGCTATTATAATTGCAAGTTTATATGTGGATAAAAATGAAGTACTTTTTGTGACTCCTTGTGATCATACAATTAAAGGCGATAAAGATTACCAAAAATCCGTCAATAAAGCACTACTTAATTCAAAAGAGGGTTTTATTAGTATTTTTGGTATAAAAGCCTTAGATGCGAACACAGCTTATGGATATATCAAAGCCCCGAACGAAGAGGTGGAAAAATTTTATGAAAAACCTGATATTGCTAAAGCGAGAGAATATACTCAAGAGGGATATTTCTGGAACAGTGGAATGTTTTGTTTTAAAGCTGAAAATTTATTAAGTGAAGCCTTAGAACATGCCTTGGATGTTTATGAAATGTGTATTTATGCATTTAAAAGTGCTTCAAAATCAAAACCCTTATTTTTAAACAGTGAATTAATGGGAAGTATTCCAGACATAAGCATTGATTGTGCGGTTATGGAAAACTCCTATAAGTTGAAAATTGTAAAATCTGAATTCTCCTGGAATGATGTGGGAAGTTTTGATGCTATTTATGATGAATTACCTAAAGAAAAAACAAATGCAATCAGCTATAAAAATGAAAAACCCCTATTAATGAACTCGAGTAATAATTTAGTACTAGCAAACGGAAAAAAAGTGGTACTTTCAAATGTTGATGATTTAATAGTAGTTGATACTACGGATGCATTGTTAATTGCAAAAAGAGGTAAATGTGAAGATGTCAAAGAACTTGTAAATAAATTAAACGCCCAAGGTTCAACAATCACGCAAGACCATCCCTTAGTCCATAGACCATGGGGTAGTTATAATTTATTGGAAAGCAAAGACAATTATAAATTTAAAACTATTTTAGTTAAACCAAAACAACGTCTCTCTTTGCAAAAACATTATCATAGAAGTGAACACTGGATTGTATTGGGTGGAACTGCTACTGTTACTATTGGGAAAAATAAAAAACTTGTACGTGTAAATGAATCTGTTTATATTCCAATGGGTACGAAACACAGATTAGCAAATAAAGGAAAAATTGATTTACTCTTAGTAGAAGTTCAAGTAGGGGATTATCTTGAAGAAGACGATATCGTAAGATACAAAGATGATTACAAACGAATAGGATAAAGGATGAAAGATGAAAGCAATGATTTTGGCTGCAGGAAGAGGAACGAGAGTTAAGCCTATTACCAACGATATTCCAAAACCCATGATTCCGCTTCTACAAAAGCCTGTTTTAGAATCAATAATTGAACATTTAAAAAACAACGGAATCACACAAATTATAATAAATACAAGTTATCTCTCAAGCCAAATTGAACAATATTTTGGAAATGGCAGTAGATTTGGTGTTCATATTGCTTATTCGTTTGAGGGAGAAAAAGTAAAAAAGGAATTAATTCCCAAAGCACTTGGAAGTGCGGGAGGAATGAAAAAAATTCAAGAAGAGAATGAATTCTTTGATGATACATTTTTAGTATTATGTGCAGATGCATTAATTGATTTGGATATAAAAAAAGTAATAAAAATACACAAAGAAAAAAAATCACTTGCAACTATTGCTTTAAAAAATGTTTCTTTAGAAGATGTCAGTAAATATGGCATAGTAAAACTGGATAAAGAAGACAAAATAGTCTCTTTTCAAGAAAAACCAAACAAAGAAGAAGCCTCTTCTACCCTAGCAAATACGGGAATTTATATTTTTGAACCAGAAATATTTGACTATATTCCAAAAGACAGAGAATACGATATTGGAAGTCAATTACTTCCTAAACTTGTTTCTAAAAATTTAAATATCTATGGTGCAAATATTCCTTATGAATGGATAGATATTGGCAATGTAAATGATTTTTATTATGCAACATCTGCCATCTTAAAAGGAGAAATTAAAAATTACAATATATTTGAACAAGAAATAAAAAAAGGTATTTTTGTTGGTTTAAATGTAAAAATAGATTTTGAAAAAGTCACTATAATTCCTCCTGTTTTTATAGGTTCTTCAACAATAATAGATGAAGGTGTAACTATTATAGGGCCTTGTATGATTGGATCGAATTGTCATATCGAAAAAAATGTTTTACTAAAAAAATCTATTATCGATGACTATAAAAAAATCACTT
This sequence comes from Arcobacter sp., assembly GCA_002733685.1. Taxonomy (GTDB): domain Bacteria; phylum Campylobacterota; class Campylobacteria; order Campylobacterales; family Arcobacteraceae; genus NORP36. Next base: position 120,926 of record NVWN01000009.1, on the reverse strand, counting down.
TTCCTGCTTCAATAGAAAATAAAATCATTTTCTCTGATTCTATTATATCTTTGGATGGAAATTCTCTTGATACACAAGAATGCGAAATGAATTGGCTTGTTGAAGATATACGTGTAAGAATAAATCAAACCTTAGTAGAAAAAAGCATTTCTGCTTTAGTAAAAAAAAGAATTACAAATGAAAAATAAGAAACTAAAAGTTTTATATATAGACAGACCATTTTTAGGACTTTGTGGCGGAGATAAGAATAGAAGTAAATTTTTATTCAAGTCTTTATCTAAGAAATATGATACGGACATACTTCTTATTGAAGATAAAGAGTATAAACATGAAATTTTAGAAAAACATAAAATCAATAAAATGTATCTCCTAAAAAGTGAAAAAAGTGCTTTTTTTCTGCCTCAAGCAGTTTATGGTTTTAATGAAAAAAGCTTAAATTATTTTAAAGAAATACTGCGTGAAAATCAATACGATTTACTTATTTTTAAATTTAATTCAACGGCAATATTAGCAAATCTTGCAAATAAAATTCTGCCATTTTCTCAGATAATTATTGATGTAGATATGTTAAGTTCTCGTATATGTTACGAAGCATGGAAAAACAATAAAAGTTTAAAAAACAGATATTTTTTAATCGAGTATTTAAAGCTGTATTATTTTGAGAAAAAATTCTTAAAGAATAATTTTACCTTTTTTTATACCAATGAAGAAGAAATACACTTGGTAAAAAACAAATACAAGCTAGCAAATATCAAACAACACAAGGTATTGCCCAATGTRGTTCATGAGCTTAWAACWCKCAMAAAAARYAAAARTAAAAGCAGGTTTATTCTSTTTTATGGCATGTTAGATTCAACAGTKAATAYGAGTGCKTATGCMTTTTTRRTAAATAAAATCTATCCTTTGATAAAAGATTTTYTGATTCAAGAAAATATAAAAATYYTGATCATCGGAAAAAATAAAACCAKYCTSYAYGATACAGTRYATGCAAACATTGAGTTTGTTGGAGAAGTAGATGATTTAAGTGCTTATATTAAAACAAGCGAATTTGTTTTTTTGCCACTTGTAATCGCATCTGGAACATTAACAAGAATACTTGAAACAGCTTTTTTGAAAAAAGCTGTTTTAACAACTCCTATTGGGGCAGAGGGATTAGATATGAAAGCCTGCATTTTTATTGAAGAAGGGGCAAAAAATATTGCTTCAAAATTTCTAGCACTGGCGCGTAATACAAATGAATGCAAAAAAGCTGGAATAAAAGCCTATGCCTATGTTGTAACAAAACATTCACAAGAACAAGTTTCAAAAAAACTATATAAGTTCATAAAAAATTTAAAAGTAAAAGAGATAAATGTTATTCATATTCCCAGACGTTTCACACAAACACATTGGGGTGGAACTGAGAATGTAATCATGTCTTATTCCCTAGGCTTAAAAAAGTTTCATATTAATTCAGAAGTATGCACAAGTACAATATTAAATACTCAAGCTAGTGAAGTTATAAGAGGAATTAAAATCAGAAGATTCACCTATTTTTATCCTTATATAAATTTAAGTACAAAAGTAAAAGAAAAATTAAATCTAATTGGTGGAAATGTATTTTCTTTTTCTTTATTGTTTTTTCTTTTGTTTAAAAAAAATATTGACTTGATACATTTACATACCTTTAAAAGAATAGGAGCAATTGCAAGAGTTGTTTGTAAAATACGCAATATTCCGTACATTGTTTCCATTCACGGAGGTGTTTATAACAGGAATATAAGTGAAACAAAGAATAATCCTTTTGCAAATAGTTTTGAGTGGGGCAAAGTTATGGGCTTGATTTTTGGTTCGAGAAAAGTAATAAAAGATTCAAATGCAGTGATATGTTTGAATAAAGAAGAGTATAGTAAACTCAAAAAAAACAATAAGAATAAAAACATTTTTTTATTGCCAAACAGTGTAGATGTTTCTACTTTTTCAAAAGCAAAAAATCAAAATGTAAGAAAAAAATATGCTTTGCATGCTAAAACTTTTATTTGTTTAATTAGTGCGAGAATTGATTTACAAAAAAATCAATTGTTGGTATTAAAAGTATTAAATAAGATAAAAAAGAAACATAAAAATATCCATATATTGTTTGCAGGAAATATTACGGACGAAGCCTATTACAAGGAGATAAAAGAATATATTGTTAATCATTCTTTAGAAAAATATATTACTTTTATTACCAAGCTTAAACCTGAGTCAAAAGAATTAATTGATCTTTATTTAAATTCAAATGTTTTGATTCTTCCCTCAACTCACGAACCTTTTGGTATTGTTGTTCTTGAAGCTTGGGCCAGTTCTCTGCCAGTACTTGTTAGTAATATTGCAGGTGTTTGTAACAGTATTGAAGATAAAAAAGATGCATTGATTTTTAAAAATAATTCAATAGAATCTTTAGAGAAAAATCTGCTTGTTTTGATAAAAAACGAATCCCTTCAAAATACCTTGATACAAAATGCAAAAAAAACTGTTTTAGCATTTGACAGCTCCTTTATCAATTCACAAATAAACTCAATATACAGACAAATGCTTAGTTGAAAACACCTCTTAAGAATTTGCAATTTATTTGCATTAAAGGAGGTTAAAATTTTGTATTGATAAAGGAGATGCGATGCATGTTTTATGGATAAACAATAAAGCTTCAAGAGGTGGCGGTGCAGAACAGTATATTTATAATACGGTAAAACATTTAAATAAAAAAGGTATAAAATCCTCACTTCTTTATGACCCAAATATTGAAGTAGAAAATGAATTTCTTGATATATTTAACAGTGCTTTTCCTTTGCTTTGTATCAAAGAACAAATACAAGATATTAATCCAGACCTCTTATACATACATCAGTTGCATGATTATGCTAGTTATGAAGAAATTATAAAATCTAAGGTTAAAAAAATAAGATTTTATCATGATCATAAATTATTTTGTTTAAGAGAACATAAATATAAAACCTTGAGTAAAAAAACGTGTACTTGCAAAACAGGTTTGGACTGTTATTCGTGTTTGGGATTTATCAATAAAAGCAAAAATGGATTTAAAATAGCAAGTCTTGGAAAACTTCAAAAACTACAAGATATCAACAAACGTTTAGACCTTTTTATTGTCGCATCCGCTTATATGAAAGAACATTTAAAACTTCATCATTTTGAAAAATCAAAAATAAGAATTAATCCTTTATATGCAAATGACAATATTGAATATAAAAACAGTGAGAAGAGCAATAAGAGTAAAACATTGTTGTTTGTAGGACAATTAATTACAGGCAAAGGTATAGATATTTTATTAAAAGCAATGAAAAATATTGACAAATCATATTCTTTGAAAATCATAGGAACGGGAGCACAAGAAGAATTTCTCAAACACTATTCAAAAAAATTAAAACTAGAAGAACGAGTCGAATTCATAGGACAGCTTGAACATGAAAAATTGTCATTTTATTATCAACGTGCTTATTGTTTAATTGTGCCAAGCAGGATACCTGAAACATTTAATTTAACAGGTGTTGAAGCTTTAAAAGCCGGACTTCCTGTGATTGCTGCTAATGTGGGAGCAATCAATGAGTGGTTAATTCATGGGAGTAATGGTTTTCTTTTTGAGTCAAATAATGCGCAGGATTTGGCTCTTAAAGTAAATGATTTAATTTCAAATCCCAGCTTGCAGAAAATTTTTTGTTCCAATGCTTTTAAAAGTACGATACATAATTTTAAAAGTCAAACACATATAAATAACTTGATTGATATCTTCAATCAAAAAATACAAGGAGTTTAAAATGAAAACTTTTGGAAAATTAAGTCTTAAAGGAAGTGTACATTTTGAAGAGAAAATGACAAAACTCTTGAATGATATTTCCAGTGATATTGAAGCATCTATTGTTTCGTCATCGTATACATGTGTAATTTTAATTGGAGGTTATGGAAGAGGTGAAGGAGGTGTAATAAAAGTTCAAAACGTGGAGTTCCCTCATAACAATTTAGATTTTTTGATTGTTTCTAAAAATATTGGCAAGGAAAAAGAGTTAGAACTTAAAAATAAGATTCACTCAATAATCGCAAGTCATTGCAGTCATTTTGACATTGATTTTGACCTCTCGCTTATTAGTGAATTTAAATTAAGAATGTGTGAACCTTTGGTCATCACTTATGATATGAAATATGGTCATAAAGTTATTTCTGGTGATTTCTCTTTTTTTACAAGTATGAGTCGTTTTGATATTGAAAATATACCCGACTGGGATATACGTAACTTGATGGTAAACAGAGGAACCCTTCTTACGATCAATGATTTAATACTTGCAAAAAAAGACCATAGCATGAAAGATTTAAAAACCATAATTAAACATTGTGTAAAAGCAATCATAGGATATGGAGATGCCCTTTTATACTATCAAGGAGAGTACCATTATTCTTATGTTGAAAAAAAATTACGTATGAAAAAACAAAACAATATTGATGATAATTTTAAAAAAATGTACGATGACGCAATGGCTTTCAGGTTTGAACCAAATTATCAAAAATATTTACAACTTGATTTGATTATTTTTCAAAATGATGTAAAAGAGATACTCAAAAAAATACATTTAAACTGTGAAGCTATGTCTTTGCAAAAAAAAGATATCAAATGGCAAGGTTATTTTGAAACTGCTTTGTCAAACTCTTTATCTCATAACTTAAGTCTTAAGATGGTTTTAAAAAATATACGAAATTTATTTTTGCCCAATAATTTAATAAAAAACTTGAGCTTAACAAATAGATTAAGAGTAAAAATGCTTGGATACAAAGGAGTACTTCCCCTTCTTTTTCCTTATGTAGCCTTTGGAATGCAAGATAAAAATACCGACGTACTCAATAGTTTTTTTCATATTAAAACAAGCAATAGCATGTTATTAAAACAACAATATCTTGTATATTGGGGAAAATATGTAAACAATAATTTCTCTTTTAAAGAATATGGTTTATAAAGGTTTAATTATGATTTGTTTAACAGGAGATTTGCATCATAAAAGCTTAAAAACGCTTAATCAAAAACATTGTGATATTACTGAAATGCAAACCGCGCGCGCTTTTTTAAAACGCTTGGAAAAACATAAGGTAAAAATGACCTGTTTTATAACAGGAAAATCTTTTAAAGAAGAGTTTGATGATGTCTCTTCCATTATATATAACCCCTTAATTGAAACAGGAGGACATAATTATAATGCATTTGAATATGAATTTTTTCATCGTGTTTGGAATAAATTAACAAAAAATTATAATGGTCCCAAATGGATTCAAAGAAAAGATGTTTTAAAAACCATGGATATCATTTATAAAATGTCTGGAAAAAGAATTAAGGTCTGGAGAAATCACATGTATATGCATGGATGCAATACTGAAGAAGTCCTTTTTCAAGCAGGCATAAAAATATGTTCAGATGGTGTTTCAAAAAACGCCTATGGTCTTAAAGAACATAAAACAGGTTTGTATAATTTACCTATCAATATTATTCCAGACCATGAACATTTAATTCATGCAGAACGAACGCCTAAATGGATTGAAGCCTGGCAAAAAAGATACAAGTGGAGTGATGATTTTGGTCCCTATTCTTATTATATCAATGAGTGGAGCAAAATGCTTTTAAATCAGTTAAAACAGAATGAAAAAAAAGGGCATCTGTCCACTATTATTATCCATCCAATCACAATGTATTTATGTGATAAGTTTGAAAAAGTGGATGAAATATTGGAATATATTTCTACTTGCGAAAATATTCATATGAGTGAGTTATTGAAAAAAAAAGGAATAAATCATGTTTGATAAACGCGTTTCAATAATAATGAGAACAAAAGATTCTTCAAGCATAATAGATCAAAGCTTAAAAGCCTTATTTTCACAAAGCTTTACGCATTTTGATTTGATTATTGTTGATTCAGGTTCAAAAGATGACACCTTAGAAAAATGTTCCAAATATAAACATACTCTTGTAAAAATAAAAGCACAAGAATATCATCCAGGAAAAGTAATCAATTATGTTTTACAAAAATGCGATAGTAATGTTGTTGTTTTTCTAAATTCAGACTGTGTCATGCTTTTACCTAATACCTTACAACTTTTATTAAATGCACTAGAAAGCGAAAATACACATGCCGTATTTGCAAGGCAAGTTTGCCGTCCTGAAGCAATGTCTTGGGTAAGAAGAGATTATGAAGTTGCTTTCCCTATGGGAGAAAAACCAGAATGGATGCACTTTTCTCTTCCCCTTGCTGCAATTAAAAGAGAGGTTTGGAAAAAAGTTCCTTTTTATACCCAGTCTTGGGCTTCTGAGGATACTAAGTGGGCTATTGATATCAAAGAAAAAGGTTATCATATTCAATATGTAAAAGAGGCTTTAGTAATGCATTCTCATAATTATAATTTTAAGCAGCTGTTTAATAGAAAATATGTTGAGGGGGAAGCGGATGCGTATATTTTTGATTTACAAATAAATATTTTTACCTTGATTAAAAACTATACCGCTTCTGTTTGGAATGATTTAATTTTTCATTTAAAAGATTTGGATATATTTGGTTTTTTTAAAACATTGATTTTTCGATTTTTTTGTCATTATGCCTATTATTTAGGACATAAAAATGGAATTAAAAGAAAAAAGAATAAAGATAAAAAAGTCACCTATGGTGATTATCAATAAATATTTCAAACAAGGATCTTGTAAATATCTAAGATTATTGATTTTTTGAAAATATAATGCAATGTATTTGCATAAAAGAATCGTAGTATTCATTAATACAAGGATTTAAAATGTATAAAATATTTGTAAGCGCTTTGGTTTTTGATCAAGGCAAATCTGGTATTTCAAACTATATCGAAAACTGTGTGTATAATTTAGCTTTAAACAATGAAATATATCTGGCAATTTTAAAAAGCGATATAAAAAATTATACAAGAACACATGAAAATATCCATTTTATTGTATATCCAGATTTCTTAAAATATACAGCTTTGAATATACTTTTTCATTTTATAATCTTGCCTTTTTTAATATCAAATAAATATGATTTTATTTTTTTACCAGCAGCCAACAGAAGGCTCATGATATATTATCCCTTATATACCATTGCTAGTTTTCATGATTTATCACAGTTTTATATCAAGAAAAAATACGATTGTTTTAGAATGTTTTATATAAAACATTTCATTCCTCTTTTTTTAAGAGATATTGATAAAATTGTGGCAGTAAGCAATAATACAAAAAGTGATATGTTGAAGTATTTAAAAATAAAAGAGGAAAATATAATAGTCAATCCAAATGGATTTGACAAAAAATTATATACTAAGAATAATAACAAAACATCAAAAACTACGAAATTTAAGCTTTCAAAAAAATATATTCTATACATATCTCGAATTGAACATCCAGGGAAAAATCATATTAATCTTATAAAAGCCTATGAAAATTTGCCTTTAGAACTTAAGAATACCTATGACTTGGTTTTAGTAGGAAGTGATTGTGGAAATGCCAATTTCATTCATGAATACGTCAATAAATCCAAAGATAAAAAACACATAAAATTTCTGGGTTTTGTAAAAAATGAAGACATGCCTTTTCTTTTTTCACGTGCAAAACTGTTTGTTTTTCCTTCCCTTTACGAGGGTTTTGGGATTCCTTTAATAGAAGCAATGGCAATGAATGTACCTGTTGCATGTGCTTCAAACTCATCTTTAATCGAAATAGGAAAAGATGTTTGTTTTTTCTTTGACGAATACGATGAAATAAACATAAAAAATTCAATAATGATGGTTCTTTGCAATGAGAAATTGCAAACACAAATGAAAAAAGCGGGTTTACAAAGAGCGAAACAATATGATTGGAGATGTCATGCGAACAAAATTATTAAACTTTATGAAAAGAATAAATTTTTACAGTATTCAAAAACGTTTTCTTGAATATATCTTATCCTTATGCATTTTAAGTTTTGGATTTTTATTGTTCTTTTATTATCTCATAAAAAACAAAATGTTTCTAAAAAAAAATGTTTTTAGAAGTATTATTATAAATAAACAAGAAACATTTTATGTATATAATACAGAGCCCCTATTTGCAAGAAATATTCCTTTGTTTTATTACATATTAAAAGGAGATATCTCACTTGTAGGTTTAGCTAAGTGTCAAGAAAAATCTTCTTATGAAACAAATGACAATAAAATTGGACTTTGTAGTCTTTGGTTTGTACGTAGAAATAATAAAATTCCTAATACCTCAATATACAAATGTAACAAAGAGTATTTGAAACATAGAAGTTCTTTTTATGATTTAGGAATACTAATTAAATCCTTGATTTCTCTTTTATATTATAAAAAAACAATCAATTACTGTTCAAAAGTAAAATTATTCGATATCAAATTTGATAATTTAACAAGAATAGAGATATTAAAAAATATAAAAAACGCAGTAGACAAAGAAGAAAAAAAATCGCTCTATTTTGTTAATGCGGATTGTTTAAATAAAAGTCAAAAGAGTCCTGTTTATAAACATATTTTGCAAAAAGGTGATTATATATTGCCTGATGGCAGCGGTATTAATATTGCTTGTAATATCTTAAATAATCCTTTAAAAGAAAATTTAAATGGTACGGATTTATTTCCTTATATCTGTTCACTGGCTCAAAAACAAGATTATAAAATATATCTTTATGGTGCTAAAAAAGGTGTCGCACAAAGAGCAAAAGATGAATTATTGAAAAAATACAAAACATTACAAATTGTGGGCGTTCATCACGGTTATGTACAAAAACAAGATATTCCCCTCTTAATACAAGATATAAATCAATCAAAAGCGGATATTTTATTTGTTGCTTTAGGAGCTTCTGTTCAAGAAGCTTTTATTGAAAAATACAAAAATAAAATAGATGCAAAAGTACTTTTAGGAGTGGGAGGTTTGTTTGATTTTTATTCAAAATCCATTAAAAGAGCCCCTCTTTTTATAAGAGAAATTGGTTTTGAATGGACGTATAGAATGTTACAAGAACCAAAAAGAATGTGGAAAAGGTATCTAATAGGAAACCCAAAATTTTTATATGGGGTGTATTTATATAAAAAGAGTTCTAGTGAAAATATTTTGATTGAGAGTTATTTAAGCAACTACGACGAACATACCTTTCATTATAAATATCAAAATATTTTATGGAAGATTAAATTAAATTGTTCATTTTTCTTCAAAAGATTAATGGACATTTTTGTTTCTTGTATTATGTTATTTCTACTTTTGCCACTGTTTTGTGTACTTTTGTTTGTTATAAAAATTGAATCTAAAGGCTCCTTTCTTTTTTGTCAAAACAGAGTAGGAAAAAATGGAAAAATATTTAAAATGTATAAATTTAGATCAATGGTAATACATGCATCTGCTTTAAAAACGCAATTAATACAAAAAAATGAATCAAAAGATGGCATAACTTTCAAAATGAAAGATGATCCAAGAATTACAAAAGTTGGCAAATTTATTAGAAAAACAAGCCTTGATGAACTGCCACAATTATTTAATGTATTAATAGGTGAGATGAGTTTAGTGGGACCACGACCTCCTATTATAAGTGAGGTTGAAGAATATAGTATAGAAGACAGAAAACGTTTAGATATTAAACCAGGAATTACTTGTATTTGGCAAATAAGTGGCCGAAGTGAAATACCTTTTAAACAGCAGGTGATTATGGACAAAAAATATATAAAAGAACATGGTTTTATATACGATATTATTCTTTTACTTAAAACAATTCCTGCTGTATTATTTTCAAAAGGTTCTTATTGATTTGCAAAGTACTTGCAATTTGTTTGTTTATAATTAATAAAAGAAGAAAGGAGTTATTATGTTTAGTATAAACTATGAGAATAAACAAGATATTATAATAGTGAGATTCAATGGAAGTTTGACTTCAGATACGATTAAAGCCATAAAAAGCGATGTGATTTCAAAAGAAGACAATAGTAAGAGTTATATATTTGATTTAGAGAAACTAGAATTACTTGACTCTGCTGGACTTAGTTATATTATCAACTGCTTAAAAATAACAATGAAAAACAATACACAAATAAAGCTCTTAAATTTAATAAATCAACCCAAAATTGTTTTTGAAATTACAAGAGTTGACTCTTTATTCGAAATTTATAAGAATGAAGTTGAAGCTTTAAATAGTTTTAATAAGGAGAAAGATAATGAGAGCAGTAATACAAGTATGCAACAAAGAGCATAAAGAAAATGCATTAAACTTTATAGATGAAATACTACTTTTGAAAATATGTGGGAAAATGCTGCTTGGGTATTATTTTGATTTTTTATATCAGCTTGGAATTAAAGAAGTATTTATAGCAAGTAATAATCCTTTGAGTTTAGAAAAAAAGCTTAGGGCAATCGATACACTCAATTTTAAAATAAAATTTATCAAAAGTTACAGCAGTGAAAAATCGTATTCAAGAAACTTCGATATCTTTAAGGATGAAGAATTAATAATTATTGAGAACTTCGGTTTTATAAAAAATAATTTTAATCTTATTGACAATACATTTTTTAACTCATTTCAAAACACACTGTTTAGAGACAAGAGTTTTAAAATATTTTATATAAAAAATCATCTTAAAAATATTAATATTAATACTTTTAAAGAAAAAAACGTATTACATTTGAAAGAAATGACTTCTGTTGAAGATTATTTTAAGATCTCAAATCTTATTTTTAAAAATTTAAATGATAAATATTTTCTGCTGGGTTATAACAATGAGAAGGGAATTCTTATTGGAAAAAATGTTGAAATAGAAAGTGGATGCGAACTTATTGCTCCCGTAATTATAATGGACAATGTAAAAGTTTGTGAAAACTCAAAAATAGGTCCGAATACTGTTTTAAACCCTAATGTTTTTATTCAATCACATTGTGAAATAACAAATTCTATTGTTTATGATAATACGTATATAAACAAAAACTTAAAATTTGATGAGAAACTAATTTTAGCAAATACCATAGTTGATAAAAATAATAAAAAAGTATATAATATTGATAAGAAGTTTGTTTCATCAAATTCCCTTCATCTTTTAAACTTGTGACTTAATTTATTTAGTGATTTTAGGATTAATTATGAATTATAATACTTTGACAAAAAAAGAACTTATTACAGTAATCAAAGAGATGAAAATACAATCTACTGACAATTCCAGAGATATTTTCATATCTAATATATCACATGATGTAAGAACTCTGCTAAATTCGATTTATGGTCATACACAAATTTTATCAAAAAATAAATTCTTAAATGATGAACAAGAAGAGCTTATTGATAAAATTTTAGATGCAAGCACACATATGATAGATTTAATCAATGAAATTATTAATATTAGTAAAAATGTAGGACTAGAAAAACTGAACATTAGTGATTTTGAATTAAACACACTTATTATTAATATATATTCTATCTTTGAATCTCTTGCACTTTCAAAAAACATTAAAATAGTACTTAATAATGAATTAGATTCTGATTTTATTATAAAAAGCGACAAAAATAAACTCTTCTACATTCTCTTGAATCTTCTTGGAAATGCAATAAAATTTACACACAAAGGTAGTGTGGTTTTTAATTGTAAAAAAAAGGATAAAAACAGTATTTTATTTGAAATTATTGATACAGGCATAGGCATTGAGGCCTCTATGCAGAAAAAAATATTTGAGAATTATATAAGAACACAAGAAAGCAATAATTATGAAGGTAATGGTTTAGGACTGGCCATTGCACATAAAAATATAATAGCCTTAGGAAGTGAATTAAAAATCGATTCAATGAAAAATAAAGGAAGTACATTTTCTTTTGTGATTAAATGTGAATCTTCTAAAGGTAATTCTCTTGCTTTCAATAAAGAGGTGTTCGAACTTAAAGAAATAAAATCGCTCAAAAAGAACAATGAACTTTTCATTTTAATAGGCAAAAAAGTTGATAAAGAAAAATCAATTCTTGAAAATTATTTAAATTCTAAGAAAATAAAATATGAGATATTTAACAAAGAAGATGAACTTTTAAATTATTTGCAAAATAAGTCTGTTGATATGATTTTTCTAGATACGAACCTTGGTAATAATAATTCAATAGATATTGTAAAACATATACAAAAAACAAATGCAAAACTACCTCTTATTGCATTAACCGCTTCTGTTATGAGCGAAGACTTAACATTATTAAGCAAGCACTTTACAAATTATATATTAAAACCCTATAGTTTCAGTGATATTGAGCAGGCCTTGATTTTTTTTAGTGGTAAAGAATTCGAATTTGAAGATAAAACGAGTACGAGAATTGAAAATGATTTTATAGTAATTGAGAATGAAGAATTAAAACAAGACATCCTTAAGTACGCAAAATTAGGACAATATAAAAAATTATCTCAAATTATGGAAAAAATAAATAATCAGAAATCTAAAAAAGTATTAAAAACACACCTTAATAACTATAATTTTGAAGAAATAATAAATAAAATTGAAGCAGTTGTATTATGAAAAAAACATTGCATAAAAAAATACTTATCATAGACGATGTTTCAGAAAACATTAATGTATTAAGACATATGCTTGATAAACATGGATATGAATTATTCATGGCTAAAGATGGATTAAAAGGCATTGAAATCGCAAAAAACATCCAACCAGACTTAATCCTTCTGGATATTATGATGCCTATTATTGATGGTTACGAAACCTGCACGAAATTAAAAAAAGACAAAAATTTAAAAGATATTCCTGTCATATTTTTATCTGCACTTACGAATATAGAGGATAAAGTTAAAGCTTTTGAAGTGGGAGGAATTGATTATATTCCAAAACCTTTTAATGAACAAGAAGTAATAATTAGGGTCAAAGCACATCTTCAAACAAATATAATTATCACTTCTTTGAATAATTTGCTTGAAAAATCTTTTCACGAAATATATACACCTTTAAGTGTCATTCAAACAGGCATAGAGATGCAAACATTAGAATATGGTCCCAGTGAGTATATGGATAGTATTAAAGCTGCAATGATTAATTTAAATGTGGTTTCTGACGATATTTATTATGCTATTAAAAAAGAAATTAGCCCCTTTGATCCCAGATGGTTAGAACTGGATTTATTTATAGAAAAACAGATTAAATATTTTAAACCTCTTGCAAAAACAAAATATATTACATTTTCATTTGACAATGAAATTGAAAATCCAATGATTTATATAAATGATGTAGAATTAAAAAGGTTACTTTTAAATGTATTATCAAATGCTATTAAATATGCAAGTCCCAATACCATTATAAAAATAAAAATAAAAAACAGAAATGATAAAATTGTTTTTTCAATTTCTAACCAAGGTAGAATTATCAAAAACAAAGATGAGATATTTAAAAACCTTTTTCAAGAAGACAGCAATCATTTTGGTTTAGGCATTGGATTGGATATCGTAGCGCAAGTATGTAAAAAAAATAAAATTGAAGTTAAAGTAAAATCTGTCAATAATTTTACTAAATTTAGCTTCATTTATAAAGAAGAAAAATGAAAATATTATTACTCGAAGATGACTTTTTATTGAAAAAACATATTGAAAAATATTTTACATTAAAAGGCCATGAAATAATTGCTTTTGACGATGGTTTACATATGTTGGACGATGTTAACCTTTATGACTTTGATTTTTATATTTTTGATATTAACGTTCCAAATGTTGATGGTTTTGAAGTATTGGAATTTTTAAGAGAAAAAAAGATTGATTTTCCTGTCATTATGATAAGTGCCATGGTAGATATAAACAATGTTAAAAAAGCCTATGCCCTTGGCTGCAGCGATTATTTAAAAAAACCATTTGAGCTCGCTGAATTAGAGTTAAGAATGGATGCAATAATGAAAAGTTTTCATTTTAAAGATTACATTGAATTTCAAAATGGATATAAATATGATTTAATTGAAAAACAGTTATTCAAAGGAAAAAAAACAATTATTTTATCAAAAAAACAAAATGAAATCTTATATTTATTGATTAAAAACATAGGCAGAGTTTTATCCTTTGATACCATTGCAGATTTTATTTATGAAGATGCGTTTAAAGACATGCATACTATTTCTAGTCACATAAGAGATATAAGAAAACATATTGATTTTGAATTAATTAAAAATGTCCGTGGTGTTGGGTATATAATAAAAAAGTAGGTATAAAGATGAAACAATTATTTACAATTTTACTTGTTGATGATATAGAACAAAATTTAGACGCTTTATCTCTTATGATTTTAGATGAATTTGATGTTAAGATTGAAGTTTCTAAAAGTGCTCAAGATGCAATTGATAAACTTATGAAAAAAGATATCAATTTAATTCTTAGCGATATTCAAATGCCAGATATTGATGGTTTTGAATTTGCAGAATATTTAAAAGGAATAGATAAAATACGGGATATCCCCGTGATTTTTATTACAGGTATTTATGATAAAGATGAATATCAGCAAAAAGGCTATGATGTAGGAGCCATTGAATATATAACCAAACCAATTAATAATGCATTATTTACTTCAAAATTAAGGGTTTATATCAAACTTTTTGAAGATAAAATAAAACAGGAAAATCAAATAAACAAAAAAAATGAAATAATTATCTATCAGTCTAAAATGGCTGCAATGGGAGAAATGATAAATGTAATATCTCATCAATTAAAACAACCCTTAAACATTCTCTCTCTTTATTGTCAGGATATAAAAAGTTCTTTTGATTTTAATGAGATAAATGAAGAGTTTGTCAAAGATTTTGATGAAAGCACTAAGTTCCAAATTCAATTTTTAAGTAAAACCATTGATGATTTTAGAGATTATTTCAATCCAAATAAATTAAAAAAAGATTTTAGTATTGAAGTTTCTGTTAATAAAATACTAAATTTAATGAAAAAACAATTGGAGGAAAATGAAATAAAAGTTTTTATGGATATTCAAGAAAAATATATTTACGGTACAGAATCAGAGTTTGAACAAGTCTTAATAAATCTTATTTCTAATGCAAAAGAAGCCTTAGTTGAAAATAACATAAGCAATAAAGAAATAAAAATAAAAAGTTTAAAAACGGATGATAGTATTGAATTCTTTATTGAAGATAATGCAGGAGGAATAGCCCATAACTTAAAGGATAAAATATTTAATCCATATTTTACAACAAAAGAAAAAGGAACAGGAGTGGGTCTTTATATGGCAAGACTTGTCATTGAAGCAAGCTTTGGTTCACACTTGAATGTAGAGAATGCGCAAAATGGTGCAAAATTTACTATGATTTTTCCAAAAGAGAGGAAAGAAGTCACGTTAGATTAAAAAAATACAATGCTTTTATTTTACGTAGAAATTTTTATTTGATTTCGTCCATTTTCTTTACAATAATACAAGCCTTGATCTGAAATTTTCAGCATCTTATCTAATTCTTCATCCATACCATAATAAATACCAATTGAAACCGTACAGGAGATAGTATACTCCTGTGTTTTAATTATATTTTCCTCAAAAGACTTTCTTATTTTTTCAAATGTTTTAATGGTATCCTCATGTGAAATATTATCTAACATTACACAAAATTCTTCCCCACCAAATCTGGCCATTAAATCAGACGCTCGTAAGTGATTCTTTAAAACATTGACAACATCACAAATAACTTTATCTCCAACATCATGTCCATAAGTATCATTAATATTTTTAAATTTATCAATATCTATCATTGCTAATGCAATTTTGCTTTTGTCTCTTCGTGATTTTTTCAATATTAAATTTGACGTTTCAAAAAAGTATCTTCTGTTATAAGCACCCGTTAAAAAATCTCTGTTTGCCATATCTTTTGTTTTAGTAAATAATTCTATTAAGTCTAAGTTTGAGTTTATTCTTGTAAGAACTTCTGTTTCATTATAAGGTTTATTAATAAAATCATTGGCACCCATTTTTAAAAATTGTACAGAAATTTCTGGTTCGTTATTTGAACTCAAGATAATAATACCTACTTCATCTTTGTCATACTTGGCTCGTATTTTAAGCGTTAATTCCATACCATCCATATTAGGCATATTATAATCCGTAAGTATTAATTCAAATTTTTTATCACTGTTTTTAATAATTTCAAGTGCCTCTAAACCGTCATGTGCAGCAGTTACATTTAAATTCATTTTTTCTAGAATCTTCGTTAATACAGATAACTGTATTTTAGAATCTTCTACAATTAAAATATTTTTATGAATATTTTTTAAAAATCGACTTGCTGCATTTACAATATTTTTAATCTCTAACTCATCGTATTGAATAATACAATCAATTACGCTGTCTTGCTCAAAAACCAAATCTGTAGGTATATTTTCTATATCATGGCAAATGATAATACTTTTTATATTATTAACGTCTAACACATCAAGAAGGGTTGCATCACTTCTATGTAATATATTGTGCTTTAATAAAGCTAGATTTATGTCTTCCCCATGTTTCAAAATATTTTTTAAGGCTTCTTTATATGTCCTTGCTACTAGAACTTCAATATTATCAAAGGTTTTCTTTATTTCCTTTTCCAAAGTAACTATTGTATTTTGCGAATCTTCTAATAATAATACTTTTAACATAATTACTCCATTTCATTAATTATTGTAATAATCTCATTAATGTTTACTTGTTGTTGAACACTACCTTGAGTAAATGCTACTTTTGGCATACCGTAAACAATACAACTTGCCTCATCTTGACCATAAGTCATAGCGTTTGTTTCTTTCATCAATTGAAGGCCCTTAGCCCCATCTTTACCCATACCCGTTAATAAAAAAGCAACCGCATTTTTTTTAACTTCTTTGGAAAAAGATTTAAATAACACATCAACACTTGGTTTATGCCCAGATACTTTTGGATAGTTTTTAAGAATACATGTGTACTGTTCATTTTCCAGATATTTCACTTCTAAATGCATATCTCCTGGAGATATATAAATATTGCCTTTTAGTAAGATATCTCCATTTTTGGCTTCTTTTACATCAGAGTTTAAACATAAAGTATGTAATCTTTTTGCAAAGGATTTCGTAAAACCAGCAGGCATATGTTGCGTAATCAAAATAGGTGGATGTTGGGGATGTAGGTTTTTTAAAATAGCTTCTAAGGTTTGTACGCCTCCTGTTGAAGCACCTATTGCGATAATTTTATTGCTCTTTCTACCTTCTTTGTATTTTTTAGTATTTTCAAAATGCGTATAACTCATAGATTTAGTATAAGCAGCAGCTTTTATTGTTGATATAAAATCCTCTTTAAAGTCATCCATAGATATATCATTTAATACTAAAGGTTTTATAATAACATCACTTGCACCATTTTCAAGTGCTTCAATGACTTTAGTTGAGCTCTCATTTACCATCGAAGAAAAAATAATAGTTGGCACTGGATTTTCTTTATTTAGTTTTTTCAAAAAAGAAATTCCATCCATTTTAGGCATCTCTATGTCTAAAATAAATACATCAGGCAAACCAACTTTTTTAAATTCTTCAAAAGCATCAAGGGGATTATTGGCTTCTCCTATAACAACAATTGTATTATTATTTTTCAATATTTTTGTTAGAATATTTCTAATAAGCATGGAATCATCTATAATAAATACTTTTACCATTAAAAAAATTCCAAATTATCATTATTTTCATCAAGCTTAGATACTAAACAGTCTTCAAAAAACGTGATATTATTTGCTAATGAGTCCTCAAAAAGTCGTACATCTTTAAACAGTCTGTAAAGACATAACTCATCTAGGTATATTGTTATATCTTCAACTATTGTAGTAAGATAATCAAAAGCAGCATAAGAAGAAGGATCAATATTTTCTAAATCTAAAGTAGACAAAAAATCTCCTAAAGCAATAACAATACTTGACCAATGAGAAAAATTTTCATTTTGTTTAAAGATAGTTCCAAGTTTTAACATATTTGAGGCTATTTCATTAAAAAGTTCACTTGAAATTTCTAAGTCTTTTAATCGTTTAAAATTCTCATTTAAGTCGTCATTTAAAAACATAATACTTCCATTATATTTATCTAAAAACTCATTAATATCATTTGTTACTTCGTATTGTTTATGTTTATTAAGAATTTTTTCTTTTGATTTTAGTATTTTACTTGTTTCTTTAATACTTAATACATTAAAAATCTTATTAATAAAAAACTCTTCACAAATAGGAAGCACAGCTAAAGAAGTAATCATATTAATAGAAGACCTTAAACTCATGAAAAGTTCATCTTCAATGATCAGCATTGAATGTTCGGGAAAAGAAAAAATGTTATCTTGCAATATTTCAAATTTTTCTTTGTTTAAAAAGAATAATATTATGTCAAATTGATGGTATAAATTCTCATTTAATATATCTATACTTTCTTTATTAAATGTTATACATTCTTTTTTAAGAAAATACTTATCAATTACAGTATTTAGAACCTTAGGTATAGTCCCAATAAGCAAAATATTTGAGTTACGTGTTAAGGATGATATGCTGCTAAAAGAATTATTTATCATTACTCTTCCCTTTTATAATATTATCAAGATCATGGAAACATTTTTTTAATACTTGCTTGTAATATTTTTTTCCATTTTGGTAAACATAATTCTTAAATGCAAGTATTTTTTTCTCTTTTTCTACGTTGGCTTCTTTAAATTTTGATATAAAATCTCTTTCTTGTTCTGCCATTTCATAAATAGTCATGCCAAAGCGTCTACTAAACTTAATAATATCACTGTCTTCAATTACAATATAATTTTTTTTATGTTCTTTTTTAATATTATTAATAACGGCAGCTTTATCGTCAAAAATACCTCTTATATCTCCAAAAAAGTTATCAAATTGGTATTCAATGAATTTACTGTTCTTTGCTCTGTTTAAAGCAAAAGATATATTAATACTGGGATGTATTTCTTGTAATTGATTGTAGACTTTTTTTGCATTAACGGCATCTTGTTCTCCATCTAATAAAGGAATTAAAACCAAATCAATTTCATTCATCATGCCACAATCATTTAGTACCTCTAAACACAAAGAAGTAGACTTATTACCTCCTACATCAATACAACAAAATTCATCACGTGATAATATTTCTATAAATTTATCCATAATCACAAACTCTTCGACATCTATTGACTCTCTCTTACTTAAATTACTTGCTCCGTAACTTAATAAATCAATATTTTCATCATCAAATTCATAAAAATTAATTTTTTCTTTATTGTTTTTTTCATATAAAAAAGGGGCCACAACTTGCATTGCTATAGTGCTTTTTCCTACACCCCCTTTACTTGAAAGAACCAATACTTTTAATTTCTTCATTATTTTTCCTTCTGGAATATTGAGTTATGTTTTTTTTTCAAATGATAGCTATCAAGATCATGTATGTGCTCTGTAAGGGATATTATCAGATATCCTCCTACTTTTAAATTTGAAAGCACATTTTTTAGAATACTGTCTTTCATTTCAGTGTTAAAATAAATTAAAACATTTCGTAAAAATATAATATCAAATTCACCTAAGTCTTTTTGAGATAAAATTAAGTTTCTTGATTCAAAGCGCATATTATCCAGTAATATTCTATCCACCAAAAACCAGCCCTCGTGTTTGCCTTTACCTTTTAAACAAAAGTTTTGTTTATAAACATCGGGAATTTTATCCATCAATCTTAAAGGATATAATCCCATCTTTGCTTTTTGCAAAACTTCTGTATTTATATCACTGCCTATTACTTCATAAACAATATTGTTATTTTGCAAAATCATGGCAAGGCTATAAGCTTCTGCACCAATAGAACAAGCTGCGCTCCAGACCCTTAAATTATCATAAAAAGGAACAATCTCATTTTCTAAAAAACTAAAATGGCTTTTTTCTCTAAAAAAATATGTTTCATTGGTTGTAATAATATTTAACATATTCGTTTTTTCTGTTTTATTAATTTGAATAAAACGATAATAATCACTGTACGAAGTTAAATTAAAAGCTAAAAGTTGTTTATAGAGTCTATTTTTCACTAAAAACTTTTTAGAATTTTCCAGAGATATACCAATTTCTTTAAAGATTATTTTTTGAAAAAGTACAAATTCTTTGTCACTAAGTTCAATTTCAAAATTCTTCATTATTTAATATACTTCTTGATTCCTACAGCAAGTTCTTCCATATTTATCTTAGGCATTATCATAGCAGTACCCAAATCAATCAATGTATTTTCAACAATAAAATTACTCATATTCGTATGAACAAGTTTATTTATATCACTGTAATCTTCTAATTCTTTTAGTTCTTTCAATAAGTGAAAACCATCCATTACTGGCATTTCAAGATCTGTAATAATCAGTGCAATCTCATCTGCTTTTGTATTTTTTAATTCGTCTAATAATTCCTGCCCATTTTTAAAGGATTTATATCTTAGTTGAAGTTTATCAAATAAGGATTCAACTAATTTACGAATAAATCTACTGTCATCTGCAAAAAAGATTATTTTATTACTCTTAACTATATATTTATCATTAATTAATTCAATATTATTTTTTCCAACGCCATCTTTGAAAACATCAATGAGCAATTTATCACAATCAATCATTGTACAGAGTTGTTCTTTTCCATTAAGTTTTATTTTTGAGATAAAATTGGTTTTTGGATTGTTTTTTGAATTATCTTGCATATTTTTTGAATCAATATTTACAATATATTCAACCCCTCTTGTCATCATAGCAAGATAATGTCCCCCAAAACCAGTTACCATTACATACTCATACTCGCTCTCATGCAAAACTTCATTACCAAACCACTCATCAAAATTGATAATAGTTGCCATATTATCTCTAATTTGGGCAGTTGCTTGTATTAAAGAATCACTTGCTCCATTTTTGACCATTTCTAAGTTTTTATAGACAAGTATTTCTACTACTTTTGATACATTTATTCCATAGATTTCATTATTAGAACCATGAAATACCAAATATTGATTTGTTGCATTAGAATCAGACATTATTAACTCTAATAAATCAATATCTTCATTTTCTAATTCATCTTCATATTCCAAAATTTATCCTCTTATTGATAATTCATTGATATCTAATACTGTATTTATATTCAGTATAGACACATAATCGTTGTTAAACATAATAATACTTTGAATAAAACGTTTCTCTAATTTCGTGCCAAAAGTAGGAGCCTCTAAAATTTCACTCATAGTAATTTCATTCACCACTAGTATTTCATCCACCATAAAAGCAATAGAAACATTTTTTTCCTTACTTTTATCAAATATACTAATGATAATAAAAGAGGTTTTTTTCTTAACCTCACTTGCATCACCCCCAAATCTAATTTTAGGATCAACTACTGCAATAAGTTCTCCCCTAATATTCGTAATACCTTTGATACAAGCATTGCTTTTGGGTACTTTTCGTATTGCTTTAAAATCAACAACTTCTATAACATTATAGGAATTGATTGCATATACTTCATCATCCAGCTTAAAAAATAAAAATTGATTTGTCATATTTTCATTGTTCTTATTCATTTATCTTAAAACCTTTCAAAATCTCTCAAATTTAAATCTGCAGCATCAGAATCTTTATCCGGATAAATAAGTATTTTATTGTTTTTTATAGCTGGGTTTTTTCTTTTTACAAGTGAAGGAGAATATTTTTCATCGCTTTTTAAATCTGGCTCATCTTCTTTATTTAAAACAGTTTTTTCATTTCTAGATGTTTGATAAAAAGCCATCATTTTACTAAGTTCACTAGCTTGTGCATCTAATTCTTCAGCAGAAGAAGACAATTCATGTGAAGCAGAAGCATTGGTTTGAGTAACAACATCAAGCTCACTCATTGCTTCATTAATCTGCGTAATCCCTACTTCTTGTTCTTTTGTACCATTAGTAATATCATTTACTAAATTGGCTGTTTCTTCAATTTTTGGCAAAAGACTTTGGATTAAAGTTCCTGCTTCAACTGATATTCCTACACTCTTTTTCGTTATTTTACTGATTTCTTCTGCTGCAATTTTTGATCTTTGTGCCAGTTTACGAACCTCAGCAGCAACTACTGCAAAACCTTTTCCATGTTCCCCTGCTCTTGCAGCTTCAATAGCCGCATTTAGGGCTAAAAGATTTGTTTGGTATACAATGTCTTCAATAATAATAATCTTCTCAGAAATAACGCTCATTGCTTCAACGGTAAGCCTAACAGCCTCTCCACCTTTTTTAGCTACTTGTGCGGTATCATCTGCAACGTCATCTGTTCTTAAGGCATTTTTTGATGTTTCTGTAATACTTCCACTCATTTCTTCAATAGATGTTGTTGTTTGCTCAATTGATGAAGCTTGTAATTCAGCCCCTGAAGAAATAGTTTGAGACAGTTTATTCACTAGGTTTGCAGCATGCAATACTTCATTCGAAGCAGTAGTTATTGTATCAACAATATGTTCAACATTAAAAGAGAATTTATTTATACCTTCAGCCACTCTTTTATAACCACCAGAATAACGGCTTTCGTCAATTTTTTCTTTTAAGTTACCATTTCCTGCTTCCGTATTTAAATTATCTATATCCTCTATAAAGGTAGTAAGGATTTCTGCCGTATTATTCACTGTTTCTTTAATAATATCAAAATCACCTTCATACAAAGTCTCAATTCTTTGATCAAAGTTTCCTTCTTGTAAGGCTTTTAATCCAGAAATTGTTTCATCAAAAACATTTTTTGTAATGTTTGTAAAGTTATTCATTGTTTCTATGATAATCGCGTAATCACCCTTATACCTTGATTCATCTGCGCGAATATTCAATTGCCCACTTTTTGCAGCTTCATTAATCATATAACTATCGTTTTGAATATTTTTTAATATATCAGACATAGCATTAAACAAAATTTTAATTTCGTTAAATTCACCCACATAATTATTTGAAATTTTTGATTCGAAATTACCTTTAGATAATTTGCTCATTGCATAAGAAAAATCCCTTATACCAGCAACAGGAATATCTATCATGGCATTGATATTTTCTAATATATTCCCATATCCTTTTTTATAAGCTCTTGAGTCAATACGGTAATCTAAATTCCCATTAGTAAGCTCAGTATACATATCTAAAGAATAGTTTTCTAGTGAATGTAAACCTTTTGAGAGAGAATTAATTTCTTTTGATAAGAGAGAAGCATTGTCATCTTTGGTTTCTAAACTGACGTTAAATTTCCCATTCTTAAGATCTTTTATAGCTTTTAATATTTGTTTAAATTCTTTTTCATCTATTTTAATTTTACTCATTCTATACCCTTTTAAATTGCTAGTTTATTTCTGTAGTATGGTTATGTTCATTTTTGAATTTTTCCACGATGATAAATAATATATCTATCTCTTTATAAATACTTTTCATATAGGACTCTTTTTGTGAATCTTTTTCACTGTCTACAAAAAGTTGCAGTTCTGTGTGAATTTTTTCATGCAGTCTTTTTATTTCTATAAATTTTACATTGCTGGAATAACTTTCGCCTTCTAGTTTTTCTAGGCTCATTCCAAATTCACAACAACTCGAATTTTGAACATCTACATCTTGGTAACCTTTTTCTACAAGACTTTCAATTCTACTTCTAAGTATCATATGATCTGTTCTAAACTTTTGAGTATCTAAATTTAATAAAGTTGCATTTAGTATTTGTTGTTCATCATTCAGTCTGTTTATCATTTTGTCATAGGTCAGATTTCTTTGCGAAATAAAATTCATAAAATAAGTATAAGACTGGTCAAGACTGTTGTTTTTTTCATATTCAATTAATTCTTTGTATATCACTTTTATTTGAGATATTTCAAACTCAGTCGCACGTGTTCTATAAGAAGTAATATTTGAAATTTCATTGTCTTTAATAGTAGGGTACATAACGGCTTTTACCCAATAATATTGTTTTTTACCTTTTACATAATTCTTCACATAAGCAACAACGGGATTATGATTGCTCATTTGTGCCCAGATATACTTAAATACAGACCTTGGCATATCAGGATGTCTAATAATATTGTGAGGTTGACCATACAACTCATCTTTTGAATATTCTGAGATACTTTCAAAGGTACTGTTTACATACCCTATGATTCCTTTTTTATTTGTAGAACTAACAATCAAATCTTTTTGGCCTAATTTTTTTTCAGTTTCCATTTATACTTCCTCATATGAAATTTTATGTTCTATTAATTTTTCTACATCAAAAATAAGCGCAATCTCGCCATTCCCTAATATGGTTCCACCTGAGATATCTGCAATATTCTCAAATAAAGGGCCTAGGGGTTTAATTACGGTTTGAAATTCCCCAAATAACTCATCTACTTTAAGTCCTACACTTGATGTTCCATGTTTTACAATAACAATATTTTCTCTTTTTGTTTCTACTTTTTCTTCATTAAAATGTTCAATTAAATCAAGTATGGGTAAAACATTCTTACGTAAGGATATATATCCATTTTGCGAAAATTGTTCTTTTGAATATTTTGTGAATTCAATACATTCTTGAATACTACTCAAAGGAATGATATATTTAGAATTTCCAACCTTTACTAAAAATCCATCAATAATAGCAAGAGTAAGTGGAAGTCCTATGGTTACAGTCGTACCTTTTTTCAAAGTACTTTTAATATTAACACTCCCTCTTAATTGTGTAATGTTCTTTTTTACTACATCCATTCCAACGCCTCTTCCAGAAAGCCCAGTAAGCTCTTTTGCTGTTGAGAACCCAGGTTGAAATAAAAGATTGTAAATCTCTTTCTCGTTTAAGTGTGCATTTTTTTGTATAAGGTTTCTCTCTATTGCTTTCTTATATATAAGGTCCTTATCAATTCCAGCACCATCATCTATAATTTGTATGACAATACTTCCTGCATCAGGATAAGCTTTAAGAATAATACTTCCTTTTGGATTTTTGCCTTGTGCTTCTCTAATCTCTTTTGTTTCAATGCCATGATCCATTGCATTTCTTAACATATGAACTAAAGGATCAGATATTTTTTCAATTACCGTTTTATCAAGTTCAGTTTCTCCACCTATTATTTCAAAAGATATATCTTTCCCCAGTTTTTTAGCCGTATCATTTACAACTCTTCTGTATTTTGAAAAAGATTCGGCTACTTGAACCATTCTAATATTCATTACTCCATCTCTAATTTCTTCAAGCATTTCAGACATAATACTTACAGATTCTTCAAATTCACTGTTTTTGCTGTTAATTGCGTATTGCGTGATTTTTGCGTTGGCTATTACCATCTCACTAATTTGATTAATAATTTTATCAATTTTGCTAGAGTCAACGCGTAATGATGTATTGACATCATTTGCAATGACTTTTTTACGTTCACTTGTTTTTTCTTTTACTTCAATTTCTTCTTTAAACGTATCTTGGATTTGTACTTCATTTTTTTCTTGTATTTTTTCTTCTGTTTTTTCTTGTATTTCAGTATTATTGTTAATAACAAAGTCCCTAAACTCTTCATCCATCTTGTTTTCATTTTTTAAACGGTTTTCATTCTTATTACACAGTTCTATATGCAAGTCAATATCTTCTTCAACAAACTCAAAAGCATCTTGTATTTCGCTTCTTTCTTCATCACTTTCATATTCAATTGTAAATTTTACATATGCTTTTTTGGGACTTATGTCTTTTAGTAAAGGTATTTCATCATCTATTAATTTTAAGGACGTAATACTTCCTATAACAGATAAGTATTTTAGTATTGAAACCATGTCCATGCCCGATTCAAAGAATTGGCTTTTAAGGCTTATATCAATGCGATACTTTAGTGTTTTTTTATATTCTTCGTTTTCTTTTACGCTTATAACTTGTTTTGGTTCTTTGTTTTGTTTTTGATTTAATAAGTGTTTATCCAAAGCAAACATTAAGGAATCATATTCTTCTTTGTTAACACCTTCAAGTTCTATTTCTTGGGTACAAATTTCTACTAAAATTTTTGAATGATCTTTGATATGTAAAAACAACTCAAGGAGCTCTTCACTTAAAGACATCTGATCATTTCTAATAAGATCAAGAATGTTTTCTGCTTTATGAGAAAAATCAATTATTATGTCGTATCCAAAAAGTCCTGCATTACCTTTCATTGTATGCATCGCTCTAAACAGAACGTTTATCATTTCCTTATCAATTTCCTCCAAAGGTACTTCAGAAATATCTAAGAGAGTAGATTCCATAAGAGCTAATTGGTCCCCCATATCTTCCAAGAATAATTCAAGTTCTTCTTTTAAATCATCTGTCATGATGCTAAACCAAATACATCTTCAATATTGTATATTTTTATAGATTGAAGTATTTTATGTGAGACAATATTAATACATTTTAGTTCAATATTGCATGCATCACAATGTTTTTTAAGCGAAATGATAATTTGAATAGCAGGTAAAGATAGAGACTCAACATCTGCAAAATCTAAGGTATATATAGCATTATTCTTGCCAGAAAGGTCTGATACAAGCTTCTTATAAAATGAATCTATTTCTATCATGCCAATCTCTGTAAAATCGATTTTCATTTTTTATCCTATTATTTTAGTCATAGCTTTTAAAAATGTTTTTTCGTTAAAAGGTTTTACCATCCAAGCTTTTACGCCAAGTTCTCGACCTTTTTGTTTTAAAGTATCACCTGCTTCTGTTGTTAACATTATGATAGGAATGTATTTTAAATGATCATATTCTTTTATTGTTTTTATCATTTCAAAACCATCCATAACAGGCATATTAATATCAGATAAAATAAGAGATATATTATTGTGTTTTAATAACTCATCTATACCTTCTTGACCATTGCAAGCTTCTACAACTTCATACCCAAGTTTTTTCGTAGCTTTTGATACGATTAGTCTTATCATTGAAGAATCATCAACAACTAATATTTTTTTCATTCTTGTAATACCTTTTACTTATTTTATAAAATATAATATAATATTATATTATAACTTAATTTCTTTACTAAGCATACTCTAGTAGTAATTTAAAGCTTTATTTAAAATTAAATAATTTANNNRAAATMATAMSWAANAANKAACMRNANCAATTMGNATKSMSSWKCANWAATMWWSWRRANMKATNWTAKTTNWKWSWTNARTNAAMMRMMKWYWWWASCAANGCTTGTATAATCCTATATTATTTATAAATATCTHTGATATACGCTTAAAAAAATGAATTTATTTTATTTATCTTGGCAGGTAGTGCACTTACTCTTTATCTGTGTTATTTTTATAAAAAGTACCAAAAAAAAAGAACTGAATTATTTAAGGAAGACCGATAAGAGGAAAATTACTATTTATATTAAGATAATCATTCTTTCACTACTTCTTTATTCCTATATTATATTTTGATTTTAAAATCTTCATACACTTTTGCAGCCATGGATTGAAAAACATCGCTCCAAACTCTTGCTTTTTTTTGTCTAAAAAGAAGAGCACTTGGATACCAAGGAGTATTTGCCCCTTTATTTCCCCATCTCCAATCTGGAATCTTTTGCAAAGGAATAAAAAGGGGTATATTTAATGCCCCTGCTAAATGTGCAACAGAAGTATCAGAAGAAATCACTAAATCCATACTCATCATTAAAGAAGCTGTTTTTGAAAAATCACTTAATTGGGCACTTAAATCAATAATTTTATCTTCATATCCAAGTTTTTTAATATCCTCTTTCTCAGGTCCCACTTGTAAAGAGTATATGTTTATATTTTTAGCATTAATAAAGTCTTCTAAATATTTTAAATCAAATACTTTTCCATCATAACTTTCACCAGTAAAAGAAGCACTCCAGCAAATACCTATATTTATTTTGCCTTTTTCCTTTTTAACTTTATAATTTTTATTTATTTTACTTTGTAAATATGCTTTTGTTTGTGGCAAATCTTTAATATCTTTCATTTCTAAAACATAAGGCATACTCATTATTGGTAAATGAACATCAAAAGAAGGCGTTTTTTCACTTCTTGAAAGCAAGATATCAATATCTTTTATGCATTTGAATAATTCTTTTAATTCATTTCTGCATTTTACTGCTATTTTACATTTGAACTTTTTCTTTAAAGGGGCTAAAAAACGAATAAACATAATTGAGTCTCCAAACCCTTGTTCGCAATGCAATAAAAGTGTTTTACCTTCTATTTTCATCTCTTTTTTTAGCATGATTTTTGAAAAAATTTCTTTATATTCTTTTATATGAGAAAACATTCCTTCTTTTTTAAATCGCCATTCATATTCCCTCCAGCCCTTTTCAAACTCTCCTTGTGCTAAATAAATACTTGCCAGATCAAAATGTGCATTAACAAAAGTGGGATGTAAACGAATGGCTTCTAAATAAGATTCTCTTGCTTTATTATGTAAACCAAGATGTTTATAGGACGTGCCAACATTGCTGTAAGCATTATAGACTTTGGGATCAAGTAAAATAGACTTTTCATGAAGTATCGAGGCTTTTTTGTAATCAAAAATTTTATTGTAAACATTTCCTAAGTTTGTATAAGCACCTGAGTGATTGGGGAGTAGTTTAATGCTTAGTTCTAAAGACTCTATTGCTTTATCATACTCTTTTAGTTTATTAAAACAAGAACCTATATTACTGTGTAATTCATGATAGTTCTTATTAACACCTAAAGCAAGGTAAAAAACATCTATGGCTTCTTGATATTTTTTTTCCTTGTATAAAATCACACCTATACTATTAATAGCTTTTGAAAACCTAGGATTGATTTTAACAGCAGCTTTATATGCTTGAACTGCTCGTTTATTATTGTTTAAACCCTCATATGCCATTCCTAAATTATTATAAACATTTGCATTCTTGGCATCTCTTTTTATACAATCACTAAAAGCTAAGATAGCTCTTTTATAATCTTTTTTTTCGCTAAAAGCATTTCCCAGATTATTATAATTCATTGCATTGTTTGGGTTTAATCTAATGGCTTGTATATAATAATAAATAGCTTCTTGTAAATTCCCTAAACTTTTATTAATAACTCCAAGGTTTTTTATTGCTTCATAATTATTTTTTTCTATATTTAGTATGTTTTCTAAGATTTTTTTTGATGTTTTTAAATCTTTTGTTTTGTATTTTTCATATGCTTCTTTTAATAAATTTTGAACAACTTTATTAGTAAACACGTTATTTTCCCTTCAAAGACATCTTTCTTAAATACTACTTCTTATAACAATAAGCTTAAATTAATATCTAAGATATATTGTAAATACAAGAAACATCTTTTAATATATAATATCTAATTTTATTATTAGATTTAATTTTTATTCRCACATTTATATTTACTTTGATATGATATTAAATAGTAATAATACTCGTTACTCAATATATAAGGATTTATTATGAAAACTGCTTCTATAAATGATTTTTTTAATCAAGAATTTGATAAACAACATTATTTTAAAAAAAATGCTAAAAAAATTGTTAAACAACATATTGAGCACAGTATTAATTTAAATGAAAGTAAAAACCTTCTAAGCACTGAAGAAAAAAAAGCTCTGCAATTAGATGACAATCTTGAGTTTACAAAAGAGCTTCTTGATATTTTTGAAAAAGAACATATAATTGGATTAAATCCAAAGTTACTTTTATCAAACTTATTTCATAAAATCAGAACACTTGAATACAAAAAAACAACAATTGATGAATTTAAAAAAGCAGGCGTTTTATATTTTAAACTTAAGCACTCTTGTGATGAAAAAACATGTAAAGGCTGTGAAAGTTTAAGTGAGCGTATTTTTTCTATTGATGAAGATATAAATGAAATTCTGGAGCATACTTGTACTTCTGCTTATTGTAGATGTTTTTTACAAGAAATTACGCAGGCACAAGAAGACATAGAAAATACCTTAAAAAAGAAAACAGAAAAGAAGGGAAAAATACCCTTTAAACTAATATTTTTTATTCTTGCACTTGTATCTATTGCTATTTTTATGAATTCTTAAAAGATAAAAACTAACTATAATAATTCTTAGTATTTAAAACTAATTAATTATTACATAAATTATCTTTTCAAATCTTAGATAAAATAGTTTATATAACTAATAAATAAGGAGTTTATTGTGAAACTGCATGGAATTACTTTAGATTTT
Organism: Arcobacter sp.; assembly: GCA_002733685.1. GTDB lineage: Bacteria > Campylobacterota > Campylobacteria > Campylobacterales > Arcobacteraceae > NORP36. The sequence goes on along the minus strand of NVWN01000009.1, from coordinate 90,794 downwards.
GATGATATAAAAACCTGTGGATTATTACCAGATTTATGTGCTAACTGGGATCATCGTTCAGAAGAGTTATCTGAAATTGACGCATTAGCCCAATATTGGGATACGAATATTAGTACAATATTAGGAAAAACAAATAAAATCATAATTGGAAATATGGGAAATAAATCTATTATTTACTCTGCAGATAAAGAAGCTATTTCAGTAATTAAAGATGTTTTTAAAGAACTGGAGATATCAACAATATCCTATCATGACATTGACCATTATGAACATTATATTACACATGATTATTTTAAGTACTGTTTTCTTCATTAGGAACTTATAAATTATTTTTATCTTAAAATTCATTTATAATGCTTTTTTCAATTATTATTCTTATAATAATTGAAGTTTTGGTTCCTGTACGTATTATTTTTGTTTTTTTTCGATAAACTGATTACATTATTACTATGTGCTAAGGAAATCTATCATGTTTAAAAACCTCACAATTAAATCTAAGATACTGTTTATCACCCTCTTTTCACTGGCATTCTTATCTGCCGTTTTGGGTTATGTTTCTGTAAATAAAGCCAAAGAATCTCTTATGAAAAAAAGTTATGATTCTTTACAATCAGCAAGAGACAATAAAGCAAAACAAGTAAAGAATTATTTTGAGCAAAGAATTAAAGACATCAATGTTTTGAGTAAGGGTTCTAATGCCGATGAATTATTATATGATTTGGGAAATCTTTTTGATGATTTGGATGTCGAAGAAGATGAAAAATTTGACATCAGTATTATAAGTGTTAAAGAAGCAACCGATCCCCATGAAAAGTTTTTTCAAAATTTTGTAAAAGAGTATGGATACAATGATATCTATTTAATCAATGCAAGTACGGGTCATGTATTATATACTGCTTCTAAATTAAGTGATTATGGAAGCAATTTAAAATTCGGTGACTTAAAAAACAGTCCTCTTGCTTTGATTTGGGAAAAAACCTTAGAGAACAAAAAAGCCACTTTTATTGATATGCAAAAGTACAGCATAAATAACAATAAAGCCACCATGTTCTTAGGTACTCCTCTTTTCCAAGATGGTGAAATAAAAGGAATTATTGTTTTTCAAATTTCAAATAAAGACATTAATGATATTATGCACTTCAGAAAAGGTTATGGAAAATCACAAGAAGATTATTTAGTAGGACAAGATTTTTTAATGAGAAGTGATTCCTATTTAGATCCCAAAAACCATTCACTGCAAGCCTCTTTCTCAAATACTTCCTTAGGACAAGTTAAAACAGAAGCTTCTCTTGCAGCGCTAAAAGGAAAAAACGATACAAAAATAATCACTGATTATAATAATAACCTTGTTTTATCGGCCTATGATTCCATCAAAATATCTAAAGACATAGAATGGGCAATCTTATCAGAAATTGATGAAATAGAAGTATTAGAAGTACCTCAAGCCTTAGGTATTGAAATTGTCCTTATTGCTTTTATTTTACTAGTATTGATTTCTATTCTAATTTATGTACTTATTAATAAAATTATTATTAAACCCCTAAACTCTTTTCAAGAAGGTTTACTCAATTTTTTCTCTTATTTAAATAAAGAAAAAAAAGAAGTAGAACATTTAAGTATTTTAAGCCATGATGAAATTGGAAAGATGTCTTTTGTTGTTAATGAAAATATCATGAAAACACAAAAAATAATTGAAGAAGATAACAAAGTAATTGAAGAAACTATTTCTATTCTTAATGAATTTGAAAAAGGTGATTTATCCCAAAGAGTAGCTAATACAACCTCTAATCCTTCTTTACAAAAACTAAGTTCTTTATTAAACCAAATGGGTTCAAATCTTGAAAAGAATATAGAAAACATTCTTGTGGTTCTTAAACAATACAGTGAATTTAACTACCACCCTAAAGTAGAAACGATGGGTATTACCAAACATATCTTAGAATTAGCCAATGGCATTAATTTCTTAGGAGAAGCAAGCATTCAAATGCTCATCGAAAATAAAACCAATGGACTTACTTTGGATGAGAGTACAGATATTTTATTAGATAACGTAGACCTTTTAAATAAAAATGCCAATACCTCTGCTGCTGCTTTAGAAGAAACAGCAGCAGCTGTTGAAGAAATCACTTCAAACATTGTGCAAAATTCTCAAAGCATTGCCAAAATGGCCTCTTATGCCAAAGAGTTAGAAAACTCCGCAAAAAAAGGAGAAAAACAAGCAGAAGAAACAAGTACTTCCATGAATCAACTTGATGCAGAAGTAAATGCTATTAATGATGCCATTTTGATTATTGATCAAATTGCTTTTCAAACCAATATTCTATCCTTAAATGCAGCAGTAGAGGCAGCAACAGCTGGAGAAGCAGGAAAAGGCTTTGCAGTAGTTGCCCAAGAAGTTAGAAATCTAGCAAACAGATCAGCACAAGCAGCAGAAGAAATTAAAACACTTGTTGAAAATGCCAAAAACAAAGCAAAAGAAGGTAAAAACATTACTTCTAATATGATTAAAGGTTATGAAGGTCTTCAACACAATATTGTAAAAACCATTGATCTCATTAAAGATGTAGAAAATTCAAGTGCAGAACAAAAAACGGGTATTGAACAAATAAATGATGCGATTAATGCATTAGACCAAAAAACACAAGAAAATGCAGAAATTTCAAACAGAACCTATGACGTTGCCAAACAAACAGATACTATTGCAAAAGTAGTTGTAAGTGATGCCAATAAAAAAGAGTTCCCAGGAAAAGATGACGTAAAAGCAAAAAACATTGAAGAAGTACAAGCTTTATCTTCAAAAACTATTGTAAAAACAAGCGCTTCAATTCCACTAAAAAACAAGCCAAGTGTAAAAAAAGAAAACATTCAAGATGATAATGAAACGTGGGAAAGTTTTTAAAATTAATTCCTTAACACTTAACAAACAATTGCATTATATAATATTTAATAATATCAACTGATGTTATAAAACAATAAAAGAAATAAATAATAATATTTATTTCTTTTAAAATTGTTTTATGTATAATAACTTAAAAGGACTATTATGAAAAAACTTGCAAAACTTTTATTGCTTTTTTTATTTTTGAMTCTTGCTTTAGAAGCAMAAAGTTTAAGAATAGATCAAGAAGAATTAAATAAGAATCTTGATAACTATAAAATTTTAGATACAAGAAGTCAAAAATATTATTTAAAAGGCCATATTAAAAATGCCCTTAACTTCCCAATAAACTTGACCTATGAACATCAAAAATTAAACGGAAAAGTAGTTGCACCTAATAAAATGCAAACAATTATTAGAAACTTAGGTCTAAATATAAATGATGAAATCATTATTTATGATAATGGTACCTATTTTGATGCTGCAAGATTATTTTGGACACTTGAAGTTTATGGATTTTCAAATGTAAAACTTTTAAATGCAGGTTATGAACARTGGTTTAATACAAAAAATSMMRTYCAAACAAGTATWCGWDATATAAAAAAAAGTGACTATATWGTAAGAATCAATAATCAACGTTTAGCTACAAAATTTACAACACAAATTGCTACAAAAAAYCCCAATGTTGAAATMGTWGATGCACGTATTTATGAYGCATATCTTGGRAAAAARTCTGCTGCAAAAAGATTTGGTCATATWWMATCRGCTTCWCATATTGCAGCAACACACAATATMAATTATTCTAATAATTATCAAGTACTTAARAATWMAAAACAACTAAAAGAAACCTATAAAAGCCTTAATAARAATAAAAAAGTGGTTGTATATTGTGAYATTGGAAGAGTTGCTGCTATGAACTATTTTGCRCTTAGAGAATTAGGTTATGATGTATCWAATTATGATGCTTCTTGGAAAGAGTGGGGAAATGATGCCTCTTTACCTATAACTAATTTATCAAAATAACTATTATGTGGGCTAAATTTTCACTAAAAATTCAACTTATTTTAATAATGACCTTTTTGGTCATTGTTATTGAAGCAAGTACTTTATTCATAGTTGAGCGCTTATACAAACAAGACAGAGAACATCTGGCAATTAATCAAGCAAAAACCCTTGTTAAATCCTTGAATAATGACTTGTTAAAAGTAATCATAGCTTCTAATGCCGATCAATTTTCAGATATAAATTATCGTTTAACAGGCTTTAAAAATCTTGATGGTTTGGTTGTTTATGATAATGATTCAAAAGAACTTTATCAATATGAACAAACAGAAGCCATTTTTATGTACCACGATCAACTGGTAAAAAATGAAATATTTTTCACCCAAGACAATTTGTATATAAAACAAGATATTTCTGCTGATAATTATTCTTTTGGGCATACAATATTAAATTTAAATTTGCATGAGTATCAAGAAAGACAAAAAAAAGATTTGTTTATTATCTTTTTGATTTTTCCTTTTGCATTGATTTTAAGTTTTTTTATATCTTTATATTTAAGTAAGAGTTATACTAAACCTTTTGCGCTTTTAAGTCATTCTATTTCTTCATATGACCCTACAAAAGAAGAAATTACTCCTCTAAAAACACAAGCAAAAAATGAGATAAAAGAATTATTTGATGGTTTTAATACTATGATGAAACAAATCTTTACTTCTTCACAACAACTAATWTAYCAAGCCAATCATGATGAATTAACAGGAACCTTTAATCGTTTTTATTTTGAAAAAGAGCTAAAACTTATGCTAAAAAGCGATGAAAATCTTCAATATTGTATGTTAAATATTAATATTGATAATTTCAAATTAATCAATGAGACACTTGGGTATCATGCAGGAGATAAACTCTTAAAAATGATAGCGCATTCTTATGCACAAACCCTCAAAGAGGATTGCGTTTTTGCAAGAATAGATGGAGATCATTTTGTTGTTTTATTAAGTATTAAAWCAAAAGATGAATTAAATGAACTCATTGAAAAAAGTGTTCARCTCTTAAGTGATTAYCGTTTTGTATGGGAACAAAAAGCCAACAGTGTTAGTTCTAGTATTGGGGTGGTTTGTTTTAAAGCCAATGAATACACACTCAATGAATTAACAAAAATTGGAGACAGTTCTTTATATACAGCAAAAACTCTTGGAAAAAACACAGCCTATATTTATGAAAAAAATGATGAAATTACTAAGCGTTTTGATGCTGAAGTACAAACCGCTTCTAATATTAAAGAAGCCTTAGCAGGAGAACAAGGTTCAAAATTTGAGCTTTTTGCTCAAGCTATTGTTCCTTTACAAGAAAAAAGTGACAAGTATTCTTATGAAATACTAATTAGAATGTGGGATAAAGAAGGAAAGTTTATTCCACCTGATAGTTTTTTACCTACAGCTAACAGATATCAATTAATGTGTGATATTGATATGTATGTATTATGGACTTATTTAGAAAGTGTAAGTAAAGATAAAAAACATTTAAAAAACTTGCACTCTGTACATATTAACTTAGATGGTGCTTCTTTAAACAACCCTACTTTCCAGAAGAAAATAAAAGAAGCAGTTGAGTATTTTGATTTTCCTTGGGAAAAATTGGAATTAGAAGTAACAGAGACCTCAGCTATTGGAAATTTCTCTTTAGCCAATGAATTTATATCTTGGTTAAAAAGTATTGGCATTGGTTTAGCATTGGATGATTTTGGTACAGGAATGGCTTCTTTTGAATATTTAAAAAGTCTTCCTTTTGATATTATAAAAATAGATGGTTCTTTTATTAAAGATATGCACAATGACCCTATGGATAAAGCAGTTATAAAATACATTCATGAAATTGCTACTTTGAAAAAACAAGAAACAGTTGCTGAATATGTAGAAACACAAGAAGATGTAGATGAACTTACAACAATAGGAATCACTTATGGGCAAGGTTATTTCCTAGGAAAACCTAAACCTTTAAAAGAGTGGTTATAAATCAAAAAGAGAAGGAATTTTTTCTTCTTTGATTTCTTCTTTGATTTCTACTTTTTTATCTAAACAAGAAGCTTCGTTAAAAGAAACTTTATTGATTTCTTTTCTTACTTCTTGTATATTAATATTCGAGCTTTCATATATTCTAAACATTTTATTTAATTCTTGAATATCACTAGAGTTTAACCACGTTTTAAAATCTTGTTTTTCTAATACAACTGGCATTCTATGATGAATTTTTGCTAGTTTATTATTAGCATCACAGGTAATTAAAGCAAGTGTTACTATTTTCATATTCAAATCTTTATCAAACCATTCATCCCAAATACCAGCAAGCGCTAAATACTTATTTGTTGAAGATGAAACATAAAAAGGTATTTTTTCTTTGTTTTCTTTCTTCCATTCATAAAAACCATTAATAGGAATAATACAACGTCTGCTTTTAAAAGCCTCGCGAAAGGTTTTTTTTTCAAAAATACTTTCACTCCTTGCATTTATATTCATAGAAGCTCTATCCTTAGCCCAAGAAGGCAAAAAACCAAAATGTCCATATAAATAGTTGCCATTGTTTAAAAGAGCGGGGAGAGCAAGAGTAGGAGCTATATTATAAGAAGGATTAAGCTTTTGTACCATATCAAATTTTATTAGATTTTTGCTGTCTTCTTTAAAGGGAATATCATCATATATAACTAAACGACCAGGCATATTTCTCTTTTTAAAGAATTTTAGCATAATTTCAAAACATGCAAATAAGAAAAAGAAGCTCAGCTATAAAAGTCACCTATTAATGTTCTTTTTTTACCAAATTAATTATATTGATAATTTTTAAGCTTATTTTAAAAGAATTTTTAATATTATTTTACAAATTAAAAGGAAACAAAATGATAAAAAAAATAGCTGTAACAAGTTTAATAAGTCTGGCTCTTAGTACAAGTCTTTTTTCACAAGAATTGTATGTAAAATTAGGCTTAGGTACATCTAGTGTAGATTCAAAAATCGACGCTATTAATTTTACTAGTGAAAAAATGCTTACTCTTGCAATAGGAACTAAAATACAAGCATTTGATATTGAAGTAGAATATACGTATGAAAGAAACAAATGGAACATTTCAGCTGCTAATTCAAGTACTGGCGCAGCATTAAATGGTAAAGGAAAAAATCACAATCTTATGATTAATGGTTTTTACAACCTTGATTTAGATTCTGATTTTACGCCTTATGCAGGTTTGGGATTAGGTGGAGCTAATTATGATGATGGTTCAAATGATGAATCTGCATTTGTATATCAAGCTATGCTTGGAGTAAATTACGCCTTAACAAAAGAGTTTGATTTGGGTTTAGAATACAGATATAAAGATTCTAATACAAATACAGATTTAAGTTCAAACAATATTTTATTTGTAACAAAATACAAATTCTAAAATAAGATTGTTTAAGCATCTTATTTTAAACGCTTCTCTTTTTTGAGGCGTTTTTTAATATCTTTTTGTCTCAATGGTTCAAAATCCTCTTTCACTTTTTTTCTAGCAGCCAATTTTTTTCTAATAAAATATACTATTACTGCTGATATCAGTAAAGAAATAAAAAACTCTAACTCAAACATACACATCCTTTTCTTATATTATTGCAATCATAACAGAAACATATATAAATAAAATTATATAAAGAATACTCCAATTAACATTCATAAATTATGCTTTCATTAATTTGGCTCTTATATCCTACACCCATCGTTTATTTCTATGTAACACATGTTGCAGACAAAAATAAAAAAAATCTCTATAATTAAATCGTAAAAAGCTTAACAAAAAAAGAACAATTGTTTTTACATATAAATCCAGGTGAAATAAGAATTTTTAGAAAATGATTATTTTAAACATTAACTTAAAAAAGGAAAAACAATGAACACGTCAAAAACATTTTTAGAGATTACATTAAAAATAAATGAAACAAACAGAGAAGCAGCAGTAGGAGTTTATACAAAATATAAAGCACCCTTTTTAACGGAAGTAAAAGGTGCAAAATCAAAAGACTTATTAATAAGAAATGAAGATGTACAAGTATTACATGGCTTTGATTCAGTAAATGACGCACAAGCATATTTGGAAAGTAAAATTTTCTCTAATGATGTAGTCAATGAATTAACACCACTATTAGAAGAAAGCCCAGAAATAAGAATATACTCTGTGCTTTAGAGACTAAAAACCTTTCTTTTGAAGGGTTTTTGTAAAGAACGAGTAACAAAGGTAAATTATGAACAACAATTATAAAAAAAGAGTCTCAATTAATTCAAATACATTAAAATGGGAAGAATTAAAGAATAAAAATGTCTCTAAAAAGATTCTCTCAAAAGAGGGGATAAAAGAAACTGCCCTTATTAAAATAAATAAAAATGCTGTAAAAAATGATGCTTCATCTCTAATAAACAGTGTTGAAATATTTGTACTTGAAGGTACTTATGTTAATGAATTTGGCTCATTTGAAAAAGGTACTTATCTAAGACTACCCAAAGAAAAAGAAAAATTTGTTTCAAGTGATAGTTCTTGTTTAATATTTCGTAAAAAAAATTATTTTAGCGATAATGAGAAGTATATTGTTAATGCAAATACTTCCTTTTGGTCAAAAGGACATGGGAACTTGGAAGTAATGGGATTAGGGGATCATGCAGCTTTGGTTAAATGGCCCAAGAATGAGCGTTTTGTTTCACACAGTCATTGGGGTGGAGAGGAAATATTTGTATTAAGTGGTATGTTTATAGATGAACATGGTTCTTATGAAAAAGGAAATTGGACACGCAGTCCACACTTAAGTAAACATTTTCCTTATGTGGAAGAAGAAACAATTATTTTTGTGAAAACAGGACATTTATTATAAAAAAATGAAGTTATTCTCATTTACATTCAATATATATCTCTGTATACTATTAGATAAAAGCGGGTTAAGATATGGAACACTTTGATTTTTTTAGAGATTTAGATAAAAAAGACATAGATAAGATAAAAGCTACATCCAAATATGTCGAAGTAAAAAAAGGCAGCATACTGTTTTATGAAGATGATATATGCAAGGAAACTTTATACTTAATTGAAGGGAGTGTCAAACTTTCAATTAGTACTTCTACTAATGAATCCATACCTTTATATGATTTTTGTCAAGGAGAACAGTGCATTGTGAATATTGCAAGTACGCTCTCAGAAACAAAAGCAGTTGCAACGGCTGAAGCAAGTAGTGATATAAAAGGTTGGATGATTCCCAAAGAGACTATACAGTACCTTATGATTAACTCAATGAAGTATCAAAAATTTATATTTTCAATGTTTACCCTCCGTTTTGCTGCGCTTACCACCTTAGTAGAAGATATAAAATTTAAAAGACTTGATAGTCGTATACTTGATTTTTTACGCTCACATAAAAGTAATACCATTACCATTACCCATGAACAAATAGCCAATCACCTAGGAACATCAAGAGTAGTAATAAGCAGAGTTTTAAAAGACTTAAAAAATAAACAATTCATAGAACTTCAAAGAGGTAAAATACTACTTTTGAAAAAATAAAAGACAAGCATCCCATCTTGATATACTAAAAGATCATGCCTTTAAAATTATATTAGTTTATAATCCAAGCTTTCCAAAAACCTTTGTAAAGCTGTGAATTTTATTCTAGTTCAAGGCAGCATTAATTTTTGCTTGTGAGCATACTGTAGTATGTGAGTAAGCAAAAATAAATGCTAACGCAGAAATAGGATAAAAGGCGCAGTTTTACAAAGGTTTTTTTAGGTAGAATGGGCTTATGACTCTTGAAGAAAAACTTAAACAACTTCCTACCTCCGCTGGTGTATACCAATACTTTGATAAAAATGGAAGACTTCTTTATATTGGAAAAGCTAAAGTTTTAAAAAACAGAGTAAAGTCTTATTTTAAATTTAGCCCTGTTTTGGCTCCTGCTGAAAAATTAGGCCCTAGAATTTTTAAAATGATTAGTGAAGTAGTTTCCTTAGAGTGGATAATAGCTCCTAATGAAAATGATGCTTTAATACTTGAAAACTCTTTAATTAAACAACTAAAACCCAAATACAATATTTTATTACGTGATGATAAAACCTACCCTTATATTTATATTGATTACAATGAAGATTTTCCTCGATTAGAAATCACTCGAAAAGTATACAAGGGCAAAAATATTAAATATTTTGGACCTTATTCAATTGGGGCAAGAGATATGTTGGCTTCTATATATGATTTGGTTCCACTGGTTCAAAAAAAAGCCTGTGTAAAAGGAAAAAAAGCCTGTTTATTTTATCAAATAAAAAAGTGCCATGCCCCTTGTGAAGAGAAAATAACAAAAGAAGAGTATTCCTCTCTTATTAAAATAGCCTTGGAATATGTATATAACAAAAAAAAACTGATAGTAGAACTAAAACTAAAAATGGAAAAGTTTTCAGAAGAATTTAGATTTGAAGATGCTCTTAAAATGAGAGATAGAATAAAAACCATCAAAAAATCTGAAATTAAATCAGGAATGGATTTAGCTACAAGAGAAAATATTGACTTATTTGCTATTAAAGCAGGACCTAAAAAAGCAGTTGTAGTACGTTTGTTTATACGAGAAGGGAAACTAACCTCTTCATCTTATGATTTTATTAAACTCAATTTTTTAGAAGACAACTCTTCTTTGGATTTAAATGAAGCCTATAGCAGAGCTATCGTAAATTATTATGATAATGAAATACCAATTCTACCAAAAGAGATACTAGTAGCTATTGATTTAGAGGAGAAAGAGTATTTAGAAGAATTCTTATATGCTAAATTTAATAAAAAAATACCTATCATTTCTCCAAAAAAAGATAAAAAACATGCTTTAATGACAATTGCATTAAACAATTGTTCTGAATTATTACGCTTAGAAGCTACTAAAAGCTCTGAAGATATTTATCTTAAATTAGAAGATTTATTTTCTTTAGAAACGACACCTAATAGAATAGAAACTTTTGACAATTCTCATATGATGGGACAAGCCACGGTTGGTGCTATGGTTGTATGGGAAGAAGGATGGGTTAAGGGTGATTATAGGCATTATAATCTTGAAGCCAAAGATGAATATGCTCAAATGAGAGAAGTTTTATTAAGAAGAATAGATTCATTTGAAAAAAATCCGGCTCCTGATTTATGGATTTTGGATGGAGGATCTACTTTATTGAAATTGGCGCATGATTTAATAAACTCACATGGAGTTAATCTTGAAGCTATAGCTATTTCAAAAGAAAAAGTTGATGCTAAATCAAACAGATCAAAAGGAAGTGCCAATGATATTTTACATTATATTAAAAATGGTAAATATATTGAATTAAAATTAAAACCAAGCGATCAACGTTTACAATTTGTTCAAAGACAAAGAGATGAAGCACATCGTTTTGTCATTTCTTTTCATAAAAAACAAAAAAGAGCAGAAGATAAACAAATTTCTTTATTACAAATAAAAGGAATAGGAGAAGCAAAAGTTAAAAAACTTCTTTCTTATTTTGGAACCTTTGAAGAAATTAAAACAGCAGACTCAATAAAACTGCAAGAAATTTTAAATAAAAAAGACAGTGATTTGGTATTTAATCACTTTAATTAAGGAAATAATGTTATTCTTAAAAAATGTGCTAAATACTACTTAATTTCTTAGTTTTATAAATGAAACTTTGTAGAAAAATAATAAAAGGAAGCTTATGTCAAAAATTGTATTAATAAAAGAAAATTATTTTGCAAATTTGCAAATTCTTAGTAATCATTTGGGTTCAAAAGATAAAATTGCTGTAGTTTATAAAGATAATGCTTATGGACATGGTTTATTAGAAATGGCTACCTTAGCAAAAGAGTTCGGTATAACAAAAGCTGTAGTACAATTTTATGATGAAGCAAAAGTAATAGAATCACTTTTTGAAGAAATCTTAATTCTTGCTGATACTAATATTCCTACTTATTCACATACTATTCACATCACAATCAATGATTTATCTGACATCAATGCACTTCCTAAAAATACGAAGGTTCACCTAAAAATTGACACAGGAATGCACAGAAATGGAATACAAGAAAAAGACATAGAAGTGGCTATTTTAGGTATCTGCAGAAGAAATCTTGTACTTACAGGTGTTTACACTCATCACCGTAGTGCAGACAAATTATCCAGTGATTTTTACTGGCAACGCCGTAATTTCGCAAGAGTTAAAAAAACTGTTTTCACATTATGTGAAAAACTTTCTTTAGCTATTCCTAAGTTTCATTCTGCTAACTCAAGTGCTGTTTTTAGAAGTAAGAATTATGAAGATGATTTTGCCAGAGTTGGTATTGCTCAATATGGTTACTTAGAAAGCAACAGTGTATTTAMCTTACCCAAGTTAAAACCTGTAYTAGAACTCTGGGCAAAAAAGATTTCWACAAGATTATTAAAAAAAGGACAGCGTATTGGTTATTCTTCTWCTTTYGAAGCTCCTGTWGATATGWTGGTMTCMAAYTATGATATTGGWTATGGGGATGGRTTTTTYAGATATAACTCTAAYAAAGCATATAAGACAGCTCAAGGCTATAATTTATTAGGKAATGTCTCAATGGAYAATATATCATTAGCKTGCGAAGARRAYGAAGTATGTTTGTTTAATGATGTAAGAGAGCTTGCTAAAATWAATAATACCATCTCATATGAAATACTWACWTCWTTAAAACCTTCKATTAAAAAAGWAATTAGGTGAAAMTMATATTTTCTTTTTTATTTATTATYTCTTTTKTGCAAGCAAACATAATAAATAAAAAAGATTTTGATTATTATGAAAAACGCTTAAAAATAAAAGATGTTGAAGCGTATTATGAATTAGGAAAAACATATTATTTAGGAAATGTTGTTCCCAAAAACTATAAAAAAGCCTACTTATACTTAAAAAAAGCTGCTATTTTGGAGCATAAAAAAGCAAAATATAATCTTGGTATCATTTACTTAAATAAAAAAACAAAATACTATAATCCAAAACGTGCGTATGAAATATATGATGGCCTATCAAAAGAAGGACAAGCATCTGCTTTAAATATGATGGGGAATTTATATACTTATGGAAAGGCAGTAAAAAAAGACTATAAAAAAGCGGTTAAATATTATGAAGCTTCATCAAAAAAGAAGTATGAAAAAGCCAATTGTAATCTTGCHTATATGTATGCAAATGGAAAAGGTGTTTYTCTTAACTTTGGAAGAGCCCATATTTTTGCAAAAGTGGGWAAAGATATGGGTTTATTTWTATGYAAAAAAGTTTGGAAAAACTTYTCTTTAGATAAATACCCAAGAGATGATGGYTGGAAGTTTAATTTTTACACCCAACCWCATCGNYWARTTSWAGAAGAAGGTTTAAAAACTTTCCCATTCTTCATCTTGTTTTTGTTCAATAAAAGCAGCATTATTACCCGCRTAGTTTTTCAATTCTTTTTTCATACTATTCTTAGTATTTCTACTAATACTTCTTGTTTCAAGTTCTTTAACCACCTTAGGTACAAAAGGGATTTCAAGACTATTGTTTGAAGATATAGTATTTTGCAATACAATTTTTTCTTTCCCTATAAATTCTTTTTCATTGGTACTTTGCACAATTTCTTTAGATATATTTGAGGTTCCCATTGCAATATCATAGGTTTCATTTGCGGCACTTGCAATTTGTTGYGTTTGTTGATCTTGTTTRTTAACCGCATCATTAATTTGCTCTATTCCTGCTTTTTGCTCATTAGATGAAACTTCAACTGTTTTGATCAATTCAATGGTTTTAATAATATTCTCATTTAATAAWGAATATCCTTCAATCATAGAAGAAGATACTTCTTTTCCTTCGCTGGCTTTGTTATTTGCATTTTGAACCAAAGMTTTGATTTCATTGGCAGCTTCWGCTGAACGAGAAGCTAAGTTTCTTACTTCTTGAGCAACTACTGCAAACCCTTTTCCTGCTTCACCCGCTGTTGCTGCTTCTACGGCCGCATTCAAACTCAAAATATTGGTTTGAAATGCAATTTGATCAATTACACTAATGGCTTCACTAATAGATGAAACTTGATTGTTAATTTCATCCATCGCTATCATAGTTTTATTGGCTAATTCTTGACCTTGTTTTGTWGATTGSGTTAAAGAAGTMGCATAYTCACTCATTTTYGCTATTGAATCTGAATTGCTTACWATTGTRGAGGTTATTTCTTCTAAAGCAGCAGCAGTTTCTTCAAGAGAACTGGCAGCTGCTGTTGAATTTTGATTTAAAATATCAACATTGTTTAATAATGAATCAGAAGAACTGTTTAAACTCAAACCAATTTTTTTATTATAAATTAACATTTCAGTTACCGAATTTCCTAGAGTATTTACCCCAAGTCCTAGTTTTTCTAGATGTTCTTTGGTTCCTTTGGTATCTACTTTATTCATATAATTATACGAAGAATATTCTTCTAAGACATTAAGTACATTGTCTATATTATTTTCAAAATTACTTGCCATTTTATTTAAGAGTTTTGTTAATTCATTTAAAGAAGGGTTCGAACTGCTAACATTAATTCTTTGGGACAAATCGCCCTCTCCTAAATCTTGAAGTACGGTAATGGTTTGATTCATCACATCTTTTTCTTCTTCTAAGTCTTTTTGTACTTTTTTAATATTTTTATTAATAACAATTGACATTTTCCCTATTTCACTGCTTTTATCTTCATGTAAAARGGATATTTGGGAATCTGTTTTATTTAAATATCTAAAAAARCTYAATAARYCTAAAGAAAATTCATCTAARGATTTWGCAATTGATTTAATAAACATACCTGCCATTATTACYACAAAAAGAAAAAAGAAAATACTTGAAAATAAAATAAGATAAAAAGAAGARTCAGCMAGAGCTTTTTCTTTTTTTATACCYTTWAGTAAARCACTTGMTAAATAATCATCCATCTTTTTTAAAGCRTTAATTTTCACAGATATGGTTTCAAACCARTAYAYAGATTTYACWGAAAATAAAGAAGTTCCCAGTGTTTTTAAGGCTTGATTWRTRCTSTCATTATTARCATWRMYATTGTTTGTTTGTTTTATAYWRGRAAGAAGATAWGMRTCAATYTTRTYRATYAAAAAAAGTTCTTCTTGTTTTATATKTTTAAGTGTTTTRTATTYTTGCACTAARTTTTTAAAAGMAGCATAACYTTYWYYYGCTTTATTTTTAAAASTTTCATCWTTGYTAAKAYGGTARGCATTCATATTATYWAYAATACCATTGATARCAARTAARTCTTTCATTTTWGATACTATTAAATGTTTTTYYCCWGCTTGYAATAAAACACTTCTWATACTTTCAACTTCTTTTATYTTTTCYGTATTTAYGAGTGAATRGTATTTTTCTTTSSTTTKYKCATTTGCATATTGTARAAARTTATTCATAAARGCTTTTTGAGCAGAAATAAGATTTGTAAATTTCATTTTTAAAGCATTTGAGAAAGCATCTTTATTTAAAGCACTTGAACCAACAGCTCGTTCAATTCCAGCTCTTTCTTTACTTAATAAAAAGTTAGAATAAGCAGATAGTTGTTTAGATAATACAGAAGAATCGGATATTTTAGATACTTCTATTACAATATTTAATAGTTTTGTATTGATATTTGTATAATAAAATAAAGCTTGYCCTAAACTTAAKTTAAAAGAAGCYACTTGTTCTCTRATATAAGGCATTTTATTAATATCAAGWAAAACATCATCTAATWRTTTTTTTGTATTTTGAGAAATYAATGCCATGTCATTCGTATTAATAAAATCATGRTATGTTYTTAAYTTTTCATYGCTTWGRGTAATTTGTTSTTTMAGTTYATTTGAGAAACTAAGCCCCTTGCTCGATAAATATCCGGCAGTATTTCCTCTTTCTTTTTGTGTTTCATGAATTAAGGCTGAAATTCTAATGGATAATTCAATTCCCGTATTTAAGCGATTAAGTTTTTCAACTTTTGAATAATCCCCCATAATAGATTTGTAAGCTAACAATATTAAAAAGATACTGGGTATTATTGCCAATAATTGTACCTTAGTTTTTATTGAAATATTTTTTAACATTTTATCTCCTTTTGCACTTATTAATTTTAGTAAGAAAATTTTATATAAATTTTATAAAATTTACCTTGATTAAAAACAATTATTTTTTTAATTATTCNAAAAAAAAGMWTAAAAAAAGGCTATTTCATAAGAAATAGCCTTTTCATTAATTATTATTTATTATATTTTTGATTGAATAAAAGCATCCATTTCATCAACTATAACTTCAATAGTTCGCTCACCATCAATTTGTTTTAATAAAGCTTTGTTTACATAAAATGCTTGAATAGCCGCTAAAGGATCAGTAAATAACTTCATTCTATTATTAAAAACTTCAACATTATCATCTTCTCTTACCACTTGGGCATCTGCAGCTCGTCCAAGTACTCTTTGACAAGCTACTTCTTTAGATACTTGAACTTCAATAACACTTACTAATTCTACTTCTTTTTCAGTATTTAAGTATGTATCAAGCTCAGTCATTTGTTCTGATGATCTAGGATAACCATCAATTACAACAATAGGTGTTGGTGCATTTTTAATAGCTGTTACTATTGTTTCAATTACGATTTCAATGGGAACTAAATTACCTTTAGATACGAAAGAGTCAATTAAAGCTCCTCTTTCACTTCCACTTGCCACTTCTGCTCTAAACATATCACCTGTTGAATAATGTGTAATGTTCTCGTGTTTTGCTGCAATTAATTCCGCATCCGTAGTTTTACCAGAACCTGGTGCTCCAATAATTAAAAAAAGTTTTTTCATAAATGTTTCCCCTATAAATTTTATTTAATATTAATTATAAATTATAAATTATGTTTTTGCATTATATCTAAAAGCAACTTATGCTTTAAGATTCGATTTTTTATTTATTTAAAKCACTTACAATTTTATAMGTRGTATCAATCATTTTTTTAAGCTCTTCWTTTGTAAAACAATAAGGTGGCATAAAATAAACRACATTACCTAAGGGTCTAATATAAACACCTTCTTTTAAAGCCGCTTGAAAAATATCCAAATTAACTCTTTTACCATTTTCAAATTCTTTTAACTCTATTGCACAAATCATACCTCTTTGTCTTACTTCGGTAACATTGTTTAGTTTTTTAAATTTTTGCGTTTCATTTTTTATAAAATCTATTTTTTCAAGATTTTTTTCAATAACATTGTCTTTTTCAAAAATATCCAAAACAGCATTTGCAACAGCACAAGCAAGAGCATTACCCGTATAAGAATGCGAATCTAAAAAAGATTTTCCTTCGTTGTAATTGCAGTAAAAAGCATCATAGATATCATCTGTAAATAAAACCAAAGATAAGGGCAAATAACCACCTGTAAGACCTTTAGACGTACATAAAAAATCAGGACTAATATTGGCTTGCTCAATAGCAAATAACGTTCCTGTTCTTCCAAAACCAACAGCAATCTCATCGGCTATTAAAAATACCCCATAATCGTCACAGACTTTACGTAAACGAGTAATATAAGTRGCATCRTACATTTTCATAGAACCAGCACATTGYACTAAGGGTTCAATTACAACAGAATTGACTTTGCCTTTRTTRTCTTCTARCACTTTWATCATGTCAGTWATAGCTTCATCTTCATCAAATATTGCAGGAGAYTTAGCATGCAAGGTTTTAATYAGTATGTCTTCATAAATATCTTTRTACAAACCMGAATCACTAACWGCTAAWGCCCCCATMGTTTCTCCATGATAAGAGTTACTCAAAGATACAAATAARGGTCTTGATTCTCCTTTATTTTTAAAGTATTGAAAAGACATTTTTAAAGCAATTTCAATTGCAGAAGAACCATTATCYGCAAAAAAAACTTTTTGCAGGGGTTCTGGKGTTAASGCTATTATTCTTCTTGCTAAATCAATRGCWGGTTTATGAGTAAAACCAGCAAAAATRACATGCTCTAARTCTTGYAATTGTTCATTTATTTTTTSATTAATATAATCATTGCTATGACCAAATAAATTCACCCACCAAGAAGARATACAATCTAAATATCTGTTRCCWTCAAAATCTTCAATATAAGAAGCTTTTGCTTTTTTTATAGGAATTAAAGGAAGTGTTTCATAATCTTTCATTTGAGAACAAGGGTGAAAAATATGTTTTAAGTCTTCTTTCATTAGAGWTKCATTATTCATTATTAACCTTTTGTATTWWWANGCGTTTGTAGTTTATTTTATTTTATTTTTTGTAAAAAGAATAAAACCTAAGTTATAAATATTAGCAAGTACACCATATTTATAAATGTCATGTTCTATTATTGTGGTATCACTGGTATTTGCTACTGAACGCAGCACATCGTAGTCAATATTGGGAGCAGTAAGTGTTTTTGCAATATAGTTTTCTTTAGTAAAAACAGAAAATGTAGAAAGTTCATGCGCTTTTATAATTTCTTCTTTGATAAGAAAAACTGAAAAATTATATCTTCTTGCAAAATAATCCCATTTAGGTTCAAAAACATAAGCATTGTCTTTTTCACTTGCATCGTAGAGTTTTCTAATKCGAATAAATAAAGAATCAATTTCTTSAATTAATGAAATGTAGTTAYTTACATAATACTTTTCATTTYTTYTATCAATTCTTATTAATTCTTTTAAAATATTATGAGAAATACTTATTAGATTTAAGGGGTCCAACCAAATATAGGGATTATTCTTTTTAGAAGTTAAAGCTAACCTTTTAATATTTAATGAAATATCAACTATTTTAATATTTTTATTAAACTTCTTAAATATATCTATAAAGTTGTTTTCATTATCTAGTTGGGAGGTCATATACACAGTACTCTTAGCTAATTTTCTTAATTCAAATTGTGAGTGATTATTGATTATTTTTGAGTTTTTATATAAAGATTTTACTCTTACTTTTCCTTTACCAATTTTTTCAACCAAATATTTATAAGGTTCAATAGTAACAASYACTGTTGTTTTTTGGTAAGAATAAAGAGTATTAACAAGTAAAAAAAAACAAATAAATATTTTTATTAACATCAAATCTCCTTAAAACCAGTAAGTAGTATATTATTATACAGCACTTAGATTAACTGCCGTATAATAAYTAAAGTAAAAYTAAATAGATTTRTCTTCTTTTTTAAYTCTTAATGAAAGTTCTTTTAATTGCTCATTATCAACTGGGCTTGGCGCTTGTGTTAATAAACATTGTGCTTTTTGCGTTTTAGGGAAAGCAATAACATCTCGTATTGAATCAGTACCTGCTAAAAGCATGATTAACCTATCAAGTCCTAAAGCAAATCCACCATGACTTGGTGCTCCATATTTAAGAGCATCCAATAAGAAACCAAATTTCTCACTTGCTTCTTCTTCCGAGATTCCCATAACTTTAAATACTTTAGCTTGAATCTCTTCTTTATGAATTCTAATAGATCCTCCACCTAGTTCTGTTCCATTAAGTACAATATCATAAGCAATAGATTCAACAGCTTCTAAATCATCATTATCCAGATCACTTGGATTCTTAGGCATTGTAAAAGGATGATGTAAAGCTTTTGTTCTTCCATCAATTGTTTCAAACATAGGGAAATCAACTACCCATAAAAATTCAAAAGCATCTTTAGGAATCATACCATCAATCATAGATGCTAAATACAATCTAAATCGACCCATGTAATCCCATACTGTTTTTTTATCCCCTGCTCCAAAGAATACAACATCTCCCACTTCAAGTTTTGTTGTACTTATGATAGCCTCTAAATCAGCTTCTGAGAAGAATTTAGTTAAAGGACCTTTAAGMCCATCTTCTTTCATTTGAAAATAACCTAAACCYTTAGCTCCAAATTTTCTAACATATTCTTCAAAACCTTTCATTTGTCTCTTAGAAAATAATGTATCTCCATTTGGAACTCTTAAAGCTTTGATTCTATTGTTTTTAGAATCTTTTGCAATTCCTGCAAAAATTTCATTTGTTGAGTTTGCGAAAATATCAATCACATCAACCATAGATAAATCAAATCTCATATCTGGTTTATCAGAACCATAGTTTTCCATAGCATCATTATATGTCATTCTTTTAAATGTTGAAGGTACATTTTTCCCACATTTTGTAAATACATCATAAATTAATTTTTCAGCTACTTCTATTACATCTTCTTGAGTACAAAAACTCATTTCAACATCTATTTGAGTAAATTCAGGTTGTCTGTCTGCTCTTAAATCTTCATCTCTAAAACATTTAGCAATTTGGAAATATTTATCAAAWCCAGATACCATTAATAATTGTTTRAATAATTGAGGACTTTGTGGAAGGGCRTAAAATTCACCTGGATGAACACGAGAAGGYACTAAATAATCTCTAGCTCCTTCAGGAGTTGATTTGGTTAAAATAGGTGTTTCAACATCTAAGAATCCCAATTCATCAAGCGTATTTCKAGCTTGTATTGCTGCAGTTGAACGAAGTTTAAAGATATTGTATGATTTAGTTGATCGCAGTTCTAAGAATCTGTTTCTAAGTTTGATTTCATCATTTACTTTATCGTCATTAATATCAAAAGGCATAGGTTTAGATTTATTCTCAATAACAAGTTTTTCTAAAACAATTTCAATCTTACCTGTTTTTAAATTTGGATTTTCAAGTCCTTCTCCACGTGCTCGAACCAAACCTGTACAAATTAATACAAATTCATCTCTAACTATTTCAGCATCACTTAATAAAGCGGGATCTGCAACTAATTGAACCAAACCACCCTTATCTCTTAAATCTATAAATATAATTCCACCGTGATCACGTCTACTGTTTACCCAACCTGCAACAGTAACAGTTTCACCAATGTTTTTTTCACTAACTTCTGTACAATAATGTGTTCTCAATTAATCGCTCCCTAAGGCATCTCTTTTAGACTACCTTTTAATATAATTAGTCGCGATTATATCGAATTTTTACTTAAAGCAAAAAACTACTTTTTTAAGAGTTCATATCCATATACCGTTGATCTGTAAAACTTAGGAGTATAAATAACTTCATTATTTACTATAGAATTATTAATAATATTACTAGCATTTTGATCATATAAATAATTAATACCTACAAGAATTGAATAATTAACCCAATTATATCGTATATCAATATCTAATAAACTCAAGGTATCTTCTAGTTTTACATCCACATTTTCAATTGAATTTGCTGTAATGAAATTTAATCTGTCTTCAAATTGTGTTAAAGAAATAATAAGAGGATTATAATTTAATTGTGTAGATAAAATAACAGAAGGAATAATATCATATACCCTTAACTGAGATAAAATAATYGATGTTTTGATAATAGGAGTGTTTAACATTARYGTTGAGCTGTTRATTTTTTTATCTTTKACAATTCTTTTAAAGTTATTYTGATTTCTTTTAATAACTTTWKTAGATAAAATKGAAAAAACATTYTCATTGTAGATTYTRTTAAGTTTATTTCCTATAAATGAATTCTCATAAAAAGTAATATTTACATCATTTGATAACTTTTGCAAAAGTAAAATTTGATCTTTGTATGAAATAGCACCGTATATAAAAGAATTATTTTTTTCTATTACTTCTTCTTTTAAAACCAAAGGAAAATATATTTTTTTWGTACTTATGCTGTTTATTCCAGAAATTATTYCCATAGCAGATTTKGGATATAAAGCAATTATVGCATCAAAGTCTTTTTCMGCCATTTCATTAAAAACACGMGTAACAYTATMTTCATYAATATTAAMAGAATCAAARGTMGTRATATTTACATTTAAATTTCTRWATAAAAAATAACCCATAACMGTATCAACAGAYTTTTTRGCATATTTACCAACAATRCGGGAAGGATAAACWATAGCMACTTTATASGMTTTATTTTCATTTTCAAAAAGTTTTTGTATATCTAAYAAACCAATTGAACTTGCTTKTAARAGTTYATCTTTTTTWACTTCTWTGGCTTTTTTWACTTTWACTTCATCATTRTTTTTAAGATCAATTCTTGAATCTTTTTCTTTTACWATTATTTCTTGTTTTACAGMACAGCCAACAAAAATAAAAATACTTAGTATAAATATAACTAYATTTTTCAAAATTTCTCCATTAGTTTTTTAATTTTYAACATATCATGGTATGCWTCTTTTTTTAAAGATGGATTTCTTAATAAATAACTTGGATGATAGGTACACATAGTATCAATTCCATTGTATTTTAAAAAAACTCCCCGTATATCATCAAAATTCTCATCATCATTAAATAAATGTTTGTGGGCGTTTTCTCCCAAAAGAACTAATATTTTAGGTTTTAATATACTCAATTGTTTATGTAAATAGGAGCTACATGAAGTTACATCATCCGAAGTAATATTTCCTTTAGATGATTTGCATTTAACAATTGCGCTTAAATAAACGTCTTCTTTTTTAACTTCTAAAACACTTTCTATCATTTTAGCTAAAAGWTCAGAGTTTTTACCCCAATAATAYTCTCCATGTGAATCTTCAAAAGAATTGGGTTCATCGTATAAAAAAACCACATCACTGTTTGCATTACCAATACCAAATAAAACATTTTTTCTGCTCTTACAAAGAGAACATAAATGGCAGTTATCAACAATATTTTTYAATTCATTTAAAYTATTTGGAAGTTTTTGTGTATTTTCTAAATTTATTGATAAGTTAATATTTTCACAATATTCAAAACCAAGTGATTTTAAAAAATTTARCTTATATARAATATTATTCTTATTTCKTTTTGTCATGTGTGATTGTACAAAAAAAGCCCTTTTATCTTGGATAGAAAAAGAACTTTTTTTTAATTAGTCAATAGTTCCACTAGACATAACGATTTTATCACGGCCAGATTCTTTTGCTTTGTATAAAAACTTATCAGCAGCCATAATAGTTTCTTCTGAAGACTCATAGTCTTTTCTAAAAGTAACACCGGCTGAAAATTTTACTTTAATTAAATCATTTTTATATACAAAAGAATTGTTAGAAATAATATTTTTTACTCTTTTTACATATTTGATGATTTCTTCTTCTTTTTTATAATGYACCAAAACGACAAAYTCTTCTCCSCCATAACGTGTTACAACATCATCAACCCGTGTWAGTTTATTYAATAAAGAAGCAAAGTTCTTTAARATTGTATCCCCACAGTCATGYCCATATTTGTCATTAATRCTCTTAAAATGATCTAAATCRTAGAATACAATAGCATATTGGGAATCGAAAATATTGTATTCATTTTCAATCTTTATTATTTCATTTTCAAAAGCACGTCGGTTTAAAACACCTGTTAAAAAATCCGTAAATCTTTCTTTGTTTAAAATGGATAAATCATCTTCTAGTTTTTTAATTTTTTCTTCTAAAACACTRTGATTYTCYTGACCCTTAATTAAATCAATTTGAT
Source organism: Arcobacter sp. (assembly GCA_002733685.1). GTDB lineage: Bacteria > Campylobacterota > Campylobacteria > Campylobacterales > Arcobacteraceae > NORP36. Next base: position 67,456 of record NVWN01000009.1, on the reverse strand, counting down.
TTTTMGCAAGTGAATTTTCTAAATTACTWACCGTTTGAACCAACTTAGAATGAATTGAAACCAACTCTCTACTTGATTCAAAGGACAAATCCAAGCTCACTAGTTCGTTTTTGATTCGGTAAATTTCTTCATTTGTATCACGACTTTGAATTAATGATTTGTTTAAATATACTCCAATTAAAGCCAATATYTTTTTAATATCTTGTGTTTTASWRYTTAAAATATTTTTATCCAAACGGATTCTTTTTYTACTTAAAAYATTTAATTCATTAATAGAAGMGTTWTKKGTTAATTTTTTAGGRTTTTTTGATATTTTATTTACARTATYTTCTATTTCWTCAACAATWGAATKRTCTAAAGAAGGAYTCATAATAAGNTTTAANATGTTTTAYRAATCTTGAKATATCATTRGATGAAATTCTTTTTAATAATARTTCGACTAATTCATAATAAGTAGTRATTTTTTCTTTTCGTACAATATTTTTYTCRTCARMACTTAGAGATGTTAAAATTGTATTTATTSTTGTAAGTTCATCTGYTCCRCCATTAATATRMGCTTGTGCAAAAAATTCTTTTTCATAWGCTTTKGGAGTTACAGGTGTTTTATTGCTTTTTAGTACTTCTAGGGTATTTTTGATAATAGGTACAATATCATTCATTTTTGTCTTTCATTTAATAGTAATAATTTGTTTGTATTATATCATAAAAGATTTCTACTAATGATTTTTAGAAAAATAAAAGGAAGAAAACTTCCTTTTATTTATTTATTTATATCTGTGAGTAATTCTACCCTTATCCAATGAATAAGGTGTGATTTCTACTTTAACTTTATCAGCTGGTAAAATTTTAATATAATGCATTCTCATTTTTCCTGAGATATGACATAATACTACGTGAGAATTATCTAATTCAACTTTAAACATTGCATTAGGTAAGGCCTCAATTACTTTACCATCTATTACTATAACATCATCTTTTGACACATTTTTTCCTTTTAGACTTTACTTAAGATTTCAGCTCTACCGTTAATAACAGCAACTGTATGTTCATAATGTGAACCTCTAAGACCATCACTTGAGACAACATCCCAGTCATTATCTAAAATAACAGGTTCATTTTCTTTTTGACAGATCATTGGTTCTAAACAAAAAACCATACCATTTTTTATTTTAGGTCCTGATTTTGCAGATCCTGATTCTAAATAATTAGGAATCTCTGGATCAGTATGAGGTTGTTTTCCAATACCATGTCCGCAAAAACGTGTCAAAGGTATATACCCTCTACCTACAATAAAATCTTCTATTGCTTTTGATAACTCTTTAAATCTCATTCCATCTCGAATAATATCAATCGCATGATACAAAGCATCTTTTGAACAAGCAATCAAGGCTTCATCTTCTTTTGATATTTTTCCAATAGGCATAGTAATAGCTGCATCTCCATACCATCCATCAATTTCAGTTCCAATGTCAAGTCCGAGGATATCCCCTTCTTTAACAACAGTATCACTAGGAATACCGTGTATTATAACTTCATTAAGTGAGGTACAAACAGCAGCAGGAAAACCGTATAAACCTTTAAAAGAAGGACGAATCCCACGATCAGCTAAGAATTTATCACCCATAGCATCAATTTCTTTTAAAGTCATACCAGCTTTTACATTTGAAGATAGATATTCTAGAGTCTGCGCAACAGCCCTAGAGGCTGTTCGCAGTTTTTCAATTTCATGTGGTTTTCTTAAAATTATTGACATAATTTATAGTCCAACCGCACTTAGTGTTTCATATTTATTTGAATACTGTTGAGCTTCGATTTTTCTCATTGTATCTATTGCAACTTGTACAACAATAAGAACGGCAACACCACCAAAATAGAATGGTACTCCCATAGCTTTAACAATCAACCAAGGAAGTGTAGAAATTAATCCTAAATACACAGCTCCCCAAACAGTTAATCTTCCAGCTACATCATTTAAAAATTCTGCAGTTGATGTTCCAGGACGAACGCCTGGGATAAACCCACCTTGTTTTTTTAAATTATCAGCAATATCTTTTGCATTGAAAGTAATTGATGCATAAAAGAATGCAAAAAATACAACAAACAAAAACATAAATAAATTAAAAGTATATGAAGCAGGACTTAAATAATCAGCGATTATTAGTAATGTTTCATTTTGGCTTCCTTGCAAAATAGTTGCAGGGAACATTAAAATAGCTGAAGCAAAAATTGCGGGAATAACACCTGCTAAGTTTACTTTAATTGGAATATAGTTCATTATTCTCTTGTTTTGACTTGCCATCATAACTTTTCTAGAATAAGAAACAGGTACTCTTCTTTCACCTAGTTCAACATAAATAATAACTCCAACAGTAGCTAAAATTATAACAACAATTGCAAGAACTGTTAAAAAGTTCATTTGACCATTATTTACTAAATCAATTGTACCACCAATAGCAGAAGGAATTGCAGAAACAATACCAGCGAAGATGATTAATGAAATACCATTACCAATACCTTTTTGTGTGATTTGTTCACCAATCCACATAAGAAGCATAGTTCCAGTTAACATTGAAATTGCAGAAACTGCAATAAAAGTATCCATATCAATTGAGATTGCACTTTGACCTGCTGAACCTGTTAATGAATTTAAACCCATTGATACACCAATAGATTGAATTAACGTAATTACAATAGTTGTATATCGAATGATTTGCATATATTTTTGCATACCATCACGTTCTTTTTTCATTTTTCCTAAAGCAGGAAAGGTAGCACTTAAAAGTTCCATAATAATTGAGGCTGTAATATAAGGCATAATACCAAGTGAAATAATACTTAATCTCTCTACTGCATTACCACTGAACATATTAACTAATCCTAAAGCGTTGTTTGAATTTGCATCAAAAAACTCTTTTACTACGTCAATATTAACTCCAGGCACTGGCACATATGCCAGTAACCTGTAGAGAAGAATGAAACCTAATGTAATAAGAATCTTATTTATTAGATCTTTATTCATAACTATTTACCAGTTGTTGTAACGTTATCGTCTTTAATTTTTGAAGCTAAATCTTTTGCAGATGCTCCAACCAATTTAACTTTTGTTACAGATTTAGACAACTTGTACACAGCTTTAATTGTTTCCATTGTAATTTCACTCAAGTTTGCAACTTGAGTTACTTTTTCAACGTTGATTGAATAAGGTTTGCTTACTCTAGAAAAGAATCCAACTTTAGGAAGTCTTTTTTGAAGAGGCATTTGACCACCTTCAAAATGTCTCTTAATTGAATATCCAGATCTAGCTTTTTGACCTTTATTTCCTCTTGAAGCTGTCTTACCCATTCCTGAACCTTGACCTCTTCCTACTCGTTTAGTATTTTTAGTACTACCAGCAGCTGGTTGTAAATTATTTAATGCCATCATCTATCCTTTGATTCTTGCTAATGCTTCAACAGTAGCTTGTACAAGGTTGTTAGGATTATTTGAACCTAAAGATTTTGCGATAATATCTTTAATTCCAGCAAGCTCAAGAACAGGTCTAGTAGCACCACCTGCTATTAGTCCAGTTCCCGCAGATGCAGGTTTTAATAAAATTCTTGAAGCATTGTATTTATGCTCAATATCGTGTGCAATAGTAGTACCTTTTAAAGATATTTTAACCAGGCTTTTGAAAGCGTCATCTAATGCTTTTTTAATAGCATCAGGAACTTCTTTCGCTTTACCAGTTCCAAAACCAATAGTACCTTTTTTATCACCAACAACAACTAAAGCAGTAAATCTAAAACGTCTACCACCCTTTACAACTTTTGTAACTCTACCAATATTAACAATTGCTTCTTCGAAATCATCTTTATTAATTGCCATAATCAACCCTTAAATTTTGATACCGTTATCTCTTAGTGCGTCAGCAAATGCTGCAACTACACCGTGATAAAGGTAACCGTTTCTATCAAATACAACTGTATCAATCTTAGCAGCTTTTAATGTTTTAGCAAATTCTGCTCCAACTTTTACTGCATTTTCTTTATTAACACTTAAGTTTAACGTTTTTGAATGAACTGAAGCTAAAGTAACTCCATTAACATCATCAACAGCTTGTGCACTTAAATATTTATTCGATTTGAAAATTGTAAGTCTAGGAAGTACAGCAGAACCAGAGATTGAACCTCTAACTCTTCTTTTTCTTCTTAATCTTAACGAATTCTTTTTTGCTATGTCTTTTGCTCTACTCATTATTTACCCTTACTTCGCAGTTTTTCCGGCTTTTCTAACGATAACCTCGTCAGTATACTTAACACCTTTACCTTTATACGGTTCTGGTTTTCGGTAGCCTCTAATAATTGCAGCAGCTTGACCAACTAGTTGTTTGTCAGCACCCTTAACATGGATTATATTTTTCTCAACAGAAATATCTAATCCCTCTGGAATATCATAATTAACAGGATGTGAATATCCTAATTGTAATTCTAATACTTTACCTTTAACAGCAGCTCTGTACCCAACACCGTTGATTTCTAAAGATTTTTGAAAACCTTTGTCTAATCCAGTGATTGCGTTGTTTAATAATGCTCTGTATGTTCCCCAGAAAGCAGAAGATTCTTTTTCTTCTCCAACTTTTCCTAAGTTCACTTCATTATTTTCAATAACTACAGTAACTCTGTTATGAGTTTCTACTGTTGATACTTTATTTCCTTTTTTTACAGAAATAATAGATCCATCTACAGAAACTTCAATTCCTGCAGGAATAGCGATAGTTTTTTTACCAATTCTTGACATATTCTACCCCTACCAAACTGTACACAGTACTTCACCACCAACTTTAGAAGCAAAAGCTTCGTCGTTAGCAATAACACCCTTGTTTGTAGAAACAATGATTGTACCGTATCCGTTTTTAAAATGTTTTAACTCAGAAGATGACTTATAAACTCTTCTTCCAGGTTTAGAAACTCTTTTGATTTCGTTGATAACTGATTTCTCATTATCATCATATTTAAGAGTTACTTTAATTGTTTTTTTGTTGTTTTCACCATCAATAACTTTAAAAGAAGTTATATATTCTTTACTTTCTAACACTGTTAAAACGCCTACAACTGTACCAGAATGCAAAAGAGTTGTTACTTCTAACTTTCTTAATGCTGCATTTCTTAGTCTAGTTAAAGCATCTGCGATCATATCATTCATCATAGCTTTATTTCCTTACCAACTAGCTTTTCTAACACCAGGTAATAAACCCTCGTTAGCCATTTTTCTTAAACAAATTCTGCAAAGACCGAAATCTCTGTATACTGAATGTGGTCTTCCACAAACTGAACATCTTGTGTATGCTCTAACAGCGAACTTAGGAGTTCTCTGTTGTTTAGCGATCATAGATTTTTTTGCCATACTACGCTCTTCCTTTACTAAATGGTACACCAACTAATTCTAATAATCTGAATGCTTCCGCATCGTTATCAGCAGAAGTTGCAATAGCAATATTCATACCATGTGTTTTAATAATATCATCATAAACAACTTCTGGGAACATTAATTGTTCTTCTAATCCAAAGTTGAAGTTACCATAACCATCAAAACCATTTCTATTAAGACCTCTAAAATCCTTAACTCTTGGTAATGCAACAGAACAAAGTTTGTCTAAGAATGCGTACATTTGTTCGCCTCTTAAAGTAACTTTAATTCCTACAGGATAACCTTCTCTTACTTTAAAACCAGCAACTGATTTTTTAGCAATAACTTTAACTGCTTTTTGACCAGCAATTAAAGAGATAGTATCTTGAATATTTTGCATTAATTTAGAATCTTTCATTGCTTCACCAGCACCCACAGAGATAACAACTTTTTCTACTTTCGCAGTTAACGTTTTATTCTTAGGAAATTCAGTTTCTAAAACAGCTTTTATTTCTGATTTATATCTTTCTAATAATCTAGATGCCATCTTATTCACCCTCTACTTTTACAACATTAGAGATATCAATTGGCATCTCTTTGTTAACAAATCCACCGTTAGGGTTTTTGTCTTGATCAGGTTTAACAGTTTTTTTAGCTACTTTACAATCTTTAACAATTACTTGTCTAGATGCAGGTAAAGAAACTAAAACTTCTCCTGTTTTACCTTTATCATCACCAGCGATAATTTTTACAATATCACCTTTTTTGATTTTTAATTTATTCGCCATACTATAGTACCTCCGGAGCAAGTGAAACAATCTTCATGAAGTTTTTGTATCTAACTTCTCTAGCAACTGGTCCAAAAATTCTTGTTCCAATTGGTTCTCTTTTTGCATCAAGAATAACACCAGCGTTGTCATCGAATCTGATTAAAGAACCATTTTCTCTTTGAATCTCTTTATGAGTTCTAACAACTACAGCTTTAACAACTTGACCTTTTTTTACTTTTCCATTAGGGATAGCTTTTTTTACTGATGCAACAATAACATCACCAACAGAAGCATATCTTCTTTTAGATCCACCAAGAACTTTGATACACATAATTTCTTTTGCACCAGAGTTGTCAGCTACGTTTAGTCTTGTAAAACTTTGAATCATTACTTAACTCCTCTTTTAAGGATAGTATTTAATCTATAAGATTTACTTTTAGATAATGGTCTACATTCTAATGCAGTAACAGAATCACCTAAAGCTAATTCATTTTTTTCATCATGAATTAAATATTTCTTAAATCTTTTCACAGTTTTGTGATATTTAGGATGCATAACAGATCTAGTAACTAATACAGATGCAGTTTTGTCTCCAGATATTTTTACCACTATACCTTGAATCTCTTTTTTAATTGCCATATCATAGATCCTTAGTTAGCTTTTACTGCAGTGATTGCTGTTTGAATTCTAGCTAAATCTTTTTTAGCTACTTTTAATTCAGAAGTATTCGTTAACTGCATAGTTTTTAGCTTAGCTTTTAATTCAAAAAGAAGCACCTTATTTTCTTTTAATAACCCGTTTAGTTCTTCTAAACTTTTTTCTTTTAAATCAGAATAAATCATTTTCACTATCTCTTGTAATTATTTTACTTTTGAATGGTAACTTGTGTCTAGCTAAAGTTAACGCTTCTCTTGCTAACTCATCACTTACACCAGCCATCTCAAAAAGAATTCGACCAGGCTTGATATTCATAACCCATTTATCAACAGCACCTTTACCTTTACCCATTCGTGTTTCTAAGGGTTTAGCAGTTAAAGGTTTGTCAGGGAATACCATAATCCAAACTTTAGCTTGTCTTTTTACTTTTCTAGTCATAGAAACCCGAGCAGCTTCAATTTGTCTAGAATCAATTCTACCATGTTCAGTAGCTTTAAGTCCGATATCACCGTATGCTAAAGAGTAACCTCTTGTCGCTTTACCACGATTTCGTCCCTTCATCATTTTTCTAAATTTAGTTCTTTTAGGCATTAACATAATTAGTTACCTCTTCTCTTCGTAGGTCTTCTTTTTGGTTTAGAAGTATCTTCAGCTTTTTCAACAGGAACGCCTTTTGCAAGAACCTCACCTTTGAAAATCCAAACTTTAATACCAACACAACCATAAGTAGTGTGACCTTCAGCAAAACCATAATCAATTCTAGCTCTTAAAGTATGTAAAGGAACTCTTCCTTCTAAATACCATTCAGTTCTAGCCATTTCAGCTCCACCAAGTCTACCAGCTACTTGTACTTTAATACCCTTAGCTCCAGATTTGATTGCATTTTGCATAACTCTTTTCATAGCTCTTCTAAATGCAACTCGTCGCTCAAGTTGTTGTGCAACATTTTCAGCAGAAAGTTGACCAGATAATTGAGGTTTTCTTTCTTCTTTAATATTTACAGCAATTTCTTTACCAGTAAGTGCAGCTAATTTAGCTTTAAGTTTTTCAACATCCGCACCTTTTTTCCCAATAACAATACCAGGACGAGCAGCAACGATTGTAACTCTAACTTTTTTAGCAGTTCTCTCAATAATAGTTTGAGCGATTCCAGCATAGTATAATTCTTTTTTAATGAATTTTCTAATTTTGTCATCTTCAGAAACATTAGCAGGCATTTTTTTGAATGAAGGGAACCATCTAGAATCCCAGTTTCTATTAATACCAAGTCTTAAACCTATTGGATTAACTTTTTGACCCATTACTTGTCTCCTTTTGGTGCTGCAGCAACTTCAATAAAGATGTGTGCAGTTGGTTTATGCTTTGGAGAAGCACTACCTCTAGCTCTTGGAGTAAATCTCTTAAGAACAGGAGCTCTATCAACTCTAGCAGAAACTACAATTGCGTCTTCAGGTTCTAAACCAGCATTTGCAACAGCAGATGCGATAACTTTAGAAATGATTCCAGCAGCTTTATTAGGAGTAAATTGTAAAGATGCAATTGCAAATTCACAATTCATACCTTGAACTTCTCTTGCTATTAATCTAGCTTTAAGAGGAGCAATTCTGATAAACTTCAACGTAGCTGTATGGCTTTTATTGATACCAGCAGCTTTTCTTTCAGTTTTAGTTAATTGTTTTGCTTTTTTATGTTGTAATATACTCATACTAACCTACCTTCTTCTGAACAGAACCTTTATGGCCCTTAAATGTTCTAGTTGGTGCAAATTCACCTAATTTATATCCAACATGATTTTCTGTCACGTTAACAGGTACGAAATTTCTTCCATTGTGAACTGTAAAAGTTAGTCCGATCATGTCTGGTAATACCATAGATCTTCTTGACCAAGTTTTAATTGGTTTCTTATCACCTGATTCAATAGCTTTCATAACTTTTTTGATTAGGTGAGCGTCTACAAATGGACCTTTTTTTATTGATCTAGCCATAGTTTACTTCTTCTTTCTTGAAATGATTAGTTTATCACTAGCTTTTTTCTTTCTAGTTTTATAACCTTTAGTTGGCATACCCCATGGAGTAACAGGATGTCGTCCAGAGTTTGTCTTACCTTCACCACCACCATGAGGGTGATCAATCGGGTTCATCGCAGATCCTCTTGTTTGAGGTCTTTTTCCTAAGTGTCGAGAACGTCCAGCTTTACCAATTACCATGTTAGAAAAATCTTCATTTCCAACAATACCAATAGTAGCAATACAAACACCAAGAATTTTTCTCATTTCACCAGAAGGTAATCTTAAGATAACATACTTGTCTTCTCTACCCATAATTTGAGCATATCCACCAGCAGAACGAGCAATTTGCCCACCTTTACCAGGTTTCATTTCAATATTATGAACCATAGTACCAACAGGGATACTAGTTAATCTCATTGCATTACCAGGAAGAATATCTAAACCAGACTCTGCAGCCATAATTTTAGTTCCAACGCTTAAACCTGAAGGTTGTAAGATATATCTCTTATCTCCATCAGCATAAGTAATTAAACAAATTCTACAGTTTCTGTATGGGTCATATTCAATAGTTGAAACAGTTCCCTCTACACCAAACTTAGATCTTTTGAAATCAATAATTCTGTATAGTTTTTTAGCACCTGCTTGTTTATGTCTAGAAGTGATTCTACCGTTACTATTTCTACCAGCATGAGCTTTTACTCTTTTAAGTAAAGATCTAACCGTTGGTTTAGAAGTAATATCAGAAGTATCCATAACAGTCATAAATCTTCTAGCAGGAGTTATTGGTCTAAATTTTTTAATTGCCATTCATATCCCCTTAAGCTGAAAGGTTCGCTATTTCAGCGCCCTCTGGTAATGTAACATAGAATTTTTTGAAATCTGGACGTGATCCTAGTTTCCCTTTAAATCTTTTAACTTTACCTTTTTGTCTTAAAGAATTTACTTTTGTAGGTGTTACACCAAAGTACTCTCTAAAAACTTCTTTTAAACCATTCTTAGTCATTCTAGGACTAGTTTGAACAACGATTACACCATTTTCTTGTAATTCGATTGTTTTCTCTGTATATAATATTGCTTTAATATCTGTAATATCAGCCATCTTACGCCTCTTTTGTTAATGCTTCAAGCACTGATTTTTCAATTAGTACTGAGTGATATGCAGAAATCAAATAAGCGTTAACTTCTTGTTTTTCTATCATATAACAATTCTTAATGTTTCTAAACGCTAAATAAGTATTTTCGTCAATTGAATCAACAACGATTAATACGTCTCTTTGGTTTAATTTAGCCATTACTGCAACAGCATCTTTAGTTTTACCAGACTCAAGTTTAATTGAATCAACAGTAAATAAAGAACCATTTTGCCCTTGTGCATTTAATGCAAAACTTAAAGCCAAGACTTTTTGTTTTTTATTAACTTTTTGAACATAGTTTCTTTTTTGAGGTCCAAATGCTTGTCCCCCTCCAACGAATAAAGGTGATCTTAATGATCCCCATCTAGCTCCACCAGAACCTTTTTGTGCTTTAGGTTTTCTACCACCACCACGAACTTCTGATCTACCTTTTGCTCTAGCAGTATTAGCTCTACAAGAAGCTAAATAAGACTTAACATAAAGGTATAAGTTATGAGAGTTAATCTCTGCATATTTTGCAGGTAATGTAACATCACCAGCGTTTTCAAATTTGTCGTTTAAAATTAATGCTTTACTCATTTAGCAACCTTTACTTTACCTAATCCGCCRTTTGGTCCAGAAATAGAACCTTTAACAACTAAGATACCAGTTTCTGCGTCAAATGAAACAACRTCRTTTCTAACAGATACAGTACAATGACCRTAATGWCCTGGCATTTTTTTACCACGCATAACTCTACCTGGCCACTCAGCATTACCAATAGAACCAGTCGTTCGACCCATTCTATGACCGTGAGATGCACGACCACCAGCAAAGTTCCATCTTTTAACAACACCAGCAAAACCTCTACCTTTAGAAGTAAAAGTAGATCTTAATAACTTAGCATCATTTAAAACAGATACATCTTGGTCTCCAGCTTCAGTATTTGCTACAGCGATTGTTGCAAATCTATTGAACTCTTTTGATAAGTTGTATTTTTTTTGTTGACCTTCAATAGTTTTATTGAATTTTTTACCGTTTGCATATGCAACGATTGCGTCACCGTTTTCTAGAACTGTACACACTTTAGTATCAAGAACTCTTAAAAGTGTAACAGGAATAGCGGGAACTGTAACAGTTCTACTCATACCGATTTTCTGTACTATAAATTCCATATTTTACCCTTTCCTATTCTTGACCCATAGATCTAACTTCTACATCTACTTCAGGAGCTAGGTCTAATTTCATTAGTGAATCTACTGTATCTGGAGTCGCAGAAACGATATCAATCATTCTTGAGTGAATTCTAATTTCGAATTGCTCTCTTGAACTCTTATTAACGTGAGGACCTTTGATAACAGTATATCTTCTGATCTTTGTTGGTAAAGGTATAGGACCTCTCAACTCAGCACCAGTTCTTTTAACAGCTTCTACAATTGAAGCAACACTTCTATCTAAAACTCTATGATCATAAGCTTTAAGCTTTAATCTAATTTTTTCCATTTTTTTCCTTTAAAGAACTCGTTAGATCTACGTAAACGCACCCTAACCACATTTTATGGACGCGGATTATAACTTATTTTAGGTCTAATGTCAAGAGTTATGGGCTTTGTCTCAAAGATAGTGCCATTTTACTTCCTTTTTAAAAGGATAAGTATTGCTTTTTTTAAAAACTTATTCACGCATGTGATTAAATTGATTTAGGAGACGTGAATACTAGGTGAATAGATGAAATAATTTACTTTTCATCCTTATAAGAAGGAATAGAAAAAGAATTCTAGTAAATAAAAGTAAGAAAAATCTTTTTATATCAGTATATTTATGGATTTTAAAGAATATTTTTAATATTCTAAGAATTAGAAGGAAGTACATGATTGAAAAAAAACAGGAATTATCAAATGAACAAGGATATAAAAAATATTCTTATTTTAAAATATCCAAAGCATTAGAGAAATTATTAAAAAAAGAGTATTTTTTATATAATACGAAAACATTTGATAAACATGATGAGCTAGAAGCTTTGTACAAAAAAAACTTTTACGATAAGTATGATGAAAGTGCAAATTCTATGGTTTATGAAAAATACATTAATAATGAGAGTTTTAAGAATAAAGCCTTATTTATATATGCAATAATTGATTATGATAAATACAGTGATTTTGTAAAAAACAACGAAGAAATTAAAAACCCAAATGATTATACATTGGAATACAGTATAGTCGATTCAAAAGATGTTAAAATTAATATCTATAATTTAAATATACTAGATATATCTTTCGTATTTTAAGGAAATAAAATGAGTGAAATAAAAGAAAAATTAGAAACTGCAATTAAAGAAATGATGGTACCAGAAATCCAAAGTTATATTAAAGAGCTAAATACTTTAGTAAAAGAGGAAGAAGACAGCGAGGATGATTTAAAAGCTCTAGAAGAGATGTATGGTCTCTTAGAAGAATTAGAAAGTATACTTTTAGCTATTGAAGAGAATAAAATTACGGATGAAGAAGCAAGTGAAGTTCATGATAATATTTTAAAACTAATGGAAGAAAGTAAAAGTCACTAAAAAGTATGGGCTATTTAATTTTTGTATATTAGCCCATACTTACTCCACAACAATTCCTAAAACAGCTTTATATCCCATTCCATAAATATTTTTAATCTGTAAATTAGGGATTTTTTTTCGTAAGCGGGATATTGTATTTTTCAGGTTTTTAATATCAGCGTTTACGTCCATATCTTCAAACCAAATTCTTGAGATAAGTTCATCTGCTGTATATATTCTTCCATTGTTTTTCAAAATGGTATTAACTAATATAATTTCTTTTTTCGTAAGTGCTATGATTGTTTTACCATCACTTAGTTTTTTTTGATCTTTATTCCAAATTAAAGTATCCGTTATTTTAACAATATTAGTATCAACGTTTAAATTGTTATTATAGATTTTATTACTAATAATTAAAATGTCATCTAAAAAATCAGAGTAATCAATAGGTTTAGTAAAAAAATGTTGTATGCCTAAATTAATAAGTGGCAATAAATAAGAAAACTCACTTCTTGCAGATAAAATAACAACTATTTGTTCTTTATTAATTTGATACATAGTATTTACTAATTCAATTCCATCAACATTTGGCATTTTTATATCTGAAATAACCAAATCATAATAAGTGTTTGTACGTTCATGATATTTTTTATATTGATTTAATCCATCTTCTCCATCGATAGCTACACTGACATGAGAAAAGATATTTAAGAGTAACTCTTCAAACTCTTTTCTAAAATCTGTATCGTCTTCAACAAAAAGTACTTTTATATCTTTGGTATATTTTTTAAGTAAAGCATAATCCATCAAAATCCTTTTGTAAAATATCTTAACATTTTATCTCTTAGATTAATTTCAAAAAATAAACTTCCATAAGTATTATAATGTTTAATAAGATGCTTTTATTTATTGTAAATTTATATATTATATGATTCATTTTATGATACTATTTATGAATAAATTGTTTCTTCAAAGGGTAGTAGCTAATGATAGATAAAGACCTTCTAAAAAATATGACTATTCTTTATGCAGAAGATGAAGACTCCATCCAAAACGGAATTACAGAAACCTTAAGCCTTTTTGGAATACATGTTATTTGTGCAAAAAATGGACAAGAAGGGCTTTCTTTGTTTAAAGCAGCAAAAACAAAAATTGATCTTATTTTAACAGATATTAAAATGCCCAAGATGGATGGACTTTTAATGGTTCAAAAGATTAGGGAAGTGGATGAATTTATTCCTGTAGTTATTACAACTGCCCATCAAGAAACGAACTTACTAATGAAAGCCATTGATTTGGGTATTAGTTCTTATGTCTTAAAACCCATTGATATTTACAAGCTAAAAGAAACACTACATAAAGCCATTGAACCCAAGATATTGAAAGAACAATTACTTGAGCAAAATAAAAAACTTAATATTGAAGTTCAAAAGAATAAAGAAAATCAAAAAATCATGGTGACTCAGTCTAGGTTTGCAGCTATGGGAGAAATGATTAACATGATAGCTCACCAATGGAGACAGCCTTTAGCTTCAATTGGAACAGCTGCTTTTACTTTAAAATATAAAATTCTAAGTGATGCTTTTAATCTGGATTTAAAAGAACAAAGAAATGAACAAAGTGTTTTTTTCAAAAATAAACTGGATGAAATAGAATTTTATGTACAAAATCTTACTACAACAATAGAAGACTTTAGAAACTTTTATAAATCAGATAAAAAAGTCCTAAATAAAACAATAGACAGTGCCATACATAATTGCTTAAAAATAATGAAAAAAGATTTGCAAGCAAGTAATATAGAAGTACAGCTTGACTTAAAAAGTAAAAATAAACTCAATATTTATGAAAATGAAATTATTCATGTCTTTCTTAATATTCTTAAAAATGCACAAGAGAAACTTCTAGAAAAAGAAAACCATAAACTAATCCTAGAGATTTGCACAAAAGATATAAAAAATACTGTGCAAATAGATATTTATGATAATGGTGGATATCTTGATGAAAATATAAAAGATAAAATTTTCGAACCTTACTTTTCGACTAAAAAAGAAAAAAATGGAACAGGAATAGGTCTTTATATGTCAAAAATAATTATTGAAAATCATCATCAAGGAAAGTTGTTTGTAAAAAATATAAGAGAAGGTGTTTGTTTTTCTATTATCTTGCCTAAGAAGATACACCTATGAAAAGAACCTACCCTACGTTCTTAAAATATTTTATTATCATTTTTTTCTTTTTAAATACGGTACTTCTTTTTTCCTCAACGTTGAGTAAACAAGAACGTAAATGGATAGAAAATAATAAAGTAAGCATTGGAGTTACTGATTTATATCCATTAACCTATATCAACAAAGACAAAGAAAGAGATGGTTTTGCAAGTGATATTTTGCAGCTTATAATCAATAAATATAATATAAAAACAAAAACACTTGTGGTACGTCAAGGTACACTATTCTCAAGCTTTAAAACAGGTGAAATAGATGTTATACCTCTGATTAGTCAAGCAAAAATAAAAAGTAGTTTTGGTTTATACTCTACTGAAATATTGCAAATAAAAAAGATTCTGTTTGTTAAGAAAGAAGAAAACGATATACAATCCTTGGATGATCTAAAACATAAAAAAGTAGCAATAATACAAGAAAAAGAAAACATTACAAAAAAAAATAATACGAATGCATCTTTTGAAATCATTCAAACAAAAAACATGCAAGATTCGGTGCAACTCCTTTTAGAAGGAAAAGTAGATGCCATTATGGCCTCTCCTATTATTATTCAAACCTACTTAGAGGATAATCTTATTATTGGATTAAAAGCCATGCCTTTGATTATTTTTGAACCTTCAAACTTATATTTTTTCACCAATAATAAAAAACCAATCTTACACGCCATTTTAGATAAAGGGCTTAACTCCCTTACTGTAAAAGAAAAAAAAGAACTTTTTGATAAATGGTTTTTAAGAGACTTAGCCAATTTACCTCTTAAGCTTAATAATGAAGAGTTATTGCACTTACAAAACAAAAAACATATAAATATGTGTGCCGATCCAGATTGGATGCCTTATGAAAAAATACTTAATCACAAACACATTGGAATGGTTGCTGATTATATGAAAATATTTGAAAAAAGAATTGGTATACCTATAAAACTAATTGAGACAAAGAACTGGACACAATCTTTAGAATATATGAAAAATAAAACCTGTGATATTCTTTCTTTAGCTATGGTTACAAAAAACAGACAAGAATATATGAACTTTACAAAAGCTTATATTATGGCACCTTTGGTTTTAGTTACTAAAAAAAACATAACCTTTATTAGTGATTTAAAAACACTAAAACACAAAAAAATTGGGGTTCAAAAAGACTTTGCTTATAATGAAAAATTAAGACGTTTATATCCTGAAATGAATATTGTTGATGTAGAACATTTACATACAGGTTTGCAAAAAGTTGAAAAAGGAGAACTCTTTGGACAAGTATCTACCCATCTTAATGTTGCATATGCTTTTCAAAAAGACTTTTTTGGAAGTTTGCAAATATCGGGCAAATTTGATGAAAGTTGGAAGTTATCAATAGGGGTTAGAAATGATGACGTAATACTTTTTAATATCTTTGAAAAAGTAATTGATTCCATCAGTGATGAAACCAGGCAAAAGATTATAAATTCTTGGGTTTCTATTAAATATGAACAAGGTTTTAATTATAAACTCTTATGGAAGATACTGGCTTTTTTTGTTTTTATTTGGTTACTCATTACTTATACCTATGTTATGCAACGTAAATACATTCACAAATTAAAAAAAGTCAAAGAAGAAATAGAAGTTCTTAATGATACATTAGAGAGAAAAGTTGAAGTAAGAACGAAAGAATTAAAACTCTCAAATAAAAAACTAAAATTAAAAACCTTAGAACTTGAAGACTTAAATAATACCCTAGATGCAAGAATAAAAGAAGAGATAAATATTAGAAAAAAACAAGAACAACTGCTTATTCAACAATCAAAATTAGCAGAAATGGGAGAAATGATAAGTATGATTGCTCATCAATGGAGACAGCCATTAAGCGCTTTAAGTACCGTTTTTCAAAATGTTCATTTACGCTATTCTCTTGGAAAACTAAACCAAGAATATTTAAATAAACAACTTACACTTAGTAATGCACTAACAAGAAAAATGTCAACAACTATTGATGATTTTAGAAACTTCTTTCAACCCAATAAAGAGAAAATAGAATTTTCAGTACAAGCAGCTATTCAACAAACTGTTTTTTTAATAGACGATAGTTTTAAAAACTACAGTATAAAAATAACAAATATAGCATGTAAAGATGTGATTTTATACGGCTTTGAGAGTGAACTCTCACAAGTATTGTTAAATCTACTTACTAATTCCAAAGATGCTTTCATAGAAACAGAAGTTAAAAATCCTCTTATACAGATTAAATCAAGTAAAAAAGATGAAAATATAGAAATTATTATCACTGATAATGCAGGAGGAATTAAACAAGATCTTATCGACAAAATATTTGACCCATATTTTACTACAAAAGAAAGTTACAATGGAACTGGGCTAGGTTTATATATGAGTAAAATGATTATTGAACAAAATATGCACGGGGAACTTAGCGTACGAAATCTTGAAAAAGGAGTAGAGTTCTCTATTCTTATTCCCATTAATAAAAATTAAAAAATATGGGTGCAGGGAAGGAACGTATAACCCACCTGCACGGTTTATTAGTTTATGCCACTTTTTTAATGGCATTTTTTAGTTCTTATGTAATTTGTTTTATTTCAACTCAATTTCAACAAATGAAAAAGCATAATCATTAGAATTAATTACATTATGCTCCACCCCAACTGGGCGGTAATAAGACTGTCCTTCTTCTAAGTTTGCAGTGTTATTACCATCTTTTCTTTCCATGAGCAATGTGCCTTTCATATTAGGAACAACAATGTAATCATGAGCATGCTTATGCCAACCTGTTTCTGCTCCAGGTGGAAAATTCCATTGAGTAATGATAACACGCTCATTTTCAATTTGTAGCACAGCTTTTGCTTGTGGTCTGCTTAATTTCATTGCCTATTCCTTTACTTATATAAATCACAGGTGTATTTTTTTATGCCACTTTGTTAATGGCATCTCTTAGTATTGATACAATTTGTTTTATTTCATCTTTGCTCACAATATAAGCAGGTGATAAAGCAATAATATCTCCTGTTGCACGTACGAGAAGATTATTTTTAAAACATTCTAAATAAATATCATTTCCTCTTATTCCAGGGCCTTTTGTATTTGAGGACAATTGTACAGCACCTACTAAACCTAGATTTCTAATATCAATAACATTCGCACAATCTTTTAAAGAGTGTAACTCTTCTTGCCAAAATTCTTCCATTGAAGCTACTTTTTCAAAGAATTTTTCTTCTTTATAAGCTTTAATAGTTGCAATTCCAGCAGCACAAGATAAAGGGTGTCCAGAGTAAGTATAACCATGAAAAAACTCTATTGGTGTTTTACTGTTATTAATAATTCCCTCATATACTTGGGAACTAGCAAGTACCGCACCCATAGGAGAAGCTCCATTTGTAAGACCTTTTGCACACGTAATCATATCGGGTTCTACACCAAATTTGTCGGCCGCAAAAGGAGTACCTAAACGTCCAAAACCTGTAATCACTTCATCAAAGATAAGTAATATTCCATTTGCTTTACAAATTTGCGAAATTCTATTTAAGTATCCAACAGGAGGAATATGAACCCCGGCTGATCCTGCTACGGGCTCAACTATAACAGCTGCAATATTTTCTGCTCCATGAGTATTAATAAGGGCTAATAAAGCTTCTGCTTTAATAGCACCATTTTTTGGCATTCCTTTTGTAAAGGCATTTTTATCAATATCTAAAATACATGGCATATGGAAGGTTTTAATTAAATTATTATATTGTCTTTTATTATTAACCAAACCACCTACTGAAATTCCACCAAAATTAACCCCATGATAGGCACTCTCTCGCCCAATAACTAGGGTTCTTGAACCTTGCCCAATAGCTTTTTGATAAGCAAGTGCCATTTTTAATGCACTTTCAACTGCTTCTGAACCAGAATTTGCAAAAAACACATGTTTGATGTGTTTTGGAGCAATACTTATTAGCTCATTAGCAAGCTCATATTCCAAAGGGTGTGCCACTTGAAAAGCAGGAGAATAATACATTTTCTCACTTTGATCTTTAAGCGCACTTACAATGCTTTTGTAGTTATTTCCTAAATTACAACACCATAAACCAGACACAGCATCTAAAACGTTTTCATTTTTATCGCTTGTATAATACATTCCATCAGAAGAAGTGAATATTCTTGGATTTTTGTTAAACTCTCTGTTTGGAGTAAAAGGTTTCCAAAGTGTAGTCATATTTTTAATGTTGCTCATATTTATCCTTTAAGTTTTAATTCTATTTTTAATTTTAAATTTATTCTATGCCTCTTTGTTCATTACTCTTTTTTTGTAGATACTGTATGCTAACAAGAAGCACAACAGATAAAAGTAATAACAATGTAGACGCTGCTAATATGGTAGGACTAATTTGTTCTCTTAATCCTGAGAACATCTGCCTTGGGATTGTTCTTTGCTCTGGACCTGCTAAGAAAATAATAATAATTACTTCATCAAAAGAAGTAATAAAAGCAAAAAGCCATCCTGATATAATCCCTGGTTTAATCAAAGGAAACATAATATGAAAAAATGTATACACTCTAGATGCGCCAAGACTCGTAGATGCTTTTGATAAATTTAAATCATAAGCATTAAGAGAGGATAAAACATTAATAACAACAAAAGGAACTCCTAAAATCGCATGAGCAATAATAAGACCCGTATATGAACCAGACAAACCAATATAAGAATAAAAGAAATACATACCAGCTGCTAAGATAATCAAAGGAATAATCATAGGCGAAATAAGTATTACCATCATAAAAGACCTAAAAGGCATTTTGTCTGAATTCAAACCAATAGAAGCTATTGTTCCTAGAATAACAGCAATAATACTACTGCTAATTGCAATTATAAAAGAGTTCTTAATAGCAAGCATCCACTTAGGATCTGCAAAAAATGCTTCATACCAACGAAGAGAAAAAGCATCTGGATCCAGACGTAGCATTTCTTCAGTAAAAGTAAAAAAAGAACCCGCATTAAAGGACAAAGGAACAAGTATTAAAATAGGAAGCATTAAAAATAAAAACACCCCATAAGCAAAGAACTTCATCAAATGATGAAAGTTTTTATAAAATAGTTTTTCTAATGTATACATCATGCTATTATCCTAATTTCATATTATCAACACCAACCAACCTGTTATAGATTGCATACAATGCTAATGTAATAAATAAAAGTATTCCACCAATGGCAGAAGCCAATTCCCAGTTATTTGATGTTCTCATATGGAATTCAACCAAGTTACTAATCATTTGTCCATCAACGCCACCTATTAGTGCAGGAGTAATGTAATAACCAATAGAGATAATAAATACCAAAACAGCACCAGCACTAAGCCCTGATAAAGTAAGTGGGAAATATATCTTAAAAAAAGTCATAAAAGGATTTGCACCTAAAGAAGCAGACGCTTTTACATATGTAATATCCATAGCTCTCATTGAACCATATAAAGGCAAGACCATAAAAGGTAAGAGTATATGTGTCATTGTAATAATAGTTGCAAACTGGTTAAAAACAATGTCTAGAGGTTGCTCTATAATATTCAAATACAATAACAACTCATTTACAACACCATATTCTTGTAATAAAGTAATCCAAGAAACAATACGTACTAAAAGAGATGTCCAAAAAGGCAAGAGTACAAAAATCATTAATAAATTTGCTTTACTTTTTGACAAGGTAGATAAAAAATAAGCCGTAGGATAAGCTAAAATTATTGTAAAAAAGGTAATCAAGATGGCCATATAAAGTGTTTTTATTAAAATAGGAAAATATATTCTTTGCGATTCATCTTTTTGTACAATATTACCATCCATATCATATTCAAGATCAACAGCGGCTAAAATATTAGAGAAAGTAAAACTACTATAACTTCTCTTTATTGCAATCCAAAACTTTGGATTATCCCATTTTTTTGTAATTTTTAAGAGGTATTCTTTATAATTAGAAATAGCATTTATATCTTCTTTTCTAATTTTTCTAGCAGTTTTTTTAATAGTACTTCCAAAACCAGAAACTTGTCGGTTTAACTCTTCAGCTAAAATTCCACTTGTTCTGTTTTTTGATAAAACTTGAAGTTCTGTTAAAAACACTTTTATTACTTCTTCTTTAGGAAAGACATTTTTATAATCATATTGTTTAATAACCATAACCGTTTGAGGGATTAAAGTATTAACCTTAGGATTATAGACAGCTTTTACAAGTATTAATAAAATAGGGGTAACAAAGAACACCAAAACAAACAATAATAAAGGCGTGACCAAAAGGAAGGCCTTTATTTTTGCTAATCTTTCTTGTGCTTTGAAAAAATTTTTATTATTGTTCATTTTTTCACTCCAAGATTGAATTTAACTCTTATCTTAATAACCAAGAGTTATATTTTTCGTTTAATTCTGTTGCATAATCTGACCAGAATATACCATTAACTTTAAAACCTTCATCTAAGTGAGCAGAAGGAAGTTTATTTCGTTTTGATTCTGGAATATAAGCAGATGAAGAAGCTCTTGTAGGTCCATAATTTACATCTTGCATTCCAGCAAGTGCTTTAGTTGACGTTGCAAAAGCAATAAATTTTTTAGCTAACTCAATATTTTTAGAACCTTTTACAATAGCCCAACCATCTAAATCAAAAGCTTGAGCATCCCAAACGATTTCAAATTCAGTCATTCTTCCATTTGCCGATTGCGCCATAATTGCAGAACCATCATTTAACAACTGTGGAGCTTGTGACCATGAATCAAACCAAATAATATTTTCTTTAATCGTATCTAGTTTTTTAAAAGCTCGTTTTTGCCCTGCTTCTGTTTCTAATACTTCGTATACTTTACTTTTAGATACACCATCAGCAATTAATGCCCATTCTAAATTGATTTGAGCTCTTTTTCTCATTGCTCTTTTTCCAGGAAACTTTTTTAAATCGAAAAAATCTTGGATGCTTGAAGGTTTGTTTGCCCCAATATGTTTTTTACTGTATGCATATACTGTTGACCAATATATATTACCAATAGCACATTCACTAGCAAGTGCAGCAGGATAAAAATCTTTATTAGCAGCCATTCCATCTTCACCTTTTGGTAAAAATGATGTATCCAATCTTTCTAACATATTTTCRCTACACGCTTTTTCTAAATCAATATATTCTATATCTACTACATCCCATTTAACATTTTTAGAATCTACTTGTGCTTTTATTTCTGCTGTTCCACCTTTGTAGTCATCAAATAAAACCTTAACTCCTGTTTTTGCAACAAAAGGAGCAATGGCATGTTTCATTTGTGCTTTACCATAATCTCCTCCCCATGAAATTACTGTTAAACTTTNNGNTGCTGCTAAAGAAGCAACTNNNACTAGTGACATACTTAAAATAATTCTTTTCATCGTATTTCCTTTAATAATTTAAATTGATGCATATTTGCAAACCTAAAACGTACTTSTTTTCTAAAACTCCTTATACTGATTTAATCCAAAACATCTAAAGCACGGCAATCTTGTCGGTGCCATCCAATCATGACCGTTTCACCTTTGGTATACGTTTTTGAATCAAGGGATACTGCATGTCGTACAATAATGTCTTGTGTATCATTTTCTATATGCAAAATAACCCTAATATGATCGCCTATATAAAGTAAATCAACAATAAGTGCTTTAAAATTGTTTTTCACTCCTAAAGCAGGAGAAGGATCTAAAAGAATCTTTTCTGGTCTTATTGATAAAAGCACAGGCGCATCTTCTTTGTGATCAAAAACATTAAATGCTTTTACAATTCCAAAAGGTGTTTTYACATTAATGATRYTTTCGTCATTCATCCATTTGTCTTGTGCTATYCCAGTAATTTTGTTATTTTCACCCATAAARTTGGCAACAAAAGAATTATCTGGCTCTTCATATAACTTCATTGGCGCATCAATTTGCTGCACTAYTCCATCATTAAAAACAACAATACGGTCASWCATCGTTAACGCTTCTGTTTGATCATGAGTAATATAAACAACAGTAAAACCAAGTTTTGCATGAAGTCKTTTAATTTCATACTGCATTTGTTCTCTTARTTTTTTRTCYAAWGCMCCTAAGGGTTCATCCATAAGAATAATTTCTGGTTCATATATTARWACYCKAGAAAGTGCCACMCGTTGTTTTTGCCCTCCTGATAATTGWGAAGGRAATCTGTCTTTAAAATCTTCTAATTCAACAAGATTTAAATAATAATCAACTTTTTCTTTAATAACTGCCTTAGGTAATTTTCGTACCTTTAAAGGATAAGCCAAATTYTCAGCAATAGTCATATGNGGGAAAARKNGCATAATTTTGAAAAACYACACCWATATTTCTTTTRTGTGGKGCTATGTCTTTKATTGCTTTTCCATTTAAATAAATTTCACCACTTGTTACGCCTTCAAAACCAGCTAGCATCATCAAACAAGTCGTTTTACCACTTCCTGATGGGCCTAACATTGTCAAAAACTCACCTTTTTTAACGTTAAGGTTAAAATCCTTTACAACAAAATTTTTATTGTCATAACTCTTTTTTACGTTTTCAAATACTACATATGAAGAATCCATAATGTCCTTTCTTATACTTAATTAAAAGTCAATCTATACACTTATTAAAAAGTTAAAATATTAAAATAATATTTTAACTCATCCAATCTATTTTGTTTTCACCTGAATATTTTGTAGTTACTTTAATTAAATCACTCCAAAAATTAAGAGATTGTTTTCCTGTAATATCTCCATATCCAAATTTAGAATCTTTAATTCCTCCAAAAGAAAAAGGCTCTCTAGGAACTGGAATTCCAATATTAACCCCAATCATTCCTGCTTCTAATTCTCTTACAGCATCTTCACTTACTCTTCCACTTTGCGTAAAAATAGACGTACCATTTCCATAAGGAGAGTTATTTTGTTCCCTTAAGGCTTCTTCTAAACTTGAAGCGCCTTTAATTTCTAAAACAGCACCAAAAACTTCTTCTTTTTCCATTGTTCCACCTTCTCTATAATCAATAATAGAAGGTGCTGTGTAATAACCTTTTTTATTTGTTTTGTACTGGCTTCCATCTACTAAAATTTTTGCCCCATTATTCTGTGCTTTTTCCATATACGTATTTAAGTTTGTAACAGCAGCATTTGAAATAACTGGTGCTAAATTTTCGTCATTCGAAATTTCTTTAACTGCATCTACTACTTGTGAAATAATATGATCACAATTTCCAACAGCAACTAAAACAGATGCCGCCATACATCGTTGACCATTCATTCCAGAAAAAGATGCAATAATATCACTAACTGCCATTTTAGGTTCTGCATCAGGAGTAAGAATTAAGAAGTTTTTAGCCCCACCTAAACAAAGTGCTCTTTTTAAATTATTTGTTGCTCTTTTATAAACTATTTTTGCAACTGGAGTTGATCCTACAAAAGATAATGCTTTGATATCTTCATGATCACAAATAGCTTCAACAGCATCTTTCCCACCGTTAATAACAGAGAATATTCCATCTGGAAAACCAGCTTCTTTAAACAGTCTTGCCATATGTTGAGCACTAATAGGTGTCATTTCTGAGGGTTTTAAAATCATTGCATTTCCCATCATTATTGCATTTAAAACAGTCCAATGAGGTACCATAATCGGGAAGTTAAAAGGAGAAATAGAAGAAACTATACCTAAGGGTCGTCTTTGTTCACTACACGTAATTCCAGTACTAACTTCAGAAATAGCATGAACATCATCTTGTGCAATTGAGCAAGCAAACTCACATAATTCAATGGCTTTGTCAACTTCTGCATTTGCGTCTAGAATACTTTTTCCATTTTCACTTTGAATACAAACAGACAATACTTCTCTGTTTTCTTCTAATAAAACCAAATATTTAAAAAAGAATTTAGCACGTTGTTTATAACTTAATTTTTTCCAATCTTTTTGCGCAATTTTTGCAGCTTGTACGGCTTGTTCTACTTCATCTTTTGTGCTTAAAACTACACTTGCAATAGTAGACCCATCACTTGGGCTCTTTACATCCATGGTATTTAATGAACTTGTTACAAATTCACCATTAATATAGTTTTCTATTCTTATACATTCCATTTTATTCCTTTTATAGTAAACAGATATCAAAAAAGATTGAAAATTTAATTAACAAACTATTTTTATGCTTTGATGATATAGAAGAAAGGTATTCAAATGGTACTAATTGTTGCAAATTTATAAATTTACAATAAGAAAATAAAAAGAAAAAAAAAGAAAAAAAGAGCTTTAAATAAGGGAAAAAATAAGGAATACTTGGGGATTATCTGTTTTGTTAAATATCAAGTTTCAGTTTAGAAGCTAATAAGGATTTTAATTCTTTAGGAATACAGGCATTATAAAACAAAGAAACATTAACATCATAATCATCTAAAGAAAATAATTCTTCATAAAGAGATTTACATAAATTTTCATTGTGAGCTATACAAATATTATAGATCTTATCTTTTAAGGCTAAAAATTCTCTTATCTTTGATTCTTCACACAAAGAATTTTTTAATAAATTTCCATTAATATTTTCAATGTTTTTTTCAAATAAAACATTAATCATTTTTTTTGTAAGTGTTTTATTAAAAGATAAATAAATCAGATTAACAGTACTGGCTTCTTTTAAAATCCCAGTAAAAATCTCATCATTTAACATAACTTCTTTTAGATAGTTTTTATCAAACTTCATTTTAAATAAAATATTTAGCTGCTTGTTTTTTTAATTTTTGAAAAATAGCTTCAAAATCAGCAGGATAAGCTCTGGTATTTGCAATAGTAGTAATAAAATTTGTATCCCCATTCCATCTTGGCAATAAATGATAATGAACATGTTGTTCTATTCCAGCTCCAGCTGCTTTTCCTAGATTCATGCCAATATTAACCCCAGGGGCTTTCATAACTTCTTTTAACATCTTTACGCCTTGTTTTACACGTAAAGACATTCTAGTCCAAATTTCATCACTTAAGTCTTCTATGTTTGATGTATGATGATGAGGAATAATCATAATATGTCCAGGAGAGTAAGGAAATTTATTCATAACCACATAACACAAAGAATCATGAAAAAGTACTTGCATTTTTTCATCTTCTTTATTTTTTGAAATATGACAAAAAACACAGCCTTCTATTTTATCTTCACTTACATAATTGTAACGCCAAGGCGCATAAATATTATCCATTCTTTATCCTTAGAATCTAAATAAAATTAGGAGCATCATTTGCAAATAAAATCAAATCCCCTGCTCTTGTTTTTTCTGCTAAAATCGTTTCCATTTGAGACTTATCAACTAAATACAGTGTTTTATTAATATCAATATGTTCTCTTAGTACTTTTTCATTTAAAGCACCTGTAATAATTACAAAATCAAATACCTCATTTACTGCTTTAGCAAAAGTAATATTGGCTTCTTGCGTTGCTTCAACTAAACCAGGTGTTACAATAACTTTTCTTCCATCATGTGTTGTAGAGATTTTTACCGCTTCCAACATACCTTCTAAATTTCCATTAAAAGAGTCATCTACTATAATTTTGCCACCAGCAACAATCTTTTGAAGTCGGTGAGGAACAGCATCAATTTCATCTAATGCAATTTTAATTTCATCAATACTCATTCCTAATTCTAAAGACATTAAAATAACAGCCGTTAAATTAATAGCATTAAAAGATCCTAAGATTGGCGCATGAAAATGTTCTACTTTGTCATTAATAATAACATCAAACCAAATACCATCTAAATTGCTCATAGTAATATTTAAATTATTAGGAAATTTAGTGATTTTGTCGTATTTTAAAACAGGCACAGTATCATGAACAAAAGCTTTTATCATTCGAGAGGAACTTAAAAGTTCCATTTTTGTATGAATAATATTATCAAGTGTTTTAAAATATTCTAAGTGTTGTTCACCTACTGAGCCAATAATACAATACTGCGGTTCTAAAAAGTGTGTTATTTCTGCTATATCACCTTTCACTCTGGCACCTGCTTCTGCTATATAAATATCAGTATTTGCAGGCAAATCTTTGTTTACATCTAAAACAATACCTGCAATAGTATTAACAGAACGTGGTGTTTTATATGTAATATATTTTCTTTTTAATACTTGATGCAAATAATTTTTAATAGATGTTTTACCATAGGATGCAGTAATAGCTACAATTTTTAAATTATTCATGTTTGATAAACGCTTTTTTGCTTGATGTTTAAAAGAAGTTGCAAACATTTTTTCCAATAAAGTAGAAACTGCATATGCAGCAATTAAAGGAATAAATACAGCTATTTCATTACAATTCCCAAATAAACAAAGTACATTTAAAAAGAACGTAATTAATAAAAGAAGAGATAAAAAGCGTTTAACCCTAGACGTTAAAACCAAATTTCTGTCCAGTTTTCTATTCCATAAAATAAACGAACTTAAATACAGAACATAAAAATAAACATTAAAATATAAAGGTTCCAATAAATAGTACATAACAATAGGCGTAATGAAATATAAAATATGCCAGTGCTGTTTATGATGTTTTAAAATAACTCTCTCTAATTTGTAGTTATACCATTGTAAATTTGTAATTAAATACCAACCTAAAGTCATTATTAAAATAATGTGCGTAAATATATTAAGATATTCCATGTTCTATTCTTTGTGTGATGTCTTTTGCATGTTTCATGAAAAAAAAGTGATCATCTTTATAAGATATCATTTCAGAGTTTTTAATCAGTGCATGAATTTGTTTGCCAGCAATAAAACTAGCAGCCGTATCTTCTTCTCCCCAAAATATCAAAGCTTTATTAGAAAAGTTTTTAAACTCTTCACTTAAGTCTTCTTTTAAAGCATTTTTAAAAGTAGTATACATATTTTCACTCATATTATCTACATCTTTTGAACGAAATAACTTAGTGATTTTATTTAAACCCAGTGTATTTAATATTTTACTGCATTTAATTTTTAATTTTACTTCTAGAGATTTTTCTTCAATAATTCCAGCAGAACTTAAAAGTACTAAATTTGTGGGATTTAATAAAGTTGCTACTTTTCCACCATAAGAATGCCCCATAATAATATCTTTTGAAGCATCAATACTGTTTAAAAAAGCATCTATAATTTTAGTATACAAATAAACATCTAAGACTTCTTTTGTAGGAGATTTACCAAAACCTGGTAAATCAATATAAATATGTTTATAGTTTTTCAAATAAGGAGAAAAAACATTTTTCATCAAATCTTTTGATGAAGCCCAACCATGAAGTATAATTAAATTCTTTTTTTCTTTGTGATTAAGAATTTCATATGAGATATCAAAATGTTTGTTATCAACTTCAATGCTTTTGCGTGCCACTATTTTCCTTTAGCACTTTGTATTTTATTCACATAATCGTAAGAAATAGTAATGTTCTGTATTTTAGGTAAATCATAAGACAAAGAAACAAGTGTACTTGAAAAATCTTTATACAAATAATTAGACATAGAGCCAGGAATTGGATTGATTTCATTTAAATAAACCACATTATTAATAACAAAAAAATCACAGCGTATCATTGATCCATCAAAGAGTGTATTGTATATTTTTTTAAATGCATCTTTTAAAGCATTTTTTAATTCACTCGATATATTGGCTTCTTGTACTGTTGATGTTCGTGAAAAATCAAGGTACTTTTTTTCAAAATCTAAGAATTCAGATTTCTGTGGTTCTTCTACTAAAGACAAAACAAACTCACCTTCAATTTTACAGCCAGCCACATTATATTCTTCAATATTAGAAACAAAAGGTTCTATAATAATTGCATTGTCATATTCATAAGCAACGTCCAGCGCATAAAGTAAATCGGCTTCTTCTTTTACAATACTTACTCCAATAGAAGAACCTAAACGTACAGGTTTAACTATTACTGGATATTCTTTAACTCTTACAATTTCGCCTTTGTTATAGTATTGATAATTCATTGTTTTAATATTTAAAGAAGAAGCATAACCTTTTGTTAAAAACTTATTAATACTAATTGCACAAGCTTCTTTTCGTGGACCTATATAAGGCAGAGAATAAAAATCAAACATAGCACTTAAGGTACCATCTTCTCCATCTCCACTGTGTATTAAGTTTAAGATAACATCACAAGGAATAACAGATGTTGAAAAAACAGATTTTTTGATAAAACCTTCTTTTCCTAAAGTCAGTTTGTCGCACTTCTTGTATTTTCCACTTGAGAAAAGTTTTGCATTTAAACGCTCATTGGGAATATAATAAAAATTTCGCTCTCCATCTAAAAAAACATAATTTAATTCAGCTTGTAAAACTTCTTTCATAGCAATAGCAGATACAATAGAAATCTCATGTTCAAAACTAACACCACCAAATACTATAACAATTTTTCTATTCACACTCAACCTTATTTTTGTAATTTTTTAAGTGCTTCTCGCACCAATTCACTTGTATTTGTAGACTTACAAGTAYTTAATATTTTWGAAACAACATCTTTTTTAAACCCYAAAGATTCTAAGGCCATAGATGCTTCTARYWTATGATTMCYTAAATCACTGTCATYGSYATTWCCATCAATAACAAAACCAGTTAATTCAACCAATAACCTACTYGCACCCTTAGGTCCAATCCCTGGAACTCTTTTTAACATAGAAACATCATTRYTTGAAACAATWTKRGAAAAAGACGMAGGGGTAAAGGTTGAACAAATAGCTAGAGCTACCTTAGGTCCTACTCCATTTATTTTAATKACTGTATCAAATAGTTTTTTTTCATTGTARTCCAAAAAACCAAACAATAACTGAGCATCTTCTCTAATAATATGWGTAGTAAGTARTTTTACTCTYTTATCMRTTATYTTGGARCTRCAGTTAAGAGAAACACTTACTTCATAAATTAAACCTGAGGTATTTATATGAACCAGAGTTGGTTCTTTTTTTTCAATTGTACCTTCTATTCCAACTATCATATCTAATATTTATCCATTAATAAATTTTTTTAAGTATATAATAATGCAACTTAAAGCACATGCAGATTCTTTGTACAAGATTCATAAATAGCTCTTGTACAAAACAAAATTTATTAGGCGTTATTTGGCCATTTGTTTAATCAGTTCTTCGATGTCATCATCAGATACTAAGTCTTCTGTGTCATCTCCACTTAAGTGTTTAGCAGAAGCTGCTAAATTATATTGACTTGAATCTATATCATTTAACTCACAAACAGTATTCACAACCCTCTCGATTTTTTGACGATGAAGATCTTGATGTTGAATTAATCCCATAGAGTCAGAAATTAAATTTGTGAACTTCTCTTGTATGTGCATTGGTATTTTACAGTCATCTAAAAGAGAGGTRATTTGCTCTAATTTATCGTAAATTTCAACCCCATTTACTTCTGATTCTTTGATTACTTCRCACAGTTGAGTAATTAAATTTTCATATTTCATAATAACCCTTTTTATTTAGTAGAAAAGTTTATCTATATTTAACTTAAAAAATATGAAAATAATTTATTTTCTTAGTGAATCAGCTCTGAAATAACTTCTGTCGCATAAGAACCTTTTGGTAAATCAAACTGCAATTCAAACCAATTTTTATCTTCTTTATAATTGCTTTGAATTTCACTTGGGAAAATCCATGCAAATCTTCGTGTACCATCTTCTTTTGTTTCAAGATCAAACTCTTCTTCATATTTGTATGCTAAATCGATTGATTTTTTAACTTTTTTACCCGCTAATAAACCTGTTGCAACTCTGTCTCTTAAATTAAACTTACCAGCTTCTTCTTCTAGAGCTTCTACATGAAAAATTTTTCCATAAGGGTAATGAGACATTAAATCACCAGGTAATAATTTAAAAGGATGTGCTTGTTTTTTCATAGATTTTACAATATCCAAAGGTAAGTCAAGTTTTTCGTAAATTACTTTAGGCTCAAAAGCAGCTACGAGTTTTGATACTTCAATACGTGAACTTAACCATGAATTAAATAAATGACTTTGATAGGCATTAACATACATTTGAGATAAGTTTCTTCTTTTCTCTTTTAGTTTCCCATCAATTATATCTTTACCTTTTTTGTAATTATCTCCATCAATTCCAAATCTTTGAAAACCAAAATAATTTGGAATTCCGTGCTGTGTAATTGTTTTTAATACTTGTTCTATTTTATTAGCTTCTATTACTGTTACTCTTTTAAGTCTTATAAAAAAACTATTCCCTTTTAAATGTCCTACTTTAATTTTATTATCATGATAAGTTGTACTTAAAATTTTAATATTTTTATGAGAAAAAGAATTTAATTTTTCTTCATATTGTTTATGTACAGAAATACTTTGAATGGTTAAAGCATTTTTATCTTTTAATCCAGCATATCCAATATCTCTAGGTCTGCACCCTAGGTGTTTTGCTATAATTTCAACAGCATCCCAAGTAGCTAAATCTTTTTTTCTTATTTTGATAACTAAATGTTCACCCGTTCCTGAAAATTCATATAAAGGAATTTCTGTTACACAGAAATCATCTTTATTTTGTTTAAATAAAACGTCAATTTTCGAATGGTTTAAATAATATTGTTTGTTCAAGTATTGTCCTTAAAAGTGGTGATTAGCAAAAGGGCTTTTATAAGATCCCTTAACTGCTTTAGCAAAAATGTTTAATTCTACTTTATGTTTTTTTGCAATTTTTTCTATAATTTTCTTATTCTTTTCTTTAAAAGAAAAAAGTATTTCGTACTCTTCTCCTGAAGTTATGGTTTCTTCATTTAATTCATTAAAAAACTCAAAACCTAGTTTATTGGCTTTGCTTAAACGCTCTAACTCAAAAACCAAACCATCTGATATATCTAAAGCTGAATGAATATAAGGCACAATGTCATAAAAAAATGCAGCTTTTAATTTTGGTTTTATAAATTTAGATTTAGAAGAAACACTTCCCCCATTCAAAAGTATTTCTAAATCTCTTTTACACTCACCTAAACTTCCAGTGTAACACAAGAGATCATTTTTTTTAGTACCCGTTCTGTAAATGGCATTTTTTGTTTTTGAAATAATAGTAATCGAAATATCAAGTTTTTCATTTACTATTGTATCTCCTCCAATAATAGTAATACCATATTCTTTAGCAACTACTTTAAAACCGCTTGCTAATTCTTTTAAATCTTTTTTACTGTACGTTTTAGGGATTGCTACAGATAAAAGAGCATATTTAGGAATAGCATTCATTACTATTGCATCTGAAATATTAACCAACATTGCTTTTTTTGCGATTTGTTTTAAGCTAAACCATTTTCTTTTAAAATGTACATTTTCAAAAAATGCATCCATTGAATAAACATCCTCACCAATTACGGCGGCATCGTCACCAATGAAGTTATTCTTATGCTTTGATGGTATAAATTGTTTAATAAAAAAATCTTCTTTGTTCATAAAATGAATATTAGCATAAGAAGTTAATGAAGCAACTTATGCACTTTATGATAATAGTTATCATAAAGTTTTAATCTTTATTTTTGTATACTCTTTTAACAAAGGAYTMAAAATGACAAAATATTTTAATATGGATATTATTGATACAGATGCAAGTAAAGACTTAGCAAAAAAACAATAAATCCTTATCTTTTCCTCTGYATTTATTTGCTTTTTAATAAAGAAGCTAAATCACTGGGGAAAGGAAATACCACMGTATTTGTTCTATCACTTGAGATATCACTTAAGGTTTGYAAATATCGTAACTGWATWGCWWGTGGATTTTGACYYATTACATTTGCAGCTTTTAATAWATTTTCRCTGGCTTCTAACTCCCCTTTGGAATTAATTACTTTAGCTCTTCTTTCTCTTTCAGCTTCAGCTTGTTTTGCAATTGCTCTAATCATGCTTTCATCTAAATCAATATGTTTTATTTCAACATTAGAGATTTTTATTCCCCAAATATCTGTTTGTTTGTCTAAAATATCTTGAATATCCGTATTTAACTTATCCCTTTCACTTAACATTTCATCTAATTCATGTCCCCCTAGAACAGACCTAAGAGTTGTTTGTGCTAATTGGCTAGTAGCCATATGAAAATTTTCTACTTGAATAATTGCTTTTTCTGGATCAGTAACTCTAAAATATAAAACAGCATTTACATGCACAGAAACATTATCATGAGAAATTACATCTTGAGTAGGAACATCTAAAACAATGGTTCTTAAATCAACTCTTACTGTTTGTTGAAYYAAAGGAATAATAAKWATYAAACCAGGTCCTYTTACYCCTGAAAAYCTYCCTAGTGTAAAAACAACTGCTCTTTCATATTCTCTTAAAATACGAATAGACAAAGCCAAAAGAGCAAGAACGAAGATTAATATATATAAGATTATAAATGAAGTCATTTTATTCTCCTTATTTCTAGTATTAAAGATTTTATATTTGTAATGATTGCTTTTTCATTTATTTTTAATTTTTCTACACTTATAGCATTCCAAATCTCACCATTACATGAAACTTTATAATTATTTTCATCTGTCGAGAGTATTTCAACTTCTACTCCAATAAGGGTATGTATTCCACTAATCGGATCTTTTTTTCTTATCTTTAATAAAAATGCCATCAAAAAAACAAAAAAAGCCAAAGAAACAAGAGAGAAGGATATTATTAAAGAAGAAGATATATCTTGCCCCAAGGTTTGTTCATCAAATAACATAAAAGAACCCAACGTAAAAGAAACAAGTCCTACTAATCCTAAAATACCAAAACCTGAAATAAATACTTCGCTTAACATAAAAGCAATTCCCAGTAAAATTAATAACAAACCAACATAGGAAAAAGGCAAGATGTTTAAAGCATACATTGAAAGTAGTGCAAAAAAAGCACCAATGACGCCTGGAAAAATAGAGCCAGGATTCATCATCTCAAAGAATATCCCATACATTGCAAGTATTAAAAAAGCATAAGCAAAACTGGGATTTGAGATAATCATTAATACTTGTGTTTTAAAAGAAGCTTCAAAAAATTTAAGCTCTACATCTTTAGTATTAATACGCACTTTTTTTTCATTAAGAAAAACTTCTTTATTATCAACTTGTTTTAATAAATCTGCTACATCTAAAGCAATAAAATCAATTACATTTAATTTTAAAGCTTCTTGTGAAGAAATACTTTTTCCTTCTTTTACGGCTTCTATAGCCCAAGAAATATTTCTATTTTTAAATTCAGCAATGCTTTTTATATAGGCAATTGCATCATTAATGACTTTTTTCTCCATGGCTGTTTTGTCATTGTTTATTTTTTTATTAAGAGGCTCATTTTTATCACCAACTTTTTCTATGATTTTAGGTGCTTTTGGGGCTTGCATTAAATTAACAGGGGTGGCTGCACCTATATTACTTCCTGGTGTCATTGCTGCAATATGAGAAGCATACATTAAATAAGTACCTGCACTAGCTGCTCGTGAGCCTTTAGGAGAAACAAACATTATTACAGGAATATGCGAATTTAAGATATTCTGAATCATTTCYCTCATRGAAGTWGCTAAACCWCCTGGAGTATYAAGTTCAATTAAMAKTAAWGATGWTTTRTYTTCTTTACTYTSWWKAAASGCATCWYTWAGGTATTGGGCAGTWCCTGGTGAAATAGCATTATKRATTTTAATATGAGTTATTGTAGTTTGRGAKAAAAGAAAAGAGAAAAAAAAGAAAAAACAAAATATCACTTTCATTTTTGTTCCTTTATTTATGTTTACTCCTAATAATACTCCCCAAACTCAAAGTTTTAAATAAAATATTTTATTAGATTTAAAAATTAAACTATGCATTTACCTATTCTATTTTAATAAAATAGTTCAGGCTTTAGTATTTAATACAATTGCATTTGAAATAATAAGCAAGATTGCTTTAGAAAATAACGAATCTATCACAAACTTTTTAAAATTATTATTGTATAATCGCAAAATTTCAATTTAGGAGAAATACAAATGCCAAAAATTAATAAATATGTCGATATAGATACAATTGAGAGAGAAACTAAAAAAGATTTAATAGATAGACACTCCCCTTTCATTCACTGTGAAGAAAAAGCACAAAATGGTGAAATGTTTCAAGTTACTGTAAAAATGGGAAATGAATACAGTCATCCAGATGATTTTGATCATTATATTGCAAGTATTTCACTGTTTAATGCTGAAACATTATTAGCAAAAACAGAATTTGTTCCTGGGACATTAGGAAATGAAAAATCACATGCAGAAGTTACTTTTAATATCAGAGCTAAAGGGAAAAAACTTAATCTTGTAGCACACGGATACTGTACAAAACATGGTATTTGGGAATCAACAGCTAAAACTGTTTTAGTTTCATAAGAATATTACAAAAAAAAGGCTAAGTTTTAAACTTAGCCTTTTTTTATATATTTTTTAAATTAGTATTTAATAAAAGAAGCACAGTAATCAATTAATGAATGTACTCTTAATTTAAATTTTGAATTAGCAGGAACATTAAAAGTTGAGGGACCAACCACTTTTTTCCATTCTTGTGCGGGAAGCATAACTTCTAATTCACCGCGTTTTATTTCCATAATTTCTTCATGAATAGAATTTAACTCATATTCACCTGGTAACATAATTCCCAATGTTTTTCTTGAACCATCTTCAAAAAGTATACTTCTACTAGTAATATTGCCTTCAAATAATATATTTGCTTCTTTTTCTATTGTTACATTTTCAAATTTCATTTGTGAATATCTCCTTATATTTATACWTATATATTAWCACAAAAGAGATAAATACAAGCAAATTGCTGGTTTATTTTGTTATAATTATGAGATTAAAAAATTAGGATTAAGCATGACAAAAGTTGAAGAATTAAAAGAATTATTAACACAAGATATTATCGTTGACTTAGAAGATTATATTGATGAGTTATTTGAGCTTGTTGCTAAAAAGAATGACACAATTGATACAAAAGAAGAGTTAAAAAACATGCAAGAGTTGCAATCTGATTTTCGTGAGATGTTGAAAGATATCGAAAAAGGTGAGATGGATGAAGAAGAAGCTGCTGAAATCATAGAAGAACTAGAAGAAATGAAACAAGAAGATGAGGATTTAGAAGAAGATTAATGCAGGGTTTTATAATCGATATTAAACCATGTAGAGACGATGATTTAATAGTACTAATATTGAGTGACAAACACTTATATTCTACATATAGATTTTATGGTGCCAGACACTCTACTATTAATATTGGTTATAAAATTGATTTTGAATTAGAAAGCAATTATAAATCTACTATTCCTCGATTAAAAGATGTAATGCATCTTGGTTTTCCTTGGATTTTTGATAAAGACAAGCTTTATTTATGGCAGCGTTTCCTCAAACTTTTTTATCCCCACCTTAAAGATATAGAAGAAGTAGATCCTTTTTACTGTAAGCTATTAAATGAACTAATAAGTTCAATCTCCAAACAAAATGCTAAAAGAGCCATCTGCCAAGCCTATATTAAACTGCTTGAATTTGAAGGACGTTTGCACAATGATTATATCTGTCTTTTGTGTGAAGTCCCAATTGAACATGAAGTATCTCTTGTGCGAAGTTTTATGCCTGTACATCCCAACTGTACTTTTTCTAAAAAGTTTGATTTTTATAAGATTCAAGAATTGTTTGAAGATAAATCTTTGATATCATTTAGTGATGATGAAGTGGATTATCTTTGGAAGATATTGGTTCAGGGGATTTAGAAGAAAGTTTTTTAATCCTCATTAATATACAAGTGATAAGAATAGGATAATAGTAAAATCAGCCATAAAGTTGCAGCAGCAAACCAATAAGTTAATAAAGATTCTAATATTCCTTTTAACCCATCACTTAAATAATCAATAACTAGAAAGACAATAATAATCAAATAAAGGAAATTAGTATTAACCTTCATCTTCTTTTTAAATATTGTTTCATATACAAGACCTAAAGGAATTTCCTCTTTTAAGGAAACTATTTTTGGAAAATATTGCATAAAAATAAATAAGGGTAATAATATAAGTATCATAAAACTTGAGAAAACTAAGTCAGGAAAAAAGTCAATTCCAGAAAATAAAAAATTTAGTGATAATATTATTAGAAGTAGAAGATATAGAATATTTTTAATTTTTTTCAAAAGACATCCTTATAATTATAAAGAAGTATAACAAATAATAAATATTATTCAGATGATTTTAATCTAGTGTTTCTGATATATAGTTTTTAGTAAGACATGATAGTTATTTTTAAAAGTTTATTATGGGTTATCCCGCGGTGAAACTATGCACGAGTGCATATACGTTTCCCTTTAATCGTGAAAACGTGACGTTAGTCACGTTTTTGATCACGATTAAACATTGAACCTAAAATGCATTACATCGCCATCTTGAACAACGTAATCTTTTCCTTCTAGTTTAAGTTTTCCAGCTTCTTTACATTTAGCTTCTCCACCTAATTCGATGAAATCTGCGTATGCAATTACTTCTGCTTTAATAAAACCTTTTTCAAAGTCATTATGAATAACAGCAGCTGCTTGTGGAGCTTTAGTTTCTTTTTTAATAGTCCAAGCACGAACTTCTACTTTACCAGCTGTAAAGTATGATTGAAGTCCTAGTTTATCAAAAGCTTTATGAATAATTTGCTCTAGTCCTGATTCTTTTACACCTAAGTCTGTTAAAAACTCTTGTACTTCATCATCTTCTAAACCAATTAATTCTTCTTCAATTTTTGCACATAAGACAATTACATCTGCATTTACAGAAGTAGCATGTTCTTTTACCACATCAACGTATTTATTTCCAGCATCAGCTAATGAATCTTCATCGACATTCGCACCATAAATTACATCTTTGTTTGATAAAAATCTTAATTCAACATCAAGTTCTTCAAATTCTTCATTGTCTTGTTCTTCGTACGAAGATACCGGTTTTAACTCTTCTAAGTGAGCTAAAACGGCTGCTGCTACTTCTAATTTAGCTGCTGCTTTTTTATCAAACTTAGAGTCTTTTTTTAATCTCTCACATTTTTTATCAAGCTGCGTGATATCTGCATAAATTAATTCTGTTTCAATAATTTCAATATCTCGAAGAGGATCAATTCCACCTTCAACATGAACTACATTTTCATCTTCAAAACATCTAACCATATGTAAAATAACTTCTACTTCTCTAATATTAGATAAAAATTTATTTCCTAAACCCTCACCTTTTGAAGCGCCTTTTACCAAACCAGCAATATCAACAAAATCAATAGTTGAATGCTGAATTTTATCAGGTTTTACAATTTTTGCTAATGCATCAAGTCTTTTATCTGGAACAGGTACAATTGCTTTATTTGGTTCAATAGTACAAAATGGATAATTTTGCGCTTCTGCATTTTGCGCTTTTGTTAACGCATTAAACGTTGTTGATTTTCCTATATTTGGTAGCCCTACAATTCCTACACCTAATCCCATATCTTTCCTTGTTGTTACTTTGATTAAATATATTATTTATATCAAAGTTTTATTTTATGTTAATTACGCGCATTATAACTAAAAAGTAAAAAAAAAGAGATAAATTAAGATCTTATATTTTCAACTGGTCTTGATCTATCTTCTTTTAATAAGATTTTAAATCAATTTTAATTATCATTCTTGATAACTAATACAAGTGAGTAAAATGAATAAAATAATCAAAAATATTTTTTTAAAAGACAATAATAATACCTTAGGTTTTATAAGAATATTCTTCTCCATTTTTGGAGGTCTTTTTGTTTCTTATTTTCTAATAATGCTAATTTCAGATCAACTGCAGTACTCAATATTTGAAAATATTGTGATTGGAATAATTATTCTTCCATTCTTTTGGTCAGCGGCATCACTTTATATAATCATGTCCAAAACTAAATTTATCGCCATCTTAAAAGCCATCTTGCCGGCATTCATTCTATACTCTATTTTATACATTTTTTAAGGAAAACAATGAAAAAAAGACTGTTTAATATACACAAGTTTATAGGAGTAAATGTACTCTTATTCTTTTTCATCTCTTTATTTTTTGGAATACTAACTATTTTTCAACCTTATATAAATACATGGGAAGATTCAAAACAACATGTAAGTGATATAAAAATAAGCGATATAGATTTAGACAAATGCCTTAAACAAATTACTAAAAGAACTTATTTTGGAGAAGATGGAAAAAAAGTCAGAAACGATATTATTAGTCTTTCTTTTCCAAGTATTGAAGTAAGCGCAAGTAATTTGATTCGAGTAAGAAACAGACCCAACTTTTATTTAGATCCCAATACCTGTAAAAGAGTAAGGCCTAAGAATTTCAAAATATCTCAGTTCTTTGATAAAATGCATACAGGAGGATTATTCAATTCTTTGTTAGTTAAAATACTCTTTGGTTTTATGTCTGTTGCTGTCGTATTTTTGTGTTTTTCTGGTATTTTATTAATCATAAAAAACAAATACAGCAATAAAAAAACAAAATCCAATAAAGCTTTTTATGCAAAATATCACAGGCTTTTGTTTTTTTATACTCTTCCTTTAATTTTCATGTTTGGAATAACAGGAGCATTGTTTAATTTAGGTCTTTACAGTTCCCCTTTATTAACACATTATTTAACAAAAGGGGAAACCCTAAATGCTTTACAAACAAAAAGAAATATCTTATTTGATCCTGCTTTAAAAAATATTGATTTAAGTAAAAAGATAAAAAGTATCAGCGTAAATGAACTTTATGCAAAAGCCATACAAGAATTTGATGATATCTCTTTTTATAAAATGGAAATATACAATTACAATGATATTAATTCACGGGTAAAATTCATAGGTTATGAACCTAAGAACTTTTTTATAAGTTCTATGACTAATGAAAGTTATATCATCTTAGATGGAACAAATGCAAAAGTACTTGACAAAAAAGTAGCAGATGATGGTACCTTTGCAGAAAAAACACTGGATGCAATCTTTTATTTGCATTATTTAAGAACTTTTTCTGATCTTCCTAGAATTATTTTTGCTTTTATTAGTATTAGTATTTTAATAGGTCTTGTTTTTGCCATGAGCTTGTGGTTGGAGAGAGCAAAAAAAGATAAATTCTCCTACAAAGTATTAAAACCTCTAAGTTTTACTATTATCTTAGGTTCATTAATTTCTTCATCTTTTCTATTTGCAAGTGCTTGGTTAATTCCTAAAACAGCAGCATTTTATACTTTTATGGGGGAGCGATACAGTACTCAAGAAACACTGTTTTATCTTTGTTTTCTTGTATTATTAGTTGTGATTTTAATTAAAAAAGATTTATTTAAAATTACAAAATACACTTGTTATTTATCATCAGGATTCTTAATATTAGCAGTAACTGCACATCAGTTTCTTAGTGCTTATTCGTTTATAAGATTATATCAAGAAGGATTAATTCAAATTCTAGCAAGCGATATCATTCTTCTACTAGTAGCTGCATTATTAATATTTATAGGAAAAAAACTACC
The DNA here is from genome assembly GCA_002733685.1 of Arcobacter sp. Taxonomy (GTDB): domain Bacteria; phylum Campylobacterota; class Campylobacteria; order Campylobacterales; family Arcobacteraceae; genus NORP36. The sequence continues at coordinate 27,325 of NVWN01000009.1, read as the reverse complement.
TAAAAAATATTTCTCTTTTTAAACAAAAAGGGGAGGTACCTTTTTGTTTAAATTTATATATTAGTGTTTAGCACTTATTATTATCAAGATTTTTCAAGAACTCAACCGTCATTCGTACCCCTGCACCTGATGCTCCAATAGGATTGTATCCCCAAGCATGAGTCACATAAGCAGGAGCTGCAATATCAAAGTGTAACCACTTATTTTTATTCTTTTTGGTAATAAACTGATCCAAAAATATTCCAGCTGTAATAGCTCCACCTAATCTGCTTGTTCCAAGATTAGCAATATCTGCAATGTCTGATTTAATTAATTTTCTAAGATGTCTGTTAAAAGGAAGATTCGTTGCTAACTCCCCTGCTCTTAAAGCAGTACCTACAGCAGAACATTTTAATCCAACATCATTTCCCATAATAGCAGTAGTATATTGTCCAACACCAACCATTGCAGCACCAGTTAAGGTTGCAAAATCAAAGATATAATCTAAATCTTCTACTTGTTCTTGCGCATAACATAAACAATCAGCTAATACAAGTCGGCCTTCTGCATCTGTGTTTTTAATTTCAATACTTGTTCCATTTTTTGCAATTAATACATCATCTGGTTTATAAGCATCTCCACCAATCATATTTTCAACCGCACCAATGATTCCATGTACTTCAATAGGTAATTTAAGTAAAGAAACTGCATTTAAAATTCCTAATACTGCACATCCTCCACCTTTATCTGATTTCATACCTAACATACTGTCGGCTGGTTTTAAAGACAAACCACCCGAATCATAAGTAAGACCTTTTCCAACCAAAACAATTTTTTTCGTAGCATTCTTTGGTTTATACGTCAAATGAATAAGTTGTGATTCATGTCTTGAAGCACGCCCTACTGCTAACATTGTATGCATTTTATTGTTATCTAAATAATCTTCTCCATGAATTTTTACAGATACATCAGCATTTTTAGCTATTTTTTTTGCTTCTCTGCTCATAGTTTTTGGGAAAAAATCATTGGGAATAGTATTTACAAAATCTCTTACTTTATTAACAGAAGATGCAATAATTATTGAGTCTTCTAAGGTATTAACTAAAAGAGTTGTTAGTTTTGTACAGACAATTGTTAATTTAATTTTATTGGTTTTTTCTTTTTTTGCTTTGTATTTTGAAAATTCATACTCACCTAAAAAAGCACCCTCTACTAGGGGTTTTAAAATATTCGCATCATCATTTTCTAAAAGAACTTTTGCGCTTGTAAACGTAGTTTTTTTAAGCTCTTTAATTGCTGCAGCTATTGATATAGCAATAGCATCATAAGAAGAATCTTCACAACCAACATATATTTTTTGTTTTTCAAGTAATAAAACCACTTCTTCGTCATGTGCTTTAAAGTTTACTTTTTCCAATAGTTTTATATCATGTACTTTGTTTAAGTTCTTAGGGCAAGTGATAATAATTTCTACATCTGCACTAACTTTGTTAATATTTTTATCGTTTAAATTAATTTTCATTTTCTTCCTTTTTTTTAGTCATTTTATTAAAATAGTATATTATGCTTCCACCAAAGACTATTGCAAAGGGTAAAGCGAAATACCAATGTTCTTTGGCCCAATGAAGTACTACTAATATTTCTTCTCCAAAATACCAAGCAGGTACAATAGTAATAGCAGCCCAACACCAAGCAGAAATAAGATTTATAAAAGCAAACATTTTAGCACTGTATCGTGTAAGTCCGATTGAAATAGGAATGATAGTTCTCATCCCATACATATAACGCTGCATGAAAATAATAGGCCAACCGTATTTTTTAAGTAACAAATGAGAGAGAGCAAATTTACGTCTTTGACCTCTAAATTTTTTATGAACATAAGATTTATTAAAACGTCCAATATAAAAATATATTTGATCTCCAGCAAAACCACCAAGACCTGCTATAAATACAGCCATATACACGTTCATATCACCGGTATGAGATAAAAGCCCTGCCATAATTAGACCAGCTTCCCCCTCTAAAATACTCCATGCAAATAAAATTACATAACCATAGGTTTTTAATAAATAAACAAATTTATCAGTAAAACCATCTACTGGCGCTTGATATAAATTATAGGCTAAAAAAGAAAAGAATGTTATCACCACTAAAGCTAAAATTTTGCCTGAGTGTTTTTTAAAAAGTCTTAATAAATTATTCAAATTATACCTTAGTCAAAGTTTAGTAAATCTTTTGCTTGTATCATATCTTTATCTCCACGTCCGGAAAGATTAATAATTATAATTTTATCTTTAAATCTCTTTTGTGCTTTTTTTAAATAAGCAATCGCATGAGCACTTTCAAAAGCAGGAATAATGCCTTCTTTTCTACTTAACCATACAAAAGCATCTAAGGCTTCTTGGTCCGTAATAGAATCATATTCTACTGTTTCTAATTCTTTATGAAAAGCATGCTCAGGTCCAATTCCAGGATAATCCAAACCAGCAGAAATACTGTGAGCTTCTAAAATCTGACCTTCTTTATCTTGCAATAAATAGGAGCATTGACCATGCAGCACACCTGGTGTTCCTTTTGCAAGAGAACAACCATGTTTATCAGTATCTATTCCTAAGCCACCTGCTTCTATTCCAATACAAGTAGTTTCTTTATCTTCTAAAAAATGAGAAAACATTCCAATAGCATTAGAACCTCCCCCAATACACGCAATTACGTAATCAGGCAAAGTATTTTCTTTTTGAAGAATTTGTTTTCTTGCTTCGAAGCCAATAATAGCTTGAAAATCTCTTACCATCATAGGATACGGATGAGGCCCTGCAACTGTACCTATAATATAATAGGTATCTCTGGCATTAGTAACCCAATATCTAATAGCTTCATTCATTGAATCTTTTAGTGTTTTACTTCCAGATTCAACACTTACTACTTTAGCACCTAAGAGTTTCATTCTGAATACATTTAACTCTTGTCGCTCAACATCTTTAGCACCCATAAAAACAGTACACTCTAAACCAAGTAAAGCAGCAATTGTTGCTGTTGCCACCCCATGCTGCCCTGCTCCCGTTTCAGCTATTATTTTCTTTTTACCCAAACGTTTTGCCAATAAGCCCTGAGCTATTACATTGTTTACTTTATGAGCCCCAGTATGATTTAAATCTTCTCTTTTTAAATATACTTTTGCACCCATTTCTTCTGAAATATTTTTTGCATAATATAAAGGATTTTCACGTCCGACATAATCTTTTAATAAAGCATTAACTTCTATCCAAAAATCTTTATCAAAACGAATACTTTTATATTCTTTTTCTAATTCCAATAAAGCTGGCATTAGCGTTTCTGGCACATATCTTCCACCAAACTTATCAAAATGCCCATTTTCATCGGGATCAAATTTTGATGCTTTTGGAAGATAGAAAAATTCTCTGAATTCTTCTTCTAAGTTATTGTTTTGATTATTCATTCTTCTATCCTATTTTTATATATTTAAATCTCTAATACAGAGTATACAGGTGCATGTTTGCTTACAGCTTCACTTCCATTTAAAAAAGTCAAGTTCATAATAAAACAAGACTCTACTAAAACAGCATTTACATTGTTTATTAATTTAGCAGCAGCATTGGCAGTTCCACCCGTAGCTATTAAATCGTCAATCATTAATACTTTTGCATTAGGTATGTCTTTAAAAGCATCTAAGTGTACTTCTACCTCATCAAAACCATATTCTAATTCATATTTTTCACATACAGTAGTAGAAGGAAGTTTTCCTTTTTTACGAATTGGCACAAAACCTATTTTTAATCTATCAGCAAGAGCTGCTCCAAAAATAAAACCCCTGGCGTCAATACCTGCTATATAATCTAAATCATATGTTTTGTAACGTTCTTCTAAATGATTCATTAATACTTGATAGGCTTCTTTATTGTTTAATAAAGTCGTAATATCTTTAAATACTATGCCTTTTTTTGGAAAATCTTGTATATCTCTTATTGAGTCATTTATTATTTGTTTGTCTTCTTTACTTAAATTCACTTTTTGCCTTTTTAGCTTTTTAACTTTTACTTCTCTTCGTATGCTGTATCAATAATGTGACAAATAGTATGTCCAAATAAAATATGCATTTCTTGAATACGTGGAGTATCATTTGAAGGTACTATTAAATTCACATCACAGTATTCATTCATAGCTCCTCCATCACGTCCAGAGAAACCAAGAATCTTACACCCAAGCTCACGTCCTAATTTAAAAGCAGAAATTACATTTTTAGAATTACCAGAAGTAGAAATTCCTAAAAGTAAATCCCCTTTATTAGCTAAGGACTCAACTTGTCTGTCAAAAATTCTCTCATATCCATAGTCATTTCCAATAGCTGTTAAAGCTGATGTATCAGTAGTAAGTGCAATACCTGGTAAACCACGTCTTTCTGTTTTATAACGCCCTGTTAATTCTGCTGCTATATGTTGTGCATCAGCAGCGCTTCCACCATTTCCAAATAACAGTATTTTATTACCCGCTTTTAAAGTATCCACTGCTAATTTGGCTGCTTCTTCTAAAGGCCCTTGCATCGTATTTATTACATTAGTAATTGTTTCTAAATGTAAATTAAATTCATTTTTAATAATCTCTTTCATTTTAGAGCCTTATTTGTTTTTTATTTTTTCAATGAGTTTTGTTGTACTTTTACCTTCTACAAATTCAACCAAACGTGTTTCTTTTGCAATATCAGAACCAACAACAACTTTACCTTCATAATCAGCCCCTTTTACAAGAGTATGAGGCTGTATTTTTTTAATAAGCTCATAGGGAGTATCTTCATTAAATACCACTACATAATCAACACTCTCCAGCGCACTTAACATATATGCTCTGTCATCTTCTTCATTAACAGGGCGGTTCTCACCTTTTAAAGCTCGTACTGACGCATCTGAATTTAATCCAACAATTAATACATCACCAAAAGATTTAGCAATATTTAAATAAGAAACATGTCCTTTATGTAAAATATCAAAACACCCATTGGTAAAAACCACTTTTTTGTTTTTTAAAGCCAAACGATTTGTTAAACTCTCAATTTCATCTTGTGTTTTAATATGAAGTTCAATAGAGCTTTTTGAGATACTTGATTTATAATCTTCTATTTCATCTAAACTTACCGTTGCAGATCCAAGTTTTCCTACAACTACACCAGCTGCTAAATTAGCAAACTCAACTGCAATTTCAATATCATCTTGTAAACACAAAGCAAAACCTAAAGAAGCAAGTACAGTATCTCCTGCCCCAGTTACATCATAAACTTCACGTGCTACTGTGGGTTTTTTTATCACACTGTTATCTTTTAATATAGCAATACCATCTTCACTTAAAGTAATCACAGAATATGTTAAAGCTGCAATATCTTTTAGTCTTTTTAATGCAAATTCCAAAGTATCGCTAGAATCAATGTCAATACCAGAAGCAATTTGTGCTTCTTTTTTATTAGGTGTTAATAAATAGGCACCCTTGTATTTAGAATAATCTGTTCCTTTTGGATCTACTAATACTTTTTTATCGTATTTAGCTGCGTACTCAATAATCTCTTTTGTTAATGTATCTGTTAAAACACCTTTTCCATAATCAGATAATAAAATAATGTCATAAGCATTAATAATTTCTTGAAATTTTGAAAATACTTTTTTTACAGAATCAAAAGAAATATCATTTTTACTTTCATGATCATATCTCACAATTTGAGACTTAGCTGCCATTAGACGTGATTTTTTAGATGTTTTTCTTCCTGCTTGTTCAGTCAAATAAGACTTAGCACCTGTTTCATCTAAGATATATTTTAATTCATTTGCAACAGCATCATTTCCAACAACAGATAGTACTCCTACATCTGCTCCTAAAGAAACAAGATTGTTAATTACATTTCCAGCCCCACCTAAAACAGTAGTTTCACTTTTAATATCAACTACTGGAACTGGAGCTTCTGGAGAAATACGCTCACAGCTTCCCCATAAATAATGATCAATCATTAAATCCCCAATAACTAAAATCGAGGTTCTTTTCTTACTTTGTAAAATACTTTCAACCATTATTTCACCTCCGTTTTATATAAACGTTTAATCTCTTGGATATAAGCTTTAATTCCATCTTCTAACTCATATGCTGGTTCATATCCAATGTCAGCAGTAGTAGCACAAATATTTGCTTCTGTGTGAAATTGGTATTGTCCAATAAAAGGATTAGGAATATAATTTGTACCTAAATTGGTACCTAAGTTTTCTTGTAAAAGATCAGCTATGTCTTGAAAAGATCTTGCTTTTCCAGTACCTACATTATATACACCAGAAACACCACTTGAAGCTGCTTTAATATTAGCTTGAATAACATCTTCTATGTAAACAAAATCTCTTAAAATCTTATCACTGCCTTCAAAAAGTTTAGGTGTATTACCTGCTAGAATTTGATGGCCAAATTGTACAACAGTAGATGCCGTTTTATTTTTGAAAAATTCTTTTGCTCCATATACATTAAAGTATCGTAAACCAATAATAGAAATACCTAGGTCTTTTTTAATATAAGTATCTGAAATATTGTCCATCATTAGTTTTGAGAACCCATAAACATTTCCTGGTGCTTCATCTCCTGGAGTTTGTGGAGATGAAGCATCACCATAAGTAGCAGCAGAAGAAGCATAAATCATGTGCGCTTTGTGTTTAATTGCAATTTTTAATAAATCTTCATAAGCATTCACATTGGTTTTAATCATTAAATCTTGTTCTTCTACCGTAGTATCAGAAATTGCTGCTTCATGGAAGATATAATCAAAGTTATAGTCGTATTTTAAAGCTTTTAAAAGTTTTCTATCATTAATATCACCAGAGATTACCGTGCCATTAAAACCAAGTAGGTTTTTATAATGTCCAAAACTCTTTAAATTACCATTTGATAATGTAGCAGTTGAACGAAAACAATCAAGGGCAATAATATTTGCTTTTGGGTAGTTGTCTTGAAAATAAAAACATAAGTTAGAACCAATGAAACCTGCTGCCCCTGTAATTAATATAGTCTTATTATTAAAATCTGTATCTGTATATGTCATAGTTTATCCAATTGTTTAATATAGTAAATATATTATCCAAAAAATCATTATGACTTTATAATAAAAATATCTAAATTGTAATATACTTAAAACATGAAAATATTAAGCTTGCTTCTATTTACTTTTTTATCACTGTATTCATTTCAAGTAGAGATTGAAAGACCCAATCAATATACCAATCAAGATGTCACTGGGTGGATTATGAGTGAAAAACTAGATGGAATTAGAGGTTATTGGAATGGAAAAGAATTCTTAAGTAAAAATGGCAATAAAATTTATGCACCTGCTAGTTTTACTAAAAACTTCCCACCTTTTGAACTGGATGGGGAATTGTGGACAAAAAGAAATGATTTCTCAAATATTCAAAGCATTGTTTTAGATAAAACTCCTTCAAAATACTGGAAAGAAATCTCCTATAATATCTTTGAAGCCCCAAATGCTAAAGGTAACTTTCTAGAACGTCTTAACAAAGCAAAAGATTGGTTCAAAAATAATCCCAATTCACAAGTACATATTATTGAACAAATAGTATGCAAAGACAAAAAACATCTATATGATTATCTTAAAAAAATTGTTTTATTAAAAGGTGAAGGTGTAATAGTAAAAGACCCTAATTTAGAATATATAAAAACAAGAACAAATAAAGCCCTAAAAGTTACGATGTTTTATGATGCAGAAGGAAGAGTTGAGAAAATCAATTATGGTAAAAATAATACTATGCGTTCCTTATTAATAAAACAAGAAAATAATGTGACGTTTAATTTAGGAGGTGGTTTTAGCAAAGATGAGAGAAAAAATCCCCCTTCTATTGGTGATATTATTACTTTTAAATACTATGGTCTTACAAAAAATAAAAAACCACGTTTTGCTTCTTTTTTACGAATAAGAAAAGAAGAATAATTCTTTAATATAAACTTCCCAATAAAATACATTTCTTTAATCTTTAGATACTAATATTCGTCAAGTGTAGCTAAACCAAAACCACTTTTATTAATAAAATCAATTTCTTGATTCAATGCATTTAAAATTAAATCTAAACTTTTCACTGAAATATTTGCCATTTCTCCACGCTCAAACTTACCTAAGGTAACCCTTGAGATTCCAGCTATTTGTGACAATTTTTCTTGTGTTATATTTTTATCTTTTCTTAAAGTTTTAATTTTATTTCCAAGTTCGTGTAATTTCAATTTTTATCTCCTTACTAGTTTCTTCTTCTAAAGAAAGTTTCCATGTATCTAACATTCTTCTCCCTATTTTGTCAAACTCTTTGTTTATTTTGATATAAGTTTCTAATTCTTTAATCGAAAGTTTTAAAGCAGTAACACCTTCATCATTCGTATAGTTAAAAGCAAATGTATTTTTCTCTTTTTCAAAAAAAGCTCTTCAATACATTTGTCTTTTATGAGAACAAAAATTTTATCCATATTTACTCCAATGATAAAGATAGTTATCATTAACGCAATATTTACATATAAAGTAAACTATCTTTATCATTAGTAAATAAAATATTCTGTATAAATTAAATTTAGATTTTAATAATACTTTTTATATCAGCAATAGAATTACAAACATATTGTGCCAAAGAATCTTTTTCAATAAAATCATGCCCTGATTTTACTTGAATGGTATTAAGTATCCCCGCATTAAGCGCACATTTAATATCAGAGCTTTTATCCCCAATTAACCATGAATTAGATAAATCAATACTGTGCTTTTTTAAAATATTATCTATCATTAGTGTTTTTGGTTTTCTACACTTACATTCTTGATTTGGAGAATGAGGACAGAGCTCTACTTGTGAAATTTTAATATTATGTTTTTCTAATTCTTCTAACATCCAAGAAGTAAGAATATCAAAATCTTTTTGCTTGTAATATTCTCTTCCAATGCCTGATTGATTCGTAATAATAAAGAGTTTATAATCTAAAGATAATAAATACTGCAATGAAGAAAAAAGCCCAGGAATAAATTCAAAATCTTTTATCTTATGCAAATAGTTTTTTTCAATATTAATTACCCCATCACGGTCTAAAAATACAGCTTTTTCTAACAATTAAACTTCTTTACTTTTTTCATAAAAATAATTTGTAGCTTCCACAAAACCATCAACGCTACCACAATCAAAGCGAGTACCTTTAAATTTACACGCTAATACCTTACCTTGTTTTGCTTGCTCTAAGAGTGCATCGGTAATCTGAATCTCTCCACCTTTTCCAGGCTCAGTTACTCTTAAAATATCAAAAATATCAGGAGTTAAAATATATCGTCCAATAATAGCTAAATTAGAAGGAGCATCTTTGGGTTCTGGTTTTTCAACCATATCTGTAATTCTAAAAAGCCCCTCTTCTATTTCCTCCCCTGCAATAACACCATATTTATTTGTTTTATCCATAGGTATTTCTTCAATAGCTACAATTGAGCATTTATACTTGTCATATAATTTTGTCATTTGAGATAAAACACCTGCTTGCTCATCCCTATTATCACATAAATCATCTGCTAATACTACAGCAAAAGCTTCATTTCCAATAAGTGTTTCTCCTGTTAAAATAGCATGTCCAAGACCTCTCATCTCAACTTGTCGCGTATAAGAAAAAGTACACTTATTCAAAACAGAACGAATCTCTCTTAATAAAGGCTCTTTTGATGTTCCTTTAATTTGATGCTCTAACTCATAAGAAATATCAAAATGATCTTCAATTGCACGTTTACCACGCCCAGTTACTATTGCCATAGTATCCATACCAGCTTCTAAGGCTTCTTCAACACCATATTGAATCAAAGGTTTAGTAAGTACTGGTAACATCTCTTTAGGCGTAGCTTTAGTAGCAGGTAAAAAACGCGTACCATATCCAGCAGCAGGAAATAAACATTTTGTAATTCTTTGTGAATTCATTAATACTCTTTTATTTTTTTAAGATTATAACAAAGATAGACTTAGGAGTATRCTAACAATATWGATAGTTTAGTACAARKGGTARTTYCKTGAAACAATRCCTGYTTCATTTARTTTTGTACATAAAGTACTAACACTAGGAKTAATYAAYAAAACAATTTCTTTAGTAAAAGAGGTATTYTTAACTTCAATAGAAAKRCARRTWTKWTYYMYAWMAAWMAWARARWWTWWTTTATCTTCAACTGTCCACAAAGTCTCATTCAAAGTAATAATATCCGATATTTTATCAACACTACCCGTACTCAATGAATAACTTTGTAAAGAAGAAATAGTAGACACAATATCTTGTTTTAAAACAGCTACATCTGCCATTGATTTAGCATTAAAAAACTTAGGTAAAGCAATACTAGCCAAAGCAGAAATAATCACAATCACAAAAATAAGTTCAAGAAGTGTGAATGCTTTAAGAGTGCTTTTTTTCATGATAAAACCTTTTAGTTAAATAACTAAAAAAATTATATCATAAAATATATTAGTTTAATTGATGATTAAATTCAGGCACAATTTCTTTTAGTTTTAATAAAGGAGTAGAAGAATTAATTAACTCTTCAATTTTTGTATTTAATTCATTAATATCAAAAAAACTAGAACTTGCAACAGTAATAGATTCATACTCTGTTTTTTTATCAGAATCATTTATTAAAAGTTCTTCATATAGTTTTTCTCCAGCTCTTAAACCACAAAACTCAATTTCAATATCATCACGTCCTGACAATGCAATCATTTTATTAGCTAAATCTACTATTTTAATTGGCTCACCCATATCAAGAATAAAAAGTTCTCCACCTTTTCCAATACTAGCAGCTTGTAGTACTAGTTCACAAGCTTCTGGTATTAGCATAAAATATCGAGTAATATCAGGATGGGTTACTGTAATATTTAAGCCAAGCTCAATTTGTTTTTTAAACTTAGGAATTACAGAACCAGAAGAACCAAGAACATTCCCAAAACGAACAGCAACTATCTCTGTATCTTGAGAGTCTACATTTTGTGCATAGAGTTCACATATTCTTTTAGTAGTACCCATCACATTAGTAGGCCTTACCGCTTTATCCGTTGAAATTAAAACAAACTTTTTCACTCCAAACTCAATAGCTAAATCAATGCAGTTCTTAGTACCAATTATATTATTAGTAATTCCAGATAATATGTTGTCTTCTACTAAAGGTACATGTTTATAGGCAGCTGCATGAATCACCATATCAGGATGATACTTTTCAAAAGTCTCTTTTAATATTTCTTTATTAACAACCGACTTCATAACCGACACGTGATTAAAGTCTTTTAATTCTTCACTAATACTATAAAGATTAATTTCACTGTGATCAAGCAAAATTAATTGTTTTGCTTTAAAATGCACACACTGCCTAGCTATCTCAGAACCAATACTACCACCTGCCCCAGTAATTAAGATAGTCTTGTTTTCAATAAAATTCTCAATTTGTTTTTGATCTAAATCTGCAGGATGACGTGCTAATAAATCTTCAACGGTAATATCTTTTAATTGTTTTGAAAAATTCTCTTTCTTTAGAATATTTTCTAAAGATGGAAGTATTTTAATACTTTCAAACTTACCTTCCATCTCATTGTAAATTGAATTAATTTCAACTTTTGAAGCAGAGGGCATTGCAATAATCATAATATCAAAATGATCTTTCTTATATTTTCTTAAATATTTCTCACGTGATAAAATAGCTAAACCATCTATAGACCTATTTTGCAAAACCTTCTCATCATCAATAAAACAAACCACTTTATATTCTGAGCTTGAAAATTCATTCTCAAGCTGTAATCCAGCTTTTCCAGCCCCATAGATGACAATATTCTTGGATTTATATGTTCTAGATCTATTAATCAAAAAATTATACGAATACATCAAAAAAGAAATAGAAAATATATATAAAAATAGCTCCGATAAAATAAAAGATATTCTATATTCTCCATAAAGAAAAGGCATATAAACAAAAAAAGCAGCTATATAAACAATACTCTTTATTAAGAAAGACCGTGAAGATGTTTTAGACCAAGAGAGCGAATAATCTTTTAATATCAAAAAAGAACAAACAAAACGAACAATAACTACAAATATAAATAAAGAATAATCAAAAGGAAGTTTAAATATAAAAAAAGACCAAGAGAATGTAATAAGACTTAATACAATAATAACTAGAAAATTCAAAATTCGCTTGTCAATATGAAACATTACTCAAATCCTTTTTTATTATTTACAAATTTCATAATTAGAGACAAGAGAACAAAAACTACGATAAAAGATATCAAAGCATTAGAAATAAAATACACAATAGCAAATATCAATATATTTATAAAAATAGAATACTTAACAACTTTATCATGAGCCCATCCACTTTGATTAAGTCTCTGATACGCATGTTTTTTATGAGCTTGGCTTATTCTCTCACCATTAAATTTCCTAAGGACTAAGGTATAAGTAGCATCAAAAACAAAGAGTCCAAACAAAGAAATCCATACTAAAATACTAGTACCTTCATTCTCTAAGTTACCATTCTGATAATATATCGCAAATATCGCAATATTATATCCCAAGAGTGTACTTCCAACATCACCCATAAATATCTTAGCTTTATGCCAATTCCATACTAAAAATCCTAAACTAGCACTTACTAATACTAAGAAGTGAGAATCACTAAAGAAAATATATCCAGCCAGTCCTAAAAATATAGCCTGAGATCCTGCATACCCATCAATGCCATCAAGAAAATTATACAAATTAATAAACCAAATAATCATAAAAAATGCAAAAATATTTATTAAGACAGTATTATCAATTGAAAATACTATTAAATTTATTTGCTCTAATCCACCTAAAAAGTATAATCCCAATATAGCCACTGAAGATTGCACAATTAATCTAAGTTTCGCACTCAATTCAAATAAATCATCAAAATAAGAAACTACAGAGATAAGTATTCCTACCATTAGTGCGTAATATATAGAATGATTTATATCATCCATATAATATAAATAAGAAATTCCAAGAAACCAAGTTAAAGCAAGAGCAATTCCACCACCATGAGGTGTGGAAACTGTGTGTGAGCTTCTATCACTTACTTTTGCAACAAGTGATTTCTTTATAGCTATTTTTCTTACAATCAAAGTTAAAATTACTGAAAATATGAATAACACTAAATATAACATTTTAATCCTCGTATAGTTTTTTGTATTTATTTAAAATAATATCTTTTGAATAATAAGTTTCTACAATTTTTCTTGATTTTTTCCCCATTATGTTAAAATTATTTGACTCAATACATATCTTATCAATTAAAGCAGAAAGTTTTTCAATATTTCCTGGTTCGATTGTCCATCCAATATTATGTTCTTTTACAAGCAATGATATTTCAGATTTATTATCTCCTATATATAATAAAGGTTTTGATGAAGCCATATTTGTATATGACTTACTTGGAACTCCTAATCCATACATTGATTTACTTAAAGATATTATTGCAACATCACAAGCATTTAAAAACTCATTCTTTCTTGAAAAAGGAAAATTACCTGCATAAAAGACATTGCATGCTTTATTTGTTTTTATATAATCTAGTATATTGTTTTTATATGCACCATCACCAATAAATAATAAGACAAATTCTTTGTCTTGTACAAGTGATGCAGCTTTTAACAAAGTTTCAATTCCTTGTACACGTCCTAAATTACCTGCAAATAAGAAAACTTTTTTATTTACTATTTTTAAATCATTCAATATTTTATTTCTTGATTTATCTTCTTCTTTTATAGTATTTATATCACACCAATTTTCAATTAATGTAATAGGAACTTTATTTTTTGTTTTAGAAGAAACAACATCATTCATATCTCTACCAATAACCACAATTTTATCAGCTGATGAATATGACCAGTCATAAATTTTTTTAACTATCTTATAAAACAACTTATTAGAAGAAATTATACCTGCAGCACCGAGGTTTTCAGGAAATACATCATATACTAATAAGGTATATTCAAACTTTCTAAACTTTCTAAATAAAGAAATAATAGGTACTAAAAAAGCTGGATTTGTAGTAATTAAAACTCTGTCATCTTTTTTAATTGTAACAATAGCTTTAGTACTTAATTTAATAGTTAATAAAAGAAATTTGAAGATTCTTGCTATCAAATTATTATCATTTAATTTAATGCTTTTTAATCTAATAATTTTATTTTTTAAAAAAGAAAGTTCACTTTTTCCATTTAATGAAGATGTACAAATTACTTGTATATTCTCATCATTAACTTCATACAATTTTTTACTTATATCTAAAAGTAAATTTGCATCTGTTCTATTATTTGGATAAAAATATTCGCTTATTATTACAATTCTTTTTTTCAAGATTTATGCCATACCACTTTATTAATATAATCAGTATATGAAAGAATTATTCTTAGTACTTTTTCAGATACATTAGGCATTGAATAGTCAGCAACAGGTCTTAAATCATTAGCATTTTGAGTACTCAAAATTTCTAATCCTTGCAAAATTCTTTCTTTTTCTAAACCAACCATCATTACAGAAGCTTCTTCCATAGCTTCAGGTCTTTCATGCGCTTCTCTAATATTTAAAGCAGGAAATTTCAATATTGATGATTCTTCACTTATTGTTCCACTATCACTTAAAACTGCTTTTGATTCTTTTTGAAGTTTCACATAATCATTAAAACCCAAAGGTTTCATAAGTGAAATTAAAGGATTAAACTTAATATTTTTCTCTTCAATTTTATTTCTAGTTCGTGGGTGAGTAGAAATTATAATTGGTAGTTTATAAATATCCGCAATTGCATTTAACGTATCCACTAAATCTAAAAAGTTTTTATCAGAAGAAATATTTTCTTCTCTATGCGCAGATACGACAAAATATTCTTTCGGTTTTAAATTTAATGTCTTTAAAATAGTAGAATTATTAATATCATCTAATTTAGATGTAATAACTTCAAACATTGGAGAACCAGTTTTGATTATTCTATCGGCAGGTAAACCCTCTCTTAAAAGGTATTCTCTTGCAATATCACTATATGTCATATTTATATCACTAGTATGATCAACAATTTTTCTATTTGTTTCTTCTGGAACTCTTTGATCAAAACATCTATTTCCAGCTTCCATATGGAAAATAGGTATTTTTCTTTTTTTAGCAGGAATTGCACAAAGACAAGAATTAGTATCACCCAGTATTAGTACAGCATCAGGGTTTTCTTTTTCAAACACTTCATCAATTGATATAATAATTTTACCAATAGTAGCAGAAGGACTTCCACCAGCAGCATTTAAGAAATAATCAGGTTTTCGTAAATTAAAATCATTAAAGAAAACTTCATTTAATTCATAATCGTAATTTTGCCCAGTATGTACAATTGTATGTTTAATTGCATTTGATTCTTCAAGTTTTGTTATTACTGAAGATAATCTAATTATTTCAGGTCTTGTTCCAACAATTGTCATTACTTTTAATTTTTTTATCATTTTATACCTCTAAAAAATATGTATCTGGATTATCTTGGTCAAATGATTCATTTGCCCAAAGGAATAGTAACATTTCTTCATCGCCTGTATTTTTAATATTATGAGTATATCCAGGAATCATTTCAACTACTTCCATTTTTTTATCACTTACTTTATATGAAACAATCTTATTTGTAATTATATGTTTAAGTTCAATTGTAGCTTCACCTTTTATAACTAAGAACTTTTCATTCTTAGTATGATGATAATGATTACCTCTCATTACACCAGGAGCTGTACTAGAAAGAGAGAACTGTCCACTGTCAAGAGTTTTTAAAACTTCAAAAAATGTACCTCTTTCATCTTTATGCCCTTTTAATTCATATGAAAAATCATTTTCATCTAGATAACTTAAATAAGTAGCGTATAAAGCTCTTTCAAATCCAGATGCAACGTCTGGAATAACAAGAGTTTTTCTATTATCTTTAAATTTAAATAATAAGCTTTTTATTTCACCTAATGTTTTTGAATGTACAGTATCAATTTCAAAATACTTATTTGCAAATGTATTTTTAATTTTTAATTTATTAACAAAAGATTTAATAACATCATCAATATATACTAAATTTAAAATATGATTTTCATCATTAATTGTAATATCAATATTATGGGTAATATTATGGCACCAAGTAGAAATTACAGAATTATAATTAGGTCTAGACCATTTACCAAATACATTTGGCAAGAGATAAATATAAATATTAGAATTACACTCTTTTGCATAATTTAAAAGTAAATTCTCTGCTTCTAATTTACTTTTACCATAATCATTATCCAATAGTGATTGAGTAGATGAAGATAATAATATTGGCGTATTTTTTTCTTCTTTTTTCAAAATATCAACAATTATTTTTGTTAAAGAAGAATTTCCTTCATAAAATTCTTCTTTATTTTTTGGTCTATTAACACCAGCTAAATGAAATATAAAATCGACTTCTTTTACATAGGCTTCTAAAATATTTAATGAATCTTTTTTAGAATATAAATATAATTCTAATGATTTATCTCTTTTTAAATGCTCTATTAAATTTTTAGCTATAAATCCATCAGCGCCAGTTACCAATACTTTCATCTATATTACTCCAAATTCTTTTAATTGAGATTGTACTTCATGAAGCTTCATAATCATATCTTTCATCTCATTTTCATCTAATCTATGAGTATTATGTGAATGATAATCACTAGCTTCAGTTATCACTTCACCATCAACGAAAAACTTACTATAATTTAGATCTCGTGTATCAGAAGGTATCCTATAATAAGCATCCATATCGATTGCATTTACCATCTCTTCACGAGTGAGTAATGTTTCATATAGTTTTTCACCATGCCTTGTACCTATTACTTTTATAGGATGTTTAGGTTTATCCAACATTTTTGTTAAAGTATTGGCTAAAAGTTCGATAGTAGCAGCCGGTGCTTTTTGTACAAATATATCTCCGTTTTTACCATTTTTAAATGCAAACATAACTAAATCAACCGCATCATCTAAACTCATCATAAATCTAGTCATGTTAGGATCGGTTATAGTTATATCTTTTCCTTCTCTAATTTGGTTAATAAATAAAGGGATAACAGAACCACGACTTGCCATAACATTTCCATATCGAGTGCAACAAATAGTAGTTTCATTTTCATCTAAATTTCTCGACTTTGCAACTGCTACTTTTTCCATCATAGCTTTACTTATACCCATCGCATTTATAGGATATACAGCTTTATCAGTACTTAAAACTATTACTTTTTTTACATTATATTTTATAGCTGTGTTAAGTACATTTTCAGTACCTATAACATTTGTTTGTACTGCTTGCATAGGATAAAATTCACAAGATGGCACTTGCTTTAATGCAGCAGCATGAAATATAAAATCTACCCCTTTGATAGCATCATCTAGAGAGTTTACGTCACGTACATCACCTATATAAAATTTAAGTTTATCATCTGTATATTTTTTTCGCATATCATCTTGTTTTAATTCATCACGAGAAAATATTCGTATCTCTTTTATATCTGTATCTAAAAAATTACGAAGAACTGCATTCCCGAAACTTCCCGTTCCACCTGTAATCAGTAGTATTTTATTTTTAAACATTTTTATCCTTTAAAAATTTTTTTATTTAATGTAAATCCAATTAAAGTATATATAATCATGGACAATATAATTGACATATTCTTATCTATATATAATTTTTCTATTAATCCAAATAAAGTAATATGACTTATAGTATAAGATATTATAAAAACTATTAAAAATGGTAAAATCTCTTTTTGCCAGCTCTTACTACTATTAAATGTATAATATTTATTTAATATGAAACTATTAATTAATCCAATTGCATAACCGATAAAATATGAAAAATTATAATTTATACTCAAAATATTAATAGCAATGAAAATTATTATTAATGTTAATAATGTATTTAGTAATCCTACTTTTAAATATTTAATTATCATTATTCTCTTTTATATTTTTTTCTAATTGTAAAAATAGGTCTTTGTTTGGTTTCAATATATGTTTTCCCTACATATTCACCGACTATTCCTATAAATAAACTATTTAAACCACCAAATAACATAATAAGTATAGAGGTAAAAGCCCACCCGGGAACTTCGACATTATTAACAAATTTTTCATATATTACATATATTACACCTAAAATAGAAAAGAAAAACATAAATATTCCAAATATAGAAATAAAGCGTATTGGAATTGCACTAAAAGAAGTAATTCCATCAATCGCTAGTGAAAGTAAACTTGAAATATTAAATTTTGATTCGCCTTTTGTTCTCTTTAATCTATCATAATAAACACAGGCATATTTACTTTCTAAATTAGTAATAATACCTCTTAAATACCTATTTTTTTCAGAATAATTTTTGAAATCTTCAAGAAGGGACTTACTCATCAGTCTAAAATCTCCATGATTATAAACAGAATTCACACCAAGTAAATTTAGTAGTTTATAGTAAGCTTGAGCAGTATGTTTCTTCAAAAAACTGTCACTACCTCTATTTTGTCTAATACCTAAAACTAAATCATATCCATCATAATATTTTAATATCATATCTTCAATCTTTGATGGATCATCTTGTAAATCTGAATCTACTGTTACTATCATGTCTTTTGATGCATTAAATAGACCAGCACTAATTGACCCTTGATATCCAAAATTATTTCTAAGGTCTAATATAACAATATTTTTATCTTCTTGATATATTTTATACATTTCCTTAAATGTATTATCAGTTGAACCATTATTTACTAGAATAATTTCATAATCACTTATTATGGTATTACACCATTTATTTAGTAATTTTTTAATTATAGTATATGATTCATAAATAACTTCTTCTTCATTATAGCATGGGATAACAATAGATAATGTTTCTAGCTTCTTAATCATTGTTAATAAATTTTCTAATTTTTTTAATCATATAATCGATAGCATTATCGCCCATTCCTGGGTATAATCCTATCCAAAAACTATCATTCATAATTTTATCCGTATTGGGCAATTTTCCAATAACTTTATAATCTTCATTTTCAATCATTTCATCAAATAAGGGATGTCTTAGAATATTTCCTGCAAATAAATTTCTTGTTTGGATTTTATTGTCTTCTAGAAACATAGATATATTATTTCTTGTAAATTTCATATCATCGTTTACGGTTATTAAAAATCCAAACCAACTAGGATCTGAGTTAGGAGTGGCTTTTTGAATAGTAATGTATTTTTCTAGTCCTTGTAACCCATCTAATAATCTTTTATGATTTTCTTTTCTTTTTTCTACAAATTGTGGAATTTTTTCAAGTTGAGCTACACCTACTGCTGCTTGCATATCGGATACTTTTAGATTAAATCCAAAATGACTATAAACATATTTATGATCATAACCTTTTGGTAAATCTCCAAACTTTTTAGAAAATCTCGCCCCACATGTATTATCTACACCACTTTCACACCAACAATCTCTACCCCAATCTCGCATACTTAACATAATTCTTTTAAGAAGTGGATTGTCTGTATACGTTGCTCCACCTTCACCCATCGTCATATGATGTGGCGGATAAAAACTACTCGTACCTATATCTCCCCAAGTTCCTGTTAATTTACCATCATACATACTCCCTAGTGCATCACAATTATCTTCTATAAGCCAAAGATTATTTTTATTACAAAATTCTTTGATAGTTTTTATATCAAATGGATTGCCAAGTGTATGTGCTATCATAATAGCTTTTGTTTTAGGACTAAGCGCTTTTTCAAGTTGAGTAACATCCATATTTACATGTGTAAGTTCCATATCTACAAACACAGGTACAGCACCGTACTGAACTATAGGTGCTATTGTTGTAGGAAAACATGCAGCTACTGTTATAACTTCATCACCTCTTTTAATTTGTCTTTCTTTTAACAGTGGAGAAGTAAGTGTATAAAATGCTAAAAGATTTGCTGAACTTCCACTGTTTACTAAAAGGGTCCATCTAACACCTAAATATTCTGATAACTTTTTTTCAAATTTTTTAGAATAATCACCATAAGTAAGCCAAAAATCAAGTGAAGAATCTACAAGATACTGCATCTCTATTTCATCAAAAACTCTTCCTGCATAATTAACTCTAGTTTCCCCATCAATAAATTTTTTTTCTTGCTGTGGTTTATGAACTAGTTCATAATATTCTTTCGTTTTATTTAATATCTCTTGTTTTAGCTCTTCTTGCTTAGTCATTTTTTATATCCTTGATTGTATTTTTGATTGCTTCTTTTAAAGTAAATTTTTGTTGCCAATTTGGTACATTTATTCCTATAAAGTACGGCTTCATTGTTTCTCTATCCCTATAGTTTCTAGCACCCCAATTTATATTTAACTTACTATTTGTAACATCTTCAAATATTTTAGACAACTCTTTTAAAGTAGGCTTTTCTTTATTTGAAATTACAAAAGTTTTATTATTATATTTTGATATATTATCTTGCTTAAAATTTTCAATCATAGTATCATATGCATTAACGATATCATATATATAGCTTATATCTATAGTTTGCTCACCAGCTGACATATCAAGTGTCTTATCACTTTTAAGAAGGTTAATCCATAAGTTAAAAATCTTATTTCTTGTATCATTTGGACCAAAGGTATCATTTAACTTTATTGTTGTAAATATTAAATTTGATGTTTCTGTATAAAATTTTGATATATTTTCAAAAGCTTCTTTTGATGATGCATACAAATTTACTGGATTATAATCTTCATTATTATAATTTTGCCAAAATGTTCCAGTATTCAAAAACCATTCAACATTTGCAAATATACAAGCTTCTAATAAATATGTACCAAAAGTAATATTACTATCTATTAATCCTTTAATATCATTTGATTTATGTTCAACTATAATATTTGAAGCAAAATGAACAATTCCTTTAATAGTATTATCTAAAAAGATATTATTAATTTCATCATAGTCATTAAATACAATAATTTTACAGTTTATATCTTTTAATACACTAGTATCACTTGCTTTTCTTACTAATACATAAATATTATATTTATTTTGAACTGATTTAATAAATTCTTTTCCTACAAAACCTGTTGCTCCTGTAACTATTATATTCATATTGCCCATTCTATTCTTTTATTTTTTGCATCATTAATAAAACTATCCAAATCATCTTTCGTTGATACTTGACTATTTTCATAAAAAACTTTATACCATTTAACAGTTTTTTCAAATGTCTTTTCACTATCCCATATATCATTCCATTTTAAAAGAATATGAGCTTTTGAGCAATCTAATTTTAGTAAATTTGCTTCATGTAGTTGATTGGGATCACGATTGATTTCATAATCAATTTTATCCCAATGCTTTATTACATTTTTTACTACTTCTTCAACGGTAATGCTTCCCTCATCAGATGGTCCAAAATTCCAAGCATCTGAAAACTCTATTTTTTCTTCTAAGAGCTTTTGACCTACCTGCAAATAGCCACTAAGAGGTTCAAGTACATGTTGCCAAGGTCTAGTAGCATAGGGATTTCGTATACTTACTTTTTTATTATTTGAAACCGAAATCATAATATCAGTTATAAGTCTATCTTTTGCCCAATCCCCACCACCAATTACATTTCCAGCTCGACAAGAAGCAATAAGAGTATTATGAGTTTTTTTATAATTTTTTATATTAAAGTATGAATTTCTATATGAATTTACTAGTAAATCAGCACAACCTTTTGAAGAGCTATAAGGATCAAACCCACCCATTGGGTCATTTTCTCTATATCCCCATATCCATTCTTTATTTTCATAAGCTTTATCACTTGTAATATTTACTATTGCTTTTACGCCGTTAGCTCTACATGCTTCAAGAACTTTTAATGTACCCATTACATTTGTTTCATAAGTTTCTATAGGATTTTCATATGACAATCGAACAAGAGGTTGTGCTGCTAAATGAAATACTATATCAGGAGTATATTTTGCAAAAGTCATATTTAATTTATCTAAATCTCGTATATCTCCAATAATAGATATAATATCCAAATTTAATAATCCTATATGATTTGGAGTAGTAGGAGCTTCAAGAGAATATCCTACTACCTTAGCACCCATTTTATTTAGCCAATAAACTAACCAAGAGCCTTTAAATCCAGTGTGGCCAGTAACAAGCACTGTTTTATCTTTATAGACTCCAGAAAATAAGTTGTGCATTACCAAGATTTCCAAGGTGCTTTATTTTTATCCCAAAGTTTATTTAAATCATTTTTATCTTTTAAAGAATCCATTGGTTTCCAAAATCCTTCATGTTTATAAGTAAATATTTCACCATCTTTTGCTAGATTCATAAGAGGGTCTTGTTCAAATATTGTTTCATCACCATCTGTAATATAATCAAAAACTTTAGGTTCACATACAAAGAAACCTGCATTAATCCAGCCACCATCACCTTTTGGTTTTTCAAGAAAATTAGTAACTTGATTATTTTCTGTAATATTTAAAGCACCAAATCTACCTTCTGGTTGTGAAGAAGTCATAGTCACTGCTTTTCCATGTATTTTGTGAAATTTTACTAATTCTTCAATATTAATATCAGATACTCCATCACCATAAGTTAGCATAAAGGACTCATCACCAATAAATTCTTGAGCTCTTTTCACACGACCACCAGTCATACTGTTAAGACCAGTATCGAGTAAGGTTACTTTCCAAGGTTCACTAGAGTTATTTAATACTTCCATACTACCATCTTTCATATTTATAGTAAAATCACTTTGGTGTAGAAAATAATTAGCAAAGTACTCTTTTATAAAATACCCTTTATAGCCAAGTAAAACAACAAATTCATTAAAACCATATTTACTATACATTTTCATGATATGCCAAAGGATTGGCTTACCACCTATTTCTACCATAGGTTTTGGTCTCATATCTGTTTCTTCACTTAATCTTGTTCCCAAACCACCTGCTAATAATAATACTTTCATTAAATATTTCTCCTAAAAGTTTTAATTTTAATTATATCTTTTTAATATAAAATAATCTACTATACCTATAAATCCAATAACTATTAAAATATAACTTCCATACATATATGCAGCTATTGGTGGATAATAAGGGGTAAATCCACCTCCCGCAAATCCTATAGCTAAGAATAATATATATTGTTTTGTATATAAAAGTAGTAACATCATAATCACTCCAATAAAAGCACTAAAATATATCATTTTAAGGTTTCCAACTTTATATCCTATACTATAGGACTGAGCTACATTTAAAACCAAATGTTTGATTATCATCATCGGACTTTCATCTAATATCTCAAAATATTTTTTTTTCAATACTTTATAATAATCAGTTTTTATTTTAGTATTCATTATATTGTCACTATTAACTGTTTTACCAGTTTGCTCTTTATAATACTTATACCCTTCTGTATCACTAAGCGTAATATTATACTTATTTTCATATGCACCAATACCTACATACATAGTATGCCAAGGTCCTATACTAAGACTTGGTGATATATTAATCAATACCAAAAATAAGCCTAAACCAATGGCACTTTTTTTATAACTATCTTTAAAAGCATATAAAATATAAAATAAAATAATCAAAAATAAAACAGTCGGTCTAATTATATATACAAATACAAAGATAAAAGTTATTATAAAAATAAGATTTTTGGTTCTATCTTGATTAAAATACCAATATATAAATATTACAGATGGAATTACTTGCCAAAAATAATAAAATGGATAGTTTACAAAATACAAGATAATAGGATTGATAGCATAAAATATAAAAAATAATACTTGTTGATATTTTTTTTCTAACAAAGATAAAATAAATAAAGATATACATATATGTACTATATATTGTAAAGACTGTAGTGATTCTAAATCACCTTGCCAAAAAAATACCTTTTTTGAAAAAATCACAATAAAGACTAATCCCTTAGATAAGTAATCATATAAAAGTAAATCATTCCTTTTAGTAAAATTATATTCAAATAATCTGCTAGCAGAAAGATTAGCAAACTGTTTTATCTCATCCCAATTTACATATAGTGCAAAGTCAGACCAATTAAAATTAACAGCAGCACTTAAATAGGGACCAATCCAAAATGACGTCATAGTCTGATTAAAATCCATTAGTTTTAAACAAACGAAAATAATTAAAACTATTAAACTATCTTGAAATATTTTGTTTTGTGTAATATATTTCATTTTATTCTTTTTTTGAGTGAGTAATTATGGCTAAAGTACACCCTAACATTATACCTACATAGGGATTAGAAATATTGATTTGAATTAATGCTCCAGTTAGAATGATAAACATCAATAAATAAGATATTAGTTTATATTCATTTTTTACATTACAAAACATATTCCGAAGAAGATAATAATAATAAATTATAACAAAACCAAAAAAACTAAATATTTCCAACAACTCATTATGCAGCGATCCTTCAGCTTCTAATCGATGAGTGTTAATAAAAGGTAAAAATACATTTTTTAAACTAAAATCATCAAAATATCTATGAGCATTACTATATCTTGCAGATAAAGAGGCATCTGTCACTGTAAAATCTAATAAACCTATAACAAAAGTTATAATAATGCTAGTTGTCATAAATAAATAAAAATAACTATTTAACCTAAACTTTGTAAGTTTATAAAAAAAGTATAATATTGGGATCAAATAAATTCCATATATAAATAGTCTTGAATCAGTATCTTGAATAGCAATTAATGATATGATGATTAATAATAAAGACCTTTTTATCATCACTTTATTAATTAAATTTTGAAATGATAAAATAACCTAGTTTCGTATTGTTTTCATTCTGATGTAATAATTTAAAAGATAGGAGAGCTTGATTTTCAACAAGATAGCTTTTCCAATGTTGATTTAAATTATCGAAAGAATCACACAAAACTTCAAGTAGCTCAGGTTTCGATGTATTATCAATAAAATATTTACTTGGTGAAATACTATTTATAGGTATTAAGCTCTTTAAGTTTTTGTTTTTTATTATAACTTCAAAAATAGAATTGTTATCATTGTGTTCCCAGAAATATGCATTAGAGATGATTTTAGGTTCACAAATATCAATGTCTAAATATTTACCTTCATTATATAATTTACTTACAATTTCAATTGGTAGGTCTTTAATTTTGTTAATAGATATATTTTTAGAATGTTCTGTATTGGAATCAAGGATCTTAATCAAAAATCTTGGGTCTATACTAAATAATAACGAGCCAATTTCATTTAATGTTTCATTCGATATATCTTCACTTTTTATTATCAAAATATAAGTTGAAATGAAATATGCTACAGACTTTGTAATGTCACTTGGGGTAAGTACTTTTGATATTTCTTTGATTAAGCTTATAGGGGCTTTTTTCCATTTCAAAATGAATATGCTTAGCTCATCAAACTGTTTTCCTTTTAGCATGGACCAGCAAGTTAATAAATAATAAACATTGGCTTTGTTTTGATCTAGTGACGCGCCATGCTTCCACATGAAATTATTCACATCGTCATGTTCTGGGAAGATATATTTAGCCCAATTATTTATTTGAATATTTTCTAAAACATCGTCATTAAGTAATAGATCATATTTTTGATAATAAGGTCTACTCGTCGAGTTTTTTGGAGACCATGTTTTGAAGCTAAAACTTCTCCTAAGCTTCGGCCACAACTTCTCCCACATAACTAGAATATCAAATACAGATATCCTATTACTAGACATTATAGCTTGCTCTCTTGCTGAGAAAATATGACTAAAAGCTAATGACAGGTCTTTGGTGTTATTGATGTTATTAGCATTAGTAATTTTAAAGGGAATAGGTTCTAAATTGATACTTAAATCAGAAACGATATCCTTATCGATAAAATGCTCATATGGATTAAAATATGTTAATAGATTTTTATGAGCTAAAATAGTAAATGGTATCAAAAGGCTATGACTCCATACACAGCCTGGTCGTTCAATTTCTTTAGCTACCCATGTTTTAGATAAAACATAATAGCCAAAATCTATTAAAGGATACCCTGAATAGCATATATTGTTGTCTTGGTGAAATTCTTGGCCTGGAGAATCAGATTCTCGGAGAAGAATGTTTTTTATATTATGGTCAAGCTCAATACTAGATGCTAATAGTTTGTGCCCATTAGAGTATCCATGCAAGGTCTGATGTATTAAATTACTGCTATTCATTAACTAACCACGATAAAATTTTAGTGAGATCTGCTGAATATTCTACTCCGTCTTGGGTAACTTTTATCCTTTTACTCGGCTCATCTTCAGAAAGTAAAATTTCTTGGTTTTCCTGTGTATTTAAGCTACCACCTTGAGCACTAACACCGAAAACTTCAATCTGATCATAATCAAATTTACAATTCAAATATTGGGATAGTAATGGTAACTCTTTTTCAAGGAAGCTTATAGGGGCGGTGCCATCAGGGAGCATGTCCCATGCAGAAAGAACTATCGCTAATTTTTTATTTGTATCTGCTAGTTGTGTAGACAGCTTCCTCAAGAGATCAATAACAATAGATTGTGTCGGAGTATGTTCAGAAGGCTTCCACTTCGTATTGTGATCGTTATCTTTATCAGCTGACTCTCCTTTAATTATAGAAGCTTCATCGCAAATGGACATTGGCACGACTAATTCATCTACATGTATAAAGAAAATGACACAACTAGTTTCATTGAGAAATGAAATAAGTTGATTGTCCATTTGATGCTCAGTCCAAAGCTCACTCCACGTTTCTCCAGATAGATCCGGCATTTCTATGAAAAAACGTTGGTCGCATTTTTTTAGAGTCATTTCAATTTTATCAGTGCTAGATATTTTTGTTCGTAGCATGGGTTCACAGCTAACCCACTTGTCTGCAAGCTCATTAAAAAAAAGTCTTTCTTTTGGTAAAACTACTAATTCTAAGTCTTTGTCTACTTCATCGTTTTCTGCTAAATAACTTAATGCGCCCAAAAAAGAAGTTTTACCTGAGGATGGTAGTCCACAAAAAATAATTTTGGCTTCTTGATGGTTAATATTCATACATTAATTCCAAATTGTGAAAGCTACGATTTGTCTTATATCTATTTAAGGGGAATTTCTTTTTGGGACGTTGCGATAGCTCTAATTTTTGCCATAAAATTCTGAAGAAATCTGGACGAGCATGCTCTTCAGTGTTTGGCGTCTCGAGATTCTTAAGGATTTGGCCAAGTTAGATCAAAATTCCATGTGGCAACCAAAATC